>NZ_LN611425.1:0-1210 GCF_000821245.2 Virgibacillus senegalensis
GGCTGGGTTTCAGCCTTGTAGAGGAATTGCTTATACAGCGAGGACCTGGGAGTCGGAGCTGGATTAAAACAAAAAGCGTCGCGGGCTTGGTCAGATGCGACACGCATAAGCCAGTCACCGAAAAGCCCTGCAATATGGGCTTGTAGGGGAATGACTTATGACGCGAGCATCTAGCCCGCAGAGCTGGATTAAAAAAACGTGCCAATGTTCGTTGAATGTCTTCCCTCTTATCTAGTTTTGAAGGTACATCTTTCTTAAAAGCACCTAAAGGAAGTTCTGTTAAGACCGTTCACGTCCTGTGAACAACACAGAACGACCTGCATCCTGCAGGTCTGGTGGCAATAGCGGAGAGGTCACACCTGTTCCCATGCCGAACACAGAAGTTAAGCTCTCCAGCGCCCATGGTAGTTGGGGCTTTGCCCCTGCGAGAGTAGGACGCCGCCAGGCAAAACTGAAACACCCTTGAATGAGAACCACTCGTTCAAGGGTGTTTTTTCGTTTCGTGTTTCCTATTGTTTTGTAAAAATAGGCTCTATACTGAATGTGGTGGTGTCCCCTGATGTGATGGGTGTTCCTGCAGTGTGCAAAAAAAAATACACTCATTCCCTCTCTCTTTGACTGGGGATTAAAGATAAACAAGTAGATGTATCGAATATAGAGGAAGAAGGAAGCGCCTTAAGAGTAGAGCTTTACACAAGACATTGGCAACAAAAGTGCCCGTTCTGTAAAGAGAAAATAATGGTTTAAGACAAGTGATGAGAAGACAGCCGGAAAAGGGCTGGAAGAATGTTTGAAATGGATGCGTGCTTCAAACATAGAGGCATTTCGCCGTGTAAGAAAAACGTTCATGCGTTGGAAACAAGAGATTTTACAGTCATTCATGTATCCATTTCATAATGGGTATATCAAGGGAATAAACCATACGATAAAGGTTTTAAAACGAGATTCCTTTGGAATCAAAGACGTTGAACGATTAAAGCATAAAATTTGTGGCAGCAAGCGGTTAAAAAGGCTCTGTAGAGCGAAATAGTTTAGCAGAGGAAATAAGCGAGACTCCTGCGGAAAAAAGGGCGGCCGAGACCCCACAGCGGGCTTTGCGAGGAGGCTCGGGCGTTCGTCCGCGGAAAGCGAGTTTATTTCCTCTGCGGTCTGAGTAAAATAGCTGTTTTTAGAATGAGCCTTTCGATAAAGAGAGGATGGAAGAAAAATC
>NZ_LN611425.1:1698-20124 GCF_000821245.2 Virgibacillus senegalensis
CGAGACCCCACAGCGGGCTTTGCGAGGAGGCTCGGGCGTTCGTCCGCGGAAAGCGAGTTTATTTCCTCTGCGGTCTGAGTAAAATAGCTGTTTTTAGAATGAGCCTTTCGATAAAGAGAGGATGGAAGAAAAATCACACCACCACATTTGACAGAGAACCCGTTTAATCGCTATATGTGAGGCAGCAGGGCAAGCGCGTTACTTAGCCAAAGATTCCCAAGCAGCATTCATTCCTGCTACTCTGCCTGTAACCATTGCTGAAGTGATATTGTAACCCCCGGTATAACCATGAATATCCAGAATTTCTCCGCAAAAATAAAGCCCGTGCATCAATTTTGACTGTAGAGTGTTCGGGATAATTTCTTTTGTAGAAACGCCTCCACCTGTTACAAACGCTTTTTCAATAGGTTGGGATCCATTTACAGTAAACTGGAAATGTTTCAGGTCATGGATAAATGCCGAAAACTTTTCCCGGGAAATATTCGCTGCACGATCTTCTAAGGAAATACTATTCTTTTGAAGCAAATAATCAAGAAATCGTTCAGGAACCAAACCTTTACATATATTTTTCACCGTTTTTTTAGGGTTTTCTTCTAAAAGCCGTTTATACTCCTCCAGTAAATGGTGGAAGGTTTGATTTGGTAATGAATCAATTTCCATTGTTACGGTACTGGCTCCTTTTCTTAATTCTTTGACAACAAACTGGGAGCACCTGAGTACAGCAGGTCCGGAAACGCCAAAGTGCGTAAATAGCATATCCATTTTATGAGTGATGATTTTTTTGTTTTTAGAATTCAATACGGATAAACCGACATTACGCAAAGCGAGACCTTGCAATTTTTTCTCTTTTATGAACGTTTCGGAAGAAAGAAGGGGTACCTCAGTTGGATAGATACCGGTGATTGTATGACCAGCTTTCTTCGCCCACGCATAGCCGTCTCCTGTACTTCCTGTATGGGGGACAGCTTTACCACCAACAGCGACAATGATAGCGCCAGCTGTGATTTTTTCCTTGTCTTTAAGAATAATGGTATGCTGGCTTTCACCGTAATCAATTGCCTCCACGGGAGTGTTAGTCCTAACTGTTACGTTTAGTTCCTCCAACCGATTGAGTAAGGCGTTTACCACACTTTTAGCAGAATTGCTGACAGGGAACATTCTGCCATGGTCTTCTTCCTTCAATTTTACTCCGAGACCTTCAAAAAAATCTATGATATCGTAATTGTCAAAAACGGAAAAAGCACTGTATAAAAAACGGCCATTTCCTGGAATATGTTTGATCACTTCTTCTTGTGGAAGCCTGTTGGTGACATTGCAGCGTCCGCCTCCAGAAATGGCAAGCTTTTTCCCCAATTTGTTTCCTTTATCTATTAGAAGTGTATGCGCGCCGTTTTCGGCAGCGGCGATTGCAGCCATCAATCCAGATGGACCGCCCCCGATCACGACTACTTGATAAGTCAAAATTCCTTCATTCCTTCCTGTTATCTGTCTGGGTATATAGGGTAGGATTCCTTATATAGTCTTTCATTACTATAGCATAGCATGTCTTCCCTATGCGAAAAAATATGCAGAATTCCAATGTGGAAGCACCCTGGAATGACCACATATGGGTGGTTGGCAATTTTTCCTTATAATCATGAAAATAGAAAATAACGCAAAAAGAAAACCGCAAAATTCTGTTAGAATCCGAACGATATGATAAAATAGACTGGTTAGATAAAGGAGATGCAGGTGAATTATCATGGCTGTTAATAATATAGTACGCGGCACAATGCTTCTGACTGCCGCCACATTTATATCGAAATTTCTAGGGATGATATATGTCATCCCATTTAATGAAATCGTAGGTGCTGAAGGTGGAGCGTTATACCAGTATGCATATATACCTTATAACATCCTGATCAGTATTTCGACGGTCGGTGTACCTTTGGCCGTGTCCAAATTTGTTTCGAAATATAATTCGCTCGGCGATTATCAAACTGGAAGAAAAATGTTTAAAGCTGGATTCAGTTTAATGGCGATAACTGGTTTTTTCGCTTTTTTGATCATGTTTCTGGGTGCTGGAATATTAGCTAATATTTATATACCAGATGATTCGGAAGGGATTGCTGCTGCAGATGTGGCAATGGTCATCCGAATGGTAAGCTTTGCCTTGTTGGTCATTCCGGCAATGAGTATAGTCAGAGGTTTTTTCCAAGGATATGAATCCATGGGACCGACTGCTGTGTCACAAGTGGTCGAGCAAATCGTCCGTATCGTATTTTTGTTGGTTGCAGTATACTTAGTAATCGATGTATTTGGTGGAACAACGAAATTAGCGGTAGGATTTGCTACATTTGCAGCTTTTGTAGGGGCGATAGCTTCCTGTCTTGTTTTATGGTTGTTTTGGAGGAAAAGAAAGCGTCACTTGGACAGGCAGGTTGAACAGCAGGTGGAAAGTTACGATCTGCCGATGGGTGCCTTGTTTAAAGAATTGTTTCGCTATGCTGGCCCATTTGTGCTGGTGGGAATCGCGACGCCGCTTTATCAATTTGTCGATTCGGTTACGTTTAAACGGGGGATGGCTGCGATTGGACAAAGTGATATGGCAGATATCGCTTTGTCGAACATCAACTTGTACGGACATAAGCTGGTGATTATCCCTGTGACAATCGCGACGGGGATGTCGTTGGCTGCTTTGCCTGCGATAACGAAATCATTTACGGAAAAGAACAGGCAACGGATGTATCAGCAAATCAATCAATCGCTGCAAACGATCATGTTGCTGATTCTCCCTTCAACCGTTGGATTGTCCATTCTTTCTTATGAGGCATATCAATCTTTTTATGGAACGGACCATATTCAGTTAAACGGATCCTTATTAGGATGGTATGCACCGGTAGCACTAGCTTTTGGATTTTTCACCGTCAGCTCGTCGATATTGCAGGGAATAAACCAGCAGCGCTTTGCCGTTATCAGTCTTACGGCTGGTTTGTTGGTAAAAATCTTATTGAACCTCCCGTTCATCCATACCTTTGGAGCAAAAGGAGCCGTACTTGCTACAATGCTAGCAGTCTTTACTGCTGTCCTGTTAAATCTATGGCGAGTAAAACAAGCAGTTGCCTTTCCGTTAAAACAATTTAGGAAGCGGTCTATGCTGATTGCCATTTTTGCCACTATAATGGGAGTAGTTGTCTGGCTGGTGAAATGGGGACTTGGATTTTTTGTTTCTTACCAAGATGGCAGAGCAGAGGGAGTGTTCGTACTGGCGGTCGGAGTAATCGCCGGGGCGATCGTCTATTTATGGTTATGTTATGAATCAACCTTGCTGGAACGTGTGTTGGGAAGCAGGGTCAGAATCATCGATAAGTTTCTAAAACGCAGAAAATAAATAAGGAGGAAACAGGATGAGGATCGACAAGCTGCTTGCCAACATGGGATACGGAAGCAGAAAAGAAGTAAAAGATCTATTGAAAAAAGGGAATGTCCGGTGTAATGATAAAGTCATAAAGTCTCCTCAGACGCATGTAAATCCGGGAAAAAGCGTGGTCACCGTTTTTGGTGAAACGGTAGAATACAAAGAGGCGGTTTATTTGATGATGAATAAACCGCCTGGATACGTATCTGCTACAGAAGATCAACGCGATTTGACAGTGGTCGATTTGTTAGAACCGGAAGATGCTGTTTTGAATCCTTTTCCAGTCGGAAGGCTGGATAAAGATACCGAGGGGCTGCTGCTAATCACCAATGATGGCAAGCTTGCCCATCAATTGCTTTCCCCTAAAAAACATGTAGGGAAAACGTATTATGCAACAATCGAGGGGAGGGTTACAGAGGAGGATAAAAAGGCTTTTAAAAAGGGTGTAACCTTGGATGATGGGTATATTACCCAGCCTGCAGACTTGAATATATTGATGCAGGGAGATTTTTCCGAAATCGAGTTGACTATAACAGAAGGGAAATTCCATCAAGTGAAACGAATGTTTGAGTCGGTCGGAAAGAAAGTCACCTATTTGAAACGACTTTCCATGGGAAGTCTTGAGCTTGATTCTGAATTGCAGACAGGAGAATACCGGGAGTTAACAGAAGAAGAATTGAATTATTTACAGAATGAGCACATAAAAAAATAGGCTGACAATCTATGGTCAGCCACTTGCAATATAATGAACAATCATTTACGAAATTTTGACTTTCTTTTTAGTGATTTTCCATCTTCCCCGATTTGGGCTCACTACCAGGCCGTTATGCTCTAGTACGTGTAGGTCACGTTGAACAGTTCGATCGGTGATTCCAAATTCTTCAGCTAATTCGGTAGTGGTGACTGTCCCATTCTCTCTTATATAAAGATAAACAGCCTTCACCCGAGTCAGCATCCGGGTTGTTGATTGATTCAAAAAACCACTCCTTAATGTTCAAGTCATTAGTTTTGTGGTGCAAGTGAACCTTCGAAGTTATTATAATTTTACACCCTATTCGTTAAAAACGCTAGAATTTCTGCCTATTTTACTGATAATTCACGTTATTTTCACAAAGGGGGACGATTTATTTGATTAGAAAATTCATCTTAAAGGTGGTGGCAATCAGTAACACGGCGCTTTTCATTACAAGCGCATTGCTGGTTTTGCTTGCTTCTGTACTAATTACCGTGGTGGAACCCGATACATTTCCTACTGTTTTCGATGGTTTTTGGTGGACTTTGTATATACATTATTGGGGTGTAAAAGCTATTCGTAAAGATAAATCTCTATCAAACTCTTTATCTATTAGGGTTTGGTAGGGATTTTTATTTTACCCATAATGTGATAAAATGTGTTATAATTAGACTCATTATGGGGGATAGAGATGAATACTGAGAGAAAATATACATACATAGTGAAAGAAGTCGAATTGGATAACATAATACAGGGTGAAATAGAAAGAGAAAGAGTTGTTCAAATAGCCATTAGAAATGAAGAGAGTGGGCTTATCCTTCCTTCTCCATTAACCAACTTCGTTAAAACAAAATATAGATACGCTGGCAAATCACTTAGTAGCCAAAGAAATCCAGCATCAGAAGTATGTAAATTCCTTAATTACGCTTTAGATAAGATTGCAGAAAGTGATAAGGATTTTATAGAGTTAAAGCATAGAGGTATTAGGGGGCTAAAGTTAAAACATTTTAGTCGCTATATAACATATAAAACAAGAGAAGGACTTAAACAGGTTTCTGTAAAAGGCATAGAAAGATACCTTATCGTGTTTTTAGAGTTCTTAATTGAACAAAGTATACTTGAATCGGAAGTTAATCTAACATACTCAAAATCTGCAAATGGTAGGGAATATGCAAATAGCCCATTTAAACATAGTGCATTAGAAACGGAGTATCCTAAACAAAGAACTAATTCTGATATAGATGATTTGCTTCACGACTTTGGTGCAAATAGATACTTATTAACAAAAGAATTTATTGACATAGCTAGAATTGAATCACCAGAAATTGCGCTTGGATTATGTTTACAATTTTATGGTGGCTTACGTCGTGGGGAAGTTGTAAACCTTACCCTACCCAATGTTAAAACAAAGGGAGAGTGGGGTGAGAGAGGGATTACTCTTGAAGTAAGAGATAATCAAACAAAGTTATTTTCCCACCTTAGTAGCACAGATAAAGAGCAAGTGAAGAACCCAAGAAATCAAACCCTTTTAATTAACCCTTTACTTTGTGAAGTTTATAAAGAACATATGTATCGGCTAAATGATATGAAGAAAAGGAATAAAGTAAGCAATCAATTATCTCTATTTGTTAATCCCTCAAATGGAATGCCTATGTCTGGTCAAAACTACGAGAAGAAATTTGGCGAGGTTAAAGAAAAGTTTTTAAATAGGTTAATAGAGGTAGGTAGATTAGAAGATTATGAGTATTTGAGTGAACCTTGGAGTACTCACATCGGTAGAGGTGTTTTCACTAACTTTTTATTAGATATAGGGTTGTCTGTATCACAATTAGCTATTGCACGTGGAGATAAGAATATTGATAGTGCAATTAGTTATGTTGAGGAAAAAAATGCAATAGAGAACATTGAAAAAGCCATTAATGAGGTTTCGGTAGCCTATAAGCAAGGTAAAGCTGAAATACAATCGGAAAAGCTTTCTCGTTGGAAGGATGTTTATAGTTATGCAGGAACAATGGGTTAGTAGAAGTTTATTAGAGAGAGGTAAGTCATATCAACAATATGAGTTTACAAGAGCAAAAGTAAAACTTTTAATTAAACTTGGAATCTTTACTGAAAAGGAAATAAACGGTGTTATAAAAATACCAATGCAACAGGTGGAAGAGCAATATCAAAGAGAAAATAATATCAAACAGAAGTATATACCATTGGAACAATTTTTAGCTATATATAATGAAAAATTAACAAAGTCACTTAAAAAGTGCTTTCTTGAACTTGGTAATAATGGCGAATTAGATGTTATTGAAGTGCCATACTTTATCATTATTGAAGGAGAAAAACACCAAATCTTTATTAGTCTAACTGATGTAAACCGTATTCAAACTGAATATATAAATACAAAACAAGCCCTTGAAATGATTTCATTAGATAGTAGTAAACAGTATTATAGTTATTTATCAAAATTAGCAAATAAGCACAAAATCGATGAAATTAAAACAACCGTGAATAATATTAATCTTCGTTTCTACAAAAGAAGTGGCATAGAAAAGTACGTTGCGTATAAGAATAGTTTTCAAAAGAATAGAACAACAATGGATGGCTATTATAATGCAAAGCAATGTATGAGGGTATTGGATTTAACAAGGAAGTCTTGGGATGCAGTGCGAATAGAAGAAAAATTGGATAAACATATGATACATACTAAAAGCAATGTTCAGTTCTTTCCTTGCAAGATAATAGAAGAATTAAAGGTTAAACAAGAACAACTTTTAAGCGATAGTTTAGAGAAGAATTACACTAATACACAGGTTAGAGAACTATTAAACAACGGGAAACCATTGAACGACAATGATAAGAGATTAAAATTAAAAGGTGAACCAGTTCCAGCATTATTAAACCCATTTTTTAAACAGCAAGATAAGTTTTGGTTTTATCCAAAAGAAAAGGTTGATGAAATTGTTGAACAGCGTAAATTAAGAGAAAGCACTAATGTCCAATTAGATAATGATTATCAGACATTTCAGTATCAAATTGACGCTCACCAAGTTATCTTACCAAATATCCTAAGAAACACCGAAAAATTATGGTATGCCTACATTAAAAATCAGTTACTTACTCCAAATAAGCAGAATGAGTTGACTACACGGAAATGGATTTCACGTTATTTAAAATGTACTAAACATCTAACACAATTACCTAAAGAAATTTATAGTTTAACTTCCAAAGAAATAACACTTTTGTTATTTATGGACAGAGTTCCAGAAGTACACCAGCAAATTTACTACCAATTTTTAAAAGAAGTCTATGATGAATTTAAACAGAAGAAATATAAAGTGTATAACATCAGTCAAATACCTAATCCTTTTCAGAACAGAGCGAAAACAAAAAGGAAGAAAGGTATATATGAATATGAGGACTATTTAAAGATTTTACAGTTCGCTAATAAAACAGATTTCCATAGGAAAAAGGCTATAACAGATATTGAGCTACTGCTCAATGGAGACAATCGCAATTATAGTAGGTACGATTCAGCTTGGTTATATATTCTGATTCACTTAAACAATCCTTGGCGACATCAAGACATAGTAAGTACTTTTCCACGGATTAATATAGAGACTTTTGGCATCACAGATATTACTTGGTTTAATGACAATCAAGTAAGTTTTGAACTTGCCCAAAAAATTATCCGACAAGTGAAACGGAAAATAATGATTCATAACAAAACAGGAGCTAAAAGATATTTCTTTTGTTCAGAGGAATTAGCCATATCATTTGCAACAGCGATTATTCTTTGCGAACTTAGGGTTAGTTATGAAAATCCATTAAGAAGCTCTCCTATTGACTTTAAAACTAAATATCAGCGATTAAGCGAGAGTAAAGAAAGAATGTTTTTTGAAAATTTAAGCAAAGCAATTAAGTTTAAATCTCTAAAAATGAATCGTAGTCTAATATCCTATATGTATAGCATTGTAAAAGATAGAGCGAACGGTAATGAAATGGAAATCGCCAAATTTTTTAGGGGTCATTATGATTTTGAAACAACAAATATCTATATTGAAATTCCCCAAAGTCAAATAGATTTCCTAACATCACAGTTGTTTGACCGTGATAATTTTGGATATATACCTAAGATGTTCAGTGAAGTCTTGTATGGGGAAAGTGAAGATACAAAAGAAAAAACACATAATAGTCAATTAATAAAACAAAATTTCGGAAATATTTACAAGGTTGAGGCTACATCTGCTTTCTTAAATCACATACAAACTGAACGAGATAGTGTATCAAATATTATTAGAGAAATGAGTCAAGAAGAACTGGAAGAGCGACAATTCCAACTCCAAACCTTTCAGCTACCGAGCAAAGAAGAAGATTTTCAATGTTTAGTTGCACAGACAGGTTGTATGTATCCAGGTAGAGATTGTGATACTTGTCCTTTTAGCATTCCGCATTTTTATGCTTTATCTTCTATTAGTGATTCTTTTGTTCGAAAACTTGTATTTCTTATGGAAGAATTTGAAAAGTTGGAATACGAAGCCGAAAAGGTTAAATTTGTAAACTTGTTCCACAAAGATATGATGTTAATTCAAGACGCTATTAAAAGATATGGTAAAGAAGAAGTATTATCCTTTATGAATTTACAGGGTGAAGAAATGAATTTATTACTAAAAAATTTACCTTCCATTTCTGGATATATCACGAATAAAGAGGGGTGATAAAGTTGTCAATTGCTGAAGAAATTGATATTGATTTAGATTCATTGGCTGATGAGTCATTTGATGTAGAAACAAGTATAGATATTGCAAATGAAAATTTGAAAGAATTTGAGATTAAATTTGAAGAAGATGTTTGGAATATGGCACATCATTACCTTGACCATAATCAAAGTATTAATTTTAACGAATTTAAAAGGGTTATAGAACCATTTGGAATAAACTCTAATGAATTAACCAACGTAATCAAGTGTTGGGTTGCCCATTTACTGCAGTCGTACACCGCTTGGACAGTTGCCAGCTACTATCATTATTTGATAATAGGTTTGGAAAAAAACAAATTTTTCGATGAAAGTTATTTGGATAGTTTTAGTGAATATATGCTGAGAGAGTCAAAATATAATGATAAGACTAAAAGACAAATTTTACTTTCTCTTCTTAACTTTATAGACTTTTATGAAGAATTGAATGTAGAAGGAACTTATATTAAACAATTAACAGATATTAAAAACAAACTAAACTACAAATCTGGCATACGTGAATTACCATCGTCAGTAGATATATTGAAATTTTCAAGAGTTGTAGATGACTATTTTGAAAATCAAAATTGGGAAGATGCTGATTATATTCGTTATGCTCCGATTTATCTATGGTGGAGATTAACTAATATTATCCCAACACGTTCAATCGAGTTCTGTTTAATTAAAAGAAATGCCGTGTATCCGCAAAATAACCAATTTTATATTAAATTAACAAGAAAGAAACAAAAGAAGGCAAAATCAAGGAGAAACGTACAACTAATTAATGATTTCCTTATTCCCGAAGACTTATATGACTTTATAATGAAATATATATATTATACAGAGCCATTTGGTGAAAGTGAAACACTTATCTCCTATTTAGCATCAGCAAAAAGCAATGCTATTCCAAGGCAGATAAATACTAAAAAGATGCATTTGGGGAATTTTCAGAGCCTTCTTAATTCCTTTTATCAAGAAGTTGTGCATAAAGATTATGGAATTAAAGTAGAACAAGCATTAAAACCAAATGACACACGCCACCTTGCTTTTTTAAACCTTTTAATGCAAGGGATACATCCTGTTGAAATAGCTCGTTTAGGTGGTCATACGACAGTTAGAGCGCAATACCATTACTTTCAACACGAAGAATATTGGGTGGATAGTGAAGTCGAAAAGTTAATGTCGCAATTTCAATTCACAAATGAGACAAAGGAAAACAGCTTAAATACATTTAATGATATAAGTATTAATGATAAATTCCGAATGCTTTTCAAGCCGTCTTATTCAGAAAAGAAATTGAGAATCGGGTATTGTACAGACGAATTACAACGGTGTTATACAGATTCTTGCATTAAGTGTAAACATTGGAGAATTGATGAACAGGAATTAAATGAGAAAAGAAAACTAATTCAAGAAGAACTACAAAAACAACGTAAAAAAATTGACGACCTATATGCTTTTTTCAGAAACTTACATCAACAATTAATGCAAAACAAACAAGACCTACATCCCAAAATAAATAATGACTATTTAGAAACTCTTACAAAAATAAAAGATGAAGTTCATAGGTTAGCACAAATAAAACATAACATAAGAAGGTGATAACATTGTCTACTGGAAAGGCAGGAAGAAAGAAAAAACTATATCCTAAAGATTTAATAGATAATATTATATATGAATATGCTGAGTCAAATAAGGTAATAGGAAAAATCAAGTATAGAGAAGTCTATCAATATGCTAAAAAGTTATATGAAGAAGGAAAGATTAAAGAAAAGTTCTCTGATGACTTTTGGAGAAAGTCAGGTCGTCAAGGTAGGAATGCTATTGATAAAGCAAATGAAGTCATTTCTAAAAGCGTTGTAGCATCAAGCGGTAAGAAAGTTGATATTATGCCAGTTGAAGACGTTGTTTATAAAAATTATAAAGACATAGAGAAGTTAGTAAAGCTTTTAAAACCAATGGAATTACAATTATATGATGCAATAGAGCGTGAGAATAATTTAGGAGAAAAAATTAAGAAACTTGAGCTTTCAATTGAAGAAGAAAAAGAAAAACGAAGAAAAGCAGAAGAGATGGTTGATAATCTGCAAACCCTTATTTTTCAGATGTTTGAATATAGTAGTTCTGACGAAGTTCCGTTGACAAACCTTATCCGTACAGGGAAAACTCGACACCAATTAGTTGAAAATGCTTTAAATCAAGCCTTTAATCAGCCACAGTCATTCTTTGAAATGTTTGAACAACATCAAGAAAGTTCTAAATCAGATAAGGTTATAGACTTTAATAAAGAAAACAATAAGAAATCATTAGCGGACGACTATGATGTGTTTTAGAACCGTAATAATATAATACTAATTTGGCTTATGATAAAATATATTTATATAAAACTATTGGTATAACATTGAATATATCTTTAAACTTTATTTTTTCGGAAGGATTGTTCTTATGGAATTAATAGGCTCATTATTACTTTTACTCTCGATTATGCTGATTATTGGTGTGTTAGCTACGAAATTCTCTTCTCGTTTAGGACTACCTTCTCTTATTCTTTTCCTACTCGGTGGAATGCTCCTAAACAAAGTTATGTATTTTGAAAATGTTCAACTTACACAGTTTATTGGTACATTAGCTTTAATTATTATTTTATTTGAAGGTGGAACACAAACGAAGTGGAGTAAAATTCGTCCTATAATTGTTCCAGCTACTTCTTTGGCAACGATTGGTGTTTTAATTACCACACTAATAACTGGTGTTCTTGCAATGTATATTCTTGATTTTTCATTGTTAGAAGGGCTTCTTTTGGGAGCAATTATTGGCTCAACTGATGCCGCAGCAGTTTTCTCCGTATTAGGCAATAAAAACTTCAACAAGCGTTTAACGGCTACATTAGAAGCAGAGTCTGGCTCAAATGACCCTATGGCTGTGTTCCTTACTATTATGTTAATTGAAATGATTAAAGTCCCCGAAACTTCAATTTGGTCAGCAGTCGGAGGCTTTTTCCTACAAATGGGTCTTGGGTTGGCGTTAGGATTGGTACTCGGAAAAATAACTGTTATGGTTATAAACAACATTAAATTAGACACTTCTGGATTATATCCTGTACTTGCAATGGGAACAGCAATTTGTACTTATGCTATCACAGATTATCTTGGGGGAAGTGGTTTATTAGCTGTTTATGTAATGGCTGTATTTGTTGGAAACAGTGATTTAACTTACAGATATTCTATATTAAGGTTTAATGAAGGTTTCGCTTGGATGATGCAAATCGTTATGTTTACATTGCTTGGACTACTCGTTTTCCCTAGCCAATTGCCAGAGGTTATATGGCAAGGCATTTTGATTGCTATTATCCTAATGTTTGTCGCACGTCCAGTAGCTGTTTTTATCAGTATGATGTTTATGAAATATAATTTAAAGCAAAAGTTATTTATTTCGTGGGCTGGTTTAAAGGGTGCTGTTCCAATCGTATTAGCAACCTACCCTATCGTTGCAGGGGTAGAGAGCAGTAATTTGATTTTTAATACTGTATTCTTCGTAGTATTAATATCTGCTTTAATTCAAGGAAGTACATTAACTTGGCTTGCTGATAAATTAAAATTAACAGGAGAAGAAGATAATGGGAATGCAAGTATTGAATTAATAAATCTTGGAACTACTGATTCCGAAATTATGAAGATAACAATGCCGAAACAATCCCCAACTATTGGGATGTCGTTAATCAATTTAAAACTACCCAATGACACATTAATTATAGGTATAACCCGCAACAAAAAATTACTTACTCCAACTGGCTCATCAGTTATTGAAAAAGGTGATACTCTTTATGTATTGTGTGATAAGGAAAAAAGGAAAGGTGCAAAAAGGGCTTTATTAGGGGATAATGAAAAAATGGAAAAAGCTACGTGAATCTATCCGAATATTGCTTTGAATTATCACATTTAAGAACGCTAAAATGCAATTTCACCCAAAAACACAAAAAGTTTCTTGGGTGAAATTAACACAAACCTTCTCTCTTAACAACTCAACCATTACAACCACTATTATTTGTACACACAATGGACTATGACTACGGTGACTACTGTCGGCTATGGTGACTATTCTCCTGCAACCATTGGCGGCAGGATGATTGCGTTAGTGTTATACATACTGGGGATCGGTCTCATAGGGGTTGTCATAGGAAAGGTTTTAGATAGACTCGGAAAGTTCCGGAAAGATCGTGAGGAGGGGAATATTGTGTATCGTGAAAAAGGGCACTATATTATCATAGGCTGGTCTCATAAAGCAAAAGCAGCCATCAAGGAAATGCAGGAAACGAAAAAAGACGTTGAAATCGTCATCGTAGATGATTTGGAAAAGGCTCCGATGCTAACCGAAAACATTCATTACATTAGAGGCAATGTATCAGGAGGAGATGTCCTGGAAAAGGCGAACATAAAAGAAGCGGAAGCCGTGTTAATATTTGCTGATGAGCGAGTACAGGACAAACAGTTGGCAGATGGAAGAACTTTGTTGGTTGCCACAGCTGTTGAGGCGGCGGCCCCCCATGTCCATTCGATTGTGGAAGTCATGGAAGAAGCACATCTTAAGAACTTTGAACATATTCAGGTGGATGAGTTTATCATCTCGCACGAGACGATTTCGTCTTTATTTGTTCGATCTGCATTCCGTAAAGGCATTTCTAGTGTGTACAATCAACTTTTGCGAAGATCGTTTGGAGATGATTTGTATCACATCCCCCGGCAAAGCCATTGGAACACTTATCGGGATGCATTCAATGAGTTACTGGAAAACGGGGCAACCCTTATCGCAGATCATACAAATCTTAGTGTAAACCGCATGCTGGATAATAGGTTACCGGAGGATGCAGAATTATATGTTATATGCGATTCAGTGACATATGAACGAATACAACGGAAGTATATCGGGAATAGACACTAAATAGAAAAATAAAATAGAGAGGGGATAGAATGGTACATCACGAAAAAACATACCGTTTTTTACAAGTATTCTATTTTTTCACCTTTTTTTCTAATGGTGCTTTATTTCCGTTGCTTGCCGTTTTCCTGGAGGAAGAGAAAGGATTGAACCATACGGAAATTGGTGTGATTGTTTCCGCCATTCCGTTGGTTACTGTCTTTCTCCAGCCGATTTGGGGAGCAATTAGTGATTTTACAAAAAACCCAAGAAAATTATTATTGATTTCCGGCTTGGCAGCAGGGCTGCTAGGTTTTGCTTATCCATTGTTGAATGGATATTATCCATTAGTTTTCGGGATTATCATCATTGCAATCTTTCAGTGTGCGATCATCCCGCTATCAGACAGTTTAACGCTGAATTATGTACAAACCCATAACAAAGATTACGGAAATATCAGGCTGATGGGATCTGTTGGCTTTGCCGTAGCAGCGTTTACGCTCGGCCGTTTGACCGATATTTCTAACTCGATTAATTGGATTTTCTATGCGTTTTCTTTAGCTATTTTGTTGTCGCTGCTCACCTTGTTTGAATTTCCTAAGCGTGGACAAGGTGTCTCGGTTTCGTTTCGGACAGGGCTTACCAGTCTGTTTAAACAAAAAGAATTCAGTTTGTTTTTACTAGCCAACTTTTTAGTGTTTGGCCCGGTGTTGGCCAACAATTTTTACTTCGGTACGTTTGTACTGACTGCCGGGGGAACGCTCGCCGGTGTAGGTGTGGCTTTCTTGTTGGCAGCCGGCAGTGAAGCACCCTTTATGCGATTCACCCAGCTAATCATTAATAGACTGGGTATCATGAATGTGCTATTGATTAGCGGGGGTGTTTCCAGTGCGAGATGGTTATTGTACTTTTTTGAACCTCCGACAAGCGTGGTATATGCAACGACAATCGTCCAAGGTATTTCTGTTGGTCTCTACGTCCCGGCAGCTTTGATATTCATCCGTGACATTGCACCGAAAGTATTACAAGCTACCGCTGTGGGAGTTTATTCAGCTGTCGGTAATGGGGTTGGGAATGCATTTTTTACGTTCCTGGGTGGTATAATGATAGACGCAGGAACCATTTTTGTCATGTATGGTTTCTTCTCTTTAATTACTTTATCCGGTCTTGGACTGCTTGTATATTTACAGCGGTTAGTAAAGACCGAGGAGTTGCTTACAGTAGGAGGATGAGCGTGGATGGCTGAGTCTCATTATTTTATCGCCATACCGTTGGATGAAAATATCCAACAAAAATTGAAACCCGTACAGGAACAATTAAAGAAAGACCCTGCTTTGGAGTTTAAAAATTGGACGCATCCGCAGGATCTGCATATTACATTGAAATTTCTCGGCGCTTCAGCCGATAATACGATTAAAGAATTAAAAAAAAGCTTGCAGCAATTCCATCAAAGTGACCGTTTCTCTCTTGAAGTCCGAGGGATTGGTCACTTTGGAAATCCTCAAAAGCCGAGAGTTGTATGGGCTGGAGTGGAAAAAACCAGCCCGCTGACAACTCTGCAAAAAGAGGTAGAGTCGTTATGCTTAGCTTTTGGATGGACGTCAGAAAACAGACCTTACCGTCCACATATCACGCTCGCAAAGAAATGGGCAGGAACTGAAAAAATAAGTACTCCGCTTACAGATGAGCAGTTTTTTGGAAGCCTTTTGGTCGACCGCATTCATTTATACCAAATACATCCAGCCCAGAATCCGAAATATGATGCGATTGAAATAGTCCGCTTAAAATGAGGTGAGCGATTGGCGCAACTGGTAAAATTACAGAATTACATATCACGTTATGAGAAAGACATCTTTCATTATCCTGGTCAATTTAGCAGAATGAAAAAGGAAAAGTGGGAAAAAACCTTAAATCAATGGGAAGCAGACCGTCTTCATTCTGAGCTGGATAAGCCGGAACAGCAGGAACCAGAGCCATCGAGGTGGCGATCGATGTTTTCCAGGAAAGGCAAACAAGAAGAAGAATGGAAAACAGAGAATGATATAGTAGAAATACCTCCTACGAAAGAACGGTTAAAACGGAATTTTCTCGATCGACTGATTCCTTTTCAATTGAAGTGGGCTTCTTCCACCGTAAGCCAAACGTCTTTTTTGGATAGAACTTTTTTACAAGATCAAACTCTAAAGTATTTCCTGCAGCGATTTCCCGACACCTATTTGTTCATGTATGAGCCTGTTTTCAATGTGAAAAATAGTGTGATAGAGGGCGACATCGTGTTGATTCAACCGCAAGGTATAGAAATTATTAATCTAGTAGAATATCCTTCTGCAGATGTCATTTTAGCCAGTGAAGAGCGAGTGTGGGAGATCAACATGCAAGGAAAGAACGAGCGGATTTTAAGTCCGATGATTTCCTTGAGAAGGACCGAGCAAATCATTAAGAGCACCTTGGATTTGCATCAATTGGATTTTCCTATTCAGAAAACCGTGCTTTCCCGTATAAACAAGATTTCCTTTGAACGCGAACCCTTTCACACCAGATTAGTCGATAAAAAGGAGCATGAAAATTGGCTTCTTCAACACAGGCAGGAAGTTTCCCCATTGAAACATAAGCAATTGATCGTATGCAAAGCCTTATTAAACCAATGCCAGACGGTTGCTGTCAGGCGGAGAGAATGGGAGGAAAACGATGGTTCTCAACCGCTATAGACAAAGCGTGTCTATTTCCAAAAAAGTGTTTGTCACAATAAAGATAATATACGATATAAATAGATAATGTTCACTATCTCAACCCTTTAAAAAGCAGCGAGCTTAAGTCGCCGTGCACTTCGCTTTCTAGGGTTCTTCCAAAGCCTCTAGGGTAGGAAATGGCCGCTTCTTCCAGGATCAGGATGAAAATGCGAGGCGTGCTTGTCAGCTGTCCCGGGGAGAGTCAGGGTATGTGCGCAGTAGGACCTTTGTCTAAAGGATAGGAAGAAGTCACCAAATGTTACGTTGCAGTTTGTTTCCGAAGGGATGATTTAAAAGGAATAACGGTGCGAAAAGAGTTAAAATAAAAAGGCTTCTGAGGGGATTCAGATATCGAATAGGGGATAGGTCATGTATATAATTATCGTAAATGCAATGGCGGCAAATGGGAAAGGCCTACAAATACTGAAAAAGCTAGAGAAAGATCCTTTGTTTCAAATGAACTATTGCAGATCGTTTCGAACAGAGTATAAAGGACATGCGGAAAAGTTGGCCCAGCAGGTTGCCGAAATTCATAAAGAACAAGTCGAAAGTGTAATAGTCATTGGAGGGGATGGCACCTTACACGAAGTGATGAATGGCCTGAAGCAGTACAGTTGGCTTCCTGTTGGGTTTATACCTGCGGGAAGTGGAAATGATTTCGCCAGAGGAATTTCACTCGTACGGGATCCCTTAACGATATTTAGGTCGATAGTGAAAAAAAGACGCCCCAAAATGTATTGGCCGGGAGTGTATTTGACCGATAAACGAACCAAAAAATACGACCGCCATTTTGTCAATAATTTGGGGTTTGGCCTGGAAGCGGAGGTTACAGCAGCCGCAGAAAGGATTAAATCAATTAAATGGTTTTCTAGATTAAAGCTTTCCAGGTGGAGTTACCCTTTAGGTTTATTCATGGTAATAAAAGACTTTAAACCATTAAGTGTCCGGTTGGATTTAGATGGGGAGACAAAGCAACTGGACAAAGCCTGGATGATAACCATTTCTAATCATCCTTACTTCGGTGGCGGGATGAAAATTAATCCGGAAGCAAGTATCCAGCCTCATACGTTTTCCGTACTGGTGGTGGAGAATATCACCAAGTGGAAATTATTATTGTTCTTTATCAGCGTATACGGAGGAAAACATATGAAATTAAAAGAAGTTTCCCATTTCCAAGTATCCTCCCTGGCCATTGACTCCGAAACACCGATCCAGTTCCAGACAGATGGTCAAATAGGTGTGTGCAAAAGTTGTTTGGTAAGGAAAGAAACGGAGAGCAGGAAAATTTTTGGTGCTTTTACGAAATTAACTTCTTGAAATTCCCCCTTTGAATAAGTTAATCTAAAATATGTCTGCTTATTTAGGATACTAATTTATTCAGCTTTGAACCATACGAAAAATTCCCGATGCAATCGGCATGGAAATAGTTTAGTAGGTTCGGTGAGTTAACAAATAGACATCGCGTAAATAAAAATAATAGGCAAGCTAGCTGCGCATCCTGTTTTTGTGATGCTTTCTGGATGAAGAAATTCAAGGAAGATTTGAGGAATCGAAGATGAATTGGTTGGATAGCATATTAGGTGATGATTGGACAATAACTCCTGCTGGTGGGTCTTCAGGTGAAGCATATTATGCACATAGCGAGCGGAAGCGCCTGTTCCTGAAGCGCAATTCTTCTCCTTTTTTGGCAGTACTGTCTGCGGAAGGTATTGTACCAAAGCTTGTTTGGACGAAACGAATGGAGAATGGCGATGTAATTACAGCACAGCAATGGCTGGACAGCCGAGAATTGACTCCTGAAGAAATGCAGCATCCCCGGGTTGCAAAATTGTTAAGCAGAATTCATCATTCTTCAGAATTGCTGGATATGCTTATGCGGATCGGTAAGCATCCGATAAAGCCAGAAGATATTTTGTATGATCTTAAG
>NZ_LN611425.1:21258-59370 GCF_000821245.2 Virgibacillus senegalensis
ACGACCGCCATTTTGTCAATAATTTGGGGTTTGGCCTGGAAGCGGAGGTTACAGCAGCCGCAGAAAGGATTAAATCAATTAAATGGTTTTCTAGATTAAAGCTTTCCAGGTGGAGTTACCCTTTAGGTTTATTCATGGTAATAAAAGACTTTAAACCATTAAGTGTCCGGTTGGATTTAGATGGGGAGACAAAGCAACTGGACAAAGCCTGGATGATAACCATTTCTAATCATCCTTACTTCGGTGGCGGGATGAAAATTAATCCGGAAGCAAGTATCCAGCCTCATACGTTTTCCGTACTGGTGGTGGAGAATATCACCAAGTGGAAATTATTATTGTTCTTTATCAGCGTATACGGAGGAAAACATATGAAATTAAAAGAAGTTTCCCATTTCCAAGTATCCTCCCTGGCCATTGACTCCGAAACACCGATCCAGTTCCAGACAGATGGTCAAATAGGTGTGTGCAAAAGTTGTTTGGTAAGGAAAGAAACGGAGAGCAGGAAAATTTTTGGTGCTTTTACGAAATTAACTTCTTGAAATTCCCCCTTTGAATAAGTTAATCTAAAATATGTCTGCTTATTTAGGATACTAATTTATTCAGCTTTGAACCATACGAAAAATTCCCGATGCAATCGGCATGGAAATAGTTTAGTAGGTTCGGTGAGTTAACAAATAGACATCGCGTAAATAAAAATAATAGGCAAGCTAGCTGCGCATCCTGTTTTTGTGATGCTTTCTGGATGAAGAAATTCAAGGAAGATTTGAGGAATCGAAGATGAATTGGTTGGATAGCATATTAGGTGATGATTGGACAATAACTCCTGCTGGTGGGTCTTCAGGTGAAGCATATTATGCACATAGCGAGCGGAAGCGCCTGTTCCTGAAGCGCAATTCTTCTCCTTTTTTGGCAGTACTGTCTGCGGAAGGTATTGTACCAAAGCTTGTTTGGACGAAACGAATGGAGAATGGCGATGTAATTACAGCACAGCAATGGCTGGACAGCCGAGAATTGACTCCTGAAGAAATGCAGCATCCCCGGGTTGCAAAATTGTTAAGCAGAATTCATCATTCTTCAGAATTGCTGGATATGCTTATGCGGATCGGTAAGCATCCGATAAAGCCAGAAGATATTTTGTATGATCTTAAGTCCAATATAAGGCTTCATGAAGAAACGGCCACTCAAATGGAAATTCATAAAGCAATGAAATACTTGGAAGCCATGCTGCCCCGAGTACAGCATTTTAAGCAGGTTGTCTGCCATTGCGATATGAACCATAATAATTGGTTATTGTCGGGAGACGGCCAGCTGTATTTGATCGACTGGGATAATGCAAAAGTAGCGGATCCGGCAATGGACATTGGTACGATCTTATATTGGTACATACCCGAACACGATTGGGATGACTGGTTGTCCCGTTATGGAGCGGCAAGGGACAACCGTTTGATTGAAAGAATGTATTGGTATTTGATTGCGCAATCTGTGAGCTATATAATATGGCACAAAGAACGCCAGGAAACAAAAAAAGCTGCCCAGCGTCTGCAAGAATTGGATCGTCTGCTTAAGCGTGTCAACCAACAGTCGGCGGGTTGATGGCGTTGATCCACTCCTGCAGGTTCTCCTGATTACTTTCAATATGTTCATTTAAATTTTGAACGAGTTCCCCCTGTCTGCTGTAATCATAAATGGCAGTCAGGTGCTGTTGCAAACTGGATTCACCTACAGAATTGTCTGCAATCATCGATTTAACCAGTCGCTGGATTTGCTGGCATTCTGCCACGCTTCCACAGCATTCCTCCGAATGTTCCGTTAGGATATCGTAAAGCAAATCCAGTTGATTTTGGACGTTTTTAGTCATGGAAAGCCCCCCTCTAACCGCTATTATTGCTAGCTAGCCTTCAAATTATGCATGAATAGGATAAGGTAACAGAGATTACCCCTTTTAAGAAAAAAGGAGTCAATCCTGCAATGTGTTGATTAGCTGCAAAAAAAGGAGAGGGTTCCTGGTTGGGGAACCCTCTCCTTTTTCGGACGGTATTGATTGTCAGGCTTTATGCATTTGACGGTGAATACTTCACTTGTTTTGCTTTCACTTCACGGTTGGCTTTTTCATTTAGTTTTTCAAACGGATAAATAAATAAAGCATATCCGGCAAACATGACGGAAAATACTGCTAATACCAACGTCTCAATCATAGTTGTAAATAGTCTCAATATTTTTCACTCCTGTAATCCGATTAATCTCACATGTGTACCATCATATCGTAGAAAGCGTTAACAACCCAATGGGCATTTGTTCATTTTATACGCGATTTATCCGGTTTTGACTACGTAACGCAGATTTAGCTCAACAATGAGGACTTATAGCCTTTTATGGTCAGATTTTCTAACATATACGCAAAATTTGCGATAATCTTTCGTTTTTGTTGAAATAATGGTAAGGTTTATACCGTATAAGAAGAGAGGAGTTACGACATTGCGCTTAAGACATAAACCATGGGCAGATGATTATTTAAAGGAAAATGATGATATAGTAGTTCAAAATCCATTTGATTATAAAGGGAATTGGAATTCGGTTTTTTCAAATGAACAGCCAATCCATATTGAAATCGGTACCGGCAAAGGTCAATTTATCGCCGGAATGGCAGCCCAGCATAAAGAAGTCAATTTTATCGGGATTGAGAGGGCGAAAAGTATCATTGTCAGTGCTGTTGATAAAGTGAAACGGGCGGAAGTCAGTAATGCAAGGTTGCTAAATGAAAATGCTCAGGATCTGCGTGATTTATTTGCCGAAAATGAAGTGGATAAAATTTACTTGAATTTTTCAGACCCTTGGCCCAAAACGAAGCATGAAAAAAGAAGGCTGACTTATCAAACATTTTTAGAACAATATAGAGGGATTATGAAGCCGGGTGGAGAAATCGTTTTAAAGACGGATAATCGTAAATTGTTCGAATACTCTTTGTCCAGTTTTTCTAAATTCGGCATGGTGCTGGATGAAGTGCTATTGGACTTGCACGATTATCAGGACCCGGAGAATGTCCAAACGGAATACGAAGAAAAGTTCTCCGGAAAAGGACAGCCGATTTATCGCTGTAAAGCATATTTTTCTTAATTTCTGTATGAAAAGGAAGTGGGAGAGGAAATGGAGTCGTTGACCGTAGGGAGAGCTACATTGACATGGCTAAACGGGGGTGTCAATCATCTGGATGGTGGAGCGATGTTCGGAGTAGTTCCGAAAGCCTTGTGGAGTAAAAAATATCCTTGTAATGATAAGAATCAAATTGAATTAAGAACGGATCCAATCCTGCTCGAACTGGATGGAAAACGTTATTTGATTGACTCCGGGATGGGAAACGGTAAGTTGACGGACAAGCAACTACGCAATTTCGGCGTTACGGAGCAGTCCAGTTTGGAAACTTCGCTCCAAGTACTGGGATTGTCGACCTCCGATGTGGATGCCGTTTTGATGACCCATTTGCATTTTGATCATGCCTGCGGTCTGACTAAATGGCAAGACAATGCCTTAACAGCTGTTTTTCCTGATACACCAATTTATGTGAATCAAACCGAGTGGGAGGAAATGAGAAATCCTAATATCCGCTCCGTGAATACATACTGGAAGGATAATTGGCAGCCAATTGAGAACCAGTTTATCAGTTTCGAACAGCAAATAACCATAGCGGATGGTTTGGAAATGATTCATACAGGAGGGCACAGCGACGGACATTCTATTCTTTTATTTAAGGATACAGAGGATATGTTCATCCACATGGCCGATTTGATGCCTACCCATGCCCATCAGAATAAACTTTGGGCACTGGCGTATGACGATTATCCGGTTACTTCTGTTCATGAAAAACAAAAATGGATGGAATACGGGCTGGAGCATAATGCCTGGTACACCTTTTATCATGATGCTTATTACCGGGCATTGAAGTTTGATAAAGATGGAAATGTACAAGGGCATATAGAACGGAAGAGGTACCATTACCCGGAAAAATGAACTTTTGTTAGACCAACATTGTTATGGGGCAGTTAAATCACCACTTCATTCTCCCCTTTAAAAACAAAAAAACAGGACCGGTTGACCGGTCCTGTTTCATTTATGATTTATGCAGATTGCAAGACGTCCAAAATAGAACCAGTTTCGGCATCTACTTTGAATTCATATTGTGTGCTTTCACCATCGATTGTTCTGGTAATTCCACCACGGTAAACCGTATAAGTAAGTCCGTTCTTTTCCATTTCCTCAGGCTTCATATAAATCCATGAACCACTAATTGGACCTTGCTGTTTAAATGCTTCTTTAGCAGATTTTAACGCTTTCTCGGGTGTGACCTTGCTTTGCTTATCATATTGTTGTAAAACAAAATATCCTGCTGCTGCTCCAATTCCAGCACCGATTGCGATTTTTTTCCAATTCATAGTCAGTCACCTCAGGTTAAGATTTTAATTGTAGTATACCTGAAACAGTGAAAAATAGAAAATATTATGAAGTAAAAACTTATTGAAAAAGCGACTACTTATCGGCGAGGGGTTTATCTGGAAACACGGATGAAGTTCCGATACAATGGGCATAGGATGAAAAAGTTGGAGGGAATACATAATGAATAATGAAACGAAAGCGTTATTCCGAGAACTGACTGAGTTGCAGGGTGCACCTGGCAATGAGCATTTGGTACGATCATTTATGAAAAAACAATTAGAAAACTATGCAGATGAAGTCATTCAGGACCGGCTAGGCGGTGTCTTCGGCGTCAAACATGGCGAGGGACCGAAAGTCATGGTGGCTGGGCATATGGATGAAGTAGGTTTTATGGTCACCCAAATAACAAAGAACGGCATGATCCGTTTTCAACCTCTCGGCGGCTGGTGGTCTCAGGTATTGCTTGCCCAGCGGGTGCAAATCATGACAGAAAAAGGACCGATTGTCGGGGTGATCGGTTCGATTCCGCCGCACAACTTAACAGAAGCGCAGCGAAAAAAACCGATGGAGCAGAAAAACATGCTAATTGACATCGGTGCAGATGATGAAGAAGATGTAAAACGAATTGGGGTAAAGCCTGGTCAGCAGGTTGTACCTGTCACACCTTTCACTCCGATGGCTAATGAGAAGAAGATATTGGCTAAAGCATGGGACAACCGCTATGGGTGCGGTCTTTCAATTGAGTTATTGAAGGAATTGCAAGGTGAGAATCTGCCAAATCAATTATATTCCGGAGCTACCGTACAAGAAGAAGTCGGCTTACGCGGTGCTCAGGTTGCAGCCAACATGATCAAGCCGGATGTTTTCTATGCACTGGATGCTTCTCCTGCAAACGATATGTCGGGAGATGAAAAGGAATTTGGACAGCTTGGAAAAGGTGCCTTACTGCGGATTTTTGACCGCTCGATGATTACTCATCATGGAATGAGGGATTTTGTACTGGACACAGCCGAGTCCAATAAAATCCCATATCAATATTTTATTTCACAAGGTGGGACAGATGCCGGGAGGGTGCATATTGCCAATGAAGGTATTCCTTCCGCTGTAATCGGGATTTGTTCACGTTATATCCATACTCATGCTTCGATTATTCATGTAGACGATTATGCTGCAGCAAAAGAATTGATCGTCAAGCTAGTAAAATCAACGGATAAAAAGACTGTAGATCTAATTCACAAACAGGGCTGAAGTAATAGTTCATCGCCGCCTAAGCTGGTTAAATTTAAATGAACCGCTGCTGCGATTTAAAAAAGGATGAAAGTTATGAAAATTTATATAGGTTCGTTGAACCCAGCAAAAATAAAAGCAGTTGAAACTGTGTTTCCAGAGGCTGAAGTAATCGAAATCGATGTTGCCTCCAAGGTTTCCTTACAGCCGTTTTCGGATGAAGAAACGATGGAGGGGGCAGTAAACAGGGCAAGGGAATGTGCTTCCTTGAACCCGGATGGTATCGGAATCGGTCTTGAAGGTGGAGTCATGGAGTTAAATAAGGAGTTATTCTTGTGTAACTGGGGGGCACTTATATGTGAGAATGGCAATACTTACTTAGCTAGCGGTGCCCGAATTCCTCTTCCAGAAGAAGTAGCTTCCCAATTAGAGAAGGGAATCGAACTAGGAGAGGTTATGGACGAATACGCCCAGCGCCAAGATGTTCGTAAAAAAGAGGGAGCTGTTGGAATCTTTACTAATGAGCTGGTTACCCGTGAAGAAATGTTTACCCATGTAATGAAGCTGCTTAAAGGACAATATCAATTTCATCAGCAATAAAAAAGCTGTTCCCTGATGGGAACAGTTTTTTTATTAAACGATTCACTCAAACAGATAGGAGATGACATCGAGCGCTTGATCGGTTGTTTCAACGGTGACGTTTGCTTTATTGGACAACTCTTTGAGCGGATGAATCAATGAAGGTGGTCGTATGATGATTGTGGGCTTTTTCCAAGCAATCGCGGTAGCAGCGTCCATTGCTGTATTCCATTGTTTATAATTTTCACCGAAGAGCGCGATGACAAAATCTGCCTTGTTCATTAATACCTCGCTTCTAAAATTGTTGATAGCCGAAGCTGCTTCATCCCGGTATAGTTTCCCAGGCTGTTCTCCGAGTATCTGTTCCCCAATCATGTCCGAACGCTCATGATCCTCCTGTGGACCGACAAACTGGAGGGACAACCCTCTTTCTTTTGCCTTTTCTTTTAGATCCAACCGCCAGTCATCGTGTATCTGACCGGCTAAGTAAACAGTGAAATCCATCGAAAGCACCCTTTCTTCATAAAATTCTAACATTATTTTACCATTTGGCATCATGTTTCTGCTAATTGGCTGTCTGCTTTTTTCCTCTAATCATCTGCAATGGAAGGTATTGCTATCCATCGATTTCAAAACAAGGCTTGTCAAACAAAAAAATAATAGTATGATATAAGAGGGAAAATAATGAAGGTACCGGATCAGGGGGAAAAAACGTGAACAAAAGGAAATTTGGCCAGCTGATCGGCACTATATTGATAGTAGCATTTTTGGCAGGCTGCACGTTAAAAGCAGAGAGTAAAGCATTCGATGAAGCGATGACTGGAACCGATACGGCTTTTAATCAAAAAAAGATAGAAGCGAATAAGAAGCTGGATGGTTTTTCTGTATATATTCCAGATGAACTGGAAATCGCTAAAAACACTAATAATAATTTAGTGCTGGAAGATGGGAAGCAAACGTATATTTTATTTTATAACCGCTTCGAACCAGAGGCGAGCAAGATGAATTATCAGGAAGCAGAAAAAGCGGAAGATAGTGCTCTATTGAAGTCATTCAAGGATAAGGAACGGTTCGGTTATATTAAAATTTCAGAACCCGAAGGCAGGGAATATGAGCTGCAAGTAGGCACAGGCAGTGTGAAAGTCACTACCATGACAACGAAGAGTAAATTAGAAGAGGATGCTGAAATGATGATGAAGATTGCCAAGTCAGTTTCCAATTAAACAGGAAGCCATGTTAATGTATCTTGTTTTTTCATAATAAAAAGGAATATCCGATTGTCGGGGCTGGTTCATTTGTACTGATTAGGTGTTCTATGCCATTCAACTCGATATTCCTTTGATGAATAATTTAATAGAATGAACGGGGGCATCCCAATAACTTAGGGACAGCCCCCGTTTTTTATAGGCTGGAAAATTGTAAAGCCGGTTACACATTCGGACGGATTGCTTCTCGATTATCCCTGGTTTTCGGCGCATCAGTGGGAATTTTTATCAGTATCGTCATTAAGTCCTTCGCTTTGGTTAGAAGGTTCTCCGTTATTTTTTTCATTTAATTGTTCTACGGATTCCTCACGGATTTCCAATTCATTCGTCATCGTAGCTTGTTCCATCCATTCTCTACTTTTTTCCAATCCGGCAGCTGCTTCATCGTTC
The DNA here is from genome assembly GCF_000821245.2 of Virgibacillus senegalensis. Taxonomy (GTDB): domain Bacteria; phylum Bacillota; class Bacilli; order Bacillales; family Amphibacillaceae; genus Sediminibacillus; species Sediminibacillus senegalensis. The sequence continues at coordinate 29,148 of NZ_LN611425.1, forward strand.
TCCGTCAGATAATGATCGTTGTACCCTTCCGGATTATCGGCGAGTACCTCGATTTCCTTTACTTCCCCTTCGTCTAAATGCGTCTCATCCAGGGTGAATTGGCTCACTTCAGCAGCAAGCTCTTGTGATAGTCCCTGTAAATCTACTGCAGACTGATTTACTTCTTCGATAGATTGGGACTGTGTCTCGCTGGAAGCGGCTACTTCTTCCGCCGTTGCAACTGCTTCTTCTGAAATCACACTGATCTGTTCCATTTTTTCCCGCAGGTCCTTATTGGCGCTTCCTACATCCTGGATAGACTCTTTTACTCGTTTTATTTTATCGTTCATATTATAAATTTGACTGGCAATCCGATGGAATGCATCTTTTGTCTGGTCGACTGCCGTTGACTGTTCCTGTTGGTACGTATCAAACTTTCCTGCTTCTTTCGTTAGATTATTCATTTGGCCATGCATCGTTTTGACAAGCTGCTGGATTTCCTGAGCCTCATGCTTGGATCTCTCCGCCAGTTTACGGACTTCGTCAGCCACCACAGCAAATCCCCTGCCGCTTTCACCTGCTCGGGCAGATTCAATGGCAGCATTCAAGGCAAGCAGGTTAGTACTGTCTGCTATTTCTTCAATAGCAGACACGATAGAAGTGATTTGTTTGGACTGATCTGCAGCCTGTTTTACTTGTGCAGCTAGGTGTGCTGCTAAATCGATAAAGGAAGTAGATGTACCTTCCAGCGTTTTCATAGTCTCCAGGCCAGTTGTTCCTTCTTTTTCCGCCGATTCCAATGCATTTGAAATATCTTTTGCTGCATCGTTTGTATTGGAAATTGCTCCGGATACTGCTTCTATCAATTGGGAGCTTTCCTCTATCCGTAACGCCTGGTTTTGGGAACCAATGGCAACTTGATTAATGGCTTCGTTAACTTCTTCTGTCTGGGCGGACGACTGCTCACTGATTGCAGCAAGGTTGGACGAGGAGTCGCTTAATACCATGGAAGCATTGTTTACCTTTAACATCGATTGTTCCATTTTTTGAGCCATGGAGTTAAAAGTATCGCCTAATTCGGCCATTTCATCTTTGGTTGTTATCGGTACGCGGTAAGCTAAATTCCCATTTCCGATAATTTGTGCTCCTTCTTTAAGGGAACCAATTGACCGGCCGATGGATCGGATCAATATCACACCTATCGTACCCATCGTTAACAAAGCAAGAAAGCCCAGAATCATGAATACTGTTGTCATACTTTGCCGTGCATTTGCCTGATTAGCAGATAATTCGCTGTTGATTGCTTCCGCTTCCGTTTTTACTTGTTCTACCTGGGAAGAAACATCGTCTGCCACCTTGGAAAAGGAATCGGTTATTGCCGCGGATTGGGTTTTTGTATTGGCGATGGTATTTAAAGATTGCTGGTACTTCAATAACCCGCTGCTGATTTCAGATGTTTCCTTTTCACTTAATTCCGAGTCTTCGATTAAATTGGTAAAAGCGCGTGTCGCTTCCGTCAGGTCGCTCTCGGCTTCTCCATCTTTCCCTTGTGCTATGTACGCTTGTTCCAAAACCTTAATTTCCATCAAGGCGCTTTCCAGTTCTGGACTATCAAGTCCATCTACTAATTGATTGAATTCAGCAAACGTATCTTCAATTGTTTTTAACAACCCTTCTTCTTCAGAAAAACCGACCATTCGATACATATTGACCATTGGTTCCATTTGGTCCTTATATGCTTTCGCATTATCGGAAATAGCGGTGAAATTGTCCGCGATTGCCTGATAGCCCTTATGCTCTTCTGCAAAGGCTTTTGCGGAAGTTTCAACATCGCTGATCGCTTTTTGCATTTCATCAGCATTTTCCTGGTTTGGTTCCGACAGGAATTGTTGTTCCTTTTGTCTTGTCACTGCCATCTCGTATCTGATTTCTTCGCTATGCATAAGTGCATTCTGTACTTCTGCTTTTTCTTCCTCCCATTGAGTATGTTTGTTTAGAAAATAACCTGCGAATACGCCAAGGAAAATAATGCTGACGATAGAAAGTCCCAAAATTAAACGTACCCGATTGCGGATAGATCCCATATGTAGCCCCCCTTTTGTCTATTCTTGGAAATGCCAAAAATCCGAGATAGGACATTTTCCGTATCACAGATATGCTACTATATGACTAATTATAGAGTTATTTGAATAGAAAGACAATTAATCTTTTGAATATTGTAAATAAAAAAACGAGAATTGTCTTGTTAAATCAGTTTGTGTAAGATTAGTCTCAAGAGGAGCAAAAAAGGAGACGGAGAAATGAAGGGATTTTTACAAAAAAAAGGTGTCACGCTTTCAGCAAAAGAATATTTCATTACCGCTTTAAGTTATATGGCGCTTGGTCTGTTTTCCTCTCTCATCATCGGGACGATTATCAACACGGCAGGCGTTCAATTACATATTCCTGCCCTTGAGGAAATGGGCGGTTTCGCAATGGAAACAAAGATTTGGGGAGGGGCAATCGGCACTGCTATTGCTTATGGACTGAAAGCTCCGCCGCTAGTCGTATTTGCATCCTTGTTCAGCGGTGCGTTCGGGGCTGAAATGGGCGGTCCGGCAGGAAGCTATGTTTCCGCATTGCTAGCTACAGAAGTTGGAAAGACCATTTATAAGGAAACAAAGCTTGATATCCTGTTAACTCCTTTTCTCACGATCGCCACCGGATTTTTCACAGCCCGGTTTATCGGTCCTCCGATTCAGACGGCATTAACCTGGTTCGGTGAAATCATCAACTGGTCCACCGAACAACAGCCCTTCATCATGGGGATAATTGTAGCGGTACTGATGGGTTGGGCATTGACAGCCCCTATTTCAAGCGTCGCTATTGCTTTGATGCTTTCTTTGGAAGGACTGGCAGCAGGAGCAGCGACAGTCGGTTGTGCTGCCCAAATGGTCGGATTCGCCGTGGCAAGTTATCGTGATAACGGGCTTGGTGGTTTGCTGGCACAAGGGATAGGAACTTCCATGTTGCAGGTTGGAAACATTATCAAAAAACCGATCATATTACTACCGCCGACCTTAGCAGGAGCATTGCTTGCGCCGTTTGCCACCATGGTTTTTTCCTTAGTCAATAATCCAGCAGGGGCCGGAATGGGGACAGCAGGATTTGTCGGACAGATTATGACGTTTGAATCAATGGGATTCACCATGGAAACTTTCTGGATTGTTCTCGGACTCCACATAATAGGTCCGGCAGTCATCAGTATCCTGGTGGCAGAATTACTGCGTAAACATGGATGGATTCAACCCGGAGACATGAAAATTGATTATGAATAAAAACATGCTATCATGAAGTGCGGAGGTGTCATTTGATGAAGGAATTAGAATCACAGGAGGCTTTTTCACAATGGAAGAAGTCAAAGACTATCTTTATGTTTTCAGCAGATTGGTGCCCCGACTGTCGGGTAATTGAACCTTTGCTGCCGGAGATAGAAACAAAATTTGATCAATATACGTTTATCTACGTGGATCGGGATAAATTTATCGATCTATGTGCCGAGCTGGATATTTTCGGGATACCAAGCTTCCTTGCCTTTAGTGAGGATAAGGAAATTGGCCGTTTTGTCAGCAAAGACCGGAAAACAAAAGAAGAGATTGAGGCATTTATCGAAAAATTACCAGAAAATCATTAAGCTCGTTAGCTGCTTTCCCAACCGCTCAAAGAGGGAAGGCAGCTATTTTATTGTTTTTCCCCAGACAACGTTGTTTTCAAATCTTCACACAATTTATACAAATTGCGAACAACTTTGGATGACTACATTCGATCCTTGTTAGGGTGATTATTCTGAGAGTGCGGGATACCCCACGCTTTCCGTGGGGAACGCTTCAGCCAGGGTACTACATGAACCAGCTTCTTCGTTCCCTTGGGTCGAGGAAGCCCGCTACGGAGCTAAACTGGTAGACGCAGACCCATCCGTCGGGGTCTTCAGACTGTTCGTTTCCCACAGGACATTGAAATGACATCCTTAAAACTTCAACGCACGAAGAAAATGCGGGTTGCATTTTCGAGGATCTCGCATTTTTCCGCAGCTTGGTATAGGTTTCTTAATAGAGGGAGAACACACACTTAGAATTCTAGCGTACACAAATGTCAAAGCATTACTTGAGAGTATCCTCAGTTAGAAACAAGAAGCTGTTCCTTGCGGAGGAGATACCCGAAGACTCCCGCGGGAGGAAAGGCCTCGGTGAGATCCCGCAGAGCTTTAGCTCGAGGAAGCTCACCAGCCGCCCGCGGAAAGCGTAGGGTATTTCCGCAGCGGTGGAAAATCACTCTGAGGAAGCTGAGGCCGTGCCCGCGGAAAGCGAAGTATGCTGTCGCAGCGGTTGGTTAGCACTTGATTTCAAACAGAAGGAAATTTAATATCGGTACCGTTTATATCCTTCACGAATGTCTCATTCTTTGCGCAAACAGCCTGTGCTATGGTGTGGCGAGGAATTAAAGCAAATTGCTTTCGGTTTATCGGGAAAGCTTTTAATGCTAAAATAATGGATAGCCGTTTTGTTTCCGAAAAGGAGGAACAGACATAATGAAAATGACCAGTATCAAAATGAAAAAGAAACTGGAAGAAAGAATGAGTAATCCGGAGTGGAATACTTCGTTTAATAGGGATAAAGATACATTTAGAGTTGAATGGAAACAATCTCAACAAGGGGTAACCATTACGATCCCGAACATTATTGCAAAATATGAACGTCGCGGAGAAGCTGCTTTGGACGAACTGTCGGATCATATTGCAGAAGCACTGCGCATTATGAATCAGACAAACGAACTGACGGGAAAAGAAAAGAACATCTTTCCCGTCATCCGGGCCACATCCTTTCCTAAAAAGTCCAAAGCCGGAAAGCAAATGGTGGTATCGGAGCACACGGCAGAAACACGGATATATTATGCACTCGACCTAGAAAAGTCTTATCAGCTAATCGATCAGGCAATGCTGGAAGAGGAGGGCTGGACGCAAGAACGACTCGAGGAAGTGTCAGCTTTCAATGTACGTTCCCTTCCGACAGAAATGAACCATGACCAGGTAGCTGGAAATGACTTTTATTTTATGGCGAGCCAGGACGGCTATGATGCAAGCAGGATCTTAAATGAGTCGCTTCTTGAAGAAATGAAAGCAAACAGTAAAGGCGAGCTTGCCGTAGCAGTTCCGCATCAGGATGTATTGATTTTTGCTGACATTCAAAATAAAATGGGCTATGATATATTGGCGCAAATGACGATGAAATTTTTCGCAGAAGGAAGAATTCCAATTACTTCACTGCCATTTATGTACGAGGATAAGCGTTTAGAACCGGTTTTCATCCTTGCAAAGAACAAGCCGGATAATCGCTCAGGAGAGGATGGACAATAAGATGGATGTATTTTACAACCCTAATGGTATAGGCGATGTCTTAATTATTCCTTTAAAGCAAGGGGATCGCAACCATATCAAACAGGAAAAATTCGGAAAGGTAGTAAAAATTACCGACGATCAGAATGGAGCACTGCTGGGATATAATATTTTTGACGCTTCGGCTCAGCTATCTCTTACCGACACAGGGAAGGTTACGCTAACAGAAGAATTAGCAGCCAAGATTCAGGATGTGTTTTCTCAAAACGGTTTGCAAGAAGCTTTCGATGTGGATTTGACACCTAAGTTCGTTGTAGGTTTCGTTAAAGAAAAACAACCTCATGAAAATGCAGATAAACTGAGTGTCTGCCAGGTAGATACGGGAGATGAAACGCTGCAAATAGTTTGTGGTGCTCCTAATATAGACAAAGATCAAAAAGTTGTCGTCGCAAAAGTAGGCGCCGTTATGCCTAGTGGTATGGAGATAAAACCTACCAAGCTGAGAGGTGTCGATTCCTATGGAATGATATGCTCCCAGAAAGAATTAGGGCTCCCAAATGCTCCTAAGGAAAAAGGGATTTATGTTCTGGAGGATCATTATCAAGTAGGACAAGTTTTTGAATTTTAATGATTAAAAAAATAACCTTTGCCCAGTCACATATAGGGCAGGGGTTTTTTTCTCGCTATGGGTAAATTCTAGGCTCTTCCTGTCCATCCCCAGTTCACACCGTCCGTGAAGGGATTTAACACCACGGCGGATTGGTTTTGAAGCAGTTTGGGGTGAACGAGATGTTTTCCGCTAATCTATTTAAATATGATTCATTTTATTTATCCAATTTGACAGGAAAAACTGATAGAATAGTAACGTAACTATTTAGGAGAAAGAGTGAAGTTTATGTGGGAGCAACTAAAAAGAAAATTCAAACAGCTTTTGGCCGAAGAAGAGCCAGAAATAGAATCAGTTCCACAAGAAACGAATAATAATGCGAACAAAAGTACAAACGGTTTACATACACGGGTATCTTATCAGTATCCGAAAAGTTCATCCTTTAAGTTTCCGATGATTCCAGACAAAAAGGATGCGGAAGAGGAGAGCAGGCCGGCATACGAGCGAAGAAAGCCGGAGAAAAATCTTCCTGACGATAAACCTGAAGTTAAAAAACGGAATGAAAAAGCGATTGAAAGAGAACAGCGAAAACCGAATGTTTCCAAAATACAACCAGAGGAAGGAAAACAACCGTTCAAGCCGACGGAGGTTCCGTCCCCGATTTATGGATTCCGGCAAGAAAAGAAAATAACAGAAACCCCTGCATTTATGCGCAAGCAAAAAGACAATCTCGGGGAAAAAGAGGAGAAACTCGAATTCCATCAGCTTGCAGAGTATAAGATGGAAGAGGATATCGGTGAAAAAGCAGCTGCTGAAACAGGAAGCTCAGATTCCTTCGGCGATACTCGGAAACCGGCGGCAGACAACAGTTGGGACACAAATAGTGCTGAGTTAGAGAAGCATTTAGAAGAAAAAGATCTAACAATCGCTGAAGTGCAGTCGTTAAGACTAGTGGAAGATGAAAGGGAAGAACCTGAGAGTCCTGCGCGTACCGTATCCGAATTAAGTCATGACGTAACAGAGTCTTTAAAGGAAGAAGAGCATGCCACTCCTGTGGAAGAGAAAGAGGAGAAGGACGAGGATAACGGTGAAACTTCTGCTCATTATCAGGAATCAATGGACGAGGCTCCCCGACAGCAAAAAGAAGAGCAAATCAAACCATCTAAAACAGAAGTGCAAAAGTCACTTACTCCGTTCAATGTTATCATGACACCGAGAGATAAGCGGAACCGTTTCCGGAAAGAAAAAGAGGCTCCTGCGGTCCAGGAGAAACCGACAGGACCGCCGAATTATTTGTTGAATGATCCGATTCCAAAATCGCAGGAAAATCGTGATTGGGTTAATCAGCAAATCGAACTGCTGGAGATGACACTGGCTCATTTTCATGTCAAGGCGAAAGTGGTAAATGCCATGAGCGGACCTTCCGTAACCAGGTTTGAAGTTCAACCGGAGCTCGGGGTTAAAGTAAGTAAAATCAAAAACCTAAGCGATGATATAAAACTGAATATGGCTGCAAGGGATATTCGAATGGAAGCTCCGATTCCAGGGAAAAATGCTATAGGAATCGAGGTGCCTAATCCGAAAGCACAGGCAGTTGGGCTTCAGGAAATTTTCACAGACGAAGCCTTTCGAAATACGGCGTCTCCGTTATCCGTGGCACTCGGTCTCGACATAGCCGGGAAGCCGATTGTGACGGACTTGCAAAAAATGCCGCACGGGCTGATCGCGGGGGCAACCGGATCGGGGAAAAGCGTCTGTATCAATACGATTTTGATTAGTCTGCTTTATAAAGCTTCCCATAAAGATGTAAGGTTTCTGCTCATCGATCCGAAAATGGTTGAACTTGCACCATATAACAATCTCCCTCATCTCGTTTCTCCAGTTATCACGGATGTAAAAGCAGCCACATCGGCTTTAAAATGGGCTGTAGCCGAGATGGAGGAGCGTTACGAGAAGTTTGTCAAAGAAGGTGTCCGTGACGTCGAACGGTATAATTTGAAGATGCGACAACAACAACGGGAAGAAGAGCACCTTCCATACTTGGTAATCGTTATCGATGAGCTTGCCGACTTGATGATGGTTTCCCCGCAGGATGTGGAAGACGCAATATGCCGGATTGCTCAAAAAGCCAGGGCTTGCGGAATCCATTTGTTGCTGGCGACTCAGCGGCCATCAGTAGATGTTATTACAGGCTTGATTAAAGCAAATATACCAACGAGAATTGCTTTCAGCGTGTCATCTCAAGTAGACTCCCGGACGATCATCGATACGAATGGTGCGGAAAAACTGCTTGGCAGAGGAGATATGCTATTTCTGGAAAATGGCTCGGGGCAATCCGTCAGAATACAGGGAGCGTTCGTTTCAGATGAGGAAATTGAGCGTGTCACAAACTATGTGAGGAAATTGGCTCCCCCTAACTATTTATTTGAACAGGAACAGCTGTTGGAACAAGTAAATCTAGAAGAAGAAGAGGACGAATTATATAACGAAGCCGTTGCGTTTGTCCTGCAGCAAAACGGTGCAAGTGCATCCTTGCTGCAACGACGGTTTAAAATAGGTTACAATCGTGCAGCGCGATTGATCGATTACATGGAATCACACGGTATCATTTCCGAGCAAAAAGGCAGCAAACCACGTGATGTTCTGATTACCAGCGCACAGGCCGGGGATTATCTTGCCGAAGATTCTTATAAGTAGCAACGACCCTCATTGAGTAATCAATGGGGGTCGAATACTGTTCGGAATCAGAGGATTCAAGTGGAAATAACTTGTCCTGAGCTTCAGCTTCTTATATGATAGAGAATGAACTATTATCATGGCTAACGACAATCTCTAAGGAGTAATTGAACATGAAGGAAATCACCCAAAAATTAAATGGTGAAATAAGCCGTTTAACAAATAAAACATTCAAATTTGACGAAAGAGTAAAAGAAGGCTGGTTTTCAGCAGTATACTTTTTAAAAACAAGAGAAATCGCGAAGAGTAAGGTACCTGATAATTATGTAACGATGCAGTTTTTTCAAAAAGATAATGCTGTGTTGTGCGGCACTGACGAAGCGATTGCATTGCTTCATACTTTCGCAGACCATCCGGAGGAATTGGAAATACACTCATTAAAGGATGGAGATAAAATAAGCCCTTTTGAATCGGTATTGACGGTGACAGGTCCTTATCAATATTTTGGCTATTTGGAAGGATTAATCGACGGAGTACTCGCCAGAAGAACGTCAGTCGCTACGAATGTATATAATGTGGTAAAAGCCGCAAGGACATCCGGCAAGCAGAAACCGGTGATATTCATGGGCGACCGTGACGATCATTTCACGCAACAAGCTGGTGACGGCTATGCTGCTTTTATTGGAGGATCTACAGCCCAGGCGACCCATGCGATGAACGAATGGTGGGGAAAACATGGGATGGGCACTATGCCTCATGCATTGATTCAAATGTTTGAGGGAGATATTGTGGAAGCTTCCAAAGCCTATCATGAGCTATACCCGGAAGACGATTTAATGGCATTGGTGGATTATAATAATGATGTGATTACCGATTCATTGAAAGTTGCGCGGCATTTCGGAGAAACGTTAAAGGGTGTTCGCCTCGATACTTCCAGGACACTGGTCGATAAATACTTCCTTCGTAACCAACATTTGATGGGTACCTTTGATCCAAGAGGAGTGAACCCCGAATTGGTGTTTGCATTAAGGCGATCTTTGGATGAAGAAGGCTTCCAGCATGTAAAAATTATGGTTAGCGGCGGATTTACAGAAAGCAGAATTAAAGAATTTGAAGAGTTGAAAGTGCCGGTGGATATGTATGGTATCGGCGGAAGCCTGTTGAAAATCAATATCGGCTTTACCGGTGACAATGTCCTGTTGAATGGTAAACCACAAGCAAAAGAGGGCAGACGGTACCGACCGAACCCTCGTCTTGAAAAAGTCGATTTTATAGGGCCGGATCAGGAAGATAGTTTGAATTAATTATTTTCGGGAAAATCTTTTTTATCAATCAGATTAGATACCCTATAAGGATGTACACAAATACGTACATAAAGAGATAAAATTACGACTCATTTTGGAGGTACTGTTTTATGACAACTTACCATTTTATTGGTATTAAGGGGACAGGAATGAGCGCGTTGGCTCAAATCCTGAAAGACTCCGGGGAAGACGTGCAAGGTTCTGATATCGAGAAGCGTTTTTTCACCCAGGAAGCCCTTGAAAGAAAAAATATACCCATCATGCCGTTTTCAAAGGATAATATTAAGGAAGGGTTAACCATCATCGCGGGAAATGCTTTCAAAGAGGATCATGAGGAAATACAGGAGGCCAAACGTCTGGGTCTTACTTACTATCGTTATCATGAATTTTTGGGAGAATGGTTAAAGCAATATACGAGTATTGCCGTAACCGGTGCCCATGGTAAAACATCTACTACTGGTCTGCTTGCCCACGTCTTAAAGGAAACTTATCCAATTTCTTATTTAATTGGCGATGGTTCGGGGATGGGCCATGCAGAAAGTAAATATTTTGCATTCGAAGCGTGTGAATATCGTCGACATTTTCTTGCTTATGAGCCGGATTATGCAATCATGACCAATATCGATTTTGACCACCCTGATTATTTCCAAAGCATTGATGACGTAATTGATGCTTTCCAGCAAATGGCTTACCAAGTCAAAAAAGGAATCATCGCTTGTGGCGATGATGAATATTTGCAAAAGCTCCAGGCGAATGTACCTGTCCTTTATTATGGATTATCGGATACTAATGATTTCCAAGCTCAAAACATCACGGAAACCGATCATGGTACCACATTTGATGTATTTGTCCGCAATACGTTTTATGACACATTTACTATTCCTGGCTATGGCACTCACCATGTGTTAAATGCGTTAGGCGTTATTGCGCTTTGTCATTATGAGGACATGAAGGCAGAAGATATTAAAAAGATTAGTACGTTTACAGGAGTGAAACGAAGGTTTACGGAGAAGCAGGTCGGTACACAAGTTTTGGTGGATGACTATGCCCACCATCCAAAAGAAATCGAAGTGACCATAGAGTCTGCACGGAAAAAGTATCCTGACAAACAAGTAATTGCGATCTTTCAGCCACATACGTATTCCCGTACGCAAAAGTTTTTGCAGGAATTTGCCGATAGTCTGAAGAAGGCGGACAAGGTATTTCTGTGTGATATTTTCGGATCGGCCAGAGAAAAAAACGGCAATTTGACAATCAACGACCTTATTGATCGGATTGAAGGTGCTTCCCTTTTGGAATTGGAAAACACCGATATACTTAAGCAATACGAAGAAAGCGTGCTAATATTCATGGGTGCTGGGGATATTCAAAAATTTCAGCAGTCTTATGAGGCAGGTTTAAAACAAACGAAACAATAAGAAATTTTTTGTCTCGACAGGATATTGATCGATTTCTATCGAATAGAAAACAGGGAGAGCATCGACTCACCCTGTTTTTTATTTTTGGGGGAACCTTTTTTATCAGTTGCATGCATGCTGATTCCTTTCTTTCTGAACACGCTAATAGTAAACTTTAAGGTGTTTAGTTTTGTCGCTGCAGGGTATATTGTTTCCATATCAGGAAATGAATATTTCTGTTGGGTATTATCCAATCAAGAGTTTTCCTATTGCAGCAAGCATCATAAATTACATAAGAGAAGGAGTTGAATTTGGCATGGAAAACTTACTTTATATTGCGGCACTCATTGCAGCAATAGCTTTTGCAGTTTTAGTCGTTTATTTAGCGATGGTGTTGAAAGCAGCACAGCGTACCTTGAATGATGTCGCTTCCACTTTGGAAGGGCTGGAAAAACAAATGGAAGGTATTACCACAGAGAGTACAGCTTTGCTTAATAAAACGAATAAGCTTGCAGAGGATATTAACGATAAGTCTCAGAAATTGAACACACTTGTCGACGGAGTTAAAGGAATTGGGGAATCTGTCCAAGAATTCAACAATACCATCCGCTCTGTATCCAGCAAAGTGACGGTTGTTGCCGAACAAAATAAAGAAACAACCGCACAAGCAATGAACTGGGGTACGGTGCTCATGAATTTGTGGAAACAAAGAAAAAATAACAATAACGTGTAACGGGAGGAATGATTGATGGCGAATCAGCCAGACCAAAACCAGAACGTAAATGGGAGAGACTTTCTGATTGGTTCCATAATTGGCGGAGTTGTAGGTGCCAGTGTGGCGCTACTGTTTGCTCCGAAGTCAGGCCAAGAACTGCGAAGCACGCTAAATGAAAACGCTGGTTATGTGAAAGATCGTGCAAATGAATGGAAAGATGTAGCGTATGAAAAAAGTTCTGAATGGCGTGAGAAGGCTACCGTCAAATCCCAGGACTTGACGAAAATGGTCAAGGACACAACAGATTCCTTTAAAAATCGCGGCAAAAATTCGGATGAGGAAGCGGAGAAAGCGGCAGAAGAAGTCGCCCGCGCCATCGAAGAAGCGGCAGATGAAATCGATAAAGAACAACAACAGGAAACCAAAGCGTAACAAAACAGGCTGCAGCAAAAGGAAAAGCTGCAGCCTGTTTTATGTTTGGATATCCAACTACTGTTCGACCTAGAAAGGCTCTCTAGAGCGAAATAGTATATTAGAGGAAAATAACGTAGGCTCCTGCGGGAATACGGGTGACCGGGACCACACAGGAGACTTTGCGAGGAATCGGGTGTTCGTTCGCGGATGGCGACTTTATTTCCTCTGCGGCGGCTAGCGAATCGTTGCTGTTTTGATGGAAGTGGCCCGCCGATAAAGAATTAGTGAGGGAAAAGTCGATCAGCCATTTTACAGAGAACGTCGCCCAAACAGATGTGAAACTACTGGAAATTCAGAATTAATTGATCATGCGGCGCCAGTTCATCAAAAAAAGCTGCCGGTTCGCCATTTTTGTATATGTGGAAATTTCCCGTGGCTTCCGCTAAGTTAACAGTGGCGAATCGAAAAATATCCTGAAAAATAAAGGGTGTTTCGGGTATTTTCTCTACAAAAAGGTGGTCTCCTGGATTGATTGTATCCTTTTCGGTTAATTCTCTACTGTTCCTGCTCACTTTCACAGCTGGTTTTTCCAACACGAGCTGCTCCTGATTAAATGTTACTGGCAAGGAATGTTTCATTTTCAGTTCCATTTTCTCCAGTAGTTGCAATACAGTAGGTTTTTTACTGCTCTCATACGTAATATTATCCCCGTTCCTGATGCTGTCTCCCTTTTTTGCCTGTTGATTGTTTTTAAGGAGATAAGCCGTAAGCTGATCAAGCAGCAGTTCTTTTCCATTTACAAATACAGTAAAATCATCAGCAGTGTCCCACCAATGGTCGCGCCCTACGTGAATAAGAAGATCTTCAATCGTTTTTACTGTTTCTAATCTGATATTGTCCCCATCTGCCAATTTTGTTTCTGGATTTACCACTTTATTGTTAACTCGAATTTTCGATTCAATCTCGTACTCGGTACCATTTAGGGTTACGCGGGTTTTAGGCAACTCGCCAAGAAGGTCACCAACTGTTATATCAGGCGGCAATCCGTCTACCCCTTTTTGAACCACTAATATATCCCCATGCTCTATCGGGTCATCGATTTGGGCTGGCTGGTCGTTCAATTTTATGGTTGGAGGGGTTCCGTAGCTTCCAGGGATTGTGACTTCTTTTCCGTCAATCGAAACAATAGCTGCCATACCTGGAAGCCCATATAACTTATCGACGTTGATACCGGCAGCCAGTAAACAATCCGCAGCAGTAAGTTGTTTCATATCAAATAAGCGTACGACTCTTTCGTTGACTGTCACACTGATGTAATGCACCGGGTTTTGCTTAGCGGCTATAGCTATCCCAATCGGTGTCACGAATGCCGGTCCACCAGGAAGATCATCTGCTTTGGACAATGCCGGAATCGCTTCACTGCCCCTGATTGCGACGCGGTTTTCCGGGAGTTCAAGTTTGGAAGCCAGTCTTCTGGTTATCTCTGGGGTCAAACTGCCACCGCCTACCAGCATCACAGCCTTCNCGATCAGCCATTTTACAGAGAACGTCGCCCAAACAGATGTGAAACTACTGGAAATTCAGAATTAATTGATCATGCGGCGCCAGTTCATCAAAAAAAGCTGCCGGTTCGCCATTTTTGTATATGTGGAAATTTCCCGTGGCTTCCGCTAAGTTAACAGTGGCGAATCGAAAAATATCCTGAAAAATAAAGGGTGTTTCGGGTATTTTCTCTACAAAAAGGTGGTCTCCTGGATTGATTGTATCCTTTTCGGTTAATTCTCTACTGTTCCTGCTCACTTTCACAGCTGGTTTTTCCAACACGAGCTGCTCCTGATTAAATGTTACTGGCAAGGAATGTTTCATTTTCAGTTCCATTTTCTCCAGTAGTTGCAATACAGTAGGTTTTTTACTGCTCTCATACGTAATATTATCCCCGTTCCTGATGCTGTCTCCCTTTTTTGCCTGTTGATTGTTTTTAAGGAGATAAGCCGTAAGCTGATCAAGCAGCAGTTCTTTTCCATTTACAAATACAGTAAAATCATCAGCAGTGTCCCACCAATGGTCGCGCCCTACGTGAATAAGAAGATCTTCAATCGTTTTTACTGTTTCTAATCTGATATTGTCCCCATCTGCCAATTTTGTTTCTGGATTTACCACTTTATTGTTAACTCGAATTTTCGATTCAATCTCGTACTCGGTACCATTTAGGGTTACGCGGGTTTTAGGCAACTCGCCAAGAAGGTCACCAACTGTTATATCAGGCGGCAATCCGTCTACCCCTTTTTGAACCACTAATATATCCCCATGCTCTATCGGGTCATCGATTTGGGCTGGCTGGTCGTTCAATTTTATGGTTGGAGGGGTTCCGTAGCTTCCAGGGATTGTGACTTCTTTTCCGTCAATCGAAACAATAGCTGCCATACCTGGAAGCCCATATAACTTATCGACGTTGATACCGGCAGCCAGTAAACAATCCGCAGCAGTAAGTTGTTTCATATCAAATAAGCGTACGACTCTTTCGTTGACTGTCACACTGATGTAATGCACCGGGTTTTGCTTAGCGGCTATAGCTATCCCAATCGGTGTCACGAATGCCGGTCCACCAGGAAGATCATCTGCTTTGGACAATGCCGGAATCGCTTCACTGCCCCTGATTGCGACGCGGTTTTCCGGGAGTTCAAGTTTGGAAGCCAGTCTTCTGGTTATCTCTGGGGTCAAACTGCCACCGCCTACCAGCATCACAGCCTTCGGAGAGCGGCCATTTAAGGTAATAATTTCCGTTTGAATCGCTTCCGCCAAGTCATCAATCTCATTTGATATAGCAGCTACTGCGTCTTGATAGGTAACCGTCTGTTCAAATCCGAGGATGTCATGGATGGTTACTTCCTGCTGTTCGCTTAGATTCCGCTTCATTTGTTCCGCCTGTGTAAAGTCCAAAAGGAATTGTTCACTAAGTGCCTCGGTGATTTCATCTCCCGCTTTTGGAACCATTCCATAGGCGGAGACTGTTCCTTCGTCTGTCAAAGCAATATCGCTTGTACCGGCTCCAATATCTACTAGTGCAACGTTGAGTTTTCTCATAGAAGCAGGAATCAATACATCAATTGCCGCAATCGGTTCAAGTGTTAATGCCTGCATTTCCAACCCTGCTCTTGTGAGAGAGGAGATCAATGATTCAACGACTACTTTGGGCAGAAAAGTAGCGATGATTTCGACCGAAGCCGTGTTCCCCTGCTGATCTATCAGGGAACCGATTGTCTGTTCATCTAATAGATAACGTATGACAGAGTAACCGACACAGTAATATTCCGTGCTGGCATCTTCTGCTGCTTCATTTGCCAGGGCATATTGGGCCTTTTGGACTGCTGATAGCTCCAGAAAAAGAATATCTTCCTTATTCATAAGCGGCTGTTGGATGATTTCTTTGGTGACAATTGTCCTTTTTGTTTTCAAGGCTCTGCCGGCAGCAGCTACACATACGCTTGTCAGTGGCCCATGAATGTTTTCCAGATGGCTTTTTACCTTTTCAATGGTTTCTGATACCGAGACAATATCATGGATTTGTCCGTCGAGCATTGCCCGTTCTTTGTGCTCCTCGACAAAATAGTCAAGCAGCTGGTAATTCATCCCATTTGTCTCTAAAATGAGACCAATTACGGTACGTGTCCCTATGTCCAGGGAGAATATTTTTTCCGTCATTTTCCGTGTCCCCTTCAAAAAAAAACTGAATAATAAATCGAATTAACGAAATTTTATAAATCTTGCTAATGACAACAAGCAAATTTTTAGCTATAATAATCCCTAATTATTAATTTTAGAACATTATTATTCTATTACTTAGTATTATTACATATTCAAGGGGGAGTTTGACAGTGAGTAACGAACAATTGGACCAATTGCGAAACAAACTTGACCAAGTCAACTTGGAAATTCTTGAGCTAATCAATAAAAGGGCAGAGTTGGTTCAGGATATCGGGCAAATAAAGGAAAAGCTGGGCGCTTATCGCTTTGATCCTGTTCGGGAACGGGCAATGCTGGATTTGATTAAGGAACATAACAATGGCCCGTTTGAGAATTCGACCCTGGAGGCTCTTTTCAAGGAGATTTTCAAAGCAAGCTTGGAATTGCAGGAGGACGATCATCGTAAAGCGCTCCTGGTTTCCAGAAAGAATAAACCAGAAGATACCGTAATCGATATCAATGGTGAAAAATTCGGCGACGGCAACCAGCATTTTATTATGGGTCCTTGTGCAGTTGAAAGTTATGAACAAGTGGCGCAGGTGGCAGATGCTGTCAAAAAGCAAGGATTAAAGCTTTTGAGAGGCGGGGCGTTCAAGCCGCGTACTTCCCCTTATGATTTCCAAGGACTAGGTGTAGAAGGACTGCAAATCCTAAAAAGGGTAGCCGATGAATACGGACTTGCCGTTGTTAGTGAAATAGTCAATCCTGCCGATATCGAGAAGGCGGTCGAATACATTGATGTCATCCAAATCGGTGCTCGAAATATGCAAAACTTTGAGCTATTAAAGGCGGCGGGTGAAGTCAACAAACCTGTATTGTTGAAGCGTGGGCTGTCCGCGACGATTTCGGAATTCATCAATGCTGCGGAATATATCATTTCAAAAGGGAATGGCAATATCATTCTATGTGAAAGAGGCATTCGGACGTATGAACGTGCCACAAGGAACACATTAGATATCACTGCTGTACCGATCCTAAAACAAGAAACACACTTACCGGTAATGGTCGATGTCACTCATTCAACAGGCCGCAGGGATTTGTTACTGCCAGCTGCAAAAGCAGCGTTAGCAATCGGAGCAGATGGCGTAATGGCAGAAGTACATCCGGACCCAGCAGTAGCGTTGTCTGATTCAGCTCAGCAGATGGACATTGAGACATTCAACCGCTTCATGGATGAATTAAAAAAATAGCCTTTTCAAGATACATCACTTGGTCTTTAAAGCCCTTGCCTGCTATTATATGGTGAGGGCTTTATTTTTTGTTTAATCTTGGACATTTTTGTGGAAACTAGAAAGAGATGAGCATTTTATTTGCAAACATTGCGGAACCTTGTAGAGTATCGTATTATTAATGAAAAGCAGTACGAGATAAGGAAGAGATATAGGAGGTTTTTACTTATGAATATAACAATATATGATGTAGCACGAGAGGCCAATGTTTCCATGGCCACCGTTTCCCGGGTTGTAAATGGAAACCCGAACGTGAAGCCTGCCACCCGAAAAAAAGTGTTGAATACGATTGAACGCCTCGGTTATCGGCCAAATGCTGTAGCACGTGGCCTTGCGAGTAAGAAAACGACTACGGTTGGAGCTATTATTCCGGATATATCCAGTATCTTTTTTGCCGAATTAGCCCGGGGAATTGAAGATATTGCAACAATGTACAACTATAATATTATCTTGAGCAATTCTGATCAAAACAAAGAAAAAGAACTTCATCTTATCAATACGATGCTTGAGAAACAGGTGGACGGTATTGTTTTCATGGGAGGAAAAATTACGGATGAGCATGTCCAGCAATTTCAAACCTCACCGGTTCCCGTTGCATTGGCTGCGACCATCGATGAATCCCAAAAAACTCCATCTGTTAACATCGATTATGAACAGGCTGCCTATGAAGCGACTGCGTTGCTTCTGGAGCATGGAAATGAACATCCTGCTTTTGTATCCGCTCAGGAAGAAACGGAGATTAACAATCAAAAGTTCAATGGTTATCAGCGGGCATTAAAGGAGAAAAATGTAAGCTTTAAGGAAGACCTCGTCATTAAAGGGGATTATACGTATGACTCCGGCATTGAAGCACTTGATCAGCTGATGTCTAGGGACCAGAAGCCGACAAGTATTTTTGTGGCATCAGACGAAATGGCACTCGGTGTCATTCACGGTGCTCAAGACAGAGGATTGAAAGTACCGGAGGATCTGGAAGTATTCGGATTCGACAACACCCGATTGGCAACAATGGTCCGTCCGACCCTTTCGACAATTGTTCAACCGATGTATGATATTGGTGCAGTTGCCATGCGTTTATTGACGAAGTATATGAACAAAGAGGAAGTTACAGAGCAAAATATCATTTTGCCACACCGGATTATTGAAAGAAATTCGACAAAGTCCCAGTAACGAAATAGATATCCTTCATGTAGGGAATGAAGAAATCTGCCTGCCGATAAACTTTCTAGAATATTCTTGCATGGTGCATTAATTAATCGGGGAGAGAGAGTATGAAAAAAAGAGACATCCTGACTCCAGTCGGTATTACGTTGGGTTTTGTCATGTTGATGTTTGGAATTTTGGCAAGCGGTGGAAGCGGGGGAATTCTCTCTTTTCTACAAGTTTCGTCGATTTTCATCGTGATTGGCGGGCTTGCCGCAGCTATTTTGATCAACTTCAATCTGGACCAGATAAAGCTTACCGGGCATGTCATGAAAGAAGCTTTTACGAAAAGGGAAGAAAGTCTTCCGGATCTCATCGGCTTATTTATCCATCTGTCAGAGAGAGCGAGAAGAGAAGGCTTACTTACTTTGGAAAACGAGTTGGAAGAAGTGGAGGATCCATTTCTTAAAAAAGGAGTCCTTCTTGCAATAGATGGGATTGAACCGGAAGTTATTCATGATATTATGGATGCGGAAATCACGGCTTTGGAAGAACGCCATCAAAAAGGGCGGCTTATTATCGAAAAGGCTGGTGAATACGCACCGGCTTGGGGAATGATTGGAACACTTATCGGTCTTGTCCTTATGCTCAACAATTTACAAGATCCTACCACACTTGGACCCAACATGGCAGTCGCTTTGTTAACAACTTTTTATGGCACTGTGCTAGCCAATTTGGTTTTTATCCCGATGGCAGGAAAGCTTGAGAATAAGACGGAGGAAGAAATCTTTTACAAGCAAATCATTATTGAAGGTGTAATTGGTGTGCAGTCTGGACAAAATCCAAGGATTTTGGAAGAAAAACTTGCTGCATTTTTACCTGCCGATATGAAGAAAAAGACAAATAGCGAGGCGGAGAAATCGCTCCTGGGGGAGTCCGTCCATGAAGCCTAGAAGGAGAAAACGGAAAGTCAAAGGTTCTCCAAAATGGATGGTTACATATGCTGATATGGTAACGTTGATTCTCGTTTTTTTCATTTTGCTATTTTCGATGTCTCAAATTGATCTGGTGAAATTCGAAGCGTTGGCAGAATCGCTTCGAAGCAATACTATCTTTGATTATTCTTCCTCTCCGATGCCGATGGAAGATCCGGCTGAAAATACCGACACCAAGCAATCAGGTAAACAAATGAATACATCGGATCAAAACGAGAAGGAGCAGTCCGACTCAGAATCAGAACCGGCAGACAAAACCGATGATTTAATGAACCAAGTAACAGCTTTTCTTGATGATAATGATCTTTACAATGTAATTACAGCTAATCAGACGGATGAAGGTGTTGTTTTGATCCTGCAGGAAAAAGTCTTGTTTGAATCCGGTGAGGCAGAAATCATTGATGATGGGGAGGCGTTATTGGACAAAGTTAATCGTTTGTTGCGTAACATCTCCAATAATGTCAGGATAGAAGGGCATACCGATAACCGGCCGATCTCGAATTATCGCTTCCCGTCCAATTGGGAATTATCATCGGCAAGGGCAAGCAGTGTGGTCCGATATTTAATCGCTAACGGGGATACAGCAAAAGAACGTTTCAGTGCTGCAGGATACGGTGATACCCGTCCGCTTGCGCCTAATGATTCTTCTGATAACTGGGCGAAAAATCGCCGTGTGGAGATCGTGTTGCTCGAAGAAGAATCGAATAGATAGAATAAGAAATGGCAGTTACTTCATTTTCCTAATTACATTACGATCAAAAACCCGAGCTTTCCTTTGAGAACTCGGGTTTTTTCTATGGATAGACTGACTTGAGAGAAAACAAATGGGCAGACTCTCTTAAACGGAAACGGCGTTTATTCCAGGCTGCTAAACTGTCTTTTGTTTCTGCAGTATTGCAGGCATTGGTTGAGAGTCAACTGGTTCTTTTCTGTGATTTCCGGTTTCCGGGGTATGGGCTTATACAATCCCCCGCCATCCTGCCAGCTTTCAGGAAGCGAAACCGGTGAATTCACTTCCCATTTACGTTTCCATTCAACAGGGAGGGGACCTGTTAGAATGTTTCCTGTCAGCATGACACTCCAAATCTGGCTCCATGCTCTTGGAACCACCCTCCAGATATCGTATCCTCCGCCACCTAAACCAACCCATCTTCCTTCACAGTATTGTTCAGCGATTTTTCTGGCCACCATTGGAATGGATTCAAAAGTCTTGGTCGTCGTACATAAATGGGTGAGTGGATCATAACAATGGGAATCTGCCCCGTTTTGGGTGATAATGATATCCGGTTGAAAGTATTCTGTTATCTCTTTGAAAGCGGATTCATATACAGATAAAAAAGAGTCATCCTCTGTAAAGGCATCTATGGGCAAATTGAACGTGTACCCATATCCTTCTTTAACTCCGCGTTCACTAATACTTCCCGTTCCAGGAAACAAGTATCTACCAGTCTCATGAATCGATAATGTACATACCTCTGGATCATGATAAAAGAAGGACTGAACGCCATCACCGTGATGGGCATCGGTATCAACGTATAATACCCTTAAGCGATAACGGTCGCGGATATACTTGATCGCGACTGCAGCATCGTTATAAACGCAAAAGCCCGAAGCCTTCCGTTTAAATCCATGATGGAGCCCTCCACCTAAGTTCAAAGCTTGGGGAGCTTTATTATTCAGGACACTGTCTATTGCTGTCAGCGTGCCGCCTACCAATAGGGATGCTGCCTCGTGCATGCCGGAAAACATTGGGGTATCCTCCGTGCCTAAGCCATATTGCCAGGCATCCTCTTCACTAAGCTGACCATTTCCAGCGCGTTTAACCGCTTCAATGTATTGCCGGTCGTGAACCAAAGCCAGTTCCTCTACACTAGCCACTCTTGGGTGGACTATATGGTGATCAAACAATTTACCTTCCGCTTCCAAAAGTTCCTTCGTCATAACTACCCTTTGCTGGTTAAAAGGGTGATCGGCATTAAACTGATAATCTGTATATGCATCTGAATAAATAAAGGCAGGTTCTCGTTTCATAAGGCAGGATCCTCAGAATCGGGCCCGAGTACCTGATAACCAGCAGCTTTTAAATCAGCTTTGATGGGAAGCGGATTCATCGTTTGAAAACGGAAAACGAGAATTTTATAATTAGGATCATTTTTGTACGGGTAAATCAAAACAGACGAGATATTCACTTTTCGTTTGCCAAAAATATTGGCTACTTCCGGAAGGATTCCTGCCCTGTCAGGAACTTTTACTTCTATCTGGGAGCTTTGAACATTCGTTCCAGTCAGTTGAATAAGCGTATACAGCATGTCCTTTTCGGTAACAATCCCGACCAGTTTGTTTTCGCGTACGACAGGAACACATGCAAATTCTTGTTCATAGAAAATTGCGGCAATTTCTTCAACAAAATCGAGCGGATGTACTGTTACCACGGGACTGCTCATAATGGTTTGAATCTGGTTGTTTAATTCCTCGGCAGTTTTTACCTGTTGGAAAATAGATGGACTTGCATCGCGGACGTCCCGGTCCGATACAATACCGATGACCTGTCTTTCTTTATTTATGATTGGAATGTGCCGGATAGGATGTTCATTCAAAATATTCAATGCCTCGGATATCGTAGATTCGGGAGCCAATGTAATCACTTCTGTTTTCATGATTTGTTCCACAAGCATATTAGATTCCCTCCCTTAAAGAACGGTACTTCGCCCGTTGTAAAAAGCGAAGCCGATCGAATCGCTCGATTGATTGTTCGGGTACATTTTTGCCGATCCTCACCATTAAACAGTTGGCCGGATGGGAAACAATTTCTGGATCATCAGTTGGTGCAGGTGTTAATCCACCCGCAAACATCATTTTCTCCATCACTTTACGATAATCCCATACGCTTAATTTTGTCCCTTTTAAATCCCAATGCCAGTAATATTCTGTGGAAATGATAATATAATTCTCCATTTCTTCATCCATCATGGAAAGCTTTAACAAGTTTGAGCCAATCTTACTGCCACGGTAGTCAGAGGCGATTTCGATAGCCCCAAGTTCAATTAAGTCATCCATTTTGAATTCAGACCAACGTTCAAGCGGATCTGGATATAAATAGGTTACATAACCGATGATCATATTCTCTGTTCTCGCAATGATGATGCGACCTTCTGGAAAATCTGCAATCTCCTGCAATGCTTCAAACTGTTTAGAAGCAGGACGGAAAGCATTAAGACCTTCATGAAATTGATAAGCTGATAATGCAGAAGAAGGGAGTGGGCCTTCGATCGTTATATTTCCCTGTTCTGTCTCCAAGAGAAGGGATTGACGGTTTTTATTATGCTCCACCACGTCACCACCTGTAGGTTCAATTGTTTATTCCCTTTCATTATACAGGACTGTACAGCGTTTAAAAACAGATTAATAGAATATGGAAAGTCAACAGTAGGAGAAAAAAAGACGCCGCATTTTCAGAGGCCACTGAAAAAGTCCTTTTAATCTAAAGTGGCTGTTACCGCTCGTTGTTGATTCTGCGAATCGCTTGTCGGTGGATGCTTGCTGAGGGCACGGCCACAGCTAACTGGTCAAGAAGATCACTTGATCAAGTGGATCTTCGGCTTGCGCTGTTCCCGCAGGCGTACCACCGCTCGCTCATCGTGGGATTACCAAGGGCCAATCTAAAAAGAGTTGATTTTCATTGATTTAAAAAAGAAAATCAACTCTAACGAATCGTTAAACTAATGAAGGAATAGAGGGCACAAACCTCTAAAAATTAGACGAAAAGCGGTCAGTGTGGAAATTAATTTCCGCACTGACCGCTTATTTAAAATTCTACTTTTCAAAGACCTTCAGTTTTTCAGTGACCTCCATTTTCATACAGCGACCTTTTTCATTATTGGATCATTCTTCTTGATCCTCTGATGTTTGTTTGTTTTCATCATCCTGTTGATTGTTTTCTTCCTCTGACTGGTCCTCATTATCCTGTTCACTTTCGTCTGACTGCTGTTCCTCTTCATCGGAAGAAGATTCATCTTGGCTTTCGTTATCTTCTTTCTTATCCTCGTCTTTTTTCTTATCGGTATCTTTCTCTTTCTTATTGTCGTCTTTCAGCTTTCCTATCTGAATAGCTTTTGAAGCGGAAGATTCCCTGCCGAAATAATCCACAGCTTTGACATGATAGATGGCTCCTTTGCTCGGAACGGTAAAAGTTGAATCGGTCGTGTTTCCGATTAAGCTGAATGAGCCATTCTTACTTTCTGACCGGAATATCCGATAACCGACTACATCTTTGCTAGACGAACTCTTCCACTTGAGTTTCGTTCCGCTATTTGATAAGGAAGAAGGCGGAGCAGGTGCCTTTCCATCATCCGATATGTTCGAAGATGAACTGCTTCCAGCGGAGAATGAAACTTTATCCCATGCCTTTCCTGCATTCCGTGGTTTTAAAACGGATAAATCACTTAAGGTGTCATACATGTTCACCTTGAGCCAGTCCGGATTCAAGGAAACGCCGTCGCCGTCTGTGAATTCAGAAGGTGACTTGTCACCAGCTTTAACGGACTTGCCGTTAACTTTTACAAAATTACCGCTGACAAGACTATTATCCTTTTCATCAGGGGCAAATTTACTATTGAAAATGTCTGAACCCACTAATCCGATTTCTTTACATAAGTCGGACGGTGACATGCCGGAAGTACGGCAGAAGGATCGTTCAACAATGTTATCTGGTCTGCTGAATTTGTTTTCTGGAGCCATCAGGCTTGGATCAATTTCAGTAGCTGCGTTGACCAACTCGGACCACAATCCAATATTTCGGTTACTGTATCCGGTGCTGCAAGGGTACTGGGCATTACATGTCAATTCTTTTGGTGTGTCATAGCCTATCCACGTACCCATCGTAACGTTGGGATTGGTCGCGACAAACCAGGCGTCCCACCAGTCCACAGAAGTACCTGTTTTTCCGGCCCAATCGACATTGCGGTTGGTCAAACGGGATTGCGTATAGGTAGCAGTTCCGCTGTTCAATACATCCCGCATCATATCAATGGTCAGATAATTGGTTTGCGGGGAGAAAACGTCAACTGGATCGCTTTCATGCTCATATAATACTTCCCCGTCGTTGGTTTCAATTTTTTCGATCATATACGCATCGACAAACTTTCCGTTGTTACCGAAAGTGGAGAAGGCGTTCACGTTTTCTTCCACAGTGACCCCTTCACCGAGGGAGCCAATTGCCAACGAAGCATTGGTATGGTCTTCCTCTGTCAGGGTGGAGAAGCCCATTTTTTCCAGGTAATTTGTTGCCGGATCACTTTCTACAATTTCCTGGTAAGTGGTCGCAGCCGGAATGTTATAAGATTTTTTGAGTGCTTCTCTTGCTGTAACGAGTCCATGCGTAGTTCCTGTATAGTTTTTTGGCCAGTCTTTTGGAAGCTGGGGATACCTTTCATTCAAATGATGATCGAGCACGACCGAACCTGGCTGGATCACACCAGCTTCCATAGCGGGACCATATACCAATAAAGGCTTCATGGTACTTCCGTTATTTCGCAGCGTATCCGTAGCATGATTGACTTCCGATGTATCATAGCCCCGGCCGCCCAGAAAACTGATGATTTTTCCAGTGCTGTTTTCAATCAGCATGCCTGCAGCTTGGACAGGCTCCATAATGGTCGTTTCTTCTCCCGTTTCCGGGTCGATTACCGTTTGCGGCTTTTCAGGTCCGTAATTGTCGTATTCCTCCCCGATTTTCTGGAAGGCATCATAGATTTTTTTGTTAATGGTTGTATGAATCTTGTATCCCTTTCGGCGAAGATTCCGGTCTGCTAGAATACTATATTCTTCATAAAGCGATTCATTACTTGCAATATCTTCTTCCGTGTATCCATCTTGCTCTGCCAGTTGTTTCATGATGATATCCTTGGCTCGATCTTCGATTTCATTCGTCAAGTAAGGGTACTTGTCCAGTGGTGTCGGTGTCGGCTCTGTAAAGTCTTTTGTGATATCATAGCCGGCTGCTTCCTCATACTCATCCCTGGTAATATATTCGGCTTCCAGCATTCTGCTTAGAACGGTCTGCATTCTGTTCAAGCCGGGCTGAAGCGCTTCTTCATTTTTTAATTCACCTGTGTTCGTGAAAGGCGTATAATAAGAAGGGCTTTGTGGGAGGCCGGCAATATAAGCAGCCTGGGCGAGGTTGATTTCACTTGCTTCCACGCCAAAAATCCCTTGTGCAGCTGTTTCGATGCCTGCGATATTATCCCCGGAAGCGTTTCTGCCAAATGGCACTATATTTAAATAGGCTTCTAATATTTCCTCTTTGCCAAGCGATTTTTCCAGCCGCATCGCCAGCAATATTTCCTTGGCCTTCCTTTCAAAAGATACTTCATTGGTCAGGATCTGGTTTTTAATTAGCTGTTGGGTTAAGGTACTTCCTCCGGTTTTTACCGATGAATTGGTAGCTTCTTGAAAAACCGCTCGTAAAATTGCCTTGGGCACGACCCCATTATGGGTTTCAAATTCGGCATCTTCTGTAGCGATAATGGCATCTTTCACATAATCCGATACGTTATCAAGAGTGGTCTCTTCCCGGTATAAATCAGAACGGATGTTTCCTAAGTATTTGTTATCTGCGAAATATAATTCCGAGGTTTCTTCATAGTTATATATGTCTTCTTTCATTTTCTCTGCTGATCTTACCGGTTCATCTTTAACAAGTGAGGCAAAGTATCCGGCACCTGTGCCTCCTGCAAAAAATAGTCCGATACATCCAATGATGACAAAGAACAGAATGATATTCCAAACCACATCATAGGTTATTCGAAAACTTTTCTGAATCTTGCCTGCCTGCCACCACTCCTTCAACTTATCTCTATATTTGACCGCAAAATGTTTAAAATTCACAGCAAAACCTCCTAAATATCAATCTATATTATAGCACAGCAGTCAACTTACTCGCAGGCATTCATCATATATTATTGCATTTACCCAAAAGATATGGTATTAATGTATCATTAGTAAATAAAACGTAATATTTTCAGAACTTCTGAAATAAAAAAGCGAAGAAGGAATGAAGTAGTGGATTTGTTCCCTGTTGTCAGAGAGCTGCCGGATGCTGAAAGGCAGTACACAACAATTCCATGAATTACGTTCTGGAGTTTCTCCTGTGAAACCAGGAGACGGCTTGCCTGGCCGTTATCAAATTAAGTGGCATTCTTACGGATGCAACAAGGGTGGTACCGCGAACAGCTTCGTCCCTTTATTTGGGAGGAGGTTTTTTTGTTTGTCGATTTTTAGGCACAATAGTGGAAGAAGGAGTGTAGGACATTGATATTTTAAAAGATTTACAAATGAGGGGTCTCGTGCAGCAGACTACCGACGAAGAAGGTTTGAAAAAACACTTGCAGGAAGATGTTGTTACCTTATACTGCGGCTTTGATCCAACGGCAGACAGTTTGCATATTGGACATCTGCTTCCAATCACCATGTTAAAAAGGTTTCAACGGGCTGGTCACAGACCAATTGCGTTGATAGGCGGTGGAACAGGCATGATTGGAGATCCGAGCGGCCGTTCCACAGAAAGAACATTAAATGAAGCGGACGTAGTAAAGGGGTTCAGTGAAAAAATCAAGCAACAACTTGCGAAATTGCTTAACTTCGAAGAGGGAGAAAATGCAGCAGTCGCACGCAATAATTACGAATGGCTTTCTGAGATGACGATCATTGATTTCCTTCGGGATACCGGAAAGCACTTCGGCATCAATTACATGCTTGCCAAGGAGTCAGTAGAATCCCGAATACAGAACGGCATATCATTTACTGAATTCAGCTACATGATTTTACAATCCCTGGATTTCCAAAATCTTTACGAGAAGGAAAACTGTACACTGCAAATCGGCGGAAGTGACCAATGGGGGAATATCACCGCCGGTATGGAACTGATCCGCAGAACGCGGGAGGACCAGGGAAAAGAGACGAAGGTTTTCGGTTTGACGGTGCCATTGATCACCAAAGCGGACGGTACCAAATTCGGTAAAACAGCTGGAGGGGCAGTATGGCTTGATCCGGAAAAAACATCTCCATACGAATTTTACCAGTTTTGGATCAATACAGATGACCGTGATGTAATGAAATTCATCAAGTACTTCACGTTCATGGATCAAAAGGAGTTACAGGTTCTTGAACAAGAACACGAATCAGCTCCTGAAAAACGGGCTGCACACACCAGGTTAGCGGAAGAAATGACAGAGATGGTCCATGGCAAAGAGGCGCTTGAGCAAGCAAAAAGGATTTCCAGTGCCTTATTCAGTGGAGATATTAAATCTTTGAACGCGGAAGAAATTGAACAGGGCTTCAAGGATGTACCTTCTTACAACAAAACGAAAGAAGATGCCAATATTGTTGAACTGCTGGTCGAAGGAGGTATCTCTTCTTCTAAAAGGCAGGCTAGGGAGGATGTCAAAAACGGAGCCATTTACATCAATGGCGACAGAGAACAAGATTTAGAAAAAACAGTTGGTCCGGATCAACGTATTGATGATCGGTTTACCATCATAAGAAGAGGGAAGAAGAAGTACTTTTTGATTCGCTTTCAGTAATAGAGGTTATAAAAAGCAGACAGTTTCTTGAACTGTCTGCTTTTTTATGATTTAGTATTTCGTTAACTGATAATATGGTCCCACCCAGGTTCTTCAATCAAAAAAGCTCGTTTTAAAGAAACTTCTCAAAGTTGTTCAACTAACTGGCAGGTTAGTTTATAAGTAGTTCAAGGTTCTGTAGTAAAATTATACAAAAACATCACAGGGGAGATACTAAATGATTAAAGGAATATATGAATTTATAAGTGAAGCACAGTTAAAAAAGTATGCAGAACTTGCTGTGCGAGCTGGTGTGAATCTGCAAAAAAATCAATTATTGATTATTCATAGTGATATACAAAATGCTACGTTTGCACGTCTGATCCAAACGGTAGCTTACGAGGCAGGAGCTTCAAATGTATTTATAGATTGGACAGATGAACAGTCTACCAAAGAGTTTTACATAAATGCAGCAGATAGCGTTATCGATCACTTTCCTGATTGGCAGGCTACCCGTTTTAAGGAGTGGGGTGAAGCAGGTGCTGCATATATCCATATTATTTCTGAAAACTTAGATGTCTTTAAGGAGGTTTCTACAGAAAGGATAAATCGTTTCCAAAAAGCTTCTCGTATCAAATTGAGGGATTATTATGCGAAAATTAGATCCCATGAGGTGCGTTGGAGTCTTCTAGCTGTCCCAAACGTTGTATGGGCAACCAAAGTATTTCCCGATCTAAGTAAGGAAGAAGCTTTACGATCATTATGGAAATTAATTTTAAAAGGATCTCGGGCGGATGGGAAACATCCTATAAAAGATTGGGAGAGTCACAATAAAGCCTTCGAGTCTCGAAAAAAAATCCTAAACGAAAGCCAATTTGAAGCCCTGCATTTTACAAGCAGCCGTGGAACTGACTTATTAGTTGGTCTACCGAAAAATCACCTCTATATCGGCGGGGGTGTCATAGATAAAAATGGAATATCTTTCTTTCCGAACATTCCTACGGAAGAAATATTTACTGCTCCCCATAAAAATAAGGTGAATGGCAAATTGGTAGGTACTAAACCTCTTATCTACGGTGGAAGTGTAATCGATGAATTTTATCTAATTTTTAAAGATGGAAGGATCACCGACTATTATGCCTCCAAGGGACAGGACGTGTTACAAAATCTCATCGAAACAGATGAAGGTTCGCATTATCTAGGTGAAATTGCCTTGGTCCCAAATAATTCTCCTCTTGCTCAGACAGATACTCTTTTTTACAATACCTTGTTTGATGAAAATACGTCCTGTCATACTGGAATCGGAAATGCATCTCCTTCCAATATTCAAAATAGCATTGACCAATCTGGGGAAGAGTTGAAAACAGCGGGTCTGAATACTTCACTTTTGTCAGTCAATGTGACCTTTGGTACCGAAGATATGAAAGTAGTGGGGATTAAAGAAGGTGGAACTGAAGTCCAGCTAATGAAGGATGGAGATTTCCAATTCTAATTCGTCTTCAACTTAAAAACAGAGAAAACTGATTCTTGGTGGATTATACTTAGTGCTAGTTATAGCGGAAACGAACTGGACAGCATTCCTGTAACAAATGAAGATTATGGGGTATGTTGAAGGTCTTTTAATACATAGAAAATATACTGCCATTTCATCCATAGACTAAACGCCAATTTCAATTTAATTAAAAGGACAAGAAAATAATGATATGAATTGTTGGATAAATGGTAACTAGCTATGATTCACACATGTGCTATACACTTTCTTGGTTCTCTGTCAAATGTGGTGGTGTGATTTTTCTTCCATCCTCTCTTTATCGAAAGGCTCATTCTAAAAACAGCTATTTTTACACAGACCGCAGAGGAAATAAACTCGCTTTCCGCGGACGAACGCCCGAGCCTCCTCGCAAAGCCCGCTGTGGGGTCTCGGCCGCCCGTTTTTCCGCAGGAGTCTCGCTTATTTCCTCTGCTACACTATTTCGCTCTACAGAGCCTTTTTAACCGCTTGCTGCCATAAAATTTTATGCTTTAATCGTTCAACGTCTTTGATTCCAAAGGAATCTCGTTTTAAAACCTTTATCGTATGGTTTATTCCCT
>NZ_LN611425.1:60830-133517 GCF_000821245.2 Virgibacillus senegalensis
CAGACCGCAGAGGAAATAAACTCGCTTTCCGCGGACGAACGCCCGAGCCTCCTCGCAAGGCCCGCTGTGGGGTCTCGGCCGCCCGTTTTTCCGCAGGAGTCTCGCTTATTTCCTCTGCTACACTATTTCGCTCTACAGAGCCTTTTTAACCGCTTGCTGCCATAAAATTTTATGCTTTAATCGTTCAACGTCTTTGATTCCAAAGGAATCTCGTTTTAAAACCTTTATCGTATGGTTTATTCCCTTGATATACCCATTATGAAATGGATACATGAATGACTGTAAAATCTCTTGTTTCCAACGCATGAACGTTTTTCTTACACGGCGAAATGCCTCTATGTTTGAAGCACGCATCCATTTCAAACATTCTTCCAGCCCTTTTCCGGCTGTCTTCTCATCACTTGTCTTAAACCATTGTTTTCTCTTTACAGAACGGGCACTTTTGTTGCCAATGTCTTGTGTAAAGCTCTACTCTTAAGGCGCTTCCTTCTTCCTCTATATTCGATACATCTACTTGTTTATCTTTAATCCCCAGTCAAAGAGAGAGGGAATGAGTGTATTTTTTTTTGCACACTGCAGGAACACCCATCACATCAGGGGACACCACCACATTCAGTATAGAGCCTATTTTTACAAAACAATAGGAAACACGAAACGAAAAAACACCCTTGAACGAGTGGTTCTCATTCAAGGGTGTTTCAGTTTTGCCTGGCGGCGTCCTACTCTCGCAGGGGCAAAGCCCCAACTACCATGGGCGCTGGAGAGCTTAACTTCTGTGTTCGGCATGGGAACAGGTGTGACCTCTCCGCTATTGCCACCAGACCTGCAGGATGCAGGTCGTTCTGTGTTGTTCACAGGACGTGAACGGTCTTAACAGAACTTCCTTTAGGTGCTTTTAAGAAAGATGTACCTTCAAAACTAGATAAGAGGGAAGACATTCAATGAACATTGACACGTTTTTTTAATCCAGCTCTGCGGGCTAGATGCTCGCGTCATAAGTCATTCCCCTACAAGCCCATAAATGCAGGGCTTTTCGATGACTGGCTTATGCGTGTCGCATCTGACCAAGCCCGCGACGCTTTTTGTTTTAATCCAGCTCCGACTCCCAGGTCCTCGCTGTATAAGCAATTCCTCTACAAGGCTGAAACCCAGCCTTGTCGCGGTCTTACTTATCCAGTCGGACCTTAACGGTCGTCTCCGCTTTTTGTTTTAAGTTAAGTCCTCGATCGATTAGTATCCGTCAGCTGCACGTGTCACCACGCTTCCACCTCGGACCTATCAACCTCATCGTCTCTGAGGGATCTTACTCATTTGAAATGATGGGAAGTCTCATCTAGAGGGGGGCTTCATGCTTAGATGCTTTCAGCACTTATCCCTTCCACACGTAGCTACCCAGCTATGCTCCTGGCGGAACAACTGGTACACCAGCGGTGTGTCCATCCCGGTCCTCTCGTACTAAGGACAGCTCCTCTCAAACTTCCAACGCCCACGACGGATAGGGACCGAACTGTCTCACGACGTTCTGAACCCAGCTCGCGTACCGCTTTAATGGGCGAACAGCCCAACCCTTGGGACCGACTACAGCCCCAGGATGCGATGAGCCGACATCGAGGTGCCAAACCTCCCCGTCGATGTGGACTCTTGGGGGAGATAAGCCTGTTATCCCCGGGGTAGCTTTTATCCGTTGAGCGACGGCCCTTCCATACGGCACCGCCGGATCACTAAGCCCGACTTTCGTCCCTGCTCGACTTGTAGGTCTCGCAGTCAAGCTCCCTTCTGCCTTTACACTCTGCGAATGATTTCCAACCATTCTGAGGGAACCTTTGGGCGCCTCCGTTACTCTTTGGGAGGCGACCGCCCCAGTCAAACTGCCCACCTGACACTGTCTCCGGACCGGATCACGGTCCTGGGTTAGAAGGTCCGTACAGCCAGGGTGGTATCCCACCGGCGCCTCCACCGAAGCTAGCGCTCCGGTTTCTAAGGCTCCCACCTATCCTGTACAAGCTGTACCAACATTCAATATCAGGCTACAGTAAAGCTCCACGGGGTCTTTCCGTCCTGTCGCGGGTAATGCGCATCTTCACGCATAGTATAATTTCACCGGGTCTCTCGTTGAGACAGTGCCCAAGTCGTTGCACCTTTCGTGCGGGTCGGAACTTACCCGACAAGGAATTTCGCTACCTTAGNGGTCAAAGAGAGAGGGAATGAGTGTATTTTTTTGCACACTGCAGGAACACCCATCACAACAGGGGACACCACCACATTCAGTATAGAGCCACTTTCTTTCTATTCCTTCACCCATGCTAGTGATTTTTTGGTCCAAATTTGGCCCAGTTGGCCCCAAATTAGACCATTACCTTGCATTAATTTGCAAACTAGATAAAACTAAAAAACCCCTTGAAACGTTGATATAACAACATTTCAAGGGAGTTTTGTATGTTAATCTGCAAACTATATAGATTAACGAGAGTAGAATTCAACGATAAGTGCTTCGTTGATTTCGGCTGGAAGTTCAGAACGTTCAGGGTAACGAGTGTAAGTTCCTTCCAAAGTATCTTCATTGAAAGATAGGTATTCAGGAACAAAGTTGTTCGTTTCCACTGCTTCTTTCACGATATCTAGGTTTTGTGATTTTTCACGAAGACCAATCACTTGTCCTGGCTTCACGCGGTAAGAAGCAATATCGACGCGTCCACCGTCAACGGTAACATGGCCGTGGCTTACAAGCTGGCGTGCTTGTCTGCGAGTGCGGGCAAGACCTAAACGGTAAACAAGGTTATCCAAACGGGATTCAAGAAGGATCATGAAGTTTTCACCATGGATACCTTTCATTTTTCCTGCCTGGTCGAACAAGCGACGGAATTGACGTTCGTTAATTCCGTACATGAAGCGAAGCTTCTGCTTCTCTTGCAATTGAAGACCGTATTCAGATAGTTTGCGGCGCTGGTTAGCACCATGTTGTCCTGGTGCGTAAGGGCGTTTTTCTAGTTCCTTACCAGTACCAGTTAAAGAAATACCAAGACGACGAGACTTTTTCCATACAGGACCTGTATAGCGAGCCATTGTACATCTTCTCCTTTATATAGTAGATTTGCATAAAATAAGACAGTGTGTTCCCAATCGCTGCCCATTTTGTTTTCATGTACCATCGCTCCAGCAGCAGAGAGTTACACGATACACCTTACTAACTGTAAGGAACAAAATGAAACAGTCGGAGGTTCACGTAGGCTACCTTTTTTACACAAAGTCCATTATAGTTTTTTTAGAATCAGAAGTCAAGAACCGATTTCTTTTAATCAAATATACGGAATTATTATAGGATATAAGTAGGAAAAGCATGTTTAATCATATATAATTAGGATATATCTCCTATAGCCTTTATTATTCTGTAAATTTATTATACCATCTTATAATTATTTTCATCGATATAAAGTGACGAAAAACAATAATCCAGGCAGTTCCGGTGCGTCCGGGAAGCTGTCAATGCAAACGATAGGTGAGATTTTATGGACAACAATAGATTATCGAGGTATGAATGCTGGTATCAAATGTTGGAGGGGTTCATGCGGGAAAATAACCCTTCCATTGATGATGTGATCACGAATGCTTGTGAAGTGATTAAGCAATTTGTACCTGTTCGGCATGCGGGTATTTACTACTATGATGCATGGAAAAATGGTTTCTTTCTGAAAACAGAAGATTCTGCACTAAGACAGAGGGTGTTGGAAATTCTTCCGAACACAGTTGCGGCGGACAGGGTGGATACCTATTCAGATGGACAGGAGATGTTTATTTCTCCCCAATCTCTAGAGGCTATGTTGATTCCTTTAAGGGATGGAGACAACGTAATTGGCTTTCTCTTTATTGCGGCAGACCGTCTATCGGAACAGTCCCGTCAGGATTGCAGAACGATTGCTGAAGAACTTTCCGGTCAACTACGGATCATGTCTAATCAAATTCATACTATAAAAACAAATCACAATCATCAGGTCTTATATAGGGTTACTTCTGCGTTTCATGCTTCTATCCATACGAAGGATGTATTGGAAGTAGTGATCAACACATTGAAGGATGTATATCCGGAATTTGATTACTATTTGTACCTTTCGCAAGAATTCCCCGGTGCCGAAGACCTGCCAACCAGAGAACTGATTTACAATGATGATGTGACCAACAGAGTAAGCGTTCATGCCTTTCTTACCGGCGATGTTCAGTATGAACAAATAACCGAAACGCGTGAAACAAACTGTTACATTCCTCTGAAAGGAGAGCAAGGTGTGTATGGCGTTTTACAAATTTGTGCTCCTACCGTAATTTCCTTTCCAGCAGAGGATGTGGAATTTGTATCATTGATGGCAAATGAAGCCGGAAGTGCCATGGAGAAATCTCGGCTATATCAGCATTCAAAACAGCTGATCGAGGATTTGCAGTTAATTAATGAAACTTCCCATACTTTGAATTCGAATTTGCGGTTAGTAGAGACGACCACTTTTATGAGCAAGCAAATCAAAGATAAATTTGGAGCGCAGGAAATAGGGTATATTCTATTCAAAGAAGACGACCAGGAGGAATACGAAATTCTGGATGGAAGTACGGATTACTTTTTATCCAAAAAAGCAAAGCCTTTTCTTGCCAATACACTGGAATTGCTTCGAAAGCAGCATGATGCTGTTTTTATAGGTGATTTTTCCATTAAATATCCGGAAGTCAATTTCCTCTATCATTCGGTTATGGCAATACCGATGATGCAATCAAAACAAATTAAAGGGGCAATTTTTGTCCTTCATCAAGACCCGTACTTTTTCTCCTTTGAGGCGTTTAAGTTGATTCAATCACTTGTTCATCATTCTACGCTCGCTTTTGTCAATTCTATGCTCCGCGAACAGCTGGAACACTTGGTCATAACCGATTATTTGACTGGTTTGTATTCGAGAAAGTATTTGGATGAACGTCTCCAGCAGCATTTGTCAGAGGATGAGCAAGGTGCTTTTCTGTTGATCGACATAGATGACTTTAAAAAATTTAACGATACTTATGGCCATGAACTGGGAGATGAACTAATCATCCAAGTTGCCTCCATTATCAAAGGACATATAGGGACAGACGATTTTGCGGCCAGATGGGGAGGGGAAGAACTCGCTGTTTATTTGCCGAATGCTTCCGTTAAAGAAGGCATGGAAACGGCACATCAGTTAGTCAGACAAGTCGAAGCCTTCACCGAGCCGACGGTGACGATTTCGGTGGGCGTTTCCTATTGGGACAAAGGTCAAAGCGAGCGTACGGGCAATGTATTTGATAGAGCAGATGCAGCTTTATATCAGGCAAAGGAACTTGGGAAAAACTGTGTAGTCCAAGCAAGATGTATCAGGGAGCTGAATTAAAGGCTGGTCTTAATGACCAGCCTTCTGTTTCTTCAAATATATTTTTCAAGAATTGCAGCAAATTGTTCTAAGTAATGTTGATCTTCTTTGTCGAATCTTCCTTTGCTGGGACTATCAATATCCAGAACGCCATAAATACTTCCTTCTTTGTGGAGCGGCACGACAATTTCAGATTGGCTTGCGGCATCACACGCAATATGGCCAGGGAATTGGTGTACATCCTCAACAAGCTGTGTTTTACCTTCCTGGACGGCTGTTCCGCAAACTCCTTTTCCAGACTTTATTCTCACACAAGCCGGTAAACCTTGGAACGGCCCCAAAACAAGTTCGTCTTCTTTCCATAAATAAAATCCGACCCAATTGACATCTGTCAAAAACTGGTTAAGTAGTGCGGATGCATTGGAAAGATTGGCTATTGCATCCGGCTCATCTTCGATTAATGCCTCCAGCTGTTTTAGCAACAGGCTATAATCTTTTTCCTTAGAACCTGAATAATTTTTCACTTCAAACATTAGCATTCCCACCTTTTTAATAGCATTGTCAGACAATATTTTGCTCCATCCGCTACTCTTCGCCACGATTAACGTATCTCGACATACAAGGCGCAGTATTTGACGAGCGAAAGTTGCAGGACTCTTCTCCGTTATGTCGTAAATGACAAGAGGAGGTGTTACGGGTGACTAACAGCCAAACAAAACAAAAAGTAATGTCAGCAGCTTGCCAGTTGTTTTATACAAAGGGCTACCATGGCACTTCTGTCCGTGATATAGCTCATTCAGCTTCGGTGAACGTATCGTTGATCAACTATTATTTTAAAAGCAAGCAAGGTTTATTAGAGTCAATCGTTACCAGTTATTACGAACAGTATATGGCTGTCCTGGAGGGAACGATAACGGATACCGAAGCATTGTCCAAAATCGATAGACTGAAGCAAATGATTGCAACAATTATACATTATAAACAGGAACAGCATCAATTTACTTGTTTCATCCATCGGGAACTTTCACTGGATTCTGTTTTTGTCAGGGAGATGATGGTTACTTATTTGGCGAAAGAAAATTATTTGATCAACAATGTTTTTAAAGAGGCTTTACGTGACGCGGGAATAACAAACTTAGATCTGCAATTTTTATATGTTCAGCTGAAAGGATTGTTAAACAGTCCGTATTCTTCTGCAAATGAGTGGAAAACGCTTGTGAACTGGAATCAATCGCAAGATTTTTTTGCTAAGAAATACGTCCATTTGATCTGCAGGTGGATTGATCACTTATCAGAAGGCTTGAGCTTGGATGAACGAAGCAAACCAAGCATACTTTCCCGATAAACTGCCATGTTACGCTTATAGATACTGGAAAGGGGGAATTCAGGAAGACCGTATGACCCCTGCCATCATCTCGAAAAGCCCGCCAATCGGCGGGCTTTTCTTTTAATTTTTTCTAAGCGGAATTTGGATACTCTCTTCCTTTATCAAAGGATGCTAATCACATGATAACAAATCGATTACCTGGATAGTTTAGGAGTTCCAGTTAAAAGGTAAGTATTTCTGTGACTGGTTTATGGCATAAGGATGTACTGGAATCCGCCGCCGACTTCGTATTTAAAACGATTTTGAAAAAATTGTCGTTGTGTGAATAAATTTGAAAATTTATAAACAAAAATAGCGGTTAACATGGTATCATAATAGTAATCATTTAACTGGACATAGTGTTTGGATTTTATCAAAGGAGTTTAAGGTCGCAGAGAGCGATCGAACGCTGCGGTGCTTGCAAAAGAGCTGAGAAAGGGCTTAGCCGAGAGTAATCTCTTTCCTCTCATCTTATATATAACAGTTTATTGGATTTCAGGAGGTTTTTTATGGCATACATAATCGGCGGTATTCTTATTTTAATCGCTTTAATCATTTTTGGACTTATTTGGCGAAAAAGAATTTATGATGAAGTCGACCGCTTGGAAGGCTGGAAGATGGATATCATGAACAGGAATGTAAGTGCGGAATTATCCCGGGTGAAAGCATTGAATTTATCCGGAGAAACGCAGGAAAATTTCGAGAAATGGAAGGACCGATGGGATACAATCCTTACCAGGGAGCTTCCGGATATGGAAGAATACCTCTTTGATGCTGAAGAGGCGGCTGACAAATACCGTTTTTCTACCGCCAAGCAAAATTTACTTCGGGTGGACGGTGCATTAAAAGCCATTGAAGCTGACATTGAACAAATGTATAACGAACTGGAACTATTGCTTGATTCGGAGGAGAACAGCCGAAAAGCTGTAGAAGCATTAAAACCGAAAATGAAAGAGTTGAGAAGGTCTCTTCTGCAAAATCGCCATAACTTCGGTAAATCGGAAGCGCGTTTCGAAGGTGATTTGGATGAAATCGATGGAAACATCGAGAAGTATTACCAGCTTACGGAAGAGGGTAATTACTTTGAAGCTCAGAAGCTTGTCGATGGATTGCGCGATCACATCACGGAATTAGAATCAAAAATGGGAGAATTTCCAGATGTTTACAAAAAGAGCCGGCAGACACTTCCTAATCAACTAGATGAACTGCAGAACGGTATTATTGGAATGAAAAAGGATGGGTATCATATTTCCCATCTAGGGTTTGAAAAAGAAATTCATCAGTATAAGACTCAACTGCAGGAGTTTGTAGAACAGCTTGATAAAGGAATGCTGGAGGAAATAGTGCCTTTCCTTGAGCAAGTTGAAGAAAGAATGAAGGAAATGTACCAGCTTCTTGAAAAAGAAGCCATCGCAAAAAACTATATAGAAAAGCAGATTCCAGGTTTTCGGCGGAACGTAGAAGCGGAACTTCAATCCTTTGAAGAAACGACCAAGGAAGTAGAAAGTCTTCAGGAAGCCTACTATTTGGAAGATAATGATCTGGAGAACCACTTGAACTTAGAAAAATTGGTCAAACAGTTGAAAGAAAGCCTTGAAGATATCGACCGTGGATTGGATGAACATACCGCTACCCACATTGAACTTCGCGAAAAGGTGGAAACGGCTTCGAAAGAATTGGAAAAGCTGAAGGCCCGCCATGAAGCATTCAAAAGCCAGATTCAAACGTTGAGAAAAGACGAATTGGCTGCAAAAGAACTGATTATTGAAATGCGAAAAGCTCTTCAAGACACACACCGGACCTTGATGAAAAGCAATATCCCGGGGGTTCCCGATTTTATTTGGAAGCTTTTTGAGGAGGCCGCCGAGCGAGTGGAGGAAGTTACCGGAAAACTGGAAAAACAACCCCTTGATATGGGAGAGATTCAACACTCGCTATCTGAGGCACAAAAGGCAGTGTCTTCGATGACGGAACAGACAGAAATGCTATTGGAACAAGCGCGTCTGGTAGAACTTGTTATTCAGTATGCCAATCGTTACCGTAGCAAGTATCCTTTATTAGCAGCCAGGCTTTCTGAGGCTGAAAGTATGTTCCGTAATTTTGAATATGAGAATGCCTTGGAAGAAGCGGTCCAGGCTTTGGAAAAAATAGAACCGGGTGCTTTGAAGAAACTGGAAGAATATAACAAGGTTCCAAGCTGACTAATAACATGAAGGTGCGCTGGCTTATAGGCATATTGGTCGTTACAGCTGTTTCCTTTTGGGGTTGCATAGCATGGATGGTAATTAAGGATTTGCAGTTTGAAAAAGACAGAACCTTAACAGCTGCTCATTCGCTGTCAAAGAGCACGCTATATCATAAGAAAACAGATAATATAGCTTCTTTTACCGATCGAAACGATTTACAGGAAATGAAATTTGGCGGATATAAAGAGAAACAGGTAATATCAATCGATCAGTTACTTAACGATCTCCAAATAGAACCATAGGCCGTATTAATCCCTTGCTGGCAAGTTTGTAGCAAGGGATTAATTATGATATTATAAGTGATTGCATAAATACAAAAGGGGAGGGGGCGTTTCCATGATTTATTTAGATAATAGTGCTACCACGAAACCGTATCAAGAAGTTATCGATAGTTTTACCCAAGTATCACAAAAGTATTATGGAAATCCCTCATCGATTCACCGAACTGGTGCTGAAGCTGAGAAGTTATTATTAAGAGCAAGACAACAGGCGGCTGATTTGTTGGAAGTAAAAGAGGAAGAAATTGTTTTTACTTCCGGAGGGACAGAAGGGAACAATACAGCTATTAAGGGAATAGCACTTGCCCATCATAATAGAGGCAAACATATTATTACTTCACAGATAGAGCACCCATCCGTGCTGGAAGCTTGTAAAGGTTTGGAGGATTTTGGTTTCCGTGTAACATATCTTCCTGTAAACCATCAAGGGCTAATCGAACCTGCCGATGTCGAGGCAGCAATTACCGAAGAAACAATCTTGGTAAGCATTATGCATGTCAATAACGAACTTGGTGCCATTCAGCCTATTAAAGAAATAGGAGAAATTACCAAGCGCTATCCAAAATTGCATTTTCATGTGGACCATGTGCAAGGATTTGGGAAAGTGCCACTATCCTTGTCTGATAGTGGGATTGATTTGTGTACGATTTCCGGCCACAAAATTCATGGCCTGAAAGGAACAGGTTTGCTTTTTGCGAAGAAAGGAACACATTTGTTTCCTTTGATGCATGGCGGGGGACAAGAGCGGTCCATCCGTTCAGGTACCGAAAATCTAGCCGGATCAGTTGCACTGGTAAAGGCTATACGTCTCATATTAGAGGAACAACGGCAGAAAAGTCAGCATCTCTTGGACATGAAAGAAAGGCTATGGAATTGTCTGGACGGGATGGAGCAGGTAACAACCAATTCTCCGGCAGGCCATGCACCGCATATCATCAACATTTCCGTTCCCGGTTATAAACCAGAGGTGCTCATTCATGCTCTGAGCGAAAAAGGTTTTTATATTTCTACGAAATCGGCCTGTTCCTCGAAAAATGAAGATGTAAGCTCTGTGCTGGCCGCTTGCGGTTTGTCTGAATCAAGAAGCAGTTCTGCATTACGCATCAGCCTTTCTTATCACAATCAGCTGCAGGAAATCGAAGGCTTTTGCAAAGCATTTGACGAGGTTCTGCATCAATTTAGCGAAATAATGGGGTAGATACAATGCATTATGAATATATTTTAATCCGTTATGGAGAAATAGCGTTAAAAGGAAAAAATAGAAAGACATTTACGCAAAAACTACAGGAAAATGTCCAAAACAAATTAAAGGACATACCGAATATAAAAGTGAAGCGGCAGCGGGACAGAATGTATATTTTACTAAACGGGCAGGATCCGGAGCCGATTATTGACCGTTGTAAAACAGTATTTGGGATCCACAGTTTAAGCAAGGCAATCAAAGTAGCCAATGAAGAAGAGGAGATTAAAAGAGCTGCATTGTTTGCCCTTGAAGGAGCGCACGGAGTCAAAACGTTTAAGATAACGACAAAAAGGACAGATAAAACCTTTCCTGTTAGATCTCAACAATTCAACCAAGTGCTAGGCGGGTATCTGCTGAAGAACACGGAAGAATATGCAGTTGATGTTCATCAACCAGATATGGAATTAAGGGTGGAAATTCGGCAGGACGGTACGTATATTACTTCTCAAAAAATCCCTGGTGCCGGAGGACTGCCGGTCGGATCCTCAGGAAAAACACTGCTTCTTTTATCCGGAGGAATCGACAGCCCGGTTGCTGGTTACTTGACGATGAAGCGTGGGGTTCAATTGGAAGCAATTCATTTTCATTCCCCTCCATTTACAAGTGAACGCGCCAAACAAAAAGTATTTGATTTGGCGCGTCAAATGACTAAATTCGGCCATTCCATCCGCATACATGTGGTACCATTTACAAAGCTGCAGCAAAAGGTACATCAAACGATACCGCATGGCTACTCGATGACGGTAATGCGGCGGATGATGATGCGGATCAGTGAACAAATTGCTTCGAGAGAAGGCATCTTATCGTTGACCACCGGTGAAAGTCTTGGGCAGGTAGCCAGTCAAACGATGGAAAGCATGCACGCAATTAATGAAGTCACCAATTATCCAGTACTGCGACCATTGATCGCTATGGACAAAGAGGATATTATCAGTATTTCTCAAAAAATCGATACGTACGATATTTCGATTCGCCCATTCGAAGATTGTTGCACCGTATTTGTTCCGGATGCACCTAAAACTACGCCGCGTAAAGAGAAGGTGAACCAGTTTGAACAAGCAGAGGATTTTGACGATCTTTTGGATGAAACATTGGAAAACGTGGAAGTAGTGACAATTGATTCTCAAGCAAAAGAAGAAGAATTTGACGCCTTGTTATAAAAGTAAGTTTAACGTCAGGTAAATACTTTACTATTCCTTAGGCCCCTGGTGAACGTATTCGAATTTTCCGTTGTAACCATAGCGAAACGTTGCTCTCAACCTTTTAAAGAGCAAGGTGGGTCTTACGGAAAATAATAGCTGGGTAATGCTGTCATTTCTCCCATTTTTCTTAGGGAATGGTTTCGACTCCTCCCGAGCATGCTAGAAGTGCAGGGAAGGAGGTGAGAACTATGGCAAGCAACAACAACAACCAGCTTCTTGTACCTGGAGTTGAACAGGCTTTGGATCAAATGAAAACGGAAATTGCTCAAGAATTCGGAGTACAGCTTGGTGCTGATACTACTTCCCGGGCTAACGGTTCCGTTGGTGGAGAAATCACCAAACGCTTGGTATCAATGGCTCAACAACAAATGCGTGGATAATATTAAAATAAATAAGTATGGCGAAACGAGGGCAGTGCTTGAGCACTGCCCTTTTCATTTGCAAGTAAAACCGTTAAAATGATTTACAATTCAACAAACTCCGACAACTTTTACGAGGCAATCAAGAATAACGGAAAAGGGGAAACATGTGATGGGAATTATCTGGAAAGGTGGAACAGTTTACACCATGATATCCGAAATGGATACAGTGGAAGCTGTGTTCACAGAAGATGGGAAAATAGTAGACACAGGATCAGCGTCCGATTTACAAAGAGCGTATGAGGGCCGGATTGACCGCATTCATAATTTGCATGGTAATACCATGTTTCCGGGATTTACGGACAGTCACTTACATATTATCGGACATGGGGAAAAATTAATTCATTTGGACTTATCGACCATGAAATCTTCAGAGGAAGTAAAAGCTGCTCTTCGCAGCCGTGCTTCACAGCTCGAACCGGGCGAATGGCTAATTGGGGAAGGGTGGAATGAAAATCATTGGGAGAATCCTGTTATCCTTCATAAGGATGAACTGGACGAGATTTGTCCTGAAAATCCTATGATGTTGAGCCGCATTTGCCGACATGCCCTCCTGGCCAATTCTGCTGCGATGGAACAAGCGGGGATTACGGATGCAACGGAAGATCCGCAAGGCGGTGTTATCGTAAGAGATCATTCCGGAAAGGCAACCGGTTATTTTTTGGATACAGCACAGGAATTTATTAAGAATGTAATTCCAGAGATGTCAGAAGAGCATTTAACAGCTATTGTCCAAACTGCAGTGGATGATTTACACCGAAACGGATTGGTAGGCGGTCATACCGAGGATTTGAATTACTATGGAGGGTTTCTTAAAACTTATCAAGCATTCACCAATGGAATTGATGGTAATAAACGAAAGTTTCGCGCGCATCTACTTGTCCACCATGAAGTGATAGACGATATGAAATC
Source organism: Virgibacillus senegalensis (assembly GCF_000821245.2). Classification (GTDB taxonomy): domain Bacteria; phylum Bacillota; class Bacilli; order Bacillales; family Amphibacillaceae; genus Sediminibacillus; species Sediminibacillus senegalensis. The sequence continues at coordinate 73,857 of NZ_LN611425.1, forward strand.
AGCAGGGCTGGATTACCAGGAAGGCACGGAATTCGTCGAAATGGGAGCGATGAAAATCTTTTCTGATGGTGCTTTAGGTGGTAGAACCGCCTGGCTTTCAGAGCCGTATAATGATGACCCGGAAAATAGTGGAATCAATATCCATAGTAAGAATAGTTTAGAAGCTCTGGTTCAAAAGGCGAGAGAGTATGGTATGCCAGTCGCGATTCATGCAATTGGCGATAAGGCGGTAGAAGCAGTTGTGGAAACATTGAAAAAGCATCCGCTTAAGAATGGGCGGCGGGATCGTATTATACATGCCCAAATCGTCAACGACTATCTTCTCGATCAATTGGAAGAACTGGATGTCGTGCTCGACATTCAACCGACGTTTGTGGCCTCGGATTTTCCTTGGATAATCGATCGAATAGGAGAAAAGCGCTTAACACATGCGTATGCTTGGAAAACCTTTCTAAACCGACAAATTCCATGTGCTGCCGGCTCTGATGCACCCATTGAAAGCATTAACCCGCTGCTCGGCATAGAGGCAGCTGTTTTGAGAAAGTCTAGTGTAAATGGCCAAAACTATCAAGATGAACAGCGCTTATCGATGTACGAGGCTATTTCTTTGTACACAAACGGTAGCGCTTATGCGTCTTGTCACGAACAGGATCAGGGTAGAATAGCACCTGGGTTTAAAGCGGACTTTACCATCTTTGATCAAGACCCGTTTAAAATAGATCCAGAGAAAATTACGACTTTGCAAGTACAACAAACGGTTGTGGATGAATCGGTCGTTTACCGAAACAATTATCGGACAACAGATCCTTATTAGAAGAGATGGTGTTAATGGTTCAAACGAGACCTGGTAACGTAGATAAATCAGTTCTCCCGGTTTTTAACAAAATCTAGTCTTTTCTGCTAAAAGCAGGCTGGCATGGGAAATACCCATGCCAGCCTGCTCATTTTTTTGGTTTATAAAAAGGTTCTTTTCACTCTGTCCCAGTATGAATTATTTTTCAATTTCACCGTCTTCACAATTTTATCGCTGAGTGTGACGGTTAAATCTTGTACATTTCGTACAGAGTAAGCTTCATTATCAAAGCCGATGATAGGATAATCATTTCCATCCTGGATGACTTTGAGCGTGAGTTTCCTCGACTTGTCCAATATAAAGGAAGAGCCCAAGGTTCTGTACCGGTTATTATTTAAAGAAGCCAGTTCGGTCACTTGGAAACATGGTGTTTTCGGATCGACGACAGCTCCATGGGTAGATTTATTATAACCTGTACTGCCTGTAGGGGTGGCAACAATCAATCCGTCGCCCCGGAAAGTTTCAAAATGCTGGTCATCGATAAATACATCCATCACAATCGTTTTAATCAAAGTCGATCGGATGCTGGCTTCATTCAAACATAAAAAGTGCGCTTGCTCATTGACCAAAACATCGATGACTGGAAACCGGCGGACCTCCAATTCTTCATGAAGGATGGAATGAACCATCTCATCATAGTGATCGAGGCTGAAATCACAGTACAATCCTGCTTCATTAGATTTGGCAATACCTGTGTATAAACAATCTTGACGAAATCCAGTCTTTCTTACGGCTTGGAGAAAAGCGCCGTCTCCTCCAACGCTTATGATTATATTGGCGTCCTCTGACTGGTCGACAATTTGAAATCCATTCTCTTTTGCGAGCTTGAATAGCGGCTGAAATGCATCTTCAAGTTCTTTCTCTTTTGGGTAATAAAAGTAAAGATTGCGGCGATTGTCCAATATTGCTTCCTCCTGTCTGTATGTAAGCATTGAAGTTTGTATTCACAGAATACTTTCTGTGAGAAAACGCTTTATATATCCATGTTATCATTCTTTTTTTCATATTCCCAGCGGGAAGATATCTGCCGGAAACGGTTTATTCTGATGTGTTTTTGAAAATACTGGTGACGATGGAGGTGTTTTCATGGGCTGGCTGCTTGCAGGGGGGATCATCTTGTTACTTGTCCTTTTCACCCTTATGCTATTACTCTTATTACGAGTTTATACAACTTTATATTATAGATATCATAATGGCTCGGACTATTTACGTGTTGAGATAGAAGTTTTTGGTATTTGTGTATTCCAAAAAGAATTGACCGTTCTGTCTGAAGGGGATAATCGCCCAAATACTTGGGGTAACCCGGACGGCGAAAAGACACTAGAGCAAAAATGGCATAATTGGAAACGGAATTTGCAAGCTTTGCGCTCTATTTTACCTCAAATACTCGTGTTTATTTCGAAAGTTTCCATCCATCAACTATCCTGGAAGTCAAAACTTGGCCTGGCAGATGCAAGGGCAACTGGCATAGCAGCTGGTGCAGGATGGGGAATCAAATATAGTCTGGTTGCCTGGATACGATCCCATGTGAAAAGGATATCCGGGGAAGAGATTGAAATCCAACCATTATTCCAACAAAAAAATTTATACACGGAAGCGGAATGTAACTTTTCTTTTCGTTTAGGAAAGGCAATTCGCCTTATTCGATTAATTTCCAAGCAACTATCCTCCGTCTAAGACGTTTGAAGATAGCGCACCATTTGAGGTATAAGGTTATTAAATAAGTAAAAAGCCCTGCACTAGTCGGCAGGGCTTTTCTTGCATGCTTTCATGGATTTGCTTCACGATACAAGCTATGATTTTTTATTTACGATTAAAATTCTCCATCGTTTTCTTCTACGGGTTGATCAGGAGTTACTTCTCCGCCATCTTCTTCATTGGGTTCCTCAGGATTAACTTCCCCGTCATCCTCTTCATCTGGTTGGTCGGGTAAAACTTCTCCTTCATCTTCTTCTGGAATTTCTGCTTCATTCTCTTCTTCTACGATCGGCAGTGTATAGAGAATGCTTTGTTCACTTTCTATAGCTTCTTCAACTTCTTCGATGAGGTTTTCTGTTTCGATGATTTCAGGTTGTGCATCATCAGCTTTGGCAGTAACCGCAGAAAGTTTATTCGTTGCGGCGTTCAGCTGGTTACTTAAAGAAACGAATTCTCCCTGGAAGAATTCATATTCCTCAGGAGTAAGTGTTTCTGTGTCACTCAATTGTGCAGCAACAAATTCAAGCTCAGATTCTACTGAATTTACCTTTTTCTCTACTTGGAAAAGATGCTTCGTCACTTTTTGAGCGTTGAATCCGTTAGCTTGTCCAGCTTTAACCTGAACAGCACTGTTTCCATCCGCATTGGAATTAAACGGTGCAGCATTGACCGCAGGAGAGAAAGCGAGCCCCATTGCCAATGTTGGTGCAGCGATTTTTAAAATCTTCTTTTTCATCCACATTTCCTCCTTGAAGTTTTTTCTTATGAGCTTCTGATGGCCAAGTTTTACCTCGCCCTCACTCACGGTTAAACCATACCCAGGAATATTCATGAAGAAAACAAATAAAGGTTAAAACGCGAAAATAGTGCTACGTTTTTCCATTTGAACGTAAACCTTTTGTTTTGTTTGCTGTACAGATTAGGAAAGAACAAGATTCTTTTGTCGTAATCGAAAAAACGCATGTTTAAAAGCTAGCTAGTGGAGAAGAAACATCCTTATTTCATGAATATTTAATGCAAGATCTTCGTGGTGTATCTTTTCTAGTGATTTAGGAAAAGCTATGTGCATCATTCGACATATTTAGGAACTGTTCTCTGAATGGAAAACGAGAACGTACAGGCAATTACTTAGGAGGTAGAAAATATATGAGTGAACATCCAATTGAAGGCTTGATGACGTCAGCTATGGAAAATCTCAAGGATATGGTCGATGTCAATACGATTATCGGGGATCCTGTAGAATCACCTGACGGGAGTATGATCATCACGGTATCCCGGGTTGGGTTTGGGTTTGCAGCAGGAGGATCAGAATTTAAGGGCCAGTCGAGTGGAGGGGACAGCTCCGATTCAGAGGGTGGAAGCGGGATGCCATTCGGAGGCGGTAGTGGAGGGGGCGTATCCATTACGCCAATAGCGTTTTTGATCGTCAATGAAAAAGGCGTGCAAATGATTCACCTTGATCAAAGCACCCATCTCTATGAAAAACTGTTGGATTTCGCACCGCAAGCTCTGGATAAAATTCAGGAAATGTTGAAAGGAACAATGGGAAAACTGGAAAAGGGAAGCGGTAAAGAAGAAAAAGAAAAAGGGGAAAAAGCAGGAAAGGATAAGAAGGATAAAAAAGGGAAAGAGAAGAAAAATAAAGAAGAAAGCGAAGATGATGATTCGGAGGAAAATGAAGACGAGTAATACTTGCTTAGCATTATGTTAGACATTCCCTTCTAATACCTTCATAATGAAAATCGAGAATGAAGGATGGAGGTTGATAGAATGGCGAATGTAACCTTTAAAGGTACCCCGATGACTCTTGTTGGGGATGAAGTGAAAGTTGGCGCAACAGCGCCGGATTTTAAGGTGCTGGATAATGATTTGAATGAAGTCCGTTTAACTGATTACAGCGGTCAAGTACGCTTGATCAGTGTTGTTCCTTCTGTCGATACAGGAGTATGCGCAGAGCAAACGCAACGTTTTAATGATGCAGCGGAAAAGCTGGAAAATGTAAAAGTGTTGACCATCAGCATGGATTTACCGTTTGCCCAAAAACGTTGGACTCAGGCAAATGATATTCAGCATATCGATATCTTTTCCGATCATAAAGATGCAGACTTCGCCCATCAATATGGTGTATTAATGGAAGAACTGCGCCTGTTGGCCCGTTCTGTTTTTGTCATCGATTCGGAAGGAAAAGTAACTTACACGGAATACGTTAGCGAAGGAACCAACCATCCGGATTACGAAAAAGCTCTTGCTGCTGTAAAAGAAACGAAATAGGCTTCGGACAAGTAAAGCCTTGCCCCGAGTGACTTTTTCGGCCGATCAGTACCTACGAGAATCTGTATTCTTTGTAGTGCATCGGCGGCTAAGCATTCGGGGTTTTTTGTGCATTTACTAATAAAACGGGCAATACATAGTCATATATTTTCTCTGAATCCATAGTTTTGTTAAAATAATAGGCTGATGAAGGTAAATGAATGGGGGAAGCAAAGTGGAACACAATAATGTGGAAACAATATATAATTTCTTGGATGAATCAGCTGAACAAATAGTGCGCCAAATGGACCAGCCGTACTTAGACAGTCTGGCTCAGGCGCTGGAATATTTTCTTACCGAAGAAACGACAGGGGAACTCAATGAATTCGCCCTTCAACATTTACGCAAAAAAGCTAGCGAGCTTGATATAAATTCTTTTGAACGGGAAGAGATAAGAAAGGCGATACAATTGGCATCCTTAAAAGGCATGAAAGGTGCGACACAACAGCAGCACTTAGTCACCCCTGACACGGTGGCAATGTTTGCCGGCTATTTAGCAAACAAATTGATGAAAGACCGGAATCCGGTGCGTTTGTTTGATCCCGCCTGTGGAACGGGAAATTTGCTGACAGCAGTCCATAACCAGCTGCCGCAGCAAACTGTACCATTCGGGAGCGAAGTAGATCCCACCTTAATTAAGATTGCCCTTATGAGCGCCAACCTTCAGCAAATCGATATGGAGCTATTCCATCAGGACAGCCTCCGTCCGTTTGTTATGGAGCCGGCAGATTTGATAGTATCCGATTTACCTGTCGGCTACTATCCTGATGATATTATTGCTAATGATTACGAACTTAAAGCGGAAGAAGGACATTCCTATGCTCATCATTTGTTGATTGAGCAAAGTATCAGGTACACGAGGGATGGCGGTTATCTCGTTTTAATTATCCCGAATTTTTTGTTTGACAGTGACCAGGCACCAAAATTAAACACCTTCTTGCAAAAAAATACGCACATTTTCGGTATTGTTCAATTGCCGGAAAGTATCTTTAAATCAGAACAAAATGCGAAAAGTATCTTTTTGCTGCAAAAAAAAGGGCAGGATACCAAGGCTCCAAAAGAAGCCCTTATGGCAAAGCTTCCATCCTTTAAAAATGTCCATGCGATGAATGATATTCTGGTCAAAATTAATCAATGGTTCAAACAGGAAGGAATTTCTTGAAACACCCGGTCAAATAGTTTGAAAATAAAGATTTTGGAAGGCAAGCGTTATCATTGAAACCTTGATATTGCAAACTTGTTGAAGCGGTGTTTAAATGAGTAAGGGAGTATGTAAGGACGTTTTGAATGAAAGGATTGAATCATAGTGAGCAAAATATTAGCGATAAATGCAGGCAGTTCGTCTCTTAAGTTTCAATTAATCGAGATGCCTGAAGAGACAGTGATTGCCAAAGGCTTGGTCGAACGGATCGGTATCGAAAATTCTGTTTTCACCATAGAAGCTACAGGGGAGAAGGATGAAACGACAACAGATATCCCGAACCATGAGCAGGCAGTAAAAATGCTATTGGACAAGCTGACAGAGTCTGGTGTCATCCAATCCTTGGATGAAATCGAGGGCGTCGGCCATCGAGTGGTACACGGAGGCGAGCGGTTTAGTGACTCTGTGAAAATCACCGATGAAGTCATTCGTGAAATCGAAGAGGTGTCCGATCTTGCACCGCTTCATAACCCGGCAAACCTGACCGGTATTCGCGCTTTTCGTGAAATTCTTCCGGAGGTACCGGCTGTTGCGGTTTTCGATACAGCTTTTCACCAGACAATGCCAGAGCAATCTTATTTATACAGTCTTCCATATGAATACTATGAAAAATACGGAATCCGTAAGTATGGTTTCCATGGCACTTCTCATAAGTATGTATCCCAACGTGCCGCTGAACTGCTTGGATTACCATTGGAGCAATTGCGCCTAATTTCCTGCCATCTTGGAAATGGTGCAAGCATCGCAGCGATTGAGAACGGAAAATCGATCGATACTTCCATGGGCTTTACACCTCTGGCTGGGGTAACGATGGGAACAAGATCCGGAAACATTGATCCAGCATTGATTCCGTATATCATGGAGAAAACAGGAAAGACAGCCAATGAGGTTATGACGGTCCTTAACAAGGAAAGCGGTATGCTTGCTTTGTCCGGATTCTCCAGTGACTTGCGAGACATTACCCAGCGTGCTAAGGATAAGGATGATCGTGCTGAACTTGCACTTGAAGTCTTCGCAGAACGGATTCATAAGTACCTTGGTTCCTATGCTGCAAGAATGCATGGCGTAGATGCGATCATCTTTACGGCAGGCGTCGGAGAAAATAGCGCTGAAATTCGCGAGCGTGTCTTAAAGGGACTTGAATTCATGGGTGTATACTGGGATCCTTCCCTTAACAATATTCACGGGAAAGAAGCGTTTATTAACTATCCGCATTCCCCAGTAAAAGTCATTGTCATCCCGACGAACGAAGAAGTAATGATTGCCCGGGATACAGTTCGACTGTCCCAATAAAAAAAGGATATTGAAAGCAATGCCGGGCTGAACTGTCCGGCATTTTTTTAATGGTTATTTTTACGATGATGGCAGGCTTGTCGCGACAGCAAAGATCTCTTTTTAGGGGAATCTTCACGTTTTGCTGCGATTCCTTTTTGTCCATATGATACGATAAAAGGAAAGCGGGGAAGAGGGGGATCATGTGGTTGGAAATCCGATTAGTCAGGAAATAACTGGTTGGGAAAACAAGTTGAAATTACATGCATCCAATGATTTTGAACGACTTTATCATAACTGGCAGCACCAGGCTTTTAACCACTTGGACAAAAACAGGAAGGAAGAATGGTTCCGTAAAATGGATGATCTGCTATTTCACTCGCACGCTTATTTGCAAGGCTCTGCCTTTCAAAGGGAGTCAAGGGAACGTTTAATCGCTCAAGCTAGAATTTTTCATCCGGAAATCCTGGTTATTGAAGACATGCAAGTGCTCTCTGTCGAACAATCGACCCACCTGGCATTACAAGAGATGGCAAGAGGTCAATTATATGCCATGGCCCAGGGCGGAGCGGCAGGAACAGGTGGTATTTTCCTGTTGGCTTTCGATTTTCCAGTACAGCTGGTAATGAATCTCCGGTTGGTTCAGTTAATAGCAATGGCTTTTGGAAGGGAGATCAGACGGCCGGTAGAAATGATGTTATCGTTAAAGGTGTTTCACGCGGCTACCCTGCCGAAAAGTCTGCAATGGAATGCTTGGCAGGTGTTGTTGGAAGAAACGAAGGATGCCACCGGTTATGTTTACGAGGGTAGCGATATGTTGGTAGATGAAAAGTGGCTGCGGTACCCACTTAAGCAAGCGGCCAAATCATTGTTTATTTTAAGTGCAAAAAGAAAAATCGTTCAAGGTATTCCTTTGCTTGGGATGACAACTGGTGCTGCATTGAATTATCGGTTGTCGAAGCGTGTTGGAGAATTTGCCCTTCGCTATTATCAAAAACGTTGTCCTTCTTAATCGACCGCCTATCCCTAAAACAACGGGATAGGCGGTTTCTTTATTTATTCACTTCTTACTACTAATACATCACAAGTAGCATAGCGTGTAACACTTTCGGAAACACTGCCGATAAGGAATCTTTCTACGGCATTCATTCCGGTGGCACCGCAGATAATCAAGTCCGCATCGTACTTTTTAGCGATATCCTTGGCGATTTTAATCTTAGGAGATCCATATTCTATGTCGGTTATAATATTAGCAGCACCAGCTCTTTCAGCTTTTTCCTGATAACCTGCCAACAATTCTTTTGCATACGTTTCTGCCCGTTCCGCCAATGAACGATCATACGCTTCCGCGGTCGCAAACGTACGGTGATCAATGACATGGGCGAGAATAAGCGTCGCATGGTTACGCTTGGCAATATCAACAGCTTTGTTAAAGGCGAGTTCCGCAGCTTTTGAACCATCAACGGCTGCTACGATTTGCTTGTATTCAAACTCCATAGAAAAGACCCCTTTCTCCTTCTTTTTTCTATTATATCACGGGGGAAACTTCACAGATAGACAAGACTAATTTCGTGAAAGTAGAATAGGTACATATGTTAAAATAAGAGTGAAGATGAAATGTCGAACGATTCATTGACAATGGAGGTGCAATCTGTGGGACATGCACTTATCACTGCAGGGACTAAAGGCTTGGGCAGACAAGTAACAGAAGCGTTTTTGCGGGCAGGGCACCAAGTCACTGCCACCTTTTGGAAAGACAGGGCAAAAGCAGAAGCATTAGCAGAACAGTATAAGGATGATCGTCTACAGATCGTTCAAGCGGATGTTACCAGCAAAGGGGATTTAGAGTGGTTAGTGAACCAAGCAATGGATAGATATGGCACGATAGATTACTTGATTAACAATGCTGGGCCATACATATTCGAAAGAAAGAAATTAATGGACTATTCACAAGCTGAATGGGATGCTATGATGAAAGGGAATCTGGATTCTGTTTTTCATCTATTGCAACTTACGATTCCTAAAATGCGTGATCAGAAATTCGGCAGGGTGATTAACTATGGTTTTCAGGGGGCCAATACTGCAGCTGGTTGGCTGTACCGGTCCGCTTTTGCTGCAGCTAAGGTCGGTTTGGTATCCTTAACTAAATCTATCGCATACGAAGAAGCTGAATATGGAATTACTTCTAATATGGTATGCCCTGGTAATATTACAGGTGACATGAAGGAGGCAGGTATTGAGAAAAGTCGCAAAATACCTGATGAACAGACACCGATAGGCAGATCGGGAACCGGAGAGGATATTGCCAGATCGATTTTGTTCCTTTGCGAGAAAGATTCCGACATGATCACAGGCTCTGTTTTTGAAATCACAGGTGGTTTGGATGTCATTCATCGTTATCGGTGAACAGGCGTTCTTCCCATACATAACAAGAGATTTCTGTAAGAAATGCAGACTATTTGGAGGGATGACAAATGAATATCGGTGTACCTAAAGAGATTAAGAACAATGAAAATCGTGTGGCGATGACGCCAGCGGGGGTTGTAACTCTCAGGAATGCCGGACATCACGTTTTCGTGGAGACCGGCGCAGGATTAGGCTCGGGCTTTACGGATGCACAGTATGTCGCCGCTGGAGCAGAAATCGTTGCAACCGCAAGCGAAGCGTGGAAACAGGAAATGGTCATGAAGGTAAAGGAACCGCTTTCAGAGGAATATGGCTATTTCTATGAAGGGCAAATCCTATTCACGTATTTGCACTTGGCGCCTGAACCGGAATTGACCAAAGCATTGATAGACAATAAAGTAGTATCGATTGCTTATGAGACAGTCCAGCTTGCCAATGGTTCGTTACCGCTTTTGACCCCGATGAGTGAGGTTGCAGGACGGATGGCATCCCAAATCGGAGCTCAATTTTTGGAAAAACCGAAAGGTGGCAGAGGGGTATTGCTTTCGGGCATTCCTGGTGTCAGACGGGGGAAGGTGACCATCATTGGTGGGGGAGTAGTCGGGACGAATGCAGCCAAAATTGCCGTGGGGCTTGGAGCTGATGTTACCATAATCGACCTGAACCCAGATCGTCTTCGTCAGCTGGATGATATATTCGGTTCTACGATCAATACGTTCATGTCCAATCCACTGAATATAGCAGAAGCACTGCAGGAATCCGATTTAGTGATTGGAGCGGTATTGATCCCTGGAGCCAGGGCGCCGAAGCTGGTTACAGAGGAAATGGTCAAATCGATGCGTGAAGGATCTGTAATCGTTGATGTGGCAATTGATCAGGGAGGTATTTTTGAGACTACCGATCGTATCACCACCCATGATAATCCTACATACAACAAGCATGGTGTGCTCCACTATGCGGTAGCCAATATGCCGGGAGCAGTGCCACGTACTTCTACAATCGGGTTAACCAATGTAACGGTTCCTTATGCTTTGCAATTGGCGAATAAAGGTTATCGCAGGGCATGTGCAGAAAACCAGGCACTCTTGAAAGGCATTAATACACTGGATGGTTACGTAACGTACAAAGCTGTTGCGGAAGCCCACAAGCTGGAATACGCGGAAGTAGAAGCCTTATTGGAAACCCGTTAAGTACGGACAGTTGATAAAAAGTTTTTAAAGTAGCTCCTTTCTATTGCCAGTCGAATAGACAATGGTGGTGTGCTTTTTTTGCTCCACCAACTATTAATCGAAAGACTCAATCTTAAGAAATAGCGACTTTACTATGGCCGCAGAGGAAATAAACTCGCTTTCCGCGGATGAATTACCGAGCCATCTCGCAAAACCCGCTGCGGGGTCTCGGTTGCCCCGTTTTCCGCAGGAGTCACGCTTATTTTCTCTGCTACGCTATTTCGCTTTATAACTGTTCGTTTAACTTCTCGACGAACTTAAACTAATTCCAAATAATTCTTTATGATAAAGTTGCGTCGCACTCCCGTCACCTATGTCTCCACATTCAATTATGTAGCAAAAAACTTAGCGGATCTAACAAATTCGTAAAGTTGGATGAAAAACGGCTTCTGTCTCTGAAGTAAAAGAAGCCTGGTTTTCAATGAAAATTCCAGGCTTCTTTCTACATTATTCGATAATCTGTAACGTTTTTGGATAAGTGGTCAACCGTTCAGGGCCTTTTTTGGTTAGGAAAACTTCATCTTCTATCCGGACACCGCCAACCCCTGGCACATAAATCCCGGGCTCCAGCGTAAAGCTCATGCCTTCTTTTAAGGTTAGTTCATTTTCCGACGTAAGGGATGGGTATTCATGGACGTCGACACCGATACCGTGTCCGATCCGATGGGTGAAGTATTCTCCATACCCTTGGCTCGCAATATGTTCGCGGGCCACTTGGTCCATTTTGCCGGCGGCATTACCGATCACCGCAGCGTTGATTGCTTTTTCCTGTGCAGCAAGAACCGTTTGATAAATTTTTTCCTGTTCCGGATTTATCTGCTTATAAGCAACGGTTCTGGTGATATCGGAACAATATCCGTCAAATACGACCCCAAGATCAAACAAAACGAGGTCTCCTGGTTCTACCTTTTTCTGACCGGGAGTTCCGTGCGGGGAAGCTGTTTTTTTGCCTGACAACACCATGGTCGAGAAAGACATTTCCCGGACACCCTGCTTTTTTAACTCATATTCTAAGGTTGCCAGTATTTCCATTTCGGTGGCGCCTTCTTGGATAGCTTTTACACCCGTTTTAACGCCGAAATCTGCTAATTCAGCTGCTTGCTTTAAGATGGTGTATTCCTTCTTATCCTTAATCACCCGCAAGCTTGCTAACATTTCAGTAGCATCGATTATTTGTGCTTCCGGCATTATATGCTGTAACTGTTCGAACCGGGAAACGGAAAAATCTTCTTTCTCAATAGCGATCGTTTCCGGGGATTTGTGGCGTTTCTTTAAATACTCTCTGAATAAACTCCATGGGTTATCCTGATCCTTGTAAGTGAGAAAGTCCCCTTTCCAGCCGGATGCAATGGCGTCTTCCTTTTCCATTTCAGGTAGTATGAACAAAGGCTCCCCATCTTGTCCTATGTAGACTGCTACCAGTCTTTCGTGTGGATCGGTATAATGCCCGCTAAGATAGTACACATTTGCCTTGGAGGTAACCAGGGCACTGTCAAAATGGTTTTGTTTTAGTTTTTCGGTCAACGTTTGTAATCGTTCCATGGTTTTTCCACCTTTCTTTGTCTTCTAATAGTATAACAAACTAAATGGACATAATGACAATGATACCGAGTCAAATAAACCCGAAATATGTTTCCGGAGAAAAATCTGTTACCATGGAAACAATGAGAAGAAATAATTAAAAAAATGAAACCTGAGTATGTTGTCGACCGTAAACAAGAATGTAATAGGAATTATCTTGGAAAGAAGAGGTGAACCAGTGGGGATTTTCTCGAAACTGTTTAAAAAAGATACAGACAAACCGCAGATAAAGGAACGGTCGCCCTTGTCCATAGAAGTTGGCGACATTATCACCTATGATCTAGTTGATTATGAAGTAGTCGGAAAAATCACTTACCGGCAAGACAATTATGAATGGTTCGGTTATCAACTACTGGAAGGCAAAAATTCCATTTGGCTGTCTGCTGAAACGGATGAACAGCTGGAGCTTGGGATATATCAATCGATAAATCTTCCGGTGTCCAAACCATTTCCAAAGGAACTGACTTATCAGGATACCACTTATTACCTGGAGGAAGAAGGAGAAGCAAGAGTGGTAGGAGAAGGCAGGAGCAGAAACATAAACGGAAGACAAATTCAATATGCTGAATACTGTGATGAAGAAGAAGAGCATTATTTAAGCCTGGAAGACTGGGGAAGTGAGGTCGAAGCCAGTTACGGGTATGAAATCGAACCTTATGAGATAAAAATTATTGCAGGTTCCAACTAATAAAAAGGAGGATACACATTATGTTTAAAATGTTTAAACGCGTCAGTACAATCGTCAATTCAGAGCTGAATGCCATGTTGGATAAAGCGGAGGATCCGGTGAAAATGCTGGAGCAGTTTATGCGGGATATGGAGTCGGACATCCGTGAGGTCGAAAGTTCGGTTGCTAAACAAATCGCTAATGAAAAGATGTTGAAACGGAAATATGACGACGCACAGGCGTTGGTCGATAAACGGCAGGGCCAAGCCGAAAAGGCGATTGAAGCTGGGAACGAAGATCTTGCCCGTCGGGCGCTGGAAGACAAAAAGGACCAACAGGAACAGGCTGATACACTAAAAGAGTCTTGGGAAAGAGCCAAAAATGATTCCAAGATTCTTCGGGATAAACTGGATGAAATGAAAAAAGAATACCAGCAGATGAAGCTGAAAAAGGATTCATTGAAAGCCCGTGCCGAATCTGCAAAAACAAGAACAAAAATGAATCGGACGATGTCCTCGATTGGCAGTGATGAATCAAAACGTGGTTTTGAACGCATGGAAGAAAAGGTCCTCCAGTTTGAAGCGGAAGCAGATACATCCGATGATTTATCTGCAGCCGGAAAATCGCTTGATGATGAGTTTGAAAGCCTGGAAAAGAGCGATGTAGACGATGAATTGGCCGCATTAAAGAAAAAACTCGGCAAAGAATAACGTTTCCGGAGCTATCAGGGGATGGATTAGACAGGGGAAGCAATCACCGGAAAAACCCTTGTACCAATCATAGGTTGCAAGGGTTTTTGTAGGTTTTTTCAAGTGGTCAGAAAGGAGGTATGGCTTCCGTCATGCATAAAATAGTAGGTGTTTGGTTGCTTTCTCTCGTTCTGTTGTTGACAGCTTGCGGCTCCAATCTTTCCGAGCTGTCAGGGGTAGAAGAAGAACCTTCGGTGTCGGTTGAAGAGATTCCAAAAGAGCCGGATAGACGGGAAATAGAGGAGAAGCTGAGAGCTTCTTCCGGTCAGAAAATCGAATCCTTTTTTGCAAACAATTTTTACCTATTGGATGTCGTAACTGGGGAAGATGCTCAGGCTAATGTGTATGCTACACGACAATTTACGAGAGAACAGCTTGTATCGCTTGTTTCCAATGTAAAGCCGCCTGAGGAAGCAAGTGAGGTAAAAGATGGGGAGCAGATATTGATTTATCCGGATTATTTTGTCACTTTCAAGCCAAGTGAAGAAGATGCGGATGTGTTGTTGATCGAAGTGGCATCTGACCAGTTTGTTCGCAGCAACTATTCTCCCAACCATTTGAATGGTTTTTTTACGTTTTTACTGTTAAACAGGATGCTGGGAACCTCCGGCTGGGAGAATTCCCGAATGGAACAGTGTCGAAATGGCGGCTGTTACGGCGGTTACACGACACGTGACCGGGGAGGACTGAATACGAAAAGAGGGATGTCTTCCTATCGTGGTGGAGGAGCAAGTGCTGGTAAATAACTTTTAGAGGAGGGAAAGAAATGGGACCATTTATATCGACGTTTATTTATTTTGTGATTGCTATCTTGGTTGTTCTGGCCGGAGTGGCCGTATTTGAAATGTTGACAAGAAAGTATCGCGACTGGGAGGAAATAGAAAATGGAAACGCAGCTGTTGCTCTGTCGGTTTCGGGAAAGATAATCGGTATTTGCATTGTTCTCGCTTTTGCCATTTATCATAGCGTGAGCATCTGGGAAACAATCATTTGGGGAGTATACGGACTGGTTCTGCAAGTTGTTGCCTACCTGCTTTTTGAAATGCTGACCAGAAAATTCTCGGTGGAAGTAAAGCTCAAAGAAAATAATGTAGCAGTCGGCATCGTATCCCTGGCTGTGTCCATCGGATTAGCTTTTGTAATTGGTGCATCCATTACATAAAACCAGTTGTATCAAGGGGGTCTGACTTTAAAGTGAAAAGTCAGACCCAACTTTTTTTCAAAGACTTAGGAAAGACGGAGTGAATCTATTTGGAAAGACAAGCTGTCAGGCAAAGTAATTTTATCTACTGGGCTTCAGGGATTGTTTCGATTTGCGGGATAGTATTTGAGGTGCTGTTTGGAGCCCTGGGATCTTATATTCTTGGAGATGGTGTCAAACAGTACACATTGGTCATTTCCTTTTTCTTGACTGGAATGGGAATCGGCGCAAGTATAAGTGAAAAAGTAATGAAGCATTTACTGATTGCTTTTGTCTATATTGAATTTCTTGTAGCGTTGATCGGCGGCTTTTCCAGTTTTGCGATGTTTGGAATCACCGCTTTTTCTCCTGATGGATCGGATGCTTTATTCCTCTATCTCATTACGCTGACGGTTGGAGGTTTGACGGGACTGGAACTGCCGATATTAATCAGAAAAGCCAATGAAATCGGGGTTGCATTGAATCGAAGTACTGCCCGTGTTTTGTTTTCCGACTATGCCGGGGGTCTCATAGGTGGTCTTTTGTTTGTGTTTTTTCTACGTCCGGCTTTGGGCATGGTAAAGAGCGCATTCTTTGTAGGTTGTATCAACCTGCTGGTGGCGTTAATTGTTTTATGGCTTTTCCGCAAAGAAATCAGACGGATAGCCTTACATTTTGCAATAGGCGGTATCATTTTCGTCGCACTGCTGCTGGGTTTCCTGTTTGGAGAGGAAATGGCGTTTAGCTTCGAACAAAAGTTGTATCAGGACCCCATTATCCATATGGAGGAAAGTCAGTACCAAAAAATTATTCTGACGAAAGACGGAGATGATACGCGCTTATATTTGAACGGAGGATTGCAGCTTAGTTCTACCGATGAATACCGTTACCATGAGGTGCTTGTTCATCCGGCAATGGCACAGGCGGACAGCCATTGCACTGTATTGATTTTAGGTGGCGGGGATGGGGTAGCTGCCAAAGAAGTATTGAAATATCAGGATGTAGACACCCTTACACTTGTTGACTTGGATCCGGCGGTAGTCGATCTTGCAGAACGGGATCCGCACTTGTTGGATTTGAATCAGGGCGCTCTTCAAGATGAAAAAGTGGAAATTATCCATGAGGATGCGTTTCAGTTTTTGGAATCCACCGATCGTTGGTTTGATGTTATTCTTGTTGACCTGCCTGACCCAAATGATGAGAGTTTAAATAAATTGTATACGAAAGAATTTTATTCGCTCGCCCGCAATCATTTAAATTATGACGGGGCCATGATGGTTCAGGCGACAAGCCCGGTTTTTGCCAGGGAAGTGTACTGGACCATATCCGAAACCATCAAAGCAACCGGCCTTACGATCGAAAACTTTCATGTCGATGTACCGAGTTTCGGGAATTGGGGATTCGTGATGGGGAGCAGGAATCCAATCGATGTAAACGATTTGGAAGTATCTGTACCAGCCAGGTTCCTCACCACCGAATTGCTTCCCGGTTTGACCGTTTTTGGTAAGGATGAAGGTCCCCCGGTTGGTACCGAGAGAAGCGACAAGATGGAATTGGAACCTAATACGCTGATTGACCCCAACCTGATTCAGAAGTATGAAAAAGCCTGGGAAAACTATTAGAAAAAGCAAGAAAGGGTATAACATTTGAATAGTAAATGTTGACTTGCTAGGATGAAGATAAGAATAACTTTGGAGGAGTGTGAAGAAATGAAAGTATCTTTCCATGGCCAATCTGCAATAAAGGTTGTTACAGCCAACCATACGATTTTTATTGATCCTTTTATAACAGGTAACGGATCTTCTGATTTGGATGCAAGCAAAGTCGAAGCGGATGTCATTTTGCTTACCCACGGTCACAACGACCATGTCGGAGATACAATCGACATCGCGAAACGTAATGATGCGTTGGTCGTTGCGCCGAATGAACTAGCCAATTATCTGGACTCAAGGGGATTGAATACCCACCCGATGCATATCGGCGGTGCTCATACATTTGATTTTGGAAAGGTGAAGCTCACCCAGGCTTTTCACGGCTCTTCGTTTACTGATGAAAATGGAGAGAGTATCTATACCGGTATGCCAGCTGGAATCCTGTTGACAGTCGAAGGAAAAACCATTTATCACGCAGGGGATACCGGACTATTCTCCGATTTGAAATTAATAGGCGACAGAAATAATATTGATCTTGCTTTCCTTCCGATTGGTGATAATTTTACGATGGGACCAGATGATGCGCTGGTTGCTGCAGAATGGATTCAAGCGAAACAAGTCGTTCCGATCCATTATAATACATTCCCGCTGATTGAACAGAATGGGGATGCGTTTGCAGAAAAAGTGAAACCTGGAAAAGGTATAGCCCTTAAACCAGGTGAATCCATCGAACTGTAATATACTCAAAGGAGCCCCTGCCATTTTTGGCAAGGGTTCTTTTTTTAGTCTATGTCATTTTTGCAAAAGAGAAATTTGGTGCAATGAATGGTTGAAAGAAGCAAATAGAGAAAGGCAGCTGCCTTCCTATCTTTCTTTGAAGGTGTTCTAACCGTGTATCGTTTTAAGTGTATCGGGGGTGGGCAAGGCACTTTCGCTTTTCTTGTCCAGAGCATGTCTTGTTGGCCCGTTGCATACAATAGAACAAAACAGCTGGGGGTGAAAGAGTGAAACAGTATGCGCTATTGCGAATCTTGCTGGCTTGTTTCTTTTTATATGTGGCTTGGCCGGAAATCGGCAAGCAAACCAGTAATGCTGGCGGATATTTTTGGGCTGGCTGGCTGATCTTCTTCTTGCTGGTAGTTGGAGCAAACTTAGCAACCATGCTAAAAATGACCAAACCTCCGGTCATGGAGCAAAGCCGCGAGAAGCAAACAGCAATTGGTAAAAATTGAAGGCGGCATCGAACATCTGTATAATAACAAGTAGAAAAAAATTATTAGTACAGATGAAAGATTGGTGAAAAAGCTTGGCTACCAAACATGAACAAATCCTCTCGTTCATAGAATCACTGACGGTAGGAAACAAAATATCCGTAAGACAAATCGCAAAAGAATTGAACGTTAGTGAGGGGACGGCTTACCGTGCTATTAAAGAAGCGGAAAACCAGGGGATGGTCAGCACGATCGAACGGGTCGGCACGATTCGGATAGAAACAAAGAAAAAAGAGAATTTTGAGCATTTGACTTTTGCTGAAATTATCAGTATTGTCGACGGCCAAGTACTAGGCGGAAGGGAAGGGCTTTATAAAACGCTGAATAAATTTGTCATCGGAGCCATGAAATTGGATGCCATGATGCGTTACACGGAAAGGGACTCTTTGTTGATCGTCGGTAACAGGGTGGGTGCTCATGAACTGGCAATCCAGGAAGGGGCGGCTGTACTAATAACCGGCGGCTTCGATACAGAGGATCATGTCAAACGTCTGGCAGATGAAAAGAAGCTTCCGATCATTTCTACCAGCTATGACACTTTTACCGTGGCTGCGATGATCAATAGAGCGATATACGATCAACTGATAAAAAAAGAAATTGTCCTCGTAGGAGATATTTATACTCCAAAAAAGGATGCCTTTATACTGACAGCAAAGGATAAACTGGAGAAATGGTACGAGCTGAATGACCGAACAACCCACAGTCGTTATCCTGTGGTGGATGAAAACTATCGGGTGATCGGCATGGTGACTTCCAAAGACATTATCGGAAAAGACAGATCTTCTACTATCGAAAAAGTCATGACGAAAAACCCGATGACTGTCCAAAAGGAAACTTCCTTGACCTATGCAGCCCATATGATGGTATGGGAAGGGATAGAAATTATGCCCGTTGTCGGACCTTCTCAAAAACTGGAAGGGCTTGTTTCCAGACAGGATGTACTGAAAGCATTACAGCACATTCAGCGCCAGCCGCATGTAGGAGAGACGATTGACAATCTTGTCACAAACAGACTGGAGGCCGTCGAGGACGGGGAAAACCCGGCCATCTACCGATCAGTGGTTACGCCACAAATGACTAACCAGCTTGGTACCTTGTCATACGGGGTTTTCACTTCATTTGTTACAGAAGCTTCGAGCAGACTTCTTCGGCAATATAAAAAAGGCGCTTTAGCTGTTGAAAATTTGTCGATTTACTTCATCAAGCCGGTCCAATTGGACAGTATGTTGGAGATAAAGCCGCGCTTGCTTGAAGCTGGCAGGAAGTTCGCGAAGGTGGATATCGAAGTCTATAACGGAAAAGTATTAGTCGGAAAAGCACTGCTGCTAGCCCAGCTCATCGACCGCTAGGGTATTGTGAGCCGGCCAAAAATGGCCGGCACAAACAGGGGTTAGCTGTACATATCTATCTTTCGTATCCTATCGNAACAAATCCTCTCGTTCATAGAATCACTGACGGTAGGAAACAAAATATCCGTAAGACAAATCGCAAAAGAATTGAACGTTAGTGAGGGGACGGCTTACCGTGCTATTAAAGAAGCGGAAAACCAGGGGATGGTCAGCACGATCGAACGGGTCGGCACGATTCGGATAGAAACAAAGAAAAAAGAGAATTTTGAGCATTTGACTTTTGCTGAAATTATCAGTATTGTCGACGGCCAAGTACTAGGCGGAAGGGAAGGGCTTTATAAAACGCTGAATAAATTTGTCATCGGAGCCATGAAATTGGATGCCATGATGCGTTACACGGAAAGGGACTCTTTGTTGATCGTCGGTAACAGGGTGGGTGCTCATGAACTGGCAATCCAGGAAGGGGCGGCTGTACTAATAACCGGCGGCTTCGATACAGAGGATCATGTCAAACGTCTGGCAGATGAAAAGAAGCTTCCGATCATTTCTACCAGCTATGACACTTTTACCGTGGCTGCGATGATCAATAGAGCGATATACGATCAACTGATAAAAAAAGAAATTGTCCTCGTAGGAGATATTTATACTCCAAAAAAGGATGCCTTTATACTGACAGCAAAGGATAAACTGGAGAAATGGTACGAGCTGAATGACCGAACAACCCACAGTCGTTATCCTGTGGTGGATGAAAACTATCGGGTGATCGGCATGGTGACTTCCAAAGACATTATCGGAAAAGACAGATCTTCTACTATCGAAAAAGTCATGACGAAAAACCCGATGACTGTCCAAAAGGAAACTTCCTTGACCTATGCAGCCCATATGATGGTATGGGAAGGGATAGAAATTATGCCCGTTGTCGGACCTTCTCAAAAACTGGAAGGGCTTGTTTCCAGACAGGATGTACTGAAAGCATTACAGCACATTCAGCGCCAGCCGCATGTAGGAGAGACGATTGACAATCTTGTCACAAACAGACTGGAGGCCGTCGAGGACGGGGAAAACCCGGCCATCTACCGATCAGTGGTTACGCCACAAATGACTAACCAGCTTGGTACCTTGTCATACGGGGTTTTCACTTCATTTGTTACAGAAGCTTCGAGCAGACTTCTTCGGCAATATAAAAAAGGCGATTTAGTTGTTGAAAATTTGTCGATTTACTTCATCAAGCCGGTCCAATTGGACAGTATGTTGGAGATAAAGCCGCGCTTGCTTGAAGCTGGCAGGAAGTTCGCGAAGGTGGATATCGAAGTCTATAACGGAAAAGTATTAGTCGGAAAAGCACTGCTGCTAGCCCAGCTCATCGACCGCTAGGGTATTGTGAGCCGGCCAAAAATGGCCGGCACAAACAGGGGTTAGCTGTACATATCTATCTTTCGTATCCTATCGGGAGAGTCTCTTTCGTTCGTTGCGGTAATGACGTGCTCGTTTATATCCATCCACGAATTGAAGACCGCCCAATAACAAAAAGACAATACCTATGTATAAGGCCAGTTGTGTTTGATAGTATAGATATTGATTGATACCGAAAAATACAACAAAAATACCTAAACAGATTTTGCCTTTTGCATTCATATACAATTGATTTAAAGCATCGTTACTTCTGAGGATTGCTACCTTATAATAAACGTATAAGACTAGCGAGATCATGATGACGATAGGGAATATTACCATAAAATCTACTCCTAACCTAATTTTACAACGTCTCCATTGTAGCTTTTTTTTACTCGTTTTACTAGGAATAAAATAAGATAATTCCAAAGGGAGTGTACAGATGAAAAACAAGGAAATAGTAAAAAAAATAAAACAATACCAGACAATCATTATCCATAGACACGTGCGGCCTGATCCGGATGCTTTCGGTTCTCAGGCAGGACTGGGAGAAATGATCAAGCATTCTTTTCCAGATAAAAATGTTTATCTTGTCGGGGATGAAGATCCTTCCCTCAGCTTTTTGGCGCAAATGGACAGTGTGCCGGACGAATTGTTTGAATCGGCTCTGGTCATTGTTTGTGATACTGCCAATCAAGCCAGGATTGCAGATCAGCGGTACAAAAATGGGAAAGAATTGATCAAAATCGATCACCATCCTAACGTTGATCCGTACGGGGACTTGTCCTGGGTAGAAACTACAGCAAGCTCCACCAGTGAAATGATTTATGAATTATATCTTGAAGGGAAGGAAATGGGTTTTGCTTTTAACGATAAAGCCGCTCGTTTGATTTATGCAGGGATTGTTGGAGATACAGGAAGATTTTTATTCCCTAGTGCAACCAAACGAACTTTTCAATATGCATCCGAATTAGTCGTATATGACTTTGACCGGCCGAAGCTTTATACTGCGCTTTATAATACCAAGCCAAATGTGGCAAGGCTGAAAGGGTATATCCTCCAGCATTTCAAGATAAGCCAAGCTGGTTTTTGCAATGTGAAGATTTCAAAGCAAACGTTAGAGGAGTTTGATGTAACGTCTCTTGAGACGAGTCAGCTTGTCGGCATTCTTGGGGACATGGAAGGGATTAAGGCATGGGCGTTTTTCGTGGAAGAGGATGATTTAATCCGTGTCAGACTCCGCTCAAAAGGGCCGGTAGTGAATGAAGTAGCTGCCAAATACAATGGAGGTGGCCACCCAATGGCTGCTGGAGCGTCTGTAGAAAATTGGGAAGAAACGGAATATGTCATTGCTGATATGGAGCAGGTATGTGCAGAATATAAAGAGGAATAGCCATAATCAAAGCCGTCAGGCCGCCTCTTGCCAAATGGCAAGGTTGCTTCTTGACGGCTTTCTTTAATTGGAGAAGTCGAGAGAAAGATGCAGTTTCAGGGTAGGAGCGATAACGAGCCTGTTGATGGAAGCTGTATAGTTGATATCTTCGACTCGGTAGACGGTATTTTCCAGAGTCGAAATCAGTAATTGGTCGTTTTCGGACAAGCTGACAATATCCTTTCCGATGACGCTGTCTATCTCCGCTTTTATTACTTCTTGTAGTTGATGGACGATAAGTCGGTCTAGTTTTAACTGCTCTGCATTGTCTATCTCAACATCGACGGACTGGACAATCACCTTTTGCTTTGTTTTTTCATTCATTTCTTTTTCATTCTCGAGGAGCACTTCATTCTGTTTCTTCAATTCTGCTATTTGGGAGCGTAAATTCATGTTGTCTTCCAGCCATTTTTCATAATATTGACCATACATATACAAATAAATGACAAATGCGATGATAGCACCGATAAATCCCCCTGCAAAAAATCGCTGCCAGCTCTCTTTTTTATAGTAAGGAGGAATGTGCATTTATTCGATGTCCTCCTGTGTAAGCCATTCAATGATCAGCAGGGAAGTTTGGGCTCCACCCATAGCGGTGATGATCAAGAGGATTTGTTTGACAATATCGAGAGTAGATCCATTCAAAATCCCTTTTTCGAAATTTGAAATGGCATCAAAGGTTCCGCCTATTGCCGCAACAATTGCCCATATTCTCAGCTTTCTTGCGACAGTTGTGATAGAGGTCAAAGGCGGATCACCGGTTGCCAGATAACCAATACTGCCTATAATCGATCCTCCCATGATTACCCCTAAAGCAATGAAATAACAATGGATCAGGGAGAACACAAACCTTTCCTCCATGCTTCTTTCCTCCCGTCTCACTTTTTTACCGTGAATTCAAACGGATGTATCGAATTCTCTGTTCATTTTATGATGACAAAAGACAAGTTATGTTAAGGGGTTATCATTTAATCTGATTAGCCTATCGGATATAATAGGGATGAATGATAAAGGCAGGTATGTATATATGGATTTCACACATTTACAAGTGCGAAGCGGATACAGTTTAATGAAGAGTACCATTCAGATTAGTCAATTAGTGCAAAAAGCGGAGGAAATGGAATATAAGTCGATTGCACTGACAGACGATCGCGTGTTCCATGGAGCTGTTCCTTTTTATCAGGCATGCACTGCCAGAGGAATAAAGCCGATTTTGGGAATGGGAGTGGAATTGGGCCAGGAGCAAATTCCTTGGATCCTGCTTGCCCGAAATAATCAAGGTTATCAACAATTGCTGAGATTGAGCTCTACATTACAGTTAGACAACCTGGCACAGCCAGGATTAGAGGAATTGTCAGGATTTACTGGTGACGTGATTGCTATTCTGGCACTCTCTCGAAAACTATTGGAAAGTTTTTCCTCCGGTCAATTAGCCGATTTAATCGACCAGGGGCGGGATGTATTCTCGTATGAAAACCTTTATTTAGGAATTGATGGCAGCCTTGCTGATGCACCGGAGCTGTCTTCGTTAAAAAAATTCAGTCAGACTGCCGGTCTCCCGGCAGTGGCTCTTACGGATGTGCGTTACTTAGTTGCTGGCGACCGTTCTGCATATGACTGTCTTCAAGCCATGAGGAAGGGTGAAAAATGGGAGCCTTCCGAAAATGAGCATGTGTCTGCGGGTTCGGCGGAACATCTGAAATCGAAACTGGAATTGCAAGACACCTTCCAATTTTGGCCGGAAGCCGTGGAAAATACGGGTGAAATAGCGGCCAAATGCAATGTGGATCTTCGTTTTGACCGAAGAATGCTCCCGTCCTATCCCGTACCAGGGGAAGAATCTGCAGATGATTATTTAAAAAAATTGTGCTATGATTTTATTTTTGATAAATACGGCTATGTCTCAGAGAAGGTGCAAAAGCGCCTAGATTACGAGCTTAAGGTGATCTCCTCCATGCAATTCAGCGACTACTTCCTGATTGTTTGGGATTTCATTCAATTTGCTAAGGATAACGGGATCATGGTAGGTCCGGGACGTGGCTCTGCAGCAGGTTCATTGGTTGCATATATATTGGGGATTACGGAAGTGGATCCGGTAAAGTATGATTTGCTGTTCGAACGCTTTTTGAATCCTGAGCGAGTATCGATGCCCGATATCGATATCGATTTTTCAGATACACGAAGAGAAGAAGTCATTCAATATGTGAAAAACAAGTACGGATCCGATCATGTGGCCCAAATTATCACTTATGGAACTTTTGCGGCCCGCTCCTTGATCAGGGAATTGATCAAAACTTTGCAAATTGATCAGCAAGACGCGGCATTTATTTTAAAAGAGATTCCGCATCATACTTCCCAGTCGATCACTGACATGGTGAAAGCAAGCGAAGCGATAACGAATTATGTCAGGCAGTCACCGAAGCTTCAGACCCTTTTTAAGGTTGCTGCTCGGCTTGAGGGTCTGCCCCGCCATATTTCCACGCATGCCGCCGGAATTGTGATCAGTGAGGAACCTTTGGTCCATCATGTTCCGTTAATTGCCGGCCATAATGAGGTGGCACTGACGCAATTTGCCATGAAGGAACTAGAGGCAATCGGTCTATTGAAAATGGACTTTTTAGGGTTGCGGAACTTGTCCTTGCTCGAAAGGATTACCGCATCAATCAAACACAAAGAAAAAGTGGAAATTGATGTAAGGGACATTCCGTTAGAGGATGAGGCAACATTTCAATTGCTGCGGCGTGGCCAAACAAATGGGGTTTTCCAACTGGAATCGAAAGGGATGCAAAGCGTCCTGATGGATTTACAGCCGACCTCCTTTGAGGATGTTGTAGCGGTAAATGCGTTGTACAGACCCGGACCAATGGAATATATATCTGTGTATGTAAATCGTAAACATAACCGGGAAAGGGTGGAATATCCTCACCCTGATTTGCGGCCGATTTTGTCAAAAACCTATGGGGTTCTCGTCTATCAGGAGCAAATCATGCAAATTGCCAGCAAGATGGCCGGATTTTCATTGGGCCAGGCGGACATACTGCGAAGAGCAGTAAGCAAAAAACAGCATAGCGTCATGAAGGAACAAAAACAGGCATTCCTTAAAGGCTGCCTTGCCAATGGTTACGACCAAGAAACAGCGAGTCAAATTTTTGAATGGATTGTCCGATTTTCCAATTATGGATTCAACCGGAGCCACGCTGTTGCCTATAGCATGATATCCTATCAATTAGCCTATTTGAAAGCTCATTTTCCCGCTCATTTTATGGCGGAGATCATGGGATCTGTATCAGGACAGCAGGAAAAAATCCAGCTTTATGTTAATGAAGCCAAGCAGCTGGGGATAAAAGTATTGCCGCCTTCGATCAATAAGAGCTTTGGCAGGTTTAGTGTGGAAAACCATCATATCCGTATGGGGTTGTTACAAATCAAAGGCGTGGGTGGTCAAGCAGTCAGGGAAATTGTTCAAGCGCGGAATAACCGCCCTTTTAAAAGTCTTTTCGATTTTTGTATGCGTGTTTCCTCGAAAACAGTAAACCGTCCGGTTTTAGAATCACTCATCCTTGCCGGAGCATTTGATGAAAGCAATGCTAACCGGGCCAGCCTGCTCGGAACAATCGACCAGGCGATGGAACAGGGAGAATTGTTCGGGGAATTCGGTGACCAGCCTTCATTTTTCCAGGAGAGTGTTGAATTGGATGCCACCTATAAACAGACAGAAGACTTTTCTGATATACAAAAGCTTTCCTTTGAAAAGGATGTGCTAGGAATATATATATCGAGCCATCCTTTGGCAAAATACAGAGAACAGCTGAGGGCCGCCGGATTCATTGCACTGGAAGACTCGAAGCATTTTGTAGGAAGAAATAACATGAAGGCAGGAGCGGTCGTACAAGAGCTCAAAACGATCAGAACCAAGCGGGGAGACCCTATGGCTTTTATGACAATGGGGGATGAAAATGGACAGATGGAAGCCGTCATTTTTCCAGAACTCTATCGACAGATCAACCGCTGGCTTAAAGAAGAGTCGATGATCATTATAAAAGGGAAAGTAGAACAGCGGAATGAACGATTGCAGTGGCTCTTGGCCGAAATTGTTCCATTTGACGAAGAATATTTAGAAGTAAGTGGCCAGAGCAGGTTATTTTTGAAAATCTTTGAGCAAAACGAAGAGCAAATCTTGTTACAAATCCAGAAAGTTGCAAATGCTTTTCCGGGAAGCAGCCCGGTCATCATTTATCATGCCGGCCGAAAAAAGACCTATCAGTTGGCCAGCAGCTATCATATTCACATCAACAAACAAAGCTTGAACCAGCTCTATCAGTTGCTTGGAAAAGAGAATGTTGCGGTACGAAAGTCGGAATCCTAATTAAGAATTAGTGGATACTTGTGCAAGAAAGTCAGCCTTTACACCAAAAAAGCTTTTGTTATAATAGAATAGTTAAGTGGTCAGACCAATTTAAAACAGACGGAAATACGTCCGGAATGATTAAAGGAGCGGGTCGGAAATGTCTAATTTAAGGGATGAGGCATTACATATCCATCGAGCGAATCAGGGGAAATTATCGACACAGACGAAGATTCCCGTCAGAAATGCCAACGATCTCAGTTTAGCTTACTCACCGGGAGTGGCGGAACCATGCAAAGAGATATATGACCGGAAAGAAGCGGTATATGAGTACACAATGAAAGGCAACATGGTTGCTGTTGTCAGTGACGGATCTGCTGTCCTTGGTTTGGGGAATATTGGACCGGAAGCTGCACTGCCTGTCATGGAAGGAAAATCCGTTCTGTTCAAAAGTTTTGCCGGGGTGGATTCTTTTCCGATTTGCCTTAATACACATAATGTTGAAGAAATCATCCAGACAGTAAAACTGATGGAGCCGACTTTCGGGGGCGTGAATTTGGAAGATATCGCAGCGCCAAACTGTTTCATCATCGAAGAAAGATTAAAAAAAGAGACGAATATTCCGATTTTCCATGACGACCAGCATGGAACTGCTATCGTTACGGTTGCAGGTCTCTTAAATGCTTTGAAGTTGGTAGATAAGAAGTTTTCTGATATAAAAGTGGTAGCAAACGGGGCAGGTGCAGCAGGAATTGCCATCATCAAACTCTTGCATAACCTTGGTGTTAGGGATATCATAATGTGTGATTCCAAAGGAGCCATTTTTGAAGGTAGAAATGATGGGATGAATGAAGTGAAAGATGAGGTGGCGAAAATCACCAACAAGGAACACAAGCAAGGAAGCCTCGAAGAAGTGATGGAAGGGGCGGATGTGTTCATCGGAGTTTCCGTAGGTGGATTGCTGAGCAAAGAGATGGTGGAAAGCATGAATGATGATCCGATCATTTTTGCAATGGCAAATCCAGATCCGGAAATAATGCCTGAAGATGCCAAAGCAGCTGGTGCAAAGGTGATTGGTACAGGTCGTTCCGATTTTCCGAACCAGGTGAACAATGTGCTTGCATTTCCTGGTATTTTTCGTGGCGCTTTAGATGTTCGGGCGACCCGTATTAATGAAAAAATGAAAGTTGCGGCTGCCGAAGCTATTGCTGCGTTGATTACCGAAAAAGAGCTGAATGCCGATTATGTTATCCCTGCTCCTTTTGATCCAAGGGTTGCTCCTGCTGTGGCAGCTAGTGTAGCAAAGGCAGCAATGGAGTCTGGGGTGGCCAGAATTCAAGTCGATCCGGAGCAGGTTGCCGAAAAAACCCGAAGACTTACGATGATTGATGAAAACGAATAAAGCATGCGCAGGATTGTACTGCGATGAGCGAAGCTCCATGTAAACGGAAAGCCTTGGCGTCAAAAACCAAGGCTCTCCTTGTTCTCCATAAGGAACCATTTTGCTTTAAAGGTGCTTGAAACCAGCATCTTGTTTGTTTTGTTGAAGGGGGGGTCTTATCGTTTCCAAGCCGGAGAAGATGAAGGTCTATGAAGAAGTGCTCAACGAAATTCGGGATTTCATTGAGAAAAATGATTTGTCGCCGGGGGACAAGCTGCCTTCTGAACGCGAATTGACGGAGCATTTAGGTGCTGGAAGATCATCCGTCAGAGAGGCACTCCGCGCTATTGAGTTGTTGGGGTTAATCGAAACGAGAAGAGGAGAGGGAACCTTTTTGAAAATGTACCAACCATATCACACAGTAGAGCTGTTGTCATCGTTTATTCTACGGGATTCCAATACCAAGCAAGATATTGTCTTTTCAAAGCGAATCATAGAAAAAGAAGCGGCAAAGCTGGCTTACAGCCACTTATCCGAACAGGAAAAGAAAGAGCTGCAAATGGTCTTGGAAAATGACCAGTTAACAGCTGAGCAGGTTCATTATCAGTTTTTCTCGATTATTTTTAAGAGCGGAGAAAATTTTCTCCTGCAAAAAATATGGCACTTATTGAATGATTTTTCTTATGCAGTGGAGAATGTTTTCTATAACAAGCAATTTTATCATCTGCTTATACATATATATATGGATGGTAATTATGAAAATATTGAAACGCTCTTTAGCAGCTTGCAACGGGAAACTATACCCGAAGCAGAATGAGAACACCCTTTACAAGAATGTATAAAGCGGCAGAATAAGCCCCCTTTAGGGAGCAGACAGGCTTCAAGTAAGAGTTAGAAGGAGGGATCATCCTTGCTTAAAGACTTATTTAGCAAGAAAAAAAAGTATGCATCAATACCTAGAGAGGAAGCAAAGCAAGATATTCCTGAGGGCTTAATGCAAAAATGTAATAATTGTCATAAAATAGTTTACCGAAAAGAAATGGAAAAAAACATGAATGTATGCCCTAATTGTGGTTATCATCATCAAATGCCTGCATATGATCGAATTGCTTCCCTTTTTGATGAAGGGACATTTGAAGAATGGGACAAACAATTGATTTCCGCTAACCCTCTCCAATTTCCCGGATATGAGGACAAGCTTGAGAAAGACAGGCAGAAAACGGATTTAAACGAGGCGGTCGTGACGGGGGCTGGAACCATTGATGGACATCGAGCATCGGTGGCTGTCATGGACGCAAGATTCCGCATGGGAAGCATGGGATCGGTTGTAGGAGAAAAGATAGCCAGGGCAATCGAGAAAGCAGGAGATGAATCCCTACCCTTCATTATTTTCACGGCATCCGGTGGAGCAAGAATGCAGGAAGGTGTACTCAGCCTGATGCAAATGAGCAAAACATCGGTGGCTATCAAGCGGTTTAGCGATGCAGGCGGTTTAATGATTTCGATCATGACAAACCCTACTACCGGAGGGGTGTCAGCCAGCTTTGCTTCATTAGGGGACTATAATTTTGCGGAACCGGGAGCATTGATTGGCTTTGCAGGAAGACGAGTGATCGAGCAGACTATTCGTGAAAACCTTCCGGATGATTTTCAGACAGCTGAATTTCAGTTGGCACACGGTCAGTTAGATAAAGTGATCAACAGACATGACATGAAAGATACATTGGCAACATTGCTTGATATCCATCAGGCAGGGGAGGGATTGTCATGAAACAGGTCCTTGATTTCGAAAAACCTGTGGTAGAATTACGAGAAAAAATTTCTGAATTGAAAGCTTTTACGAAGGATAGTGAAATCGACTTAACGGAAGAAATTACAACCTTGGAAAAACGCCTGGAAAACTTGGAAAATGATATATATGGAAACCTCAAGCCATGGGACAGGGTACAGATTGCCCGTCATGCGGAAAGACCTACAACTCTGGATTATATCGAGCTGCTTTTTACTGATTTTATGGAATTTCATGGGGACAGGCTGTTTGGCGATGATGAAGCGTTAGTTGCAGGGATTGCTAAATTTAATGGAAAGCCTGTCACAGTAGTTGGTCATCAACGAGGTAAAGAAACAAAAGAAAATATACGCCGGAATTTTGGCATGCCACACCCGGAAGGATATCGAAAAGCGCTTCGTCACATGAAACAGGCAGAAAAGTTTCACCGACCTGTCATTTGTTTTATCGATACAAAAGGAGCATACCCGGGAAAGGCAGCAGAAGAACGGGGCCAAAGCGAAGCGATCGCAAGAAACTTGATGGAGATGGCTGGGTTGCGGGTGCCGATTGTCTGTGTCGTTATTGGAGAAGGCGGCAGCGGTGGTGCACTTGCACTCGGGGTCGGCGATAAAATCCATATGCTCGAAAACTCGACCTATTCCGTTATTTCACCGGAAGGAGCTGCGGCTTTGCTATGGAAGGATTCCGGTCAGGCTCAAAGAGCTGCCGAAACGATGAAAATAACCTCTTATGATTTGAAGGAATTGAACATCATCGATGAAATTATCCAGGAAGTACGTGGTGGAGCCCATCGAGACGTCAGAAAACAGGCTGATTATATAGGGGAAGTGCTCGCAGCTTCGCTGGAAGAACTCTCTGAATTGGAAACAGAAGAATTGCTAGATAAACGTTGGGAAAAATATAAACAAATAGGAGATTATTCAGAGTTGGAATCTTAAACAGCTCGAGTTTAATTGCTGTCCCGGCCAAGGTCAGGACAGCTGTTTCTATGCCCTCGTTCCATGCCGGATGGAAGTTTGGTGCGAAGCCAGCCCTTTTCATGTATAATTTTATTTGATAATATCATTCTTTGGGATTATCTTGGAATGGGGAGAGGAATTAAAAGGCATAATCTAAATAGAGGTGATAAGAAATGAAAAAGATTGGAGTTCTAACTAGCGGCGGCGACTCTCCTGGTATGAATGCTGCTATCCGGGCAGTTGTCCGTAAATCAATTTTTCATGACATGGAAGTCTATGGTATCTATAACGGATACCAGGGTTTAATAGATGGAAATATCAAAAAAATGGAAATCGGCTCTGTCGGTGATATTATCCAGCGAGGAGGCACTATTCTTTACACTGCTCGAAGTGACGAGTTTCGTACAGAAGAGGGTAGAGAAAAAGCCATCGCACAGTTAAAAAAGTTTGGAATTGAAGGGCTTATTGTCATCGGTGGAGATGGCTCTTTCCGTGGCGCTGAAAAGCTGACACAGAAAGGCTATCCCTGTATAGGCGTACCTGGTACGATAGATAACGATATTCCTGGCACAGACTTTACGATTGGTTTTGATACAGCACTCAATACAGTTATTGAGGCGATTGATAAAATCAGAGACACCGCAACTTCGCATGAACGTACATATGTGGTAGAAGTAATGGGCCGCCATGCGGGTGATTTAGCATTATGGGCCGGACTTGCTGATGGTGCTGAAAGTATTTTGATCCCGGAGCATGCGGATGATTTTGAAGATGTTATTGAGCGCCTGAAAAGGGGAAAAGATAGAGGGAAGAAGCATAGTATCATTGTCCTTGCTGAAGGCGTAGGGTCTGGCATGGATTTTGGCCAGCGCATTAAGGATGCTACCAACCTGGAAACACGTGTTACCGTTTTGGGACATACACAACGGGGCGGTTCGCCTACAGCAGCTGACCGTGTGCTCGCGAGCAGACTTGGAGCCAAAGCCGTCGATTTACTGTTGGAAGGAAAGGCCGGAAGGGTAGTCGGCATCCAAAACAACAAACTGGTCGATCATGATATTTTAGAAATATTGGATGAAGAGCATCAAGTCGATTTTCAAATGTACGAGCTTTCCAAGCAGCTTTCCATCTAAGAAGAAATGACAGAAGAGGAATTTTGAAAGGAGGAAATCAAATGAGAAAAACAAAAATTGTAAGTACAATCGGTCCTGCTTCCGAATCAGTAGAGACACTGACAAAGTTGATGGAGGCGGGGATGAATGTTGCCCGGTTGAACTTTTCTCATGGAGATTTCGAAGAACATGGACAACGCATCAAAAACATCAGGGAGGCCGCTGAGAAAACTGGAAGTACGGTAGCGATTCTCTTGGATACAAAAGGCCCTGAAATCAGAACCGGTACATTAAAAGACGGAGAAGCCCAACTAACTAAGGGAGATACCGTTTATGTATCCATGGAGGACATTGAGGGTACTGCAGAGCGGATTTCTGTCACCTATCCAGATTTAATCAACGATGTTCACATCGGTTCCAAATTATTATTGGACGATGGCTTGATTGAATTGGAAGTAGAAGAAATTCTAAAGGACAAAAACGAGCTGAAAACAAAAGCACTCAACTCTGGCTTGTTAAAAAACAAAAAAGGTGTCAACGTACCAAACGTTAGCGTAAACCTTCCAGGAATGACGGAAAAGGACGCGAAAGACATCGAGTTTGGCATTGAGCAGGGTGTGGACTTCATCGCCGCCTCCTTTGTCAGACGTGCAACAGACGTGATGGAGATTCGTGACTTGCTTGAGAAGCATGATGCAGGTCATATTCAAATCATCCCTAAAATTGAGAACCAGGAAGGTGTCGACAACTTAGATCATATCCTGCAGGTCAGTGATGGATTAATGGTGGCACGGGGAGATCTTGGGGTTGAAATCCCACCTGAAGAGGTTCCGTTGGTACAAAAAGAAATGATTCGCAAGTGTAATACAGCAGGAAAGCCAGTTATTACGGCAACCCAAATGCTGGATTCCATGCAGCGCAATCCGCGTCCTACTCGTGCGGAAGCATCTGACGTAGCGAACGCCATTTTTGATGGTTCGGATGCGATTATGCTTTCTGGTGAGACAGCAGCTGGAGATTATCCTGTGGAAGCAGTCCAAACAATGAGCAATATCGCGATGAGGGCTGAGACAGCAATTGACCATAAAACGATTCTTGATTTACGTTCGAAAAACAGCGATATGACGATTACCGATGCAATCAGTCAGTCGGTTAACCACTCAGCTATGAATTTGGAAGTGGATGCGATTTTGACTCCGACTGTTAGTGGTCATACAGCCAGAATGATTTCCAAATACCGTCCGAAAGCTCCTATTATTGCCGTGACTTTCGATGAGCGAATTAACCGCAGGCTTGCCCTTGTGTGGGGTGTACAAACAATCGTCGGTCAACTCGCTCATTCTACTGACGACGTGTTGGATGTGGCTATCGACCGTGGAATTGATTCCGGTATTCTGGAGCGTGGTAATCGTGTTATTATCACTGCCGGTGTTCCAGTGGGCGAAAGTGGCACCACCAACCTGATGAAAGTCCACGTTATCGGAGACGTGCTTGCAAAAGGGCAAGGTGTCGGCAAAGGAAGCGCATATGGGCGGGCAGTTGTTGCCAAGAATACAGCCGAAGCATTGGAAAAGGTAAGAGAAGATGATATCCTGGTGACTTACGGTACGGATAAAGACATGATGCCTGCCATTGAAAAGGCTAGTGGACTGATCACTCAGGAAGGCGGCCTGACTTCCCATGCTGCGGTGGTAGGATTGAGCCTCGGAATCCCGGTTATCGTGGGAGTTGACAAGGCTATCGAGTTAGTGGAAGATGGAAAAGATATAACCATTGACGCTAGCAAAGGCGATATATACAATGGACATGCAAGTGTCCTGTAAAAGGAAACGAAGAAGAGGTTTTGCGGCCTCTTCTTTTCTTTTAAATGAAGATGGACCAGGTGGTCGACAGGAGGAAGGAGATTAACAGATGTTTCGGTGGATATTGCTTTTTGTATTAGTGGTTCCTGCTTTGGAAATCGGTGTATTAGTATGGTCAGGTAACAGAATCGGCCCTTGGTGGGTTGTGTTTTTGATCATCTTGACAGGTGTTATAGGCGCATGGCTGGCGAAACAGCAAGGGCTGGAGACGCTTGCCAGAGCAAGACAAGCCATGTCATACGGCGAACCGCCGAGGGAGGAAATCATGGATGGCATCTGCATCCTTGTGGGTGCAGCAGTACTCCTGACTCCCGGCTTTATCACTGACGCAATTGGCTTCCTTTTATTGCTTCCTCCTACACGGAAACCGATTAAGCGGTGGATGATGAATATGCTGCGTCGAATGATGGATAGGGGAACCATTACCATTTTTCGCAGGTGAAATGAAGAGAAGGGCTGTCCTGTAAACGTATAGGGTTCAGTCCTTCTTTTTTAAATTCATCTTGAGAATACCCATAATAGGAGGTTATATTACTCTTTTATAAAATCCCATAGCTGCTTCAACAAACCGCTTTTTATAAAAGTGGTCACCGTTACGAGGGCAACAGGCCCAGCGAGCAGTCCCCATAAACCGAATAGCTGAAATCCTGCAAACAAGCAAATGAGCATGGCTAAAGGATTGACTCCGATGTTATCAGATAAAACTTTCGGCTCGCTGATTTGACGCTGAATCACCACAGCTCCATATAAAATGGCCAAGCCTATCGTCAACCCGTAATTCCCAGTAAAGAATACATATACCATCCAGGGAAAAAAAATAATGCCAGCACCTAGATAAGGAAGCAGGTCGACCAATGCGGTTATCAAAGCAATAGTTAACGAATGATCGATTTTCAATATTAGCAGTCCGGTCAATACAAGGAGAAAAGTGATGGAAATCAGTAGCATTTGAGCCTTTAGATACCCGAAGAATGCTTGCTTTAGCCCCTTATACATTGCTGCTGCCCCTGTAGTAAATGATGAGGGCAAATAGTTAAAGAAGGTATCTTTCAGCTTGTACCAGTCTTTACAAATAAAAAAGGTACCTAATAACGAAAACAGCCAAATAGAAAAATAATTTGGTAATCGGATTAGTGACTGGGATACCATTTGCAATAAGTGCTGAATGATGAGGGCACCTGCGGCAGCGATATTTGCCCCGAGTTCTTTTAACTGTCCAGTTACTAAATCCTGCTGCGAGGGTTCAAGTTTATCAACAAGATTATTCATCTTTTCATAGA
Source organism: Virgibacillus senegalensis (assembly GCF_000821245.2). GTDB lineage: Bacteria > Bacillota > Bacilli > Bacillales > Amphibacillaceae > Sediminibacillus > Sediminibacillus senegalensis. The sequence goes on from NZ_LN611425.1 coordinate 108,830, forward strand.
AAGGGCTTAAATAGTAGGAAGCAAACTCCTCTGTAAAGTGGATTAGTTCCTTAAACTGTCCGGGAATTCTGGCTGCAAGGAAACTTGTTCCATTGATCAATTCGACAATTAAAAAGGCGACCAGGAAAGAAGCAATCACGAGAAATCCTGCCAGCACCAGCACGACAGAAGCTGCACGGGGAAGCCTTGTCAGGCGTTGGAGAATAGAAACGATTGGATTGAGAAGGATAGCCATGACAATGGCTATGATAAACGGATATGTGTATTTGGCAACATAGTACAGGGCGAGGGTTCCCACTGCGGCACAGCATACAACAAGAATAAGGCGCAGCCATTTGTTTAATAATGCAGAGTACATATTTTACACCTCCCTGAAGTCCAACTTCATTTAGAAGAATTGAATACATTAAAATAAGAGCGGACAGTAACCTGATGCTTTTTCGACGACGCTTGATATGATAGGATTAACAATGGTTTGTAATGCAGAGTGGAGGTAGCAACATGTTTAATCAATCAACGATTTTTTTGCTCATTTTATTTTTACTGGGATATTTCGGAAAAAACCAATCAATTATGGTAGCTGTTTATGTTTTATTGGGCCTGCAGCTCTTCCGGTTGGATGATAAAGTGTTTCCTTATCTGGCTGACAAAGGAATCAGCTTAGGAGTCACTATCATAACAATTGCTGTTTTGGTGCCAATTGCGACGGGAGATATCGGGTTCCAGGATTTGCTGAACAGTGTGAAATCCTATTATGCCTGGATTGCACTTGCAGCAGGTATATTCGTGGCCTTGATTGCCAAAAATGGCCTGGATTTATTGGCAAACGATCCGCATTTAACTACAGCCTTGGTCATGGGAACGATATTAGCGGTTGTGTTTTTCCATGGAGTGGCAGTTGGCCCGTTGATAGGAGCAGGTATTGCCTATATGGTGATGAAGCTGGTCGATTCCTTGCTGAAATTTGGTTGAGGATACTGACATGAAAAGTATCCTCTTTCTTATTCACCGCTTGTACATTTTATTGGTGGAAAACATAAAATATTCCTTTTCAACTGGCTTGAAAATCGTTCATCATTACCTGCTTCTTTCCCCAGTATAACTAAGAAAGGGCCAGGAACAAGCACGCCTGTCTTTTAACTCGATAGCCAGCCCTGTCTATTTAATATATCACTTTCCCGGTAAATACTTCCTTCCATTACCTGGCTATGATAAGGTTGAATTATTTGAAAAATAAATCAACTAAAGGTAGTCTATAATTGTCAGGCTGATAAGTTCAACATACATAGCATGAAAGCATGGCAACCAAACAGCAGTATCCAGCAAGGTACCGTTTTCGACACGATTCAGTCCATGGAGAACATCCGTGACGCCAATTGTGTTCTATTATGAAAAAGAAAACGTTTCACTTTGTTATCTTTATTGTTTATAATTGAACGTGGGGATGAATGGAAAGCATTTTCTATCTATCAATGTATGGAAAGTTTTGTCGCTTTCTGACCTTATACAGCAATGCTGGATTGCTTCGCCTGACAGGCCGGTCCACCGGGTTACTTTGCTTGGTTTCTTATTTGTTAGTCAGATGTCTTCGAGAATATCGTTTATCTGACAGTCGGGCGTAAGCGCGAGGAAAATACGGGTAAAGGAGAGAGATGTAATGTCAACAACGAAAGGGTTGGAAGGAATTGTAGCTACAGAATCATCAATAAGCTCCATCATCGATGATCAGTTGACCTACGCTGGATACACAATTGATGATTTGGCTGAAAATTCAAGTTTTGAGGAAGTCATTTTCCTGCTTTGGAATAAGAGACTTCCTAATAAAGAAGAATTGGATCGTTTGTCCGAAGATTTATTTTCCAAAATGGAACTTCCTGAAGAGATTATCCAGCATTTAAAATCTTATGACCTTAACACGGTTCATCCTATGGCTGCATTAAGGACTGCTGTTTCCATGCTTGGTCTTTTAGATTCGGAAGCAGATGAAATGGATGAAGAGGCTAATAAGCGGAAAGCCATCAGCCTGCAGGCTAAAATTTCATCAATTGTGGCAGCGTTTTCGAGAATCCGCGAGGGCAATGAAGCTGTTTCTCCTAAGCAGGGATTGAGCTATGCAGCTAATTTTCTTTACATGCTAAATGGTAAAGAACCGGAAGATCTTGAAATCGAAGCTGTAAATAAGGCGTTGGTTCTCCATGCGGATCACGAACTGAATGCCTCTACTTTTACAGCCCGAGTATGTGTGGCGACATTATCGGATGTTTATTCTGGAATTACATCTGCAATCAGTGCCTTGAAAGGACCGTTACATGGCGGAGCGAATGAACGGGTAATGAAAATGTTGACGGAAATCGGTGAAGTCGACCATGCCATTCCGTATATCGAAAAGAAGTTGCAAAACAAAGAGAAAATAATGGGGATGGGTCATCGAGTATACCGAAATGGCGATCCGAGAGCCAAGCATTTGAAAAAGATGTCCCGTGAACTGACAGAATTGACAGGCCAATCGAAATGGTACGATATGTCTGTTAAAATCGAAGACTATATTAAAGAAAATAAGGGTTTGCCGGCAAACGTCGATTTTTATTCAGCATCTGTTTATCACAGCCTTGGAATCGACCATGATTTATTTACGCCAATCTTTGCGGTAAGCAGAGTATCCGGTTGGCTAGCCCATATCCTCGAACAATATGAAAACAATCGGCTAATCCGTCCGCGTGCAGAATACGTAGGACCAAAACATCAAACCTATAAGTCTATTGAAGATCGTTAAAGAAAAAGGCAATTCGATAGCTTTCAGGCGGTTGTCTTCCGCCTGGAAAAGTAAGGGCTTCCTTCTTTTGCGAAGAGAAGACGAAACGGATAATTGATAATTATAAAAATTCACCATGATTTATGATACTATTTATCTGGTTGATTAATTTTTGAGGAGGTCATCTTATGGCACAAAGCGGAAAAATTACGGTAGACAATGGGGTATTGAACGTCCCGGATCGCCCGGTTATTCCATTTATCGAAGGCGATGGCACAGGACCCGACATTTGGGCTGCAGCCAAGAGAGTAATCGAGGCAGCAGTAGAAAAAGCTTACAATGGAGAAAAATCGATTGAGTGGAAGGAAGTTTTTGCCGGTCAAAAAGCTTATGATCAATTTGGCGAGTGGCTCCCTAACGATACACTTGATACGATTCGTGAATATAAAATTGCTATTAAAGGGCCATTGACCACACCAGTAGGAGGCGGAATCCGTTCTTTGAACGTAGCATTGCGTCAGGAATTGGACTTGTTCACTTGTTTACGTCCAGTCCGTTATTTCCAAGGAGTACCTTCCCCAGTTAAGCATCCGGAAGATACAGATATGGTAATTTTCCGGGAAAATACAGAAGACATTTACGCAGGAATCGAGTGGCAAAAAGGATCAGATGAAGTCAAGAAGGTCATCGAGTTTTTGCAAAATGAAATGGGAGTACATAAAATCCGATTTCCTGAAACTTCCGGAATCGGCATCAAACCGGTTTCAGAAGAAGGGACGAAACGGTTGGTACGTGCAGCTATTGAGTATGCAATTAACGAAGGCCGTAAGAGTGTGACGCTTGTCCACAAAGGTAACATAATGAAATTCACGGAAGGTGCCTTCAAAGCCTGGGGCTATGAAGTTGCTCAAGAAGAATTCGGGGACAAAGTCTTCACTTGGTGGGAATATGACCGTATCGTGGAAGAAAAAGGAAAAGATGCAGCTAATAAAGCGCAGGAAGAGGCGGAGAAAGCTGGAAAAATCATCGTCAAAGATGCAATTGCCGATATTTTCCTTCAACAGATTCTTACCCGTCCGCGTGAATTTGATGTCGTGGCAACGATGAACCTTAATGGAGATTATATTTCCGATGCATTGGCCGCACAGGTTGGTGGTATTGGTATTGCTCCAGGTGCCAATATCAACTATGAAACTGGTCATGCTATTTTTGAAGCAACACACGGAACAGCTCCTAAGTATGCAGGCCTGGATAAGGTGAACCCTTCTTCCGTCATCCTTTCTGGTGTTCTGATGCTTGAACACTTAGAGTGGAGAGAAGCAGCTGATCTGATTACAAAGTCGATGGATAAGACCATTGCTTCTAAAGAAGTTACGTATGACTTTGCCAGAATGATGGATGGAGCAAAAGAAGTCAAAACTTCCGGATTCGGAGATGCATTGATCAAGAATATGGATTAAGCTTTGTAGAAAAGGGGTTAATATCATGGCCATTAAACGGAAAAAAGTGTCTGTAGTAGGCGGTGGTTTCACTGGAGCTACTACTGCGTTGATGCTTGCACAACAAGAATTGTCTGACGTTGTTTTGGTAGACATACCGGACATGGAAGACCCTACAAAAGGTAAGGCTCTTGATATGTTGGAAGCAAGCCCTGTCCAAGGTTTTGATGCGAAGATAATCGGAACTGCAGATTACAAGGATACCGAGGGATCCGACCTGGTCATCATTACTGCCGGTATTGCGAGAAAGCCGGGGATGAGCCGGGATGATTTGGTCAACACAAATGCTAAAATAATGAAAAGTGTGACACAGCAAATCATGAAGTACTCACCGGATACTTTTATCATCGTCCTGACTAATCCAGTTGACGCGATGACTTATACCGTTTTCAAAGAATCGGGTTTACCGAAAAACCGTGTGATCGGTCAATCAGGCGTGCTTGATACTGCGAGATTCCGAACTTTTGTAGCAGAAGAGCTTAATTTGTCGGTCAAAGACATTACTGGCTTTGTTTTAGGCGGTCACGGTGATGACATGGTCCCATTGATTCGTTACTCTTTCGCCGGAGGAATACCATTGGAAAATCTTATTTCCAAGGAACGGCTGGATGAAATTGTTGCCCGGACTAGAACAGGCGGCGGTGAAATCGTCAATCTTTTAGGAAATGGAAGTGCTTATTATGCTCCGGCAGCTTCCTTGACTGTGATGGCAGAAGCCATTTTGAAAGATCAACGTCGTGTCCTTCCTTCCATCGCTTATCTGGAAGGCGAATATGGATACTCAGATATTTATTTAGGGGTTCCTACTATCATCGGAGGAAATGGCTTGGAAGACATCATCGAACTCGATTTAATGGAAGATGAGAAAGCAGCCCTCGATAAGTCGGCGGAGTCTGTTAAAAAGGTAATCGACATATTGAATTAATAGAAAAGCTTTATGGGGATCCATATTCCTCATAAAGCTTTTTTGTTTTAGAAGTTCCAGAAGACTCTTTTGCCAGACATGTTCTATTTGAGAATATTACTATTCCAAAGTGCTAACCAGCGAAGGTAGAACTCTAATAATCATTGAGAATACAATTTGATTCTCTTCGCTGTCGGAGCTTTTCTTGGAAATCTTATTTAGAAACAAGAAGCTGTTCCTTGCGGAGGAAATACCCGAAGACTCCCGCGGGAGGAAAGGCCTCGGTGAGATCCCGCAGAGCTTTGGCTCGAGGAAGCTCACCAGCCGCCCGCGGAAAGCGCAGGGTATTTCCGCGCAATGGATGACCACCGGAGGAAACTAGCAACTTTTTCTTGGTGTGGTGAAAGCTTATATTTAGAAAAATAGGGAGAAAATCCGAACATCCTGTTTGTTTCGAAATATGTGTAACTTTGGAATGAGCCAAGTGGGAGGAAAGCTGTATTTCCTTTGTTCAGAATGCTACGCCCAGCGCAACATACGTAGACTCTTGTGGGAACAGCACGTGTCCGAAAATCCCGCAAGAAGCGGGGTGTGCTTCTGAGGAAGCTGAGGCCGTGCCCGCGGAAAGCGAAGTATGCTGCCGCAGCGGTTGGTTAGTACTTTATTTCACCCAGAAGGAAAGTAATTTCCCTAACATTAGGTTACCTTTTGTATCTTTAAGGAACGATAAAATCTTTTTTATTTAGGAAGAGGTTCCTATTCTCCCAAATAGAAGTAAGTATAGTAGCAGATAATTAGTAGAGGATAGGACGAGGAGGGGCCCTGAAGGAAAAAGGTGACATACGGGCAGTTGCGCTTTTCTTTCACCGTCATCTTTCTTTATTCTTCCCTTTTCATGTCTGGTTTGTTTCCGGTATAATGGAAAGAAAGCGCATACATAACAGGAGGCGTTTAGGATGTTTGATAAAAAAAGACCTTTGGGTAAAAAGATAACCGAATTGAATGTCGGAGATTCTTACCAACAGGATTATCAATTGACTGATCAGGATTTACTGTTTTATCTGGGAATTACCAACGATGCCAACCCACTATATCTCCAACATGATTATGCTTCACAAACTCCCTACAAACGTCCAATTGTCCCGTCTGTTCTTTTGTTTGGAAACGTTTCTTCTATTGTTTCCATGCACCTTCCGGGACCAGGAAGCCATATTCTGGAGCAGCAGCTTCGCTATCCCCATCCTGTCTATCATGAAAGCAAGCTCTTTTTTCACTTGCATATTTCCTCGATCGATTTGGATAAGCATCAGGTGAAGTTGGATGTCCGTGGTAACGATACGGAAAATAGAACCGTGCTAGAGGGAGAATTGGTCGTCTGTCCTGCTTATGAACCGAAATCGATGATTGCTTCCTCTTTGGAGAATTTTTACTAAAAGGAGTTGATCACCCGGTAAAATGTAAAGTTTGTAAAGGAAAATTTACAGATGACATGGATAATAAAGAGGCTTCTTGTATTCACATAACCCTTCCTTCATTGTATGATGAAAAAAGAAAGCAGACATACTAGAGACAATGGGGTGTTGGGATGAACCGCAAGATTTTGATAGTAGACGATGAGGAATCGATTGTCACTTTGTTGAGGTACAATATTGAACAAGCAGGCTTTGATACCGATGTGGCATACGATGGGCAGACGGCAGTCCAAAAAGCCGTTCAGGAGAATTTTGACATGATTGTTCTGGACATCATGCTTCCTGAGCTTGATGGGACGGAAGTTTGCAAGCTGCTCAGGCAAAAACAAATAGACACTCCTATTTTGATGTTGACAGCTAAAGATGACGAGTTCGATAAAGTTCTTGGTCTTGAATTAGGCGCGGATGATTACTTAACGAAACCGTTCAGTCCTAAGGAGGTCATAGCCCGCATCAAAGCGATTTTGCGCAGGACCAATAAGCAGCCTGCTGAAGCGGATATGTCTTTTTTGAAAATTGCTGATTTGGTAATCTACCCCGAACAATACGAAGCAGTGCTCAAGGGTGAACCATTGCTATTTACGAGAAAAGAGTTTGAACTCTTACTTTATCTGGCCAAACACAAAGGAAAAGTGCTATCAAGGGATCAATTGCTTAGTGCTGTATGGAACTACGATTTCGTTGGAGACACGCGCATTGTGGATGTACATGTCAGTCATTTGCGGGAGAAAATAGAGCCTGATACAAAACACCCGGTCTATATTAAAACGATTAGAGGGCTAGGGTACAAAATGGAGGATCATGTAAATGGGATCGGTTAACGTACGACCCTTTCTCAGCTACATTTTTGTAGTAGTCTTAGTCTTTGCCGGCATGGCTGTCATCATCATACCATTATTGGGATTCACAGAAAGGATCATAGGCATTAGCAGCCTTCTTGGCGGATTGATCGTTTTTATGGTTTTAATCATGAATATTTTCGAGAAATACATAAAACCCATTCAGTCAGCAGCAAGGGTGGCTGACGAACTGGTACGGGGAAACTACAAGGCGAGAACCTATGTCAGTTATTTTGGGGAGGCTGGGAAATTAAGCAATTCCATCAATGTTCTGGCAAGAAGCTTACAGCAAATTACGTTACAGGAAAAAATGCAGGAAAATCAGATGAGTACCGTGATAGACAATATGGAAAGCGGTTTGATGCTGATTGACGAAAAAGGATATGTCCATATGGTCAATCGGAAATTTTTGTCAATTTTCGGTGCCGAGGAAAAGGATTATGTGGGGTTTCTTTACTATGAAGTCCTGATACAGGAAAAAATACATAAAGCAGTCCAAGAAGCTTTTTTGTATGAAGATAAGGTGAAGGTCTCCTTTTCTATTCCTACCGGATTGGAACGGAAATCTGTTGAAGCTGTCGGTGCACCTCTCTTCAATGAGAAGAAGGAGTTAAAAGGTGCCGTATTGGTGTTCCATGATATTACGGAGTTAAAAAGGCTGGAGGAAATGCGGAAGGATTTTGTGGCAAATGTTTCCCATGAACTCAAAACCCCGATTACTTCCATCAAAGGTTTTGCAGAAACGTTGCTGGAAGGAGCGATGGACGATACCGAGCTTCGCCGTCAATTTTTAGAAATCATTCTGACAGAAAGTGGCCGTTTGCAAGCCTTGGTACATGATTTATTGGAGCTATCAAAACTGGAAAAAGACGAGTTGCGTTTGGAGTATGGGAATTATGATGTAACTTTATTGGTAAATGATTTACTGCCTGTTGTCCGGCAGCAAGCTGAGAAAAAGGAAATCGAGGTGTCTGTCAATCTTCCAGACGAATTAGTGGCCGTAATAGATGGAGAACGAATGAAACAGGTGTTTATCAATTTGTTGAACAACGCGGTCAATTATACGCAAGAGCACGGAAAAGTGGTGTTGACCGTCAGCTCCGATTCCAATTTGTTGAAAATTATCGTAACCGATACCGGCATCGGAATTCCGGAGGAAGCTCAAAGTCGCATTTTTGAACGTTTTTATCGAGTTGATCGGGCAAGAAGCAGAAATACTGGCGGTACTGGACTTGGTTTAGCGATTGTCAAGCATATCATCGAGGCTCATAAGGGATCCATTTATTTAGAGAGCAAGGTAAATGAAGGAACAACTTTCACGATTAAAGTTCCTTTAAAACCGGAGTAAAATTGGATTATTATCTCTTGTTTCAACATAATGGGATTGATGGGAGACATAACGTAGTCCATTTTTTAATGCTTAACGGAAAATACATAAAAAGTCGTACTTTTTAAGCATTGATTTCCTCCTCGATGACCTATTTAATGGAAAAATAATTAAAGTAGCGAAAATGGCTTCTTCTTAAACAAAAAAACGGGTTGTTCATTTAGTCAAAGGACTGGTGGGCAGCCCTTTGTGTTGGGAAGAGGATATAATACCGAGATTTCATTCCGTTCAGCACATTGCCTCTGCCAGATCCCCCATGAACTTATTTCCTTGCCTAAACGGGATGTAGACACAATTTCTTCAACATTGGTGGAGTGGCTAGCTGCTTCCTGGTGAATGACTTTTTCTTCTTTTCCTTAAACATGATAAGATAGAAGGGAAGACGGAATGATTAGTTAGCAAAGAATACATACAACAAATAACGACAATTACCTTGTAGGGAGCTACAACATTCTATAAGAAAAGAAAAAAGGAGAGCAAAAGATGACAAATAAACTTATCCTAATCGATGGCAACAGCATCGCCTATCGGGCATTTTTTGCATTGCCGCTTTTGAACAATGACAAAGGTGTCTACACAAATGCGATATATGGATTTACCAATATGCTATTAAAAATATTAGATACGGAAAAGCCTACCCACATGCTGGTCGCTTTTGACGCAGGAAAAACTACCTTTCGTCATAAAACATATCAGGAATATAAAGGCGGCAGACAAAAAACACCGCCAGAGCTTTCTGAACAGTTTCCTCTTTTGCGCGAATTACTGGATGCATTCAGTATTCCACATTATGAGCTTAATCAATATGAGGCAGATGACATCATCGGAACCCTCGCGAAACAAGGTGAGGAAAAGGAATGGGAAGTAAATGTGATTTCGGGTGATAAAGACCTTCTGCAGCTCGTTTCCGAAAGGGTTACGGTGAGCTTGACAAAGAAAGGACTTAGCGATATTGATGCTTACACTCCTTCTTTTCTCCTGGAAAAAATGGAGGTTAAACCTGACCAAATCATTGATATGAAAGCTTTAATGGGGGACAGCTCAGATAATATTCCCGGTGTTCCCGGGATCGGCCAAAAAACAGCTGTCAAACTCCTGAAGCAATATGAAACCCTCGATAACTTGTATGATCATTTGGATGAAATAAGCGGGAAAAAGCTAAAAGAAAAACTCGAAAACCATAAACAGGATGCATATATGAGTAAGGAACTTGCGACGATTTCCTGCAATTCACCGCTGGAAATCGGTTTGGAGAATCTACCGTTTCAAGGATATGAAGCCCATAAAGTTAGCGCTCTATTTAAAGAACTCGGCTTTCAATCCTTGCTTAGCAGAATTGAAGGAGATGAAGCCGGCGAAGCGGAAACAAATGAAGCATTGCCGGAATTTGATTTTTCAATCCTGGAGGAAATCTCCGATGATTTGTTTACAGGAGAAGAAGCGATGGTTGTCGAAATGCTGCAGGACAATTACCATACTGCACCGATCGAAGGATTCGGCATCGTCAATTCCGGGCAAAATTACTTTGTCCCGACAGAGATTGCTGTAAACTCTTCTGCTTTCAAACAGTGGGCTGAGGATCCGGCAATGAAAAAATATGTGTTTGATGCAAAGAAGACCACTGTCGCTTTGCTAAACAAGGGTATCGATGTCAAAGGAATCGAATTTGATTTTCTGCTTGCATCCTACTTAATTAATCCTTCCGAAAATCATCACGATATCCCGGCCATTTGCCACCGGATGGGGGAAAAAGGGGTATTATATGATGAAGAAGTATATGGAAAAGGTGCGAAGCTTAAGCTTCCAGAACAGGATCAGCTTGCAGAGCATGTAACTCGTAAAACAGCGATGATTTATCGATTGAAAGACAGTATCGAGCAACAATTGAAAGAAAACCAGCAGTACGAATTATTTCGTGAATTGGAAATGCCGCTTGCGATCATATTGGGTGAAATGGAGCATACCGGTGTCCGTGTCGATGTGAAACGACTCGAGGAAATGGGTGCCGAGCTGCAACGCCGATTAAAAGAAATTGAAGAGCAGGTGTTTGAGCTGGCTGGCGAGGAGTTCAATTTGAATTCACCAAAACAACTCGGACCGATTTTGTTTGAAAAACTCGGATTACCTGTCATCAAAAAAACGAAAACAGGCTATTCAACTTCTGCCGATATTTTGGAACAGTTACAGGATCAGCATGAAATCATTCCGAAGTTGTTGTTATACAGACAACTGGGCAAACTGCAGTCTACCTATATAGAAGGTTTGTTAAAGGTAGTTCATCAAGACAATCACAAAATCCACACCCGGTTTAACCAGGCACTTACGCAAACGGGCAGATTGAGTTCAACCGACCCGAACTTGCAGAATATCCCGATTCGGTTAGAAGAAGGCAGGAAAATCCGGGAGGCGTTTACCGCTTCCAAAGAGGATTGGATTGTATTTGCTGCAGATTATTCCCAAATCGAGCTGCGTGTCCTTGCGCATATTGCCAATGACGAAAAACTAATTGAAGCATTTAACGAAAATAAAGACATTCATACCCAAACCGCCATGGAGGTTTTTCATGTTGCGGAAGATGAAATAACGCCGAATATGCGAAGGCAGGCGAAGGCCGTAAATTTTGGAATTGTTTACGGGATAAGTGATTACGGTTTGTCACAGAGTCTGGGAATTACCAGAAAAGAAGCAAAGAAATTCATCGACCGATACCTGGATACGTATTTGGGTGTTAGAGACTATATGGAAGAAATTGTTCAGGAAGCAAAGCAAGCGGGTTATGTTTCCACAATCATGAATCGAAGAAGATATTTGCCTGACATCACTAGCCGGAACTTCAATAAGAGAAGCTTTGCTGAACGGACAGCGATGAATACACCAATCCAGGGAAGTGCAGCGGATATCATCAAATTGGCGATGATCAACCTTCACCACAAATTGAAGGAAGAACAGGTTGAGGCCAGAATGCTGCTTCAAGTGCATGATGAATTGATTTTGGAAGCTCCGGGCACTGAATTGGACAAACTGAAGTCCATCGTCCCGATGGTGATGGAAGGTGCAATCGAACTGAACGTGCCATTAAAAGTAGATTATGCTTATGGGAAGACATGGTACGATGCAAAATAGCAGGGAGAGAATTGGTAATGCCAGAATTACCAGAAGTGGAAACAATCAGAAAAACATTATTGGAATTGGTTCGTAATAAACAAATTGATGAAGTAAAAGTATACTGGGAGAATATAATCAAGCAGCCTGCGGACGTTCAACTATTCAAGGAAATGCTTTCAGGTCAAACAATCCTGGATATTGGCCGTAAAGGGAAATTTTTGTTATTTGAATTGGACAACTATACATTGATTTCCCACTTGCGAATGGAAGGAAAGTACGGTGTTTATGAGCAGCACGAGCCCGTGCTTAACCATACGCATGTTATTTTCACTTTTACAGATGGCAGCGAACTCCGTTATAAAGATGTGAGGAAATTCGGCACGATGCATTTGGTTGAAAAAGGAACAGCTTCCCAGCAGAGACCTTTAAGCCAGCTGGGGCCAGATCCGTTTAGTCCTGCATTCGATTTTGATCAATTTTTTAATAAGGTCCACAAAAGCGAACGGACTATTAAGTCTATTTTACTGGATCAGACAGTCATCGCCGGGCTTGGCAATATTTATGTAGACGAAACGCTTTTCAAAGCAGGTATTCATCCAGAGAGGAAAGGGACGAGCCTTTCAAGGGATGAAGTTTCCAACATCCATCAAAAGGCTGTGGACACATTGGAACTCGCTATTGAGCAAGGTGGAACGACCATCCGCTCCTATGTGAACAGCCAGGGACAAATCGGCATGTTCCAACAGGAATTGTATGTATATGGGCAGGAAAAAGAACCATGCAAACAATGTGGAGGTCCAATCACCAAAATCAAGGTGGGCGGCAGAGGGACACATATTTGCTTGAACTGCCAAAAGTAGGGAAAGCACAAGCGTAAAGCTCCATCCATATACTAACTCGTAAAAGTATACGGAAAAAGGAGCTAAAGATATGGCTGATATCTCCACCTTTGTACTGCTTGCTTTTGCTGTCAGCCTGGACAGTTTCATGGTAGGGTTCACCTATGGGTTACGGAAAATGGTGCTTAAACCCCGGATCATCTTTCTGATTGCGTTTATAACTGCTTCGGTCTTTTTTATTTCGATGTTGATCGGCACAGTTATTGCTTCTTTTCTTGATCCTGCTGTAGCTGAAATGTTTGGCGGAACCGTTCTGATATTGATTGGAATTTGGGTCGTTTACCAATTTTTCCGTACCGATAATACCCAAGCGGATGAGCCGATCGTGTTGAAATTTGAAATAAAATCACTTGGTATCGTGATTGAAATACTAAAGAAACCGATGGCGGCTGACTTTGATAAATCGGGGAACATTGCCGGAATAGAAGCTTTGCTGTTGGGTTTGGCTTTGTCCGTCGACTCATTTGGGGCCGGGATTGGAGCTGCCATGCTTGGTTTCACTCCGTGGTTGGCAGCCATGGGAATCGGAGCGACCACAGGAATTTTTTTGGCAGGCGGTTTAAAGAGCGGCTATTTATTTTCTTATTGGCGCTGGCTTCACCGGCTGACGTTTCTTCCCGGATTGGTTCTCATCGCCATCGGAATTTTAAAAATAACATGAAGGTGTGGTAGCAATGACACTTGTGATCGGACTGACGGGAGGCATCGCAAGCGGGAAAAGTACTATTGCCGGCATGCTTGCCGAAGCAAATATTCCCATCATTGATGCAGATGTTATTTCCAGAAAGGTCGTTGAAAAGGGAGAGACTGCCTATCGCGACATAGTCAATGCTTTCGGTGAGGAAGTGCTTTTCCCTGACGGAAATCTGGATCGCGGTAAATTGGGGGAAATAATATTCAAAAATAAAGCGAAGAGAGAACAGTTGAACAAAATCGTCCATCCTGCAGTAAGAGCGAAAATGCTAGAACAGCGGGATCAATATGTAGACAAAGGTGAAAAGGCGGTGGTACTGGATATTCCCTTATTATATGAAAGCAGCCTTACTCACTTTGTTGACAAGGTGCTGGTTGTTTATGTAGACGAACGGATACAGCTTCATCGATTGATGGAACGTAACGGCTTTACTGAAGAAGAAGCGACAGACAGAATAAGCTCCCAGCTTTCTCTTGACGAAAAGGCAGATATGGCAGACGAAGTAATCAACAACAACGGTAATTTGGAGGAATCCAGGCAACAGCTGCTCGACATTTTAAATAAATGGAAGATACTTTAAAAAAACCTGGTGTTCCAGGTTTTTTTATTGGAATATAACTGCAATAGGACTACTATTATGCTATATGGTTTATCTTTGTCTGTTTTTTGTCTTATATACAGTTAATAATGGCACGCTGTTTAATAATTATGCTATACTATTGTAGAATTGTCGATAAAAAATGCATCTTATTAGGAGGTCGTTCTGATGACTACTCGTATAGCAATTAATGGATTCGGCCGCATCGGGCGAATGGTATTCAGAAGAGCAATTACCGATAATGATTTGGAAATAGTAGCGATCAACGCAAGTTATCCTGCTGAAACCATTGCCCATTTGATTAATTATGACAGTGTACACGGAAAATTTTCGGAAGAAGTGAAAGCGGTTACGGATGGGGTGGAGGTAAACGGTAAAAAAGTGTTACTTGTTTCCAACCGAACGCCAAGCGAACTCCCTTGGAAAGAGTTGGGGATAGATCTTGTTATAGAGGCAACTGGAAAGTTCAAAACAAGGGAGTCGGCTGGACAGCATCTGGAAGCGGGAGCTGAACAAGTCATTATAACCGCACCAGGTAAAGAGGTGGATGCCACCATAGTTATGGGGGTCAATCAAACAGATTATGATCCGCAAAAACACCAGGTGATTTCCGCCGCTTCTTGTACAACAAATTGTTTAGCGCCATTGCTTAAAGTGCTGCATCAGGACTTTGGGATTGAACACGGATTGATGACGACGGTTCATGCGTTTACAAACGACCAGCAGAGTCTTGATAATCCACATAAAGATTTACGCAGAGCCCGCGGCTGCACACAATCAATTATTCCGACCACCACGGGGGCGGCTGAAGCAATCAAGGAAGTAATTCCCGACATGGAGGGCAAATTAAAGGGAATAGCATTACGTGTTCCTACTCCGAATGTGTCATTGGTGGATTTAACAGTAGAGCTCGGTAAACATGCCACTCCCGAATCCGTTAATGAGCGTTTTATTCGAGCTAGCAAAAATGAGATGCAGGGCATTATACAATATAGTGATCAACCACTTGTTTCCATCGACTATACGACAACGGATTACTCGGCGGTGGTGGATGGTTTATCCACGATGGTCGTTGCAGATAATAATTTAAAGATCGTCGCATGGTATGATAACGAATGGGGATATGCCTGCCGTGTGATTGATCTTGCCCGTTTTATTTCCACCCGTTCAGGCAAGCAAGAGCGTTACCAATATTCCTGAGACGGATAAGTGGCTGCCGATTACCCCATAATAATTCGGAGGGAATAATTCCCCCCCTTATTCTCTCCTGTAAAAAAACATGCTTGCAAAAACAGGGTAAACCGTTTATACTTTTTTTGCACATCAACCGTTTTTTTTAACGGTTGCCGTTCGCAAGGAAGATTGATGGTTTAATGCCTCGAAGAAATGAGGTATACCTGTTAGTACAAAGCTGTATAAAAATGACCGGTTTCCGGCAATTTTCTTCACAATGAGTGTGGTCATCCACTGCTTTAAGGGTTAGGACCTCTCAGGACTAACTTTCCCCCATGGCGGTTCACACTTTTATTGAGGAAACTTTTTTTACTTTAAAAGGGGGATTTAATGAATGGATACAATGGGCAGGCACGTTATCGCAGAACTTTGGGAATGTAATATAGATAAACTAAATGATATGGGATTGATCGAGAAAATTTTTGTCAATGCAGCTTTGAAAGCCGGAGCTGAAATTCGCGAGGTTGCTTTTCATAAGTTTGCACCGTATGGTGTCAGCGGTGTCGTGATTATATCGGAATCCCATTTAACAATTCACAGCTTCCCGGAACACGGATATGCGAGTATTGATGTTTATACTTGCGGCGATATCATCGATCCGAATATAGCTGCGGAATATATTGCTGAAGCGCTTGAATCAAACCGTAGTGAAAAAGTAGAAGTTCCGCGGGGATTGGGTCCAGTGGAAGTAGGTCAGTTTAAAGCCTTATAACGAATGATCCGGAAAACCCTTGCCAGAAGGAGACGGCAAGGGTTTTTTATGCCAAAAACCCTTCTGTGCTGAGTGATTTACCGAGGTATTACCGGTCGTAGTTCCTGACAAAAACTTGGACATCGTTTAATCGAGAAAAACATGTTAAAATAAAAAGAAAAGACATTGTCTAGGTTGAGAGGTGCCTGTCATGAGTTTTCGACAAATGATAACAAAGTATTTTGGCAATCATGCAGAAACAAGTGAAAGTCATTGGGATCCGGATTTACAGACACACTATTTTAAAACGACTAAAGAAAAAGGCCTGCAGGCTGTTGAGGATTTTTTTAAAAGGTCGGATTCCTGCGAGGTGGTAGCTCAATCAAAAGAGCATGGAGAAATCAGTGTCAATTACACCGGAGGTAGGAAGGCTTTCATCATTGCTACGGTCATTATGGTAAAGCCTTATCGGACTGCAATCGATTTTTCTGTTACGACGGAATCAATCATGCCGTTTGATTTCGGATTCAGTCATAATTTGATACCCAAGTTGTACAGCCAGCTGAAGAAAGAACTCACTTTTTTGGAAACATCGATGACAAAGAATGCTGATATATACAATTAAACTGCTATAAAATATGGGGTTGATACATAATGAGATGTCCTAACTGCCAATTTAAAAGTACAAAAGTTCTCGATTCCAGGCCGATAGAAGAGGGCCGTTCAATTAGAAGAAGAAGGGAATGCGAAGCGTGTTCCTTTCGTTTCACCACCTTTGAACGATTGGAAGAAGTCCCGTTAATCGTCGTCAAAAAGGAAGGGACAAGGGAAGAGTATAGCCGGGAAAAGCTGATGCGGGGATTGATTAAGGCCTGTGAAAAACGCCCTGTAGCATTGGAACAAATCGAGTCGATTGCCGTCGAAGTCGAAAAAGAGCTGCGAAATAGAGGGACTTCCGAGGTGCAGAGCAAAGAGATTGGCGAAATGGTCATGGATCGGCTTTCCTCGGTAGATGAAGTAGCGTACGTACGTTTTGCCTCTGTATATCGCCAATTTAAAGATATCAGTGTGTTTTTGGATGAACTGAAGGATTTGATCCGGACAGATAAAAAATAATTTTGCCGTCGCATATCCAGCTAAAGAAAGGAGACGAGAGCATGAATCATCAACATATTGGTAAATTACTCCCGATAGATGGATTTGCTATAAAGATAAACGCGCCATTATCCATGGATTGTTTACATTCTTTGACACATTTGTATCAGCCGCTTGTAGGCAGTGATGCGATTTCTTTATATCAAACATTGCTGAGTGAGTGCCAATTAAGAAACAACAAACAAGAACTGCAAACACATCATACTTTGATGAATTACTTGTCTCTGCCGCTTGATAAGTTGTATCAGGCCCGTCTGAAACTGGAAGGCATCGGCTTGTTAAGTACATATAAAACAGAGCAGGAACAAAAAAATATATATACATACCAGTTGGCTCCTCCTTTTCCGCCGGTGGATTTTTTTAATGATGGGATGCTGTCACAGTTGCTCTATCACCATCTTGGTGAGAAAAAATACATGGAGTTATTGCGTTTGTTCGACGTGGAGGAACGCGAGCAAGTGCCAGGTGAAAATGTAACAATGGGATTCGCCGATGTATTTGATACCCATATCAATCATTTTACTGCTCCTGTTTCACCTGTGGAAGAAAAACAGCCGGACAATAAGAAATATCCCGAGTATGCGGAAAAGGAAGTGGACTTTGCCTGGATCGAACAATTGCTGCAAAAACGAATGATTTCGTCTCGGTCGGTGTTGACTACTGCCAATAAAAAACTGATTCAGCAAATGACCGTGTTGTATGATTTGCCCGTCCAAGACTTGGAAAGTGCCGTGATGTGGGCCATAAACGAGGATAACCAGCTAGATGCAAAAGAATTTAAATCCGCCTGCCACGATCTATTCCAAGCGAAAGCAAGACCAGCAGACATCAAGCTTGTCGAAAAACAAGCGGGCAACCCGAAAGCAGAAAAAGCCGCGGAGGCGCCGGAGTCTAAAGAAGAACAATTTGTTAGAATGCTGGAGGAGATTTCTCCTAAAGAGCTTCTGGAAGATTTGTCGGGCGGCAATCAAGCCTCGGCACAAGATTTAAAAACCATCAGAGACGTGATGACACAGCAAGGACTTACCCCTGGGGTAATGAATGTCCTGGTTCATTACGTCTTGTTAAAGACAGATATGAAGCTTTCAAAGGCTTATTTAGAAAAAATTGCAAGCCATTGGGCTAGGAAAAAGGTGACAACCGTTAAACAGGCTATGGCTCTGGCGAAATCGGAAAACCAGAAATACCAGCAGTGGGGCTCTGCAAAGCAAAATAATTATCGGAAACCCGCCAAAAAAGAAGTGATACCAGACTGGTTTAAGGAAAGAAAAGGGCACCAGAATGATAAAGGTTTACAAGAGAAACCGATGTCTGCGGAAACAGAAGAAAACCAGGAAGACCTCGGTGAGCTGATAAGGAGTTATTTGGAAAATGGCAGCTAGGTTGCCGCCTCCTATTTAGGAACAGAAGTATGAGTATAAGGATGATCAATAATGGAACCTATTCAAGCTTCCTTGAAAAAATGGATGAAAAATAATAAAACCTTCCTTGAGAATTTCAATCATTTGCGGAGTGAGATTTTGAACGATCCGCAGGTGAAGCAGCTGCTCTTGAGCAATCCACAGCTTGATGAGACGGATATCGAGAAAAATTTAATGAAGTTTTATGAATTTATCTCGCAATCAAAAAATTGTGCTGATTGTCCCCTCCTGGAAGAGTGTAAAAACATCCTTCCTGGATATACACCATACATGCAAGTGAATGGAAAAGCTGTTCGATTAAGCTATGAGAAGTGCTATAAGAAGATTCAACAGGATGAACAGCAAAAGCATAAATCTTTGATCCAAAGCCTGTATATGCCTAAAGAAATCCTGAATGCCAGTTTTGCTGATCTGGATCATACGGATAAGCGACGCCAGGCCATTACAGAATCGCTTCGTTACCTGCAAACGGTTGGAACCGACAGGCAAGAAGAAAAAGGGATGTATTTTTACGGGCCTTTTGGAGTGGGCAAAACGCATTTTTTGGGTGCAATCGCCAATGAGCTAGCTAAAAAACGAATAGCGACCATGATTATCTATATGCCGGAATTTGTTCGGGAAATAAAAGCATCCTTAAAGGATGACTCGCTGAATCAGAAAGTGGAGCGATTCAAAACGATTCCGGTGCTGATGCTGGATGACATAGGAGCAGAATCGCAGTCTGCATGGTTCAGGGATGAAATTTTGGGATCTATCTTACAGTATAGAATGATGGAAAAATTACCTGTTTTTTTCACCTCGAATTACAGTCTGGAACAGTTGGAAGATCATTTAGCGACCACGACTAGAGGGGACGTCGAAAAAGTAAAAGCAGGAAGAATCATTGAACGAATCAAACAAGTCAGCAAAGAAATCCCCTTGTTTGGGGTGAATCGGCGGGAATAACCGTAGACTGTTACGGGCCCCGCTTTTTTTGTGAAATGGGCCGAGAGTTCAAAAGAGGTCGAGACAAAAGCATAACAACCAAAGCAAAAAACGAATATATTTAAAAACGCCAATCGAACTCCCGTTGTTTTTTTGCGTTTTATCCTGTTGTTTTCGTATCGCTACGGCAAGATACTACGCTTTCCGTGGGCACGGCTTCACCAACCGCTTTCTTGCGGGATTTTCAGCTCGTGCTGTTCCCATAGGAGTCTTCGTATCTTGCCTTCGCTACGTTTACGTGGTCTGATTTTCTAATAATTAAAACAAGATGAATAGTAAATAGCCGGTGATATAAGAGGGAATAGCGATTCCTTGGGGGAAAAATAAACGGTATCATGTACCGTTTATTTTTTTTGCCATCAATTATGGTTTCTTCCGATAGATCACACATTTTTTCAAATGTTCATCCATATAATGTAACAGTTTGATCGTGATGAGGGTGATGAGCATTGCTAGAGGTTTATTTTGAGACAAAAGCAGAAACCATGACATTTTGTGATCGGATTGTTCAGTATGGCCTCGATATAGAACTGAACTGGAGATCCAACGACAAGTGGGGAAACCGAATCAAAATCCGGGAAAGCCGTTCCGTGGAGGAGCAACTGGCTAACACTGCCGAGGCGATGGCATATGTATTTACGAAACATAAAGAAAGCAACTGGGTCGCCGATATAATCAAAAATGTGTATTATTACAAAGATAAGGAGGAAGTACATCGGATTTCAGAACTGGCGCATTCCATTTTGTCCGGGGATGATTCAGGAGATGTTCCGATCCCTGTGGAGATCGATTCTCGCAAAACATTGAAAAAATGCTTCCATGAAAACATCCATACCGAGGAGCCGGTTCACTTTGAATCATTGGTGAATTTTCGATTGCAACCATATAAGGAAGAGCTGATTGAAATTATCGGAATGGCAATCGATGAGTTTAAACGAGAGGAAGATTACCAGTCTTTTGTTCAATCGCTACGGGAATACGTTGCCAAAAAAAAGTCAAAATTCAAGTTGGTGCATGTTGTACAAGGAAGGAGTTTCAAATTTTATAAAGCGGACGGCAGGCCGTTTTCCAAAATGGAAATAAAAATGTTGATTCAGCAGGAGCCGCTGTACATAGTCGGTTTGGATGAAGCTGAGCTGAATATAACACCACTTCTTGCCATGGCACCCGAGCGTGTGGTCATTTACGGGGATCATCCCTCAGAGCCAAAAACGTTGACTGTTATCAATGTTTTCCAAGAGAAAGCGGTTTTTGAACCTTTCACCCGGTTTCCGTTCCAGAATTATTTATGAAATCATTAAATAGACTTGATTTTTGCCGACTGTATCGCTATAATTACGTTCATAAATGATTAACACATCGGTTGTGATGAGGATATGATCAAATCGACCAGGAATACATTAGAGAGGGAAGCCGTCTGGCTGAAAGCTTCCTGTATTACCTTGATTTTGATTACCACCTCTGAACCCTGTTATTGAACCGAGATAGTAGGTAACAGCGTACCATCTACGTTACAGATGCCAATGAGCCGCACGTCTAGTGCGGGAATTAGGGTGGAACCACGAGGCCAACGCTCGTCCCTTAGCTATAAGAGCTATAGGGACGGGCGTTTTTGAATTTTATTCAGCCCTTTAATCCATAACTATCGAAGGAGTGACCAATGATGTCAGAAATGATCCGTATTACATTTCCGGACGGAGCCGAAAAGGAATACTCAAAAGGGACAACTGGGGAGGATATCGCAGCATCCATTTCACCGGGGTTGAAGAAACAGGCGCTAGCAGTAAAACTGGACGGCAAACCTTATGATTTGCGCACCGAGCTGCCGGGGAACGGAGAGATTGAAATCATCACGAACAAACAGCAGGAAGGAATTGAAATTATGCGCCATTCTGCTGCCCACTTAATGGCTCAGGCCATCAAACGATTGTATGGGAATGTGCAATTCGGTGTTGGCCCTGTGATTGAAGACGGCTTTTATTATGATTTCGATATGGAAGTGTCCGTGACACCAGAGGACTTGCCGAGAATTGAAAAAGAAATGCAAAAGATCATTGACGAAAATCTGGAAATTGTCCGAAAGGAAGTTTCTCGAGAAGAAGCAAAGGAAATGTTCAGAGAGATCGGCGATGAATTAAAGCTTGAATTGATTGATGCCATTCCTGAAGGGGAAACAGTATCCATCTATCAACAGGGAGAGTTCTTCGATTTGTGCCGTGGTATCCATGTACCTTCTACAAGCAAAATCAAAGTAATCAAACTGTTAAGTATATCCGGGGCATATTGGCGTGGCGACAGCAACAATAAAATGCTGCAGAGAATATACGGCACTGCTTTCGAGAAAAAGAGCAGCCTTGATGAGTACCTCCGTCTACGTGAAGAAGCAAAAGAACGGGACCACCGCAAGCTCGGAAAAGAACTCGATTTATTCACTGTATCCCAGCAGGTTGGTCAGGGCTTGCCGCTTTGGTTGCCAAAAGGTGCCACTATCCGCCGGACAATCGAACGCTACATTGTCGATCTCGAAGAACGCTTGGGTTATGACCATGTATATACACCGGTATTAGGCAGTGTCGACCTTTATAAAACGAGTGGACATTGGGAGCATTATAAGGATGACATGTTCCCGACTTTAGAGATGGACAACGAAGATCTTGTCCTCAGACCAATGAACTGCCCGCATCATATGATGGTGTTTAAAAATGAACTCCATAGTTACCGCAATCTTCCCGTGCGTATTGCAGAACTTGGGACCATGCACCGTCATGAAATGTCCGGGGCGCTTGCAGGTTTACAGCGCGTGCGGGCTATGACGTTGAATGACGCACACATTTTTGCCCGGCCGGATCAGCTTAAAGACGAGTTTATCCGTGTTGTTCAATTAGTCCAGGCAGTTTACAAAGATTTCGGTATTGATGATTACTACTTCCGTCTATCCTATCGCGATCCAGCGGATACCGAGAAGTATGTGGATAATGATGAAATGTGGGAAAAAGCCCAGGCAATGTTGAAAGAAACGATGGAAGACATGGAGCTTGATTATGTAGAAGCAGAAGGTGAAGCGGCTTTTTATGGCCCGAAACTGGATGTTCAGGTAAAAACGGCACTAGGAAAAGATGAAACGCTATCGACTGTTCAACTTGATTTTCATTTGCCGGAAAGGTTTGATTTGACTTACATCGGTGAAGACGGTAAAGAACATCGCCCTGTCGTTATCCATCGGGGCGTAGTATCAACGATGGAACGGTTTGTGGCATTCCTTATCGAGGAATACAAAGGGGCTTTCCCTACGTGGCTTGCTCCTGTGCAAGCACGGATCATTCCTGTATCTCCTGGCATTCACCTGGATTACGCGAAAAAAGTGGAGGAAGAATTGCGGTACCGTGGCGTCCGGGTAGAAGTAGATGAGCGTGATGAGAAAATCGGGTATAAAATAAGAGAAGCGCAAACACAAAAAATACCATACGCCCTTGTCGTAGGGGACAAAGAAATAGAAGACAGCGCTGTAAACGTCCGCCGCTATGGCGAGAAAAATTCAGAGACCAAGCCTTTGGATACATTTATCGATCAAATTGAAGCAGAAATTCGCGAAAAAACTTTGACCCAAAAGTAATGAAAGGTTCTTTGGTATTCTGATGCACATGAAATCACCAGTTGTTATGTATATAACACTGGTGATTTTCTATCTCCTCAGGTATGAGCAAAAATAACGGGGATACAGCATGTTATTTATCTGCTCTTCCTGGAGTCTGAATGGCTTTTGTCAAAAGAGTTTAAAATAACGCTTGTATTTTCGTTGGCAGTTTTGTATGATGGAATAGTCGTTTTCATAGACGCAACCATGGTTGTTGACATCTTAGCATACTCATGCTATTATTTTATAGGTGAAATTAAATATTGATCTGAGGCAAGTAGAAGCACCCGCTTCTCACCTGATTGACGCATGTTGCAGTTGGCAGGTTACAACATCCTTATTGTATAGGGATACGTGTGGGTGCAATATGTACCGACACTTTTTTTATGCTTTCAAATACAACTTGTCAAGATCTTATATTGTTTTTCCAAACTCTATGGAGGTGGCTCATTATTAGCAAAGATATGAATGTCAATGAGAAAATTCGTGCCCGCGAAGTCAGGCTCATTGATTCAAATGGAGACCAACTTGGGGTTAAATCCCGCCAAGAAGCATTAGAAATCGCTCAAACAAGAAATTTGGACCTTGTGTTAGTAGCTCCAAATGCGAAACCGCCGGTATGCCGGATCATGGATTACGGAAAGTATCGCTTTGAGCAGCAAAAGAAAGAAAAAGAAGCACGGAAAAAACAAAAAGTTATCAATGTTAAAGAAGTTCGCTTAAGCCCTGGTATTGAAGATCATGATTTCAATACGAAATTGCGCAATGCCAGAAAGTTTCTTGAAAAAGGCGATAAAGTGAAAGCTTCGATTCGATTCCGTGGCCGTGCGATTACGCATAAAGAATTAGGCCAGGAAGTCCTGGAAAAATTGGCAGAGGAATGTAAAGACATTTCTACTGTTGAAACGAAGCCGAAAATGGAAGGCCGCAGCATGTTCCTTATGCTAGCACCAACCAACGAAAAATAACTTGAACGAGTAAGGTTTGTTTTTTCAACCCGTAAGTAAACAAGTTTATGGTTCATGCAGGAGGAAGATAGACAAGCTGACGCAGAGATGCGCTGGTAATTTTCCCCGCAAGTATGAACATTCAAGAAAATAATGGTTCATATGAGGAAGAAAAGAACCAAGTAGATCAAGGAAGCGCAGCACCGAGGAACACAGCGTATAAAAAGATACGTGCGTACCGGAGGGGCAAGCTGACGCAGAGATGCGCTGGTAATTTTCCCCGCAAGTATGAACATTCATTACAAGGAGGAACATAACATGCCAAAAATGAAAACCCACAAAGGTTCTCAAAAACGTTTCCAAAAAACAGGTTCTGGGAAGCTTAAACGCTCTCATGCATACACTAGTCACTTATTTGCAAACAAGTCTCAAAAGCAAAAGCGTAAATTGCGGAAAAGTGATATTGTTTCTGCT
>NZ_LN611425.1:135203-229452 GCF_000821245.2 Virgibacillus senegalensis
GCGAAACCGCCGGTATGCCGGATCATGGATTACGGAAAGTATCGCTTTGAGCAGCAAAAGAAAGAAAAAGAAGCACGGAAAAAACAAAAAGTTATCAATGTTAAAGAAGTTCGCTTAAGCCCTGGTATTGAAGATCATGATTTCAATACGAAATTGCGCAATGCCAGAAAGTTTCTTGAAAAAGGCGATAAAGTGAAAGCTTCGATTCGATTCCGTGGCCGTGCGATTACGCATAAAGAATTAGGCCAGGAAGTCCTGGAAAAATTGGCAGAGGAATGTAAAGACATTTCTACTGTTGAAACGAAGCCGAAAATGGAAGGCCGCAGCATGTTCCTTATGCTAGCACCAACCAACGAAAAATAACTTGAACGAGTAAGGTTTGTTTTTTCAACCCGTAAGTAAACAAGTTTATGGTTCATGCAGGAGGAAGATAGACAAGCTGACGCAGAGATGCGCTGGTAATTTTCCCCGCAAGTATGAACATTCAAGAAAATAATGGTTCATATGAGGAAGAAAAGAACCAAGTAGATCAAGGAAGCGCAGCACCGAGGAACACAGCGTATAAAAAGATACGTGCGTACCGGAGGGGCAAGCTGACGCAGAGATGCGCTGGTAATTTTCCCCGCAAGTATGAACATTCATTACAAGGAGGAACATAACATGCCAAAAATGAAAACCCACAAAGGTTCTCAAAAACGTTTCCAAAAAACAGGTTCTGGGAAGCTTAAACGCTCTCATGCATACACTAGTCACTTATTTGCAAACAAGTCTCAAAAGCAAAAGCGTAAATTGCGGAAAAGTGATATTGTTTCTGCTGGAGACTACAAACGCATCAAGCAAATGCTGCCAAACAAATAAACTTACATCCGAATCTATCGGTTATATATACTAGGAGGGAATTATTATGCCACGTGTAAAAGGTGGAACAGTTACTCGCAGACGTCGTAAGCGCGTATTAAAGCTTGCTAAAGGATATTATGGCTCCAAACATGCCCTATTTAAAACAGCTAAACAACAAGTTATGAAATCAGGTCAATACGCATACCGTGACCGCAGACAGAAAAAGCGTGAATTCCGTAAGCTTTGGATCGCACGTATCAATGCTGCAGCACGTATGAACGACCTTTCTTACAGCCGTTTAATGCACGGTCTAAAGCAAGCTGGAATCGAAGTGAACCGCAAAATGCTTTCTGATATGGCTATCCATGACGAAAAAGCATTTGCTCAGCTAGCTGACAAGGCAAAAGAAGCACTGAAATAAAGGTAGCCAAAACCATTCTCGTTCAGCGAGGATGGTTTTTCTTTAGGCTAAATGAAACACTCGTAACAGAAAACTCTTTATAGAAAAGAAGGCTCTACAATATTTGTTGGGGTTTTAGAAAAATTCCGCATAAAAAATACACACAAGCTCCTATCTCTACTACACTTGAATTGACTAAGAAACAAGCAGATAGGAGTTGTGTGTACATGCATTCTAACATGACATTACCCGGATTAGAAAGTGTTTCTATCAAGAAAGTAGAAGAGGTGGAGGGAGCTTACCACATAGAGGTGGAGATGCCCAGGCAGGCGCAAACCTGTCCGGCGTGTGGTAACCAGACTTCCCGCGTTCATGATTACCGAATACAGAAAATCCAGCACTTAAAGGTATTTGAACGAACCACCTATTTGTTTTACCGCAAACGACGCTATGCCTGTTCCTGTGGTAAACGATTCGCAGAAGCCAATCCGATGGTGGACCGTTATCAGCGTCATTCAAGAGAGTGGAACCAGGCACTTGGCCTTCGGGTGATCCAGGGGATGAACTTCAAGGATACCGCTGCGCAGTTCCGTACCTCACAAGCTACAGCCATTCGCCGGTTCGATCAGGTGGCCACACCAGAACTTCAAGAGGTGGAAGAGCTTCCAGAAGTGATTGCGATTGATGAATATAAAGGCGATACCAATGCGGGGAAATACCAGGTCATCATTGGCGATGGAGAGACCGGAAATCCAATAGATATCCTGCCTGATCGATCCGTCAAAACCGTCAAGCAGTACCTTCGGGAAAAAGGGGGTAATGTCCGGAAGGTCATCATGGACATGAGCTATAGTTTTAAGTCAGCTGTCCGGAAGGCGGTGGGAAGCCCCATCATTGTGGCCGATCGTTTCCATTTTTGTCGGTATATTTATTGGGCTTTGGAAAAGGTGCGCAGGCGAGTCCAAAAGAACTTCCATGAATACGACCGGAAAAAGTGTAAACGGATGAAACATATCTTTTACAAGAAGCAGGAGGAACTAACCGAGAAGCAGCGCTGGTATCTGAACCGATACCTCGATCTATCGGATGAACTACGAGTCGCCTATAAGCTGAAAGAGGCTTTTCGCAGCTGGTTTGAAGAGGCAAAAGCAATGGGGAAAACCGATATTGGCTATGTAAAACAACGATTGTATCAGTATTATGACCGAGTGAAGCAAAGTGGTATGGAAGAATATCTACAAGCGATTGGCACCTTGAAGAATTGGCAGACAGAGATTCTGAATAGCTTTGCGCTCGATTATAGCAATGGGTTTATTGAAGGATTGAACAACCAAACGAAAGTCATCAAACGGAATGCTTTTGGGTTTCGTCGTTACGATCGCTTAAGAACGAAAGTGTTATTACATCATCAACTGAAGGAATTCAGGGGCTTTCAAGTGGGTTAAGGAGTAGGAGCAAATTTCTCCCACCCCAACATTTGACGTAGAACCAATTTTTTACGGTCTGAGGATGGATTGGCTATCCGCTTTTCTTTTAAAAAAATCGTTTGACAAAATCACTGATAAATTCTGAAAATAAGTTGTTTTTATAGTTCAAGAAATGACAGACTTCTATTTTACAGTTCGCTATACTTGCTACAAGTCCCGATTGGTAGATTGAAAGGAAGAGTGTCCGTGACAATCTATTTAGATGCTATATGGCTTTTGAACTTTATGTTGGATTGGATGATTTTAATGCTCACCAGTTATTTAACGAAAAGACAGCATAACCGTTTAAGGCTGATATTAGGTGCATTAATTGCTTCATTACTCGTTCCGTTCACTATTTTTTTCCCGGAATTCCCGCTTAGTACGTGGTGGGGAAAAGGGCTATATTCTCTACTAATTGTCTGGACTGCTTTCGGCTGGCAGAATGTCAAGTCTTTCCGTGCTAGTGTTGGCTGGTTTTACTTCGTATCGTTTGTTCTTGGCGGCAGTTTGATTGCGCTTCACTTTTTGATCGGCCAACAGGTACTTGCATCTTCCAGCGGATTGCTGACATTTAAAACAGGGTTCGGGGACCAGGTTAGCTGGCTTTTTGTTTTATTCGGTTTTCCATGTGTCTGGTGGTTTACGAAAAACCGTATGGACAAGCACGCACTTGATAAACTGCAAGTCGATCATTTGTTTTCTATCACGTTGTCTTTTCTTGGTAAGAAGGTTTTGACTACAGGTTACATGGACAGTGGGAATTCACTTGTAGACCCAATCACGAAAGAGCCGGTCATCATTTGTGAACAGTCATTGCTGCTTTATTGGTTCAGCGAAGAAGAACTTGCTGCTTTTCAGAGGGTCCAGGAAAATCTCCAGCTTGATCGGCTTCCAGAGGTCTGGGAGGATAAATTACGTTTGGTTCCGTATCAAGGAGTAGGCGGCGGGCATTCATTTATGCTTGTCTTTAGACCTGATTCCATCGACACTACTTATCAAAATAAACAAATCGTCACCAATAAGGTGCTTATTGGTATGCAGTTTGGAAGGCTTGCATCAGATGGCAGTTATCACTGCCTGCTGCATCCAGGTCTTCTTAAATATTCAGCAGCAACATCTGCTTAATAATCGTAAAAAGGAGAGGATACAGATGGGGAAATGGAAGCTGAAGTTGCAATTATGGTGGTATAAATTACTGATCAAGCTGCGAGTGAAATCCAAAGAGGTTTATTATATTGGCGGGNATCAAACGGAATGCTTTTGGGTTTCGTCGTTACGATCGCTTAAGAACGAAAGTGTTATTACATCATCAACTGAAGGAATTCAGGGGCTTTCAAGTGGGTTAAGGAGTAGGAGCAAATTTCTCCCACCCCAACATTTGACGTAGAACCGAAAAGAAAAAGAGCTGAGTACGGAATGTTGGTGGTTTAACCTGTCGTGATTAAGTTGGTGGAGTGAATAACTGTAATAAAGCTGAGCCTATGCATCTATCAAGCGATTAGTAACTCATAATTGGAGGTGGAGCATGACGAATGAAATAATTTTGCTAATGTACTTAATAGCAATAAATAGCGCCGTGTGGGTGCTGATGGGTATTGATAAGCGGAGGGCTGTCAAAAACCAGTGGCGGATTTCAGAAAAGACGCTTTGGCTGGTAGCATTGATAGGAGGTGCGGCAGGCGGGATTGCCGGAATGTACACGTTCAGGCATAAAACCCGACACCTCAGCTTTAAATTAGGGATGCCTCTACTACTTTTCATTCACATATATTTATTGATACAGCTGAAGGGATAGTCTTTATACGGGCATATTCGGCTAAACAGGACAACTTCGTTAGAAGCTTCTTGTCATAACAGCTCGTCTCTTGTCATAGAATGAGCTGAACGAAAAAGGGGGCAAAGGTGATGGGGGATGTCACAAACTTTGTGTTGGCTATGGCCGAGACGGGCGGATATTTTGCTCCTATCCTGTTCATAGGATTTCATTTAGTGCGCCCGTTGTTATTCTTGCCTGTTGTTTTGATTTGCATAACAGGAGGGATACTCTTTGGGGCAGTAGCTGGTACATTTTATTCGGTAATCGGAATTACCCTATCAAGCGTGACATTCTACAAATTAGTGAACTGGCTGCCGGGTATGTCGGAAAAACTTGTACGATTGAAGCAAAAACTGATGGGCAAACGAATAAGATTGACAACTTCCCAGGTTGCAGTACTGCGACTCGTCCCTTTTATTCATTTTCATTTGTTGTCTTTATGTATTTTAGAAATCTCTACGAGTTTTAAACAATACGTCCGCTCTTCTTTTTATTCCAACATACCACTGGCGGTGCTTTATACGTCATTCGGTAAATGGATATCGAATTTTTCGCCTGTATTCATGGTATTTTTTTTACTGTTATTGCTTCCGTTTCTTTATGTGCTTCGCAGAAAAGAACTGACCTTGAAATGGTCTGAATTCTTCGTTGACAAAGCCCAGACGGTCAAACATTGAAAAAAGCAGATGCTTGATTCCACGAATCGCTTGTCGGTGGATGCTTGCCGCGGGCACGGCCTCAGCTAACTTGGTCAAGAAGATCACTTGACCAAGTGGATCTTCGGCTCGCGCTGTTCCCGCAGGCGTCACCACCGCTCGCACATCGTGGAATTACCAAGGGCCAATCTAAAAAAGAAAATCAACTCTTTTTTCTTGTACAATGAAGAAATACCATAAAACTTCAGTTTTTCAGTGGCCTCGCTGCATGCACCTGCTTTTTTCAACGAATTATTTATTAATAAGCAATTTATCGATTGGATGTTTCCATTCAATAGTTGCATGCGGATATCTGATAAGCACTTCCTCCTCCATGAAATACAAGTCATCCCTTTCTAAACCTTTCAATTCTCCTGGATAGTGCGCATGAATGCTGATATTCACTACGTCGAATGAATTCTCCGTAGTCCCCAAGTACTTTTCCCCTTCAAAAATGAAACCTTTATAGGTCATCAGAAAATTTTTTTTAATATTATCTGGCTCATCCAAAAAGAAAAAGTCTTTTTTTTCACGTGCTACTTCCAGCTTCCTGTTTGGATTGATCAAATATTTGTATACTGTATAAAGAAGCATGATAACAGCGACTAAAATCAATAAGCGAAAGAGTAGGACTATCATACACACCGTCTCCTGTTTTAGAGTCTTCCCTTCTTTACGAACAGAAGCACGTCCAGGTTTCACCAATTTGTGAATAGGCATGTTATAATCGAAAAAAAGTTCAAAAAGGAGAAAATGATGTATTGGGAGCAATTATTTGAAACACAAAGACGGCTGGATGAGCATATCCAGACAAATAACCAAATAAAACCGGATGAAGTGTTCGAAAAAAAAGTACTGGCATTGTTAGTGGAAATCGGCGAATTAGCAAATGAGGCGCGAAGCTTCAAGTTCTGGAGCAAAAAGCCAAAAAGTGAACCGGCGATAATTCTGGAAGAATATGTGGATGGATTACACTTTATCTTGTCGCTGGGACTTGCTAGCGGCTACCGCTATGATTCTGAAACGGTGCATACTTCGAGGATGGATGAGACTTCCTTGTTTCTCAAAGTTTATGAACGAAGCATCACATTCAAGCAAGATCCTAGTGAAATAAATTACCGTCAATTGTTTACTTCCTTTCTACAATTGGGCCATCAACTTGGGTTCTCGGAAGAAGCAATTCAGGATGCCTATGATAAGAAAAACAAAGTCAACCATCAGCGGCAGCAGCAAGGGTATTGAAGGAAAAGGTAGCGATTAGATGTTTTGTTTATCCTGGTTAAAAGCGCTATAATTTTATATGAACCTTAAAAAGGAGGATTTTACATATGGCTGAATACAATGAAACGGTGACAATGCTAAAAGAATTGACGGATGCAAGAGGGATATCCGGCAATGAAAAAGAAGCAAGAGAAGTAATGAAAAAGTATATATCCCCATATGCAGATGAGGTGTTCACCGATAATATCGGAAGTCTGATTGCCAAGAAAACAGGAAAAGAGAGTGGACCAAAGGTAATGGTAGCCGGACACCTGGACGAAGTAGGATTTATGGTTACCCGGATTGATGAGCATGGTTTTGTTTACTTTCAAACCATTGGCGGTTGGTGGAGCCAGGTAATGCTTGCCCAGCGTGTCACTCTGATGACAAGAAAAGGCGATATTACAGGTATCATTGGTTCTAAGCCGCCCCATATTCTTCCTGCAGAAGCACGCAAGAAGCCGGTAGAAATAAAAGACATGTTCATCGACATCGGTGCTAGCAGCAGGGAAGAAGCTGAGGAATTCGGTGTCCGTCCGGGAGATTCTATCGTTCCTTATTTTGAATTTACTCAAATGAACAACGAAAAGCTGCTGCTGGCGAAAGCATGGGATAATCGGATTGGCTGTGCCATTGCGATTGAAGTATTAAAGCGGTTAAAGGGAGAAAACCATCCAAATGTCGTTTACGGAGTCGGAACCGTTCAGGAAGAAGTTGGTCTGCGAGGTGCCCGTACTGCCACTCATGCCATTCAACCAGATATCGGTTTTGGCGTGGATGTTGGAATTGCTGGTGACACGCCTGGTATTTCTGACAAAGAGGCGGATAGTAAAATTGGTAAGGGGCCACAAATTATTCTTTACGACGCATCTGCCATTTCGCATAAGGGTTTACGGGATTTCGTCCTGGACACAGCAGATGAAAAGAAAATCCCTTACCAATATGCCACGATGGCTGCAGGCGGAACTGATACAGGTTCTATTCACTTAACGGCAAATGGTGTTCCTGCATTGTCTATCACGATTGCAACACGCTATATCCATACCCATGCAGCAATCCTGCATCAGGATGATTTTGAGAACGCTGTTAAATTAATTGTGGAAGTCATCAAAGGGCTGGATGAAGATAAAGTGAAAGAAATTACGTTTGGTTAACAAAAGCAGAATAATCGTAAAGGGGCTATCCAATGAGGACAGCCCCTTTTTATCAAGATTATACAAGGTAGGTTCCCATAACCTTTTTGACATAATTCTGTGTCTCCTGAAAAGGAGGGATCCCATGATATTTATCGACATTACCCGGACCGGCATTATATGCTGCAAGCGCCAGAGAAGTGTCACCACTGTATCGATCCAGCATTTGTTTTAAATACTTGGTACCACCCATGATGTTTTGTTGTGGGTCCCATGCATTTTGAACGCCAAGTCCACGGGCGGTCGAAGGCATCAATTGCATCAATCCTTGTGCGCCAGCCCCGCTCTCGGCTTTAGAGTTAAAGTTGGATTCCGCTTGGATTACTGAACGAATCAACTTAGGATCGACTCCGAAAGTTTCTGCTGCATTTGTAATATAACTGTCTATGGCTTGGGTATTACCACTCGAGTTGGAATCCGTATAATCGATAACAGGAGGGTACGCAGGCATAGAGGAGGCATAAGAAGAAACCTCAGAGGCTTCTGGCTTGCTTGCAGGGGATGTCTGGTAGTTGTTCACCTGCTGCTGGAGAATTTGCTGAAATGCAGCTTCCAGATAAGCAGAATCACTGGTAGATGCGCGATTTCCACCGCTTAAAATTGACATTGCTTGCATCTGTATAAGATTTTGAAGTTGTTTAATTTCCATGGATGTTCCTCCAAAAGGTAATTCATTACATATATATTACCTGATTTTCCCTGAACAGGCAATGGTCAAAAATACAAGAAACGACAAAAAATCCTCCGGCTTTTTGGAACGGGAGGATTTTTTATTAAGGTAGAGAGAAATAGCATGCAATGGGGGGGATAAAACGAAAAGCCTGCTTCTTGGTCTCTTTTTATAAAAACGTAAAGCTTTTTGACTATTGTGCCTGCTGGACTCCTTTTTCAAGAGCAGCGAGCATTTCCTCTTTATCCGATTCATCTGATTGCTGCCAGATTAGCTCGAACAAAACGCCTAATCCGGGCAGCATTTTTTCCTCGCCGCTTTCAATGGCATCCAGTATGGTTGCTTCCAATTGTTCAGTATTATTGTCTGCTACATTGGCAAGGATAGCTTTTCGTAAATTCAAATCCATTCTATCACCTCATCTGGTTAATTTTTCATCAAGTAATAGATAGTTTGACCAGCGAGTAGGGAAATATGTATGATAGAAAGGAATTTTATCAAAAGGATGATGTACGTGATAACTTCTGTTCAAAACAGCCGTGTGAAAAACTGGCAAAAGTTAAAAAAGCGCAAGGAAAGAGTGAAAACAAACAGTTTCCTTGTAGAAGGCTACCATATGATTGAGGAGGCTTTGAAAAGCGACTGGCATGTAAAAGAAGTAATACTGACTGAAGGTGCACAGGTACCTGGTTGGCTTGAGGATCAAGAGGTAACAATCGTTTCCGGCCATGTTCTGAATACGATAACCGATACCAAAACGCCTCAAGGAATTGCTGCTGTAGTGGAAGCAAGAAAGCCAGAAGAACAGAAGTTTGAAAAAGTGCTGCTGATCGATAATGTCCAGGACCCCGGTAATCTTGGGACCATCATCCGTACAGCGGATGCTGCCGGGTTCGATGGAGTTTATGTTGGTACTGGGTCGGCTGATATTTATAATGACAAAGTTCTGCGCTCCACGCAGGGATCCATCTTTCATATCCCGATCTTTCAAAGCAATATTTTGCCGATCATCGATAAGCTACAAAAGGATCATTTCACTGTATGGGCTGCTGCATTGGAGAATGCGCGTCCATATTCAGCAGTATCTGTTCCGGAAAAAGCTGCGTTGGTTGTCGGCAATGAAGGGGCGGGTATTTCTTCCGATGTTTTGGAAAAGGTCGATGACATCGTCCATATCCCTATATTCGGAAAAGCAGAATCCTTGAATGTTAGTGTAGCTGCTGGCATTTTACTTTATCACCTTGCAGATAATAAGAACTCGTAAACGAACAGTCAGGGGTTGCAAGAAACAAAAGCTTTTTCTATAATAATAAAATAACATTGATTATATTGACAGGCCGTGAAAGAGCAAGTAAATGATTACAAATCGATTTCAGGGATGAAATGCCTAAGACTGAAAGCATTTCTATCGAAGTAATGATTGAACCTTCACTCTGGAGCCGACACTTGGACCTTGTTTTTGGCAAGTAATAGTGTTCCGGATTCTTTCCGTTATCAAACTCGAGTGGGTGCATATCGCATCAACAAGGGTGGTACCGCGATACATAAGTCTCGTCCCTTTTTACCAGAGGGGCGGGACTTTTTTTTACTGCAATAAAAACGAGAAAGGGACAACCGGCCAACATATCAATTCATGATTAAAAGGAGGTTCCTGCACATGAAGGAACGATTGCAAGAATTAAAAGAGGAAGCATTGAACAAGGTGGAACAAGCAGATACCTTGAACGAGCTTCAGGATATCAGGGTCGCTTATCTAGGAAAAAAAGGCCCGATCACGGAAGTCTTAAGAGGGATGGGCAAGCTTTCTAAGGAAGAACGCCCTGTGATCGGTGAACTGGCAAACAAAGTTCGGGAAGCTATTGCCGGAGAACTGGACGCGAAAAAGGAGAGCATCGAAGCAAGAGAACTGGAAGAAAAGCTGGAAAAAGAAACAATCGACGTCACCTTACCTGGGAGGCCGGTTACGGTAGGCGGTCCGCATTTGCTGACTTCCATTATCGAAGAAATCGAGGATTTATTTATCGGAATGGGCTTTGAAGTCCGCGAAGGTCCGGAGGTAGAAACGGATTACTACAACTTCGAAGCGCTGAATCTGCCCAAAGGACATCCAGCACGCGATATGCAAGACTCTTTTTATATTACAGAGGAATTGTTGATGCGAACCCACACCTCGCCGGTACAAGCAAGAACAATGGGGAAATTCCAGGGTAGTAAACCGGTGAAAATGATCTGCCCCGGCAAAGTATATCGCAGGGATACAGATGATGCTACACATTCCCACCAGTTCACGCAGGTCGAAGGATTATATGTCGACCGGAATGTACGGATGAGTGATTTGAAAGGAGTTTTGAACCGTTTTGCCAAGCAAATGTTCGGTGAAGAAAGGGAAATTCGTTTGCGGCCAAGCTTCTTTCCATTTACCGAACCTTCCGTCGAAATGGATATTTCTTGTAAAGTCTGCCATGGGGAAGGTTGTTCCGTTTGTAAAGGGACCGGCTGGATCGAAATATTGGGCGGCGGCATGGTCCATCCACGCGTATTGGAAATGGCTGGTTATGATCCGAAAGAATATACTGGTTTTGCTTTTGGGATGGGACCTGAGCGAATCGCTATGCTGAAATACGGTGTAGATGATATTCGTCATTTTTATACTAATGATGTCCGGTTCTTAAAGCAGTACCATAAAGCGTAAATCAGGAGGAAAAAATATGTTTGTATCATTAAATTGGTTGAAAAATTACGTCGATATCGATGATATTTCGCCGGAACAGCTGGCCGAAAAAATAACCAAGTCTGGAATAGAAGTTGAGGGCATCGAATATGTTGCCGAAAAAAGTTCAAGTGTGGTGGTCGGCTACGTTAGATCCTGTGAAAAGCATCCTAATGCCGATAAGCTCAATTTATGCCAGGTAGATGCTGGTGGAGAAGCGTTACAAATTATATGTGGGGCACCTAATATTGCTCAAGGTCAAAAAGTAGCAGTGGCGAAACCTGGTGCCGTTTTGCCTGGCAATGTAAAGATCAAAAAAGCCAAGCTGCGGGGCGTGGAATCACAAGGGATGATTTGCTCGCTGCAAGAGCTGGGGATTGAGGAAAAATTTGTACCGAAGGAGTTTGCAGAAGGTATTTTCGTATTTCCGGAAGATGCTGAGATCGGTGCAGATGCTCTGGAACTGCTGAATTTGGACGATGCAATTCTGGAATTGGGACTTACTCCAAACCGTGCAGATGCGTTGAGTATGCTGGGAGTGGCTTACGAAACTTCCGCGATTTTGGATACACCAGTGAAGCTTCCAGACGAAACGGTTGATCTGGCTTCGGAAATTACAGCCGACTACGTAAAAGTGACGGTGGAGGAACCGGAGCTGAACCCGTACTATGGGGCGTTTTTAATCAAAAACATAAAGGTGAAGGCTTCTCCTTTATGGATGAGAAATTATTTGATTGCTGCTGGGATACGTCCGATTAACAATGTTGTCGACATTACGAATTATGTCTTGCTGGAATATGGTCAGCCGTTGCACGCTTTTGATTATGATCGATTTGGCTCAAAAGAGATAGTAGTTCGCAGGGCATCGGATAAGGAAACAATCACTACACTTGATGATCAAGAAAGGGAACTTTCAACCAATCACTTGGTTATCACCAATGGCGAGGAGCCGACGGCAATTGCGGGAGTAATGGGCGGTGCAAATTCGGAAGTTTCCAATGAGACCACAACGGTCTTGCTGGAAGCAGCTTATTTTGCTCCTGCCGCAGTAAGACAGAGCTCGAAAGATCATGGTCTGCGAAGTGAATCCAGTACCAGGTTCGAAAAAGGAGTAGATCCGGAACGGGTGAAGCGAGCCGGACTAAGAGCGTGTCAACTGTTAAGTGAATATGCTGAAGGCACCGTTTTGCAGGGTCCAGTGGAATTTGACCAATTGGATCTTAGCGAAGCATCAGTAGAGGTCAGTACGGACAAAGTCAATGAGCGTCTCGGAACAGAGATTTCTACCGAAGAAATAGCTGATATTTTAAGGAAACTTCATTTTGATTATAAGCAAAGTAGTGGGGTATTTGTCGTATCAGTTCCAACCCGTCGCGGAGATATCACTTTATTCGAGGACATGGTCGAAGAGATTGCGCGCATCTATGGGTATGACAATTTACCATACACGCTACCGGCAGGTGCCGGCCAGGCTGGCGGCCTGACGCCACGGCAGTTGTTAAAAAGGGAAATCAAACATTATATGGAAGGTGCCGGTTTGATGGAAGCCATCACTTATTCCCTGACAAGTAAGCAGCGGGCAGAAACCCTTGTCAGTCCGGAAATCCGTGAGCAGGCAGCAGAGTCTATCCGCTTGTCCATGCCGATGAGTGAAGAGCACAGTAACTTGCGGTTAAGCATTCTTCCAGAACTGTTGGCATCCTTTGCATACAATACTGCGAGAAAACAGGCGAATCTGGCTTACTACGAAGCGGGTACTGTTTTTGTATCTCCGTCAGGGGAAAAGCTGTCTGAACAGCCGCAGGAATTGCTAAGACTGGCTGGAGCAGTTACAGGTGATTGGTTTATCCATCCTTGGCAGCAGGAAAAGAAACAAGTAGACTTTTTCCTGATAAAAGGGATTGTGGAGGGGTTACTGGATAAATTGGGAGTAACAGCAGCATTTAAGCAGGCGAAAATACCCGGAATGCATCCTGGCAGGACAGCTCAAGTGCATATAGGGGAACAATCGATTGGATTCATTGGCCAGCTCCATCCTTCTCTGCAGCAATCTTATGACTTGAAAGACTCTTATGTATTTGATCTGGATTTGGAAGCATTGCTGGATCATGCGAATAGTGAACCAACTTTTTCCAAAATTCCGCGTTTCCCTTCTGTCTCACGGGATATTGCCCTAGTGGTGGATCAAGAAAAACCAGCTGGAGACATCAAAACTACCATTAAGGAACAAGGCGGTTCCTTGCTAAAAGACGTTCAAGTATTTGATGTATACCAGGGCGAACACCTGCCAGCCGGTAAAAAATCGATCGCTTTCAGTCTGTTCTATCAGGACCCGGAACGTACATTAAAAGACGAGGAAGTAGAAGCGTCTTATCAGGCAATTTTATCAGCAGTCGAGAAAGTTCATCAGGCCGAATTACGAGGCTGAAAATTAAAAAAGCAGGAACCTATAAATAGGTTCCTGCTTTTTCCGTATTGGCAAAATGAAGCTTGGCTATTTTATTCAATGCTTGTTTTCCGTGTAGTTTCATAATACGGGCTGCGGTCTGGTCAACTTTTCCTGAAGCGCCTTTGGGTAAGTTTATTCCCATTTTCTCGGATAATTTATTCATCTCTTTGACAAAGCTTGCCCTCGCTATTATCGACCCAGCTGCTACTGCAAGAGAGTAGCTTTCCGCCTTTGTCATAAAGTATACGTTTTCCTGCAGGGAAGACCGTTCTGTCTTTAAATGGTTAATATAGACGCCAGGTTCAGAGAATTGATCAATTAGAATCCCGGCCGGCCGCTCTGGAGCAATTTTGCTGGAAAGCTTCTCAATGGCGTGATGATGCAACATCGTTTTCATCTTCCCCTGGGTCCATCCTTTTTTCTGCAGCTGATTGTATTTCTCATTACGGAGAACAACCAATGAGTAAGGGATTGACTGTGCGACTAGTGCTTTGGCGATCGACTCGATTTTTTCATCGGTGAGATTTTTGGAATCTCTTACGCCAAGCTCCTTCAAAAGAGGCATTTGCTCCGCTGTTACATAAACTGCGGCTACAGTAATCGGTCCGAAATAATCACCGGTTCCGGCTTCATCCGAACCGATATGGGAACTGGTAAACAATTCACTGGACGGCGAGTAAGCGTGTTTTTTTTGGTCTTTTCGTTTGAGGTTGGATTGGCTTATCTGCCGTTTATCACCCCATTGACCAGCTTCTTTGTCCGGGGCCTTTCCTTGAAACAAAACTTTCCCTGAACGATAAGCGGTAATCGTACAATTAGGGGTCTTTGCAGCAAAGACGGAACCTGTAGGGGCCGATTTTAAGTAATCCTGATAATAGACTTTCATTTTTTCCATCGTCTTGTTGTCCATCTTTAATACGAGCTGCGGCAAATCTATCTCCCCATTTCAAGTAAGATATGTAAATTATAACAGTTTCCTGTAAGAAGGAATAATCCCATACACAATAGTTTCCTAAATGACAATCTTCGTGTTAATATTAACTTTAGGATTTTATCATAACCAGGAGTCATCCGTAAAACGACTCTTTAAAAAAATGTAATGAAATCGAACGGTAAGCAGCTGAAGGGCTGATGAATACAATATGAAAAGCGATGAACGCTGTTTGATCATATGCAGTTAGGAGAACAAGGGGGGAAAAGCGTGTCCCAATCTGACAAAACACGTACTACAGTTGAAATCCACAATCGTTCCTATACTATTGTAGGAGATGAGCCTGCTCATCATGTCAGGATGGTGGCTAGCCTTGTCGATCAGCAAATGAGAGAGATCCAGGAGGCTAACCGAAGTTTGGATACGACCAGGCTGGCAGTGTTGACAGCTGTCAATACGATGAATGATTATTTGAAATTGAAAGAAGAGTACACAGAACTATTAGGTTCAATTAAACAGAAAAAGGAACAAGATAACAATGATTGATTTAATTTTGATTGTCATTCTCGTTTTAGGTTTTTTAACAGGCCTTAAACGAGGATTTATTCTGCAATTATTCCACTTGATCGGTTTTATTGCGGCGTTTATTATTGCAGTTGCTTACTATGATGATTTGGCGCCGAAACTGGAGCTTTGGATTCCTTATCCGGATTTACCGGATGATGCTTCTTGGGGAGTCTTCCTTGATTCATTACCTTTGGAAACGGCTTTCTATAACGCTATAGCGTTTGCCATTATCTTTTTTGCGGTGCGGATTGCGCTGCAAATCATTGCATCCATGCTGGATTTTGTTGCTGCCTTGCCGATTCTGAATTCCATCAACGGGTTACTGGGCGGAATTCTCGGATTTGTAGAGGTATACTTGTTGGTTTTCCTGCTTTTGTATATCGGGGCCTTACTTCCGGTTCAATTCGTTCAGACAATATTAGAGCGATCGATGATCGCCTCCTTTATGATCGAACATACCCCCTTTATTTCAAGCCAAATAAAAGCGTTATGGTTCGAGCATGTAGCTGGATTATTTCAGGCTAAATAACAAAGCCGGGTTACCTCACCGGCTGAAGAGGCTGTTCCACTGGCAGATTTCTCCTACCGCTGCACTCCATTGCTGAATGAGGCTAATCATGGTGCATGCTACAGGTAGAGGAAACAGCAAACTGTCGAAGGAGTAGTCTCTTTTTACTCGCTGAAACTGGTTTTTTCCTGAAAGCATAATAGAAGGATGGTGCCAAAGATGGAAGTCAATAAAAAAGACGTTATTAAGTTATTGGAAAAAATAGCAGTATATTTAGAACTGAAAGGGGAGAACCCATTCAAAATATCTGCTTATCGAAAAGCGGCCCAAGCATTGGAAACAGATGATCGGTCGTTAAGTGAAATGGATGATTTTACGAAAATAAACGGAATCGGGAAAGGTACCGCTACTGTTATCGACTCTTTTATCGCCAATGGAGAGTCAGATACGCTGAGGCAGCTGCAGGAAGAAGTGCCTGAAGGCCTGGTCCCGCTTTTAAATTTGCCGGGTTTGGGAGGGAAAAAGCTGGCAAAGCTGTACCAGGAATTGGGGGTAGTGGATGCAGCCAGTTTAAAGGAGGCGTGCGAAAACGGCAAGGTCGAATCGCTAAGCGGTTTCGGCAAGAAATCCGCTGAAAAAATAGTGAAAGCACTCGATGAGGCTTCTAACAGGCCGGAACGGCTTCCAATTGCCTTTATGCTGCCAATTGCAGAAAGAATCGAAAAATACTTACAAGGCATAGAACCCATTCTTCGTTATTCAAGGGCTGGCAGTATCCGACGTATGAGCGAAACGATCAAAGACTTGGACTTTATCATTGCAGCAGAATATCCGGATAAGGTCCGGGATGCTTTATTGAAATTAGATAATATCAAAGAAGAAATCGCGACTGGAGATACAAAAGTTTCGGTTGTCCTCGATGAAGGATATGATGTGAGTGTCGATTTCCGTATTGTAGCTCCTAAAGAGTTTGCAACCACCCTCCATCATTTTACAGGCTCTAAGGATCACAATGTTGCGATGCGGCAACTGGCCAAATCAAAAGGGGAAAAAATCAACGAGTATGGCATCGAAGAAGTGGAATCCGGGAAGATTAAGACATTTGAATCAGAACAGCAGTTTTTCGAGCATTTCGGACTTCAGTATATCCCGCCTGAGGTTAGAGAAAATCTTGGAGAATTGGATGCTTTCCGCACTACGGTCCGGCTGATTGAACCCACTGATATTCGTGGCGATCTGCATATGCATACGACTTGGAGTGATGGAGCTCAATCAATTGAGGAGATGGTGGATAAGGCCAGGGAACGGGGTTATGAATATATTGCCATCACCGATCATTCCAAATATTTGAGGGTGGCTAATGGGTTAAACGAAGAACGTCTGAAAAAGCAGGCGGAAGAAATCGCGCGGTTGAATGCTAAATATGCCGACATTCATATTTTTGCCGGAGTGGAAATGGATATTTTGCCGGATGGCAGTCTGGACTTCACAGATGATTTTCTGAAGGAGATGGACTATGTTATCGGTGCGATTCACTCCAGTTTTACACAATCACAGGACAAAATCATGAAACGGCTGCTGGCAGCAGTCGAAAATCCTTATGTCAATGTCATCGCACACCCGACTGGAAGGCTGATCGGGCGTCGGAAAGGGTATGCTGCAGATGTTGATATGCTTATTGAAAAAGCAAAGGAAACCGGTACCGTCCTGGAGTTGAATGCCAATCCGAACCGTCTGGATTTGTCTTGGAAATGGCTGCAGAAGGCCCAGGAAAAAGGGGTTAGGATAGCAATCAACACAGATGCTCACAGCTACCATACCTTGGAGTTTATGGATATTGGAGTGGGTACGGCAAGGAAGGGCTGGCTGAAGCCGGAATCAGTCATTAATACTTGGACGAAAGACGAGTTGTCGGCTTTGTTTAACCGAAACAAGTCTTGATATAGAGGAAAGAGTCTGATAGGGCCTTTCGATTAAAAAGGAGTTTTATATTCATGAACGAAAGAATTTACCAGGTACTTGAATATAAGAAAATTATAGACATGCTCACTGATCAGGCGGCCTCCTCATTAGGAAAAGAACGGGCGGCAGCTTTAAAGCCGTCCCGGGAACTGGAGGAGGTCAATCGGCTTCAAGCTGAGACAGATGAAGCAGCACAAGTACTAAGATTAAAAGGATATGTTCCGCTGGGCGGTATTTTTGATATCAAGCCCAGTATCCAACGGACCATTATTGGCGGTGTTTTGAATCCAGGTGAATGTCTTGATATTGCCAGCACGATTTACGGCGGCAAGCAATTAAAGTTGTTTATTTCCGAGATGGAAGAACCGGATTTGTCGATTATCCGGGATTTGACGGAACAGATTGTTCCCTTGAATGAGTTGGAGCGGCAAATCAAGAGCTGTATTGATGATCATGGACATGTGATGGACGGAGCTTCTGATAAATTGCGGACAATCCGTTCCAAAATTCGTACGAACGAAAGCCGTGTCCGAGACCGTTTGGAAAATTACACGAGGACCAAATCAAAAATGCTTTCCGATGCTATTGTCACGATACGGAACGATCGCTATGTACTGCCGGTCAAACAGGAGTACCGCGGTGCAATCGGCGGAATTGTCCATGACCAGTCATCCTCAGGGGCTACGCTGTTTATCGAACCACAGGCGGTTGTTGATCTCAATAACCAATTATCGGAGGCCAAAGTAGAAGAAAAAAATGAAATAGACCGTATCTTGC
Organism: Virgibacillus senegalensis; assembly: GCF_000821245.2. Taxonomy (GTDB): domain Bacteria; phylum Bacillota; class Bacilli; order Bacillales; family Amphibacillaceae; genus Sediminibacillus; species Sediminibacillus senegalensis. The sequence continues at coordinate 153,451 of NZ_LN611425.1, forward strand.
GGGATTTATCGGGTCGGATTGCAGAGGATCAGGAATACTTGTATCAGAATGTTGAAGTACTCGGCAAGATAGACTTCATGTTTGCAAGAGCAAAACTCGGAAAAGATATGCGAGCTGCTATGCCAACCATGAATGACAGAGGGATCATCAAGATGAAGCAGGCAAGACATCCCTTGATTCCCGAAGATGAGGTGGTAGCAAACGATGTGGAACTGGGAGAAACGTACACTTCCATCGTCATTACAGGACCAAATACAGGTGGTAAAACCGTTACCTTGAAAATGATCGGTCTTTGCACCTTGATGGCCCAGTCGGGACTGCAGGTACCGGCAATGGATGGCTGCGAATTAGCTGTGTTTTCCAATGTATTCGCAGATATCGGTGATGAACAATCTATTGAGCAAAGCCTTAGTACCTTTTCTTCCCATATGACCAATATTGTCGAAATATTAAAGTATGTGGATCATCAAACACTTGTGTTGTTCGATGAATTGGGCGCAGGCACGGATCCTCAGGAAGGTGCTGCGCTGGCGATGGCGATTCTCGATGAAGTGATCAGAAAGGATGCACGCATCATCGCGACAACCCATTATCCGGAACTGAAAGCCTATGGATTTAACCGGGAAAGAGTCATTAACGCTTCAGTAGAATTTGATGTTCAAACCCTTAAGCCGACCTATCGTTTGCTTATTGGTGTACCTGGCCGAAGCAATGCCTTTGAGATTTCCCGCAGGCTGGGATTGGATGAAGCGATTATCGATATTGCCAAAAACCATATCGGTACGGATTCTAAAAGTGTTGAAAACATGATTGCTTCTTTAGAGGAATCCAGGCGTGGTGCAGAAAAGGATTATGAAACTGCCAGCAAAACCCTGGACGAGGCGGAGCAATTAAAACGAGATCTGGAAAGACAATGGCGGGAGCTGGAAGAAAAGCAGGAAGCGGTATATAGAAAAGCAGAGGAAAAAGCGGAAAAAGCAGTTCAAAAAGCACGGGAAGAAGCGGAAGCGATTGTTTCCGAGCTTCGTTCAATGAAGCAAAGCGGTTTGAAAGAACATGAATGGATAGAAGCGAGGAAAATGCTCGATGAGGCACAGCCCGCGCTTTCCAAAAAACAACCAAATGTTCCAAAAGAGAATAAACAGACAAACCAGGAGTTACACCCGGGTGATGAAGTCAAGTTACTAACGCTCAATCAACAAGGAACCATATTGGAAAAAGTGAATGAGAAGGAATTTCTTGTTCAAGTTGGTATAATGAAAATGAAAGCAAAACGAAAAGACTTGCAATTTGTAAAACGGGAACAACCGCTGGTCGAAAAACCGATGGCAACGGTAAAAGGTTCCAGTTATCATGTGAAAACAGAACTCGACCTCCGAGGTGAACGCTATGAAGATGCCCTTCAGGAATTGGAAAAGTATGTAGATGATGCCTTGTTGGCCGGTTATCCACGGGTTTCGATCATCCATGGTAAAGGAACCGGTGCACTTAGAAACGGTGTACAGGAATTTGCTAAAAGACACCCTCGCATCAAAAGCTACCGAGCGGGCGGCATGAATGAAGGAGGTAGCGGCGTCACTGTTTTGGAATTTTAAGAATCAAGGAGTAGTCCCGGGAACATTGGAAGCATCCCGGGGCAAATTGCTTGTAACTTGGCTGCAGCTTTAAAGCAAATATAAAGGGAGTTGTAACAATGACCGGCTTTTGGGAGAATACACTTGTCGAAACAGCAGCAAGATATAGTGTTTCTATTTTATGTCTGATTTTGTTTCTCGCTGTCTTCGAAATAGTCACTTCTTATAAAAATTGGGAAGAAATTAGAAACGGCAACATGTCTGTTGCAATGGCTACCGGGGGGAAAATATTCGGTATTGCTAATATTTTCAGATATTCCATCGAACATAACGACACCCTTCTTCAGAGCATCGGATGGGGTATATTCGGTTTCTTTTTATTGTTAATTGGATATTTTGTTTTTGAATTTTTGACACCTACATACAAAATCGATGATGAAATAGCAAGTGATAATCGTGCCGTCGGCTTCGTTTCAATGGTTATCTCAGTAGGACTATCCTTTGTCATCGGGGCAAGTATCGGGTAAAGAGGAGAGTAAAAGGATGGAAACATTGGCAAAAGTCCTGGCGGTGATTGCTGTATTATTCGTCATCGTCGGAATCATTTATATGATAAATGTAGCATGAAGGAAGCAGGAATTGTTGTAAAATAAAAACATTTCAAAAAGCCGTGGAAAAAGTTATAATAGAATTAATAAGTTAAAGGAGGTAGTTGGATGGATAGTGGAAAACCATGGCTTGAACAGTATCCTATTGATATTCCAACGAGCATTCCCTACGACGAGAAACCTCTTCATGAATATCTGAAGGAAAGTGCTTTAAATAATCCAGAAATGAAAGCGCTTTACTTTATGGGCAGGGAAATGACCTACGAAGAAATCTATGAACAAGCAGTAAAAGTGGCGGCAAGCCTTCAATCGCTTGGTGTCAATAAAGGGGATCGTGTGGCGGTCATGTTACCGAATACTCCTCAGGCTGTCATCGGTTATTATGCGATTTTAATGGCTGGAGGAATTGTCGTTCAAACCAATCCGCTGTACCAGGAACGCGAATTGGAGTACCAGCTCCAGGATTCTGGAGCAAAAGTGATCATCTGCCTGGACATTTTACTTCCACGAGTTTCCAGTGTGAAGAAAAATACTTCATTGGAACATATTATCGTGACGCAAATTAAAGAATACCTGCCTTTTCCTAAGAATTTAATCTATCCATTTATTCAAAAAAAGCAATACAATATGGTTGTCAAACTAGAAGCCTCTTCTGATACACACCTCTGGAACCGAATCATTTCGGACACCCCAAAAGAGTTAAAGGATTGGGATATAGACCCTACAAATGACCTGGCATTATTGCAATACACAGGTGGAACAACAGGTTATCCGAAAGGTGTCATGCTTACTCATTACAACCTTGTTTCCAATGGGTTGATGTCTCAAGCGTGGCTCGGGAACAAACGAAAACGGGATATCGTTATGGGCGTGCTTCCGTTTTTCCATGTTTATGGAATGACAACGGTTATGAACTATGCGGTGATGACCAGTTCCAAAATGATACTTATGCCTAAATTCGATCCGGAAGAAGTCTTAAAAACAATCGAAAAACAAAAACCAACCGTATTTCCCGGTGCACCGACCATTTATATTGCCTTGTTAAATCATCCGAAGTTAAAGCAATACGATTTATCTTCCATTGATGCATGTTTAAGTGGATCCGCACCCCTCCCTTCAGAAGTACAGGAGCAATTTCAAAAGGTGACAAACGGAAATCTAGTGGAAGGCTATGGATTGACCGAATCATCACCTGTTACGCATTCCAATTTCCTCCATGGGAACAGCATTAACGGCAGTATCGGGGTTCCTTGGCCCGACACGGACGCTAAAATCATCGATATGGAAACCATGGAGGAATTACCGTTCGGAGATGTTGGCGAAATAGCGGTCAAAGGACCTCAAGTGATGAAGGGGTATTGGAACAGAGAAGAAGAAACGGAACAGGTGTTGAGAGATGGATGGCTTCTGACGGGGGATATCGGCTATATGGACGAACGTGGGTACTTTTACGTTGTCGATCGCAAAAAAGATATGATTATAGCAGGCGGATATAACATTTATCCTAGAGAAGTTGAGGAAGTTCTCTATGAATTCCCTGGCGTNATCCAGAAATGAAAGCGCTTTACTTTATGGGCAGGGAAATGACCTACGAAGAAATCTATGAACAAGCAGTAAAAGTGGCGGCAAGCCTTCAATCGCTTGGTGTCAATAAAGGGGATCGTGTGGCGGTCATGTTACCGAATACTCCTCAGGCTGTCATCGGTTATTATGCGATTTTAATGGCTGGAGGAATTGTCGTTCAAACCAATCCGCTGTACCAGGAACGCGAATTGGAGTACCAGCTCCAGGATTCTGGAGCAAAAGTGATCATCTGCCTGGACATTTTACTTCCACGAGTTTCCAGTGTGAAGAAAAATACTTCATTGGAACATATTATCGTGACGCAAATTAAAGAATACCTGCCTTTTCCTAAGAATTTAATCTATCCATTTATTCAAAAAAAGCAATACAATATGGTTGTCAAACTAGAAGCCTCTTCTGATACACACCTCTGGAACCGAATCATTTCGGACACCCCAAAAGAGTTAAAGGATTGGGATATAGACCCTACAAATGACCTGGCATTATTGCAATACACAGGTGGAACAACAGGTTATCCGAAAGGTGTCATGCTTACTCATTACAACCTTGTTTCCAATGGGTTGATGTCTCAAGCGTGGCTCGGGAACAAACGAAAACGGGATATCGTTATGGGCGTGCTTCCGTTTTTCCATGTTTATGGAATGACAACGGTTATGAACTATGCGGTGATGACCAGTTCCAAAATGATACTTATGCCTAAATTCGATCCGGAAGAAGTCTTAAAAACAATCGAAAAACAAAAACCAACCGTATTTCCCGGTGCACCGACCATTTATATTGCCTTGTTAAATCATCCGAAGTTAAAGCAATACGATTTATCTTCCATTGATGCATGTTTAAGTGGATCCGCACCCCTCCCTTCAGAAGTACAGGAGCAATTTCAAAAGGTGACAAACGGAAATCTAGTGGAAGGCTATGGATTGACCGAATCATCACCTGTTACGCATTCCAATTTCCTCCATGGGAACAGCATTAACGGCAGTATCGGGGTTCCTTGGCCCGACACGGACGCTAAAATCATCGATATGGAAACCATGGAGGAATTACCGTTCGGAGATGTTGGCGAAATAGCGGTCAAAGGACCTCAAGTGATGAAGGGGTATTGGAACAGAGAAGAAGAAACGGAACAGGTGTTGAGAGATGGATGGCTTCTGACGGGGGATATCGGCTATATGGACGAACGTGGGTACTTTTACGTTGTCGATCGCAAAAAAGATATGATTATAGCAGGCGGATATAACATTTATCCTAGAGAAGTTGAGGAAGTTCTCTATGAATTCCCTGGCGTCCAAGAAGTGGTCATTGCAGGAATACCAGATGAATACCGGGGGGAAACAGTAAAGGCCTATATCGTTCCGAGACAAGGTGTAGAGCTGGAGGAAAAGGAATTAGATCAATTTTGCCGTAAACGGCTTGCTGCCTACAAAGTTCCGCGTATTTATGAATTCAGGGAGGAACTTCCGAAAACAGCAGTAGGCAAGATTCTTCGACGTAAACTGGTCGAGGAAGATACGAAGAAGCAAGTAATAGAAACCACAAAAACGGTGTGATTTTTTTGCTTGGTTGTATGCGAGTTGCAGACTTGGCGAAAGCCAGGTTGTTTTTCAAGTGGACAAGCTTTCTTTGGTTGACAGACAAGGTCGGCACTTGTAAAATATAAATGAATGATTATTCATTCAGATTTAAATGCCGCAAGGAGAATGTGACGATGAAAAACACCAAACCAAAGTTCAATCAGATTATTGACGCAGCAGTAGAAGTCATTGCAGAGAATGGATATCATTCTTCACAAGTATCAAAAATCGCCAAGAAAGCGGGAGTGGCAGACGGTACCATCTACTTATATTTCAAAAATAAAGAAGATATCCTTGTCTCCTTGTTTCAGGAAAAGATGGGGCAATTCATTGAAAGAATTGAACTGGAAATTGCCGGGAAGAAAAATGCGAAAGAGAAATTGCTGGAGTTGATCCGGCTCCACTTCAGTCAGCTCGGCGCTAATCTTCCGTTAGCCATTGTTACCCAGCTGGAATTGCGCCAGTCAAATCCGGAATTACGGAAGAAAATTAATGAAGTGTTGAAGCGTTATTTAACTGTCATTGACAGTATTATTGAAGAAGGTGTAGAAGAGAAACTGTTCCATGCAGCGTTGAATAAAAAGCTGGTCAGACAGATGATATTCGGAACCATTGATGAGACGGTTACGAACTGGGTGATGAAAGAGCATAAATATCGATTGGTCGACCAGGCTGAAGAAGTGCACCATTTGCTCGTGAACGGGATCTCCAATAGATAGCCCTTTATGGGTGGCGAGGGAGGAAAAAGAATGAGCAGTATTTATTATCAGAAGTCGGGGAAGGTGGCCAATCTGACGATTAGCAGTCCACCTGCCAATGCTTTATCTCGTGCCATTTTGGAAGAGCTGGAAGCATTATTGGAGGAAATAGAACAAGATCAGGATGTAAAAGCAATTATTATAAAAGGAGAAGGGAAATTTTTCTCGGCTGGTGCCGATATAAAAGAGTTCACTTCTCTTCAGCAAGCAGAGGATTATACGGCACTTGCCAAGCAAGGGCAGAAACTGTTCCATCGAATCGAGAGTTTTAAAATTCCTGTTATTGCCGCTATCCATGGAGCTGCACTAGGCGGAGGACTTGAATTGGCAATGGCCTGCCATATCCGCCTTGTCAGTGACCATGCAAAGCTTGGCCTTCCGGAATTGTCGCTGGGGATTATACCGGGGTTTGCTGGAACCCAGCGTCTCCCGGCCTTTATAGGACCAGCAAAAGCTTATGAAATGATTCTCACCGGCGAGCCAATCAGCGGAACGAAAGCTGCCGAACTCGGACTTGCCAACCATAGCTATCCAGAAGAAGTGTTATTTGAAAAGGCGGATGAACTAGCCGCTAAAGTGGCAGCTAAAAGCGGTCCAACGATCTACCGTGTGATGAAACTTATTCCATACACACGGAGCAGCCGCTTCCAGGAGGGCATGGACATGGAAGCCAATGCATTCGGGAAGATATTCGGAAATGCAGACGCAAAGGAAGGTATCGCCGCTTTTATCGAAAAGAGAAAGCCGAACTTTCAAGATAAATAGAAAGGATGGATATGATGAATATTTATGTGCTGTTAAAAAGAACATTTGATACAGAGGAAAAAATCAATATTGACAATGGCCGAATCGAGGAAGACGGGGCGGAATTCATTATCAACCCTTATGATGAATATGCAGTAGAGGAAGCGATTAACCAACGTGAGCAGCATGGCGGTGAAGTAACCGTTATCACAGTTGGAGAAGAGGATGCCGAAAAACAATTAAGAACGGCACTTGCTATGGGAGCAGACAAAGCGGTTTTGATTAATACCGAAGATGATTTGGAGGCAGGAGATCAATATACGACGGCAAGGATATTGGAAGCCTTCTTTGAAGACAAAGAGCCTGATTTAATTCTTGCAGGGAACGTCGCCATTGATGAGGCGAGTGGCCAAGTAGGACCTAGACTCGCAGAAAGACTGGGGGTCTCGTATGTAACGACGATTACAAAATTAGAGATTGAAGGCGAAAGCGTTCACATTGAGCGGGATGTTGAAGGGGATGTAGAAATAGTTGATACCGGATTGCCGCTCCTTGTAACTTGTCAACAGGGCTTGAATGAACCACGTTATCCTTCCCTTCCAGGTATCATGAAAGCGAAGAAGAAGCCGTTGGAAGAACTGGAATTAGATGACTTGGACTTAGACGAAGACGATGTCGAACCGAAAACGAAAACCATAGAAGTATTCCTGCCTCCGGAAAAGACAGCTGGAAGAATATTAGACGGGGAAGTAAATGAACAGGTTAAAGAATTAGTGTCATTGCTTAGAACGGAAGCAAAAGTATTATAATTGAACAGAGAGAAAGGAGTTTGGACATGAGCAGAAAAGTACTGGTGATAGGTGAAACACGTGACGGTGTCTTAAGAAATGTAACCTTTGAAGCAATAGCTGCTGCAAAAAGAATAAGCGACGGGGGTGAAATAGTCGGTCTTATATGTACCGGATCGGCGGACACCCAGCTAGCAGAAGAAATGATCCATTACGGTGCGGACCGTTCTATTCTTGCAGAAAACCCAAAATTGGAAACGTATACATCGGAAGGGTTTGCCCAGGCGGCCGGACAGGTTATTGAACAGGAAAAACCAGATGCGATTGTGATGGGGCATACGGCTATTGGCAAAGACTTGACTCCAAAGCTTGCTGCCCGTTATGAAACAGGATTGATTTCGGATGTGACAGAGTTGGAGGAAAGTACTGACAACGTCGTCTTTACAAGGCCAATTTACTCTGGGAAAGCTTTTGAAAAGAAAATTATTACCGACGGGCTATTATTTATTACCATCCGGCCGAATAACATTCCTTCCCTGGAAAAGGATTCTTCCCGCTCCGGAGATGTAAGTGTGACCGAAGTTGAGGTTGCGGACTTGCGAACCGTGATTACCGATGTGATCAAGAAAACGGCAGACGGAGTAGATTTATCAGAAGCAAAAGTCATTGTCGCTGGTGGCAGAGGTGTGAAAAGCAAAGAAGGCTTCGATCCTTTATACGACTTGGCCGAAGTACTGGGAGGTGCTGTCGGCGCCTCAAGAGGTGCTTGCGATGCAGACTATTGCGATTACTCCCTGCAAATTGGCCAGACAGGAAAAGTGGTGACCCCGGATCTGTATATTGCTTGTGGTATCTCCGGAGCTATTCAGCATTTGGCCGGTATGTCCAACTCTAAAGTGATCGTTGCAATCAACAAAGATCCAGAAGCAAACATCTTCAATATTGCTGATTATGGGATCGTAGGAGATTTGTTTGAAATCATTCCACAACTAATAGAAGAAATCAAACAAGTAAAGGTGAATGCCTAATATAAAATGGCGGCAGCGGGGCTGAGTGAATGCTCCTGCTGCCGCTTTTTTACGCACCTCCCTTCAACCGATTAAATAGGATAAAACAGAAGCTTGGAAAAAGGAAGAAAGGAATGGAACAAGCAGGTAAGGGAAATGCTACAGGTAAGCAAACTATTAGCCTAAATGGAATGAATGATGCTATACTCTAAAGCAAATGCATGTTTAACCTGATAAAAATGTCTGTTATACTATTGGAAACCTATCCACTTTCGGATAATAATGAATGATACTTCCATCTGAAGATGGGAAAAGGAAATACGAGGAGGAAATAGAAATGGCGATTGTAACTGCAACCGATCAAAGCTTTTCAACTGAAACAGGGGACGGTGTTGTCTTGGCTGATTTTTGGGCACCTTGGTGTGGACCATGTAAAATGATTGCTCCAGTCTTAGAAGAAATTGACGATGAAATGAGCGATAAAGTAAAAATCGTCAAACTGGACGTCGACGAAAACCAGGAAACCGCCGGGAAATTCGGAGTTATGAGTATTCCAACTCTTCTTTTGTTTAAAGACGGGGAAGTAGTAGACCAAGTAATCGGCTTCCAACCGAAAGAAGCGTTGGTAGATTTAATCAATAAGCACTCGTAAACAGTGCTGCCAACTCCAGTTGTGCTGGATATATGTGAACAGTCCCTTGTTGCCATGGTAGTGACAAGGGATTGTTTTATGTTCTCAGCATAAACTCAATATTGCATGTGGGGGAAGGTAATACATGAATGATCGAATAAAAGAGAAGCTTGCAGTGCTCCCGGCACAACCAGGCTGTTATCTGATGAAAGATAAACAAGGCACAGTGATTTATGTGGGAAAATCGAAAACGTTGAAAAACCGGGTACGTTCTTATTTTACCGGTGCAAACGATCAGAAAACCCAAAGACTCGTGCAGGAGATTGTCGAGTTTGAATATATTGTTACCTCTTCTGAAATAGAAGCTCTTATACTCGAAATGAATTTAATTAAAAAGTATGATCCTAAATATAACGTTTTATTGAAAGATGATAAAACTTATCCTTATTTAAAAATTACTGCGGAGGAACATCCGCGACTAATCGTGACGAGAAAAGTAAAGAGAGATAAGGGGAAATACTTTGGTCCTTATCCCAATGTTATTGCGGCCAGAGAAACAAAAAAGCTTCTGGACAGGCTGTATCCTCTTCGGAAGTGTGACAAGATGCCGGACAGGGTTTGTTTGTACTATCATATGAACCAGTGCCTCGGTCCTTGTCAGTATCCTGTATCCCAGGAAACGAACAAGCAAATCGTACAAAGTATCAGTTCTTTTCTAGGTGGAGGGCATAAGGAAATAAAAAATGATCTGAAGTCGAAGATGTATAAAGCATCTGAAGAGCTGGACTTTGAGCGGGCTAAAGAGCTTCGCGATCAGATTCAGCATATTGACGCAGTAATGGAACAACAAAAAATGACGTTAAAAGATACCGTGGACAGGGATATCTTCGGATACTCCTATAACAAAGGCTGGATGTGTGTACAAGTGTTCTTTGTCAGACAGGGAAAGCTTATCGAACGGGATGTATCCATTTTTCCATTTTTTGATGACCCGGCTGATACCTTTTTAAGCTTTATCGGAAGGTTTTACCTTCATCAAAACCATCCAAAACCAAAACAGGTATTGGTTCCTGCACCGACGGACAAAGACCTGTTGAAAGAATTGCTGGAAATAGACGTTACGGTTCCATACAGAGGACGGAAAAAAGAATTGGTAGAGCTTGCAGAAAAAAATGCTGAAATCGCTCTGGAAGAAAAATTCTCTATTATTGAAAAAGACGAGGAAAGAACGATCCATGCCGTTGAAAATTTAGGAGAAAAGCTTCATATTGAAACCCCTCATCGAATCGAAGCCTTTGATAATTCGAATATACAGGGAACCGATCCTGTATCGGCGATGATTGTGTTTATTGATGGAAAACCGGACAAGAAACAGTACCGGAAGTACAAAATTCGCAGTGTTGAAGGACCTGATGATTATGAGACAATGCGCGAAGTAGTAAGACGGCGTTATTCAAGAGTATTAAAAGAAGGGCTTCCGCTTCCTGATTTGATTGTCATCGATGGAGGAAAAGGGCAAATGAAAGCTGCTTCCGATGTTTTGGAAAACGAGCTTGGACTCGATATCCCTCTTTGCGGACTTGCTAAGGATGATAAACACCGAACGAGCGAACTGCTTTATGGAACGCCTCCTACTATCGTGGATCTGGACAGGAACTCGAAGGAGTTTTATCTGATTCAGCGCATACAGGATGAGGTTCACCGTTTTGCGATCACTTTCCACCGCCAGCTCCGTGGTAAAAGTGTGTTTAAGTCGGAACTCGATAACATCCCCGGTGTAGGGGAAAAAAGACGTCGTTTGTTGTTGAGACACTTCAAATCGATTACAGAAATAAAAAATGCGAGCCAGGATGAACTAATGAAATTAGGTCTTCCTGCTCCGGTTGCAACAGAAATCCTTGAGCACTTGAATGAAGAGAAAAAGGACTTGGATGAATAAGCGAACCGGATCGGCTTTCTCCCACTGGGATTGCACGCCGATCCGGTTCTTTATCATGTATCGTTACTTCAGGAGATTATTTTGTGTAGACGATGTTGAATTGTACACTACTGTTTTTAGACTTTGCTTCTTCCAGTCCCTCGCAAGGAACGCCTTTTATTTGTTGCATAGCCTCTGCAAGAAAACCCGCTTCCAACCGGTATTCTACTTGTGGAAGATTTGCCTGGTGGCGGAGCTGGACATGTTCAGCCGTCAACTCCCAAATCATTTCTCTGCGCTTTTCCTTTATTAATTGCAGATGTCCCCAACCTAGTTTATCAAAAAAATCAATCACTTCTTCCACACTGCTTAATTGCATTTTGCGTGCAAGATTTTTACCCATAATATAAAGAATCGGCGAAGCCTCTTTACCGAGTAAGTCCGGCAGGCAAATGTAACGGAGTATGTCATATCCGGCTCCGGATGTATGTAAACCATCAATGGTAGTACGGTCGATTATCTGTCTATTTTTCCCCATGTCATTCATTCCTTTCCTACCAAACTATTATTACCCGATTTTATCTTTCATGCAACCCGTACAGAAAAAACGGGATATTTGTCCTTACCCGTTCAAGTATTTTGTGAATCGTTTTCTTGACGCTCCACTTGGATAGAAGTACAATAAGTGTGTCACAAAAATGTGCATTTTTCGAGCTTATCCACCGCGTTGTTTTTTCCATTTATCGGAAAGTAAAGCGCTTTATCTAGAAAGGTGCACGGAACAAATCATATGCATTTTTTGGTGAGGGGGGTACACATGGCGGAGAATCGCGATTTTTTCTATCGCAGACTACATTCACTACTAGGGGTAATTCCAATCGGTATATTTTTGATTCAGCATCTGCTGGTCAATCATTTTGCCGTGTATGGGAGAGAGAGCTTTGAACAAGCGGCCAGTTTTATTCACGACTTGCCGTTCAGGATTGTACTAGAATTTGTGGTAATTTACATTCCGATCCTGTTCCATGCTATTTTAGGAGTTTATATTGTTTTTACGGTCAAGTACAACAATAAGCGTTACAGCTTTTTCCGGAATATTATGTTTACGCTTCAAAGAGTTTCCGGCATTATAACGCTTATCTTTATCGCTTGGCATGTTTGGGAAACACGTATTGCTATTGGACTTGGAACAGCAGAACTTAATTACAGTTTGATGGAAAATATTTTAACGCAGCCGTTTATGTTCTGGTTCTATATTATCGGCGTCATTTCAACTACTTTCCATTTCGCAAATGGTTTGTGGAGCTTCTTGGTTACATGGGGATTCACGATCACACCTCGTTCTCAAAGAGTGGCTACATACGCAACGCTGATCGTTTTTCTTGCTGTAACTTACATTGGTATAAGAGCGATTTTTGCTTTTGCCTACGGGGCTTAATTTAAACAGAAAATAAAGAGTATTTAGTGAATTTAGGGGAGTGAGCAAAAAATGAGTAATCGTAACGTCGTCGTCGTTGGGGGCGGTCTTGCCGGCTTAATGGCGACTATTAAGGCAGCGGAAGCAGGAGTTCATGTGGATTTGCTGTCCATTGTACCAGTGAAACGTTCTCACTCTGTTTGTGCACAAGGTGGTATTAACGGAGCGGTTAATACAAAAGGTGAAGGAGACTCTCCATGGGAGCACTTTGACGATACCGTTTACGGAGGGGATTTCCTTGCTAATCAGCCTCCAGTTAAAGCTATGTGTGATGCCGCGCCAAGCATCATCCACATGCTGGACCGTATGGGAGTAATGTTCAACAGAACACCGGAAGGCTTATTGGATTTCCGTCGTTTTGGCGGCACCCAGCATCACCGGACCGCTTACGCCGGGGCGACAACTGGCCAACAGCTCCTATATGCATTAGACGAACAGGTCCGACGCTTTGAGGTTGAAGGACTCGTCACCAAATATGAAAACTGGGAATTCCTTTCCGCTGTAATCGATGAAGAAGGGGTCGGACGCGGAATCGTAGCACAGCATTTACAGCACCATGAAATTAAGATTTTTAAAGCAGATGCGGTGATTCTGGCTACGGGCGGACCGGGAATCATTTTCGGAAAGTCGACCAACTCTGTCATCAATACCGGCTCTGCCGCAAGTGCCCTTTATCAGCAAGGGGCTATCTATGCTAATGGAGAATTCATCCAAATTCATCCTACAGCGATCCCTGGAGATGACAAACTCCGCCTGATGAGTGAGTCTGCCCGCGGGGAAGGCGGAAGGGTCTGGACTTATAAGGACGGCGAACCTTGGTATTTCCTCGAAGAAAAGTATCCGGCATATGGTAATCTAGTACCTCGTGACATTGCTACCCGGGAGATATTCGATGTTTGTGTGAATCAAAAGCTAGGCATTAACGGGGAGAATATGGTGTACCTGGATCTTTCCCATAAAGATCCGAAAGAGCTGGATGTTAAATTAGGCGGAATTATCGAAATCTATGAAAAATTTGTCGGTGAAGATCCACGTAAAGTACCTATGAAAATCTTCCCTGCAGTGCACTACTCAATGGGTGGACTTTGGGTCGATTATGATCAGATGACCAATATCCCGGGTATATTTGCTGCCGGTGAATGTGATTATTCCCAGCATGGTGGGAATCGCTTGGGAGCTAATTCCTTGCTGTCTTCCATTTTCGGTGGAATGGTTGCCGGTCCGAATGCTATTAAGTATATTGAGGGGCTGGAAAAAACAATAGAAGATATCCCATCCTCCCTGTACGATCAAAAGCTGAAAGAAGAGAAGGAAAACTTTGAACAGCTGATGAGCATGGACGGAGAAGAAAATGCATATCAGATTCACCGTGAACTTGGGGAATGGATGACCGATAACGTTACCGTTGTGCGGGATAATGAAAAACTATTGAAAACGGATGAGAAGATCAAAGAATTAATGGAACGTTGGGAGAATATCAATATCAACGATACATCCCGCTGGAGCAATCAGGGTGTCATGTTTACCAGACAATTAAAGAACATGTTGCAGTTGGCCAGGGTCATTACGATCGGTGCCTATAACCGAAACGAAAGCCGTGGAGCCCACTATAAACCGGAATTTCCAGAACGAAATGACGAGGAATGGTTAAAAACGACCAAAGCTTCGTACGATGCAGTTAACAATGAGCCGGTCTTTGAATATGAAGATGTTGATGTATCACTGATCAAACCGAGAAAACGCGATTACAGTAAGAAAAAATAAAGGGGGGCAAGTTTATTATGGCTGATAAAACGGTAACTTTGATTATTACAAGACAGGACAGTCCAGACTCTTCTCCCTATGAGGAAACGTTTAAAATACCTTACAGAGAGAATATGAATGTTATATCTGCATTGATGGAAATCCGCAGAAACCCTGTCAATGCGAATGGGGAAAATACAACGCCGGTTTTCTGGGAAATGAACTGCCTGGAAGAAGTTTGCGGAGCGTGTTCGATGGTGATTAATGGGCAGGCCAAACAATCCTGCGCTACCCTTATTGATCAGCTGGAACAGCCGATACGCTTGGAACCAATGTCGACCTTCCCGGTAGTAAGGGACTTGGCGGTCGATAGAAGCAGAATGTTCGATTCACTTAAAAAGGTAAAAGCATGGATTCCGATTGACGGAACTTATGATTTAGGGCCAGGCCCGCGTATGCCTGAAAAGAAACGGCAATGGGCCTATGAATTGTCCAAGTGTATGACTTGCGGTGTTTGTTTGGAAGCTTGTCCGAATGTTAACAGCAATTCAGACTTCATCGGACCGGCAGCATTGTCTCAAGTCCGCTTGTTTAATGCCCATCCGACCGGCCAGATGAACAAAGGTGAACGTCTGGAAGCCTTAATGGAGGATGGAGGAATTCATGGTTGTGGTAATTCCCAAAACTGTGTCCAGGCTTGTCCAAAAGGTATTCCATTGACGACTTCCATTGCCGCCATGAACAGAGATACCAATATCCAAGCATTTAAAAACTTCTTTGGCAGTGATCATGTCTATTGATAGTCAGCACTAACTGCTTATGGATTGAGGAAGCCTTTACCTGAACAGGTAAAGGCTTCTTTATAGAAATGGATCATAGTATATCCCTCATTAAGTATGTATGGGAACGAAGGGAAGGCGAGAAAATGAAAGCGGTTAATTACATAGAGGATTTTGAAGTGTGGAAAGAGGAATTCGTTTTTTCTATTCCGGTAAACATCCGTTTTTTAGAGACGGACATGTTTGGGCATGTCAACAACGTTTCACCGTTTATTTATTTTGAAGAGGCGCGAATTGCTTTTTTAAAGAAGCTCGGCTTTTTTCAGACGGACATGGAAAGCACGAAGACAATGCCGATAGTAGCGGACTTGCAGTGTGATTATCATCGGCAAATATATTTTAGTGATAAGATGAAATTGTATGTCAAAGTAAATCATGTTGGTAATACATCGATCGATATCCATTATTTGGGTGAGAATCAAAAGGGAGATGTCTGTATCACCGGAAGAGGAAGACTCGTCCAGATCAACGTCCATACCGGCAAGCCGGTACCGTTCTCGGAAGAGGAGAAGCAAAGACTCAGTGCCGGATTGTGATATATTCCCTTATTCGTAAAATATCCGCATATTTACGCAAAACGAATTCACGGGTTATTCAACTTTCACATAAAATAAATTGACTAAATAAACACCCTTCACCATGTGGCTTTAAAGACAGCAAGGAGGGGTTAACACTTGAATGATAGTGACTACAAGCCGAAGCAACTATTGACCAAGCGTGAGAAAGAAGTATTTGAGCTTCTAGTACAGGACAAAACAACAAAAGAAATAGCCCAGGAACTGTTTATTTCACAAAAGACTGTTCGGAATCACATATCAAATGCTATGCAAAAATTAGGTGTTAAGGGGCGTTCTCAAGCAGTCGTAGAGCTCCTTCGTATGGGGGAACTTAAGCTCTAGCAAGAAACCGACTTTCTTTTTGAAGGTCGGTTTTTTAATGTTTTTGTGGACCCTTTCCAGTTCTGCAGTAATCTTTAAAAACAAGGATACAAGCAAAGAAAAAACGGGTAAATGTTTAGGCATGACTATCCGAAGATTGCTGAAGGGGCGACACAGGAGGGGAAGCTGTGATACAAGAAGTCATTGAATCAGATAAAATCATTTTACTCACTTCACTAATGCTTCTATTTAGTATACTGATTACCAAATTATCTGACCGCTTTGGACTGCCATCATTGGTTTTGTTTATCGGGGCGGGAATGGTGGTCGGATCGGAAGGCTTAGGATTGTTATCCTTTAACAATGTCCAGATTGCTGAAGCGATTGGTGTGTTTTCGTTAATTGTTATTTTATATGAGGGTGGTATTCAAACTCATTGGAGAACGATCAGACCGGTGGTACTGCCTTCTATTTCTCTAGCGACCGTCGGTGTGCTCTTAACAGCTACTATCGTTGGCCTGGGAGCCAAATGGATTTTTGGGTTTGGCTGGCAGGAAGCATTTTTACTAGGATCTCTCGTAGGTTCCACTGATGCCGCAGCCGTTTTTGCTGTCTTAAAGGGTAAGAACATTGATGACAAAATAGAAGCCACACTTGAAGGAGAGTCCGGAACGAATGATCCGATGGCTTTCTTTTTGACAATTTCCTTTATCGAATTGATCAACACGGATCATGCGGGGGTATGGTCACTGGTTTTGCAGTTCTTTTGGCAGATGGCAGGTGGATTGCTATTAGGGCTTTTCATCGGAAAAATGACAAGTGTTTCTCTCAACAAAATAAAACTTTCGTCTGTCGGATTATATCCGCTGTTTGGATTGGCGTTTGCCTTTTTTTCTTACAGTGTTACCTCGCTAGTAAACGCCAGTGGGTTTTTGGCTGTATATGTAACAGCACTTGTCGTTGGAAATCTTGATTTATCCTTTAGGGAGTCGATTCATAAGTTTAACGAGGGTTTCAGCTGGATGGCACAAATATTGATGTTCATCATTCTCGGCTTGTTTGTCTTTCCTTCCCGCCTGTTTTCTGATTGGATTATTTTCCATGGACTTTTATTATCGGGTGTTTTGATATTGGTTGCACGACCGATCGCGACCTGGATTTCACTTATTCCCTGGAACTACACCATAAAAGAAAAGATTTTTTTATCTTGGGCAGGCTTAAGAGGAGCTGTTCCAATCATACTGGCGTTATTCCCCATGCTAGCAGAAATGGAAAACAGCCAACTGTTTTTCAATGCAGTGTTCTTTATTGTGTTGACATCCGCGCTACTCCAAGGTTCGACCATCCCTTACGTGGCTACGAAGCTTGGTTTGGTCAACCCGCCTAAACCTCATGATTAGGAATAGCTTCAAGTACTCACTGTTGGTCAAACGAACCTTGACATAGTACAATATAAAGTTGAATAACAGGACTGGTAAATGGAAAATAGGTAAAAGATATCAACCTTCCAAAAGTTACGTTGATCAATGCGATCACCCGCCATTGCCGGGTGATGACTCCGAATTGGGATTCGTTGATTCAGGAACGTGACGCACTGTATATTTTAATGGTGCAACATTTACATCGAGCGATAGCTGGTATATGAAAAATGGGTTTCGTCAAAGAAGTAGAGTAAGAACTTCTTGCACTTTTGCGAATTTATCATTACATTTTATATAAGTGTCCTGCCGAAAGGGGGCTATCGGTTGCAAAACACTCCACAAGAAGCGACCATCGCAGAAATCGAAAAGAAATTACGCTATATAGCAGCAATCATCAAACAAAAAGGCAGAGAGATTTTGAACAATTACCCGGTAACGGCTCCTCAGTTTGTCGCCCTGCAATGGCTGAATGAAAATGGAGACTTGACCATTGGAGAGTTGTCCAATAAAATTAATCTGGCATTCAGCACGACTACTGATTTAGTAGACAGGATGGAAAGGAATCAACTTGTCGAGAGGCGGAAGGATTCCAAGGATCGGCGTGTCGTCCGTATTCATTTACTCGATAAAGGAAAAAGCATTATAAGAGAAGTAGTACAAAAACGACAGGAATATTTGGGAGAGGTATTAGAAAATGTTTCGGATATAGAGGTTGATACACTGGAACGGATATTGAACCTGCTCCATGAACAGATGGAAAAAGTCAGCACAAAATGAGAAAAGGAGCGAGAGTGGTGGATCAGCCAATTGGTGTCATAGACTCCGGAGTCGGCGGTTTGACGGTCGCCCGTGAATTGATGCGTCAACTGCCGAGGGAGGAATTGATTTATTTGGGAGATACGTTGCGCTGTCCTTATGGGCCGCGACCTGAACAGGAAGTCATTCAATTCACTAAGGAATTGGTGAATTTTTTAATGAGAAAAAAAATTAAAATGCTTGTAATTGCTTGTAATACAGCTACAGCCTTTACACTGGAGCTTTTGCAAAAAGAATTGCCTATCCCGGTCATAGGTGTTATTCAGCCAGGAGCAAGAGCTGCGATAAAATCAACACAAAACCTGCATATAGGTGTGATTGGAACAGAAGGCACGATCAATAGCCAGGCATACCCTTATGCACTCCAAAACATAAACGAGGAAATCCATGTCAATGCGCTCGCATGCCCGCGCTTTGTCCCGATGGTTGAACAGGGGATCCTCGACGGAGAAGAAGCCTATCAGGTGGTTTCAGAGACCCTCATTCCGATGAAGGAAAGCAACCATATAGATACGCTGATTTTAGGGTGTACGCATTATCCGCTGCTTCGCGAAGTGATACAGGAAGTTATCGGCGACAAGGTAACGATTATATCTTCTGGTGAAGAAACTGCCAGGGAAGTCAGCACTATTTTAGAATATCAACAAAAACTGTATAACGGGGACAGAAAGCCGGAGCATAAATTGTATACTACAGGTAAACTTGCTGTTTTCGAAAACATCGCAAATACATGGCTTGATCAACCGGTGGCTGAAATTGCCAATATATCACTTACTGTTTAACAAAACGATTCCTTCATGGAGTCGTTTTTTTACTTGGGAAGCGGATGCATTCCCAAGGATAGTGCATGGTAAAATGCTGATTCGTAGAACACCTCCTTATGCAGCGTTGCTTCAGTCTCCTCAAGTGGGGAGCCGGGATTTCTATAATGCGCGTTTTTCCTTACCCAGGCAATTTTGGTCTGAAAAGCGTTTTGCTTCCCTGCTTGTCGTTTTGGGTTTCGGATTAAAATTTCCGCTGCTTGGTCTAATTTTCCTGACAGCCCGTATATATAATAGTACAAACCATCGTAGGAGGGGAAAGCATGAGGAAGCGGTCATTTATCATTACTGTGGGCATAGTAAGTGCAGCCATCGGGTTAACAGGTTGCGGGGTATTTCAGGGAGAGCAGACTTTAGAGGAAATGGATAAACCTCCTGAAGAAGCATCCCTTACAGATAATTTGGATGAAATGACAGAGGGAGAAGGACAGGAAACAGAGGATACAGATACAGTAACAGAAGAAGCAGAACCTACTACCGTGGAACGACAATTGTATTTGTTGGATGCAAATGGGATGGTTGTTCCGCAAACGTTGGAGTTGCCGCAAATGGAAAACAAGGAAGTAGCTAAGCAGGCGCTGGAGTATTTGGTGAAAGACGGCCCGGTTACAGAACTGCTCCCGGACGGATTTGAAGCGGTATTACCTGCAGGTACAACGATTAATAGTCTGAATCTGAAGGAAGGGATATTGACTGTAGATGTATCGGAGGAATTTGCCGAATATCAAGCGGAGGACGAACAAAAAATCCTTCAATCCATGACTTATACCCTGACCCAATTTGAAAACGTCGACAAAGTCAAGTTGCAAATTAATGGGGAAGCAAAAAATGAAATGCCGGTAAGCGGTACGCCGATCGGTACAGGTGTTTCAAGGGCAAATGGGATCAATATTTACAATGGAGACAATATCGATTTGTTGGATAGTGAAGCTGTAACGCTTTACTATCCGTACCAACAGGGAGAACAGGTTTACCATGTACCTGTTACCCAGCATGTTGAAACCGAGGATGTCGAAGATTACGCTTCCATCGTACAAGCTTTGATAGAAGGACCATCCCTCGATTTGGACTTGCTGCATGTATTTAATGCAGGAACCAGTTTAACGGCAGAACCGAAAATCGAAGACGGGGTGCTGACACTGGATTTTAATGAGAATATCCTGAACAGCGTCGAGGATGCATCTATTGCGGATGAAGTGATGGAAACCCTTGTATTGACGTTGACTGATCAGCCTGGTGTCGAGGCAGTCGACGTGAATGTCGCAGATGTGGAGCAAATTTATAATGAAGCGGGCACGGCATACACGGAACCAGTGACAAAAAGCACGTTCGTTCCAACTGGAAATTTATAATCAAGCAAAAGGAGCCGGATACTGGCTCCTTTTTAATGGAATAGATTGGCTCAACCTAAATAAAACGGTGTATGATAAGCTCCTTTATGCGGGAGTTCCAGTATGAACTTATATAATTTGGCAAAAATATGTTACGATTAATGAGTGATTAGAAGGAGGATTCAAACAATGAGAAACAACGATAGAAAAGTGAATGAATTAAGACCCTTACATATGGAAGTGGATTACGTGAAACATCCAGAAGGATCAGTTCTCATTACTGTGGGGGACACCAAAGTGATATGCAACGCGAGTATAGAAGACCGGGTGCCTCCTTTTATGCGCGGATCAGGGAAAGGCTGGATCACTGCGGAATATGCGATGCTTCCGCGGGCGACGGAACAACGTAATATCCGGGAGTCATCAAAAGGAAAAGTATCGGGAAGAACGATGGAAATACAACGTTTGATCGGACGTTCACTCCGTGCTGTCGTGGATCTCGATAAAATCGGGGAACGGACTGTTTGGGTTGACTGTGATGTCATTCAAGCGGATGGCGGGACTCGAACGGCTTCTATTACAGGTGCCTTTGTTGCCGTTGTCCTCGCTTTCGGGAGTCTGGTGGAGAGAAATGTAATCAAACAACTACCGGTTAATGACTACTTAGGTGCTACCTCTGTTGGAGTCTTGCCTGACGGAACGGAGATTTTAGATTTACAGTATGAAGAAGATTCTCAAGCGCATGTAGATATGAATATTGTCATGACTGGGGCTGGAGAGTTTGTCGAAATACAAGGCACTGGTGAAGAAGCGACTTTTTCCATGCAACAGCTGCAAACAATGCTCGGGCTTGCCGAAGAAGGGCTACATGAAATTTTTTCAGCGCAAAAACAAGCGCTTGGGAAATGGGCTGACTTGATCGGGAAGACAGATAAACAATAAGAGGCAGGGAGAATGGTAATGGAAACACTAATCATAGCTACCAAAAACAGAGGGAAAGTAGAAGACTTTCGGAATTTATTTTCAAAATACAATATTTCCATCAAATCTCTGCTTGATTTGGAAGAAAACATTCCAGACATCGAGGAGACTGGGGAAACTTTTGAAGAAAATGCAGCATTAAAAGCAGAAACCATTGCAAAAAGGTTCTCCCTTCCTGTACTTGCCGATGACTCCGGATTGGAAGTCGATGCGCTGGACGGCAGGCCCGGTATTTATTCAGCTCGTTTCGCTGGTTTAGAGAAAAGTGACCAGGCAAATATCGACAAGCTTTTGAAAGAGCTGGAAGGGATCCCGGAGGAAAAACGTGCGGCAAGGTTCGTTTGTGTATTGGCAGTAGCGAGACCAGGAAAAACGACGATTTTCAAAAGAGGTACTTGTGAAGGAAGAATTGCAGAAAAGCCTAAAGGGAAAAATGGGTTTGGTTATGATCCGGTTTTCTATCCAGATGGGATGGGGAAAACAATGGCAGAATTATCGCCGGAAGAAAAAAATCAAATCAGTCACCGGAAGCGTGCGATAGTTCAGCTGGAAGAATGGTTACAAGATATTTAAAAGGAGAGAAGCTGTCATGCCGAAAGTATTGATCATGAGCGACAGCCATGGCTGGACAGAAGAAGTAGCTGAAATCGTGAAGAGGCATAAAGATGAAATAGACCAGTTTATTCACTGTGGGGATTCCGAGCTGGATGCGGACGCTCCGGAGCTTGAGAACTTCATGAAAGTAGCCGGTAATTGTGACGCAGATACTCGGCTGCCGGATGAATCGCATTTTACTGTCGGAGATTTGCATTTTTATGTAGCTCATGGTCACCTGCACCAGGTGAAAAGCACCTTAATGCCCTTGTCCTATCGGGCTGAAGAGGTTGGTGCGCAGGTTGTCTGTTTCGGGCACACCCACATGGCGGGGGCAGAGCGGGTCGACAACCAATTGTTTATTAACCCGGGGAGCATAAGGTTGCCACGGGGGCGTAGAGAACATACCTATGCGATTCTGCGCTGGGAAGATAAGGATGAGATCATTGTCGAATTTAAGGACCTTGATGGGAAATCAATCGAAGACATGATGTATAAAACGTCTTTAATATAGAAGGAGGACTGTAAACGGGTGACCGACAAGGGAATCCTGCTTACAGTCCCGCATCCTTCAAAAAATAATAGAAAAAATTAAAAAGCGGTTGACAAGTGTGTTGATCATTACTATAATGAATCTTGTCCGTTAGAAACAGAGCGTTCTTGTGCGGGTGTAGTTTAGTGGTAAAACCTCAGCCTTCCAAGCTGATGATGAGGGTTCGATTCCCTTCACCCGCTCCATATGATTCCTTTACATACATATACAACTTTTTAATGTCCCAGTAGCTCAGCAGGATAGAGCAACAGCCTTCTAAGCTGTGGGTCGGGAGTTCGAATCTCTCCTGGGACGCTACCATGAAGGGTTCAACACTTGCGTTGAACCCTTTTTATACATACTAAATGATAGATGATTATAGTTTTGCAAATAAGGCATTCGCTTTCAGAAAAGCGAATGCTGAATTTTTAGGCCCTATACTGAATGTGGTGTCCCTTGTTGGGTTATGAGTTCGAAGTCACTTTTTGGTATAGGAGGGAGTTTGTCGAGTGTTTCAACAGGGTTAAAAAGGCTTTGGAAACGAAATAGCGTGGCAGAGGAATAAGCGAGTCTCCTAGTTGAACGGGCGATCGAGATCCACAACGGGCTTTGTAAGGAAGCTTATTGTTCGTTCAATAAATGCGAGTTTGTTTCCTTTACGGCCTGTAAAATAACACCACCACATTTGACAGAGAATCTATTTTTATAATTCGGCCAGTTTAGTTTTTGAATTACTGATTTAGGGTACAGATAAGATAATGAGTGTACATATATACAACAGGTAAGGAAGGATGCGGATGAACACTAAGCATGACAAGGTAATTATGTTTCCGAAATGGAAGGATGCCTTGGAAGAAGAAAGCTTGCAGGCGCTCAAGGAAAAACGATACCAAGATGCGCTGACGAAGCTGAATAAACTCATCGATCATGAAATTTATTCCCATGAAATTTATGCAGGGAAAATCATTTGTTTGATGGAACTTGGTGAAACAGATGAAGCGGAAGCATTGTGCCGGGATCTGATTGCGCTTGAGGATGATTACTTTTTTGAATACCTGCACATTTATGTGACGCTGTTGTTCCAAATGAGCGAGTATGAGCAGTTGATCGAAATTATCGAGGATACCTTTTCACGGAAAACGGTGCCGGAACCAATGAACTCTCAGCTTGAACAGCTGGCCGAAATGAGCAGGAAAATGCTCCAGGATAAAATGGACGAACAGGCGAATGACCATATTAATGAGCTAAGCAAGGCTGTGAAACAAGGTGATCCTCTCCGGCAATGGCAGATAATCATGCAAAGCAAGAAGTTGAAACCAGCTCCTTATCTTCGCTACTTAAGACAGTTGCTTAAGGATGACCGGATTGAGCCTGTAGTAAAGACGGCGATTACAGAATGGTTAGTCGTTCAGCAGGTAGATTCAGAGGTTACGATCGAAAAAGCTGGATCACAAACCACAGTGAATCCCATCAGTATAAAGAATGTGGAAAATCATCCTGTTACAAAACAAATTCAGGTTCTTTTAAGAGAAGTCGAGCAGGATAATCCAACCTTGTATC
Organism: Virgibacillus senegalensis; assembly: GCF_000821245.2. Classification (GTDB taxonomy): domain Bacteria; phylum Bacillota; class Bacilli; order Bacillales; family Amphibacillaceae; genus Sediminibacillus; species Sediminibacillus senegalensis. The sequence goes on from NZ_LN611425.1 coordinate 177,630, forward strand.
AGCTGCTAGAAAAATTATTATACCGGTATTTATACGTGAGGTACCCATTTATGCCGTTCGAGGAAGAACTGATACCCATCAGCCATGCGATCAAATTACTGGGAGCGCAATATTTGCAGCTTGAAGGGTTATATCGTACATATGAAAAGCAGGCGGGGGATTTGGACGTTCGTACATATATGGAAGAAATCTCTCAAAACGAAAAAAGTTACTTTTCGATCATTGAAGAATAAGATAATGTGGCAATCGCCAATTTCAGAAATTCTCAATCCGCTCTAATTGTTGAAAGCGAGTCTGTTTATGTTATAATAAGGTGGTTGCAATTGCGTTCCGCCTTCGTATGATTTAATTATACACCGAATGAACGTCAAACAAGACATACTGAATTTATAGATGTTGGAGGGAATTACATGTCAGCAAAATGGGAAAAACAAGAAGGAAATCAAGGAACTTTAACCATTGAAGTTGAAGCAGAAAAGTTCGACAAGGCGTTGGATCAAGCTTTCAAAAAAGTGGTTAAACAAGTCCAGGTTCCAGGATTCCGTAAAGGTAAAATGCCAAGAGGACTTTTTGAACAGCGATTTGGAGTGGAATCATTATACCAGGATGCTGTTGATATCATTCTTCCTGAAGCATACACGAACGCTGTAGAAGAAACTGGCATTGAACCGGTAGACCAGCCGGAAGTGGATGTAACACAAATTGAGAAGGGTCAACCGCTTATTTTCACGGCTCAAGTTACTGTTAAGCCAGAAGTGAAGCTAGGCGAATATAAAGGCCTGGAAGTCGAGGAAGAGGATACCGAAGTTACCGATGAGGATGTCGAGCACGAGCTTTCTCATATGCAGGAACATCAAGCGGAGTTGGTCGTCAAAGAAGAAGGAACTGTTGAAGAAGGCGACACGGTTGTAATCGATTTTGAAGGTTTCGTTGATGGAGAAGCATTTGAAGGCGGACAGGCGGAAAACCATCAATTAGAAATCGGTTCTGGTTCTTTCATTCCAGGATTTGAAGAGCAGCTAATCGGTAAAGAAACTGGCGCAGATACTGAAGTACAAGTTACATTCCCTGAAGAGTATCATGCGGAAGAGCTTGCTGGTAAGGAAGCTACTTTTAAAGTCAAAATTCATGAAATCAAAGGCAAGGAATTGCCGGAACTTGACGATGAGTTTGCAAAAGATGTCGACGAAGATGTCGAAACACTTGAAGAGCTTCGCAATAAAACAAGAGACCGCCTGAAGGAACAAAAGGAAACAGACGCTGACAACAAAAAGCGTGAATCTCTTATTGAACAGGCGTCAGACAATGCTGAGGCAGATATCCCAGAACCTATGGTGAATACCGAACTTGATCGTATGGTAAAAGAGTTCGAACAGCGCTTGCAAATGCAAGGAATGACAATGGATATGTACTACCAGTTCTCCGGCACGGATGAATCTGCATTGAAAGAGCAAATGAAGGACGATGCTGAAAAGCGTGTCAAAACGAACTTGACTCTTGAGGCAATAGCCAACCAAGAAGAAGTTGAAGTGACTGATGAAGATGTCGATAAAGAGCTTGAGTCGATGGCGTCGATGTATCAGACAGAGGTAGACCAGTTGAAACAAATGCTTGGTGGAAACACAGATGCTATTAAAGAAGATCTTAAATTCAAAAAAGCGATCGATTTCCTGGTAGAGCACAGCAAAACAAAATAATCAAATTAAATGAAGAAAACAAGGTGCGATTTTGGTTCGTGCCTTGTTTTCTCTATAAAAACAATCCGTTTAAAAAAACGGGAAGAGGGAATTGTGAAAAAACTTTCTTCTTTAACATAAAATCAGCAGGTAGAATATAAAATATAAGACAAACTTACATAACATATTGGTTGACATTTTAGAAACTTCTTACATAATAAGGTTTACACTGTTTGTAAAAATCTGTGTAGCTGATTGTCTCGTGATATTTTCAGCATACGGTTTATTCAGGCTAAGGAATGGAAAGACTTTTGATAGGTGCCTGCCGCCTGAAACTTCGATAGGATGAGAACTTTTGAGGTATTTTACTTTTTTCCAGGCGGTTTATCTGATATTATGAGCTAAAGAAAGGGACCTGAATTAAACACAAATGATTACTCATATCATTATAGATACTTAATACTTGAGGGGTGAGTTAGATGTATAAATTTAATGAAGAGAAGGGCCAATTAAAATGTTCTTTTTGCGGAAAAAGCCAAGATCAAGTTCGTAAATTAGTAGCTGGCCCTGGCGTATATATATGTGATGAATGTATAGAACTTTGCACGGAAATTGTGGAAGAAGAACTTGGTAATGAGGAAGAAGTGGAATTCAAAGAAATTCCGAAACCACAGGAAATTTGCGAGATCCTTAACGATTACGTAATCGGGCAGGAAAAGGCCAAGAAAAATCTTTCGGTTGCAGTATATAACCATTATAAACGGATTAATTCCGGAAAGACTGCATCGGATGATGTCGAGTTGTCTAAAAGTAATATCGCAATGATCGGTCCGACTGGTAGCGGTAAAACATTGCTGGCACAAACACTTGCAAGAATCTTGAATGTGCCATTCGCCATTGCCGATGCAACTTCCCTGACAGAAGCCGGTTATGTAGGGGAAGATGTGGAAAATATCTTGCTGAAGCTGATCCAGGCTGCTGATTATGATGTGGAAAAAGCCGAAAAGGGAATTATTTATATTGATGAAATAGATAAAGTGGCAAGAAAGTCCGAAAACCCATCGATTACTCGTGACGTTTCGGGTGAAGGTGTCCAGCAGGCACTGCTTAAGATCCTTGAAGGTACGGTTGCAAGTGTACCACCTCAAGGTGGCCGGAAGCATCCACATCAGGAGTTCATCCAAATTGACACAACCAATGTACTGTTTATTTGCGGTGGTGCTTTTGATGGTATTGAACAAATTGTGAAGCGTCGTCTTGGCAACAAAGTGATTGGATTTGGTGCCGATGATGAGAATCAGGATTTGACAAAAGCAGAATTGCTTTCCAAAGTGCTTCCAGAAGATATGCTCCGCTTTGGTTTGATTCCTGAATTCATCGGTCGACTGCCAGTTATCGGAGCTCTCGAGCCATTGGATGAAGAAGCATTGGTTGAGATTTTGACCAAACCGAAAAATGCGCTTGTTAAACAATATCAGAAGCTTTTCCAAATCGATAATGTAGAACTGGAATTCGAAGAAGATGCATTAACAGAAATTGCTCGAAAAGCAATTGAACGAAAAACAGGGGCACGCGGTTTGCGTTCCATTATAGAAGGAATTATGCTTGATGTTATGTTTGAGCTGCCGTCCAGAGATGATATCGAGAAATGTATCATTACCAAAGACACCGTCCTGTTGGAAAATGGACGTCCGAAGCTCGTCTTAAATGATGGCACTGTCAAAGACGAAAACAAAGAATCACCGAAGGAAAGTGCTTAATTTAAACGAAGTGACCGGCTATTCAATAATAGACATGCGTTTCCTTTTCGTTGTAAATCCCTTGTTATGTCATAACAAGGGATTTACACATGGTTAAAGGAGCGAGGATAGAATTCACAGAATGTTTTCTTTTTTTATTGACAGGAATTATTGTTACAAGGAACGGTCAAATTTAAAAGGTTTTGTGGCAAGGAACTTTATAGGAAATGGTATAAAAGTGTCTTGTTAGTGGAGTAATAAAGAAATAGAAGTGAAAATTGAGGATGGACAGGTATGTCAAGATATGGAGGTGCCAACCGTGACTGCAGAAAACAAATTACAAATTCCTCTCCTCCCGCTGCGCGGGCTGTTGGTTTTTCCGGCAATGGTCTTACACTTGGATGTAGGACGGGAAAAGTCGGTAAATGCATTAGAAAAAGCAATGATGGATGATCAAAGCATCTTTCTTGCTGCCCAAAAAGAAAGCGGAGTGGACGAGCCTGCCGTAAGTGACATTTACAGAGTAGGAACGATGGCCAAAGTTAAACAGATGCTTAAGCTGCCGAACGGTACGATTCGTGTTCTTGTAGAAGGATTGTATCGTGGTGAAATTATTCAATTTCTTGAAGAGGACGACCAGTTTGTCGTAGAAATACAAGAATTTGAAGAAGCCCATGGAGATAAAAATGAAGAAGAAGCTTTGATGCGCTCCTTGCTTGAACAATTTGAGCAGTACATAAAGATATCGAAGAAGGTGAGTCAGGAAACACTTGCTACGGTTACGGACATTGATGAACCGGGCAGGCTTGCTGATATTATTACTTCCCATTTATCTTTAAAGCTCAAAGATAAACAGGAATTGTTGGAAACAGAAAATGTTAAGGAACGATTGAACCGTTTGATTTCGATTATTTCCAATGAGCGGGAAGTGCTCGATTTGGAGAAGAAAATCGGACAGCGTGTCAAGAAGTCCATGGAAAAAACACAAAAAGAATATTACTTGCGTGAACAGATGAAAGCCATTCAAACAGAGCTGGGGGACAAGGATGGAAAGGCTTCTGAAATAAGTCAGTTAAAAGAACGAATCGAAGCCTCTGACATGCCGGAAAAAATTAAGGAAATTGCCTACAAAGAGCTTGATCGCTATGAGAAAGTGCCTCAAAGCTCGGCAGAAAGTTCCGTTATCCGTAACTATGTGGATTGGCTAGTTTCGATTCCTTGGACAAAGAAAACGGAAGATAATCTCGACGTTAACCATGCCGAAAAAATTTTGGACGAAGATCATTACGGTCTCGAGAAAGTGAAAGAGCGAGTACTGGAATATTTAGCTGTTCAGCAGCTTACAGAAACGATTAAAGGACCGATTTTGTGTCTTGCGGGACCACCGGGTGTAGGAAAAACGTCTCTGGCAAAGTCCATTGCCCGGGCAATAAATCGAAACTTTGTCAGAATCTCATTAGGCGGAGTAAGGGATGAGGCAGAAATACGAGGACATCGCCGAACTTATGTAGGTGCTATGCCCGGCAGGATTATCCAGGGGATGAAAAAAGCAGAAACCGTTAACCCGATTTTTTTACTGGATGAAATCGATAAAATGGCCAGTGATTTCCGAGGGGATCCTTCTGCAGCCATGTTAGAAGTATTAGATCCGGAGCAAAACAGCAACTTCAGCGATCATTTCATTGAAGAAACCTATGATCTGTCCAATGTGATGTTTATCGCCACTGCGAACAATTTGGCGTCCATTCCAGGGCCGCTTCGGGATCGGATGGAAGTCATTTCGATTGCTGGTTATACAGAAGTCGAAAAACTCCATATTGCAAGAGAACATTTATTGCCAAAGCAAATAAAGGAAAACGGATTAAGCAAAGGGCAGCTTCAAGTTCGCGATGAAGCACTGACCAAGCTGATCCGGACCTATACACGGGAAGCCGGTGTCCGGGGGCTGGAAAGGCAGCTTGCTTCATTGTGCAGAAAAGCGGCCAAAATTATTGTCTCGGAAGATAAAAAACGGGTAGTCGTCACCGAAAAGCAATTGGAGACATTGCTTGGCAAGCCGCTATTCCGATATGGAAGAATGGAAGAAGAAAATCAAGTAGGAGCGGCTACCGGGCTTGCTTACACGTCAGCAGGCGGTGACACCCTGTCAATTGAAGTATCTTTGTATCCTGGAAAAGGAAAACTGACGCTAACTGGAAAATTGGGAGATGTCATGAAGGAATCTGCCCAGGCAGCTTTTAGTTATATTCGTTCCAGGGCGGAAGAACTGAAAATCGACAGAGAATTTCATGAGAAAAACGACATTCATATCCATGTACCGGAGGGAGCGACACCGAAGGATGGTCCTTCTGCCGGAATAACGATGGCGACCGCCCTCGTATCCGCCTTAACGGGTCGGGCAGTCAAACGGGAAGTCGGCATGACAGGGGAAATCACCCTGAGGGGAAGAGTGCTGCCGATTGGCGGGTTAAAAGAAAAATCGCTTAGCGCCCATCGAGCGGGTCTTACGACAATCATTATCCCTGCTGATAACAAGCGGGACTTGGATGACATTCCGGAAAGCGTCCGGGAAGGGTTGACGTTTATCCCTGTTGAGCATTTGGATGAAGTGTTGGAACACGCATTAGTGGAGGAGAAACATGAAAGTAACTGAGGCAGAAATCGTAATCAGTGCAGTTTCAAAGAAGCAATATCCAGGTGATATGCTTCCGGAAATAGCGTTGGCTGGAAGGTCAAATGTCGGGAAATCTTCATTTATCAATAAAATGATCAATCGGAAGAACCTTGCCAGAACGTCTTCAAAACCGGGGAAAACGCAGACGCTGAATTTTTATAAGATTAATCAAAGTTTTTATTTCGTCGATGTACCAGGCTATGGCTATGCCAAAGTCTCCAAGAAAGAACGGGAAAAATGGGGAAAAATGATGGAAGAGTACTTCATGGAGCGGGAAAACCTGAAGGCTGCCGTTCTTATTGTGGACATCAGACATGAGCCGACAGATGACGATGTCATGATGTATGATTTTTTGAAGCATTTCGAGCTTCCGGTTATTGTGGTTGCCACAAAATTGGATAAAATTTCGAAAAGCAAACGGGCTGCGCATCTGCAAAGAGTGATTAAAACATTGCAGGCCGACGTGGAAGATATCATTCTCCCTTTTTCTGCGGAAACGGCAGAGGGAAAAGAAGAGGCGTGGAAAGTGCTGCAGCGTTATTTGTAAATCAACTCTAAGGTAGGATAAGGTTACGATTCCTTTCGTTCGAAGGGCATCCTGACTATGTATTTACAAGCACAAAAAACGGAAGCAGGTGTAACCTGCTTCCGTTTTTTGTTTTCTACTTTTTCCTGTAGATTAGGAAAACACCGACGACGATCAATAGAAGCGGCCAAAAAGATTCCAGCATAGCGGCTATTTTATTCACCCAGCTGAACCAGCCTGGTTTGTTGATCGAATAGATGGCGAACAAGGCAATTCCGAGCAAAAGCAGACCGGGAATTAATCCACTTTTCGTTTTTTGAAATCGAACTAAAAAAGCGATTCCGATGATTAACGGGTAAACTCCCCAATGGTCAATCCAGAACCCATAATGGCGCAAGCCGAAAAAGTGCAAACCCAGACCGATAAGAATCGTGCCCGGGAATAAATTTTTATAATCCTTGGAAAAGTAACTATGTAACAGAAAAACAATTCCAATAATCATTAATAAGGTTGGCCAGGAATAAAAGTCTGTGAAAAAGGGTATTTGAAACTGTTGAAGAAAAAAATAGCAGCCGATTCCTATTAGTAAAAATCCGGTAAAAATGTTTTGTTTTTTCACGTAGGTTCCTCCGTAAATTATAATAATTATTAAATAGTATTAATTAGTTGCTTATGTACTGGGTATATGATAAAGTACAAAAGGATTGGAAAACAGCAAGATATAACAACGTACTGATAATATCCTAACATATAGTTTCAATATCTGTTCACAAAATTCATTAGTAGCAGATAACACACGTGTTATAATGAAAAATGGACTTATAAAATATTGAATTCAGTAAAGTAAATGGCCATTGGTCATAGTCATCGCATGCAGCTGTATTTGTTGCACGCTTTTATACGTAATATTGGGGGTAGAATAACGTGCATATTTTGGTTGTCGGAATAAACTACAGAACAGCCCCTGTGGAAGTTAGGGAAAAGCTTACTTTTGAAAACCAGGATGTTTCGCAAGCAATGAAGTCATTGAACCAACAAAAAAGTGTACTGGAAAATGTGATTATTTCTACATGTAACCGGACAGAGATTTATGCGGTGGTAGATCAGCTTCACACTGGGCGTTATTATATTAAGCAATTCCTTGCAGACTGGTTCAATATGGATAAAGAGTTCTTTTCTCCTCATTTGGCTATATATGAAGCAGATGGAGCAGTCGAGCATTTGTTTAAAGTGACAAGCGGACTCGACTCGATGGTATTAGGGGAGACCCAAATTCTCGGTCAAATGAAGCAGGCATTTCTTTTAGCACAAGAATCAGGGACAACAGGAACCATTTATAATGAACTTTTCAAACAGGCAGTAACGCTAGCCAAAAGGGCCCATAAAGAAACAGAAATCGGGGATCATGCGGTATCGGTGAGTTATGCAGCGGTAGAACTTGCCAAGAAGATTTTCGGTGATCTATTGAACAAACATGTGGTGATTCTTGGTGCTGGAAAAATGGGTGAATTGGCAGCGAAAAACTTGCAAGGCTCTGGAGTGGAAAAGGTAACGGTTATCAACCGGACCTTATCAAAGGCAGAGGCGCTTGCTGAACAATTTTCCGGACAAGCACGGACGACCGAAAGCCTTCCTGAAGTATTAAAGGATGCCGATATATTGATCAGTTCGACCGGAGCAAACAATTATGTGTTGGATAAAGATTTGCTGGCACCAGTGCACAAGCAGCGGAAAGGACGGCCGCTTTTCCTAGTGGATATTGCGGTACCGCGTGATATTGATCCTGTACTAGGTGACCTGGACAGCGTATTTTTATACGATATCGATGATCTTCAAGGGATTGTCGATGCCAACCTGGAGACAAGGAAACAGGCAGCACAGGCAATAGAATTAATGATTGAAGAAGAAATCGTTGCTTTTAAAGAATGGCTGCAGACCATGGGTGTGGTACCAGTCATTTCCGCTCTGAGGGAAAAAGCCTTATCCATCCAGGCGGAAACGATGAAGAGTATCGAGCGAAAAATGCCGAATTTATCTGATCGTGAGCGCAAAGTGTTGAACAAGCATACTAAAAGTATCATCAATCAAATGCTAAAACAGCCAATTCTGTCAGCAAAAGAAATAGCTGGCAAGCCGCAAGCAGAAGAAGCATTGCAATTATTCATGGAAATCTTCGGGATTGAAGAAATGGTTCAGGAAGAGTTGAATAAACAATCAGGCGGCAAAGTTTTTAGTTTTGATCACGGTGAGAAGGTGTCACCATCTACTACGGTGCAGAACGCGACGACTAATTGACTGTAAAAGGGTAAATGCATCGTAACGTTATACAAATGAGAGGATATCCCATATGCTGGAAATGAAGTGGCTTTATGAACTGATTCTTGTCATATATGGTGCTAGTGTGATGGGATACTTTATCGATTTCGTTCAATACAACCGGAAGGCGAACAGGATTGCCTTCTGGTTGCTTAGTTTGGTGTGGGTTTTACAGACCCTGTTTTTAATCTATCAGCTGCTCCTCGAAGACAGCTTTCCAGTGCTGAACATTTATGATGGACTTTATTTTTATGCCTGGATACTCGTTACGTTTTCTCTGCTGATTAACCGCTTTTTCCGGGTTGACCTGATTGTGTTTTTTACGAATCTTTTAGGCTTTTTCATCATGCTTCTTCATATAGGGGCGAGTGCACAAAACCAGGGAACAGAGCGGGGAGTTCATCTCGTCAGCGAGTTGTTGATAGCCCATATCAGTCTAGCGCTATTATCATATGGTTTTTTTACCGTTTCCTTTTTATTTTCTGTTATGTATTTGTTTCAATACCGATTATTAAAGGAGAAAAAGGGTTATAAGTGGCTCAGTCGGTTTGGAGGGCTGGATCGGCTTGACACGTTGTCATTCCAAGCTGTAACCGTTGGAGTTCCGGTACTCATGATTTCCATCATACTAGGTATTGTATGGGCCTATTCTTCCGGTGCGGAATTTTATTGGAATGATTTTAAGACAATGGGTTCGATGTTCGTTTTAATTGTTTACACGGTCCACTTGATATTACGCCTGGTAAAAGGTTATCAAGGAAGGGCGATCGCTTTTTATAATACAGGGGCGTTTTTATTCCTGTTGATTAATTTCTTTTTATTCAGCATGCTGTCTAACTTTCACTTTTAAAGATGAAGGCCTGCTTGTGAATACGTCCTATTAAATGATGTCAGGAGGATAATAATGCGCAAAATCGTAATCGGTTCCCGGAAAAGTAATCTTGCTTTGACCCAAACTGAGTGGGTGATTGACCAGTTGAAAAAAACAGGGGTACCGTATGAGTTTGAAATCAAAAAAATTATGACCAAAGGGGATAAAATCCTCGATGTCACCCTCTCCAAAGTTGGAGGAAAGGGCTTGTTCGTCAAGGAAATTGAACAGGCAATGTTTGATAAGGAAATCGATATGGCTGTGCACAGCATGAAGGACATGCCTTCTCAACTTCCGGATGGCCTCGTTATTTCTTCCGTTCCGGTTCGCGAAGACCATCGGGATGCCTTTGTTTCCAATGAAAACGTGTCGTTGGCTAATCTTCCGGAAGGAGCAATAGTCGGTACAAGCAGTTTGAGAAGGGCGGCGCAGGTGCTTGCTGCAAGACCTGATCTCCAGATTAAATCCGTCCGCGGTAATATTGAAACCCGTCTTCGCAAACTGGAGGAAGAGGATTACGATGCTATCATTCTGGCTGCTGCCGGTCTGATCAGGATGGGATGGGGAGAAGAGATTGTAACAGAATTTCTTGCCCCTGAGCTTTGTGTGCCAGCTGTTGGACAGGGAGCATTAGCGATCGAATGCAGAGAAGATGATCAGGAGCTCCGGGAATTGCTCCAGAAAATCAATGACCAATACACAGCCCATACCGTATCGGCTGAACGTACCTTCTTGCATTTGTTGGAAGGCGGTTGTCAAATTCCGATAGCAGGATATGCTCATATGGAAGAAGACGACGTTGTACTTACAGCGCTTGTAGCCACGTCTGATGGGAAAACGGTGCTAAAAGAAGTTGTTAAAGGGAAAGATCCGGTGGAAGTCGGTAAGGAAGCGGCTGAGCGTATGAAGCAACGTGGAGCTCAAAAGATAGTCGATGATGCGAAAGAGGAGCTTGACCAGTAATGGAAAAGCCCCTTGCCGGCAAAAAAATCTTAATCACCCGCGGCAAACGACAGGCGGAGGATTTTGCAAGAAAGCTTGAAGAAGCGGAAGCAGTACCCTATATTGTTCCGCTTCTTCGCTTTCAAAAAAGGGACGCACAATCAAACAAACAGGTCCTCTCCAAACTTCACGAATTTACATGGGTGTTTTTCACAAGTGCCAATGGCGTGAAGTTTTTTTTCGAGCAATTAAAAGATTGCGGGATCGACGGAAAGCTGCTGCGACGTCACAGGATAGCGGCAGTTGGCAGTAAGACCAGAAAGGCATTACAGAAGTTTGGTATAGCTGCCGACTTTGTTCCTTCCAAGTTTTCCGGAAAAAACATGGTAGAGGAATTTATGAGAAAGTACCCTGATCCTCTTTCGATTTTACTTGTATGTGGCGGACTGGCGAAACAGGATATCCCGGATCAGCTTGAACAGCAGATGGTTTATTTCCAGAAGGCGGTTGTTTATGATACGCTGATAAATATGGCAGCCCGTGACGACTTATTGGCTTTGATTAAAAAGCAAGAATTGGACGCATACACATTTACCAGCCCTTCGACAGTAAAGGCGTTCACGAAATTGACCGCGGCTCGTCCCGACTTACAAGCTGAAATTTTTTCAAAATCATTAATTGTTTGTATAGGTCCAACGACGCTAGAGGCTGCCAGAAAACAGGGTTTTACAAATATACTCGCTCCGGATGAATATACGCTCGATGGCATGATAGGAATGCTTACCAGGTATTATGAGACGAAAGGAACTAGGTGAAAGATATGAATGAATTTAAAAGACATCGCCGGTTAAGAACATCGGCAGCAATGCGAGCATTGGTAAGGGAAACACAATTAACAACCGATGACTTGGTTTATCCAATTTTTGCTGTAGAAGGAGAAAACATTCGACGCGAAGTTCCTTCGATGCCAGGTGTTTTTCAGGTTTCACTCGACAACCTTACGGAAGAAATGGACCAGCTTGTGAAACTGGGTATCCGTTCTGTCCTTCTGTTTGGAATACCAAAAGAAAAGGATGAACAGGGAAGTCAGGCATACTGTGAAACGGGTATCGTACAGCTTGCCCTGAGAAAAATCAAGCAAGAATTTCCTGAGATGATAACGATAGCCGACACATGTCTCTGTGAATACACTTCTCATGGCCATTGCGGCGTCATACACGATGGGGACGTGGACAATGATGCCTCCCTCCCTCTCTTGGTTGAAACAGCTGTCAGCCAGGCTAAAGCGGGTGCAGATATTATTGCACCGTCCAACATGATGGACGGATTTGTGGCGGCCATCCGGAAAGGACTGGATGAAGCAGGATTCAAGCATATTCCAATCATGTCCTATGCCGTAAAATATGCTTCTGCTTACTATGGACCATTTCGCGATGCAGCGGATAGCACCCCGCAGTTCGGTGACAGGAAGACATATCAAATGGATCCTTCCAACAGAATGGAAGCATTTCGTGAAGCGGCGTCCGATATGGAAGAAGGCGCAGATTTCCTTATTGTCAAGCCGGCGATGTCCTACTTGGATATCATGCGGGAAGTCAAGGACCGTTTCAATGCCCCGTTGGTCGCTTATAATGTAAGCGGAGAATATTCCATGGTCAAAGCTGCAGCACAAAATGGCTGGATCAATGAACGGGAATTGGTGATGGAAAAATTGACTTCTATGAAGCGAGCAGGAGCAGATTTGATCATTACTTATTTTGCTAAAGATGTAGCGAAGTGGTTAAAAGAAGAATAAATCGTTGGAGGTAGTGGATAATGGCGAATTATGATCGTTCGAAGCATGCATATCAAGAAGCAGTCGATTTGATGCCCGGTGGGGTCAATTCACCTGTCAGAGCTTTTAAATCGGTGGGAATGAATCCGATTTTTATGGAACGTGGTAAAGGTTCGAAGATTTGGGATATCGATGGCAATGAATATATCGACTATGTGTTGAGCTGGGGACCATTAATCTTAGGTCATGCTAATGAAAGAGTGGTCAATCGGTTAAAAGAAGTAACCGAGCTAGGTACTAGCTTTGGTGCTCCGACTGAAATGGAAAACAAGTTGGCACAATTAGTGATCGACCGGGTTCCATCGATTGAAATGGTCCGAATGGTCAATTCCGGAACGGAAGCGACCATGAGTGCATTAAGACTTGCACGTGGATATACCGGCAGAGACAAGATTTTGAAATTCGAAGGAAATTATCATGGCCATGGCGACTCTCTGTTAATCAAAGCAGGCTCCGGAGTCGCTACGCTCGGACTTCCGGACAGCCCTGGCGTTCCCGAATCGATTGCTCAGAATACCATCACTGTTCCGTATAATGATACAGAAAGCGTCCGCTATGTATTTGAACAATTCGGCGATGACTTGGCGGCTGTAATTGTAGAACCGGTATCCGGCAATATGGGTGTTGTGCCGCCGCAAGGAACCTTTTTACAGGACTTACGTCAATTGACTGAAGACAATGGTACATTGCTTATTTTTGACGAAGTAATGACGGGATTCCGGGTTGGCTACAATAGTGCCCAAGGTCATTTCGGAGTAACACCGGATTTGACTTGTCTTGGTAAAGTAATCGGCGGGGGATTACCGGTCGGTGCTTATGGAGGTAAACGGGAAATCATGGAAAGAGTCGCACCGACAGGCGATATTTATCAGGCTGGAACGTTGTCTGGTAATCCGTTGGCGATGACAGCCGGATATGAAACGCTAAGTCTCATGGATCAAGCTGCTTATAATCAAATCAGTGATAAGGTAGACAAGTTAATTGAAGGGTATAAGCAGGCATCCGAAGACTTTGGCGTCCCGATTTGTGTCAACAGAGCAGGCTCCATGGTTGGAATCTTCTTCACTGACGCCGATGTCATCAATTACGAGACAGCTAAATCTGCAAACCTTGATCATTTCGCAAGCTATTACCGCTCGATGGCCGAGCAGGGGATTTTCCTGCCTCCATCTCAATTTGAAGGGATCTTCCTGTCTGTCGCTCACACAGACGATGACATTCAGAAGACAATCCAGGCAGCCCGAAACGCATTTGAAGAAATCAGTAAAAATCAATAACAGAAAGAAGCAAAATCCCGCCATTTCGGCGGGATTTTTTTATTCAGCGGTTTTGACAGCGGTTTGAGGGGACAGTCCCCGATTCCCCTGATTTAAGGAGAACGGACCAGTTTGGGGACAGTCCCCAAACACCCGCAAATGCTGCTCTCAAGGCATATAGACAAAATCAGACTGATATAAATAGCCTGGTTTGGGGACTGTCCCCGAATGGGCTCTCATAGTGGCTGAGGCGCTGATGGGGACTGTCCCCGCATACTACTCTTTTTCGTTTTTGCATAATTCCTGATAGTGGGTCATATATCTTAAGGGAGAGAATGTTCGAGGTTTTATGGGATCTTGAAGGGAGGAGTAAGTTTTGGCAGAAGATGGTCAATCCGTGTTTACGTTCGATTTGAATGAGTCTGTCTGGTTTAAAAAAGGACAGGAAGTTGATGAAATGATGGGAATTTCCCTGGATCCAGAGATTTCTATTCAAGATTTGGGTGATTTTGTATCGATCAGGGGAGTTATCGAGTTAAAAGGAGAGTATTTCCAAGTGAAAAGCCAGAGAGTCTCCGATGACGATGAGGCGGGCTTTTTCGAAGAGGATCCATCCCACCGGCTGGTTGATCAAATAGAAACATATGATGATGGGGTCAATGAGTTCTTTCATCACTTTCCTGTTGAAGTATCCATACCTAAATACCGAATCAGTTCGTTGGATGATGTGATGGTCGGAATCGAGTCATTTGACTATGAATTGCCTGCATCGAACCAGTTGAAATTAAATGCTTCCTTGGCGATCCACGGAGTTTCGGAACAGAGGCAAGAGAGTAAGCATGATGAAGCGGATGCAGAACTATCCCTTGTGGAAGAAAAGGAAGAAGATATGGAAGAACTGCCGGAAGAAGAGGAGCAGCCTGTAGCTGAAGAAAACGCTCGTGACACTCCCGTTCTTGAAGAAGATGATGAATCGGCATCGGAATCAGTGCAGGAATTATTCCGGTTTGATGTGAAAGAAAAAGCAGAGAAGACTGAGGAAAAAACGGAACAGCAGCAAAACGAGGTTGATAGCGGTACAACACCAGATGCTAAGGAACAGGAAAAAGACAGGTGGAAACAGAAAACGCAATCGTTGGCGGAATTTTTTGGGAAAGTAGAAGAGGTAGAAGAATCCGCCGAGTCGAGCAATTCATCTTATGAAAGCTATGAGGAAGAATCCAGTGAAGTATTGGAGGAAATTGTGGAGTCGATTGACGAATCTTCGGACGGCAGAGACGAAAAAAGTCCAGATACCCGTTACTTGTTGAATATGTTCGATAATAAAGAAGAGAAGTATACCCGCCTGAAGATGTGCATCGTACAGGAGAGTGATACGCTTGCTTCCTTAGCAGAGAAGTACAAGATTTCGCCCCTCCATATTTCTAAGTCGAATCGGTTAGGAGACGAGGACATAAAAGAAGGGCAAATTCTTTACATCCCCGTCAAGAAGTAAAATCATTCAGCAAAAATCCCTTGCCATCTAAGTGCTGTCAAGGGATTTCTTACGCGCGCAAAACTTAGAACACCAATTATCAGAAGGTGGAGAACCTCGCCCATGTGGAGAGGTTTTCAGGTTTTTAGGAGGGAGTCATGTTGGAGGATAGGATAAAAATCGTTTTACAGGAGTACCAAATCGGACCAGCAGAAATTGTGCCGATTACAAGCCGTCTGTATAAAATTCATACCTATCATTATACATTTGCCCTAAAACGGTCGCGATTACTGCCAGAGCCGGAAGCCCTCGCCAATTGGGAAAATGTCTATCGCCAGGCGAATATACACAGACTTGACTCTATTGTTCCTGTTTATTTGACAGAAAAAGGGCAAATTAATGTCCGGTACGAAAATGAAATTTATTATTTGACACCCTGGCAGGAAAAACTGGAAAGAGACGAGCCAGTCCATGTATTGGAAGGATTCTTCAGGGAACTTGCAAATATTCACGCAGTGACTATGGAAGAGTATGAACTAAATCAGGAGCTGGCACAGGATACAGTGGCAAACGAGTTAAGACAACTGGAATCCCGACAGGCAGATTTGCTGGAACAGGTGGAACGATTTGAAGCGCGCCGTTACATGTCACCGTTTGAGCTGCAGGTTTGTACCCATTACCGGGATGTCGAATTTGCTTTTTCGAAGACCGTTTCCTGGTTAGAAGCCTATAAGGAAGACTTGCAGAGAGAGCGTATCAGCAGAACGTGCCTGTGCCACGGCAATTTGCGCTTATCTCATTTACTGACGAAACAAGAGCAAGCCAAATTTATCAATTGGGAAAATGCTTACACAGGTAGTCCTGTACAAGATTTATCTGTTTATTTCCATCATGAATGGCAATATCATGATAACGTTTTTCAGCAAATCCTGCAGTCATTTCCTCAATATGAAAAGCAGAACAGGTTGCTCCAAAGTGAAAAGTCACTCCTGGCTGTTTTGACGATAAATCCTTCTACTTATCTGGAAACCGTTCAGAATTATCAACGGTATCCGGACAGGCCGCTTCCTTTTCAAATTAGAGATTTGGAACGGGCTTATCGCCGGCTGTATCACGGCCTGAAGTTCCAGGAAGTGCTTGAAACCCAGCGGCAAAAATATTTGGAAGAGCTGGAGGAAGAAGATTAGATCCATTCCATATAAAATGCGATGAAGATGCCGACAAACAAACCGAGTAGGAAGACATCCATCGTGGTGGGAAAAAATAATGTCCTGATCAGTTGGAAAATCATGATTGGCAGGGTAGCCTTTTCGAAAACGACAAGCCAATATCTGCACCATGGAGGAAGCTTGTATCGGTAATAGCGAGCCAATTGCATTCACCCCTTTAATTAGCCTTTTGGTGTATCTTATGAACAAGAGGAGCGAATCGGTACTAAAAGTATCAGAAAACCGGTGCAAACGCCCATTTTATTGGAAGGAAAGGTTTGTTTTTATCTTTTTGTTGACTTAACAGACGCAATTTGGATAAAATAATGAATAGAAATCGAAAAACCGTAAATGCCGTGATCGGGAAGAGTACAGAGCAAACGCCTCTAGAGAGGATAACCATTAGCTGAGAGGTTATCCAGGATGGTTGCTTTGGAAGGTCGCCCGGGATGCAGCTTCTTTGAAACCGAGTAGAGGAAGCCGGCTGTCAGCCGTTATAACATTAGAGTGTACAGACAAGATACGTCTGTAAACAAAGGTGGTACCACGGAAATACAGCCCTTTTCGTCCTTTAGGATGAGAAGGGCTTTTGTGTTTCTATCGGGATTCCCAACAGGTTTTTTCGCCTGGGTACCGTCTTTCACAAAAGGCTTACGGCAAATATGGAAGCAGGAGGTTAATGACATGGACGAAAATAAACAAGAGATTTCGCTGCCGCCAAAATATGATCCCCAATCTGTTGAAAGCGACCGTTATCGGTTTTGGGTGGAAGGAAAGTATTTTGAAGCGGACGGAGATGAGAAGAAAACACCTTATACCATCGTGATCCCGCCACCGAATGTTACAGGTAAGCTGCATATCGGTCATGCCTGGGATACCACATTACAGGATTTGATCACAAGAATGAAGCGGATGCAGGGCTATGATGTTCTCTGGCTCCCGGGAATGGATCATGCCGGTATTGCTACTCAAGCGAAAATCGAAGCAAAACTTAAAGAAGAAGGACAAAATCGTTATGATTTAGGCAGAGAAAAATTCCTTGAGAAATCCTGGGAGTGGAAAGAGGAATATGCTTCGTTTATCCGCCGTCAATGGGCAAAGCTTGGATTGGGTCTGGATTACTCCCGTGAACGATTCACCCTGGATGAGGGATTGTCGGAAGCGGTCAAAGAAGTCTTCGTTACGTTGTATAACAAAGGACTGATTTATCGCGGTGAGTATATCATTAACTGGGATCCAACGACGAAAACAGCGCTGTCCGATATTGAAGTAATTCATGAGGAAATTCAGGGACACTTTTACCACATGAAATATCCATTGAAGGATGGCAGTGGACATATCGAGATAGCGACAACCAGGCCTGAAACGATGCTCGGTGATACGGCTGTTGCTGTCCACCCGAAAGATGAGCGGTATCAGCACTTAATCGGCAAAAAGGTTGTCCTGCCGATAGTAGAGCGTGAAATTGAAATTGTCGCCGATGATTATGTCGATATGGAATTTGGATCCGGTGCAGTAAAAATCACCCCTGCCCACGATCCGAATGACTTTGAAATCGGAAACCGCCATAATCTGGAACGAATTTTAGTCATGAATGAAGACGGAACGATGAACGAAAACGCCGGAAGTTATCAGGGGATGGACCGGTTTGAATGCAGAAAACAATTGGTTGAGGACCTGCAGGAACAGGGAGTCCTGTTCAAAATAGAAGAACATATGCATTCTGTCGGCCATTCAGAGCGTAGTGGCGCTGTAGTAGAGCCTTATTTGTCGACACAATGGTTTGTTAAAATGCAGCCGTTGGCAGATGCTGCAGTCGAAATGCAATCCGACCGGGATGAAAAAGTCAACTTCGTTCCTGAACGTTTTGAACGAACCTATCTGAATTGGATGGAAAATATCCGCGATTGGTGTATTTCTCGTCAGCTATGGTGGGGACATCGGATACCGGCCTGGTATCATAAGGAAACGGGAGAAGTATATGTAGGAAAGCAGGCACCCGAAGACAGCGAAAATTGGGAGCAGGATGAGGATGTTCTTGATACTTGGTTCTCTTCTGCGTTATGGCCGTTTTCCACTTTGAACTGGCCAGACGCAGATGCCGAGGATTTCAAGCGTTATTTCCCGACTGATGCGCTGGTTACCGGCTATGATATTATCTTTTTCTGGGTTTCCAGAATGATCTTCCAATCGAAACAGTTCACCGGAGAACGCCCGTTTAAAGATGTCCTGATCCACGGATTAGTCCGTGCTGCTGATGGCAAAAAAATGAGTAAGTCACTTGGCAACGGTGTCGATCCGATGGATGTCATCGATAAGTATGGGGCTGACTCCTTACGTTATTTCCTGCTTACTGGCACCACCCCTGGCCAGGATTTACGTTTCCAATGGGAGAAAGTGGAGTCCACCTGGAATTTTGCCAATAAGATTTGGAATGCTTCCCGATTTGCTTTGATGAACATGGGCGATATGAAGTACGACCAAATCGACTTGGACGGGGAAAAATCAGTGGCAGATGAATGGATTTTGACCCGGTTGAACGAAACGATTGAGCAAGTGACCAAGAACGCCGATAAATATGAATTTGGCGAAGCAGGGCGTCAGCTTTACAATTTTATTTGGGATGAGCTTTGTGATTGGTATATCGAAATGGCGAAGCTGCCATTGTATGGAGAAGATGAAAAAGCCAAACACACGACAAGATCTGTCCTGGCTTATGTACTGGATCAAACAATGAGAATGCTGCATCCGTTTATGCCTTTCATTACAGAGGAAATTTGGCAGCATTTGCCTCATGAAGGAGAATCGATCACCAGAGCGGCATGGCCAGCTGCTAGAAGTGAACTTCATAATCAAGAANAACGAATTTTAGTCATGAATGAAGACGGAACGATGAACGAAAACGCCGGAAGTTATCAGGGGATGGACCGGTTTGAATGCAGAAAACAATTGGTTGAGGACCTGCAGGAACAGGGAGTCCTGTTCAAAATAGAAGAACATATGCATTCTGTCGGCCATTCAGAGCGTAGTGGCGCTGTAGTAGAGCCTTATTTGTCGACACAATGGTTTGTTAAAATGCAGCCGTTGGCAGATGCTGCAGTCGAAATGCAATCCGACCGGGATGAAAAAGTCAACTTCGTTCCTGAACGTTTTGAACGAACCTATCTGAATTGGATGGAAAATATCCGCGATTGGTGTATTTCTCGTCAGCTATGGTGGGGACATCGGATACCGGCCTGGTATCATAAGGAAACGGGAGAAGTATATGTAGGAAAGCAGGCACCCGAAGACAGCGAAAATTGGGAGCAGGATGAGGATGTTCTTGATACTTGGTTCTCTTCTGCGTTATGGCCGTTTTCCACTTTGAACTGGCCAGACGCAGATGCCGAGGATTTCAAGCGTTATTTCCCGACTGATGCGCTGGTTACCGGCTATGATATTATCTTTTTCTGGGTTTCCAGAATGATCTTCCAATCGAAACAGTTCACCGGAGAACGCCCGTTTAAAGATGTCCTGATCCACGGATTAGTCCGTGCTGCTGATGGCAAAAAAATGAGTAAGTCACTTGGCAACGGTGTCGATCCGATGGATGTCATCGATAAGTATGGGGCTGACTCCTTACGTTATTTCCTGCTTACTGGCACCACCCCTGGCCAGGATTTACGTTTCCAATGGGAGAAAGTGGAGTCCACCTGGAATTTTGCCAATAAGATTTGGAATGCTTCCCGATTTGCTTTGATGAACATGGGCGATATGAAGTACGACCAAATCGACTTGGACGGGGAAAAATCAGTGGCAGATGAATGGATTTTGACCCGGTTGAACGAAACGATTGAGCAAGTGACCAAGAACGCCGATAAATATGAATTTGGCGAAGCAGGGCGTCAGCTTTACAATTTTATTTGGGATGAGCTTTGTGATTGGTATATCGAAATGGCGAAGCTGCCATTGTATGGAGAAGATGAAAAAGCCAAACACACGACAAGATCTGTCCTGGCTTATGTACTGGATCAAACAATGAGAATGCTGCATCCGTTTATGCCTTTCATTACAGAGGAAATTTGGCAGCATTTGCCTCATGAAGGAGAATCGATCACCAGAGCGGCATGGCCAGCTGCTAGAAGTGAACTTCATAATCAAGAAGCGGCTCAGGAAATGCAACAGCTGGTTGCCATTATCCGCTCTGTAAGAAATATTCGGGCTGAGGTCGATACACCAATGTCGAAGCAAGTTCAGCTATTGATTCAGACGGAAAACGCTTCGATAGCCGAAAAGCTAGACAAAAACCGCCATTATTTGGAACGGTTCTGTAACACTAGCAAGTTGGAAATCGCCGAGAAAATCGAAGCTCCGGAAAAAGCAATGTCGGCCGTTGTCACAGGGGCAGAATTGTTCCTTCCTCTTGAAGGATTGATCGATATTGATAAAGAAATCGAGCGGTTGAAAAAAGAACTCGAGAAGTGGAACAAAGAAGTGGAGCGAGTCGAAAAGAAACTTTCGAATCAGGGATTTATCAGCAAAGCTCCTGAAAAAGTAGTCGAAGAAGAGAAACAAAAACAAACAGACTATATGGAAAAACGCGCAAAAGTTCAAGCACGGCTTGATGAGTTGCAGTCATAACCAAAAAGCACAGGGGAAAAGCCCCTGTGCTTTTTATATGGCAATTAGCTTGTCTATAGCTTTCCAACCAAGTGCGATTTCGTAAGCCTCTAATTCAGCGAGAAACTGACGATCAATCTGTTTGCCTCCCAAATGCTCATAGAAGCCTTTGGAAGGGTTCTCTTCCAACACCCAGACAAGCATGGAATCGATCCCGTCTTTTTGCAGTTGTTCAGCCAGCACGTTGACAAGCTGTCGGCCGATTTGGCGATGGTGGTATTCATCCAGAATGTATAGGCTGTATATTTCCCCGTTGAATGAAGTGTTCCCCGTACGTTCAGGTCCTCCATTAATAAAGCCGACAACCGTGCCGGTTTCTGTCTCGGCTATATAGAGAAGGTGCTGCTTATCGTTTAGCCGTTTTTTAAAGGCTTCTGTACGCTGCTCATGAGTGATTTTCTGCAAAATTTTTTCTGGTACGATTCCCCTGTAAGTAGACAGCCAGGAAGCTACGCTTACTCTGGCGATTGCTTCTGCATCCGTTTTTTCTGCCTTCCTTATACGAACCATCAAATTCTCTCCTTCATTTCTTTTTTTATCAACTTCACATATTTCGCCAGAATATTTACGTCACTTACGATGCTTAACGTTCTGCTGCCGACAACGTCTTCGATTTCATTGAATAGGAGCTTTCCATCTTCTGAGAATAGAAAGTCAATACCAACCATGGAAAAAGAAAATGAATCGATAATACTACGAACCATGCGGGCTTCTTCTTGCGACAGCTCATACCACTCGGCCTCTCCTCCCAGCTTGAAATTTGCTCGAAAGTCTGCTTTATTGCTACGCAGGACAGCACCGACAATAACATCTCCAACAACAAATACACGTAAGTCTTTTCCGGCCTGCACAGCGCTATCCTGAATAATGACATCTTTTGCTCGTACCTTTTGTCGGACAGTTTGCCAGTGAGCTGAATCGGTAATTTTATATACTTGTTTTCCGCCTCTTCCTGTCGCTTCTTTCATAACGAAAGGGGGATGCATTGGCAGATGGTCCCCAAGCTGATCGCTTTGCAAAAAGATTGTGTCGACCATCGGAATACCTAGGGCTGCCATTTTTTGATGGGTGACTGCTTTGTTGTTGCATAAATAGGATACTTCCGAAGAGTTGAAGACTTTTATCCCAAGCATCTCCAGTTGCTTATTCAGCAATGGCTCGACGATTCGGACTACACAAAAATCCGGCCAGCTTTGTTTTTTATTCGTTTTAACCTCGAGTTTTCCGTTAAAGACACCAATCGTAAGCTCCTCCCGGAGGACGAGCAGGAGATTGATGTCCTGTTTCCGGCACTCTTCGATGAACCATTCAATATACGCGTTGTTCGAAACAGCATCTTCTTTTTTATAAAGAAGCCAGCCTGTTGTTTGCATGTACTCACCCCTGTAGTTTGTTGACGATGTAATCGATGATCCAATCGGCAACGTTGATTTGGGTGCAATCATAAATGTTGCGGATATGCGCATTAGAATTCACTTCACAGATCAACGGCTTTTCTTCTGGTCCAAACAGAAGATCCACTCCTGCAAAATCGGTTCCTGCAGCATGGGAGGCTGCTACAGCCAAATCAACTTCCTCCGGTGTTGGTTGATACGTCTCCATGGTTCCACCGGCACTCACGTTTGCCCGGAAGTCAACGTAAGAACGACGCTTCATCGCAGCGACGACTTGGTCCCCGACTACATTCAAACGTAAATCCACTCCATAACTGGAGGCAATGAATTCCTGTAAAACGAAAGGACGGCCTTGAAGCTGTTCAATTTTTTCCATCAATTCCTGTTCCGATTCTATTAAGTAAACCTGCTCGCCAAAGGATCCAAATGCTTCTTTGACAATTAGGGGATAGCCTAGCATCTCCCCGGCTTTCTGAAAGCTAGCTGTCTCGATTTTTCGGTATCCAGGAAAGATTTTCGGCCCGGCAATTGTTTTGGGAATTGGCAGGTTGTGTCTTGACAGTGCTTGATAGGTAGCAATTTTATCGTCACAGCAACTGATTGCTTCTGAGCTGTTAAATACAGGAATACCGAGAAACTCCAGCTGCTTGGCAAGGTAGATGTCTTTGTCGCCGAATACCACAAAATCAGGTTTGCGGTTCCACTTATCGGTAATCACCAAGCTGCCTGTTTTTTGATATAGCGCAAGCAGTTCATTGTTTTTCACCAGTTCCAGTGTGATAGTTTGTCTGGCGGCTGCTTCTTGGATCCATTCTGCAAAATCTTTAAATTTTCCGCCAGGCAAGTGTCCATTATAAATAACCCATCCGTAATTCAGCATCGTATTCTCCTTTTTCGTCTGCTAGTGATAGTATATAATAAGGCGTGCTTTCCATAAAATAGAGCACGCTTATTGGTTGCTTATTTATTTTAAAAAGCATTTACCTGTTTGAAAAGCAATAGTGCTTTTCATAAATAGATGAGAAATAGAAAACACGGAGGATGCAGCATGTTCAGCACTTACCAGCAAATAAACCTATTTTTAGAAGGAAGAAAAAAACTTGGCGTAAAACCCGGTCTTGGTCGTGTCTATTATCTACTTGAGCGTTTAGGCAATCCCGAACGGAAAATAAAGGCAATCCATGTTGCAGGGACGAACGGAAAAGGTTCAACCGTCACTAGTTTAAAAGAGATGCTGTACCATAACGGCTATCGTGTCGGGACGTACACAACTCCAAGCATTTCGGGGCTAGAAGGGGAAATAGGAATCAACGAAGAGCGGATTACAGAAGAACAGTTGGTTCGATTGATGAATCGATTGATGCCAGTTATTACTGAATTAGATGAAATGGACAATCCTCCGACGGAATTCGAAATCAAAACTGCTGCTGCTATCTGTTTCCTTGCAGAGAATGCAGACATCAGTGTGATTGAAACCGGGATGGGTGGGACGAAAGATGCCACCAATTGCTTTATCCCGCTGCTTTCTATCATTACGAATGTCGGTTTGGATCATCAGCGCATGCTCGGCGAAAGCCTTTCAGAGATCGCCAGTCATAAAGCGGGAATTATCAAGCAGGGAATTCCGGTTGTAGTAGGAGATGTGACAGAGGAAGCAGCCATTGTCATTTTGAAAAAGGCAGAGAGTCTTGCTGCTCCCGTCTATCATTATGCTGAAGAATTTACCGTTTATGCGATTGATAACAGTGAGCCGAATCATACGGGATTCACTTTTAAAACCGATGGTCTGACGCTGGAGGCTGCTATTTCGATGGCAGGCAGCCATCAAGTGAAAAATGCGGCCCTGGCTATGATGGCTTTGAATCTTTTGCAGGATCGTTTTCCTACAGAGTGGCCGAAGTCACTGATGGGTCTGAAAAACGCCGTGATTCCAGGCCGGTTTGAAAAAGTGCACGATCACCCGACCGTCATTCTGGATGCGGCCCACAATCCTCAAGGGATTACAGCTTTTTTGCAGACAGCGGAGCAACTCTATCCGAACCGGAGAAAGCAGTTACTGTTTGCTGCATTTCAAGACAAAGCGCTTCAACAAATGCTGCCACAACTGGAAAATAAATTTGATTCCGTCTATTTCACTAGTTTTCATCATGAGCGCGCTGCATCGGGCCCAATGTTACAGACCATCTATACTGGCAAGAACAGCCGGGTGGAAAATTGGGAGGCAGTAGTCCGAAACCATTTGGAATCAGCAGGAGAAACGGTACTGTTTATCACGGGATCACTATATTTTATAGAATTAGTCAGAAAATTCTTTGTTAAATCATGACAAGTATGGTATTTTAAATTTAGGAAATTAAATAAGGCTTAAGACCTAATCGTTTGGGGCGGAAGTGATAGAGAAGTCGGGGAGATGCTGAAGATGGTAAGTAAAAAGAAAAAAAATGGTCTTTTGGTTATATGGCTGATTCTGTGGCCGCTGCTTACCTGGATGACATATCAGCATTGGGATCCTGAAATTACGGTTAATTGGTACGATCTCGTTCTGTTCGGATTGCTGATGTGCAGTGTCGCGCTGTTTCCAATTACCATTAATCAAACGCCGATCTTTTTTGTCAATGGGTTAAGTTTGGCCGTATTTTTATATTACGGTCTATTTATCGAAATCATGCTGACACAATTGGCCATTCTTTGTCTGCTGGCAGGTATTCGTCTGCGAAAGGCGGAGTGGTTCCGAATTCCTATGAATCTACTAATGTTTTTACTTGTTTCATTGATTTCCGCTTTGGTTTACTGGTTCTTGGGCGGAACGAACGGTGCCGATGTACTGGAAAGTCCGCAGAACGTCATGCCCATCATCGGTTATGTCATGGCGGCATTTTTTGCCAATCAGCTTACACTCCGAATGGTCAAGCGAATGGTTTACGGGATGAAGGCCCCCTTTTTTGACAGGGGACTTGTCTGGGAAGCTTATTCACTGATCCTCGTCATTCCGATAGGTTTGATATTGTATTGGCTATACGTACAAAATGGAACAACGGCCATTTTATTTATCGGATTCCCTTTACTGAGTATTTCTTATATCTTGCGTATGTTCCATTCGAGTCAAAAAATCAATTACCTTTTGCAAAGAACGAGCGAAATCGGCCACAAGCTGACAGCCCAAATGGAAGTAAACGAAGTCATTGATCTTTTTAACGAACATATATTGGAGCTGCTGCCTGTTGATTATACACTGATTTTCGAAGTGGAAGACGAAGCAAGAATGCGGCTTGTCCGTTTTATTGATCGAGAAAGAAGCATGGACTTTCCAGAACAAGATATTTTTTATAAAAATCAAGCGGTGAGCGGTCGTGTATGGGCCAGCAGGCAAGGTGTCCATTACCATCGGAAAAGCCAGTGGGAAGAAATGGCCGATAAACGACTGAACATCCCAGGGGAAAGCTTGATGTCTGTTCCTTTAGAGCGCGATAACATGGTGGTTGGTGTCATTACATTGGTTTCCAGGCAAAAAAGGGCATTTGAAAAATCGCAATTTATGATGCTGTCCATTCTGACTAATTACCTGGCAGTCTCGATTAAAAATGCTAAAAACTATGAGGAAACAAAAATGAGAAGTGAACGGGATGCCCTGACCCGGTTGTACAATTTCCGTTATTTTGAGGATTACTTGCAAATGTACTTTGCCAATCAACAGCCGGAACACCTTTCAGAGCCATCCTCCATGATTTTACTGGATTTAGATCATTTTAAAGCATTTAATGATACATACGGTCATCAAAGCGGAAATGAAATTTTGCGGGAACTAGCTGCAAGGTTGACGAGAATTATTGGACAAAAAGGTATCACCGCCCGTTATGGGGGAGAAGAATTTATTGTTTTTCTTCCGAAGTCCAATAAATCCTCCGCACTATTTTTGGCAGAAGTGATTCGCAAGTCTATTTCAGAAGACCCTTTTCATCTTTCCGACCATATAATGGATGGACAAGAAACGATTACGGTCTCCCTGACAGCAAGTATCGGCGTAGCATCCTATCCAGATGATTGCTCAGAACCGCTGGAAATGATCAGGCATGCAGACAGGGCTATGTATATAGGAGCGAAACGGAAAGGACGTAACCGGGTGGCTGTTTACGAAAAATGATGTCTGCACGTAATTTATTCGCTGCTGCCGGTAGACGGCTGGCAGCTTTTGTTTTGACCGTTTTCGATCAAATGGGTATGCAGGAAAAGAAATCTGGCTGCAGGGAAGAGGGGGATGTTAGTGAACCATAAAAAGCAGGATATGTTCAATGAGAACGGATTGACGCTGGTCGAAATTCTGGTATCCATCGCTATTTTATCGATTATTGTTACCACTTTTTTCACCTTTTTTGCTCAAGCTGCCAAAACCAATAAAAATGCCAGTTCGATTTTGACTGCAACTTATGTGGCAGAAAACTATATGGAAGAAATCTATCAAATGAGTGTCACTTGCACCGATTATACTGATTGCAATAATCTGCTTGCCCAAACTTATGCCGCCACAGGCAGTGAAGGGGAGTACACGGATGATCCAAAGGGCTATCATGTGAAGATGGCACTGAAACCGCATCCTGAAAATAGCCGTCTGGGTAACGTCATAGTTAAAGTCTACCAAGCTGGTTCCAACAAACTGGAAGCTCNATGGCCGATAAACGACTGAACATCCCAGGGGAAAGCTTGATGTCTGTTCCTTTAGAGCGCGATAACATGGTGGTTGGTGTCATTACATTGGTTTCCAGGCAAAAAAGGGCATTTGAAAAATCGCAATTTATGATGCTGTCCATTCTGACTAATTACCTGGCAGTCTCGATTAAAAATGCTAAAAACTATGAGGAAACAAAAATGAGAAGTGAACGGGATGCCCTGACCCGGTTGTACAATTTCCGTTATTTTGAGGATTACTTGCAAATGTACTTTGCCAATCAACAGCCGGAACACCTTTCAGAGCCATCCTCCATGATTTTACTGGATTTAGATCATTTTAAAGCATTTAATGATACATACGGTCATCAAAGCGGAAATGAAATTTTGCGGGAACTAGCTGCAAGGTTGACGAGAATTATTGGACAAAAAGGTATCACCGCCCGTTATGGGGGAGAAGAATTTATTGTTTTTCTTCCGAAGTCCAATAAATCCTCCGCACTATTTTTGGCAGAAGTGATTCGCAAGTCTATTTCAGAAGACCCTTTTCATCTTTCCGACCATATAATGGATGGACAAGAAACGATTACGGTCTCCCTGACAGCAAGTATCGGCGTAGCATCCTATCCAGATGATTGCTCAGAACCGCTGGAAATGATCAGGCATGCAGACAGGGCTATGTATATAGGAGCGAAACGGAAAGGACGTAACCGGGTGGCTGTTTACGAAAAATGATGTCTGCACGTAATTTATTCGCTGCTGCCGGTAGACGGCTGGCAGCTTTTGTTTTGACCGTTTTCGATCAAATGGGTATGCAGGAAAAGAAATCTGGCTGCAGGGAAGAGGGGGATGTTAGTGAACCATAAAAAGCAGGATATGTTCAATGAGAACGGATTGACGCTGGTCGAAATTCTGGTATCCATCGCTATTTTATCGATTATTGTTACCACTTTTTTCACCTTTTTTGCTCAAGCTGCCAAAACCAATAAAAATGCCAGTTCGATTTTGACTGCAACTTATGTGGCAGAAAACTATATGGAAGAAATCTATCAAATGAGTGTCACTTGCACCGATTATACTGATTGCAATAATCTGCTTGCCCAAACTTATGCCGCCACAGGCAGTGAAGGGGAGTACACGGATGATCCAAAGGGCTATCATGTGAAGATGGCACTGAAACCGCATCCTGAAAATAGCCGTCTGGGTAACGTCATAGTTAAAGTCTACCAAGCTGGTTCCAACAAACTGGAAGCTCAAATGGAGACGGTTGTCGAGTGGGGGGATGGGCTTGAAGAAGATGCGCAATCATAAAGGATTTACACTGGTGGAATTATTGGCTGTACTTGCGCTGCTCGGATTGGTTATTATGCTGGCAGGATCCGTATCCTGGTTCGGCAATAAGCAATATTCCAGTCAGTTAGAAGAAGTAAAGCAGCAATCGGATGTCAGGTTGGTTCTGAAGCAAATCACAAAAGATGTGCGACAGGCAGATTCCTTAGAGGTGACAAACAACCAATTGACAATCAATGGAGTCATTTACCGGTCAAACGGCGGATTGCTGTTACGCAATGGCCAGACGATTGCGGAAGGAATAGAAGATTTTCAAGCAGAACCGACGGAATTAGGCAACGGAGTAACATTGAAGATAAAGAGCGCTTCTGACACTCATCAGCTTTCGGAAATATCAACAGTCCTATATATCAGGGAGTAGGGATAGCATGCCGGTAATGAAGAAGTTAAAAATCCAATGGAACAATCAAGCTGGATCTGCCCTTGTTTTCACCTTGATCGTGATGGTGATCCTTTCCTTGCTTGGTTTAAGCTTGCTCGGCGTGATGGTCAACCATACAAAGTTGAGTTCCAGTGAACGGAGTGATCAGTCTGCATATTATATTGCCGAAGCGGGAGCCGCATTGAAAAATGCTGAAATAGAAGCGGCAATCGAGCGTTACTACCAGGGAGGAGAGGATTCGGAAGCAGAAGTGAAAGGGCTGATACAATCGGAACGTACATACACAGACTTTGATGAAATTTTCGGAAAAGAGCCTGAAGCTTCGGTACATATCGAGTCGGAGCAACCGAATGAAGACCAGGTCAGACAATATAAACTTGTATCTACCGGAACCATCGGTGATCGCTCCAGAACAGTGGAGCAGCCATTTATCGTCAATTGGATCCCGAGAAAGGGTGAGGGAATCCATTTACCGGACCAAACGGCGGTTTATGCCAATACGACCATTGATTTGTCGGGGGGAGCTCAGATTAAAGGCAATATTAAAACCAATTCGGAGCAAGCACCTTCCATCCGTTTGGAAGGTGGTGCCGAGTTAATCGATGGAAAAATATTTGTGCCATTTGGTTCGGAAGATGATGCACTTGAAGCTCCGAAAAAAACACTTGAAGATCTGCCTCAACCTATTGGGCAGGAAAAGGGGACGATGGAACTGCCCGATTTTCCACCTATCCCTGAATTCCCATTAGCGGAGAATGGCCAATTAAAGGGAGGAGATGGCAGGAAAGGATATATCCATGATGGAATGCTGACAATTAGAGGCGGGGATGACTATATTCTCCCTTTACATCAAAGCACATCCTTTAAAGAAATCAAAATCAGCAGCAACAACACATTGACCATCGATTTACAAGGCCGAAATCAGTCCATCGTAGTGGATCATTTGAATTTAGAGAATGGCCATATTGAGTTAAAAAATCCAGGCAGGCTGACGATCTATGTCCGGCACAAACTAACTTTTGGTTCCGGGAGTACATGGAATAAGACCGGAGATACAGAAAACACCCATATTTATTACAAAGGACAAGATAAACTGCTGCTCAGCGGGTCGCAAGCAATAAATGGTTCCCTGTTCGCGGATCGGGCTGACGTGGAAATAACGGGAGGAGGCGAGTTTACCGGCCATTTGTTTACCGGCGGATCAAACGTGAAGGTTGACGGTGGAGCGAGTAGTACCTATCTGATTTATGCCCCTCATGCAGCTTTCCGTTTCGGAGGTGGCGGAACGCTTAAAGGAATGGTTGTCATCGACTCGTTTAGTGGTGGGGGCGGCAGTAGGATTGAATTTGAGGAATTCAGTCTCGATGACCTTCCGTTTGTTTCGGATGGCGTTCCGATAGACGTCGGGGATATTATCACAAAAGAACCAATCAGAGAAACGGACGAATAGGAGGGGGAATATGGCAATCCGCAATAAAAAGAAGTTAGGGGATTTACTGAAAGAAGCTGGCGTTTTGACGGAAGCAGAGATCGTCGACACGTTGGCCAACAAAAAAAACGGTCAAAAACTCGGAGATGCGTTACTCGAACAGGGATATATTACAGAACAGCAGCTGTTGGAGGTATTGGAATTACAGCTGGGCATTCAGAGTGTTTCCTTGTATGGGTATCCCATCGATCAGCAGCTGACGGAGCTGGTGCCAAAAGAAATGGCACAGCGAAATGTACTGATGCCCTTGAGTTTGAGAGAAAACACCCTGACGGTCGCGATGAATGATCCAATGGATTATTTTTCAATCGACGACTTGGAATTGTCGACCGGCTTCGATATTAAGCCGGTCATCGCGTCCAAGGACGATATTTTACAGGCGATCAACAAGTACTATGACTTGGAGAATTTCACAATAGAGGCAGAAGAATCGGAGCTGGCAGAGGATGCTCCTGCGGTCCGAGTCATGGATCAGCTGCTTCAGACAGGTGTCCACTTGAAGGCTAGCGACATTCATATCGACCCGGCTGAAGACAGTTTATCCGTTCGATATCGGGTCGATGGCATGCTTCATAAAGAAAGGACTATTCCAAAGCGATTGCAAAATTCGCTTACTGCCCGAACGAAAATTATGGCGAATTTGAATATAACCGAAACAAGATTGCCGCAGGATGGCAGGATCCGAGTAGTAATCGACGAAAAACCAATCGATCTGCGGATCTCCATATTGCCGACTGTATTCGGTGAGAAAATCGTCATCCGTATCCTCGACCTTACCAATATCGTGAAAAAGCTCAGCGACCTCGATCTCAGTGAAGCAAATTATCAGCACTACCGAAAGCTGATTCAACAGCCTTCCGGATTAATACTTTTGACAGGGCCGACCGGTTCAGGAAAAACCTCTACTTTATATGCATCGATCAATCAGTTGAACCGGGAAGACGTCAATATTATCACGGTGGAAGATCCAGTAGAATATCAATTAGAAGGGATTAACCAAGTACAAGTCAATACAAAAATCGGTCTCGATTTTGCTGCAGGACTCCGGTCAATTTTACGGCAGGACCCGAATATCATCATGGTCGGCGAAATTAGGGATATGGAAACTGCGGAAATTGCTGTCCGCTCTTCCCTCACCGGTCATATGGTATTCAGCACACTGCACACCAACAGCGCGATGGCTGCTATTCCGAGGTTGTTTGACATGAAAATCGAACCATATCTGGTCGTATCCTCGTTATCGGGAATCATGGCTCAGCGGTTAGTCAAACAAATATGCAAGGATTGTATGCAAAGCCGGGAGTTAAACGAGATGGAAAAAGATATTTTCCAACGATACAACATTCCTATCGAGCAAATTTATGAAGGGAAAGGCTGTAACAGCTGCAGGCAGACTGGATATAAAGGAAGGACAGCCATCCATGAGTTACTTGTGATCGATGACACCATCCGTCAAAAGATGATGGATAACAGGTCGATGTCCGATTTAAAGCAGTACCTGAAAGCACGAGGTATGAAGTTTTTGATAGATGACGGGCTGGAAAAAGTGAAAAAAGGTAGTACCAGCCTGGAAGAAGTGCTGCGCGTAGCAACCGAAGAATAAGGAGGAATCAACATGAATCGCTTAGATTCTTTATTGCAGGAAGCATTTTCTCAACGAGCTTCTGATATTCATCTGACCGTAGGTACTCCTCCGGTTTTCCGTATTCATGGAGAGTTGCGTCCATTCGGGAATGAAAAACTTTCTCCGGAAGATACAGAAGAAATGGTTCGAAGCGTGATAAACGACAAGTTGTGGGAAAGGCTTCAAGAAAAACGGGAAATCGATTTATCCTATGGGATCCCGGGGGTCTCCCGGTTCCGGATGAATATTTTTCACCAAAGGAGTTGCTTGTCACTTGCTGTCCGGGTAGTACCGACGACTATTCCGAGTTTGGACGAACTCCGGATGCCGGAAGTGATCAAGGAAATTGCGGCGAGTTCGCAAGGGTTGGTGCTGGTTACAGGTCCGACTGGAAGCGGGAAAAGCACGACGCTGGCAGCCATGATCGATTATATGAACAAACGAATGCACAAGCATATCATTACATTGGAAGACCCGATTGAATATTTACATACACACGGAAATTGTATTATCGACCAACGGGAGGTAGGATTTGATACGCAAAATTTCAGCAATGGACTCCGTGCTTGTTTGCGGCAGGACCCGGACGTGATATTGGTCGGAGAGATGCGCGATTTGGAAACAATCGCGACCGCTATCACTGCTGCTGAAACCGGACATTTAGTCCTCGGGACGTTGCACACAACGGATGCTTCTTCGACGATGGACAGAATCATCGACGTTTTTCCATCCCACCAAAAAGGACAAATCCGGATCCAGCTTGCCAACGTGCTGCAGGCAATCGTTTCCCAACGGTTGTTCCAGACGAATGATAAGCAAGGGCGAAGAGCAGCGACAGAAATACTCCGCAATACAGCGGCTATCAAGAACTTGATCCGAAATGAAAAGATGCATCAAATTCCAAACACGATGCAGGTTTCACGTGAACAGGGCATGCACACGATGACAATGGATATAAAAAAATTGTTGCGGACAGGTGAAATATCCGAAGAATTTGCCCTTCCTTATCTGAAGGAAAGAGGGAATACCTAATGGCTTATTTCCGATATCATGGGAGAAGCAAAGACGGCAAAGCAAAAACAGGCAAGATAAATGCTGAATCCACACAAGAGGCTCGAGCATTCTTAAGAAGTGAGGGAGTAATCGCCTATGACCTTCAAGAACTCAACAGCTTCTTATACAAAGACATTCATATAGGAAGCCAGGTGAAAAATCGTGATTTTGTCTTGTTTTTGCGGCAATATGCTACGTTGATCGATGCAGGAATTTCATTGGTAGAGGCGACAGGAATATTGGCGGAACAGTCCGATAACCGCTATTTGAAAGCGGCATTGGAACACGTGAAGGAGGAATTGGAAACCGGTGTTCCGTTGACTGAGGCAATGGAGAAATTCCCGAAAATTTTTCCGGAATTACTGGTAAGCATGGTACATGCGGGAGAAGTGAGCGGCAGTCTTGATGATATTCTTGAGAACATGGCTTCCTATTATGAAAAACAATATCACTTAAAGCAAAAAATCACGTCCTCGCTTGCTTATCCATTGGCTGTCGGAGCAATTTCAATATTGGTCTCCATTTTCTTGCTTGTTTTCATTGTGCCGATTTTTACAGACATGTTTGCATCCTTTGGGGAAGAAATTCCTGTCTATACAGCTGTTGTTTTGCAAATAAGCAGTTTAGCCCAATCGTATTGGTGGGTAATAGGATTATTGTCGGTGTTTCTTTATGTTATCTATCATTATTTGGGCAAAAAAACCTATTTCAGAACCAAATTTGACCGCCTGAAACTGAAAGTTCCGTTGTTTGGTAAGTTTTTGCAAAAAGCTTTAATAGCAAGGATGACCCAAACGTTGAGTTCCCTGTTAGCCAGCTCGGTACCGATCCTTCAGGCAATTTCCGTTACCGAGCGGGTGATTGGCAACCAGGTGTTTAAACAAGTATTGAAAGACAGTCAAGCCTCTCTGGAAGAAGGCGAGTCATTGGCTGCTCCTATGAAGGAGCATTGGGCATTTCCGAAAATGGTCACGCAAATGATTGCGGTAGGGGAAAACTCCGGCGCTTTGGACCGGATGCTCAAAAAAGTTGACGATTTCTATCAGCAGGAGCTGGATGAAGCTTCCGATAAGCTGAAATCCCTGATAGAGCCGATCATGATCGTCTTTTTAGCGGTGATGGTAGGAGCAATTGTCCTGGCCATCATTATCCCGATGTTTTCTATTTTTGAGAACATTTAACAAAAAAGCTGTCAATCTGGTAAAAAGGTCCTGTTCAAAGAGAAGTTGTATAGTATAATAGGGTTAGATGAGAGAACAATGGGAGAACACCACGTTGAATGAGGTTGCCAGCAGGCTTGCCGGCACGAAAAATTACATAGTCAAGGAGGAATCGTTCATGCTTAAAAAACGCTGGAAGACGTGCATGGAAGAGAAAGGGTTTACATTGGTCGAATTGCTAGCAGTCATCGTTATATTGGGAATTATCGCAGCCATCGCCGTACCTGCTATCGGCGGGATTATTGGCAATACAGAGGAAAAAGCGGATGAGGCGGAAATCGATATGATTATCGAGGCTGCTCGTATCGCTTATGCAGCCGATGAGTTCGAAACTGAGATTACAGTAGCCAAACTAGTTGAACTTAATTATCTTGAAGAAAAAGATGGCACTGATTTGCCTACTGGTAAAGTCGTATATAAGAGTAATCCTGGTGCAGATGAACAAAATTTTCAGTTTACAGAGACCACCACTACTTCTACTGATTAAATTTGAATGAACAATACCGAGAGATCCCTTCTGAGGGGGTCTCTCTATATATAGGAGAACAATATGTCATTCGTTTACCTCGGTTATTTTTTTATCCTCGGTTTAATTCTCGGCTCGTTTTACAATGTTGTCGGTTTACGTGTCCCAAAACAGGAGCTGTTGGCAGAGAATCGTTCCTACTGTCCCAAATGTCGTCATTCTCTGGCCTGGTATGAATTGATACCGGTTTTCTCTTACCTGTTTCAAAGGGGACGGTGCCGACACTGCAGGCGGCTCATTTCGCCGATATATCCAGTGACCGAATTGGGAACCGGCCTGCTGTTTGCTTTCAGTTATTGGAAAGTCGGGCTGCAACCGGAACTACTGGTTGCCCTTATGCTTGTTTCGCTGCTCGTTATTATATGGGTATCAGACATACGATATATGGAAATACCTGATCGTGTACTGTTATTTTTCTTGCCCTTGCTCATAGTCGGCAGGATCATCAGTCCGCTTGATCCTTGGTGGTCGTCATTATTTGGGGCAGCCATAGGGTTTTTCCTATTGGCAGTGATCATACTGGCAAGTCGCGGAGGAATGGGCGGCGGCGATATGAAGCTGTTTGGGGTTCTGGGATTGGTACTGGGATGGAAAAAAGTTTTGCTGGCATTTTTTTTATCAACCGTGTATGGAGCGGTGGTTACGCTTGTTTTGCTTGCTTTCAAGTTGATTGAGCGCAAAAATCCAGTGCCTTTTGGTCCATTTATTGTACTTGGCAGTATTACGGTCTATTTTTATGGAGACAAACTATTCAACTGGTATTTTACATCTTTTTTCTAAAGTAGGTGGATCATGTTTCAGAAAAATAAGAAGCAAGTCAATTTGATAATCAAAGATCGAGCGATTCGATACATGGTCAATAATCAGCCAACACTTTCAGGAATTGTTGACTATGGGGAGGTCCAGTTGGAATCCGGCATCATCGTCGACGGGAAAGTTTCTGACCTAGATGGTTTTACAGCAGCTTTGCGCATGCTC
The DNA here is from genome assembly GCF_000821245.2 of Virgibacillus senegalensis. Lineage (GTDB taxonomy): Bacteria > Bacillota > Bacilli > Bacillales > Amphibacillaceae > Sediminibacillus > Sediminibacillus senegalensis. The sequence continues at coordinate 213,483 of NZ_LN611425.1, forward strand.
GTTTCCAATAAAAAATGGAAAAATAGAAAAACGTCTTTCTGTGTACCCGACGCTTCTGTAACGATCAGGGAGCATTTTGTTCCAAAACAGCTGAAAAAGCAGGAAATAAAAAGTTATATCAACATGGATTTAGAAGACAATCTCCGTCTTCCGTTTTCAAATCCGGTAATCGACTTTGTTGTCATTGGTGAAGAAAATGAGCAAGTAAAGATATTGTTGTTCGCTTATCCTAAAGACCGGATAAATGAATACCTTCATGCTTTTAAGCAAGCAGGCCTTCTGCCGACTGTGGCGGATTTATCCTCCTTATCGTTACATCGCCTTTATCATGAGCTTGGCTATGCAGAAGAAGGCGAACATTTGCTGCTTGCACAATGGGGAAGAGATGCAGCGGTGTTGACTGCTTTCAATGAAAACAAACCCGTTTTCACCCGGCAAGTCAAATCGATTCTTACACAGGACGCTTGGGAGTTCAGTCCTGAAGCAGAAGAAGTAACCTGGCAGGGAAGCGAAGCGGAACTTAATGAATCGATTGATGCACAATTGACAATGCTGGAGAGGTTTTTGGACTTTTACCAGTATTCGGTAATGGATGGGGAAAAGCAGATCAACAAGCTGTTGCTTTGTGGAGATTTTCCTTTTTTGAGCAAAGTGGAAAACTATTTGAAGGAAAATTATAAAATGTCCGTCTTGATTATCAAGGAATTGGAAGAAGAAATCCAAGTTCCGGCTAAATTTGCTGATGTATTGGGCCTTTCTATCAAAAAGTAATGAAAATGCAAGGTGGGAACCCGGATGACAGTTGAAATCAACTTTATCGCACAAGAAAAAAAGAATCGCCTCATTCCTGTTACTGCTGTCATCCTGCTAATTCTTCTGTTTATTTCTATCGGCTTGCTCTATTGCAAGCGCACATACCTTGAAAACCAGGTGGAAGATATGCAGGAGCAATGGAACGCAAATAATGTCGAGCTTAGCGATCAAACTGCCAATCAAAAACGGCTTCGGGATCGGAATGAATTGGAAGAGCGAGTGAAGACAGTGGAAACCGCTCTGTTTTCGACAACAGATTTGCTGGAAGAAATCGGAGACCTCTTACCGGAATCAGGTTACCTTTCAAGCTTTCAATTTGATCAAATGGAAGGCGTCGAACTGGTTATGGAAGTGGATTCGCTTTCCGAAGCAGCAGCTTTTTCGGACGCATTGACGAACCAGCCTTACATACAAAATGTCGCCATTGATACTATCTATTCAAATGAAACCGCAAACGGTAAAATCTATCAATCTAGTTATCGATTACAGGTGGATGGACAGGTATTCAAGGAGGTGATGGGCGATGAGAATTGACCGTCGTTCCCATCTCTTATCCGTTGTCCTCTGTTTATGTATTGTTGCAGGAGGCTTTTATCTGCTGGGGAATCATTATTATGTCGCTCCGGTAAAGTCGAAAGTTGACAAGCTGAAAGAAGAGATAGAAATTCAGGAACAGGTGATGAAGCGGATAGATACGCGAGATGATCAAACGGACGCCCCATCCGGTTCTGGAGAGTTGCAATTGAAGCTTCCGGTTGACAAAGAAATCGATCAGCTGCTGTTGATGATCGAAGAAACAGCGGAAATGGCTGGTATTTCCATTATGGAATTTAACGAAATACAAGAGAACGAAGAAAATGCCAGTGAACAAGAGGAGCCAGTCTCGTTGGCGGAAATTGATCATTATGCCTATGAATTGCAAGGAGAAGCAGAGCAGTTTGAAGAAGTTGATCGTTTCCTCCGTTTCCTAGAAAGCAACGAACGTCTTTTGCGTGTCGGCCGACTGGAAATCATGACGGAAAATAGCGGTTTAACATTTACTGTCCATCTCACTTCTTATTATGCGCCTGATCTGGACAGTCTGCTTGAAGAAAGAAGGGAGCATGTCTACCCTTCGGCAAAGCCTAAAACCAATCCATTTAAAAATGATGACGGAAAATAAGGGAAACACGAAACCTTTGTTGAAAAGAGGAGAGTTGTCTTAGACAATTCTCCTCTTACTTTTTACTTTTCGTGTGCTAGAGTTGAAAGAAATTCTAGTAGAAACGGGGAAATGGAGTGGACAAACATAAACCGATTACCGTGCGAATCAATGACAACAAAAGGAAACCTGTCAACGCCAAGCAGCATGATCACCCGGAAGCAAGTGACAAGACAGTTAACGAACAGGCAGCTGCTTTAGAAAAAAACTTGCAAGGCTCGTCTAGTCCGCTTTTCAACAGCCCGATAGAAGACGGAACAAGCGAGTGGTATCAAAGGAAAACATCCGTCAACAAAAAGGTGCCTCGCATATTTAAGGTGTTTATCTTTGCGGCGATTTCCGCTTTAATGATAGGACTGACCTTGGGCTTCATTATGCTTCGTATGTTTGCTGGCATAGATGAATCAGGTGATCCGCAAGCAGTTCCTTCCTCTTACACAAGTTCACAAAACGATAATCCTAGTGCAGGTGCAGAACAAGATTCATCTGCTGAAACCGGCCAGAATGGAATGACAGCTTTTGTAGTGCAAGGAGGAGTGTTTTCATCCAATGACAAAGCGGAAGCATGGCAAAAAAACTTCACAGACGCCGGTTTTCCGTCGATGATTTGGGAGCGTGATGGACAGTTTTATCTCTTTGCCGGGGTAGCGGATACAGAGGCCGCTGCTAAAAAAATCGCATCCGCTATGACAGAGAAGGAACTGGAAACGTATGTTAAGCCTTGGCAAGCGGAAACAGTCGGAAAGAACTTGGCGGAAGGGCAGGCAGAGTGGCTGCAGCAATTTACGATACTTTGGCAGAAAAGCGTGAGTACAGGGGAGATAAAAGCAACAGAATGGAACGATTGGCTCAAGCTTCTTCCGGAAGATGCTTCTGAACCGTTGGTACAGCTGCACGATCAGGCTGAAAAGATGGCCGCAGATGCCAGCGACCTTTCACCCAAGGAAGGACGAATTGCATTGCTTTCTTTATGGAAAAAGGCAACAGAACAGTAAACAATCCAACTATATAAAATAGGCATTTAGCCTGTCCTGTTCCTGCTAATTCGTGAAAAAGTGGTGACGAATTCTCTTTTTCGTGAAGGAAAAACGTAGCGAATACGTATTTTAATCAGTTGAATGAACGAGAATTTCTCGGTTACAATGAACTTACTCAAATACCTTACGGAAAGGACAATCAGTCTTGCAGCTTATTTTAGCCTCCGGATCACCGCGAAGAAAAGAATTACTCGAGCAGGCGGGTCTGCCGTTTACTGTCCAAGTTCCCGATGTGGATGAACGATCGGTCACTTCTGCAGATGCCCGTCAATTAGTGGAAAAATTGGCCATTATGAAAGGGGAAGTACAATCCCCGGCAGAAGGGGAGATTGTACTTAGTGCGGATACTGTTGTCAGTCAGCACGGTCGTATACTTACAAAACCTGAAAGCAGGGAAGAGGCATATGCCATGCTGTCCGCACTTAACGGGGGTACTCACCATGTCCATACAGGTGTGTCGCTTCGTTCTCATCAAGATTCCCGGGTTTTTTCCGTTGCAACCAAGGTTACCTTTTGGGAAATGAGCGATAAACAGTTGAATGCTTATATTGATACCGGGGAACCTTTTGACAAGGCAGGCGGTTACGGGATCCAGGGAAGAGGGGCAATCTTAGTAAAGGAAATCCACGGTGATTATTTCAATGTGGTAGGGCTTCCGCTGGCAAAACTGGTTCGAGAGCTTGAACACTTCGGTATTGTCCCATCTGTGTCCGGGTAATTGGGACTACTGAAAAGGGGGATGATAATGCTATGGTTCATGCGGATATTACGTTGAAACAAGTCCCAAAGCGGGACAGGCCAAGGGAACGGCTCATTGAGTCAGGACCTGCTTCCTTGTCGAATCAGGATTTATTAGCGATATTACTCGGTACAGGTACGAAAGATGAGCCAGTCACCACGCTTTCCCAAAGAGTCTTCATGCATTTCGAAGGGCTTAATCTGCTAAAAGATGCCACGATTGAAGAGTTGACTGCGATCAAGGGCATTGGTACTGCCAAAGGTGTATTGATACTCGCTGCCATCGAATTTGGCAAACGCCTTCATCGTTTCCGGCCGGATGAACGCTACGTCATTCGCAGTCCTGAAGACGGGGCAGAATACATTATGGAAGAAATGAGAAGCCTGAACCAGGAACACTTCGTTTGTTTGTTTCTAAACACTAAAAATCAAATTCTCCATCGGCAGACTATCTTCATCGGAAGCCTGAATGCATCAATCGTCCATCCGAGAGAAGTATTCCGCGAAGCGGTCAAACGCTCTGCTGCTTCTATTATCTGTGCGCACAACCATCCATCCGGAGACCCCTCTCCTTCCCAGGAAGATATCCAGGTTACCAAGCGATTGTCCGAATGTGGCAAGATGATCGGCATCGAACTTTTAGACCATTTAGTGATCGGTGATCGTAAATTTGTCTCTTTGAAAGAAAAAGGCTATCTGTAACACTATCTATTTTTTAATTTTTTTCGTATAATTATATAGGCGGATGATACAGTCAGCGCCATGCTCAGGAATAATTCCCGGGTTTGGCGCTTCTTCTCATGCAACAGTCTGTGTGCCTGTTGCTATTTAAGACCGCCTAACAAACTGCAATGGGATTAATTGCAAGTTATGTCGGTAATCGATATAGTAAAACATACAAACAAATGAAATGACATGATTAAGAGATGTGTTGGAAAGGGAGAGTTTTTTGGGAAGATTCAGTTTATCACAAGACTTGGGTATAGATTTGGGGACGGCAAATACACTTGTATTCGTCAAAGGGAAGGGCGTAGTTGTACGGGAACCTTCCGTTGTAGCTAAAAATACAGCAACAGGTGATATAGAAGCTGTGGGAAGCTCGGCACGAAATATGATTGGACGGACACCAGGTAATATTTCCGTTATCCGTCCAATGAAAGACGGGGTTATCGCAGACTATGATACGACCGCTGTCATGATGAAATATTATATTAAAAAGGCGCAAAAGACCCGCTCAGCTTTCGCTCGGAAACCGAATGTTATGGTGTGCGTGCCTTCTGGCATTACCATGGTGGAGGAAAGAGCAGTCATTGATGCTACCAAACAAGCTGGAGCAAAGGATGCTTTTCCGATTGCAGAGCCTTTTGCTGCTGCGATTGGGGCTGGCCTGCCAGTATGGGAGCCTACTGGAAGCATGATTGTCGATATCGGCGGAGGCACCACAGAAGTGGCCATCATTTCACTTGGCGGGATCGTAACAAGTCAATCTATTAGAACTGCCGGAGATGATATGGATGACGCCATCATTCAATATATTCGCAAACAGTACAACTTGATGATCGGCGAACGTTCCGCAGAATCAATCAAAATGGATATCGGTTCTGCCGGCCGTCCGTCTGATACAGAAGAAATGGACATCCGTGGCAGGGATTTGTTGACAGGTTTGCCAAAAACCATCACCATTACATCGGATGAAATTTCCTTGTCCTTGCAGGATACGGTGTCTTCAATTGTTGAAGCAGTAAAAAACACACTGGAAAAAACACCTCCTGAACTAGCAGCTGATATCATGGATCGGGGGATTGTCCTGTCCGGTGGGGGTGCTCTGTTAAAAGGGCTTGATGACGTCATCAGTGAGGAAACCAAAATGCCGGTCTTTGTAGCAGAAGAACCTTTGGACAGTGTCGCTATTGGTACAGGAAAGGCCCTGGAATACATTCATCATTTTACTTCCCAACCAAACGTATCCAGTCGATCCTCGATGAAATAAGTAGGTGTTAATTGATGTCTTTTTTTAGAAGAACCCGTTTGTTTATCATTCTGATTGGTTTTATTGTGCTTGTGGTTCTGATCGGTTTTTCTTTACGCGACCGGGCCAATTTGACAGTCGGCGAGGAATTCTTGAAGGATTCGGTTGGGTGGCTTCAAGGAATTGTCCACCGTCCGGCTCAATTTACCAGCAATATTTTTGCCAACATTGATGAAATCAAACACACGTATGAAGAAAATCAGCTTTTGAAAGAGCGGTTGGCAGATAATAAGTCACTGCTCTATGAAATACAGGAACTGAAACAGGATAATGAGGAACTAAGGCAGATTCTTGACAAAACAGAGTCTATCTCAGAATTCGAACCGATTCAGGCTTCCGTTAGAAGTCAAAGTCCTGAACCTTTTTTCAAGGAAGTTACAATCAATAAAGGGGAACAGGATGGCGTCAAAAAAAACATGGCGGTCATCACCGGACAAGGGATGGTAGGAAAAATCAAATCTGCCGCCGAGTTTTCCTCCACTGTACAGCTGCTTAGAGGGTTTGACGGTTCCAACCGGATCTCTGTAACGGTTTCCCAGGAGGACCACAAGGACGAGTCTGGTTTTATCATCGGTTATGATGAAGAAAAAGAAGCCCTTATGTTAAAGCTTAATTCCTATGACTCTGAGATTGAAGAAGGGGCGCTAGTCGTTTCTTCCGGCATGGGTGGAGTATTTATACGCGGACTTGAGATAGGGACAGTAGAGGAAGTAACACCGGATAAGTACGGCCTTACCCAAATGGCTTACGTAACTCCAGCGGCTGATGTAGATAACATGGACCATGTTATCGTAGTGAATGCGGCCGAAGGAAACCAGCTGGAGGGGGAAGAATAATGGCAAGATTCTATCTTCCTCTTTTTCTTTTATTTCTGCTTGTCCTGGAAGGGGTGGCCGTTGACTTCCTGCCGAACAGTCTGGTCACTGGGCGCTGGATGATTGCCGCTCATTGGGTGCTGCTTTATTCGGTTTTGATCAGTATTTTTTACGACTTGGAAAATACATATGTTTCAGTGTTGTATGCTATCGTATTCGGTTTAATGATAGATATTGTTTATACAAGTGTATTAGGCGTTTATATGTTTATCTATCCTTTAGTCGTTTATGCAATCCATGGATTGAAAAAGCTACTGCATACCAATTTCCTGGTGGCAATGGTGCTATCCGCACTGGCAGTCGCTCTTGCAGATACAGGTGTCTACATCGTATATTCGTTTATCGGATTGACCGAACTGCCATGGAAGGAATTCTTCTTCATCCGCCTAGTTCCTACCCTGTTTGCCAATATGTTGTTTTTGATTATTATCTATCCATTGACCAAATCAAAACTAATCAAGTGGTCAGCCGAACGTTTCAGCAATTCCGGAAAGCTGTAAGCGGATATGCATCTTCAGGAAAATTTATTAATAATAAGGTTTGAGGTGAATGATCGTGGCAGGCAGCAAGCAACTAATAACGATTAAAGGAACTCGGGATGGTCTTACCCTGTATGTTGATGATTCATGCTCTTTCAATGAAATGCTGACCGAATTGGAAGCAACCCTGTCCACTAACCATGTGACAGAGGACGAACCGATGATCACCGTGACCATCCAGCTCGGTAATCGTTATTTGCATGAAAAACAGGAAGAACAACTGCGCGAATTAATCCGCAGTAAAAATAAATTGGTCGTTCAAGCGATTGAATCAAATGTTATTCCCAAAAAACAGGCGCTAGATTGGCTTGAAGATAGTGAAGTAAAGGTGATCAACAAAGTCGTTCGGTCAGGACAAGTAGTCGAGGTCCAGGGCGACATGTTATTGATTGGTGATGTTAACCCTGGCGGGAAAATCATGGCCAGCGGCAACATTTTTGTCATGGGGAATTTACGGGGAATCGCTCATGCAGGTGTTCCCAATAATCGTGAAGCGGTGATTGCAGCTGCATACATGAAACCCTCCCAGCTTCGGATAGCTGATTACATCAGCCGTTCCCCGGATTACGAAACAGAAGGCGTTTATATGGAATGCGGGATCATTGACCATGAGAAAGAAAAAATCATCATTGACCGTCTCCAAATTCTTGCACGTAAACGACCTGATATAAACGGGTTTGAAAGGAGAATGATTCATGGGTGAAGCAATCGTAATTACTTCAGGTAAGGGCGGTGTTGGTAAAACAACCACAACGGCCAACATAGGTACAGCGCTCGCGTTGATGGAGAAAAAAGTCTGTCTGATTGACACGGACATCGGTCTCCGCAATTTAGATGTTATCATGGGGCTCGAAAACCGGATTATTTATGATATCGTCGATGTCATTCAAAAACGCTGTAAACTGAAACAGGCATTGATAAAAGATAAACGCTTTGATTGTCTGTATCTGCTTCCTGCTGCCCAGACAAGTGATAAATCGGATCTGACTCCCGAAGGAATGGAAGCGATTGTCTCTGAGTTGAAACAGGAATACGATTATATTCTGATAGATTGCCCGGCGGGAATCGAACAGGGCTATAAAAATGCAGTTGCGGGTGCGGATAAGGCGATTGTGGTTACAACCCCTGAAAAATCCAGCGTGCGCGATGCAGACCGTATTATCGGTTTATTGGAAAAAGAAGAAAGAGTGGAGCCGCCCCATCTGATCGTCAACCGAATCCGTAACCATATGGTTAAAAATGGTGATATGCTTGAGGTGGATGAAATCGTTCAAATTCTTTCGATTGAATTGCTTGGGATCGTTGCGGATGATGATGAAGTGATTAAAGCTTCCAATCATGGCGAGCCTGTTGCTTTTCACCCGAATACAAAAGCGTCCATGGCATATCGAAATATAGCACGGCGGATTTTGGGAGAGACGGTACCCCTTTTGTCACTCGAAGAAGAAAAAGGCGTGTTTGCCAAAATGAAGAAATTCTTGGGTATGCGCTCTTAACTGCTACATTATCAATCTCTCAGCTGGAAGGCAGGCTGAGAGATTTTTTTGTGGATACTTCCAATCAAGCTTGGGAGCCGTGAATCTTTGAAAAGACAATCCACCATTACCACGCTCAATCCCCCTCCATTCATTTGTTCACGCCTTGCCACATATGCTTTCGGCTGGTGAGTTCCTCGAGCTAATATCCAGCTGGGCTTACTGCAGTCTATCCTGTTTGCGAGATGCTGGGTGGTAGCCGGAAAGGGGTTTGGTAATGGGAGAGGTATATCTATTCCATTTGCTTCATAGACTTGTACAAATCCCGGTAAAGGAAAGTGAAGCACATGAAAAAAGATGTCAGGCAAATTCGAAAAAATATTGCCAAAAGAAAAAGAGAACATCCGTTAAACCACTCGGTTCCGGATAAACAATTAACGACTTCATTTCCACACGAGGAAGAAAAACACGGATACTTGCCCCCCTTTACATCACCGCATGGGACAAGCCCGAGAAAAGACAGTTTCGCTGCCGCATTCATCATGAAAGGAATATCGGCAGGTGTACTGTTTTTTGGTGTTTCCTTGATACACCAGCTGGATGCCGGCTGGGTAGAACAACCTAAAAAGTGGACAACCCAGGCCTTTTCAGAGGAGTTTCCGTTTGCTTCTGTGAACGCCTGGTATCAGGATAAATTCGGCAGTCCATTGGCGATGGTGCCGACGCAGGAAACGGAAGAGCTGCCAGCAGTTCTGCCGGTAAACGGTACAGTGAGCCAGTCGTTTCAAACAAATGGCGAGGCAATAAGAATAGCTGCCAACGAAAAATCGAAAGTAGTGGCTGTTAAAGACGGAACCGTCATATTTGCAGGTAATAAATCGGATACCGGCAAAACCGTCATTGTACAGCACGCGGACCGAAGTAAAAGTATTTATGGATACTTGACCGACATTGATGTCTATCAGTATCAATTTATTGGGGATAATCATGTAATCGGACAATTTGATCCAAGTGAAGGAGAAAAGCAGGACATTTATTTTGCGATACAAAAAAACAACCAGTATCTTGACCCTGTTCAGGTGATGCAAGTTGACGAGCAGCCATAACATGAAGCTTCAACTTCACATTCACCCAATCTTATGGCTTTTTGCTTTAACAGCCATTCTGACTGGTACACTCGCAGAGTTTCTGATTATTTTTTTTATCGTCATTGTCCATGAACTCGGCCATTACTTTGCGGCGAAGCGGTATGGCTGGCGGATTAGGAAAATCAATCTTTGGGTGTTTGGCGGTGTGATGGAAACAGAAGAACACAGCACCAAGCCAATGAAGGAGGAAGCATGGATTGTAGCTGCAGGCCCGCTTCAGCATCTCTGGATATACGCTTTATTGTTCATTTGTACGGGATATTCATTCGTCCCTGCATCCCTCATTGAAATAGGATTATTATACAACACGACGATTCTAGCATTTAACCTGCTGCCGATCTGGCCGTTAGATGGCGGGAAAATGACGTTTTTGTTATTATCTAATTTTTTACCATATAAACAGGCTCATACGATGACCATTGTTGGTTCGATCGTGTTTTCCCTGGTGGCAGCTGTCTCTTTTCTCCTATTCTTTCCCTTTACGCTGAGCGCCCTCATGCTGGCAGCTTTTATCCTGTGGGAAAATCGATTAGAATGGAAACAGCGTTATTATATATTTTTGCGGTTCCTGCTTAAACGTTACTTAAAAACAACTCCTGAAAAAACAAAGATCCGGCCGCTTATCGTAAATCCCGATACAAGGCTGCTTCAAGTGTTTTTTCAATTTAAGCGCGGGCAACATCACCCTGTTTATGTCAGGCAATCCGCTGGGATTTCAGGCTTGCTTGAAGAAAAAACATGCCTGCATGCTTACTTTAAAGGAAGACAACACCAGCTAAGTGCAGGAGAATTGGTTAACCGCACCAAGTGAGGATGAAAAAAACATTGTTAACGATAAATATACTTGGGGATTCAACGGAAAAAGTCGGACTCATCGAGAATGCTGTAGAAATCAAAGAACTAGTTGTCGATCGTCCCGGATGGGAAGACCAGGTCGGGAATATTTATCAGGCACAGGTTTCCAAAATAGAAAAGGGATTACAGGCAGCTTTTATCGAATACGGCTCAGCGAAACCAGGATTTTTGCCCAAAAAAGAACTGCCTGAATCTCGCAGGAATCCGGAACGGAAATTGGAAAACTTGATTACACAGGGGCAGCGGTTATTCGTTCAAGTCCAAAAGGCAGCATACGACAATAAAGGGGCAAAGCTTACTGCCAATATCACTCTTCCGGGAGTTTCGGTTATCTATCTGCCATTTGGAGGTTATGTGGCAGTATCAAAGAAAATGGATGAACCATACCGCAGTGAATGGAGAGAAAAATTGGGCTCCATTCTCGAAGAAGGGGAGGGAGTGATCGTCCGCACCAGCGCAGCGAATACAGATTACACATTGGTTGCTGCTGAATTGAACCGGTTACGCCAGCAATGGATTGAGATTTCCAGTAAAGCGGCATCCACCAAAACTCCCGCCTGTTTATTCGAAGACAGATTGATTCCTAATCGATTGCTTCGTAACTTCACTCCGGATAAAGTCAGCGCAGTGGTGACAGACAGTGTGGATTTGGCACGAAGGATTAGAGAGGATTTTCCTTTTCTGGCCGAAAAAACGAAATGGAAGAATAAGCTGGCAAAGGAGCTGCCCTTTTCTGTCAATCAACTGCTCGAACATATCACTCAAAGACGCGTCAAGCTGGATAAAGGAGTGGAGTTGTTTATTGACCGTACGGAAGCATTGACGGCAATCGATGTCAATTCCGCTTCTTTTACGGGCAGAAACAGCAAACAGCATACAACTTTAAAAGCAAACAAGATAGCTGCTGAGGAAATCGCAAGGCAACTCCGCCTCCGGAACATTGCGGGAATTATTATCGTGGACTTCATCAACATGGATACAGAAGAAGACCGGACCCACCTTATCCATCACTTTCGGCAGCAATTGGCAGATGATCCAATTAGGACCGAAATATATGGATTTACGAAGCTCGGCCTATTGGAGTTATCAAGGAAAAGGGAGTCCTATTCGCTTTCTTATCTGCTCCAGGAAAACCAAGCTAGCGAACAATCCTTTTCTGTTTCCACCTATGCCTATATGTTGGAAAGAGATCTTCAAGATGCTGCTGCTAAGGGGGCGGAGGCAGTTGTAGTTCTGGCTGCCCCTGCCTTATTGAACCTATTTCCACAGTTGGTTTCGTTGCCGTCACTATCGAAGAAATTAGGCAATACGTTATACACGGTTACTGACAACAACCAGCCTGCAGGCTATCGGATCGGGTTTGCCGGCAGCTTAGAGCAAGCAGTTGCATATCTCGACAGGAAACCGGCTGAAAGTATTGACAAACTTTTTTAAACTATGGTAACATCAGTATGTTATTCATCGTAGCACCCGATGCTACAACCGCTCAGAACAGGTCGATAAGTCAACCTCGTTGACACCTGAATGGCGAGTCTTAGTCTAACGAGGAGGTGCAGAAGTATGTACGCAATTATTGAAACTGGTGGTAAGCAAGTAAAAGTAGAAGAAGGCCAAGCTATCTACGTTGAAAAAGTAGAAGGTGAAACTGGTTCTACTGTCACTTTTGACAAAGTACTTGTAGTCGGCGGTGACGATGTGAAAGTCGGAGCTCCATATGTAGATGGTGCTACTGTAACTGCTAAGGTTGAAAAACAAGGCCGTGGCAAAAAAGTAACTGTCTTCAAATACAAGCCGAAAAAGAACTACCATCGTAAACAAGGTCATCGTCAGCCTTATACCAAACTAACCATTGATCAAATCAATGCATAAGGTTTGATAAGATGATAAAGGTGACTGTGTACCGTAAACATGGAAATATCCATGCGTTTGAATTAAGCGGTCATGCTGATAGTGTATCAGAAGGCTATGACTTGGTCTGCGCTGGAGTTTCAGCAGTTTCTTTCGGATCTGTAAATGCCGTTATCCGCCTTTGTGAAATGGAACCAATCATTGAACAGGCTGGCGAAGAAGGCGGTTATTTACGGATGGAACTGCCTGATAATTTAACAGATGAAACCAAAACGAAAGCATATTTACTGCTTGAGGGTATGATGGTATCCTTGAAAGCCATAGCAAGAGACTATGGGAAATATATTACCATCTCTGAAAAATAAGGAGGTGCAAACCAAATGCTACGTCTTAATCTACAGTTTTTCTCTCAGAAAAAAGGTCAAGGTAGTACGAAGAACGGCCGTGATTCCGAATCGAAACGTCTTGGTGCTAAACGTGCAGACGGACAATTCGTAACCGGTGGATCCATTCTTTACCGCCAACGTGGAACTAAAATCTACCCAGGCGCTAACGTTGGACGCGGCGGAGACGATACGTTGTTCGCTAAAGCTGACGGTATTGTTAAGTTTGAACGTGTAGGACGCGATCGCAAAAAAGTGAGCGTGTATCCGGAAGTTCAAGAAGCTTAATGCATAAAAGACCCTAACCCTAGAGGCTAGGGTCTTTTTTTATGCCTGTACATACGCTGGAAGAAGTACCGATGTTTCCGTTCTCTAGCTTTTTTGCTATAATTTTGATAACGAAGTAGGGGGCGGATAACAAAATGGAACCTGAAAAAGTTGTAGAGTTATTAAGTCATTATCGACATGACTGGATGAATACGATGCAGCTGATTGGCGGTTATGCTTCTATGGGCAAACTGGAGAAAGTGAAGGAGAAAGTTAACCAAGTAAGCGCTGAAATGGAAAAGGAACGGCGCATTGCCAGCGCTGGTTTGCCGCAAACAGCTTTATGGGTGATAAGTTTTAACTGGCATCACATCAATTTCCGGCTGGATTACGACATTTCACTGGATTCCCAGGGGTATTCTATATATGATGAAGAGATAGTCTCCCGGTTGAATAGCCTTGTAAAGGTCATCGGCCGGTACACAAATAATATGGAAATGTATGATGGGAAGTTTACACTACACTCAGATGAAACAGATCAATTGGTTGTGTTTTTGGAATTTTCCGGGGTGTTTGATGAGCCGGGGAAGATGTACGAGGAGCTTTCCGAACTGGATGAACGGTTTATCGTATCGATGTCAGAAGCAGAAAAAAATAAATGTACAGTCAAATGGGTGTGCAGCTGAAGAGGTGATCAACTATGTTTGTCGATCAAGTGAAAGTGTATGTAAAAGCAGGTGACGGAGGAAATGGCCTGGTCGCTTTCCGTAGAGAAAAATATGTTCCGATGGGCGGACCTGCTGGTGGAGATGGTGGCAATGGCGGAGATGTTGTATTTGAGGTGGACGAAGGCTTGAACACGCTCATGGACTTCCGTTATCAAAAACACTTCAAAGCAAAACGCGGTGAAAATGGTATGAGCAAGGGACAGCATGGTAAAAATGCAGAGCACTTAGTATTAGCAGTACCACCGGGAACAACGGTCAGGGACGACGATACCGGTCAGGTCATTGCCGACCTGGTCGAACATAAGCAACGTGCAGTGATTGCTCAAGGCGGTCGCGGCGGACGTGGAAACATCCGATTTGCCACTGCAAGAAATCCGGCACCGGAATTAGCCGAGAACGGGGAACCTGGTCGTGAGCGCTATATTCAAATTGAATTGAAATTGATCGCCGATGCTGGTCTGGTCGGATTTCCGAGCGTAGGAAAGTCAACCTTATTATCGGTTGTCAGTGCTGCCAAACCGAAAATCGCCGATTATCATTTTACAACATTATCCCCAAACCTTGGGGTAGTGGAAACGACGGACCAGCGAAGCTTTGTTATGGCGGATTTGCCCGGACTGATTGAAGGTGCCCATGAGGGAGTGGGGTTAGGCCATCAGTTTCTGCGCCATGTAGAAAGAACGCGAGTGATAATCCACGTCATCGACATGGCAGCCAGTGAAGGTAGGGATCCGTATCAGGATTATCTGGCCATCAATAAAGAGTTGAAGGAATACGATCTGGCCCTTGAAAATCGGCCGCAAATTATCGTCGCCAATAAAATGGACATGCCCGGAGCAGAAGATCATTTAAGAGAATTCAAAGCGAAATTGGCAGACAACCACCAGATCTACCCGATTTCAACAGTAACGAGAGAAGGGGTACGGGAGCTTCTATTCGCCGTTGCCGATTTACTCGATACGATTCCGAAAGAAAGTACTCCGATTGAGGAGAAAGAAGAACGGGTTGTTTATAAGTATGAACCGGAACAGGAAGGTTTTCAAATTACCCGCGATCCAGATGGTGCGTTCGTTCTATCCGGTGAACGGATCGAAAAACTATTCCGCATGACCGACTTTAACAGGGATGAGTCCGTTCGCAGATTCTCCCGCCAATTGCGAGGGATGGGGATCGATGAGGCTCTCCGCAAACATGGAGCGGAAGATGGCGATACGGTACGCCTGCTCGATTACGAATTCGAATTCATTGAATAAGGTACTGGCGGGCTGACTTTTGCAATGAAATCATCCTGCCGGAACAGCTTTAAGTAAAGAAATAGAGGTAGTCGAACGAAGCTATACAGCTGAAAGTTTTAGCTGAGTCGGCTATCTTTTGTGTTTTGATTTTTGCTTTTCTAATGGGTGAAAAGGGGAATAAACAAATGGCTGAGAAAGAGGAAAAATTTTATCTGGTTCGACAGGATATTCTTCCGGACGCTATGAAAAAAACAATTGAAGCGAAAGCGTTGATTGAGCGTGGCAAGGTGGAATCTGTATTCGAGGCAGTCAAACAGGTGGATTTGTCGAGAAGTGCATTTTATAAATACCGGGATGCCGTGTTTCCTTTTCAGGCAATGGTAAAGGAACGGATGATCACCTTGTTTTTTCACTTGGAAGACAGGGCCGGGACTCTATCAAATTTGTTGGAAACGGTGGCCAAAGCAGGCGGAAATATTTTGACCATTCATCAGACGATTCCGCTCCAGGGAAAGGCAAATGTGACACTGTCATTGAATACTTCTGCCATGACCGTCCAAATAGAAACGTTGATCCAACAATTGAAACGGCTTGATTTTGTCGACAAAGTGGAAATATTAAGTTCGGGTGCATAGAAGAGGGGGAAGCAGATTGACAAAGAAAGTAGGATACTTAGGACCAAAAGGAACATTTACAAAAATTGCAGTAGACTCACTTTTTAACGAAGAAGAAAAAGCAGACTTTGCTACCATCCCGGAATGCATGGATGCTGTTGAAAACGGGGAAATCGATATTGCGG
>NZ_LN611425.1:230724-356837 GCF_000821245.2 Virgibacillus senegalensis
ACCAGATCTACCCGATTTCAACAGTAACGAGAGAAGGGGTACGGGAGCTTCTATTCGCCGTTGCCGATTTACTCGATACGATTCCGAAAGAAAGTACTCCGATTGAGGAGAAAGAAGAACGGGTTGTTTATAAGTATGAACCGGAACAGGAAGGTTTTCAAATTACCCGCGATCCAGATGGTGCGTTCGTTCTATCCGGTGAACGGATCGAAAAACTATTCCGCATGACCGACTTTAACAGGGATGAGTCCGTTCGCAGATTCTCCCGCCAATTGCGAGGGATGGGGATCGATGAGGCTCTCCGCAAACATGGAGCGGAAGATGGCGATACGGTACGCCTGCTCGATTACGAATTCGAATTCATTGAATAAGGTACTGGCGGGCTGACTTTTGCAATGAAATCATCCTGCCGGAACAGCTTTAAGTAAAGAAATAGAGGTAGTCGAACGAAGCTATACAGCTGAAAGTTTTAGCTGAGTCGGCTATCTTTTGTGTTTTGATTTTTGCTTTTCTAATGGGTGAAAAGGGGAATAAACAAATGGCTGAGAAAGAGGAAAAATTTTATCTGGTTCGACAGGATATTCTTCCGGACGCTATGAAAAAAACAATTGAAGCGAAAGCGTTGATTGAGCGTGGCAAGGTGGAATCTGTATTCGAGGCAGTCAAACAGGTGGATTTGTCGAGAAGTGCATTTTATAAATACCGGGATGCCGTGTTTCCTTTTCAGGCAATGGTAAAGGAACGGATGATCACCTTGTTTTTTCACTTGGAAGACAGGGCCGGGACTCTATCAAATTTGTTGGAAACGGTGGCCAAAGCAGGCGGAAATATTTTGACCATTCATCAGACGATTCCGCTCCAGGGAAAGGCAAATGTGACACTGTCATTGAATACTTCTGCCATGACCGTCCAAATAGAAACGTTGATCCAACAATTGAAACGGCTTGATTTTGTCGACAAAGTGGAAATATTAAGTTCGGGTGCATAGAAGAGGGGGAAGCAGATTGACAAAGAAAGTAGGATACTTAGGACCAAAAGGAACATTTACAAAAATTGCAGTAGACTCACTTTTTAACGAAGAAGAAAAAGCAGACTTTGCTACCATCCCGGAATGCATGGATGCTGTTGAAAACGGGGAAATCGATATTGCGGTTGTACCATTGGAAAATGCGATTGAAGGTACAGTCCACTTGACGATCGACTACATGATCCATCAAGTCAGACTGCCGATCATCGCGGAAATTGTGGTTCCAATCAAGCAACACTTGCTGGTAAATGAAAGAGCAAGCCAGTCCTTTTCTGATATCGCCCATGTCTATTCCCACAGTCATGCCATTGCGCAATGTCACCAATTCCTGCATAAGCATTTACAGGAAGCGAGCGTCCATTATACCACTTCGACTGGAAAGGCGGCCGAAATGGTTGCCGTATCGGATCCGACTGCAGCGGCGATTGGTAACAAGCTGGCCGCTGAAGAATACGGGTTGAAGGTTCTGGCGGAAGATATTCATGATTATCCGAATAACCATACAAGGTTTGCAGTGTTATCGAAGCAGGAAGAACCGTTGATCAGCAATGGACATGCTCCCGATACGCAAAAAACTACCCTGTTGATTACGCTTCCGAGTGATTATGCGGGGGCATTGCATCAAGTGTTATCTGCATTTGCGTGGCGGAAAATGAACCTTTCCAAAATTGAATCAAGACCGATGAAAACAGGGCTTGGCAATTATTATTTCATTATCGATGTGAACCAGGCTTATGACCAAGTATTGTTCCCCGGGGTGAAGGCAGAACTGGAAGCATTAGGTTGCAAAGTGACGTTCCTCGGTACATATCCTGTTTACCAAATGGATGTATAAAAAAGTTAGCTGCTGGCTCGGATGAAGCGTTCATCCATGCCGGCAGCTTGTTTTTTTTAGACATATTTTCCTTGTTCGTCGAATATTTCATCAACCTTTCTGGGGCATTCGCATATGTTGTATTGAATTGTTCTGTAATTCAGGCTCGTAAGTGTGTCTGCCATAACTATACAGAAGGGAGTTTCAGAATTGAGAATTCATGTAGTGCAAAAAGGAGAAACATTGTGGGAAATAGCCAAGAAATATGGAGTGGATTTCGAAGAATTAAAGCAAGTAAATTCTCACTTGTCCAATCCTGACATGATCATGCCAGGAATGAAAATCAAAATTCCTGGCAGCTCTGTTCAAGTAAAACAGGAGGGGAGCTTAGACAAGGAAATGCAGCAATACCCTCCACAAACTGCTCAACAGAAGCAGAAAAAAAAGGAGATGGAAACACAGCCAAAGCCAAAGGAGAAAGAAAAGCCGGAAACAAAACCAATGGCAGGCAAACAGCCCGCCAAGCATTCATGGAAAGATACATCTCCTAAATCGTTCCCGGTGATCAAGGAAGACGACCACAAAAAACCGGCATCTAAAATGATGGAAGTTCCAAAAGTACCGATGATGGAACAGCATATGGAGAAGTTCCCGATCAATATGACGGTACCTAAAGTGCCTCATTATGAGAAGCCGAAGAAAAAAGAGGACAAAAAATGGGAGCATGAGAAAAAACATCATGAAATGCCATCACAAACATTACCAGCTTATCAGCCGATGCCTATGCACTATTATCAGCCCATTTCTTACTGTATTCCGATGCAGCCTATGACATTGCCTGCCCATTATTATCCGATGGGTGAAACGGTCCCGTGCGGTCCTCAGTTTGGTGTGGAGAATATGACAATGAATCAATATTCCTATCCTGCCGTGCAAGGTGTTTCGCAGGAAATGGAAGATTTGATGGAATCTTCATCATCTTCGTCATCTTCCTCAATGGAAATGCCGCACATGCCGCACCATGTGGCAGGTATGCACCAGGATGATTGTGGATGCGGCGGGTCACATCTATTGGGAGAATATGCAGACCCTGCTCATTCCATGGCTGGTTATCCGGAACAGCAATGGCCGGGTTATGGGTATCCTGGGGCCGTTCCACAACAGGGAATGCAGCCTTTTGGCGGTCAAATGTTGATGCCGCAACAAATGTATCCAACCTATAACCAACCTAGCTACTACCAGCAATATCAGCCTCAGCAGCCATTTTCAGGGATGGCGAATTTCAATCCTCCATACCCGCAGTACTCTCGGGAGGAAGAAGAAGAAAGTGAATAAGCCAATTTTTGGAGACGAAGCCTTTCAGGCTCGTCTCTCTTCCTTTCTAGAGACGAGAGCTAAACTGTGCACGCATAAGATGAAGTACTTAAAACACGCCGTTTATTTAGTGGAAGACTATACGGGAAAACGGTATATATTAAAAGGGATGAAACAAAACGAATCGGTCAGGCAACAGCTGGATTTTCAGTACGCTTACTCCGATTCCGATATTATCAAGTTTGTCCATTTTCCAAATGGGGAACTCTTTTTATATCATTATGACTATTCCTGGCTGTTAATGCCTTTTCAGGAAGGAAAAACGCTTTATTTTGGCGAGGAGCAGGAAAGGAGAGCTGCTGTAAGGGCGCTCAAGAATTTTCATTTAAGAGCAAAAGGCATAAAGGTGACAGATCCGCTCATCCGGCCGCCGCTTTTGTTTAAATGGGAACATCGATTGGATAAGTTCCGCAAAACTCTAGTTGTTTTTGAAGCTTTTGGTAAAGATTCATTGGCGAAGGAAATAATCAAACTGACGGATAGGCAGTTACATTATTTACAGGAAAAGGTCGACTGGTATGCGTTGGAAAAAACAGCAGTAGACCAACTTAGTTGGACACATGGCGATGTAGCATCCCATAATTTTTTGAAATCGAAATCAGGGGAAATTTACCTTCTCGATTTCGATTTACTCAGCCTGGCACCTGTAAGTTACGATTGGATCCAACTTGGGCAGCGGTTTTTGCCTTATATAGGTTGTGACATACCGCAATTGAGCAGCCATATAGAATTGGCAAGAGATGGAGATGAACTAGCGTTTATGTTAAGGAGCATCGCCCTTCCGTCTGATTTGATTAGAGAGTGGCTGATTTTTTATCGGACGAAACCAACATCGAACCAATTGTATGATTACTTGATAAAAATGGAAGGAAAATGGGAGCAGCGAGTCCAATTTGTGAAAGAAGTAGATATTGTGCTAACATAAATTATTATCAAATGGGAGGAGAACATACGATGCAGGAAAAAGCAGAAAAGATTATTTCATGGCTACAGGAAAAAATCAAAGAATCCGGAGTAAAAGGGTTATTGGTAGGTGTTAGTGGAGGAATCGACTCTGCTGTGGTGGCTCATCTAATAAAGCGGGCAGCGCCGGACAATTCGCTTGGTGTCATACTCCCGTGCAAAAGCAATCCTCAAGACATGGAAGATGCTAAAAAAGTGATCGAAAGCTGTGGAATTGATTCGATTACCGTAGACTTGTCTGAAACACATGATGTTTTGTTCAACAACATTCAGACGCAATTGAGCAACCAGCAATCGATCAATCCGGAGAACCAACAGCTGGCGGATGCTAACTTGCGCGCCCGTTTACGGATGAGTACTTTATACGCTCTTGCGGCAAATTATCAATACTTAGTGGTAGGAACAGACAATGCAGCTGAATTTTACACTGGTTATTTCACCAAGTATGGGGACGGCGGAGTCGATTTGGTGCCTTTAGTCAGCCTCGGAAAAGGTGAGGTCCGGGAAATGGCAGAATATCTGGGGGTACCAGATGAGATTGTCCATAAGCAGCCGAGCGCAGGGTTATGGGAAGGACAAACTGACGAAAACGAAATGGGTACCACTTACGAAAAAATCGATAAGTATTTGAAAGGCGAAGAAATACCGCAAAAAGATAAAGAAATTATCGACCAGCTCCACAAAAAATCAGCCCATAAACGGGAGATTGCTCCTGGACCTGAACTGTAAGGGGTAATCCCAAAAAATAACTGATTAAAAAATCTTCCTTACTCCATTCTAATGGGTAAGGGAGGTTTTTTTATTGAATAAACTTCTATCCATTGTCTTCGGCGGTTTGTTGCTTTTTCTTCTCTCCGCGTGTAACGGCCAGCAGGAACAAGGACAAATGATCAGCGAGGACATGGAGGACTCTACCATGCCGATTGACTATAGTACACATGAAGAGGCTGAACAGCAGTTGCACGATGGCGGCGGTACACGGAATAGCCCCAAACAGGAAGAGGCACAGGACTTCACCGGATTCCAGGAGAATCTGCCTCCTAGCCAGCAGCATTTAAAAGGTTTTTATAATGAAGAAGCTCAAACGATTACAGAGGAATTGAATGCACGAGATGAAATCAGACTTGCACAGGTTTACGTCACGGATGAGCGGATAATCGTTTCCCTTACGTTGAACCAAGAGTATGACGATCATGCTGCATCGATTGCAGATAGTGTATATAAACAAGTTGAAAGCCATGCTAAAGACAAGGAAGTCCTCGTTTATACAGGGGATATCTATTGGAACCAAATGCGAGATCGGGATGCCAGGGAACCGGCAAGATGATGGTTTCTACAAAATCGGCCTTTGCACAGTAACTGCTGCAAAGGCTTTTTTCGCTGGGGAAAACTGGAACTAAACAAATGTGCTATGTTTAAGGGTCAAATAAATCAGCGCTCTTGTTAACCCCGTGTCCTTATCACGGAGATTTTCTTAGTTGTTTGAAGGTGGCAAGCAAGTAATAGAGATGGTTGCGGAATATAAATCAAAATCTAAAACCAAATTTTAAAAGAAAAGTCTTTTAGAGCCCTTTTTATACCTATAAAATTTCATTCTTCTGTATAGTTGAAAAGTTCTTAGTGATGAAAAACCTTTTATGTTAAAATATGGTCGCATAAATGAATATTAAATTTTAGAACCTTGTATTAACCTCTACTTGAAAGGGGTGGGGTTTTGAAAAAATTCTCATGGATCAGTTATATTGCCTTGCTTGTTAGCTTATACCCCTTTTTATTTACTGCACAAATTTGGGGATGGGTTGAGTCTAATCCTGATTTTATAGATTATGACTTAATGGTACCCACAGTTATAATAAGCGTGATTGTAACAATTATTTTTTCCATTATCGCTTTATTTAAAAAGACGGAGAAAAACCATCTCGCTATAATAGCAATGTTAATTTCATTATTCAATGGTGTTCTGATGAGCTTTGCTGCAATGATGTCTAATATAACTTAACTTTGTGTAATCGTATTCTTTTTTAGATAAGCGAATAACAACAGGGACAAAGAAATTAAAAGTTCGACCCGGTCGCAGGTGTACACCTGCTTTTTTATTTTAGTCTTTAACCCCCTTTTGCGTCTCGAATAGTAGAAAGTGCTAAAGTATGTAAAAGCCGAACGTATTATTCTCTTGGATGGCAGTCTTCAGGAAGTTTTACATTTATAAGGATAGGATTTTATGGTATAGTAATAGAGGAATTTTTCTCAACTTTTACCTTTGCAGGAAGGGTACTGACCTGCAAATTCAGCTTGAAGAGAGGAGAATGTCCTATGGCTGGTCATTCTAAATGGAAAAATATACAACGCCGCAAAAATGCACAGGATGCAAAACGCGGTAAAATATTCATGAAAATGGCGAAGGAAATTTTCGTAGCTGCGAAGCAGGGTGGAGGGGACCCGGAAATGAATCCGGCACTTCGCTTGGCGGTAGATAAAGCAAAAGCCAATAACATGCCAAACGATAATATTGATCGTGCGATAAAAAAAGCAACTGGTGATCTGGAAGGCGTAAACTACGAAGAAATGACCTATGAAGGTTACGGTCCAGGAGGAGTAGCTGTGATGGTGAAAGCTTTGACCGATAACAAAAACCGGACGGCTTCTGAAATCCGTTACGCTTTCAATAAAAACGGCGGCAACCTGGGTGAAAATGGATGTGTTGCTTTCATGTTCGACCGCAAAGGCTACATCGTTATCGACCGGAATACAACGGATGCAGATGAGGACGAAATGCTGCTGGCTGCTATAGAGGCCGGTGCAGAAGAAATGGAAACGACGGAAGAGGTATTTGAAATTTATACCGATCCAGAAAACTTCTCAGATGTGAAAAATCAATTGGATGTGAATGGATATACCTTTTCTACAGCAGAATTGACCATGATACCGCAGACGCTCTCCCCGTTAGAAGAAGATGAAGCGAAAAAAATGATCCGTTTAGTCGATATGCTGGAAGATAATGAAGACGTTCAGGATGTGTATCACAATCTGGACGCCGACGAAGAAGTACTAGCCCAATTATAAGGCATCAGCTGGCTGCTCCTACAGGGGCAGCCATTTTCTATGTTCTGTCCACGATACCCGCCGGATAAAAAGTTTGAAAATGGCCAAACTGTCAAATAGAAGTTAAGCTATTTTTTAACATGGGGTGAATGGTATGATACATCGACAAAAACTTCTAGTCTGCTTTATAGCAGTTATAGGAATCATAAGTGGTCTGTTTATCTTCGAAATGATACATGCAAGCGGCATTCAGCCGATTCAGGCGGAAGAACAAGATAAGAACCCTCCGCGTCAAGAGCCGCTTGTATTGGAAGTGACTTTGCAGAAGCAGTTCATCGACGGAAATGTGGAAGAAAGCACACACGAAGAAAAGGTTTGGGCCATGGAAGATTTCTGGTCTTACTATAAGGGCTGGCAGGTTGTCGACCAGCAGGAAGGCAAGATTGTCTTAAAAAAAGAAATCAATGACATTTCGCCTTACATGAAGAAGAACGGCTATTTTGGATTGGCAAATGATCAGTTGGCTATTTTTGAAGGATTGCCCATTCATGAACAGGTCATCCAGTCTTTTTATCAAATCGATACCGGAGAACTGGAAAGTTACCAGAGACAGCAGCTTCAGGATGGCATCAAAATTGATTCGAAGCAGGTATACCAGTATGTGCTTGAAGCTTATCGGGGGATGACTCCCCAGCGTTCGGCAAATAGTTGAAGGAGAGGATTCTGGTCACTGGCCGGAATCCTTTTCAATTGATTAGAGAAGAGAACCGATTTCCTGGTTCGAGCATGCTAAAAGAAAAACAGTTATACGAACATACGCTTGTATGGTAAGATAGATACAGGCTATAGTTGATAAGGGAGAGTAATCGCAATGATTGCATACATAAAAGGAAATCTGGAAGCAGTTAACGAAGAGGCTGTAATTGTAGAAGCAAACGGTGTAGGTTATGAAATCATTTGTGCCAACCCATTTGCGTTTCAGAATCAGTTAGGTGAAGAAGTGTTGATATATACGTATCATTATGTCAGAGAAGACAATCAAACATTATTTGGTTTCAAAAAAACAGACGATAAAATATTGTTTTCCAAACTGTTGAATGTATCCGGGATTGGTCCGAAGGGGGCATTGGCAGTATTGGCATCCGTCCGTGTGGAGGAATTTGTTTCGGCTATTGAAAGGGAAGACGATAAGTTTTTAACACAATTTCCGGGAATCGGCAAAAAAACTGCACGCCAAATGATTCTTGATTTGAAAGGCAAGCTCCCGGAAGGATTTGCAACTGGAGCATTTGAAACGGTCGATGAATCCTCAAATCCTGAAGCTGTTCAAGATCAAAACAGCGCTTTGGAAGAAGCGATTGCAGCCATGAAAGCTTTGGGATATTCTGATCGGGAAATAAAAGCGATCGTTCCGTCTTTGAAACAGGAGCAGCATGAAAGTCCTGATCCTTATATTCGCAAAGGATTGGCCTTAATGATGAAATGAATGCTCGAGTAAAATCAAACAACCAGAGGGAACTTCGATAGAAAAAGGGGAGATAACGTGGAAGAACGAATGATTTCCGGTGAGCTGCAGGGAGACGAAGAATCAATGGAGTTAAGCCTGCGTCCAATCAACCTGGCGCAATATATTGGGCAGGATAAGGCTAAGGGCAATCTGCGTATCTTTATAGAAGCAGCCAAGATGAGAAATGAGCCGCTTGATCATGTTTTGTTGTACGGTCCTCCCGGTTTGGGGAAAACGACTTTGGCTTCCATCATAGCAAATGAAATGGGGGTCCAGTTTCGGACGACTTCTGGACCGGCAATTGAAAGAGCGGGCGATCTCGCAGCAATTCTTTCTTCTCTGGAAGCTGGCGATGTCCTGTTTATAGATGAAATTCACCGGCTGCCACGGGCAATCGAGGAAATTCTTTACCCGGCAATGGAGGATTTTTGTCTGGATATTGTCATAGGGTCGGGTTCCAGTGCTCGTTCGGTTCGGCTTGATTTACCGCCGTTCACCCTTGTCGGTGCTACGACACGGGCTGGTTTGCTGACAGCTCCGTTGCGTGATCGGTTTGGTGTCCTCAGTCGTTTGGAATATTATGAAACAAAAGATCTATGTGCCATCGTAGAAAGAACAGCCGATATTTTTCAAGTAGGAATCGATAAAGATGCTGCTACGGAAATCGCCCGCAGATCCAGAGGCACCCCTCGTATTGCCAACAGACTTCTGAAAAGAGTCCGGGATATATCCCAGGTTAAGGGGGAACGGGCCATTTCCAGACAAACGACCCAGACTGCTTTGGAAATGCTGCAGGTCGATGCAGCTGGTTTAGACCATATCGACCATAAGTTGCTGCTTGGCATCATCGATGGTTTTAATGGCGGGCCCGTCGGTTTGGATACCATTTCGGCGACAATCGGGGAAGAGTCGCAGACAATAGAGGATGTTTACGAGCCATTTTTGCTGCAGACCGGTTTTATCCAGCGAACACCGAGAGGCAGGCAGGTAACTGCCAAGGCGTATCACCATTTTAACCGGGAGGTGCCGCAAACTTGACCGGAATGGGAAAACTATTTATTGTAATAGGAGTCGCTTTTATCATCATCGGAATGCTGTGGGGGATATTTGGCAGGCTTCCTGGCGATATTAGTTTTAAAAAAGGCAATGTTTCCTTTCACTTTCCGATTATGACTTCGATTGTGGTTAGCATCATTTTATCGGTAATTTTGTTTATCATAGGGAAATTCCGATAATATAAGTAAGGAGATTGACAATGGATATAAATGATTTTGACTTTGACTTACCAGAGGAATTAATTGCTCAAACGCCTTTGGAGGACCGGACATCGTCACGTTTGCTTGTGATGGATCGCCAGAAACAGACGATCAGCCATAAGCATTTTTCCGATGTGATCGATTATCTTTCTCCAGGCGACTGCCTCGTATTGAATGATACGAAAGTGCTTCCTGCAAGGCTCTATGGAAGCAAACAGGATACTGGCGGTAAAGTAGAGGTATTGTTACTTCACCAACAGCAGCAGGATGAGTGGGAGGTTCTGGCAAAACCAGCCAAAAAAGTACAAGAAGGAACGATCATTACATTCGGAGACGGCCAGTTAAAGGCNTGGCTTCCATCATAGCAAATGAAATGGGGGTCCAGTTTCGGACGACTTCTGGACCGGCAATTGAAAGAGCGGGCGATCTCGCAGCAATTCTTTCTTCTCTGGAAGCTGGCGATGTCCTGTTTATAGATGAAATTCACCGGCTGCCACGGGCAATCGAGGAAATTCTTTACCCGGCAATGGAGGATTTTTGTCTGGATATTGTCATAGGGTCGGGTTCCAGTGCTCGTTCGGTTCGGCTTGATTTACCGCCGTTCACCCTTGTCGGTGCTACGACACGGGCTGGTTTGCTGACAGCTCCGTTGCGTGATCGGTTTGGTGTCCTCAGTCGTTTGGAATATTATGAAACAAAAGATCTATGTGCCATCGTAGAAAGAACAGCCGATATTTTTCAAGTAGGAATCGATAAAGATGCTGCTACGGAAATCGCCCGCAGATCCAGAGGCACCCCTCGTATTGCCAACAGACTTCTGAAAAGAGTCCGGGATATATCCCAGGTTAAGGGGGAACGGGCCATTTCCAGACAAACGACCCAGACTGCTTTGGAAATGCTGCAGGTCGATGCAGCTGGTTTAGACCATATCGACCATAAGTTGCTGCTTGGCATCATCGATGGTTTTAATGGCGGGCCCGTCGGTTTGGATACCATTTCGGCGACAATCGGGGAAGAGTCGCAGACAATAGAGGATGTTTACGAGCCATTTTTGCTGCAGACCGGTTTTATCCAGCGAACACCGAGAGGCAGGCAGGTAACTGCCAAGGCGTATCACCATTTTAACCGGGAGGTGCCGCAAACTTGACCGGAATGGGAAAACTATTTATTGTAATAGGAGTCGCTTTTATCATCATCGGAATGCTGTGGGGGATATTTGGCAGGCTTCCTGGCGATATTAGTTTTAAAAAAGGCAATGTTTCCTTTCACTTTCCGATTATGACTTCGATTGTGGTTAGCATCATTTTATCGGTAATTTTGTTTATCATAGGGAAATTCCGATAATATAAGTAAGGAGATTGACAATGGATATAAATGATTTTGACTTTGACTTACCAGAGGAATTAATTGCTCAAACGCCTTTGGAGGACCGGACATCGTCACGTTTGCTTGTGATGGATCGCCAGAAACAGACGATCAGCCATAAGCATTTTTCCGATGTGATCGATTATCTTTCTCCAGGCGACTGCCTCGTATTGAATGATACGAAAGTGCTTCCTGCAAGGCTCTATGGAAGCAAACAGGATACTGGCGGTAAAGTAGAGGTATTGTTACTTCACCAACAGCAGCAGGATGAGTGGGAGGTTCTGGCAAAACCAGCCAAAAAAGTACAAGAAGGAACGATCATTACATTCGGAGACGGCCAGTTAAAGGCAGTTTGTACCGGGGTAAAAGAGCATGGCGGAAGGATTGTCCGCTTCGAATACGAAGGGATATTTCTGGAAGTACTCGAACAGCTCGGTGAAATGCCGCTACCTCCTTACATAAAGGAGCAATTGTCAGATAAAGACAGGTATCAGACCGTCTATGCAAAAGAGGAAGGCTCTGCGGCCGCCCCGACTGCCGGGTTGCACTTCACAGAAGAATTGCTTGAGCGGATAAAAGAAAAAGGTGTCGAGCTTGCCTTTATCACCCTTCACGTAGGTTTGGGAACTTTTCGGCCTGTAAGTGTCGATAGTATCGAAGAGCATGATATGCATAGCGAATTTTATCATATGTCGAAAGAGACGGCCGATCAGTTAAACAGAATCAAAGCGGATGGTGGAAAAATAATATCGGTGGGGACTACTTCCACTCGAACATTGGAAACAATCACTCGGGACAATGATGGAACCTTTACACAAGCTAGTGGCTGGACGGATATTTTCATATATCCTCCTTACCAATTTACAGCGATAGATGGCCTAATCACCAATTTTCACTTGCCGAAATCAACCTTGATCATGCTCGTCAGCGCACTGGCTGGGAAGGATTTCATTCTGAAGGCATATCGTGAAGCGGTTGATCAGCGTTACCGCTTTTTCAGTTTCGGTGACGCGATGCTGATTTTATAAGCCTTATAAGTTGACAAGAAAGGGTGCAGTTAATGCCAATCACCTATGAACATATCAAAACTTGCAAACAGACAGGAGCACGTCTGGGCAGAGTCCACACGCCGCATGGCACGTTTGAAACGCCCATGTTTATGCCGGTGGGGACTCTCGCCACGGTTAAAACAATGAGTCCTGAAGAATTGGAGGAAATTGGAGCAAAAATCATTCTCTCCAATACGTATCACCTATGGCTTCGTCCAGGTGAAGACATAGTAGAAGAAGCAGGCGGCCTTCACAAGTTCATGAATTGGGATGGAGCTATCTTGACCGATTCAGGCGGTTTCCAGGTTTTCAGTCTCAGCGATTTACGGGATATAGAAGAAAAAGGAGTTCATTTCCGTAATCATATCAGCGGTGAAAAATTGTTTTTGTCCCCTGAAAAAGCCATTCAAATTCAGAACTCGCTTGGTTCGGACATCATGATGGCATTTGATGAATGTCCGCCGTATCCGGCATCCCATGACTATATGAAAGCGTCCGTGGAAAGGACAAGCAGATGGGCAGAACGTTGCCTGGAAGCACACAAGCGTCCTAATGATCAGGGATTGTTCGGTATCGTCCAGGGCGGTGAATATGAAGATTTACGCCGTCAGAGTGCCCGGGATCTAACGTCTATGGATTTTTCCGGCTATGCCGTTGGAGGATTGTCTGTCGGTGAACCGAAAGATGTCATGAATAAAGTGCTTGATTTTACAACGCCATTGCTGCCGACCAATAAACCACGTTATCTGATGGGAGTGGGGTCACCCGATTCATTGATCGATGGCGCTATCCGCGGTATCGACATGTTTGATTGTGTACTGCCTACTAGAGTTGCAAGAAATGGTACTTGTATGACTTCCAATGGAAGACTGGTTGTACGTAATGCTAAGTATGCACGAGATTTCGGGCCGTTGGATGAGAATTGCAACTGTCATGTATGCCGGAATTATTCAAGAGCCTATATCCGTCATTTAATTAAAGCGAATGAAACATTTGGCTTTAGACTAACTACTTACCATAATCTTTATTTTCTGTTAGAATTAATGATGCAAGTCCGCGAAGCGATAAAAGAAGATCGTCTTGGCGATTTCAGAGAGGAATTCTTTGAACAATATGGTTTCAACAAACCAAATGCGAAAAACTTTTAGAAGGGAGGAAATACGATGGATGTTTTAGCATCATTAGCACCGATCATTTTAATGTTCGTTATCTTTTATTTCCTTTTGATTCGTCCACAGCAAAAGAAGCAAAAGCAAGTGCGTCAAATGCAGGCGGATTTGAAAAAAGGGGACAAAGTCATTACTATTGGCGGAATGCATGGGACTGTTCATGCTTTGGATGAAGGTACAATCGTTTTGACCACTCCGGATGGCACTAAGATTACATACGACCGTTCTGCGGTTAGAGATGTAGTATCACAGCAAGATTAATATTCGATTTTTTTTCGTAAAACTTCGGTTTCCGTGTTGAGCATGGGTTGCCGGAGTTTTTTTGCACTTTTTTAAGGGAAAAAGACTGACATAGCAGTCAGCCTTCTTCTGGATTTTCAAGTTTATAAAATCCATCTTTCACTTGGAGGAGTTAGTATCCGAACTCAAGTTTACCCCAAGCATTCCACCGATTAACGATGCGGCTAAAAATCCGCCACAATGAACGAGCTGTTCCAAAGTGATGCCTGTGCGGTATCCAAGATACTGATAAAGCAAGATGAAAAGAATGAATCCCAGACCTGTCAGGCCACCCAATATCCATCCCTTTTCCTTTCCTTTCAATCCGGATATCAGTCCGCCGAGGAACAATGCCGCGATGCTGATCGATAAAGTCGTCCAATTCAACGCAGCTGCTCCAAAACTCGTAAATTTCAATAGAATGGATAAGATCAAGCTAGCTGCCAATATGAGTCCCAATGCCGTAATCCATCCATAAAGAAGTGCGGTCAAACGTACTCGTGCCATCTGATTACCTCCCTATGTGTTGTCCCATTTCTATCAGCTTATTCAAGGTTTTTTAAATTAGAATTAAATATTTGCCCAAGCTGTGAATACATTCTTAGTAATGGGCTCTTGAACAAGCTTAGAAGGTTAAACGGCATTGAAAGCGGGGAAGGGGAGAAATGGATGTCTGCAGTAGTAGCCATTGCTGTATTTATTATCAGTTACTTTTTTATCATGACCGAGAAAATAAACCGTGCCCTCGTGGCCGTATCCGGAGGAGTATTACTTCTCTTAACTGGCATTTACCAATGGGAAGACGCTTATACGCATTACATCGATTGGAATACGATTGCTTTATTGTTCTCCATGATGGTACTTGTTTCGATTACAAAAAAGACAGGACTATTTGAGTTTGTTGCCATCACTTTTGCTCAAAGAGTGAAAGGAGCGCCCGTTCCATTGCTTGTTGGATGTGCTATCCTTACAGCGGTTGGTTCAGCGTTGCTTGATAATGTGACCACCGTTCTACTGTTTGTCCCGATCGTACTAACGTTAACCAGACTGTTGCAGCTTCCCGCGTTTCCGTATTTGCTGACAATTATTTTCAGTGCAAATATCGGGGGAACGGCTACCTTAATCGGGGATCCACCTAATATTATGATCGGCCAGGCTGTCGATCACTTAACGTTCTTATCGTTTATTGTACATCTAGGACCGGTTGTCGTTGTGCTGTTTTCTATCATGATTATTTCTGTTGTTTTTTTATTTCGGAATAAATTACGGAAAAATGAGGAGCGCATCGATCAATTGATGGAAATGGACGGACAATCTTATTTAAAAAAGACTCCGATGCTGTACCAATCGGTTACCGTTTTACTGATGACGATTACGGGTTTTTTGCTCCATCCGGTTTTCCATATCGAGCTGACCACAGTGGCAGTAGCCGGAGCATTGCTGTTACTGCTCCTGACAGAAAAAGAAGCTGGTACAGAAAAAGTATTCCAAGAGGTGGAATGGATTACCCTGTTTTTCTTTATCGGCCTCTTTATGCTTGTTGGCGGATTGGAAAGGGTCGGAGTCATTGATGAGCTTGCAAGGGGAATCATGTTGCTCACGGAAGGGGACTTACCTTATACCGCTTTGCTGATTTTATGGACAGCTGGCCTGTTTTCAGGAATAATTGATAATATCCCTTTTGTCGCTGCCATGATACCAGTCGTAAAAGAATTCCAATCATACGGTATGGCCAATTTGGATCCTCTGTGGTGGGCGTTGGCACTGGGAGCTTGTCTAGGTGGAAATGGGACATTGATCGGGGCTTCTGCCAACGTGGTAGTGGCCGGTCTGGCTGAAGGGAATGGTCAACGAATTCCTTTCATCCGTTTTCTCATCTATGGAATCCCGTTAGTTATCCTTTCTTTAATTATCTCTACTATTTATATATATGTACGTTATTTGATCCCGTTTCAGCAAAGCTTGTAAGTAAAGGGTTTCGCATAAAAGGACCTGATTCTGGCAAAACTATCATGTATCTGGATTGTTGGAAGGAATTTATTTATGGAATTAGAATTGGGTAAAATCATATTCCGCACTATCCTTACCTATATAATCATTGTATTCATTTTTCGATTGATGGGAAAACGGGAAATAGGCGAATTAAGCCTGCTTGATATAGTCGTTTTCATCATGGTAGGGGAAATGGCGGTATTTGCCATTGAAGAACCGAAGTCGAATATCGCACAAGCAGTCGTCCCGATGGTGCTTTTGATGATCATTCAACGCTTTACTGCATGGCTGTCACTGAAAAATCAACTTTTTCGAGGTTGGTTTGAGGGAAAGCCTTCGGTTATTATCTCGAAAGGTAAAATCGATGAGCATGAAATGCGCAAACAACGTTATAATTTTAATGATTTGATGCAACAGCTGAGAGAAAACGGCACCAAGAGCATCCACGATGTTGAGTTCGCGATTCTTGAGTCATCTGGCAAATTATCTATTTTTGAAAAGGCCATTAACGGAAGTGACAGGGTCTCTTCAGATGGTTATGTCGTACCCTTGATTGTCGACGGAAAAATACAAGATGGGGCCCTGAATAAAACGGATCGAGACAAGGACTGGCTGATTAGCGAAGTGAAAAAGCGGGGTTTAGCAATTGAACAAGTATCCTTTTGCAGTATCGACAAAGACGGTCAAATGTTTATCGACATAAAAGACGAAAAAAAGTAATGTTCCGGGATTTTCCAACTACTTTACTTAACGTTTTCGACTAGGTTCTGAATGTCGAGAGCAGGATTTGTAATTGATCAATTGATAAAGAAGAATCCATTTTCAGGCAAGCTGCCAATGGATTCTTTTTTTGGCGATAACTATATCTACAAACCGGGATTGTTTTCCTACGACTATTGTCAGTGGAAATACACGGCGCTTTGTATGGGTCCACGTGTATTTTTTCAGCTGTATTCAGCCATTTGGAATACAGCTATTACTTTCCTAGCCAATTGGTTGTTGTTTGCTCCTATGGAGTCTATTATACGCAAGGTGGGGATTTATCGTATAAAACGATTCAATATCGGAAATTGACGCAGCTCTTCCTTTGATAAAAACTTGAATTGGAACAAGAGAAAGAAATAAAAGATAGCGAGCAGTACCAGAACAAATAGAAAAATCACCAGGTCTTCCCCATAGCCTGGAATCATTTGCATTAACAGCTTTCCAGCCCACCATGTAAGGGCGAATAGACAGGTCATTTTAAGAAAATCCATCCACGGCAGGCGAAATGAAATGACTTTGATTAGTGTAGCCATATGCAACATGGTGCCTAAGACCACTCCAACAATCATCCCCATGGCAACTCCCATAATGCCAAAATCCGGATTGGTTGCAAAAATGATCAGGACAACAAATTTCACTCCGGTGCTTATGATGCTGTTCCACATCGCTTCTTTTGCAAAATTCAATGCTTGAAGTGCTGCGTTTAACGGAAATTGGACGTACAACATAATAAAGAACGGAGCCATTAAGACTAGAAAGCGGCTGGCACTGCTTGTACCATACATAAATTCTAATATCGGAACCGAAAACAGCATCAGGATAACCGTTGCCAAAGCCCCGGAAGCGAAAGATATTCGGATTGCCTGGTGGATCCGATAATGAACGAGTTGTTTGTTTTGTTTGGCGTCAGCTTCACTTATATTCGGTACCATAGCTACTGCTAGTGAGTGGGTAATAAAGGTGGGCATGAATAACAGCGGAAGTGCATAGCCGGTAAGCGCGCCATAAAGTTTTGTCGCTGCAACTGTTTGAAAGCCGGCAATCGCCAGGCTTTGGGAAACGAGAATCGGTTCGAGAAAGTTGGATACAGAACCGACCAAGCGGCTTCCGGTACCAGGAAGGGCGATCGACATTAACTCGTTGAATGTCTGGCGACCAGATTTGATATATCGAAAAATTCCGGTACGCAGCTTGAACCGCTTTTTTACTTTGAACATCCGTAACATGTAAAACAACGAGCAAAGTTCACCGACGATTACGGAAAACATGGCGCCAGCCGCTGCAAATTCCACTCCATAAGGAAGAAAAAGCTTAACCAAAAAAGAAACACAGCAAATCCGGACAATTTGTTCGATGACCTGCGCATAGCTTTGCGGTTTCATATTCTGTCTACCCTGGAAATAACCGCGAATGACGGAAGAAACTGCCGATATCGGAACCATCGGGCTGATTGCGAGCAATGGATAAAGCGTGCGTTCATCGGTTAAAAATTTCGTTGCCACTATCGGTGCGATCAGCAATAAACCAATAAGAAAGACGATACTTAACGTTCCGGTGATGGTTAATGAAATGATCAAGATGCGTTTGATTTTTTTTAAATCGCCGTGTGCTTCTGCTTCTGCCACACGCTTGGATATGGCGATTGGCAGCCCGAACTGGGTAAGCGTATAGACGAGAAATAAAGTCGGAAGGGCCATCATGTATAGTCCGATGCCTTCCTCGCCCATCAATCTTGCTACGATTATCCGGTTGATAAAGCCCAGGAATCTAGTAATCATTCCGGCTGCTATCAGAATCAGGGTTCCCTGAAGAAATGTTTGCTTGGTCACCATCAACGACCTGCCTTCTCAAATTTTTATAATTCATATACAATGAATGTATATGCGAGGCAGTTGGCCAAGCATGACAGCCATACATAAAATTTATCAAAAGCTAGAGGAGGCGCACCATTGGTGGAAGAAAAGCTGGTTGATGAGTGGAAAGCAGAAATGGAATTGATTTTGGAAAGTAAAGTTGATGAATTTAAAATGATGGGATACTCCCGTGCGACTGCTGATGACATTTGGAATTGTTTGAAGAAAAAAGTGTGGAAAGGAAATCCATCGAAGCGCGTGCATGAAGTGGTGGGAGATATTTTTCATTTGAGCTCTAATATTTATATGAGTTATTTAACGGTTCAAACATATCAAGACGACGATTTAATGGCATCCATCGCTGCTTTATCCGGCTCTGCTGAAGAGGAAGGGTAAGAGTCGTCCATTGACCTTGATGTAAATAATTTCTATAATGTTCCTATGTATTAGTTCATAAAAAACGATGTAAAAAATGAAAGTGGCATTTTGCCGATCATAAATTAGCTGTATTTGCTGTGAGAGCGGATGGAGTAGAGGAGGCACAAACAGGATGGTTAAAAGAGGCAGAATCGTTGCCTTTCTACTAATCGTATTAATTTTTGCAGGGACGATTGGGACAACGATTACAGGAATAACGAAAGATATCAAATTAGGCCTTGATCTGCAGGGCGGTTTTGAAGTCTTATATGAAGTGGAAACACTTGATGGCAATCAAGATGTAAGTATGGACACCCTGGAAGCGACAACAGAAGCACTTCGTGAACGTGTCGACGTCCTGGGAGTTAATGAACCCAATTTTAACATCGAAGAACCTAACCGGATCAGGGTCCAGCTCGCAGGTGTGGAAGACCAAAATGAAGCGCGTGAATTGCTTTCCACTTCAGCCCAGTTGTCATTCAGGGATGTCAACGATGAAGAATACCTAAACGGAAACGATTTAAAAGAGAACAGTGCCCGGCAGGATTTTGATCCTAATACCAATCAGCCGATTGTTACAATGCAATTGAAAGATCCTGCTAAGTTTGCCGATGTTACAAGTCAAATCTCGCAAATGCCTGATAATCGTCTTGTGATATGGATGGATTATGAAGAAGGAGACTCATTTGAAGAAGAATCGAACAAAGAGGATCCGAAATACATTTCGGCACCGGCCGTCAATCAAACGCTGAATACATCGAATGTTCAAATCAGCGGAAATTTCACAGTCGATTCCGCACAACGCCTGGCTGATATTTTGAACGCCGGTTCCCTGCCGGTGAATTTAACGGAGGTTTATTCTACTTCGGTAGGTGCTCAATTCGGACAGCAAGCACTGGATAAAACAGTTTTTGCCGGATTTATCGGTGTAGCGCTCATTTTCTTGTTCATGATGGTCTACTACCGTTTTCCTGGTGTGATTGCGGCGATTACGTTGAGTATTTACGTGTATTTGATTTTGCTTGTGTTTGAATGGATGAACGGGGTGCTGACCTTGCCTGGAATTGCTGCTTTGATTCTTGGTGTAGGGATGGCTGTAGATGCCAACATCATTACTTACGAACGGATTAAAGAAGAACTGAAGTCCGGCAAGTCGGTGCTATCTGCCTTTAAAGCAGGCAACAAAAATTCCCTGTCTACGATTCTCGATGCCAATATCACGACAATGATCGCGGCCGCTGTACTGTTTATATTCGGGACAAGCTCGGTCAAAGGGTTTGCCACCATGCTGATTATCAGTATTTTGGTCAGCTTCATCACAGCTGTTTACGGGACTAGGCTATTTCTTGGTCTCTGGGTAAACAGCCGTTTCTTGAACAAACGCCCAGGCTGGTTCGGAGTGAAAAAGAAAGATATTCAGGATAAAGCAAGTACAGAAGAAGTGGAGCCGAAGGTATTCGGTCGGCAGTTCGACTTTGTCGGCCAACGGAAAAAATTCTTTTCGATTTCCTTATTGCTTATCCTTGCCGGAGTCATTTGCCTTGGAGTCTTCCGTTTGAACCTTGGAATCGATTTTACCAGCGGATCCAGAGTGGAAATCCTGGCAGATGACAGTCTGACGCAGGAAATGATTGAG
This sequence comes from Virgibacillus senegalensis, assembly GCF_000821245.2. Lineage (GTDB taxonomy): Bacteria > Bacillota > Bacilli > Bacillales > Amphibacillaceae > Sediminibacillus > Sediminibacillus senegalensis. The sequence goes on from NZ_LN611425.1 coordinate 251,233, forward strand.
GAAGATTTTGATGAACTTGGGCATTCTCCGGAACAGATAGTGATATCCGGCGATAATAACGATATTGCCGTTGCAAGATTTGGAACAGTTTTGGACCAGGGTGAAGTAGCGGAGCTTCAGGACTATTTCAGTGAACAATATGGAAACAATCCAAGCGTGAGTACGGTATCGCCTGTAGTTGGACAGGAACTTGCCAAAAACGCTGTAATGGCGGTGCTCTACGCGGCAATTTGTATAATCATTTATGTAACTTTCCGATTTGAATTTTTCTTTGCACTAACAGCAATAATTGCCTTGCTGCACGACGCATTTTTCATCTTGGCATTGTTCAGCATTACAAGACTGGAATTTGATATTACGATTATTGCGGCGATACTGACGATAGTCGGTTATTCGATCAACGATACGATTGTAACGTTCGACCGTATTAGAGAGAACTTGAAGCTGAAGAAACGAGTGAAATCGTTCGGTGAGCTAGCGAAAATCGTCAACCGAAGCTTGATGCAAACATTGGCTAGAAGCTTCAATACAGTAATAACTGTTGTGTTTGCTGCTGTTATGCTGCTCTTTTTCGGTGCGTCCTCGATTACTAACTTCTCCTTTGCGTTAGTTGTCGGTCTGATTGCCGGAACGTACTCTTCGTTATTCATTGCGTCTCAGATTTGGTTGATTTTACGTGGCAGAAACATTAAAGAAAAGCCGATTAATTATGTGAAGAAAAAACAAACCGGCGGACCACAGGTCTAATGACAGTGAAAAACTGAAACGCTATGATAGGCAGGATGTAAAAAAGCGGTCTGTATGGAATTTCATTTCCATACAGACCGCTTTTCGTTTCATTTCAAGAGGCTTGTGCCCCTCTATTCCTTCCGTTTGTTCCTTGCTGCGGAAATACCCTTCGCTTTCCGCGGGCGGCTGGTGAGCTTCCTCGAGCTAAAGCTCTGCGGGAACTCACCGATGCCTTTCCTCCCGCCGGAGTCTTCGGGTATTTCCTGCGCAATATACCGTTTCCTAATTCTCAGCGAGGAAGCAAGCAACTTTCTTTTTACCTTTGTACTTCCACGTTGAGCATTCAGTTGTAACACTGCGGGAACAGGATATATACATGAGTTATGTGACAGGTTTGCTGCTTGTCTCCTGAATGTTCCAAATCAGTCAAGTTTTCTTTACGGTTTTGATGGGAAGTATAACAATAAAATCAGATGGTTTCGGAATATAGCATAAAAGGAGAGGTCGCAGATGAAGGGGCAAAGTTATATTATTTTTGCGTTGGTATTTGCATTAATTGTAGCGATTTTCGCTGTTATAAATGTGGACCCGGTGGAAGTCGATTACTTATTTGGGAAAGGAAATGCACCATTGATCCTTGTTATTTTGATATCTGTTTTGATGGGTGGGTTAATCACGGCAGCTTTTGGATGGGTGAAAGTCTTGAGACTTCAAAGGCAACTGCGTTCTCTGCAAAGGAAAAATGAGCAGTTTGTTAACCCCACCGTCGAGTCAGTCTACAAAGGGGATCGCATGGAACAAAAACCGGAAGAAGGCTTTCTCGATCACAAGGATGAAAAGGAATAAGAAAAAATCCATTTGCTACCCCCGATTCACTCTAGTATAATAAGTGGGTCAGGGGTGAATTTATGTTACAAAGCCAAGCAAATTGGAAGTTTACATATAATGATTCAGATAACGATGTTCTTTTTCAAGAGGAACTTTCCTTGGCTCCGATAACGGAGCGGTTGTTGTTTCAAAGGGGCATCCTGTCAAAGGAGCAGGTAGAGAAGTTCCTGCACCCTAGCCTGGATGACTTATATGACCCTGCGTGGATGAATGACATCGATATGGCCGCTGAAAGAGTGCACCAGGCAATAGCGGCTGGAGAGAAAATACTGGTTTTTGGCGATTACGATGCAGACGGGGTTAGTTCTACTGCAGTCATGCTCGAGGCATTGCAGGAACTTGGCGCGGATTGTTCTTTTTATATTCCCAATCGTTTTACAGAGGGGTACGGGCCAAATGAACAAGCCTTCCGTAAAGCAAAATCAGAGGGCGTTAACCTGATCATCACAGTGGATACAGGAATTGCTGCGGTTCATGAGGCGGAAGTGGCAAAAGAAATCGGTGTTGACTTGATAATTACTGACCACCATGAAGTACAGGAGCAGCTGCCAGATGCTTTGGCGATCGTCCATCCGAAGTGTTCTACCGATTATCCTTTTCAGGAACTAGCCGGGGTAGGCGTTGCATTTAAATTCGCTCAGCAGTTACTTGGCTATTTCCCGGAACACTTATTAGATTTAGCTGTCATAGGTACCATCGCAGATCTGGTGCCCCTTGTCAGTGAGAACAGGGTACTTGCCAAATTTGGTTTGAAGGCAATTTCACAATCAAACCGGCCAGGAATAAAGGCTTTAAAGCAGGTTTGCAAAATAGACGGCGATATTACCGAAGAGCATATCGGTTTTTTTATTGGTCCGAGGATCAATGCGGTTGGAAGACTTCAGGATGCTGATATGGCGGTGGATTTGCTTCTCACCAAAGATTCGCATGAGGCAGCGGAATTGGCAGGATTTGTACAAGAGTTGAACCAGGAAAGGCAAAAAATTGTGGCCGATATCGCCAAAGAAGCAGAAGCATTGGTAGAAGCTGGCGATACAGGAGACAAGGTCATTGTCGCTGCCAAAGAAGGATGGAATGAAGGGGTACTAGGCATTGTTGCATCAAAACTGGTAAGAAAATACGACCGGCCTGCAATCGTGCTGTCCATCAATACTGAGAAAAACCAGGCAAAGGGATCGGCGAGAAGCATCGATGCCTTTGATTTATTCGCACATTGTATGGAGATAAGAGGTACCTTTACGCATTTTGGCGGACATGCGCAAGCTGCCGGCATGACGTTACCTGTGGAAAACCTTCCCGTACTTAGGGAACTGCTGAACAATGCAGCCGCAAAGTCTCTGTCTGAAGAGGACTATAAGCAGTCCTTGACAATCGATTCAACAGTAGATATTGACGATTTAGATGTTTCCATTATAAAAGAGGTCAATAAACTTGCCCCTTTCGGAATGAGCAATCCAAAACCACTATTCCATGTTCAGGCAAAACCTGCTGAAATCAGATTGATTGGCAGTCAGCAAAATCATTTAAAGTTTTCCTTTAAGGCTGAGCAAAAGCTGTTGGATGGAGTGGCATTTGGGATGGGGAACCTTTATCATAAAATTTCTCCCCGTTCCATTGTTGATGTGGTAGGAGAACTGGAAATAAACGAATGGAACGGAAAACAAAAAGTACAGCTGATGGTAAAAGATTTAGCTGTGAATTCGTGGCAGCTTTTTGATTTTCGCGGCTCCAGGCATTTAGCCAAACAAATTCCTTTGGAGTTGTTCCAAGAAAGTCTTGCGGTCTGCTTTCGGGAGGAGTCCTTGGAACAGAAACTGCCGGATGAAGTTAGCCTATCCGTTTTTAGCGAGGACAAGCTGTCCGATTGGGAGCAGGAGAATATCGATCATCTGATTTTACTCGACTTGCCGGAACGGTTAGAAGATTTGGAGAAACTGGTTTCCCGTTTGAATCCAGGTAATATTTTTGCCTGTTTTTATGAAAAAGACGGCCGATTCTTGGAAGTCCTTCCGGCTCGTGAAGATTTTAAATGGTTTTATGCCATGGTTCTCAAGCGGAAGCAGTTTGATATGAACAAAGAATTGGATGTGCTCGCTAGACATAAAGGATGGAAGCAGGAGAAGATAAAATTCATCAGTCAAGTGTTTTTTGAATTGGAATTTGTTAAAATAGAGGATGGTCTGCTAAAACCGAATCCAAATCCTGCTAAAAAGGATTTGACGGAAGCGCCAGCCTATCAAAAAATGCAAAACAGGCTGGAAATAGAAAAGAGGCTTTATTATTCTTCCTATGAAGAATTGAAAGCCTGGTTTGATCCATTAATGAAAAAGAGCGGATCACCTAAGGAGGAAGTTAGCCATGGATTATAAAAAATACATTACGGTTGTAGAAGATTGGCCAAAAGAGGGAGTAAGATTCAAAGATATTACGACGCTGATGGACAATGGAACTGCCTATAAATCAGCGGTTGATGAAATCGTGGAATATGCCCGCAATAAAGAAATCGACCTGGTAGTTGGGCCGGAAGCCAGGGGATTCATTGTTGGTTGTCCAGTATCCTATGCTCTGGAGGTTGGTTTTGCTCCTGTCAGGAAGGAAGGAAAACTTCCTCGCGAAGTAATCAAGGTCGATTACGGTTTAGAATATGGGAAAAATGTGTTAACGATTCACAAGGATGCCATTAAGCCTGGACAGCGTGTCCTGATCACGGATGATTTGCTGGCAACTGGCGGTACAATCGAAGCAACCATCAAGCTTGTTGAAGGGCTTGGCGGCATTGTTGCGGGTTGTGCGTTCCTGATAGAATTAACTTATTTACACGGACGTGAAAAATTGGAAGGCTATGATGTACTGACTCTAATGCAATATGAATAATAGCAAAAAGAAGGAGTGCTCTCAGGAGTACTCCTGTTTAACTACAATCGATGGTTCTTTCCGTCGGATAAACTTTTTTTCTTTACTTTTTTTTAGCTTTTTTTATACTAGAAGAAAGCATTGACACCAAAAGTTGTTTTTTTACACCTTTCTTTTTGATATCTCGGTGTCTAGGGCTTTCTTACTTCATTCAAACAATCATCATTTATCAATAAATGGTTCATTATATACTCGTGCATTCCAGTGTTCAATAGTAAAAGAAATCAAGGTGATTACATGTCGAAAGATAAAATTTTGACAGCAGAAGATGTAATGGAGCAGGCTGGTACGTATCTTTCCGAAGAAGATATATCCTTTATCAGGCTGGCGTATGAATATGCCGAAAAGGCCCATGAAGGACAGTATCGCCGGTCGGGAGAAGCATATATTATCCATCCCATTCAGGTCGCGGGCATTCTGGTTCATTTGGAACTAGATCCCGAGACGATTGCTGGCGGCTTTTTACACGATGTTGTCGAAGATACCGATGTAACGGTAGAACAGCTGAGAGAAGCGTTCAATGACGAAGTTGCAATGCTCGTCGATGGTGTTACCAAGCTTGGAAAAATTAAATACAAATCAAAAGAGGCCCAACAAGCGGAAAACCATCGAAAAATGTTTGTGGCCATGGCTAAAGATATCCGGGTGATCCTGATAAAACTTGCTGATCGGCTCCACAACATGCGGACGCTTAAGCATTTACCTCCTGAAAAACAGCGGAGGATTTCGAATGAGACACTGGAAATATTTTCTCCACTGGCGCATCGTCTGGGTATTTCCACTATTAAGTGGGAACTGGAAGATACGGCTTTACGCTATTTAAATCCCCAACAGTACTACCGAATTGTGCATTTGATGAAGCAAAAGCGGGAAGAACGTGAAAACTATATCGACGAAGTCATGCAGGAAGTGCAAAACCAATTAGATGAAGTCCATATTAAAGCTGATTTTTCTGGACGGCCGAAGCACTTATACAGTATTTATAAAAAGATGGCTATGCAAAACAAGCAATTTAATGAAATCTATGACCTGCTGGCTGTACGGATTATCGTAGACAGTATCAAGGACTGTTACGCTGTACTTGGAATCATTCATACTTGCTGGAAGCCAATGCCAGGGCGTTTCAAAGATTATATTGCAATGCCTAAACCAAACCTTTATCAATCCTTGCATACAACGGTGATCGGTCCAAAAGGAGCTCCTTTGGAAGTGCAAATCCGGACAAAAGAAATGCATGAAATAGCTGAATACGGGATTGCCGCACACTGGGCCTATAAGGAAGGAAAACAGCTTGACCATAATCAGCAGGACTCGGAAGCAAAGTTGAGCTGGTTCCGGGAAATATTGGAATGGCAAAATGAAACGCATGATGCCGAAGAGTTTATGGAATCACTAAAAGTCGATTTGTTTTCCGATATGGTGTATGTCTTTACACCGAAAGGGGATGTAATCGAGCTCCCATCGGGTTCTGTACCACTAGATTTTGCTTACAAGATTCATACGGAAGTCGGCAACCAGACAATCGGTGCCAAAGTGAACGGTAAGATGGAACCACTTGATTACCGGCTGCATACAGGGGACATAGTCGAAGTGATGACATCGAAACACTCCTACGGTCCTTCTCAGGACTGGCTTAGCATCACCCAGACGTCCCAGGCGAAAAACAAAATCAAGCAATTTTTCAAAAAACAGCGTCGTGAAGAGAATGTGGTAAAAGGCAGGGAATTGGTAGAAAAAGAAATACGAGCGGCTGGATTTGAGCCGAGTGAAATATTAACCGCTGAGAATATCGAAAAGACTGCTGAAAAGTTTAATTTCAGTAATGAGGACGATATGTATGCTGCAGTTGGATACCAGGGAATCACTGCTGCTCAAATCGCCACACGGCTGACGGAGAAGCAGAAAAGGCTAAACTTGAAGACACAGGATTTAGCTGAAACACTGGAGGGTGTAGCTAAAAAGGAGGTCAAGCCTGCCCAGGGCCGTAAACGAGACTCGGGTGTCAGAGTGGCAGGTGTAGACAACTTGCTAGTACGATTGTCTAAATGCTGCAACCCAGTACCTGGTGATGATATTGTCGGCTATATTACGAAGGGGCGAGGTGTTTCCGTCCACCGTACTGACTGCCCGAACATTCAGACAGAAGAAGCGAAGGATCGGATTTTAGAAGTTGACTGGGAAAACAATGATGCCCAAACCAAGCAATACCATGTCGATTTGGAAATATCCGGTTTTGACAGGCGCGGCTTGTTAAATGAAGTATTACAGGCTGTCAATGAAACCAAAACAAATATCATCGGTGTCAATGGTAAATCTGATCGCAACAAGATGGCTTTGATTCATATTACCATTTTGATTCACAATATTAGTCATCTGCGAAAGATAGTGGACAGGCTAAAGCAAATCAAGGATGTATATACCGTAACAAGAATGTTGCAATAAGGAGTGCTTGAAGAAGTGAAAGCTGTTATTCAAAGGGCAAAACAAGCCAGAGTGGTTGTAGAGGATAACACCGAAGGCAAGATAGATTTCGGGCTGGTTGTATTACTAGGGGTCAGCCATGACGATACAGAAGAAGATGCCGAATATTTAGCGAAAAAAATTGTATCTCTGCGAATTTTTGAAGATGAGCAGGAAAAAATGAATTTGTCATTACAAGATGTAGGGGGCAGTGTCTTGTCCATTTCTCAATTTACCCTGTATGCTGATACGAGAAAAGGAAGACGGCCGAACTTTTTGGCCGCAGCAAAACCTGACCCTGCAAAACATTTATACGGTGTCTTTAATCAGTTGCTGGAGGAAGCAGGTACCCGGGTTGAAACGGGTGTTTTCGGTGCAGATATGCAGGTGCACCTTACCAATGATGGCCCAGTAACATTAATTTTAGATAGCTCTGACCGTTCACGCAGTTAATTGTTTCTGCGATCTGATGAGCTGCTTTTTCACTATGTACCGAAGTGCCTGGGATTCTTTCCTATCCGGGGCTGTACCGGCATAGCCTTGGATTGAATTGGACATACTTAACATAGATATTCGAAACTGTTTTTGAACTGTGTTTCGCTTGGCTAGTCATTTAAGTGAAATCCATTCAATAAGGAGGGCTATAGTCGATGCGGTATACCCAAAAGCAATCGGACATGCAGGCTGCTTCTCCGAGTATTTTTGGAGCAGACTTCCACCGTTTTATGGAAATCGAGGGCCATTTAAACAGGATTGAAATTGCTGAAGAGCTTGGTATCTCACTCGGGGAAGTGAAAAAATTGAAAGAAAAACTGAACCGTGCTTGACAACGGAAACAGCAAACATTATGATTATAAACAATTCTTAATATGATTCGTAAAACCATGGAAGGGAAAAGTAGACAGAAGTACACATGTACAGAGAGGAAGTGCCATAGGTTGAGAGCACTTTTGCATGATGATCTGTTGAAAGACGTCCCAGAGGTTTTGTATTGAAGATAGCAGTAAATACAAACGTTTTGCAGGCGTTAACTGTGAAAGTGGAAGCTTAAAGAACAGCTTCAACCAGGGTGGCAACGCGGGTGAACTCTCGTCCCTTTTTATAAAGGGGACGGGAGTTTATTTTTTTTCGTTGAACAGTGATGGGAATGGATTAACGCACAACGTGATTGAGGAAATAAAACAGTCCTATAGTCGTATTAAGATAGGTAGTGTTACATTACATAACATGAAAATAGGGGGTTTTAAAATGAGTATGAAGGCACCGAGAGGTACACAGGATCTTTTGCCTGAGGCAACTGGTAACTGGCAATATATCGAACATAAACTGTCTGATTTATGCAGACGATTTAACTACCAAGAAGTTCGCACACCTATCTTCGAGCATACTGAATTATTTCAGCGGGGAGTAGGAGATAGCACAGACATTGTCCAAAAGGAAATGTACACTTTTGAAGACAGAGGCGGAAGAAGCTTGACATTACGGCCGGAAGGTACTGCTTCGGTGGCACGGGCGTTTGTCGAACATAAGCTATACGGACTTGCGAATCAGCCGGTCAAACTGTTTTATGTTGGTCCGATGTTCCGATACGAACGGCCTCAGCAAGGTAGAATGCGGCAGTTTGTCCAATTTGGAATAGAGGCTTTGGGAAGTGCAGACCCGGCTGTGGATGCGGAAGTACTTGCACTGGCTATGAGTGCATATCAGGAATTAGGACTTCGATCCCTGAAACTCGTTATTAATAGCCTGGGCGATTGGGAGAGCCGTAAAAACCACCGGGAAGCATTAGTGGAGCATTTTTCACCGCATAAAGAAGAGCTTTGTGCAGATTGTCAGGTGCGGCTTGAGCAAAACCCGCTTCGCGTCCTGGATTGTAAAAAGGACAAAGACCATCCGGCGATGGCAACAGCCCCTTCGATTCTGACTTATTTAAACCAAGAATCGGAACAGTACTTTGCGAAAGTAAAGGAACACCTTGATAATATGGGCATTGAATATGTCGTTGATCCAAATCTCGTACGTGGACTGGATTATTATAATCACACTGCTTTTGAGATCATGAGTGATGCCGAAGGATTTGGCGCTATTACTACTTTGTCAGGCGGCGGACGTTACAATGGACTTGTTGAAGAATTAGGTGGACCGGAAACGCCCGGTATTGGATTTGCCATGAGCCTGGAGCGTCTTTTAATGGCTTTGGAAGCCGAAGGTATCGAGTTACCGGTGGACGAGGGGCTGGACTGTTTTGTTGTAGCTTTGGGAGAAAAAGCTGAAAAGGCAGCGGTCCGCTACACTTATGAGTTAAGGAAAGCCGGTATCCAGGTAGATAAGGACTACAAACAGCGAAAATTTAAAGCACAATTCAAAGCAGCCGACCGCTTAAAAGCGAAACATGTAGTCATATTAGGTGACGAAGAATTGGAAAACAAGGTGGCAGCAGTGAGAAACATGGCTACCGGAGTACAAGAAGATGTTCCGCTGCAGCAATTGGTGTCCTATATGAAGCAACAGTTGGAAGGAGGAAACTGATATGCCGGATTCAAGACAAATGGCAGGAAAACTATCAAGAGAATCAGTTGGAGAGCAAGTTAAATTAAAAGGGTGGGTACAAAAACGCCGTGATTTAGGTGGTTTGATCTTTATCGACTTAAGAGATCGTTCTGGAATTGTCCAGGTTGTATTCAATCCAGACGTTTCCAAAGAAGCCCTAGAGATTGCAGAAAGGGTTCGAAGTGAATATGTCGTGGAAATTGATGGAGCGGTGGTCGAACGCGACAGTAGTACAGTCAATGAAAAAATGGCTACAGGAGAAATAGAAATTTCCGTATCCAGCATCCGCATTTTGAATAAGTCGAAAACACCTCCCTTTCCAATTGAAGGGGATACAGATGTATCCGAAGACCTGCGGTTGAAACATCGCTATATCGACTTGCGGCGAGAACCGATGCAAAATACATTCAAGCTTCGGCATCAAGCCACCCAAGTGATTCGAAGTTTTTTAAATGAAGAAGAATTTTTAGAAATGGAAACCCCGATGCTGACGAAGAGTACACCGGAAGGAGCAAGGGATTATTTAGTACCGAGCAGGGTACACCCTGGACAGTTTTATGCCCTTCCGCAGTCTCCACAGTTATTTAAACAGTTGCTGATGGTTTCCGGTTTTGAAAAATATTATCAGTTTGCCCGTTGTTTCCGTGACGAAGACTTACGTGCTGACCGTCAGCCTGAGTTCACACAAATCGACATTGAAACCTCTTTTATGTCGAGCGAAGAAATCATGGCAATGGCGGAAAGAATGATGAAAAAAGTAATGAAGCAAGTGAAGGATATGGATATCGAAATACCGTTCCCGCGAATGAGCTATGAAGAAGCTATGGAACGATTCGGTTCCGATAAACCTGACACGAGGTTTGCAATGGAATTAGTGAACGTTTCGGAAGTAGTTAAAGGCTCCGGTTTTAAAGTTTTCAGCAGCGCGGTGGAAAGTGGTGGAAAAGTCAGTGCACTGAATGTAAAGGGTGCTGCAGCAGATTACTCCCGTAAAGATATCGATCAGCTGACAGAGTTCGTGAAGATTTACGGTGCAAAAGGTTTAGCTTGGCTGAAAGTGGAAGTAAACGAATTGAAGGGTCCAATCGCTAAATTTCTAACGGAAGAGGAGGCAGCTGACATAAAGCGTGCACTCGAAGCAGAAGATGGCGACTTGTTATTGTTTGTTGCTGATAAAGTCTCTGTAGTCCATGAAAGCCTCGGAGCGTTAAGGCTGAAATTGGCGAAAGAACGTAAATTGATAGACGAGTCTCTTTTCCATTTCCTTTGGGTGACAGATTGGCCGCTGTTGGAATACGACGAGGATCAGGGCCGCTACTTCGCTGCCCATCATCCGTTTACCATGCCAATGCAAAAGGATGTCGACAAGCTGGATACACATCCGGAGCAAGTAAAAGCGGAAGCGTATGATCTTGTGCTTAACGGTTATGAACTGGGTGGCGGCTCTTTACGTATCTATCAACGTGAAATGCAAAATAAGATGTTTGAGGTATTAGGGTTTTCCCAGAAAGAAGCAGAGGATCAATTTGGTTTTCTACTTGATGCGCTGGAAAGTGGAGCCCCACCACATGGCGGGATCGCTCTTGGTTTTGACCGGTTTATCATGCTACTTGCCGGCCGGACGAATCTCAGGGACACGATTTTGTTTCCTAAAACAGCATCAGCATCCGATTTGCTTACAGAAGCCCCTGGCGGTGTAAGTCAAGCACAGCTGGATGAACTGAGTTTGAAATTGAATGTGAAAGAATCAGAACAGCCATCCTGACATTGCAAATTTGTAACAAATGTTATGGAAACGTCATGAGCTACCTTCTTGAAAGCGGGAAGCTTCTGTGCTATTATTTGAATATAACTTAAGCGGTTTTCTTTTTGAAAGCCGCCGTCAATCCTGATGTGTTCGTCTCTCCCAATACGTTTTGACCGAACATTTAGTTGAACGGGAGCCTGCAGTTTCTTTGCGGCGTGCAAGCCTCATTGGAACTTCTAATGAGAGGAAGCATAAAGCATCGAACAGGGCACCCACCTGCCGAGAGCGGGTTCAAAACTACCAAGGGGACGGCACAATCGGGATTGATTCGTACATAAGAAAAACCGTAAGGACGATGTTGTCATCATCCTTACGGTTTTTTACATTTTTCTGTGGTAAGCGAGTTTATGACTTCTACGCCTTTTTCGGGTTGAGTCATTCAAATAAAGCGTTGGGTAGGTGAACAATCACACCAGCCCATTTGACCGAGGGAATGGTTACCTTGCCAGATGTTCCAGATTCCCGTTTTTATCCATTTTGAAAGCGGATGCCGATAGATTTTCCTGATCCTCAAAGACAACCATTTTACGTGCCCGATCCATGATTTGAATCAACACTTGATAGTCTTCTTGAATGGTCTGAAGTTGTTCTTGCGTCTCTGCTACCTTTTTCTCAAGTCGTTGGTTTTCTTCTTTAAGATACTCATTTTCTTCTGTCAATGTTTGTATATCCAACTGAGATTGTTGAGAGGCATGAACCCCTTGCTTTAAGGAAGTTAAATAGTCAATTACCAAATCCAATTGGATAGACGTTTCATTTTCGGCATTCTCTGCCTGAACTACCGGTAAAAGCTGTTGGTCGCTTCCGGTCTCATTGGTTTCCTCTACAATATTGGATACCAGTGCAGGTGCAAGAGTTTGCGAGGATTTCTGCTGCTTGGCCAACGCACGTTTCTTCTCTTTGCGCTGACGCTTCGCTATATCGACAGCTTGTTCATATTTTTTTCTAACCTCGGCATTCCAGCGAAAACCACACGCCGCCGAGGTTCTATTTAATTTATCTCCGACTTCCTCGAAAGCATTCAATTGGGTGCTGCCTTCTCTGATATGTCTCAATACTGTTTCTGCCAACAGCAAATCATCCTCGTGTGACCAGGCGTCTTGTCTTACTTTAACCAATGTATTCACTCCTTCAATAAATTCATAGAACTAGTTTGCAAATTTTATATCTATCTTTGCCGGTTCTATTGTTTTTATACGTGGAAGCCAATACTTGGTTATTTTTTTATTATTAGATAGCAAATTCTATTTTTGTTTTTTAAATTCTTTCAATTTCCTGTAGATTTCTGCCATCCTTCGTTCCTCTCCGGCTTCAACGGGATGATAGTATTGTCTGTCCTTTAATTTTTCAGGCAGGTAGTCTTGATTAACCCACCCGCCGAACGTACCGACAGGGTAATTGTGCGGGTATAAATACCCTTCATGACCTAAATCCTTTGCCCCTTTGTAATGAGTGTCTCGTAAATGTAGGGGAATATCTCCGACCTTTCCTTTTCGGATATCGTCTATGGCCATATCAAGGGCTTTATAGGCAGAATTGGATTTAGTGGACAAACACATGTCGACCACAGCGACGGATAAAGGTATCCGGGCTTCCGGCATGCCTAAACGTTCACTTGCTTCTACTGCTGCAAGCACCCGGCTTCCGATCTCTTTGTTGGACAGACCGATGTCCTCATAAGCAATTACCAATAATCGGCGATTGACGGCAATCAAGTCACCACTTTCCAGAAGATTAGCCAGGTAATATAAAGCGGCATTTACATCGCTTCCCCGGATACTTTTTTGCAGGCTGGAAAGCAAGTTATAAAAATTAGAACCTTTTTTATCGCCGAATACTCCTGCTTTATCAATAAATTCTTCTACCGTTTTTTCCTGGAGAACGATTTCTTCTTGCTGTTTACCGGAAGCATACACAACTGCTTCCAGGACGTTCAATGCTTTCCTTGCATCTCCATTTGTCCCTTCAGCAATGCGCTGAATCACTTTTTCATCAGCACTGATTTGGAGGTTTCCAAAGCCTCTTTCTTCATCGGTCAAAGCGTTGCGAAGCAGCTTTTCTATATCCTTGCTATCCAGTCTGGTCAGCTGCTTGATTTGACCGCATCGGCTTCTGATCGCCGGATTTACATCGTGATAAGGGTTTTCCGTTGTGGCTCCTATTAAAATAATCAACCCTTTTTCTACGTGTGGCAGCAAATAATCTTGTTGGGCTTTATTGAAACGGTGAATTTCGTCGAGAAACAGAATCGTAGTGCCTTCCATCTTTGCTTTTTCAATGACAATCTCTACATCTTTTTTGCCGGATGTCGTGGCGTTCAAGGTAGTGAACGGCATGTTAACCGTCCCTGCGATGGCATGGGCAATTGCGGTCTTTCCGATACCTGGTTCTCCATATAACAGCATCGATGGTACATAACCGTTCATTAGCATCTGGTAGAGCTTTGTCTGTTTTCCAATTACGCTTTCCTGGCCAACGACTTCATCGATGGTTTTTGGACGCATACGGTAAGCCAATGGTTCTTTGCTTCTCATCATCATTCCCCCTGTTCTTCTGATGAGTCCCTCATTATCGCTCCATGAGTATATAGCTTGACGTGCAGTGATAATCTCTATAAAATAACTATTTTCAAGCGTAATAATAACCTTGATAAAATGCAAGAAACTTGCTATTCATGCTATAATAGCTTTTGGTTACAGAGGCTTTTCATACGATGTAAAAAAGCTTCTGACCAACAAAAAAGCAGAGGCTCATTTCATATAGATGATTAGAAACAAATGGAGATAATGGTGATCAGAAGGGAACTTCATATAGTTAACAGACGAACATAGGGGTAAAGAACTCCGTTTGATGTATCAAAATTCGCCTTGAAGTAAAACTAAAACTGACATTAGCTCTCCGTTAATTAGCGTTATGCATGAAGAGGTGAGGGGAATGAAAATCTCGACGAAGGGCCGGTATGGTTTGACCATCATGATAGAGTTGGCAAAGAATTACGGAAACGGTCCTGTTTCACTAAAGACGATTGCCAAAGACAATCAGCTTTCTGAACATTATTTGGAACAACTGGCAGCACCCTTGAGGAATGCCTGTTTGGTGAAAAGTGTGCGGGGGGCTTATGGTGGATATATACTGGCTAGACAACCGAACGAGATAACAGCCGGCGATATCATACGGGTGTTGGAAGGTCCTATTACACCTGTAGAAGGGATCGAGGATGAAGAACCTGCTAAACAGGCACTATGGCTGCGCGTGAGGGACGCTGTGAAGAACGTGTTGGATACCACTACCCTTGATGATTTACGAAAACACGGGGATGACGACAGCCAGGAAGCATATATGTTTTATATTTGATGAGGGGAGGGTTAAAATGGAACCAATTTATTTAGATCATGCAGCGACAACACCTGTGCATCCGGAAGTGACCAAGTCGATGGTACCGGTGCTGGAGGAAGTGTTCGGCAATCCTTCCAGCGTACATCATTTCGGTCGAAAGGCGAGACAAATAATCGACGAAGCACGCCGTGTCATTGCTGGAAGTATTGGCGCGAATGAAAAAGAAATCGTGTTTACGAGCGGCGGGACGGAAGCAGATAATCTTGCTATTGTCGGTACAGCTCTGGCAAACCAAAGCAGGGGCATGCATGTGATTACTACCGAAATCGAACACCATGCCACCTTGCATGCAGTCGAGCACTTGGAAAAGCAGGGTTTCGATATAACCTACCTTCCCGTCGGACCGGAGGGGAAGATATCGGTTAGCGATCTGCAATCTGCGTTGCGAGAAGATACGATATTAGTCTCGATCATGGCAGTTAATAACGAAACAGGAATGATACAGCCAATCAAAGAGATTGGCGAGGTTTTAAAGGATCATTCCGCCTATTTTCATACAGACGCAGTACAGGCATACGGTTTATTGGATATAAGTGTCGATGATTGGAATGTTGATTTGCTCGCGGCTTCTTCCCACAAGATAAATGGGCCAAAGGGCGGCGGATTTCTCTATATGCGGGATGGAATCCAGGTAACAGCACTGCAATACGGCGGTGAACAGGAAAGGAAGCGGAGACCGGGAACGGAAAATGTAGCTGGTATAAAAGGCTTGCAGCGGGCAGTCGAATTGGCGGTAGAGCAACGTGCGAATCGTCAACAGGAATATGCTGAATTCAAAAAAGCTTTTCTTCAAAAATTGGAACAGGAAAAGGTTTCGTTTACGGTAAATGGTATCGAATTGGAAACGGTACCTGCCATTGTCAATATCAGTTTTCCTGGCACAAACGTGGAGGCTCTCTTGACAAATTTCGACTTATCCGGAGTTGCCGCCTCCAGCGGCAGCGCCTGTACCGCTGGTTCTATCGAACCTTCCCATGTATTGTCGGCTATGTTCGGAAAAGGGGATGACCGTACAGTCAATTCTATACGGTTCAGCTTTGGTTTAGCCAATACCAAAGAAAATGTGGAAGAGGCTGCTGAACGTGTCGCTTCCATAGTCAAGAGACTTGCCAAATGAATGAATTGAAGCAACTATACAAGTAGGCGGTGAACAAGATGAAAGATAACAAAAATACACGTGTAGTCGTCGGTATGAGTGGAGGAGTCGATTCCTCCGTGGCAGCCTTGCTCCTTAAGCAGCAAGGCTACGATGTGGTCGGCATTTTCATGAAAAACTGGGACGACACCGATGAAAACGGCGTATGTACGGCAACAGAAGATTTTGATGACGTCGTACGGGTATGTAACCAATTAGAGATTCCTTATTATGCAGTGAATTTTGAAAAGCAATATTGGGACAAGGTATTTACCTACTTCCTGGATGAATACAAGGCAGGACGTACCCCAAATCCGGACGTCATGTGTAATAAGGAGATAAAATTCAAAGCGTTTCTTGACCATGCTCTCTCTTTAGGTGCGGATTACCTTGCCACAGGACACTATGCTCAAGTCCGTGAAGTAAATGGAAAATACCAAATGCTCCGCGGAGTGGATGATAATAAAGACCAAACTTATTTCTTAAACCAGCTTTCCCAATCGGTGCTATCCAAAGTCATGTTTCCTTTGGGGCATTTGCCGAAGAAAGAGGTACGCAGAATCGCGGCTGATCATGATTTGGCCACTGCACAGAAGAAAGACAGCACTGGTATATGTTTTATCGGTGAACGCAACTTTAAAGAGTTCCTTAGTGAATACTTGCCGGCTCAGCCCGGAAAAATGACCACCTTGACCGGGATGGAAAAGGGCAGGCACGAAGGATTGATGTATTATACAATCGGACAAAGGCAGGGGCTTGGAATTGGCGGTTCTGGTGATCCATGGTTCGTAGTCGGTAAAAACCTGGAAGAAAACATTCTATATGTCGAGCAAGGGTTTCATAACCATCGTTTATATTCTGACGGGTTGATTGCCACAGATTTAAATTGGATCAATGAGGAAAAGCTGAACGGGCCGATCGAATGTACTGCAAAATTCCGTTATCGCCAACAGGATAGCAAAGTAACGGTAATACCGCTTGGCGACGATAAAGTACGTGTTGAATTCCATGAAGCACAGCGTGCGATAACACCTGGCCAGGCCGTAGTTTTTTATGACGGAGAAGTTTGTCTCGGTGGTGGAACCATTGACGAAATCATCAAAGATGAAAAATACCTTGACTATGTTGGCTGATCTTTTATAAACTTCAACCCCTTGTCCAATCCGGCAAGGGGTTTTCGAAGTTTAATCGGGGGTTGGCGGGATTGATTGTTTTCATTAAACTAGAAGTAAGTATTCTTTGGAAATAAGAAGAACGTGCCATGCAGTGTACACTGGCCATAAATAAACTGAGGTGAAAAGATGGACAAAATCAGCAAAGGAATAGAAAAAATGCAAGAACAAGATCTACAGGAAGCAGCACGGTTGTTCAATGAAGCAATCGAGGAAAACCCGGAAGATCCTGTAGGATATATTAATTTTGGGAACTTACTGCTCCACATGAATGATTATGAGCGAGCGGAGCGATTCTTTCACAAGGCACTCGAGCTGGATTCGAATGCAGCTACCGCCTATTTTGGATTGGGTAATGCAGCTTTCGATCAGGAGGACTACCCGACTGCACAGCAGCATTTCCAGCAAGCGGTCAACACAGGGCTTGAGGAAGCCGATGTCTATTTGATGCTGGCAATGTCCTTGCAACATCAGGACCACCAAAGGCTTTCACTGCCATATTTTCAGCGGGCCGTCGAGTTAAATCCTGAAGATGAGTCAGCGTTATTTCAATATGGACTAGCATTGGCGCAAACGGATCAAATCGAGCTTGCTCAACAAACCTTTTTCAAAGTGCTTGACCTTAACCAGGAGCACAGTGATGCCCACTATAATATCGGTGTCAGTTATTTATATGAAGAAGATGTCGATCGGGCTTACAAGCATTTTACCAAAGCGCTTGAGTATCAACCGGATCATCTGCTGGCCGCAAATGGTAAAAAGAGTATCGACGATATGCTCAACCAGGATAACTTAGAACTGTAAAAGGAGCAATTACGATGGCAATGGAAGAAAACCATGGAAAATCGCAAGAAAATAGTTATGTGAAAGGAGAGCTCATCCATCATATTTTTGTCAATGAGGAGGAGCACTTTTCCATTGCCAGAATAAAGGTTTTGGAGACGAACGAGTCTTTCAAAGAAAAAGATATGGTGATAAAAGGATACTTTTCCCGACTCAATGAAGGGGAAATCTATATTTTTCAAGGAACCTTTGAACAACATAAAAAGTTCGGCCTGCAATATCAGGTGAATCATTTCAAACGTTTTATCCCTGAAACGGAAGATGGGCTGGTTGCCTATTTATCAAGTGATTTGTTTTATGGAATCGGTAAAAAAACAGCCCAGCGGATAGTCAAAGAATTGGGTGAGACGGCAGTAAGCAAGATTTTGCAAGATCCTGGGGTACTGGATCCGATTCCGGGGCTTCCGAAAGAAAGGGCAGAACAGCTTGCGAGGGACTTGCAGGAACACCAAGGATTCGAAAACATTGTCGTCCACTTATCGAACTATGGTTTCGGTCTCAAAATGGCACAAAAAATATATGAGGCATACAAGGATGAAGCAATAAAAATTCTTGAGCAGGATCCCTATCAGTATGTATTTGACATAGAAGGGTTTGGCTTTCAACGGGCAGACGAAGTGGCACGCCAAAATAATATTCCGATGGACCATCCTAGCCGTGTTCAGGCTGCCTGCATTTTTACGTTACAGCAAAGCATCCAGGCTGGTCATGTTTATTTGCCATTGGAAAAGCATTTGACGGCGGTCGATGAATTGCTGCAGGGAGAACTACACCAGATAGAACCGGAAACAATCACTTCGCAAATCCAAGAATTGAACAAACAGAAAAAAATAATTGTGGTGGAATCAAGGGTTTATTTGCCGTCCCTCTATTATTCCGAAAGCGGCTTTTGTTCCAACGTGGACCGAATTATTAAGCAAACAGTCATGGAACAGCCGGCAGATGCAGAGCTCCTTAAAATAGTCGGAAGCATAGAAGAGGAAGAGTCTCTCAGCTATGGAAAGGAACAATATCAGGCAATCGAAAAAGCGTTAGGTTCTAAACTGATGGTGTTGACGGGAGGACCTGGTACCGGAAAGACGACGGTCATTAAAGGGATTATCAATGCTTATGCAGAAATTCACGGGCTGTCTTTGGATCCTGATGACTATGATAATGAAACGCCGTACCCGTTTATCCTAACTGCCCCAACCGGAAGGGCAGCAAAGCGCATGAAGGAGTCTACCGGTGTCCCTGCTGTAACCATTCATCGGTTGCTTGGTTGGAATGGCCATGAAACGTTTGAGAAGGACGAAGATAATCGGCTGGAAGGAAAATTGTTGGTTATCGATGAGTTTTCCATGGTGGATATTTGGCTAGCACATCAATTGTTTAAAGCCATTCCAAATGAGATGCAAGTACTGATTGTCGGTGATGAAGATCAACTCCCGTCGGTAGGGCCAGGACAGGTTTTGGCCGATTTACTGAAGAGTGGCCTTGTACCATACGTGCAGCTTAATGAGGTTTATCGACAAAAAGAGGGATCGAAGATCATTCAGCTGGCCCATGAAATAAAAAACAATGAATGCCGGACGGACTCTTTGCGGCAAGAATCAGATTTCAATTTTATTGAATGTCCGGAATACCAGGTCGTTGATGTAATCATTCAAATTGTCAAACGAGCCCATGATAAAGGTGTAGACTTGCGTGATTTGCAAGTGCTCGCACCGATGTATCGTTCGAAGGCGGGAATTCATCGTATCAATGAAGAAATTCAGAAATTGATCAACCCGAAATCAACCCAACGGAGAGAAATTCGAACAAAGGATGTCACATTCCGAACAGGGGATAAAGTCATCCAATTGGTCAATCAGCCGGAGGACGGCGTTTTTAACGGGGATATCGGGGAAATAACGGCGATTTTCGAGGAAGACGAGGGAAGTGGACAGGCGGAACAAGTTGTTGTGTCCTATGAAGAAAAAGAAGTGGCATATGAACGGAAAGATTTAACCAATATCATGCACGCCTACTGCACTTCGATTCACAAATCTCAAGGAAGTGAGTTTCCGATCGTCATCATTCCCGTGATACAGGGATACAACAGAATGCTGCGGAAAAATCTGTTATATACTGCTGTCACCAGATGCAAGAAATCACTGATTTTGTGTGGAAACAAGCAGGCTTTTATTCAGGGAGTCAATGAGCAGGACACCAATCGCCGATACACCTCTTTGGAAGAACAGCTTAAGGAACTGATGGACGATGTTCCAGAACCAGACGAAAATGCGGAAGAAGAACTATCGCCTTACGATTTTCTATAAGTTTATTGTATAAAGTTAAATAAAATGGGCAAGCTTTAGGACAACTCATGATTTGGCAAGGAGGATCCTGGATGCATTGCCCCAACTGTAAAGGGAAAAATATTGGGAAAATAGGAAACCAGCAATTCTATTGCTGGGATTGTTTTATTGAGTTGTCTTTGCTCGGAGAAGTATTGGATCTTCATCAGGTGGAACAGGACGGTTCTTTAAGCTCATTGAATGATCTCTTTAGCGAGGATGAAAGAAAAGCAAATTGGTAGAATTCCAAAACAGCAAATACAGCTGTCTTCGATGATAAATTCTCCTTTCTAGGGAAAACTAACTGCAGACGTTTTGGTTAGTCGTAACGTCAACTTGTTTCCCGGGAAGGAGGAGTAGTACTTGTTTCATCCAAATAAATCTGTCCGCTTTTTATTTTGGATTTCCACCGGAATATTGGCATTTTTATTTTTGTATTTATTATGGAAACTCCTGCCACTGTACCGGTCCATTCTAACCATATTCTTGCACATCCTGACTCCTTTCATCATCGCTGCTCTCATCGCTTATTTGCTGCATCCGATTATTGAAAAGCTTCATCACTATCACTTACCTCGGTGGTTTGCGATCATCGGAATTTATCTTTTGTTTTTTGGGCTTTCAGGCTATTTTTTGTATAAGGCCTTTCCGATACTACTCCATCAGCTTCGGGATTTGAACGCCAATCTTCCAGAGTTCATGGAGCAATATCGTAGCGCAATTTATGGCTTGTATGAGCGGACCGCTTATTTGCCGGAATCCGTCCATGACCGAATGGATGTCCTCTTTTACAGGGTCGAGGAGTTTATCGGCAATTTACTTAGCGGTCTTGTGGAACAAGCAGCTAAATTTATGGATATTATTCTATTGGCAGCAGTAATCCCTGTTCTTGTATTTTATATGCTGAAAGACTTTGATCTAATTAGAAAAGTTTTCAGCAGGCTTACTCCGGAGAGGTTCCGGGACGACGGCCGCAAACTTTGTATGGAAATCGACAAAAGCCTCGGAAACTACATAAGGGGACAGCTGCTCGTCTGTCTGTTCGTAAGTTTGACTACATACGGCTTTTTGTGGCTGATCGACATGCGATACCCACTTCTATTGGCGCTGATTATGGGGATAACAAACATCATTCCGTATTTCGGCCCGATACTGGGAGCTATACCGGCTGTAGTTATCGCTTTCACCATCTCGTATAAAATGATGATATATGTCGTCATCGCGGTTTTTGTCGTTCAAATCATTGAAGGGAATTTACTCTCCCCGTTCATCGTCGGGAAAAGCATCAATATTCATCCAATCCTGATTATTTTTGCTTTATTGGCAGGGGGAGAAATCGGCGGAATCATTGGAATGATACTGGCCGTTCCGCTCCTTACCATCCTTAAAGTAATCCTTTTTCACCTCTACCGGTTCCGGGCGGCAGAATGATTGACAACCTGACGAATCTTTTTTATACTTTGAGACAAGTAGACGAAGAATATAAAAAGGAATGACATAATACGTTGAAGATCCCGAGTACATGGCAATCCATCCGAGCAGAGAGGAATTTCCACGGCTGAAAAAATTCCCGGACAGGACCATGGAAGCTAGATCAGAGTGCGGACTCATCTCCGCCGGTCTGCCCCGTTACAAGCTATTGAGGTGATGGATAGTATTATCCATAATCAGGGTGGTACCGCGAACAAAGCTCTCGTCCCTGCTTTCAGGCAGGAACGGGGGCTTTTTGTATTGGTGGGTTCGCTCTCTATCCTCCTGTAGGGAAAATGAGAGCCAGAATCATTTCTTTATTAAATAAACTAAATCAATGGAGGTTTAACTATGAAGCAATTAACTTCAGCAGAAGTAAGGCAAATGTATCTGGATTTCTTCAAAGAGAAAGGGCACAGAGTAGAACCGAGTGCCTCCTTGGTTCCCAAAGAAGATCCTACCTTGCTTTGGATCAACAGTGGTGTTGCGACATTGAAGAAATATTTTGATGGAAGGGTAATCCCGGATAATCCCCGTTTGGTAAATGCTCAAAAAGCTATTCGGACGAATGACATTGAAAACGTCGGAAAGACTGCACGTCACCATACTTTCTTTGAAATGCTGGGTAATTTCTCGATTGGTGACTATTTTAAAGAAGAGGCGATAGAATGGGCTTGGGAGTTTCTTACCAGCGAAAAATGGATAGGTTTTGATAAAGAGAATCTTTCTGTCACCGTTCATCCGGAAGATGATGAAGCCTTCCATATATGGCGTGATAAAATCGGACTTCCTGAAGAGAGAATTATTCGCCTGGAAGAGAACTTTTGGGATATTGGGGAAGGGCCAAGTGGTCCGAATACCGAAATATTCTATGATCGTGGACAAAAATACGGAAATGACGAAAACGATCCAGAACTGTATCCCGGAGGCGAAAACGAACGATATCTGGAAATCTGGAATCTGGTATTTTCTCAATTCAACCATAATCCGGATCATACCTATACACCGCTTCCAAAGAAAAACATCGATACTGGAATGGGGCTTGAACGGATGGTGTGTGTCATCCAGGATACACCTACTAACTTTGAAACCGATTTGTTCATGCCGCTGATTAAACGTGCCGAGCAGTTGGCAGGTGTCAACTATGGAGAAACAGATGAAGGCGATGTAGCATTCAAAGTTATTGCAGACCATATCCGGACTGTCGCATTCGCGGTAAGCGATGGAGCGCTTCCTTCGAATGAAGGGCGCGGGTATGTGTTGAGGAGATTATTGCGAAGAGCGGTCCGTTATGCAAAGCAAATCGGAATCGATCGTCCTTTCATGTACCAACTAGTGAAATCGGTTAGTGACATAATGGGAGAATTTTACGAAGAAGTACAGAAAAAACAGTCCTTCATTGAAAATGTGGTGAAGACAGAAGAAGAACGGTTCCATGAAACGTTAAGCGAAGGTCTTGCGATCTTGTCGGAAATCATGGAAAAAGAAAAACAAAAAAACAGCAACATATTCCCTGGAAAAGAGGTTTTTCGCCTGTATGATACCTATGGTTTCCCGAAGGAGCTTACAGAGGAATACGTAAGCGAAGCAGGATTCACCATCGATGAGGACGGGTTTGAACAGGAAATGAACAAACAACGGGAAAGAGCCCGCCAAGCAAGACAAAAGGTCGATTCGATGCATGTTCAAGAAGGGGTTGCCGGGGAAGTGGATGTGGAGAGTACCTTCACTGGGTACGAGAACCTGGAAGCAGAAACCACCGTTCTGGAAATCATCAAAGGCAAGGAACTGGCCGATTCTGTGGAATCAGGAGAGGAAGCTTACCTTTTCTTAAAAGAAACGCCGTTCTATGCTGAAAGTGGCGGACAAATTGCTGACAAAGGCTGGATTTATACCGACCATGCTACCATTTCTGTTGAGGACGTCCAAAAAGCACCGAAAGGCCAGAACCTTCATCGAATTCTAGTCAAGGAAGGCCGGTTGCAAAAAGGCGAGCAAGTAAAAGCGATGGTGGATCAGAAATCCCGTTCGCAAATTGTAAAAAATCATACGGCTACCCACCTGTTGCACCAGGCATTGAAGGATGTGTTGGGTGAGCATGTTAATCAAGCGGGTTCCCTCGTAACTGCCGACAGGCTTCGCTTTGACTTCTCTCACTTTGGTTCGATCTCTAGAGAGGAATTAGACCGCGTTGAACAAATAGTCAATGAGCAAATCTGGGCTTCTATACAAGTTGCAATCGATTACCATCCGATTGACGAAGCCAAGAAGATGGGGGCGATGGCTTTATTCGGTGAAAAGTACGGAGATATCGTCCGTGTTGTCCAAGTCGGGGATTACAGCATTGAATTATGCGGGGGCTGCCACGTTGTGAATACTGCGGAAATCGGGCTGTTTAAGGTTACAACCGAGTCCGGAATTGGGGCAGGAACGAGACGAATCGAAGCATGTACAGGCAAGGCGGCTTATCAATACCTTAATGACAGGCAGACAGTGTTAAGAAATGCCGCTGATTTGCTGAAAACCAATCCGGAAAATGTACCTGAACGAATCGACGTATTGTTTAATGATATGAAGGAACTACAAAGAGAAAAGGAATCTCTAAGTGCCAAGCTATCCAATTTAGAAGCGTCTTCTATCCTGGATCATCTCCAAGAGGTGGACGGCGTGAAATTGCTTGCCCGACAGGTCGATGTGCAGGACATGAATCAATTGCGAAACATGGTGGACGAACTCAAGCAAAAAGTCGATTCCGGTATTATCCTTCTAGGATCGGTTTCCGATGGAAAAGTCCAGCTGGCGGCAGGAGTTTCGAAGGACCTTGTTGAAAAAGGTTACCATGCAGGAAAATTGATTAAAGAAACGGCACAGCGATGCGGGGGTGGCGGTGGCGGACGTCCCGATATGGCTCAGGCCGGGGGCAAAAATCCAGACCAGCTCCCTGAGGCACTTCAATATGCCGAAACCTACGTCAAAGAAAACTCTTAGTTTTTCTTAAGCACGGTTTAGGTATATAATAATAGGTAACAAATTGTGGACGTTTGTCACTTAACGTTAAAATATGAAGACGGGGGTAAACTAATGGGATCTATGGACAAAACAATGAAATTTAATTTTGCCGAAGAACCATTCGAAGAAAATGTGAAAGAAGTGCTCTTGACAGTGCATGAGGCATTACGGGAAAAGGGTTATAATCCAATCAACCAGATTGTTGGATATTTATTATCTGGTGATCCGGCGTATATTCCCCGGCACAAGGATGCAAGAAACTTAATCAGGAAAATAGAACGGGATGAGTTGATTGAAGAACTGGTCAAGTCCTATTTAAACAACCATAAGGAGTAATGATGAAAAAGATTGGCTTTGACGTTGGTGAGAAAACGATCGGGGTGGCTGTCAGTGATGCGCTTGGCTGGACTGCTCAAGGGGTCACGACCATTAAATGGGATGAAAAGGATTATTCGACAGCCGAACCCGAAATAGAAAAAATAATCTCGGAGTATAATATCGAAGAGGCGGTCGTCGGCCTGCCAAAAAACATGAACGGAACAATCGGGGAACGTGGCGAAGCCTCTCAGGCTTTCGCCAAGTACCTCGAGGACCGTTTTTCACTCCGGACAGTTTTATGGGATGAAAGGTTGACAACCATGGCTGCGGAGCGTGTTCTGTTAGAAGCCGATATGAGCCGTAAAAAACGGAAAAAAGTGATTGACAAAATGGCAGCGGTCATGATTTTGCAAGGTTACCTAGACGCCAACAAATGACTGAAAAACTCGTGGAGGTGCAGAAATGGCATTAGAAGAAAAAGAAAGAATTATTATTCCGGACGAAAATGGAGAAGAACACTTATTTGAAGTGCTGTTCACTTTTGATGTGGACCAGACAGGCAATT
This sequence comes from Virgibacillus senegalensis, assembly GCF_000821245.2. GTDB lineage: Bacteria > Bacillota > Bacilli > Bacillales > Amphibacillaceae > Sediminibacillus > Sediminibacillus senegalensis. The sequence goes on from NZ_LN611425.1 coordinate 276,806, forward strand.
CCTATATTGCTGTCGTACCAGCTGAGCAGAAGGATGATGAGGAGGTAGAGGTATTTGCCTTCCGTTATGAAGAGAAATCACAAGATGAAGATGATTTATCTTTATTCCAAATTGAGTCAGAAGAAGAATGGGAAATGGTTGAGGAAATGCTTAATACTCTGACAGACGAAGAAACAGAATAACTGTAAAACGAGGCTTATCTCCATTGTCCCGGAGATAAGCCTTTTTGATAGACAGACGCGTGGCAAGGCATTTAAAGTTTATACATTTTGTCAGAAAAGAATATAATACATAATAATTAGAAATGTTGTCGTTGTTTGTAGTATAATGTATCCGGTGAAGGGGGTTTCCTATGTCTACTTCTGATAAAGAGAAGAACTTTTCCGATCGCTGGAAACAGCGAATCGAAGAAGCGAGTACCGTCAGGAAAATCGTTGCTCTAATACTGTCCTGTTTGATATTGATACTGGTCGTCGGCGTTGTTGCAGGCTATTTGTATGTAAAGTCGGCGATGGAACCGGTCGATCCGGATGATGACACGATTACCGAGGTAGAAATACCGTTAGGGTCTTCTACTTCTCAAATTGCCGATATATTAGAGGAAAAGCAAATAATAAGCAACAGCCTGGTATTCCGCTTTTATATTAAATTCAATAATGTGGCAGATTTTCAGGCCGGAGAGTATGAATTTTCACGGTCCATGAGTTTTAACCAAATTGTGGAATCATTGCAGACTGGTACACTCGTTAAAGACCCGCTTCTGACTATTACAATACCGGAAGGAAAAACTATAGAAGAGATAGCTTCCATCTTTGCTGAAAAAGCAGGTGTTGACGCAGAAGCATTTATTGACAAAACTGAAGATGTAAACTACTTAGAAAATCTTATTGCCCAACATCCAACAATCCTTACCGAGGAAATTTTGGATCCGGAAATAAGGTATCCATTGGAAGGCTATTTATTTGCCGCTACATATGATTTTTATGTCGAGAATCCGAAGCCTGAAAACATCATCGAGAAAATGTTGCAGAAGACAGAAAATGTTTTGACGCCTTATCTGGATTCCATATCTGAAAAGGATGACATCGAATCAGTTCACGATGCATTGACGATGGCTTCCCTAGTCGAAAAAGAAGCGCAAACAGAGGAAGACCGAAAGTTGATAGCTGGAGTGTTTTATAACCGGCTGGCGGAAGAAATGATGCTGCAAACGGATCCGACAGTGTTATATGCATTGGGCGAGCATAAAACAAGGGTATTGTACGAGGATCTGGAGACAGAATCACCATATAATACTTATCAAGTAACTGGCCTGCCGGTAGGTCCGATCTCCAACTTCGGGGAGAATTCGCTACAGTCGATTCTCAATCCGGAGGAAACCAATTATATGTATTTTGTGGCTGCTGAAGATGGTACGATTTATTACTCACAAACATTTGAGGAGCACCAGCAGTTGACGCAGAAATATTTACACAGGAAAGCAGCAGGGGAGTGAATGAATTATTCGCATTCCCTGCTTTTTTTGTGTTAAAATAATATGGTTGTAGAGAATGTCCTGGTCTGTTTTACTCATGTTTTGAACAGCTGGTGAAATAGGAAACAGACACTTTGACATAATCGTTAATGACGGAGGTTGCAAAAGTGGACGATCAGTTGGAACAATACTTAACGGGTACTGTCCCAGAGGCACCAGAATGGGCAGCAAAACTCGAGGCATATGCGCGTGAACATCACGTGCCGATAATGGAGCCGTTAGGCATCCAATGCTTGATGCAATTAATCCGCATCAAAAAGCCGGCTAAAATACTCGAAATCGGCACAGCAATCGGTTATTCTGCGCTTAGGATGCTTGAGGCCAACCCTTCCGCACAGATAACGACCATTGAAAGAGATGAACAGCGTTATCAGGAAGCCATCAGCAACATTGCTGCTCAAGGTAAACAAACACGGATCCAAGTCATTTTTGGAGATGCTTTGGAAGTAGGAGAGCAGGCAGGGAAATCAGGACCGTATGATATGCTTTTCATTGATGCAGCAAAAGGGCAATATCGACGTTTCTTTGAAGACTATAGCAAACATTTGGCCGAAGATGGTGTCATTGTTTCTGATAATGTGCTCTTTAAAGGACTGGTTGCTGCGGAGTCCGATCAAAAGGACAGGCTAAACAAAATTGCAGGTAAAGTGCGTGATTATAATGAATGGTTAGTCCAGCATCCGGACTTTTATACGACCATTGTTCCGGTTGGCGACGGAATCGCTGTCAGTGTTAGAAGATGAAAGGAAAAAAGGAGAGCTAGGTAGTTATGTCGAACAAACCCGTGGTTATTGGTGTTGCCGGCGGCAGCGGATCTGGAAAGACCTCTGTGACCAGATCAATCAGCCAGCGATTTACAGATAAGACCATTTTAGTTATTGAACAGGATTATTATTATAAAGATCAAAGCGATCTTCCGTATGAGGAACGCTTAAATACCAATTATGATCATCCCCTTGCTTTTGATAATGATTTATTGATCGAACATGTAAAAGCACTACTGGAACAAAAACCTATTGATAAACCCGTTTATGATTATACCCGCCATACACGGTCAGAAGAAGTCGTACGTGTGGAGCCTAAGGATGTTATCATCCTGGAGGGTATCTTGATCTTGGAAGACCAACGACTGCTCGATTTAATGGATATCAAAGTATTTGTCGACACGGATGCAGATGTTCGGATCATTCGACGAATGCTCCGGGATATTAAAGAACGCGGCCGTACCATTGACTCGGTTATTGATCAGTACATCAATGTCGTTCGTCCGATGCATTTGCAGTTTGTTGAACCGACCAAACGGTATGCAGATATCATCATACCGGAGGGTGGACAAAATCATGTAGCCATTGATTTAATGGCAACCAAGATACAGACGATTCTCAATCGATAAAGATTTCTCACCCGTCAGTAGAAAACTATTGAAAAAAGAGATAAAATCTGCCATAGTATGGAATATAGTCAAAACTGAAAACGGGAACATAAATTTGAGCGCACACATGTGCTGCTCATTTTTATAAAGGACAAGGTTCTTTCCCGACCCGATTACCAAACTGGTGACCAGCAATGAGAAACTTCACCGATTTAAAGGTCATGTTCTTGCTGCATACTTTATAAATATATATCCAGATAGAAGAAGACTTGGAATAATCGGGAATTTGAAATTATTGTTGGAATCAAAGGAGTGTGTCAAATGGCTGCAGAAAAAAGTTTTTACATGACTAATGAGGGTAAACAGAAATTAGAAGACGAACTGGAATACCTTAAAACGGAAAAAAGACAGGAAGTAGTTGAAAGAATAAAAATAGCAAGAGGATTTGGCGATCTTTCCGAGAACTCGGAATATGACGCAGCCAAGGATGAACAGGCTTTTGTAGAGTCCAGAATCGCCACCGTGGAAAATATGATCCGAAATGCGGTCATCATTGAAAATGATAATGATAATCCGAATGTTGTTAACTTGGGAAAATCCGTTACATTTAAGGAACTTCCTGATGGTGATGAGGAAAGTTATCAAATCGTCGGCAGTGCCGAAGCTGATCCGTTTGAAGGGAAAATTTCAAATGATTCCCCAATCGCCAAATCATTGATCGGGCGTGAAGTAGGGGAAAAGGTAACCGTACCGACTCCTGGTGGAGACATGGAAGTGGAAATCTTAAGTGTCAAATAAGGAAAACAATAAAGATGTTTCGAGCCGTCTGCTCGAAACATCTTTTTATATGCAGGAGAAATCTGCTATAAAATTGGTTCTATAGAGCGAAATAGTGTAGAAGAGGAATTTCCTCTCCTTTTTTTGGACCTTACGATAAAGAGGTGGTGGAGTGAAGATCACTCCACCATAGACAGAGAACCTAAAAATATCGGTTGATTATGTTAATTGCTATGCCAATAGCTTGCTATAGGCAGCTTTTTATATTTTAAAAGCATATTGTTGGATAGCGTAGGACAAAATCATGTCAGTTTCGAGAGTTCGTTCTTGTATGTACAAGGATAGTAAGGAAGGAATACTTTTTTGATGAAATCCTCCTTTTCCAGGGAAATCAGGAATTCGAAGACGACCAACTCTTCTACTTCAGCAAACTGGACTTCTGTACCATCTAAAAAGAAAATGGAAAACAGATTTTGTTTTTTATCATAACCGACTTGATTAAATGTGGTTATCTTCCATAGCTGTTGATCGAACATGGTAATTTTCAATAACACCATCCCCTTCTGAACTCGCTGTTTTATTAGTTAGATGTTTATGCTTGGACTCCTTCCTATATGCCAAAAGTAGAAGAAGTTCGACAAAAATATTCTGCGGGAAGGGAAAGAATGATTTTGTCCGATTCAAAATAGCATAGTATAATAGCAGATAGATGGAAAAGGAGGTACTTTCATGTCAGATGATTTTCAATCACCATCCAGAGTGAATCGCTTTGATAAAAAACGCAAAAGCACGAAAGCGATAACTTTCCTTTTAATAGCAGGAGGAATATTAATCCTTGTTTTAATCGGATTTTTCCTGTTTGGCGGAGGAAATGAAGATAATTCAGCAAATGAAACGGACACACAAGAATCCGTGCCATCCGAAGAGGAAGAGGGTGCTGTTTCGGAGGAGGAGCAGAATACAGAGGAAAATCAAGACGGTCCTTCCGATGGTGCAGAGCAGCCGGAGTCCAATCAGAACGATCAAGAGAACACAGTGGATGACGGCGAGGAAGATACAGAACAAGAGGCAGAAAAAGAAACTGTCGATTCCAGTGGAGACAATAACGTAAAAGAAGCTTATACCGCAGATTGGAAACCTGTAGGCACTGACCAGCAGGAGCCGCATCAAACAACATTTGAAGAAGGGACCAAGGATTGGGAAGAAATGATGGAAGCCATCGAATTGGCTACAGATCTGCCAAGCAGCAACCGGATTGTCTGGTGGGTAGAAAGAGGCAGTGCAGACCAGCAAGTCGTTGCAACAGTATCAGATAGCGATGAAACGGAAACATACCGGACCTATCTGACTTGGGTGGAAAACGAGGGCTGGAAACCAACCAAGGTCGAAGTACTAAATGAAAATGACCAAAAATATCGATTCCAACAATAAAGAAATATCGTTACAGGAGGCTGCAAAATGACAATTGCAATCATCGGAGCAATGGATGAAGAAGTTAAACTATTAAAGAGTAGAATGGAAGGGACCAATACAGTGGAGGTAGCCGGATGCTCCTTTGTGAAAGGGAGTTTAAAAAACCGGGAAGTTGTCCTGCTTCAATCAGGAATAGGTAAAGTGAACGCAGCAATGGCTGCTACAATCCTCCATGAAAGATTTGCTCCAACCCATGTGGTCAATACAGGATCTGCCGGTGGATTTGATCAGGAGCTGGAAGTAGGAGATATCGTCATTTCCTCTTTTGTTACTCATCATGATGTAGATGTTACTGCATTCGATTATCAATATGGACAAGTTCCAGGAATGCCTGTGCAATTTGAAGCGGACAGTCACTTAGTAAAATTAGCTTTGGAAGCAGCAAATGGACTCGATAGTATCCAAGCAAAAAAAGGATTGATTGCAACCGGTGATTCTTTTATGCAAGATGAAGATAGGGTAGCTGCTGTCAGGGAAAGATTTCCTGAGATGATTGCGGCTGAAATGGAAGCTGCTGCGATTGCCCAGGTAGCACACAACTATCAGGTTCCTTTTGTCGTCATTCGAGCATTATCCGACATAGCTGGAAAAGAATCTTCTGTTTCCTTTGATGCTTTTCTAGAAAAAGCAGCGGAAAATGCTGCAAACTTGATCATCGATATAGTAGAAAAGATTTAAATGTTTCCATCAATTACCTTCCTGGCAAACTGTCAATCTATGTTATAGTACGAATAGAATCCGTTTGTTCTTTATAGGAAGGAGGAAATAGCAAGTGAAGCAGCAAAAAGCTAAACTTATCGAGGAAAAGATAGAAGATTTCGGCCGTTTTTTGGTAACGCTGTTGATGCTTAGCGCTTTTTTCTATTTAGGAATGGTAATTAATTATTACCTTGAGCCAATTGAAAGTGGCGGTCTATTACCAGCTTTATTGGTCGTTACTGTCCTGGCATCCGGATGGATTGCCGTTTTGTTGAAAAAGTGGAGGCAGCAATTAAATGGTTTAACAGATTAAAATACTGATAATAAAAACCGCATGGAAATCTAGCCAAAAAGCTAGTGATGAACCATGCGGTTTTTTCATTCGTGTTACTGGTTTTAATTAGATTCTATAAGAGGGAATAAGTGTATTTTTTGCTTACTTTCCAAATCCACCTCACGACAAGGGACAACACAACATTTTTTGTGGCAGCAAGTGGATAAAAAAGCTATTTAGAGCTGATTAGAGCATAGCAGAGGATAAAAGCCCAGACTCCTCCGGGAGAACTCTTTAATTGTCTCTTTCCTGTCGGTAATATTCATGAAACACTTTCATTAATGCACGTTTTTCAATTCTGGACACATAGCTTCGAGAGATTTTCAGCTTTTTGGCAATTTCCCGCTGTGTTAATTCCTTCGTGTTGTTAAGACCATATCGATTTATGACTACTTCTTTTTCTCTTTCATCGAGTATTCCCAGGTACTCTTTAATTTTTTCCACTTCCATATTTAATTGGATGTATTCGATTAAATCTTCATTTTCGGCTTCTAAAATGTCAATCAGACTAATTTCATTTCCCTCTTTATCCTGCCCGATTGGATCATGTAGCGATACATCTTTTTTTGTTTTTTTCAGTGCTCTTAAATGCATAAGTATTTCGTTTTCAATACATCTTGCTGCATATGTGGCCAACTTGGTTCCTTTTCCGACAGAAAAACTTTCAATTCCTTTGATTAATCCAATGGTGCCGATAGAAATCAAATCTTCCGTGTCTTCCCCAGTGTTTTCGAACTTTTTTACAATGTGTGCGACCAAGCGCAAATTATGTTCGATTAGCATATCTCTGGCGTGCTGGTCGCCTTCTTGCATTTTTTCGATGTACAGTGCTTCTTCTTTTGCTGAAAGGGGTTGGGGAAAAGCGTGGTTTTTAACATAGGAGACAAAGAACAATGTTTCCTTGATGAGGTAAGCCAATGCGCTTAATATACCCGACAAAAACAAGCACCTCCGATTAGTGGGCTATCGCCTATATCTTCACTCTATGTGCGGTAGGTGGAAATTGTGCCTGTCTGCTGTTGAAACATTTATTAAACTGCCTTGCATATGAAAACAGGGTACAAAGCGGGCATTTTTAAAATGCTCCCAAAAGCAATTTGGAAGCGTGATGGTTAAAAGCCACTATGATATTTTCGTGATGATGCGTTCTATAGGATGGAAATGATGGAATAGCCTTGCAATGAAAATACGAAAAGGGTAATTACGGCACAAAAAATTGAAACTGTGCAGTAACTGTAATAGGAATTTCCATTGCCTGTTAAAAAAGGTGGTAAACCAACGCTTCGGTAGCATACTTCGCTTTCCGCGGGCACGGCTTCAGCTAACTTAGAAAACCGCTTTCCCAAGTGGATCTTCAGCTCGCACTTTCCCGCAGGAGCTTGATGCATCAACTTTTTTGGAGGGAGTCTGCGTATGCTCCCTGCACTAAGAAGCATGCTGAATGTCGCAAGCGTAGAAACTTTTTCCTTGAGACTCAACAAGCTATCTTAAAAACGGTTGTCAGGAAATAAGTTCTTCTATTTATAAGGCTCTGTTAAAGCTAATTGTTGATATTTGATAAAAACGAACAAACGTTCTATAATGTGGTTATCAAATATAAGTTGGTGATGACTGTGAGAGCAAGCGACATCCTTAAAGCCATTCAAAAACTTAACCCAGCCGAAAAGCACCGTTTAAGAGAGTATTTAATTGATGCTCTTACTGCCTCATCTTCAACTGGAACGTACTGCAAGAAATTTCAGAACGTAAGAACAAGGAGGGTTATCGTTGTCCTGATTGTGAGTCAGACCATGTTGTGTGATTTTGGAAATACTCCACTATCGTGGATGGTCAAGAAGTGAAGAAACAGCGTTATCGCTGCAAATCGTGTAAAAGAACATTCACTGACCTCACCAATACAGCATTAGACCGAACACGTCATCTCAACCATTGGATAAAATTCATCGAATGTATGATAGAGGGTTATTCTCTTCGTAAAACAGTGGATTTGATTGGCAACGTAACTCATGTGACCTTATTCTATTGGAGACATAAACTATTAACTGCATTAAAACAAATGGAAATATCCAAATTTCAAGGTATCGTCGAGATGGACGAGACCTATTTCCTGTACTCTGAAAAAGGGAAAAAAAGATAAAAGACAGAAAGCCATGCAAGCGAGGTGGGTCCGCGAAAAAGCATGGCATAAGTAATGAACAGGTACGTGTATTGGTCACGAGAGACCGTGACAAAGTGACCTTTTCCCAGACGTTGGGAATGGGTAGAATGACCAAAGAACAATTGGGCAAAGCTATCGGGCATAAACTTTCAAATGAAAGGATAATTATGATTTAGACAGAGTTCTCATTATCAATAATGAGGGTAAGGTTATTTTAGAGAGAGAAAACGCTAACGAAGTCACGATGAATGATATGATAATCAAAGAGGATTTAATCCCAAATATGGAAATATCTGATACTTTAACAGAGCCTTTCATAAAAAAGACAGTGGGGGTTTCGTCTTTTCTCCTTCTCTTAGACTTTCTGCTTGTTCTCCCAGCTATGTCTTTTGATAAGATGGTTCATGGAGTACCAAGTGAATTCAAAAAATGTTTAGTACCCTCGTTTATAAACAGGGAGCCGTTCCTAGCGAAGAAAATACCTGGAGACTCCAGCGGGAGGAAAGGCATCGGTGAGATTCCACAGAGCGTCAGTTCGAGGAAGCTCACCAGCCGCCCGCGGAAAGCGCAGGGTATTTTCGCAGCGTCGAACTCCCACTCAGCGAATGTAAGAAGTTAGAAAGACAATTTCTAACCATGTCGTAATTTCTATTTATGGCGAATCAGGAGAACGAGGCTTTGTTGGAGATCCGGTAAATGAAAAAATCATCAGCATCTTATTTACTGCTGATGATTTCTTCATAACTCTGAGTATTTTGTCTTTACACTATTTCATATGGTCTGGATTTTCTTTAGCTCTGATTGCTTCGGTGTAATCATCCCGCACTTTGTCTCCCCACGGCTTAACGCCGCTGCGATGCGCTGCCCGGGAAATCATATGCCCTGATACAGGAACCGTCAGCAATACAAACAACAATCCCAAAATCAACTTTCCGCTTAATATTCCATGTTCCACATAAAGAAACAGAAATGCGCCGATCATGATTCCGGCAATCCCTAATGTGGATGCTTTTGTCGCTGCGTGCATCCTTGTATAGACATCGGGAAAGCGCAGCAGCCCGATGGATGTAGAAAAGATGAAGAACGTTCCTACTAGCAGGAATATGGAAATGAGAATATCCATCAAAATATCAATGCTGGTCCCTGTCAATGATAACACCCTTTTCTATGAATTTTGCCAATGCAATCGTCCCAATAAATAGTAAGATACCAATCAACAGTACAATATCATTCAATTTAGTCGTGACAAGCAATATGGCAATCAAACCTACCAAAGCCATTAAATTGATTCCGATAGCGTCCAGGGCGACAGCCCGGTCAGGATTTGTCGGTCCTTTAATTGCCCGAACCATCAACAGGATTAGGGAAATGGAGGTAGCTACCAAACAAATATACGTGACAACTTCTGTAATGTAGTAAAAGTCTGTAGATGTCATATTATCTAGTCACCTCCATTATGGCTCTTTCAAAGCTGTCTTTTATTTCCTTGATGGATTTCTGTGTGTCTTCAATGTGCATAGCGTGAACATAAATGAGACTGTTATCATCAGAAACGGCGATCGACAGTGTTCCCGGTGTCAGAGAAATCAAGTTGGCAAGCAAGGTTATTTCCCAATCACTTTTCAATTCAGTCGGAAGTGCAAATATTCCCGGTTTAATATCCAACTTTGGTTTGTAGACCAGTTTGACAATTTGAAGATTGGATAAAATTAGTTCTTTGGTGAATAAAATCATTAATTTGATTACTTTCACAACCCGCTGCATATAAAAGGCATCCGGAATAAAACGCTGCAGTACAAGCAACAACAGGATACCAATTAAATATCCAGCAAAAAAAGTAGAGAAAGTGTAGTCCTCACTCATGAACATCCACATTACCGCAATCAAAATGTTTAATAAAATTTGAAAAGGCATATAGGTTTACTCCTTAAAAACAGAATCGATATAGATTTCCGGGTTCATCAACTGATTGGATATATTATCTACTACCGGATAAAACATTTCTGCTCCGATTCCCAGTAATACGGTGAAAAATACCAGGAAAGCGACCGGCCAGCTCAGAGCGTTGACGGCTTTTTTATCGACCGTAATGCTTTCGTCTTTTTCACCCCAGAAACCTCTTACAAATATTTTCATAATCGATAATAAAATCAAAAGACTTGATAATAAACCGATGATCACCACGATGATCTGTCCTTTTGCGAAACCTCCCTGCATAATCAGCAACTTACCGATAAATCCGCTGAACGGCGGAACCCCGGCCAGGACAAACGCGGAAATGAACAGTAGCCAGCCAAGAAGGGGAAACTGATGGATCAGCCCTTTCATTTTGCGCAAATCTGAGGTGCCGACTTCACGGGCAACAGCACCTACCAATAAAAACAGTGCTGCTTTGATGATCATGTCACTAACCATATAATAGACAGATCCACTCAGAGCTGTTTCGTTATAGAAACCGATCCCCATGACCATAAAGCCAACCGCAGGAATGATGTTGTAGGCAACCACCAATTTGATGTTGTTAGTCGACAACGCACCAATTGCACCGAAAACCAATGTGAAACCAGCTATCCAAATAAATAAATCATGTGTCAATGAAGTGTTATGAACGAACACCAGAGTAAACATCCGGATGATCGAGTAAACACCTACCTTTGTCAAAAGGGCGGCAAATAGGGCGGATACAACTGGATCCGGAACTGTGTAAGGCTTGGGCAGCCAATAATATAGCGGAAACAAAGCAGCTTTTGTTGCGAATACAAAGAATAACAATATACCGATTGTTGTCAGGATTCCTTGTTGTTCCACCTCTTGGACTCTTTGAGCCATTTGTGCCATGTTGACTGTACCCAGCACCGAATAGAGAAAAGCGATTGTCGTGACGAAAACAATGGAAGAAAATAGATTAACCAGAACGTATTTAATGGACTCACGTAATTGGACTTTTTCGCCACCTAATGTAATCAATGCATAGGAAGCCATCAAGAGCACTTCAAAAAACACGAACAGGTTAAATAAGTCACCAGTCAGGAATGCTCCTGACACACCTGTGATCAGCAAAAAGAAAAACGTGTAAAAGTAGAACTTTTCCTTCTTCTCTGAAAGAGAGTTGGGTGCATAAAAGACACAGGCAAGGCCGATAAGGTTTGTAGTCAATACAAGGGTGACAGCCAGCAAGTCTGCAACCAGGACAATGCCATACGGAGCTTCCCATCCACCCGTTTCCAATGTAACCGTCCCATGTTGAAATACATAGAAAAAAACGTATGCAGCAACGCCTGTACTGATCACCGACAGCAGTTTAGCTGCATGGCGTACAAACGATGTTTTTTTATGAAAGAATGCTAACAAAATCCCGGAAACAAGCGGGATGATGATTGGAAGTACTGCTAAGTTACTCATCATGGTTACCCCTCAATTTTTCCATATTATCTGTATTGTTTTCTTGCGCTGCCCGGTAAGATAACACCAGCAGCAGACTAGTCAAACCGAAACTGATTACGATAGAAGTAAGAATCAGCGCCTGTGGAAGCGGGTCAGTATATTCACTAATACCCGTTTCCAAAACGGGAGGAGCGCCTCGTTTCAATTTCCCCATGGTTAAAATGAACAAGTGGGCTCCGTTGGAAAGAATAACTGTGCCGATTACGATTCGAAGCAGCTGCTTTTGCAGTAAATTATAAATTCCTGCCGCAAATAAAATTCCGGCAACAATCGACATGATGATTTCCAATTTATTTTCCCTCCTTGCTGCGAAGCTTTATCAAGCTGTAGATACTGAACGCGGCAATGCCCAACACGGTGATTTCAAACAGTGTATCCAGTCCGCGCATGTCAACGAGAATCACGTTTACTACGTTGTCTCCACCACCGAGATCATGCGAGGTTTCCAGAAAGTAGTCTGAAATGGTATCGAACCATTTGCTACTATGCGCAGAGATACCAACTAAGGCCATCAAGGCACCAAAGCCGATAGCGATCACCGCATTTGTAAGGCGGAATCCTGCTCCTTCCTTCCTCCGGCTTAACTGCGGCAAATGATGGAAGCAAAGCAGCAGCAAAGCGACCGTTATGGTTTCGATTACCAACTGGGTCAAGGCAAGATCAGGCGCACGGTAAAAGACAAACAGCAATGCCTGGCCATACCCCGATACACCGAGAATGATAATGGCAGCTACATTGTCCTTGGCGAGAATGGTACCGAGTGCACCTGCAATTACCATTATTCCCACGAGGATTTCAGGCAACGTAATCGGAGCCAGGTCGTCGGTATGAAAGGTGAAACCATTGGTTCCGGCCATTACAAGTGCTGTTACAATGAGAACAGTAGAAATAATAAGTGCTGTATATCTGCGCAGCGAACCATTCATATATCCTTTGGTCAGTTTTGCCGTATATACATCTAATCCTTCCATTGTGGCATTATATACCCGGTTAAAACTCAGATTTCCTGGGATAAGTTTATAAATATTCCACCACTTTTTCCGGAATAGATACATTAAGGTCCCTACTGCCACCACAATTAAAGACATGTAGAACGCAGGTGTCAGACCATGCCAGTAAGCGATGTGCTCATGGACTTCCTCTCCGCTAATCGCTTTGGCAGCATGCGCGAGAAGGGTCTCATTGAATAAATGAGGAAACAGCCCGATAAAGATTACGCCGAACACAAGAATGATAGGGGATACCAGCATTCCAATGGGTGCCTCGTGCGGTTTCATTGGCAGCTGATCCAATTTCTGTTTTCCGGTAAATGTCCCGAATAAGAAATACATAGAGTAAACAAAGGTAAAAATGCTTCCGAATACTGCGAGATACGGAATCGCCTGTTTCATTACAGTAGCAATTAATAGCGTCGTATCGCCAATATGGAGCGTATTTTCAAAAAATAATTCTTTACTATAGAACCCATTTAAAAAAGGCAATGGAACACCGGCCATCGAAAGTGCAGCAAACATTGCCAGGGTAGCTGAAATCGGCATCAGCGTCATCAATCCCCCGAGTTTGCGGATATCCCGTGTGCCTGATTCGTGGTCGATGATTCCAGCTATCATAAATAAGCTTCCCTTGAAAGTTGCATGGTTCAAAATATGAAAAACAGCTGCGAAAACAGCGGCTTCCGTTCCAAAGCCGAGCATGGCCATGATCATACCAAGCTGACTGACTGTTGAAAAAGCAAGGATTCCTTTTAAGTCTGTCTGTCTTACGGCCATGTAGGAAGCCCAGCACAGCGTTAAAATACCGATTCCACTCACTATAATAAAGAACCATTCATAATTGTGGAAGATTGGTGAAAACCGGGCTACAAGATAAATTCCCGCTTTTACCATTGTAGCGGAGTGGAGATACGCACTGACAGGTGTCGGTGCCTCCATGGCATCAGGCAGCCAAATATGAAAGGGAAATTGAGCCGATTTGGTAAAAGCACCTAGTAGAAGCAATACAAGTATTAATGGAAGATATTCGCTTGATAGAATAACATCTACATTGCTGATCATTTGCTGTACACTAGTCGTGCCGGTTGTAATATGTAAAAGCATAAAGGCACCAAGCATGCTCAATCCGCCGAACACTGTGATCATCATGGATTTCATGGCTCCATATCTCGATCCTTCACGATGGTTCCAATACCCGATTAATAAGAAGGAAGAAATGGATGTCAGCTCCCAAAACGTGTACAGAACATATACATTATCAGATAATACAACCCCTAACATCGCTGTCATGAACATTAACAGGTACACATAAAAGTGTGCCAGCTTCTCGGACTTATGTAAGTAAAAGATAGAGTACAAAGTCACCAGGGCACCAATGCCGCTGATTAACAGTACAAACAATAAACTTAACCCATCCAAGTAAAAGTCAAGTGAGATTCCCATCGAAGGGATCCATGAGTAGTGTTCCATCTCCGGGGAAAAACCTTCTCCCAAAAAACGGGCAAAAAAAATGAATATTCCAAGAGGTATGAAAAATACAAAGATTCCAGTATGGATTTTATCTTTGTATTTACTCAATAGAGGAATGAAAATTGTCAAGATTAATGGTAATAAAACTGCGAATAGCATGAAATAGTGGTCCTCCTTTAGTGATCTTATTCACAGGGAAATGTATCAGATGAAAAATAAAGCTGTGTACATACGCTACAAAGCGCATACTTAACTAACATTTTAAGCAGAATCAACAGTAATATTCAACTAAATGCAATTGCAGCAATGGTACTGATAAGCGAAAACATCCATAATCTCATTTTAGCGAAAATAAAAAACTCTTGCCATGAAAAAACATGACAAGAGTTTGACAATTTCTCAGTAACATCCATTTAATATAATTAGAAAACGGAACTGCTTAGCTGGAGTATTTAATCTCATGTGTTAGGGATCTTCTTTGAATTTCCGCTTCTATTAAATGAATGAATTCATTGCTTAAATTCAGTTCATTCGCTTTGTGATAGGATTCAATTAACAATTCGTCCGATAAATGTTCCATAAGGCTGCTCCTCCTGTATTGGAAGTTTCCCATCAATACATTATCAAGGAATGAATGTCTGGCTTGAAGTTATTAATACTTTATCATGAATGCAGGGGTTGGACAAGTTGCAAGTTATTAACAGTTAGTTGTATATAACTTGTTAATAAATTGTTAATACCAAGTGAAATATTTGATTTGATGGGAAGTGAGTTGTTAATAAAGTTATCCACAGCAAAAATGGTGGTGGAATTTGTCGAAAGAAAGTTTGTATTTTTGCTGAATACGTACATATATGCCAATATGGAAAGAAATAAACCAATTTAAAAATATCTTTTGAAACCGAAAGATAAAATGTATATCATGAGTAAGGAGTGTAGAGAACGGTTATACATAAAATGAGGTGACTAGCAGTTGATTCTAAAGAGATTCTTACCAAATGAACAAGTAAAAAGCGTGTTGGAAATCCGTCCGGAAGATTTGAAGGCCAGAGGGATAAAAGGGATTATAACAGATCTTGACAATACGTTGGTGGCTTGGGATGTAGCTATGGCTACCCCGGAAGTCACCGCATGGTTCAAATTGATGACAGATCACGAAATCAAAATTACTATTATTTCCAATAATAAAGAAGAAAGAGTAAAATTATTTTCAGAACCGTTAAATGCTCCGTTTGTTTATGGTGCGAGAAAACCGCTGGGACAAGCTTTCAAGAAAGCCACCAAGCAGATGGGATTGGAAAGGGATGAAATTGTCGTAATCGGAGATCAGATTATGACCGATGTACTAGGTGGAAACAGTGCTGGATTTTATACCATCCTTGTTGTGCCGATCGTGGAAACGGATGGAAAGCTGACTAAGATCAACCGGAAAATAGAACGGCGGATATTGGGCTGGATGAGAAAAAAAGGGATGATCACTTGGGAGGAAGAATAAGATGGAAAAAATAATCTGCCAAGGGTGCGGAGCTTATATTCAAACAGAAGAGGAAGAGAAGCCGGGATATGCCCCGAAATCGGCTTTAGATAAGGAAATTGTTATATGCAAACGCTGCTTCCGTTTAAAGCATTACAATGAAGTGCAAGATGTATCACTTACGGATGACGATTTCCTGAAAATGATAAGTGAAATCAGGAATACCAACGCACTGATTGTTCAAGTGGTCGATATTTTTGATTTCAACGGTAGCTTTATCAGCAGTCTGCAGAGGCTTACCGGGAATAACCCGATCCTGCTTGTTGGTAATAAAGTGGATTTGCTGCCGAAGTCTACCAATAAAAACAAACTGAAGCAATGGCTGCAACGATCGGCAAAGGAAGAAGGCCTACCCGTAAAGGATGTCATGCTTGTATCTGCCGAAAAAGGAATCGGCTTTGAAGAATTAGAAGGTGCTATCGATGAGTACCGGGATGGCAGGGATGTTTATATTGTCGGCAGTACGAATGTAGGGAAATCGACGCTGATAAATAAATTGATCAATCGAACCAGTGGAATCAGTGACGCTATTACAACGTCCTACTTTCCAGGAACTACACTGGGATTTATCGATATACCGTTGGATGACCATACTTCGTTGTTCGATACACCTGGAGTCATAAATAGAAAGCAGATGGCTCATTATTTATCAGATGAAGACTTGAAAGTAATCACGCCTACGAAAGAAATAAAACCGCGTGTGTTCCAGTTAAATGAACAGCAGACCCTCTTTTTCGGCGGGCTTGCGCGATTTGATTTCCACAAGGGGGGAAGGAAGTCCTTTGTCTGTTACTTTGCCAATCAACTGAATATTCATCGTACCAAATTGGAGAATGCCGAAAACCTCTACTGGCGCCACATCGGAGAGATGCTGTCACCGCCAGGCGAACAGTCGACTGACATGCTACCGCCGCTGGAGAAAAAAACAATGAAAATAACAGAAGGAAAAACGGATATTGTGTTCCCTGGACTAGGCTGGATCACCATCCCTGAAGGCGATGTGACCGTGACGGTTTACAGTCCTAAAGGAGTAACTATCTCCGTTCGTCCTTCATTGATTTAGGGGGAGAACGAATGGGATATCAACTAGGTTTGATTGGTTACCCGGTTCAGCATTCTTTATCGCCATTTATCCATCACCAGTTTATGGAGAACGCTGATATCCAGGGGGAGTACCAGTTGTACGAAACGGAACCGGAACAACTTGAAAAACGTTTGGACCAATTAACAGAAGCAGGTATTTCGGGCTTCAATGTGACGGTGCCGTATAAGCAAGCCGTCATGCCTTTTTTGGAGGAAGTAGATCAGGAAGCACTTAAAATCGGAGCAGTAAATACGGTGGTCAACGATAACGGCACGCTCAAAGGATACAATACAGATGGAATCGGTTATATAAGATCTCTGGAAGAAGCCTGTCCAGACGTACTTGGCGAGGATAAAAAAATTCTTATCCTTGGAGCTGGTGGGGCTGCACGCGGTATTTACCGGGCACTTGCAAAGCACGGGATCCGATATATTAGTATTGCGAACAGAACAAAGTCTAAAGCTGAAGGACTGCTTGATTTAAAGGATTTACATACACAAACGGAAATCCTTTCCAATTCCGAAGCAGAAGATGCACTGGGCAATTATGACTTAGTCGTGCATACTACTTCTGTTGGGATGTCTCCCAAACAAGATGATCAAGTTATTTCATTAAATAATTTAAAGCCACATACAGTGGTTAGTGACATCGTTTATAAGCCATTAAACACCAAACTGTTGCGGCAGGCTGAACGTATGGGTGCCAGATCCCATCAGGGACATACGATGCTGCTTTATCAAGCCCAGTATGCTTTTGAAATTTGGACAGGAACCCATCCGAGCATGGACGGATTGGTCGAACAATTAGAACAAAGATTGCGAGGAAATTAATATGTTGACAGGAAAGCAAAAACGTTATTTAAGAGCTGAGGCACACCATCTCAGTCCTATCTTTCAGGTGGGGAAGACTGGAGTTAATGAGAACATGATCAAGCAGGTAGGAGAAGCTTTGGAAAAAAGGGAACTAATCAAAGTGAGCATCCTGCAAAACTGCATGGAAGATAAAGGGGACGTTGCTGAGGATTTGGCAAATGGCGCAAAAGCTGAAATCGTGCAAATAATCGGAAACATTATTGTCCTTTATAAGGAATCCGAAGAGAATAAACAATTGATATTGCCTTAAAGGAGCTAGTTATGAAGAAAATTGGTTTATTAGGGGGGACATTTGATCCTCCTCATTTAGGACATTTGCTGATAGCTGAAGAAGTCTATCAGGCATTGCAGTTAGACCAAGTATGGTTTGTCCCATCCAATTTACCGCCTCATAAACAGCATTCTGGTACAAAAGCAGTCGATCGTCTGGAGATGGTCGAAGCTGCCATCGAGGATAATCCCCATTTCCGCGTTGAGCCGATTGAATTGGAGCGGGAAGGGAAGTCCTACACGGTGGACACGGTGCAGTTACTGCAGGAGCGTGAGCCCGACACGTTTTTTTATTTCATCATAGGTGCAGATATGGTGGAATATCTGCCAAAGTGGCACAGGATCGATGAACTGGCCCAAATGGTTCATTTTGTTGGAGTCAAGCGTACTGACTATCAGCTGGAAACACCGTACCCTGTCGAAGAGGTAGAAATTCCAGGGATAGATGTATCTTCTACCATGATCAGGGAAAGGTTGGCCGAAAAGCAACCTGCAAAATATTTAGTGCCAGATAAGGTGATGAATAAGATAAAGGAGCATTCTTTATATGGAACGGAGTGAAGCATTAGGCATTGTGGAACCCCATCTGACAAAAGCGCGATTTGAGCATACTGTCAGGGTAACAGACACGGCTTTGGAATTGGCAAATAAGTATGGGGGTAAATTAAAAACGGTGGAATTAGCGGCGATTTTTCACGATTACGCTAAATACCGCAATCGAGAGGAATTACGCAGCTGGATTATTCACGAACCAACATTACCAAAGGATTTATTGGAATACCATCATGAGTTATGGCATGGTCCGGTAGGTGCTCTGCTCGTTCAAAGGGAAGTGGGCATACAGGATAAGGAAGTCTTAACTCCGATCCGCTGGCATACAACCGGAAAAACCGGAATGAACAAGCTGGAAAAACTGGTCTTTCTTGCCGATTACATCGAACCGGGGCGCCATTTCCCTGGAGTAGATGACGTACGCAAGGCTGCCGAAGAAAATTTGGATTATGCTTGCTGGATGGTTTCAAAAAATACGATTCATTATTTAATGAGTAAAAATCAACGGATTTATCCGGATACTTTTCATGCATATAATGATTTAACCAAGTTGTTGGAGGATAATAAATGGAGGGAATCAATTAATGGATAGTAAACAATTGGCCCAGTTAGCGGCTAAAGCGTGCGAGGATAAAAAAGGACAGGATATCGTCGTATTGGATATGAAGGATGTTTCGCTTATTGCCGACTACTTTCTAATTTGCGAAGGCAGCAATGAACGTCAAGTCCAGGCCATTGCAAGAGCTATAAAGGAAGCCGCGGAAGAAAGAGAATTGACGGTAAAACGACTCGAAGGATTCGATCAGGCAAGGTGGATATTAGTGGATTTAGAAGATGTCGTTTGTCATATTTTCCATAAAGAAGAGAGAAGCTATTATAATCTGGAGCGTTTGTGGGGAGATGCTCCTTTAGTCGAAACAGGAATAAATTAATGTCATATGCACAGCTTGCATTTGTATATGATTTGCTGATGGAAGATGCCCCATATGAAGAATGGACGACCTTTGCCAAAACAATGTTTTCCACTTATTCCAAATCCGTACACACCATCGCAGATTTAGGCTGCGGTACCGGCCAGATTACCAGGCGTCTCTCACATGCTGGCTATCAAATGACTGGCATAGATAATTCAGAAGAGATGTTGGCTTATGCACGACATGCTGCCGAAGATATAGATGAAAAGATACAATGGTACCACGCGGACTTGACGGAGCTTAGCGGTTTTCCGCAATTTGATGCAGCGGTGAGTTTTTGTGATGTCATCAATTATATAACAGATGAACAGTCTCTTTACAAAGTATTTGCCAATGTGAATCAGTTGCTTGTTCCTCAAGGGTTGTTCCTATTTGATATCCACTCGGTAGAGCATATCGAGAACGATATGAAGGGGGAGACATTCGCGGAAATTTACGATGATATATCCTATGTATGGCTTTGCCAGCCAGGGGATCATCAGGGTGAGGTTTTCCATGATTTGACTTTTTTCATTCAACAGGAAGATAATCGGTATCAACGCTTCGATGAACAACACCACCAACGGACTTTTCCAGTAGAACAGTATACGAAACTGCTTAGAGCAACAGGGTTTCATGTTCGTGGCGTTTTTGGAGATTTTTCGGCTGATTCCCTGTATGACCGACAGGCGGAAAGAATTTTCTTTGTATGCATAAAAGAGGAGGAGGTGTAATTACCTCCCCAGCTTGTAGGGAAACATGAAGTTTTTCTGCAAGCTTTTTTTGCAAATTCCCTATGTCAAAAAAACTTAGGGAAAAATCCTTTGAGAAAAAGGATTTTGGCAGGAACTGTCGAATGTATGATTAACCCTCCAGCATTTGATAACTTATCTTTTCGATGTCCTCTTGGTATTTTGCGTGCGTCCTCCTAATCAAATCACTAAATAGACGACCGGTTTCTCCTTCAAGTGCCTTAATTCCTTCTCCTGTTACTCCGCCTTTGACACATACCTTTTTTACCAGTGTTGGCAAATCGTAATGACCTTCCTCCAATAGTTTGCCATATCCAATCAACATATTTTCCATCAAACTTGTTGCCTCTGACCTGTTGATGCTGGTTTCGCGGCAGGCGGCTTCGATGAATTCCTGAGCCAAGTAACTGAAAAAGGCAGGTCCACAAGAAACGATATCAGAGGCTATTCTTGTTACTTTCTCATCAATTACCTGCGGATTGGAAAATAGCTTGCTGCTTTGGAGCAGGTATCCTTTCATTTCTTTATGAACCGATTCCCCAAAACTGAACAAAGTAGTACCTGAGAGAGCCCGGTTAGTAATACTAGGGATCATCCGGACTACTTGGCAAGGCACCAGCTGTTCCAATCGTTTCACGGAGTAAGGACTGGTAATGGAAATAAGACACTGGTCACTTGTCAATTCACTGTGTATTTCAGCGAGAATTGGATAGATTTCCACCGGCCTTGCGCAAATAAAAAGTATGTCTGCAAAAGTAGTCAGGTCTTTTTTGTCTTCTATGACATGAATGCCGGGATAAACGGACTGTATAGCATAGGCTTTGCTGATCGTTCGGTTGGTTATATAAAGTTGATCCTGATCGATAACACCAGAGGACATCCATGCATCGACAAGGATTTGCCCCATGTTTCCCGTGCCAATAACTCCCCATTTCATTTCATCAACTCCCTGCCTAGTTTACCAATCTATTGTATGAGCGAACTGACTGTCCTATGAGCTTTTGTTAAGAAGGAGGGAAAATAAATTGGAAAAAGTCAAGAAACATTCCCAAATCATTCTACTCATTATCTGCGGGCTCGTCCTGGCTGCTATTTATTTGCTAAGCGATCCATTGACAGCGGAGGAGGGCCATTCACTGTCTACTACTGAGGAAGTGCTTGTGTCTGCTGAAGGAAATGGGGAAGAGCAACCGGATCAGAGCCAGGAAACAGAGGTTTATGTGGATATTAAAGGCCAAGTGAAAAATCCTGGAGTATACCAGTTATCTGCTGACAAGAGGGTAAGGGATGCCATTGAATTGGCTGGTGGTTTTCTGGAAGAAGCGGAGTCCAAAGCGGTTAACTTAGCCCAGAGAGTTCAGGACGAACAGGTAATTATGGTTCCTGCCAAAGGAGAACAACAGACCGATTCGATGTCTGTAGCCGGGAATAATGCAAATCAAATTTCGATTAACAATGCTAATGCGTCGGAATTGACACAGCTCCCGGGAATCGGGCCATCCAAGGCGGAAGCGATTGTTCAGCATCGGGAAGAAAACGGAAGTTACCGTCAAATAGAGGATCTGCTCGATGTGACAGGCATTGGAGAAAAAACGTTGGAAAAAATAGCGCCGTCCATTCAAGTTCCATAAAGTGTTGACGGGAAATATTGCTGGGGTTAAACTAAATGAAACTGTGGTTAAGGTGGTTATAAAGTTGGAAAGAATATCCTGGAATCAATATTTTATGGCACAGAGTCATCTGCTCGCATTACGCAGTACTTGTCAACGTTTGATGGTGGGGGCCACTATTGTCCGAGATAAACGAATTATAGCCGGGGGATACAATGGCAGTGTTTCAGGCGGTGTCCACTGTATTGATGAAGGCTGTTATGTAATAGATGGCCATTGCGTCCGAACGGTTCATGCCGAAATAAATGCTCTTTTACAGTGTGCGAAATTTGGAGTAGCTACAGATGGTGCGGAGCTTTACGTTACTCATTTTCCTTGTCTTCAGTGCAGCAAATCGATTATCCAGAGCGGAATCCGCAAAGTTTATTATGCAGAGGATTATAAAAATCATCCGTATGCATTAGAGCTTTTCCAAGATGCCGGGGTGCAAACAGAAAAGGTGAAGCTGGAACAAGTGGCTGTCGATATTCGTGTGCAAGAAAAAAAGCAGTATGTCGATCAATTGTTGGACGAGCTGGAGGAATCTGGAAAAGATGAACGGGAACTGACAGCTTTTAAGCAGGAAGCCGAGCAGTTGTTCCGTGTGTAGTATGGTTAACAAGGTTTGGATGGGGAAGCGGTGAAGGGAAATTGGCATTTGATTGCCTTTGCTATGCTGGCAAGTTCCTTATCCGCTTTCTATCAACTTTGGTTATTGTCGTTCCTTTATCTATTCTGGCTTGTACTGCTTTTTCTGATAAAACGATTGACCGCTTGGCAGGCTGCTATCATTATATTTTCCCTTATCTTGTTTACCGGATTTTTTGCTTTTGTCCAGGAGACAACTCCTCCACCCAAGTCTGCTCAAGAATTCCTGCAAGGAAAAATCGCTGGCTCCGTTCTATACACTTCGGAAAAAATCACGTTCACTATAGAAGACAGTAATACTGGTCTAAGAAGTCTTGTTACTTATTTTAAAGAAGATCGAAAACAGTCTTCCGATACTGCTTTCAAGCAATTACGAAGGGGGGCACATTGCCGTATAAAAGGGCAGCAGGAGACCCCGCCACAAGCTACCAATCCGGGTGAATTTGATTATAGCCGCTATTTGAAATCCCGGTCCATTTCCTACCAAATGATTGTCCATTCACCAGACGATTTCTACTGTCAAGGTTTTTCCTTCCTCCATTACGTAGACAAAGCCCGTTCTTATTTAATCAAAACAAACAATTCTCAAATCAGTTCTTTTTCGGCTGCCTGGTTAAATGCACTCTTGATAGGGGAAGATACGCAGCTTCCGGATGAGCAATTGGATAGGTTCCGAAAGTGGGGGATTTCCCACTTGCTTGCGATATCTGGTTTACATGTTGGCCTGATAATCGCCCTTTTTTATTTTCTTGCTGTGAAAACGGGATGGCTCACGAGAGAGTCAATCCAATCTTGTATAATGGTGTTCCTGCCTCTTTATGCGGTTTTGGCTGGTGGAGCCCCTTCCGTATGGCGTGCCGCTTTATTAGCTATTTTCCTCCTAATCGGTAATAGGCTCAAACTTAACCTCTCCCTTACTGATTGTCTTAGCCTCGTTTTTATCGGTTTGATGATTGGGGATCCCCGTCTCATCTTGCAAATAGGCTTTCAATTTTCCTACCTCGTCACTTTTGGTTTACTACTTTCCAAACAAATTCTGGCCAAACCTTATTCTTGGCTATACACAAGCATGGCTGTCAGCCTCATTGCTCAGCTGACCATTCTCCCGGTTCAGCTAGACAATTTTTATTTTTTTCAACCGCTTTCCGTCCTGGTCAATCTTTTAATCGTCCCTTATTTTACTGGATTTGTGATGCCTTGCCTGCTTACTTTGGAATTCTCCGTTCTCCTTTTTCCTCCGCTCGCCACTATGCTCGATACATTGTTTGTCCGGGTCCACAATCGATTCTTGCTGTTTCTGGAACATCTTGATCTAGGCTTCGATTATTCTTGGTTTACCGGGGATTTTCCAATGGTTATGTATTACCCTTACTTTTTTCTGCTGATTGTATTAATGGCAAATTTGGCTGACGAAAAGCGAATAAGGGCACTGATCTCCGGCCTGATGATCGTTGTTTTGCTTGTTGGAATATCTATTGTTCCATATACGAATCCTAACGGAAAGGTCACGATGCTTGATGTCGGACAAGGGGATTGTTTTGTTGTCGAGCTGCCGTACCGTAAAGGAGTTGTCGTAATCGATGCTGCTGGAAGTGCAGCCGCTGATTTTCATTCTCCTACAGATAAAATATATGAACAAGTAATCAAGCCTTATTTGCATTATAGAGGGATAACTACGCTGGACGCTTTATTTGTCACGCATGATGATTTAGACCACGATGGCAGTACTGCTTATTTATTGAAAGATTTTCAAGTGGAAAAGTTTTTTGTTAATCCATATTATACTGTAAATAGTCGGAACAAAAATGCTTTAGTTAAGAGGGAAATCAAGACGTTTCGGTTAGATGCCGGGCAATCGGTTACAGTTGGCGGACAAACATTTCATGTATTGTCTCCTTCTCAAGACAAACGGGACTCTAATGAAAATTCGCTTGTATTATTATCGNCCATTACGTAGACAAAGCCCGTTCTTATTTAATCAAAACAAACAATTCTCAAATCAGTTCTTTTTCGGCTGCCTGGTTAAATGCACTCTTGATAGGGGAAGATACGCAGCTTCCGGATGAGCAATTGGATAGGTTCCGAAAGTGGGGGATTTCCCACTTGCTTGCGATATCTGGTTTACATGTTGGCCTGATAATCGCCCTTTTTTATTTTCTTGCTGTGAAAACGGGATGGCTCACGAGAGAGTCAATCCAATCTTGTATAATGGTGTTCCTGCCTCTTTATGCGGTTTTGGCTGGTGGAGCCCCTTCCGTATGGCGTGCCGCTTTATTAGCTATTTTCCTCCTAATCGGTAATAGGCTCAAACTTAACCTCTCCCTTACTGATTGTCTTAGCCTCGTTTTTATCGGTTTGATGATTGGGGATCCCCGTCTCATCTTGCAAATAGGCTTTCAATTTTCCTACCTCGTCACTTTTGGTTTACTACTTTCCAAACAAATTCTGGCCAAACCTTATTCTTGGCTATACACAAGCATGGCTGTCAGCCTCATTGCTCAGCTGACCATTCTCCCGGTTCAGCTAGACAATTTTTATTTTTTTCAACCGCTTTCCGTCCTGGTCAATCTTTTAATCGTCCCTTATTTTACTGGATTTGTGATGCCTTGCCTGCTTACTTTGGAATTCTCCGTTCTCCTTTTTCCTCCGCTCGCCACTATGCTCGATACATTGTTTGTCCGGGTCCACAATCGATTCTTGCTGTTTCTGGAACATCTTGATCTAGGCTTCGATTATTCTTGGTTTACCGGGGATTTTCCAATGGTTATGTATTACCCTTACTTTTTTCTGCTGATTGTATTAATGGCAAATTTGGCTGACGAAAAGCGAATAAGGGCACTGATCTCCGGCCTGATGATCGTTGTTTTGCTTGTTGGAATATCTATTGTTCCATATACGAATCCTAACGGAAAGGTCACGATGCTTGATGTCGGACAAGGGGATTGTTTTGTTGTCGAGCTGCCGTACCGTAAAGGAGTTGTCGTAATCGATGCTGCTGGAAGTGCAGCCGCTGATTTTCATTCTCCTACAGATAAAATATATGAACAAGTAATCAAGCCTTATTTGCATTATAGAGGGATAACTACGCTGGACGCTTTATTTGTCACGCATGATGATTTAGACCACGATGGCAGTACTGCTTATTTATTGAAAGATTTTCAAGTGGAAAAGTTTTTTGTTAATCCATATTATACTGTAAATAGTCGGAACAAAAATGCTTTAGTTAAGAGGGAAATCAAGACGTTTCGGTTAGATGCCGGGCAATCGGTTACAGTTGGCGGACAAACATTTCATGTATTGTCTCCTTCTCAAGACAAACGGGACTCTAATGAAAATTCGCTTGTATTATTATCGGAACTCGGAGGAAAACGATGGCTGTTTACAGGAGATATAGGAGAGAAGACAGAAAAGGCGATGTTGCAGGCATATCCTATGCTGGACATCGACGTGTTAAAAGTGGCTCATCATGGCAGTAAAACATCGACTTCTGCAGCCTTTTTAGAGCAAACGACGCCTGAAGTGGGATGGATATCGGCGGGACGAGGGAATCGTTATGATCACCCCCATCAGGAAGTAGTGAAAAAGCTCGGTCAGTCGGGGGTCAAGGTAATGCGGACGGATAAACGTGGATCGATATGGTACTCATTTTACAAGGATCATGGAACGTTTTATTCCTTTTTTCCATAACATAATCATGTAACAAGACGCATTGTGATGTTTAACAACACACAGTAATGCAAGCAATGAAAAAAGAGACTGCATCAAACAGTCTCTTTCCTTACGTACCATACTTAATCAGGATCCGATCACTTTTGCAAAGACTCCAATAAAGAAGATGATGAAAAAGAACAGGAATGAGAAAATGAACCCTTTACCAGAATCAATTACATCATTATTTTTGGATTGGACATCTCTTTCGAATTCGTTCACATTAACCCCTCCTATAACAGTTTTAGTATAAGACATTCCAGCTAAAAAATCCACTTTTGATTGTAATTTAACTCGTTTAAATGTACTTACCTTTGTTAGCAAGACTTAACACCCATATATAAAGATTAAATGGCTAATCTATACCCAAGAGCAAAATGCCGCAGGCAGAGCAGTTTCCCGGGGCTGTTATGCCGGCGTTGATATAGATTGCTTTTTCCTTAAGGAGAAGACAGCTTGTCTGTTTTCTCCTTCCTGTCATGATATCTGCTTGCAACAAAGGCTTTTTCGTTTTACGATGGTTTTACGAGGATGGAGTGAACAGGATGAACTATTTTGAAGTATTGAAAGAGATAAAAAGCAAGCATTTTTCTCCAGTATATTTATTATATGGAACGGAGTCCTATTTAATACAGGACATACGTCAGCAGCTTTTGATGAAGGCCTTGACAGAAGAAGACAGGGAAACGGGAATCACTACATATGATTTAACCGAAACTTCGATTCAGGAAGTGATTGAAGACGCAGAAACCTACCCGTTTCTTAGTGAAAGGAAAGTGATCATTGCCAACAATGCCGTATTTTTAAAGGCGAAACCAGAAAAGGTCGCCGTCGAGCATAACCTGGATGTTCTTCAAACTTATTTAGCAGCTCCGGCAGAATATACCATCCTGGTGATTATTGCTCCTTTCGAAAAAATAGATGAGCGTAAAAAAGTAACGAAAACGCTAAAGCAGCAAAGTGCATTCATTGAATGCCAGCCGATCAGAGATTGGGATCTTCCCAAATGGATTCAGACGCTGGCTAAGAATGCAGGGGTGGCGATTGAAGAGGATGCTTTTGATATTATTGGACAAGAAGTCGGCGCCAATTTACTTATGTTGAAACAAGAAATAGATAAGCTGGCGCTTTATGCGGGAGAAGAAGGCAGAATAACGAGAGAAATTACAGAGAAGTTAATTGCGCATAATGCTACAACTTCCGGACTCAAACTGGTAGATGCCGTCATTGAAAAGGACTTAAGCAAGGCTGTTCATATATACAAAGATCTCGAAAAAGCGAACGAAGATCCGATTGCCCTTGTCGCTTTACTTGCATCTCAATTCCGAACGGTGATGCATGTGAAGGTATTACAGAGAAAAGGGTATTCGCAAAAGCAGATGGCCCAGCAGTTGAAGGTCCATCCTTATGTGGTGAAGATGTCGCAGAAGCGGGAAAAAAGCTTCACTTTGGAAGAATTACAGGAGATTATCCATATTTTCACGGAAACAGATACCCAGATCAAACAGGGAAAAATGGATAAATCTCTTTCCTTCGAGCTGCTGCTCTACCAAATCATTCATCACCGGCAAAACAAAACAGTAAGAGCGAGTAAGTAATTGGCAAAAGGGCGGTTCATCAGTGTATGGACAGCTTTTTTGTTCTTTGTTATGTGAAAAAACGCTCTATACCAAGTATCGCAGTGTGCAGAGTAAAAAAATCCAAAATCACACATTTGCCAGAGAACCTAAAAAACATCAGCGTCATGTTACGCTGATGTTTTTTTATTAGGAAGGAGGTACTTTATTGATTGAAGCTCCTCTTCCAAGCAATTTATTATGTCGTTATCCTGCTGATTAATGGAAAATAAAAACGATCCTGCGTCAGGATCGTTTGTGTTGGTCATAAATCAGCATTCCATTATGCTCCGAGTTCGTTAACGCTTTTTGCGAGACGAGCTTTTTGGCGATTGCCTTTGTTTTTGTGTACGATCCCTTTTTGAACAGCTTTGTCAATTTTATGAGTAGCAGTCTTAAGGGCTGCTTTCGCATTTTCGACATCATTGCTATTAACAAAGTTTTCTACACGCTTAATCTGTGTACGCATATCTGTTTTGAAGGATTGGTTGCGCAAGTGGTGATCGTTGTTTGTACGGACACGTTTAATTGCAGATTTGATATTAGCCATTTAGTTTCACCTCCATAGAAAACATCTCTATTAAGTTCATTTAGAACAAGAGCCATTTTACCAAAGCGTCAGCCGCTTTTCAATAGCTATCTTTCAGTATAAACGATATTTCGTATGATTAACAGTAAAACCGGCAACCCTAATCGTAAAAAAAGGGAGGCCGTAACATCATGAACAACGACGATCAAAACATGTATCAGGTCCGAACCGATTTAGCTGTCGAAGCAAAAGATATGTATGTTGAAAAAGAGAATACAGATGAAAGCACGATAAAGGGCGTAACCACCAAAGAAAGGCAGGAAGGTGAGGATACGATCACCTATGTTCAAATAGATGAAACAGGGGCACAAGCACTCGGCAAAAAGGCGGGAAACTATGTCACGATTCATTCCGAGTCAGTAAAAAAACAGGATTCGAAAAGCCAGGAACAGACGGCCAAAGTTTTGGCAAAAGAAATGGGAGAATTGATTAAACAGAGTAAAATTCCTCAGGATGCAACCTGCCTGGTAGTGGGGCTTGGGAATTGGAATATTACCCCGGATGCTCTCGGTCCGATGACGGTAGAAAAAATCATGGTCACCAGTCATTTGTTTAACTTGCATCCGGAGTATGTAGAGGAAGGCTATCGTCCCGTTTCGGCCATGACTCCAGGGGTTATGGGCGTAACAGGGATTGAAACGAGTGATATTATCTTCGGATTGATCAATCAAGTGAAACCGGACTTTGTCATAGCTGTTGATGCCTTGGCTTCCAGATCGGTAGAACGCGTAAATGCTACGATTCAAATATCGGATTCAGGTATACACCCAGGCTCCGGAGTAGGAAACAAACGGAAAGAAATCAGTAAAGACGCTCTAGGAATACCGGTGATAGCAGTAGGCGTCCCTACTGTCGTCGATGCCGTCACGATAACAAGTGATACAATTGATTACCTGCTCAAGCACTTCGGGAGGGAATTCAGGGAAAAAGACAAGCCCTCAAAAGCCTTGACCCCTGCTGGGTTGTCTTTTGGAAAGCGAGAGTTAACAGAAGAGGACCTCCCTGGGGAAGAGCAAAGAAAAGCGGTATTAGGAATGGTGGGAGGTCTTTCCGAGGAGGAAAAACGCTCACTTATTAAAGAAGTACTAACACCATTGGGACATAATTTAATGGTGACACCGAAAGAAGTCGACGGTTATATGGAGGACATGGCACATCTCATTGCATCCGGTCTGAATGCCGCCCTCCATGAAAATATAAATGTGAAAAACTTTGGCTCCTATACCCGCTGATTTCTTTTAGACAAGCTACGGAAAATTAGATGTTCTACTTTATCCTGTCTCTTCATAGATTCTATTAAAGATGATAGAAAAGACAGGAAGGATGGAACCATGAAGAAGCCGATCCGGAAAACGACAACCATACATGAATTTGTGAACAGAACAAAGCCGTGGTATCGAAACGGCAGTATGCTCATTATAAGTATAGCGGCTTTGTTCCTTTTTATAGGAGTGCTAACAACGATTCAACCTGCCTACAGGCTGTCCTCGGGCACCATCACGGAATGGACAAGACAAATTAAAGGTTCCTCATTCCTTTACCTAGTAGGAATGGAGAACAGAGTGTTCGAAAGTGCATTCCCAGACGACTATCAGCCATTAGATACATCTGATTTGGCTTTTCGGTTTACCACCAGTTTAAAACCGGAAGATCCACGGAGTCTGCTCGGCAATGAACTGCCTGGATTTCAGCAATTTGATCGGGTCATCCTGGTTGCCGGAGAAGGAACGAATTACACGAACCTAACAGTTGAATCTTCTGCACCCTTGGATGTAGTCCTGGAGGAAAGGGAAGCTTCTCTTCCGGAGGAAAAAGTGTCGGAAGAAGCCGATGAGAAAGAAAAGGAAGAACAAACCAGTCAGCCGACAACAGGGGATAGGAAAGTGGTGTTCATTTATAACACCCATAATCGGGAGTCGTTCCTGCCGCATTTACCAGATGTCGATAATCCGAATGAAGCGTTCCATGCTGAAGTCAATATTACTAAAGTGAGTGATGAATTGAAAAATCGTCTGGAGGAGCATGGTGTCGGCACCCAAGTAGACCATACGGATAATACAGGTGAACTGCAGAAAAAGGGCTGGGATTATACTGCGGATTCCTATCGTGCATCGAAGCCGGTGGTAGAGGCTGCACTGGCAGACAACAAAGATCTGGATTTTGTGTTCGATCTTCACCGGGACGCTATGGGAAGAGACGTGACAACGAAAAAGATAGACGGAAAAAATTATGCGAAAGTCATGTTTGTGTTAGGAAGAGAAAATGTGAATTACGAAAAGAATCTTCAGCTCGCCAATGAGCTTCATAATTTGATGGAAGAAAAATATCCCGGGTTAAGCAGAGGTGTTGAGAAATACGGCGGACCGGGAAGGAATGGCGTTTACAATCAGGATGTTTCGGACAATGCCCTGACAATCGAATTTGGCGGTGTCGACAATAATATGGATGAACTGTACCGTTCTGCAGCGGCTTTGGCAGAAGTCTTCAGCGATTATTATTGGGATGCAGAAAAAGTTCAGGCAAATCCTTAGGAGGTGCGCCGATGGCAAAGGTTTTTTTCACTTTATTCGTTATGGTGCTGTTGTTTCTGTTTGGGATGCTGACGGGAATCAACCAAGTTTCTGAAGAACCAGTGGGAGAAGGGTCAGGTAATGGACAAAACATCCGTTTAGTCTCCGAAAAAGAAAAAGTTCCTTTAGTAACCGTTCAAGAACCGGAAGAGGATTCTATTCTGGCTGCCAGCAAAGACTATGAGCCGGTCAAGGAGACTCATTTGACGCAAAAGCTGGCGGCTTCCCTCGGGAGTTTCTTGAGCTGGTTCTACAATCAGATGATCGCTGCCATTTATCAGCTTGTCCAAGTATTTTTTTAAAATGTGATTGGAGCTGTAGGTGACGTTTTTTCAAAAAGGATAGCAGGTAGTGAAACGCAAGAAAATCTGTCGCAAACGGTCTGTTGTCACTTATTTGCCCCTAACATCTTTGTTTTCGTTGAATGTATCGCTTCCTACTGCTATAATCAATGCTAGTTATTGTTGCTCGACAAATAGGAGTGATCATCATTGGTTAATGCAAGAAATCAAAATAGGGTACGTAATTTTTCCATTATCGCCCATATTGATCATGGAAAATCGACGCTTGCCGACAGAATTTTAGAAAAGACTAAAGCACTTACTTCCCGTGAAATGAAAGAGCAGTTTCTCGATGCCATGGACTTGGAACGGGAACGGGGAATCACCATAAAATTAAATGCCGTTCAGTTAAAATATCAACGGAATAATGGAGAGGAATATTTATTCCATCTAATCGATACACCTGGTCACGTCGACTTTACATATGAAGTGTCGCGAAGCTTGGCTGCCTGTGAAGGGGCCATTCTGGTGGTGGATGCTGCACAGGGAATAGAGGCCCAAACGCTGGCTAATGTGTACCTGGCTCTTGACAACGATTTGGAAATTATTCCGGTGATCAATAAAATCGATTTACCGAGCGCCGACCCGGAAAGAGTAAAAAAAGAAATTGAAGATGTAATTGGCATTCCCGCAGATGATGCTATCCTTGCCAGCGGTAAATCGGGAATCGGAATCGACGAGATACTCGAGCAAATCGTAGAGCGAATCCCTGCTCCGCCGGGAAATGCTGAAGAGCCATTAAAGGCTTTGATCTTCGACTCCTTGTATGATCCATACCGTGGAGTTATCGCCTATATTTGTGTGAAAGAAGGATCTGTCAAAGTAGGCGACAAGATTAAAATGATGGCAACCGGAAAAGAATTTGAAGTGAACGAACTGGGAGTATTCAATCCGAAACCGTTCCCTCAGGATGAATTAACGGTAGGAGATGTAGGGTATTTAACTGCATCGATTAAAAACGTCGGCGACAGCCAGGTCGGTGACACCATTACACTGAGTGAAAATCCTGCTTCCGAAGCGCTGCCTGGATACAAACGATTGAACCCGATGGTTTTTTGCGGCATGTATCCTGTGGATGCAAATAATTACAATGATTTACGCGAAGCGCTGGAGCGCCTCGAATTGAATGATTCATCTTTGCAATATGAGGCGGAAACTTCCCAGGCATTAGGATTCGGTTTCCGTTGTGGATTTCTGGGCATGCTGCACATGGAAATCATCCAGGAACGGATCGAGAGAGAGTTCAATATTGAATTGATTACCACTGCTCCAAGTGTTATCTATCAAGTCGCTTTGACAGATGGAGAAGAGATCGAAGTAGATAATCCTTCGGTTATGCCTGATCCGCAAAGTGTTCAGGAAGTGCGGGAACCATACGTGAAAGCAACTGTCATGGTGCCCAACGATTACGTGGGAGCTGTTATGGAACTTTGTCAAAAGAAACGCGGCGATTTCATTGACATGCAGTATTTAGATGATGTCAGAGTGAATGTGATCTATGACATACCACTGTCAGAAATCGTGTACGACTTCTTTGATCAATTGAAATCCCAGACGAAAGGGTATGCCTCGTTTGATTACGAGTTGATCGGCTACAAGCAATCCAATCTGGTGAAGATGGATATTCTGCTTAATGGAGACACGATCGACGCACTTTCGTTCATCGTTCATAGGGATTTTGCTTATGAACGCGGGAAACAGATTGTCGATAAGTTGAAAAATTTGATCCCGAGACAACAATTCGAGGTGCCTGTTCAGGCGGCTATCGGTAACAAGGTGGTTGCTCGTTCTACCATTAAAGCAATGCGGAAAAACGTGCTTTCAAAATGTTATGGAGGGGATATTTCCCGAAAGCGTAAGCTCCTGGAAAAGCAAAAAGAAGGGAAAAAGCGGATGAAGATGGTAGGCTCTGTAGAAGTACCGCAAGAAGCCTTCATGTCCGTGCTCAAAATGGATGAGGAATGACCCGTGTAACGAACCATGCTTAATGAAGATGACGGGGAACTTTCAGTTATTCGATTCATTGATATAAAGACATGCCCATAACGGAATATATAGAAGGAGCTGTTCTTTCCTGGAACAGCTCCTTCACTGATAATCAACAAGATTAGCTACAAAAGTAGAGAAGGAGCGACACAAATGGTCCAAT
Organism: Virgibacillus senegalensis; assembly: GCF_000821245.2. Taxonomy (GTDB): domain Bacteria; phylum Bacillota; class Bacilli; order Bacillales; family Amphibacillaceae; genus Sediminibacillus; species Sediminibacillus senegalensis. The sequence continues at coordinate 310,346 of NZ_LN611425.1, forward strand.
CCGTTTATATCCATATCCCTTTTTGCCAACAAATTTGCCATTACTGTGATTTTACGAAGTTTTTCTATAACGAACCACTTGTAGATGAATATCTCGACGCTTTGGAGAAGGAAATGTCCACCTACATTAACGACCCCAAACAGCCGATGAAAACAATTTTTGTAGGCGGCGGAACACCTACAGCATTAAACAGCAGCCAGCTGGAAAAGCTGCTCAAAATGATCGATAAGTATTTTGAAGTCGGGTCTTGCGAGGAATATTCCTTCGAAGCAAACCCCGGGGATCTGGATGATGAAAAAATCAAACTTCTAAAGCATTATGGGGTACGGCGAATTTCCATGGGGGTCCAAGTATTTGATGATGACATGCTGGAATTTATCGGAAGGGTCCACCGTGTGAAAGATGTCTACCAGAATGTGAACGCCTTGAAAAAACATGGTTTCCAAAACATCAGCATCGATTTAATTTACAGCCTGCCCAATCAGACACTGGAACATTTTGAACGGACACTTCAGGAAGCATTATCCTTTCAGCTTCCTCATTACTCTGCTTATTCTTTGCAAATCGAGCCAAAGACCGTCTTTTATCAACGATATAAGAAGGGGAAGCTGCATAAGCCGCCGGAAGAAGCAGAAGCAGATATGTACGAGCTTTTAACAAAGCAAATGGAGAACCATGGGATTAAACAGTATGAAATAAGCAACTTTGCCAAACCTGGTTTTGAAAGCCGACACAATCTTACGTACTGGAATAATGAGCATTATTATGGAATGGGCGCTGGCGCTCATGGTTATTTACCTGGTAAACGAACAGTCAATCTTCGCCCATTACCGGCATATGTAAAGCAGGCGCTAACAGATGGTAAACCGGTGCTTCACACAGAACCGATTGGTCTGAAAGAGCAGCTTGAGGAAGAAATGTTCCTCGGACTCCGCAAGCGTCAAGGAGTTTCTAAGCAGATTTTCCAAGAGAAATACGGCCGGAATATAGATCAGTTATACGGGGATGCAATCAAACAATTGAAAAACAAAGGATGGATTACCGAGAAATCGGGGTTCCTAAGGCTGACATCGGAAGGTTTGTTGTTTGGAAACGAAGTATTTCAAGAGTTTCTTCTGAGTGATGAAACACTGGAGCTTACTTATTGACAAGGAACAATCGATTTGATAATTTAATAGTAGATTTAGCACTCGCTACTAAAGAGTGCTAACAGGGGTGATCATCGATGTTATCAAATAGACAGTTGCTCGTATTACAAGTTATTATTGATGAATTCATCACTACTGCACAACCCATAGGTTCCAGGGCAATTGCAAAGAAGGACGAAGTGACCTTCAGTTCCGCCACGATTCGGAACGAAATGGCCGATTTGGAGGAAATGGGGTTTATTGAGAAGACGCATTCTTCTTCAGGCAGAGTGCCGTCTGAAAAAGGGTACAGGTTTTATGTCGACCACCTTCTTTCGCCCTTTTCTCTTTCCAATTCCGAATTGGAAATTATAACGCATACCTTTGAAGAGGAAATGCTGGAATTTGAACGGGTTGTGCAAAAGTCGGCCGGTATTCTTTCAGATTTGACAAACTATACGTCTATCATTCTTGGGCCTGAAGTTTTCGAAACAAAGCTGAAACAGCTGCAAATTATCAGTTTGACGGCCAATACAGCTGTCGCGATCCTGGTTACCAATACAGGTCATGTGGAACATCGGTCTTTCAATGTATCACACGAGATCAACGCGGCCGACTTGGAAAAACTGGTCAATATACTGAATGACAAACTGGCAGGTGTGCCGATTATCAAGCTGCAAGAAAAATTGAAAGCAGAAGTATCGGCGTTACTGCGGGCACATACGCGTGATTATCAGACAGCCTATCATTATTTAAATGGAGCTCTGTTTGACGATCATCCGGTGAAGCTTTATGTGGGCGGAAAAACCAACATACTGATGCAGCCGGAATTTAAAGATGTGGAAAAAATAAGGTCTCTGTATTCGATGATGGAACAGGAAGAGTTGGTTGCGAGCCTTCTCCGCACCGAAAAAGATGGAATCAAGGTATCCATCGGGCAGGAGAATAAACTGGATGCCATGCAGGATTGCAGTTTGATTACCGCTACTTATTCGATCGGCGACAAGCAAATGGGAACTTTGGCTTTGTTAGGTCCGACAAGAATGGAATATTCCAGGGTGATCAGTTTGCTGAATGTACTTTCCAAACGCTTGACCAATACTTTCCACTCCCTGTATGAAACAGATTAATCACGGGTATAGCTGATATGATGGGAAGCAGTTTTCCCATCCCTTCTTTGTGTGCAGACAAAATTGTTTGCCGCAAATTCAAACGAATTCATTTAACCCATCCCATTTTCATGATATATTCTACAATGGTTATGATGGGAGAGGTTGCTTAGGAGGTGACAATCGTGGAAGAAAAAGATCAGGAAAAACAGGAACAAGAAGTAGTGGAAGAACCTGAACAAGAACTGGTAGAAGACCAGGAAGATGCAGGTGAACAAGAAACCGACCAGCAGGCCGCTCAGGAAATTGAAGCGTTAAAGAAGGAAAAAGATGAGGTTTATCAACGATTGTTGAGAATACAAGCTGAGTATGATAATTTCCGTAAACGGACGCAAAAAGAGAAAGAGGCGGACCTAAAGTATAAATCCCAAACACTTGTAACCGAATTGCTCCCTGTTGTCGATAACTTTGAAAGAGCGCTGGATACAGTGCCTGACGACGAAACGGCTGCAGGATTTGTGGATGGGATTAAGATGGTTTATCGCCAGCTTAAAGATGCCTTGGAAAAAGAGGGCGTTGAAGAGATTAAAACAGAGGGTGAAGTGTTCGATCCGACTGTTCACCAGGCAGTTATGCAGGTGGAAGATGATCAATACGAATCCAATGTAGTAGTACAAGAATTGCAAAAAGGCTATTTACTGAAAGACCGGGTTATCAGGCCGGCCATGGTAAAAGTCAATCAATGACTACATACGCTGTAAAGGAGGAAATTAGACATGGGAAAAATTATTGGAATTGACTTAGGAACAACAAACTCTTGTGTAGCAGTAATGGAAGGTGGAGAATCCAAGGTAATCCCGAACCCTGAAGGTAACCGTACAACTCCTTCTGTTGTTGCATTCAAGAATGGTGAAAGACAAGTTGGAGAAGTCGCCAAACGTCAGGCGATAACGAATAAAAACACGATTCAATCAATCAAACGCCATATGGGTACAGACTACAAAGTGGAAATTGAAGGAAAAGAGTACACACCGCAGGAAATGTCTGCGATTATTCTACAGTATATCAAATCTTATGCTGAAGACTATCTAGGAGAAACTGTCGATAAAGCGGTCATTACTGTTCCTGCTTATTTCAATGACGCGGAACGCCAAGCAACAAAAGATGCGGGTAAAATCGCCGGTCTTGAAGTAGAGCGGATCATCAACGAGCCAACTGCAGCTGCTTTGGCTTATGGTATTGATAAAGATGACCAAGACCAGACTATTCTTGTTTATGACTTAGGTGGCGGTACTTTCGACGTATCGATTTTGGATATTGGCGAAGGCACATTCGAAGTTGTATCGACTGCCGGGGATAACCGCCTTGGTGGTGACGATTTTGACCAGGTAATCATCGACCACATGGTCGCAGAATTTAAAAAAGAAAATGGTATCGACCTTTCTCAAGATAATATGGCGTTACAACGTCTGAAAGATGCTGCCGAAAAAGCGAAAAAAGATCTATCAGGGGTTGCGCAAACACAAATTTCCCTTCCGTTCATCACAGCTGGCGATGCAGGTCCTCTCCATTTGGAAATGAACCTGACGCGTGCAAAATTCGATGAATTGTCTGCCGGACTTGTGGAGCGTACGATGGGACCAACCCGCCAGGCGTTAAAGGATGCAGGAATGAGCGCAGGAGAAATCGACAAAGTGCTTCTAGTGGGTGGATCAACTCGTATCCCTGCTGTGCAAGAGGCCATCAAAAAAGAAATCGGAAGCGAGCCATCTAAAGGTGTTAACCCTGATGAAGTAGTAGCGCTAGGTGCTGCTATCCAGGGCGGCGTGCTTCAAGGCGATGTCAAGGATGTAGTATTGCTTGACGTTACTCCACTTTCTTTGGGTATTGAAACAATGGGCGGCGTAACGACCAAATTGATTGAACGGAATACTACTATTCCAACCAGCCATTCTCAAGTATTTTCGACTGCAGCGGATAATCAAACAGCAGTGGATATTCACGTACTTCAAGGGGAGCGTGAAATGGCCGCTGATAACAAAACATTAGGCCGTTTCCAATTGACCGATATCCCACCAGCGCCACGAGGTGTGCCGCAAATCGAAGTTTCCTTCGATATTGACGCTAATGGTATTGTAAACGTACGTGCAAAAGATCTAGGTACCAACAAAGAACAATCTATTACCATCAAATCTTCTTCCGGTCTTTCTGATGAAGAAGTGGAGCAAATGGTCAAAGATGCTGAAGCGAATGCAGAAGCAGACAAGAAGCGTCGCGAAGAGGTAGAGCTTCGCAACGAAGCAGACCAGTTGGTCTTTACAACAGATAAGACAATCAAAGATCTTGGTGACAAGGTTTCCGAAGATGAAAAACAAAAAGCGGAATCCGCTAAAGAAGAATTACAAAAGGCGCTTGAAGAGGGCGACTTAGAACAAATCAGAACGAAAAAAGATGCCTTGCAAGAGCAAGTGCAAGCCCTATCGGTGAAGCTATACGAACAAGCACAAGCCGAAGCCCAAGCTCAACAAGGTGAAGGCGGCCAGGAAGGCGAAGATGTAGTGGACGCCGATTATGAAGAAGTAGACGACGATGAGGAGAAAAAATAAGCAATTGATATAAGGACGTGTAAAAAAGTCAAAGTCAGGATCCCCTTGGCTTTGGCTTTTTACACTTATACGGATTAATAGCACCTATTCATCAAGCTTCTATTAGTTAATTGCCCCTTTTATCTACACATGCAAGAATTTGCTCGGTAACAGAAAATAATGTTATGATAAACTTTATGCTATAGAGATTCGGGAGAGTGATCTTCAAGTGAGTAAACGAGATTATTATGAAATACTTGGCGTCTCCAAAGACGCTTCAAAGGATGAAATAAAAAAAGCATACCGGAAATTGGCGCGAAAATATCATCCGGACGTAAACAAAGAGTCTGATGCAGCCGATAAATTTAAAGAAGCAAAAGAAGCATATGAAGTACTGGGTGACGAACAAAAGAGAGCGCAATATGACCAGTTTGGACACGCAGGACCACAGAACCAGGGATTCGGCGGATTCGGCGGTGCCGAAGATTTCGGCGGATTTGGCGATATTTTCGATATGTTCTTTGGCGGTGGCGGCAGAAGACGTGATCCGAATGCACCTAGGCAAGGTGCGGATTTACAGTACACCATGACGCTGGATTTTGAGGAAGCCATTTTCGGAAAAGAAACAGATATTGAAATTCCGCGGGAAGAAACATGTGATACATGCCATGGATCTGGTGCAAAACCAGGAACTGAACCGAAAACATGTTCACATTGTAATGGTTCAGGTCAATTAAATATGGAACAAAACACTCCGTTCGGCCGAGTCGTCAATAAACGCGTCTGTCATTATTGTCAAGGAACTGGGAAAATCATCCCTGATAAATGCAGCACTTGTGGCGGAACAGGGAAAGTGAAAAAACGGAAAAAAATCCACATCACTATTCCTGCTGGAATTGATGAAGGACAACAAATACGCGTATCGGGACAAGGTGAGGCAGGAGTCAATGGCGGACCTCCTGGAGACTTGTATGTCGTCGTTCAAATACGTTCGCATGAATTTTACCAGCGTGAAGGCGACCACATTTTCTGTGAAATGCCGATTACTTTTGCTCAAGCAGCATTAGGAGACGAGGTCGAGGTTCCAACCGTACACGGTAAAGTCAAGCTGAAGATTCCTGCTGGAACCCAAACTGGAAAGACTTTCCGCCTGAAAGGGAAAGGTGCACCGAATGTCCGTGGTTATGGACAAGGAGACCAGCATGTGAACATCCGCGTGGTGACTCCGACCAACCTTACAGACCGTCAGCAGGAAATCTTGCGTGAGTTTAATGACATCAGTGGAAATCAGCCAACGGATGAACAACATGGAACGTTCTTCCAGCGTGTAAAACGCGCCTTTAAAGGGGAATGACGATTAGCAATGCAATCTGGCGGGAAGGTACATGTTATGTAACTTCCTGCCTGATTTTTAGCTAGTAACCAGCATGACCTTACATAATATTTGAAAATCAAGGCTTGAATGTCAGGCTTTATTTCTGAAGAAGCGGGTGATTCCAGTGAAGTGGTCAGAAATTACAATTCATACTACAAATGAGGCAATAGAACCGATTTCCAATATTCTTCATGAAGCAGGTGCAAGTGGAGTAGTCATTGAGGATCCCAGGGATTTGGTAAAAGAAAGGGATACCTTTTATGGGGAAATTTATGAACTCAATCCAGATGACTACCCTGAAGAAGGCGTTTATGTAAAAGCTTACTTGCCTGTGAACAGCTTTCTTGGGGAAACAGTAGAAGAGATCAAGCAGGCGATCAATAATCTGCTTGTTTATGACATTGATGTCGGCAGGAATAAAATTACGGTAAGCGAAGTTCATGAAGAAGAATGGGCGACTGCTTGGAAGAAGTATTATAAACCGGTGAAAATATCGGAAAAAGTGACCATCATACCGACTTGGGAGGAATACACTCCGGTATCGAGCGATGAAATTATTATCGAACTGGATCCGGGTATGGCTTTTGGAACCGGCACACATCCTACAACTGTTTTGAGTGTACAAGCGCTTGAGCGATTCGTCTCGGACGGGGACAAAATACTTGATGTCGGTTCCGGTTCCGGTGTTTTAAGCATTGCATCCGTTTTATTAGGAGCGGAGCAGGTCAAAGCTTATGATTTAGATGAGATTGCTGTGAAAAGCACGGTGCTCAATGCTAAACTGAATCGGGTAGAAGATAAAATTGAATCCAAGCAAAATAACTTATTGGACAATGTAACCGAAAAAGCTGACATGATTGTTTCCAACATTCTCGCTGAAATTATTATCCGCTTTGTCAAAGAAGCGTATGATTGCTTAAAGCCAGGCGGAATCTTTATTACTTCCGGTATCATTCAGGCTAAAAAGCAAATGGTAAGACAGGAGTTGGAAAATAGCGGATTTGACATAATGGAAGTTAATCAAATGGAAGATTGGATTTCTTTCATAGCAAAAAAACCGGAAGCAAAGCAGGTGCTATAAGTGCAGCGATACTTTGTACCAGAAGAAGGATGGCAGGACAATATGGTCACGATTACTGGAGAGGATCGGCATCATATCGATCGGGTAATGCGGATGCAGCCAGGCGACGCTATTATTTGTAATACTCCAGAAGGCCGGGCTGCCGTCTGTACGATTACCGCCATATCTGATGAGTATGTTTCTGTTTCTATCGATGAGTGGCTTGACGAGTCGAAAGAGCTGCCTGTACATATCACAATCGCTCAGGGACTTCCTAAAGGAGACAAGCTGGAAGTCGTACTTCAAAAGGGAACCGAGCTTGGAGCTTCAGGCTTCATCCCTTTTCAGGCTGGACGTTCGATTGTAAAGTGGGATAATAAAAAAGCGGAAAAAAAACTGGTTAGATACAGAAAAATAGTGAAAGAAGCAAGCGAGCAATCGCATCGCACGATCGTACCAGACGTAGAAACTGTTGTCGGTTTTGACGGTCTTATAAAACAAAGCGAGAACTATTCAGTGAAAATATTCGCCTATGAGGAAGAGGCCAAAACAGATGATTATCAAGGCTTGGGCGCAATTCTTGCGCGTCTGGAACCCGGGCAAAATATCTTGGCTTGTATTGGTCCTGAAGGCGGGTTTACAATAGAAGAAGCAGAATCCTTGAAATCTCACGGTTTTCAGCCGGTAAGACTTGGACCACGCATACTTAGAACAGAGACTGCCCCTTTGTATTTGCTGGCGAGTATTTCGTATCATTTTGAAGAATTGAGGTGTTGAAGATGCCTACAGTGGCTTTTCATACATTAGGTTGTAAAGTGAACCATTATGAAACAGAAGGAATTTGGAGAAAGTTTAAAGAAGAAGGGTATGAGCGTGTCGACTTTGATCATCAATCCGATGTGTATGTGATCAACACGTGTACCGTTACCAATACGGGTGATAAAAAAAGCAGGCAGGTAATCCGCCGTGCTATCCGAAAAAACCCAGAGGCAGTTGTTTGTGTTACAGGGTGTTATGCACAAACTTCTCCTGGTGAAATCATGGAGATTCCAGGTGTAGATGTCGTGGTGGGCACACAGCATCGGGAAAAGATGCTTGAATATATCGAGCAGCATAAGCAGAGCAGGCAACCGATCAACGGGGTTTCGAATATCATGAAAAACCGCGTTTTTGAAGAAATGGATGTTCCTGTGTTTACGGATCGAACGAGAGCGTCGCTGAAAATCCAGGAAGGGTGCAACAATTTCTGTACCTTCTGTATCATTCCATGGTCGCGCGGCCTGTTGCGTTCCAGAGAACCCGAAAATGTTTTAAAACAAGCGCAACAGCTGGTCGATGCCGGTTACAAAGAAATTGTCCTTACAGGAATTCATACTGCCGGGTACGGCGAGGATATGAAAGATTACAACTTCGCCCAATTGCTACGTGATTTAGAAGCAAAGGTAGAAGGATTGAAACGTATCCGCATATCTTCTATTGAGGCGAGCCAGATTACGGACGAAGTGATTGAAGTGCTCGATCAGTCGGAGAAAATAGTCCGTCACCTCCATATTCCATTGCAATCTGGTTCCAATACGGTGTTAGAGCGGATGAGAAGAAAGTATTCCGCTGACTTTTATCGCGAGAAAATCGATAAAATCAAGCAAGCTCTTCCAGGACTGGCGATTACTTCCGATGTTATTGTTGGGTTTCCGGGAGAAACTGAGGAAGAATTTCAGGAAACGTATGATTTTATCAGGGAAATTGGTTATTCTGAGCTTCATGTATTCCCTTTTTCGCGTCGGACTGGAACACCTGCAGCACGGATGAAAGATCAAATTGAGGATGAGGTGAAAAATGAACGCGTCCACCGTTTGATTGAATTGTCCGATCAGCAGGCCAAAGAATATGCTTCCCAGTATGAAGGCGAGGTACTGGAAGTGATTCCCGAAGAGCGTTTCGACGAACATGCAGACGATAATGTTTTTGTCGGTTATACAGACAACTACTTAAAAGTTAAATTTGAAGCAAATGATGATATGATTGGAAAAATCGTTCGCGTTAAAATCACTAAAGCTGGATATCCATATAACGAAGGACAGTTTGTCCGAGTCATGGATGAACCGAAAATCAATCAAAAAGCAGAAATTTCATAAAAAACAGCATGGTTAGGGCTTTGAACGAAGGCATTTTCATAAGTCTCCATAAAGGTAAAAACCCGGTAATGCCGGGTTTTTTACTTGTGAAACAGCATCTGATGAGTGTTTGTTCAACAAAATTTGGTTTTTTTGAAACGGAAATGCTATGATGGTTTAAGAGGTTCGTACAACGAGAAAGGAAGGGTACTAATGGATAAAAATATAGCAAATATGATCGACCATACTCAACTAAAACCTGATACCCCCAAGGCAAAGATTGATCAAATCATTCAGGAAGCAAAAGAAAACCACTTTGCTTCGGTATGTGTCAATCCTTATTGGGTTTCTTATTGCTATCAACAGTTAAAGGATACTGACGTAAAAGTCTGTACCGTTATCGGGTTTCCTTTAGGAGCGACTACGACAGAAACCAAAGTATTTGAAACAGAGCAAGCTATTAAAAATGGTGCTACTGAAGTAGATATGGTCATTAATGTGGGAGCTTTGAAAGCCGGTGATACGGATACAGTAGAAAAGGATATAGCCGCTGTCGTGAAAGCAGCAGGGACCCAGGCGCTTACGAAAGTAATCATTGAAACTTCATTGCTTAATGAAGAAGAAAAAGTTTCAGCTTGTCAGCTTGCCAAACAAGCGGGGGCTGACTTTGTGAAAACGTCGACAGGCTTTTCAGGCGGAGGTGCGACCGTTGAAGATATCGCCTTAATGAGAAAAACAGTTGGACCAGACATGGGAGTCAAGGCTTCCGGAGGTGTCAGGGACCGGGAAACAACGGAAGCGATGATTAAAGCTGGAGCGACTCGTATTGGCGCGAGTGCCGGGGTACAAATCATTGCCGGAGAAACAGCAGACACAGATTACTAATGAAAAAAGCACACTGCCAGCGCATACCTTTCATAACAAGGGGATGTCAGGTAGTGTGTTTTTTTATAACAAAGGAAATAAAAAATGAGTAACATTTTAAGCTGCCGAAGACCCACGCCGCATGGTCGAGAAACCAGTAGAAAAATGTTTGGGAATTCCAGCGTACGATCTATTATCAGCCCGTTTTTCCATGAAACCGGATGATAAACTTTTCAAAAGGACCGATGATAGGTAAAAATAGGAGTACAGAGACTACATTGAATAACACGGCAATATGAGCAAGTTGCTTAATAGGATAGCTGGACAATGTTTCGGCAAGATTGGTTAATCCGGTTAAGAAAGGAAGAAAGATCAGAACGCTGAACAGATTGAACCAAACATGGGCCATCGCAGTCAACACAGCTTGTTTTCCTGTGCTAAAAGCTGCAAGGACTGCTGTAAGGCAAGTACCGATATTTGCGCCCAGGACGATAGCTATAGAGGCAGCCATGCTGATTACCCCTTGATTTAAAAAGCTCATGGTAATACCGGTCATTGCACTCGATGATTGGATAGCACCACTGAAAACCATCCCGATAATCACACCGGCTTCAGGATTTAAATGGGTGAAATTGATAGCGTCTGCCAGTAGTGGCAGTTCCACAATCATCGGGGCTAATGATTCAAATCCATCAAGTGCTACAAAGACAGAGCCAATGCCAAACAGAATGGTACCTGCTCCAAAAAATACCTTCAAATTCGTGAATAGGAGGAGGGCACCAGCCACAACAAGCGTCCATTCAGGAATAAATTGACTGAAAGCCAATAATTCACCCGTTGCAGTAGTTCCAATGTTAGCCCCCAGAATAATCCCTAATGATTGCTTGAAAGTCATTAAGCCAACACTTACGAAACTAATCGTCAGTACCATGATCAAGGAACTGCTCTGTAAAATTGCAGTTGCGAGAAGACCCGACAAAATTCCGAAATAATGGTTTTTCGTCATGCCAGCCAGTAAAGGCTCTACTTTGTGGAAGGCTATGTGGTGCAAGCCTGTCCGCAAAACTTGAAAACCGAGAAAAAACAGCATTAAAAATACCGCAGACAAAGAAAGTAAATCCGCCAAACCACTCACCTCGATACATTATATGGACAGGTAATCGAAACATGTCTGGCAAAAAGTTTCTTTTTAATGCTTTTTCAAAGACAATGGTGATTCTGTCGGGAGCTTCGAACACTCCTCGCCCCAAAGGAGTATGCGTATAATTTCTCCGTAAAGCGTAGCGAAATAGCCTTTTTAAAGAAAGAAGAATAGTTGCTATGGAAGAAAAAATAGAATTTATTAGTAATAGCTTGTGAAATAAGTTGACCCGGAAATAGCAATATATTATAATTGTCGGGAGACATATGGAACGATACATATGTCCCAGAAACCTGTTGTATGCTTCGGAGGGAGGGAAATTAGCATGTCAAACACAACTCGCGTTCGTAAAAACGAGTCTCTTGAAGATGCTCTTCGTCGCTTCAAACGCAGTGTATCTAAAAGTGGTACATTGTCTGAATACCGCAAGCGTGAATTTTATGAAAAACCTAGTGTGCGCCGCAAGAAAAAATCTGAGGCTGCTAGAAAGCGTAAGTAACAAAGAGGGTGTAGAAGAGATATGTCATTAGTTGAACATCTGAACCAGGATATGAAACAGGCGATGAAAAACAAGGATAAACAAACCTTGAGTGTCATCCGCATGGTAAAAGCTTCCTTGCAAAATGAAGCCATCAAACTTGGTAAAGATGAATTATCTGAAGAAGAAGAACTAACTGTTTTATCCAGAGAGTTAAAACAGCGAAAAGATTCCCTCCAAGAATTTAAAGAAGCTGGACGCGATGATCTTGCAGAAAAACTTGATGATGAAATAAAAGTTTTACAAGCATATATGCCGAAACAGCTTACGGAAGAAGAACTTGAGCAAATTGTTCAAGAAACGATCCAGGAAGTCGGCGCAACTTCCAAAAAGGATATGGGCAGTGTAATGAGTGCCATCATGCCCAAAGTAAAAGGGCAGGCAGATGGTTCACAAGTGAATCGCCTCGTTCAAAAACACTTGTCTTAATTATTTAAACAAGTGGGCGCATAAAAGAAGAAAGCGGTTTTCGCGAAAGGCGAAAACCGTTTTTTCTTTTATTATAGAACCAGTTGGCCATGCCTAAAGTTCAAATATGTACCTCGTGGCATTAAGTCCATTCCCTGCGTGTTAAAAGGGACTACGACGAGTCTTGTCTTAAGCTAGTCGGGGGTGAACGAGGCGCCTGCGCATTTCTATGTCCAGCTCCGGCGCCTACCCCCTCGAGGTCTTAAGCCAATCCTCTGGTGGCAAAAAAACGCCACGACGAGTCTTGTCTTAAGCTAGTCGAGGGTGAACGAGGCGCCTGCGCATTTCTAAATAGATGGATGAAGTGTAACGGTTAGGGTAAATCTATGTTAAACTGGAGAAAATCCCAAGATTTTTGAAACTAATCCATTAATTTTCCCGTATTAGTAGTATGGATAGAAAGGGGGATAGTAGGTGGAAAGAAGATTAATCATAACTTTCATTGTATGGGTTGCGATGGTAGCGGGCTTGACCGTTGCTGTGTCGCCCGTTCAAGCGGCTGGTGGTGAAGGTAAGCTCGTTTATGTCATACCTGTCGAAAATGAAGTGGAACGTGGTTTGGAAGCCTTCCTGAAGAGGACGACACAGGAGGCAGCCGAAAATAGTGCCGACCATATCATTTTTGAAATAGATACACCAGGCGGCCGAGTCGATGCAGCTGGACAAATTGCTGAGTTGCTGCAGGATTTAGATATTCCGACAACGGCGTTTATTACCAATGAGGCTTTATCAGCTGGTTCATACATAGCGTTGAATACTGATAATATATACATGAAGCCTCATGCAACGATGGGAGCGAGCGGTGTCATTAATTCGGACGGAACAGCCGCTGACAAAAAGGCGCAGTCAGCGTGGATTTCAGCTATGAAGAGTGCTGCATCTTCCAAGGACCGGGACCCTTTATATGCAGAAGCAATGGCAAACCCTTCCATTGATTTACCGGAGTATGGTGCTCCGGAAGGTGAATTTTTAACGCTGGACCCTACAACAGCAGTCGAGGTGGGTTATGCTGAAGCAATTGTTAACCATCGTACAGGACTATTAGCTGAGTTGAACTTGGATAATGCCGAAATCATTGAAACCAATCCTACACTTGCGGAAGGGATAGCCAGATTTTTGACTAATCCAGTAGTGGTACCAATCCTGCTGTCTCTTGCAAGCATCGGTTTGATTGTCGAGCTATATTCTCCGGGATTTGGTATCCCAGGTTCAGTCGGCCTGTTATCCCTCATTTTATTTTTCTATGGTCACATAGTTGCTGGCCTGGCTGGTTACGAAGCGATTATATTGCTGGTTTTAGGGATCATAATGATCATAGCAGAGATCTTTGTACCAGGAGGTATTCTCGGTATTCTGGGGACTGGGGCTGTAGTTGCAGCATTGTTCATGTCTTCAGCAGATATGGGCCATATGGCCATGAGTATTGGTATTGCGGTGCTATCGTCTATTATTGTCTCTGTCCTTTTATTTAAAACAATCGGTCTGGAAAAAGGGTTCTTTAAGAATATTATATTAAAGGATGCCACTACCACGGAGCAAGGTTATGTATCCTCCGTGAGCAGGTTGGACTTAATCGGTTTAGAAGGCAGATCAGTAACCATGCTGCGGCCATCGGGAACTGCTGTTTTCGGGGATGAAAGGCTTGATGTAGTGACCGAAGGGGCTTTTGTCGAGAAAGACACACCGGTCAAGGTTGTCAAAACTGAAGGATCAAGAATTGTGGTAAGACAAATTAACAATCAACACAAACAGGAGGAAGTATAATGACTTTTTATGATTTGTTGCCAATTATCATCGTTGGTCTCATCATTATTGCTCTCGTAGTATTATTCACCTTTATCCCAGTCATGCTCTGGATTAGTGCATTGGCTGCAGGTGTCCGCGTCAGTATCTTTACATTGGTAGGGATGCGACTGAGAAGGGTAGTGCCATCACGGGTAATCAATCCTTTGATCAAAGCCCATAAGGCCGGACTTGGCGTCAACACGAACCAGCTGGAAAGTCACTATTTGGCTGGGGGAAACGTCGATCGGGTTGTCAACGCTTTGATTGCTGCGCAACGCGCTAATATAGAATTGACTTTCGAGCGAGCGGCTGCCATTGATCTGGCTGGCCGTGACGTGCTGGAAGCTGTTCAAATGAGTGTTAATCCGAAAGTAATTGAAACGCCGTTCATTGCTGGTATTGCGATGGATGGAATTGAAGTGAAAGCAAAAGCACGGATTACCGTTCGAGCTAATATTGATCGACTTGTTGGTGGTGCGGGCGAGGATACAGTAATTGCCCGCGTCGGTGAAGGAATCGTAAGTACGATTGGTAGCTCGGACAGTCATACGAAGGTATTAGAAAATCCGGATTCCATCTCACACAATGTCTTATCCAAAGGACTGGATGCAGGAACCGCTTTTGAAATTCTGTCCATTGATATCGCTGATATCGATATCGGTAAAAATATCGGGGCAACCCTTTCCACTGATCAAGCAGAAGCGGACAAAAATATCGCTCAGGCAAAAGCGGAAGAACGCCGTGCGATGGCGGTTGCTCAAGAACAGGAAATGCTGGCGAGAGTGCAGGAAATGCGGGCGAAAGTTGTCGAGGCAGAAGCAGATGTACCGCTTGCACTTGCAGAGGCACTTCGTTCAGGCAACATGGGCGTAATGGATTACATGAATTATAAAAACATTAACGCTGATACAGACATGCGTGATACGATTGGCAAGCTTTCCCAAGAAGAAAATGAAGAAGACCAATAATGACACGCCGGAATCATGAGGAGGGTGATCGATGGAAGATTTATTAGGGATAATCATCCCACTTCTAGCTGTTGTCGGTTGGCTGTTCGGCATGTTCAAGAACGATGAGGAAGAACAGAAGGGCGGCAAACAGACCCGGCCTCGTCCGAGCCCTGCCAGGAATCAGCCTAGCAGTACACAGAATCCTAGTAGAAGAACGGTGGAAGGAAATAGGGACAGGAAGCAAAGGAACCCTGTAGCCTCTGCTCCGTCCAGTCCACAAACCTACTATGAGGAAAAGAAAGCAAAGCTAGCGGAAGCTAAATCGGTTACTGAAACAGACGTTTTCTATCAGCTGGATTCAATACGTGAGGAAATACGTCCACAAGGTATGAAAAAGAAAACCCAAAATCAGTCCGTCGCCAAAAAAAGTACAGCCGCTAAACAAAAGCTTTCGATCCGAAGGAATTTATCCAAAAAAGGAATTGCTGAAAGTGTCGTGATGGCTGAAATACTTGGACAGCCAAGGTCTCTCCGTCCTTATCAAAGAAGACGGCATACGAAGTGAGTTTTCCCCCTTTGCCTATAGGCAAAGGGGGTTTTTGTTCTTCGCAAACATCTGCCAATTAAGGTTCTGTCTGGTTAGTATCTTCTAAATAGTCCGGCTTTTTCTCATATATGGCAAGGCAGTGCATATCATGTATATGGCCGGTCAAAATCTGGATTATTTTGCTGTTCTTATCCTCTGTTTTAGTTCATACATATGATGTGAGAGGGGGCATCCTGGGTGAACAAATGGAAACAGCGCATCGAGAATATGCTGACACAGCATCTTGAACTTCCTTCCGATGTTATCCTCGAACTTCCGAGAATTACGACAATCGGTCAAATCCACGCTTATATAGAAAATCATAAAGGACTCATTCTGTTTTCGGAATCAGAACTCCGTTTGCGTATGAAAGATGGACACCTCCGGATAACTGGAGAAAAATTTGTGTTGAAAATGATGCTGCCGGAGGAGATCCTGCTGGAAGGAAAAATCAAGGAGCTGGCTTTTATTGAGGAGTGACAGGATGGGTGGCAGAGGAGGCAGTAATGAAGTACACACAAGATACCTTTTTCACCGGATCGGTGACCATTAAAGTAACCGGACACCATCCCGAGTTGTTTTTTGACCGTTGTACCCGGGAAGGAATAACTGTCTGGAATGTGAAAAAAATAAACGCAACACAATGTATCGGCAATGTAAGATTATCCGATATTTCCTCGATAAAAAGACTTCGCAGACAAACGATTTATAAGTTGTCTTTTGTATCGCGTAAAGGATTTCCGTTTCTGATACAGCGTGTTTTAAGGAAAAAGCCGTTCATGGCAGGACTGTTCCTGAGCATCCTGCTTGTCATGTTCTTATCGAATATTGTCTGGGACGTCAAGGTAGATAATGTCCCACCAGAAATAGAAGCAAAAATCATTGAAAAATTGGACGAGTATGGAATCCGTTCAGGAGCACTTAAGTTTACTATCGAAACACCGAGTGACATTCAACAGCGGTTGCTCGATGACCTTCCAGAATTGTTATGGGTCGGAGTGACTGAAAAGGGGACAACCTATCAGCTGGAAGCTGTGGAAAAATCGATAGTCGAAGAACCAGAGAAGCCAGGACCGCGCAATCTTGTTGCGGCAAAAAAAGGTGTCATCGTAGACATGTTTGTCGCCAAAGGGCTGCCAGTGGTAGAGGTGAACGACTTGGTGAAACCTGGACAGGTATTGGTTTCCGGGAATCTGAACGGGAATCTGGCTGATGAACAGGAAGACGGGGAAGAAAAACAAGCTAAGCAAGAGAAACTGGTAGCCGCAGAAGGAAAGGTAATTGCCGAGACATGGTATGAGGTGGAAACGACAGTACCTTTAAAAGCAAATTATCAAACCCTAACAGGTGAGAGTGAAACCAAATATCAGATCCATTTAGGGAAATTGAAGATTCCGATTTGGGGATTTAAAAAGGTTGAATACGAACATGTATATAAAGAAATAACAAGCAAACCACTTTATTTTCTTCATTGGACGCTTCCGATTTCTATCGTGGAGGAACAGTGGAATGAGCAAGCCCCTTTTAACGAGAAACGGAGCCGGCAAACGGCCAGAGAGGAAGCTGTCAAGCAGGCTTCAAAGCAGCTTCATAGTGAACTGGGAAAGGATGCCAAAATCGATTTTCAAAAAGTTTTGCACGAACGTATCGAGAGTGGTAAAGTTAAGTTAACTCTTTATTTTAAAGTTGAGGAAGATATAACAAAAATTCAACCAATATCTCAAGGAGATTGATTATGCCTGAAGATTTAAAAACGATCGATTTACAACTGGAAAATCCAAACGAAGCACTTACTTTGTTTGGAACAGAAGATAGACATCTAAAACAAATCGAACAACACCTGAATGTATCGATTGTCACGCGGGGGGAACAGGTCAGTGTTTCCGGAACTCCGGAAGACATTCAGCTGATCGGCGACATTTTGCATGCGTTACTCCATATTGTGCGGAAAGGCTTGACGATCACCGAACGGGATGTTGTATATGCAGTCGATCTCGCTAAAAAAGGTAAAATAGATCAATTTGAAACGTTGTTTGAAGACGAAATCACCAAAAACGCCAAAGGAAAATCGATTCGCGTTAAAACGCTCGGACAGCGAAATTACGTGAATGCAATTAAATCAAACGACCTTGTATTTGGCATAGGTCCTGCTGGGACAGGAAAAACGTATTTAGCAGTGGTCATGGCCGTAACAGCTCTAAAAAAAGGACTCGTGAAAAAAATCATCTTGACAAGACCTGCTGTGGAAGCGGGAGAAAGTCTAGGCTTCCTGCCAGGAGACTTGAAAGAAAAAGTTGATCCGTATTTGCGGCCCTTGTATGATGCATTGCATGATGTTCTTGGCAACGAGCACACGTTGCGGCTGATAGAAAGAGGCACGATTGAAATCGCACCTCTTGCCTATATGAGAGGAAGAACGCTTGACGATGCCTTTGTCATTCTCGACGAAGCGCAAAATACGACACCAGCACAAATGAAGATGTTTCTTACCAGACTAGGTTTTGGTTCAAAAATGGTTATAACCGGCGATATTACGCAAGTCGACCTCCCTATGGGGGTAACATCTGGCTTGAAAGCTGTGGAAGCCAGGTTATCGTCCATTAAAGGGATTGCTTTTATGTACTTGAAACAGTCAGACGTTGTCCGTCATCCACTTGTACAGAAAATTATCGATGCATATGAAGAAGAGTAAGTAACTAACTTCAGGATTTAAGACCCGCTCTCCAGGGTCTTATTTCTGTATAATCCGCTCTTTTCCAAAAATGAGGTGAAGGAATGAAGCATTACTGGAACCGGTTAAAACAATTACCTGTTTATCAGAATAAATGGTGGAAAATTAGTTTGGCCGTTTTGCTTTTGTGCATGTTTTTCTTTTTTATCACGCTCTCCAATGTGTCTACAGAAACTTATAATATCGAACGATTCAGCGAAGCGAAAGAAACCATCCGTTCGCCTCTGTCGATAGAAGACAAAAAAGAGACAGCGCGTGAAAGAAGAGAAGCGATCAAAGCTGTAGAAGACCGGTATGAAATCTCCACGGAGATCACCCAGGAACGGGTAGGATATGTCAATGAATTGTTTGAAGCAATCGATAAACTTGAGGAAGAACAAAGTGCAGAAAGCAGCAGTGAGGAAGATACGTCTGCAGTTTCCGTCAAAGAGAAAGCCCAGAATCTGCAGCAAATCATTTCACCGGAATTGAGCGAAACGTTCGAACAAGAAGAACTGATCGAATTACTTAATGCTAGTCCAGAGAAAAGAACCTTATCTAAAGAGTTATTGACTACTTCCATTTATGAAGTTATGAATGATGGTGTGACATCCGAAACAGTCGAAAATGCCGTGAATGAAGTAAATGAGAAGCTTCAATATTCCAGTCTGGATGAACAAATGAAGGAAGTTCTCTACATATTAAGTGAGTTTGCCGTAGTGGAAAATTCTTTTTATGATGCGGAGAAAACGGTGGAAGCACAAAAGCATGCATCAAACAATGTAGAACCAGTAATGATTAGGGCTGGTGAAATCATTGTAACCGAAGGTCAGACAATTACTAATGAAATTTATGAGCAATTGAAACTGGTCGGCCTTTTAAGCGAAGATCGAAATGTTTATCCTCTGATCGGTCTGAGTTTGCTGATTTTGCTTATCGGAGGGACGATTACCTATGAGATGCATATTCATTCCAAAAAAAGGGGAATAGATGTAAGAAAGATCGCTTCCATCATTTTAATCAGCGTGCTGATGGTTTCTTTGATGAAAGTGGCGAGTGTCTTTACGGATTCAGTCAATCAGTTATTCTTTCTTGTTCCCGCAGCCATGGGTGCCATGCTTTTGAAAATATTACTGGATGAACGCCTGGCGCTGGCGATGTCGATTTTGTACAGCATTCTGGCAAGTTTGATTTTCAATGCTGATATACCGGGTTCGCTGAACATGGAAGCAGGAATCTATATACTATTCTCTCAACTAGCCGGCATCATTTTCTTAACCAGTTTGAAGGATCGAATTGCGATTTTGAAAGCAGGGATAGGAATTACGCTAGTACACATACTTACCGTACTATTATTTTTATTTCTTTCCTTTGAGAAATATGCCATGGCAGACGTTTTGAACTTTAGCGGCTATGGAATCGTTTCTGCCTTTCTTTCTTCTGTTTTAACCATTGGCCTTCTGCCGTTTTTTGAAACAGGATTGGGAATTTTGTCTGATACCAAACTGCTGACTTTATCTAATCCGAATCATCCTTTATTACGGAAGATATTGATTGAAGCACCGGGGACTTACCATCATAGTGTCATGGTGGCAAATCTAAGTGAAACTGCCTGCGAGGCTGCGGGCGCCAATGGTCTGCTGGCGAGGGTCGGTTCGTATTATCATGATTTGGGGAAAACCGAACAGCCGCATTATTTTATTGAAAATCAAATAGGAATAAAAAATCCTCATGACATGCTGCAGCCAAAGCAAAGCGCCGAGATCATCCTTCACCATCCATATTCAGGGGCGCGTCTGCTTAGGAAGCATAAACTGCCTAAAGAAATCGTCGATATTGCGGAACAACATCATGGAACAAGTCTTTTACAGTATTTTTATTATAAAGCAAAAGAGCAAAACAAACAGGTGAAGGAGACAGATTATCGGTATCCCGGTCCTTTACCGCAAACAAAAGAAGCAGCTATTGTCTGTATTTGTGATTCAGTAGAGGCGGCTGTCCGCTCATTGAAGGAACCGACAAATGAAAAAATTGAAGAGATTGTGACTTCGATCATTCATCATAAGCTGATGGATGGACAGTTGAATGACGCGCCATTAACATTCAAGGAGTTGGAGAAAATCCGCAGAGCAATCTGTGAAACGCTAAATGGTATTTTCCATTCGCGGATCCAGTACCCTACAGACCAAGAAGTGAAGGAGGCAAATTAATGCATATTGATTTTCATGATGAAACAAATAAAGTAGAAGAAGATACTGTCGACCTGATACAGCGCCTGCTATCTTTTGCTGCCGAAAAGGAAGGGATCACAGAGGAATCCGAGGTTTCCGTGAATTTCGTTGACAACGAAGAGATTCAGATTATCAATCGTAATTACCGGCAGCAGGACAAACCGACGGATGTGATTTCATTTGCTCTACAGGAAGAAGGGGAAGGGGAACTGAAAGTAATCGGGGAAGATATTCCACTGGTTCTGGGTGACATTGTTATATCTGTTGACAGGGCTGCTGAACAGGCAGAGGAGTATGGGCATTCCCTGCAACGGGAATTTGGCTTTTTAGCCCTTCATGGATTTTTACACCTGCTTGGCTATGATCATATACAAAAAGAAGACGAACAGAAGATGTTCCAGCGACAAGAGGAAATTTTAAATGCATTTGGACTCGAAAGGAAATAAAAAGAAGCGGACGGTAGGTTTTACGTTTGCTTTGCGTGGATGGAAATATGCCTGGAAGGAGCGGAATCTGCGATTACAGGCTGTCGTTGCCGCGTTTGTTTTGTTAATGGGAGTATTTTTTCAACTCGCAACGATGGAATGGATCATCCTTGTATTCGTTATCGGCTTGGTTATAGCCATGGAAATGATCAATACAGCAGTTGAACGTCTGCTTGATTATTTGGCACCAGAGTTCCATCCGCAGGCTGGCGTTATTAAAGACATCGCCGCTGGCTCTGTTCTTGCAGCGGCCGTTGCAGCTGCTATAATAGGAGCAATTATCTTCTTGCCTAGAATTGTTCAGTTGTTTTGACAGCCGTACTGTTAGTCCCGGCCCCTGTTAAATAGGCCGGGCTTTTCTTTTTACTATGGGAGCAAATTTTTTCGTAGCTTTAGGTCAGCACTTTACTGATTGAGGATGCAAAGAACTATCACTTAAGCCTAGCAGTTTCCAATAAGGAAATTAATTTAAAAAATCGCAAAAGATGATATTAAGAAAGTGTTCGTATAAACTAAGTTCTAAGCGTTTAAATTTATGTAGATTTTTCGGTTTTCTTTTATGTTGCTTTTGTATTACAACTTTTTTAGAGAGGTTTTGTCGAATCCATGAAAGGGGTAATTTTTTATAGTAAAATAAAAGAAGCCACAGGATGAAAAAGGAATAAACGATGGAGGATACAACATGGATGCAGCATACAAGTCAGGATTTATATCAATTATCGGCAGACCGAACGTCGGAAAATCGACCTTCATGAACCGAGTCATTGGGCAAAAGATTGCTATTATGAGTGATAAACCGCAGACGACCCGAAATAAAATCCAAGGGGTATTGACAGAAGAGGATGCACAAATGATTTTCATCGACACGCCTGGTATCCACAAGCCCAAGCATAAGCTTGGTGATTTCATGGTAAAGGTGGCAGAAAATACACTTAATGAAGTGGATGCAGTGATGTTTATGATCAATGCAGAAGAGGGGTATGGAAGAGGCGACCAGTTTATTCTGGATCGCTTGCAGAATGTTTCCAATCCTGTGTTTTTGATTATCAACAAAATTGATCAGGTTCATCCTGATCAATTGCTACCGCTTATCGATGAATATAAAGACAAGTATGAATTTGAAGAAATAATCCCGATTTCAGCATTGGAAGGAAACAATGTCGCTCATTTGCTTGAAGTCCTAAAATCGCATTTACCGGAAGGACCACAATATTATCCGGAAGATCAAGTCACCGACCACCCGGAGCGTTTTATTATCAGTGAATTGATCAGAGAAAAAGCGTTGCAGCTAACAAGAGAAGAGATTCCCCATTCCATTGCTGTCGTTATTGACAATATAGAGGTCAGGGAAAAAGGCGGAAGTGTTTTTATACAAGCTACAATCGTGACGGAAAGAAAATCACAAAAGGGCATTATTATCGGGAAGCAAGGTTCCATGCTTAAAGAAATCGGCAAACGTGCCAGACAGGATATCGAAGCATTGCTCGGAACAAAGATATACTTAGAATTATGGGTGAAAGTACAAAAAGATTGGCGCAACCGACCAAACCAGTTGACAGAATTCGGATTCAACAACGAAGAGTACTGAACTCGCGCAGGTACAATAGCCGAAAGATCTCTCTTCTGTTCATACATGGTAAATATTAAAACACATGCATTCAGAGGAAGCGGGTCATCCTATAACTGTACGATAAACCGGAAAAAATGAACCTCGTGCCAGCTCAAAGTTAAATCCATTGTGCAGGTGAATGAAGGCCCGGAGTGTATAAGAACATACATGAGGAACCGAAAAGCGAAACGAACAAAGAAATGCGCAGAACCATTTTACCGGATATTTTGTACTTCCAATCAATAAAAGTTCGAAAAGAGGATAAAAAGGGCCAAGTAGTTCGAGGCAGTGAAGGTTTGAGGTCCGGAGTGTATAAGAACATACATGAGGAACCGAAAAGCGAAACGAACAAAGAAATGCGCAGAACCATTTTTACCGGATATTTTGAACTTCCAATCAATAAAAGTTCGAAAAGAGGATAAAAAGGGCCAAGTAGTTCGAGGCAGTGAAGGTTTGAGGTCCGGAATGTATAAGAACATACATGAGGAACCGAAAAGCGAAACGAACAAAGAAATGCGCAGAGCCATTTTTACCGGATATTTTGAACTTCCTATAAGATTTCTCATTACTAAACAGTTCATAGAAAGGTGGGGTTTCTTGTGCTCGACTTTCCCTGGAAAATATTCAGTCAAACAGGAAACATTGAAACCTATTTACTGATGAAAGAAATGGAATCTTACTACGATGAAGAATCGTCAGCTAACTTGAATTATAAAGAGCAAATGCAAGAACTCGATAGAAATTTATAAGCGATAGTTGCGCCGCTGATTGGAACGGGCGGCGCCTTCTTGATTGCGTCTTTACGTTGAAAGGGATTGGTGAATCAATTTGTTTGAAAAAACAGAGGGCATCATTCTGCGGACGCAGGATTATGGGGAAACACATAAAATTGTGACTATTTTAACGCCATCACACGGAAAAATCGGTGTTGTTGCCAGAGGAGCCAAAAAACCGAAAAGCCGGATGGCCGCTATTACCCAGCCGTTTATCCATGGACAATTTTTAATACAGACCGGAAGAAATTTGGGGACCCTTCAACAAGGCGAGGTGCTTACTTCCTTTCGTCCGATCAGGGAAGATATTATTAAAACGGCCTATGCTACTTACCTTGCCGAACTCACTGATAAATTGGTGGAACCGAACCATTATGATCCTTTTTTGTTTCAACAACTGCACCAAACTCTAACCTGGGTAGCGGAAGGGAAGGACACAGAAATTCTGACCATTATTTATGAATTGAAAATTTATCAACGCGCTGGTTTCGCTCCTGAGCTGCAACAGTGTGTTAATTGCGGAAATCCAAAGGGGCCGTATGCTTTTTCGGCTGCAGAGGGTGGTTATCTTTGTCCACGCTGCCGCCATATTGATGAGTATGCGATATCTCTTTCCGAAAACCTTTCAAGGATTTTTTCGATGTTTGCGTCGATTGCCATGGAACGGATCGGAAACATATCCATTAAGCCGGAAAACAAGCAGCTGCTGAAAAAAATGATGGAAGAATATTATGAGCGGTATGGTGGTTACCATATCAAGTCAAAGAAGTTTTTAAACCAGCTGGACTTGTTGAAATAACACTTCAATTGACAAAAAGAATAAAATTCAGTAAGGTTAAATAAAAACTTACATATTGTGTTGATAGTAAGTAGTACTTGGACCATTTTTCTAAAAGCGAATCCAGGATAGTGAGAGCTGGAGTAGAAAAAACCAGGGAAGGCATGCTGGAGCAATTTATCGAAAGTGGCTTTTCTGTTACCGGAAAAGCAAGTAGGGTGGAACCGCGGATATCCCGTCCCTATGTCTTTAACAGGCATAGGGACGGTTTTTTGTCGTAAAACAGCAGAATACCCGCTTGGTGTTTCAATAAGTTAATCGGAGGAATGAGAAAATGAATATTCAGCAAATGATCTTAACTTTGCAAAAGCACTGGTCTGATCAAAACTGCATTTTAATGCAAGCGTACGATGTAGAAAAAGGGGCAGGAACCATGTCGCCGATGACATTGCTGCGTAGTCTTGGCCCTGAGCCTTGGAATGTGGCATATGTGGAGCCGTCACGCCGGCCTGCAGACGGCAGATACGGTCAGAATCCGAATAGGCTTTATCAGCACCACCAATTTCAGGTAATTATGAAACCATCTCCAGATAATATTCAGGAACTATATTTAGATTCTTTACGTGCGCTGGGAATTGATCCATTGGAGCATGATATCCGTTTTGTCGAGGATAACTGGGAAAACCCTACTTTGGGTGCTGCCGGACTAGGATGGGAAGTTTGGCTTGATGGGATGGAAATCACCCAATTTACGTATTTTCAGCAAATCGGCGGATTGGAAGCAAACCCCGTAGCTGTGGAGCTGACATATGGCATAGAAAGGCTTGCCTCTTATATACAGGACAAAGAAAACGTGTTCGATTTAGAATGGACGGATGGCGTTACTGTTTCCGATATCTTCCTCCAGCCTGAATATGAACATTCCAAGTATACATTTGAAGAGTCTGATACAGACATGTTATTTGAATTGTTCTCTACCTATGAAAAGGAAGCGAAGCAAACGATGGAGAAAGGGCTGGTATTTCCGGCTTATGACTATGTGTTGAAATGCTCCCACACCTTTAATCTTCTAGATGCCAAGGGAGTTATTTCCGTAACAGAAAGAACTGGATATATTTCAAGAGTCCGGAACTTGGCTCGGGAAATAGCCAAAATATATGTCGAAGAGCGGGAACGCTTAGGTTTCCCAATGTTAAAGGAGGCGGCAAACAATGACAACGACTAATATCTTATTCGAAGTAGGACTGGAAGAAATGCCGGCCCGTTTCCTAGATGATGCGCAAACACAATTGAAAGAAAAAACAACGGCCTGGCTTGATGAATTAAGAGTACCCCATCAAGGAATCGTGGTGTATTCGACACCTAGACGTCTCGCTGTGTTGATCAAAGATGCCGCTGATAAACAGCCGGATATAGAAGAAGAGGCCAAAGGACCGGCAAAAAGCATCGCGATCGATGAAAATGGAGAGTGGACGAAGGCTGCGATTGGATTCTCCAGAGGACAAGGAAAGACAGTTAAAGATATTTACACCAAAGAAGTAAATGGGACGGAGTATATTTTTGTCAGGAAGTTTATCGAAGGCAGAAAGACGATTGATTTGCTCCAGGGATTCAAAGAGGTAGTGTTAAAAATCAACTTTCCGAAAAGCATGCGCTGGAGTGATTTGAACCTTCGTTATGTACGGCCGATTCGCTGGATTACTGCCTTGTTCGGAAGCCAAATCGTGTCGTTAGAAATCGCAGGGGTGACCGCTTCGAACAAAACGGATGGACACCGTTTTCTTGGTGAATCGGTTGCGTTATCAACTGCAGATGAATACCCTAGTAAACTGAAAGAGCAGTATGTAATGGTAGACCCTGCCGAACGGGAACAGAAAATACGTGAAGAAATTGCACAATTACAAGAGGAGAAAGGCTGGAAGGTGTCTGTAGATGACGATTTAGTAGATGAAGTGAAACACTTAGTCGAATATCCTACTGTTTTTTCCGGTTCTTTTGATGAAGAGTTCCTCGAGGTTCCGGAAGAGGCTTTGATTACATCCATGAAAGAACATCAGCGTTATTTTCCTGTCCGGGACGCAGAGGGCAATCTACTCCCGAACTTCGTAGCTGTAAGGAATGGCGATAGCAATCATATCGACACGGTTGCCCGTGGTAATGAAAAGGTCTTACGAGCAAGACTTTCGGATGCCCGGTTCTTTTATGAAGAAGACAAGAAACAATCGATTGAAGATAATGTGAAAAAGCTGGATAAAATGGTATTTCAAGAGAAGCTGGGAACCATCTCTGATAAAGTGAGTCGAGTGACGCAATTGACAGACCAAATCAGTCAATTGGTTGCCGTGGATGCTGTGGTAAGAAAGCAGGCAGTTCGTGCGGCTGAGATTTCAAAATTTGACTTGGTGACAAACATGGTCAATGAGTTTACGAAACTTCAAGGGGTCATGGGTGAAAAATATGCTTTGTTGTCTGGCGAAAGCAAGCAAACGGCTAAAGCCATCAATGAACATTATATGCCTCGGCATGCGGGGGATAATCTTCCCACTTCAACAGAAGGGGCCCTTGTAAGTGTTGCGGATAAACTGGATACAATCATTGGCTGTATTTCAGTCGGCATCATTCCTAGCGGTTCCCAGGATCCGTATGGACTGAGAAGACAGGCTATAGGGGTTTTGCAGATTTTGAAAGATCAAAAATGGCAGGTGGAATTGGAACAATTGTTGGAAGAAGCTTATCAACAATTTGAAGTTACTGGTATTCCTACCCGGAGCAAGCAAGAAGTAATGCAAGATGTATCTGAATTTTTTGGTCACCGTGCATCTTATCTTATGAAAGAGGCAGGAATCGATCAGGATGTCATCGAAGCAGTACTTCACGCAGGGATCGGAGTTTATCAATTCACCTTCGAAAAAGCGGTGGTCTTGGCAGAAAAAAGGCAGGATGAAACCTTCAAACCTGTACAGGAGGCGCTGGGACGCGTCATGAATTTGGCTGCCAAAGCAGGGGCTGGAGAAGTTCGGCAGGAATTATTTGAAAATGATACAGAAACAGCGCTTTATGCTGAAGTGAATAAGTCACTACCGGACTATCAGCGCGCCATGGAGCAGCAAAAGGCGGAACTAGCGTTGCAAATTCTAGGGGAACTAGCAGGACAAATTCACGAATTTTTCGATCATACGATGGTCATGGCGGAAGATGAGTCACTTAAAAATAACCGGCTTGCCTTGTTAAACAAAATAGCATCCATGGTTTATCGATACGCTGACTTATCAAAAGTACAATGGAAACAACAGTTCTGACAGATTCCGGTTTATAAATGGCAAGCCTGTCTATACTGAGAAAATACATGGTATATGCCGAGAAGGTGGTGAAAGGATGGAACTTTCCAATCGACAACAGCAGATTATTGAGATTGTGAAAAAGCATGGTCCGATAACAGGAGAGAATATTGCGGAGAAACTCCAACTGACAAGGGCTACGCTTCGACCAGATTTATCCGTCCTCACCATGTCCGGCTTCCTGGATGCCCGTCCGAGAGTGGGCTATTTCTTCACCGGAAAAACCGGGTTTGAATTGCTTGCTGATAAATTGAAAAAAGTGCGAGTCAAGGATTTCCAATCCATTCCCATTGTCATCAATGAAAACGATTCGGTATATGATGCAATCAGCAAAATGTTTCTGGAGGATGTCGGTACTTTGTTTGTGGTGGATGAATTGTCCATTTTGACAGGGGTGGTTTCACGTAAGGATTTGCTGCGTGCAAGTCTCGGCAACCAGGACTTAGCCAGTCTGCCGGTACATATTATCATGACAAGGATGCCTAATGTCACGATTTGCAGAAAAGAGGATTATCTCATCGATGCAGCGAAACAACTGATTGGCAAACAAATTGACGGGCTGCCTGTGGTGGAAGATACAGATGCGGGGTTGCAGGTTGTCGGCCGGATTACAAAAACAAATATGACAAAAGCGTTAGTCGAATTTACTGGAAATGGCACACTGCAGGGAGGTTAGAAGATGGCAAAACCCTTTGTTTATATTGTTTCAGATTCAGTAGGAGAGACAGCAGAACTAGTGGTCAAAGCTGCATTAAGCCAATTTGATAACAGTGGCGAATATCACCTTCACCGGGTTCCATATGTGGAAAACCTCGTACTTCTTGAGGAAACACTCAATCAGGCCCAGGAAAAAGGGGCGATAATCGCTTTCACATTGGTTAATCCAACATTCAGAGAATATATTCTGAAGGAAGCAAAGGCAAGAAATATGGAATGCATTGATATTATGGGTCCACTGATGGATGCCATGGAAAAAGTCTATGAAAGAAAGCCACGATTGGAGCCGGGACTCGTTCATAAATTAGATGAAGATTATTTTAAACGGGTAGAAGCAATTGAATTCGCTGTGCGCTACGATGATGGAAGGGACCCGAGAGGGATTTCAAAGGCAGATATCGTATTGATAGGGGTTTCGCGGACCTCCAAAACGCCGCTTTCCCAGTACCTTGCCCATAAACGCTTGAAAGTTGCCAATGTCCCTATAGTACCAGAGGTGAATCCGCCGGAGGAACTATTTCAGGTGGATCCAAATCGTTGCATAGGCTTGAAGATTAGTCCGGAAAAGTTAAATGATATTCGAAAAGAACGATTAAAGGCGTTGGGCCTTGGGGACCAGGCAAGCTACGCGAACAGGGAACGGATTTTACATGAATTGGAGCATTTTGAAAAAGTGGTAGAAAGAATCGGGTGCCATGTAATCAATGTTTCGAATAAAGCAGTGGAAGAAACAGCCAATGTCATTCTGAATATAAGAAAGCAATTGCTTTTAAATGGAAAATCTTAATAACCAAGCATGATATACATGAAACCCTTGCCCGATGCTAGTAAGCAGGGGTTTCCCTATGCATTTGAACAGTGACAAATATCATTCCCTTTTAAAATGGCTGGAATCGTAATAAAAAAGTCCTTACCTGTCCATCTAATAAAGAAGGACTTGGATAGAAAGGACTATAAAGTGGTGTCATCGATTGCCTTTGTTGTTCAAAGACGTTCTTTCGTGTGAAAGTAGCCGATAAGAAAAAATATTAGCATTTTCTATTTTTCTGTATTATAATTATTTTTTGTGAAAAAATGTTTCTATAATGTCCTAGCCTATTTGGACAGATTTTTATTCGGGAATGCTAAATTCTGAAAAATAAAAACATAGGAAAAAGGAAGGATTCTTCGTTTTCGTGTAGAATAGAAAACTAGCTGTTTTCTTTTTGGATCTTTTCTTTCTAATATTTTTTTCTAATTCGTAGTCAGAATAGAGCAGGTATTGGTTTGACCCTTCCCAGCAAAGGTTACATTAAAGTGAGGCGGCTGTGACGACCTCTTATCCCTTAGAGCAAGGGTTATGTGTTATAGAAATAGGAATAAGTTATTTTTAAAAAAGATTGTCGAATTTTGCAGGGTTTTCTTAGTCTTTATAGAATAAACGTAGAGCATGGTGATTCTAATGAGTGGTCAAATCCCTGAAGAAACGATAGAAGAAATTAGAAAAGCCAATGATATCGTGGATATCGTGGGAGAATATGTTCAATTAAAAAAGCAGGGCAGTAATTATTTCGGGTTATGCCCTTTCCATGGGGAAAAGACACCT
The DNA here is from genome assembly GCF_000821245.2 of Virgibacillus senegalensis. Lineage (GTDB taxonomy): Bacteria > Bacillota > Bacilli > Bacillales > Amphibacillaceae > Sediminibacillus > Sediminibacillus senegalensis. The sequence continues at coordinate 340,274 of NZ_LN611425.1, forward strand.
TCTTTTTCCGTAACACAGGATAAGCAGATTTTTCATTGCTTTGGCTGTCAAAAAGGCGGCAATGTTGTGACGTTTGTGATGGAAATGGAAGGCTTCAGTTTTTATGAAGCACTGAAGCATCTAGCTGAAAAAAGCGGCCACTCCCTGCCCGATAGTTACCAGCCAGCTGGTCAAAGCGAGAAGGTGAGCCCGGAAAACCAGAGTGTGCTCCATGCTTATGAATGGCTGACAAAACTTTATCACCATTTGCTTCGCCATACGAAAGAAGGTAAGGCTGGTTACCAGTACTTAATCGACAGGGGATTTACTGATGAGGTGATCGATACTTTCCAATTGGGTTTCTCCCCGAATTCCAAGGAGTTCATCGTCCAATTTCTCGAGAAGAAAGGGTTTCATCCGCAAACCATGGTCAAGGCGGGCCTCTTGGCGATGAATGATCAACAGGAAGTCTCCGACCGATTCAGGGGCAGGGTTATTTTTCCGATACGCAACCATCTCGGGAAGACTGTCGGATTTGGAGGCAGGTCGATAAATAATCTAGAGCCGAAATATTTAAACAGCCCGGAATCGGAGCTATTTCATAAAGGAAAACTGCTATACAATTTTGATTTAGCAAGGAGCAACATCCGTAAACGGGAAGAAGCAGTGTTGTTTGAAGGGTATGCAGATGTAATATCTGCATATACAGCTGGCGTCACCAACGGCGTAGCTACTCTGGGAACTGCCATCACAGAAGCACAGGCCAAACTGCTGCGACGATACGTGGACACAGTGGTTATTTGTTATGATGCGGATAGTGCCGGCATACAGGCATCTTATAAAGCGGCCAAAATTCTGAAAAAAGCAGGTTGCACAGTTAAGGTAGCCAATATGCCAAACGGGATGGATCCGGATGAATTCATTCAACAAAACGGTGCCGAACGCTTTCGGAAAGAGGTAGTCGACGTTAGCGATACGTATATGTCCTTCCTCATGCGATACCTGAAAAAAGATTATAATCTAAATTTGGAAGGAGATCGCATACAATATGTTGAAAGTGTACTCGATGAAGTTGCCTTGATAGAGAGACCTGTGGAAAGAGAGCATTATTTGAAGGAATTAGCAAATGAATTTGAATTATCTATGGATACTTTATCTCAAGAGATAGCTGCTAGAAGGCAAAAGATAGGGCACAAGCAGGATAAGATGGTGCAAAAGAGCAATACTAGTATGGCGACAGCCACATACAGTCAAAAGAAATTGCTGCCGGCTTATCATAATGCCGAGAAGCAATTGATTGCTTATATGCTCAACAATCCATCGATTGCCGAAAAAGTAAAAGATGAACTCGGCGGATCATTTAATGTGGAGCAGCACCAAGTAATTGTTACGTATTTATATGCTTATTATGAAGAAGGAAACGGTGCGGATGTCAGTCAGTTTTTGGAAAGACTTCCAGACCCGTCTATCCAAAGTTCAGTTGTCCAAATTGCAATGATGCCGATCCACCAGGATATCAGCGATAGGGAGATTAATGATTATATCCGCCTCATCCGGGTGGAACACAGTGATGAAGCAACCATTAAAACGCTGAAAGCGGAGCAAAAGTTGGCAGAAAAACAAAATGATCCTGTAAAGGCCGCTCAGATAGCTATGCAGATTCTTGAGATTAGAAAGCAAATGAAGAATTCAATTCATTGATATAGAAGTAAGTCTGGAAGGAGGGGGACTCATGGCAGATAACAAGCCATCACGTTCTAAAGAAAATGAAAATGAGCTGACCCTGGAGCAAGCGAAGGACCAGTTGCTTGAGCTGGGAAAAAAGCGCGGGGTGCTAGCATATGAAGAAGTAGCAGAACGTCTGTCCAACTTTGAGTTGGAATCAGAGCAGATGGACGAGTTTTATGAGTACCTGAATGAACAGGGTGTAGAAGTAATCGGGGATTCCGAAGAGGACCCAAGTATGCAGCAGCTTTCAAAAGAAGAGGAATTCGATTTAAATGACCTCAGTGTGCCGCTGGGCATAAAAATCAATGACCCGGTAAGGATGTATTTGAAAGAAATCGGAAGAGTTGATTTACTATCGGCAACGGAAGAAATCAATCTGGCAAAGCGAATCGAAGAAGGGGAGGAAGAAGCCAAAAGAAGACTGGCTGAAGCTAACCTTCGACTTGTTGTAAGTATTGCGAAGCGTTATGTCGGACGAGGAATGCTGTTTCTTGACTTAATCCAGGAAGGTAATATGGGGTTGATTAAGGCAGTAGAAAAATTTGATTACCGTAAAGGGTATAAATTCAGTACCTACGCTACTTGGTGGATTCGTCAGGCGATAACCAGGGCGATAGCTGACCAGGCCCGGACAATCCGGATACCGGTGCATATGGTCGAAACCATTAACAAACTGATACGTGTACAGCGTCAACTTTTGCAGGATCTTGGCAGAGAACCGATTCCGGAAGAAATTGCAAAAGAAATGGAACTGACACCGGACAAAGTACGGGAAATTTTGAAAATAGCACAAGAACCAGTATCACTTGAAACGCCGATCGGAGAAGAGGACGATTCGCATTTAGGTGACTTTATCGAGGATCAGGAAGCAACTTCTCCTTCCGATCATGCAGCATATGAGCTGTTGAAAGAGCAGCTGGAAGATGTACTCGATACGTTAACCGATCGGGAAGAAAATGTATTGCGGCTTCGTTTCGGTCTGGATGACGGGCGAACCAGGACACTTGAAGAAGTTGGAAAAGTGTTTGGTGTTACCAGAGAACGAATTAGACAGATCGAAGCAAAGGCATTACGCAAGTTGCGCCATCCAAGCCGAAGCAAACGGCTAAAAGATTTCCTCGAATAGAGAGATGGTGTTGTTTGAAGCTGAACTTAGTCATTGTGCGTTTGTACAATGACTTTGATTTTGCTTCAAATGGTACATACGGAAAACAAAGCTAATGATTACCGATATTAGTCCTGAAACAGCAGGAACCATCTGCCTTATAGTGATACAGGGGACGGGGGAATAGGATGGCTGTTGAGAAAAAAGAAATCATCATTCGTGAGATTCAACAATGGAAGCAGAGCAGGCTGTTGCCAGGTAAATATTGTGACTTCTTGCTGGCTCTTTATTCCCAAGGGGAAGAGAGAGAGGAGACAACAGAATATCACATGAACCTGAAGCTGGTGTTTCTGCTCTTTTCCAATATTTTGATGTTACCGCTAACATTTCTTGTTATTAATTTTACTGAATTACCTGACAGATTGCAAATATTCCTGGCATTTATTTTTCTAGCAATTTCCTTTGCTTGTTATCGGTTGTTTTCTTCTAATCAAGTATTGAAGATACCAGTATCTAAGCTGATTTTACTCGCCAATCTATTGCTCGTGACCGTTGAATTGGTGGAATGGTGGACAAAACATCAAGGGGCAGTTGCAATAGTAGTCACGATTCAGCTGATAACTTGGCTGGCAATAGGCATGAAGCAGAAAGATAAATACTTGTTTGGAGCAGGAATGATTGGTACGATTATGGTATTATACTATGTGTTTATATAAAAATTTCTTGCCATTTCCCTTTTCTCTTGTCCCATTTTCAAGTAAAATATATGTAGTTTGGTGTAATGAGACAAGATTGGGGATTACATAAGGAGGACAAAGACATGAAAAGAAACCCAGTTATCCCTTTTGCAATTATCGCAGTGTTGGGAATACTTACCATGATTGTTTTATCTGTAGTCGGTATCAACCAATATGAAGACATTCAGCAAGCTGGTGAAGAAGGAAGCCAGCAGGAAGAATCCGGAGAAGGCGGTGGAGACGAAGCAGCAGCCGACGATCCCGAAGCCATCTTCCAAAACAACTGTGCTAGTTGTCATGGTGGCGATTTGTCCGGAGGGGCAGGTCCTAATCTTCAAGAAGTTGGAAGCAGATATTCTAAAGACGAAATCCAGGAAATTGTTATCAACGGTACAGATGGCGGGATGCCAGGTGGTCTGGTAGGTGACAGTGAAGCAGAAATGCTCGCTCAATGGTTATCTGAACATCAGTAATACTTTAAGAAAAGCTTTCTGTCAGCAGAAAGCTTTTCTTTTTTACACAGGAGGGGACCCCCCGACAGTTATTACGGAGGGGAAAACATCGTGTGATAGAATTACCGCCTATGGGCTCGCCAAATGGCGAGTTTTCTTTGCGATAATGATTTTCAATTTTAAAAGGAGTTAATTTGAATGAATGAGAGACTGGTGTCAGATCGGCTAAAATGCGTAGCCTCCTTCTTGCCAAAAGGAGCTTGGTTCGCGGATATTGGTTCCGACCATGCTTATCTGCCTGTCTACGTTTGTAAACGTGACAAACAGGCAGCAGCTATAGCAGGGGAATTAAATGAAGGACCGTACCAAAGCGCCAAAAAAACAGTTACTGCAGAAGGTCTAACAAACAGAATAGAGGTGCGCAAAGGAAATGGTCTTGCTATTCTCTCTGCCAACGAAGTCAACCAAGTGGTCATTGCCGGTATGGGAGGAAGCTTGATTTCCGGGATATTGGAGGATGGAAAACAAAAATTGGCAGGAGTAGAACAAATTGTCGCACAGCCTAATGTGGAAGCGAGGGCGGTTCGGGTTTGGCTGCAGAACAATGGTTTCCGATTGAATGGGGAGTCAATCCTGGAAGAGGCCGGACATATTTATGAAGTCCTTTCCGCTGTTAGGGATAAGCACACAGCAAAAATGACGGAAAAGGAATTGCTGCTTGGTCCTTATTTAATGAAAGAAGGGTCCGATGTTTTTCAAACAAAGTGGAAAGCAGAAATAGCTAAACGAGAGCGCGTAATTAAACAGATGAAACAGGCTGCTTCTCCGGATTTGGCAAAAATGGAAAAGTTCCGTCATGAAATAGAACTTATTCAGGAGGGTTTAACATGACTGAAAAGTATTTTACAGGAAGGCAAATCATCGAAGTCCTTGAAGCGTGGGCACCTAAAGAACTTGCCTACAATTGGGATAATGTTGGATTGCAATTAGGGACGCTGGACAAACCCGTAAAAAAAGTAATGATTACGCTTGACGTTCTTGAGTCTGTAGCCGATGAAGCAGCTGAAGCAGGTGTCGACTTGATTATCGCTCATCATCCCATATTGTTCAAATCTTTAAAACAGTTGGATACTACAACTGCGAAAGGGCGGACTATTGCCAAGCTGATGAAACATGAAATCAGTGTCTATGCGGCCCATACTAACTTGGACATAACAGAAGGAGGGGTCAGTGATGTTCTTGCTGCCCTACTGGACATAGAGAAGACAACTGTGCTTGTGCCATCGAAACAGGATCAGCTAATTAAACTAGCGGTATATGTACCTGAAGCATATACCGATAAGGTTAGGAAAGCAATCGGAAACTTGGGAGCAGGTCATATTGGTAATTACAGTCATTGCAGTTTCCGGGTTAAAGGAGAGGGTACCTTTAAACCACTTGATGGAACAGATCCATTTATTGGTTCACAAGGTGAACTTAGCCGGGTAGACGAAGAGAGACTGGAGACTATCCTTCCGGAAAGCAAATTGGCAGGTGTTATTGAAGCAATCAAAAGGGCTCATCCATATGAGGAGCCGGCATACGATCTCTATCCAGTGAAAAATCAAGGAAAGATAGTCGGCGCTGGCCGTATCGGCGATTTACCAGAGAATATGACGCTTCGTGATCTGGGTGAACGTGTGAAAGAGCGATATCAGATACCTGCACTTAGAGTGGTAGGGGATTTGGAAGAAAAAGTAAAGCGAGTTGCCATTTTAGGGGGAAGCGGGGAAGACTTTATCAAGGAGGCATACCATAAGGGTGCGGATGTCTATATTACCGGAGATCTTAGCTTCCATGAAGCGCAGGATGCCTGGCAGATGGGATTGAAGCTCATTGATCCTGGCCACCATGTGGAAAAGTTCATGAAAGAGGCTGTTCAAAACTATTTGCAGCAGAAGTTGGGTGATTCCCATACGTTACAAGTGATAACATCAAGTGTCCATACAGAACCATTTCATTTTATGTAGAGCAGTCCTCGTACCCTTTATATATAGAAGGTTGAATAACTGTTGGAGTGACGTAACGGCTAATAAGCACAAAAAATCCGCGAAGTTGCAATTCTTCGCGGATTTTCTTAAGGGCAAATAGTTTATGCTTTTTTCTTCGCTTTCACTTTTGGAAGAATTTTGTGTTGTTCCACTTTGGATTGAAGATCCCATTCTTCTTCCTTTTCTGCATCATAGTTTTCGATGAAGCGGATGACTTCTTTGGTAATTGGGGTAGGGGTGGAAGCGCCAGCCGTAACGGCAACCTTGCTTACCCCTTTCAGCCATTCAAGCTTGATTTCTGATACATCCGCGATTCTGTATGCAGTAGTCCCCGCTATTTCTTCCGACACTTGAGCAAGACGGTTGGAGTTGTTACTGCGTGGGTCCCCGACAACCAGCGTCAAATCCGCTTCTTTTGCCTGTTCTGCTACTGCTTCCTGGCGGACCTGTGTGGCCATGCAAATTTCCTGTACCATTTCGGTCTGCGGGAATTTTTCTTTTACTTTTTGCATGACATCATATACATCCCATTGACTCATTGTTGTCTGATTGGTAACAATAAGTTTTTCGTTGTTCAGCTCAAGCTTTTCAACATCCTCTTCGGTCTGTACCAAATGAACTTTACCTGGAGCAACACCCATAGCTCCTTCCGGTTCTGGATGACCTTTTTTACCGATATAGACAACTTCGTACGCTTCTTTTACTTTTTCGCGTATCAGGTCATGGGTGCGGGTCACATCAGGACAAGTGGCATCAAGCACGGTCAATCCTTTCGCTTCCGCTCTTTTTTTCACTTCCGGCGAGACACCGTGAGCAGTGAAAACAACTGTACCTTCATTGATTTCTTCCAGAAGTTCTTCTCTGTTTTTACCATCTAGCGTAATGACTCCTTCACTTTCAAACGCTTTGGTGACATGAGAATTGTGTACGATCATTCCCAATATATAAATCGGTCTAGGCAGATTCGGATCCTTTACCGCATTCTGAGCTATGACCATTGCGTCGACTACGCCATAACAATAACCACGCGGGGCTATTTTGATTACTTCCATGATTTCGGTTCCCCCTCTAATGTATATCTTCATTACTTTTGTTTTCAGGGCATCAGTTTCATTATAAAGGCAAAACTACAATATGACAAAAATATTCACAGCTGTATCTTTTACCAACAGATGATTTTGGACTTCCCTGCGTGAGACGACATAATCCTTCCTAAAGGATTACCGTGCAAAATCCTTCTTTCTCCACTATAATAGGAAAGTAGCAAAAGTCAATTTAAAGGAGTTTTTTAATGAAAAACCATCAATTCAGACAATATTCTTTACATCCCCTTATAAATGACGTCATCGAACGGCTTGATTTCCATAAACCGACACCAATACAGGAAAAGGTCATACCCGCTGTATTGAGAGGGGAGAGCGTGATTGGACAATCCCATACCGGCTCAGGGAAAACCCATGCTTATTTGCTGCCCTTATTCAATGAAATAGACGAAACCAAAAAGCAAGTTCATTTCGTGATTACGGCACCGACAAGAGAGCTTGCCATCCAAATTTATGATGAAGTAAGGAAAATCATTCATTATGCGAATAAGGATCACCGCTGGAACGCGAAGCTGTTGATCGGTGGAACGGATAAAAAAAGATCGATAGAAAAGCTGAAAGATCAGCCCCATATTGTGGTGGGGACTCCGGGAAGAATTCTGGACCTTGTTGAAGAGGGTGCACTTGATTTATACAAGACCAAGGCTTTTGTTGTCGACGAGGCGGATTTAATGCTGGACCTCGGTTTTATTGAGGAGGTTGATCAGACACTTGTAAAGACAAATCCGGATATTCAGCTCCTGGTTTTTTCAGCGACTATTCCAGAAAGACTGCAGCCGTTCTTAAAAAAATACTTAGAGAACCCTTCGCATTTAACGGCGGACGAGCAAAAGCTTTCGCCGGAAACGATGGAACATCGGCTAGTACCCTTACGCCATCGCTCTGTTTCGGAAATGGTATATCGTGTTTCATCCGCTATCCAGCCTTATTTGGCGATTATTTTCACCAACGGTAAGGAACAAGCGAATCAGCTGGCAGAAGAGCTGACTGAAAGAGGTTTGGAAGTAGGACTGGTCCATGGGGGGCTTTCTCCAAGAGAAAGAAAAAGGGTGTTAAAAGAAATTCAGAACCTCCGTTATCAATATATCGTTGCTACTGATCTAGCTGCAAGGGGAATTGACATCAAGGGTGTCAGCCATGTCATTAATGCCCAGCTTCCAAAGGAGGAAGAATTTTATATCCACCGTGTAGGAAGAACAGCCCGTGCAGGAATGGAAGGTACGGCGATCAACCTGTACACCGATAAGGATATTCAGCTTATTGAAAAACTGGAGAAAAAGGGTCTGACGTTCACCAGCTATGATGTGAAGAACGGAGAATGGAAAGAAGTTAAGGCCTGGAATGAACGAAGCACAAGGAAGAAAGCTGAGACGGATACCGAAAAAGAAGCCTGGAGAAAGGTACGCAAACCGAAAAAAGTGAAGCCGGGTTACAAAAAGAAAATGAAACAACAGAAAGAACAAGTGAAGAAAAAACTAAATCGCAACAAGTATAAAAAATAATGATTATTATGTTATAATGATTACAGAAAAGAAAAAAGAGGTGGAGGAATTGTTGAAAATTGGGTCACACGTATCGATGAGCGGCAAAAAAATGCTGCTGGGATCGAGTGAAGAAGCAGTCTCTTACGGGGCAAATGCATTTATGATATATACAGGCGCTCCACAAAATACGCGGCGCCGTCCTATTGAAGAGTTGAATATTGAAAATGGTCGCAGGCATATGGCAGAAAACGGCATCGTTGATATAGTTGTGCATGCGCCGTATATCATCAATATCGGTAATACGACGAAAAAAGAGACGTTTGAGCTCGGTGTCAATTTTTTGAGGAACGAGATTGAGCGAACCGAAGCGATAGGAGCAAAGCAAATCGTCTTGCACCCAGGGGCTCATGTCGGAGCCGGTGCTGAAAAAGGGATAGAGAAAATTATTGAAGGATTGAATGAGGTACTTCATAAAGATCAGCAAGTGCAGATTGCTTTGGAGACAATGGCAGGAAAAGGCTCGGAGGTCGGCAGAAACTTTGATGAGCTGGCAAAAATCATAGATGGTGTCAAACATGATGACAAGCTGTCCATCTGTTTTGATACTTGTCATACCCATGATGCAGGATATGACGTGATCAATGATTTTGATGGCGTTTTGGATGAATTTGACCGGATAATCGGGCTTGACCGTTTAAAAGTTTTACATGTTAACGATAGTAAAAACGTACGCGGTGCAGGAAAAGACCGCCATGAAAATATTGGTTTCGGTCATATTGGCTTCGATGCATTACGCTATATTGTCCATCATCCACAGCTGGAAGACCTGCCGAAAATATTAGAAACTCCATATGTAGGCGAGGATAAAAAGAATAAGAAGCCTCCATATAGGTTTGAAATTGAGATGCTTAAAGGAAATGCATTTGTTACAGATCTGAAAGAGCAAATAGTAGCACAATAAAGCTGAAAGAACTGCCAGACACTCTTGTGACTGGCAGTTTTATTTGTTGGTTCGCCTTACATATGATCAAGAATTCCTTATCCGTTTAACAAGCTCGATTGTAACAATAACGAGTGGGGTTTAGTTTTAATAAAAAGAGGGAATTTAATAAAACCAGGAGTCTACCCCGTACTCCTTTGTCAGTTGCTTAAACAGTTTATTGGCTTTTCGGGCTGTTTCAACGTTTGTTATTTTGGCCAGCTTTTTAAAAAAAGTCATCTGCTCTTTTTCGCTAAAAGGATCAAAGTCTGCTTTTTTTAAATAGGCAGTGATTTGTTCTGCCTGTTTTTTAGTGACAGGAATATCATATTGCTTACTATAATGAAGCAAATCTTCTGTACTTACTTGTTTCAATTTATTGAGAACCATCTTCTTTACCATGTTGTTCATTTAAAAACCCTTTCTTCTTCTTTGTTTGCCATCGACAGGGCGTCAGCAAACAAGCGTAACAGAATGTTTTCTGTTACAACTTATGTGGAAGAAGCCGTATTGGTGACAACAGGGGTTGGTAGGTAAATCCATTGCATTTCCGACCAGTAACAGCTAGTATTGGTGCTTGTGGTTTTGAAAATGCAAGTTGCAGTAAGGAGTGAGTTTGTGTGAAATATTGGAATTACACTGGTTTTAAGTCCTTGAGCTTTTTATTTATTTGTGCACTATTATTATTTATTTTTGATGGATATGCGAAAGGCAGCCAGAAAATCGACGCCATTTCTCAGGAAAAAGAAGAGATAAAAGCAGAGATTGCAGAGCTTAAACAGGAGAATGAGCAACTTCGTTCAGAGAAAGAATATCTGCAGTCCAGACAAACGGAATCATCAGAAAAAAACGGGTACTTGACTTGGCCGAAAATCGAACGGATAGCGGACTCGTTTGTGAAAGAGAGTGAAGGGAGATTCAAAAAATCCTGGGCGCTTTATTTGGTAAAAGAGGCGCAAAAATTCGACCTTGATCCGAAAATTGTTTATGAACTTTTGAAAGTTGAGACGGGCGGGACATTTGAGGCAGATTTAGTCGGACCGGAAACCAAATACGGTAAGGCATATGGAATGGGCCAATTTATGAAAAATACCGCCCCATGGGTAGCTGATATGGCTGGTTTGCCATACAAAGAAGAATTGTTGTATGACCCGTATTATTCCATGCAATTGTCAATTGTTTATCTTGATTATCTGCATAATGAATATGGTAATTGGGAGGAAGCATTGACCGCTTATCATAGGGGAATGAGCGGCATGGAAAAGTTTGTCCGTAAAAATGGCGATGCAAAAAGCTGGTATGCAATGGAAATATTGTCTAATGCCAAAGCGAATAAAACGGTAGCAACTGCAAACTAGAGCAGAACAAACCATCCAATGGGATGGTTTGTTCTGCTTACAGCTTTTTTCTGCCTTTTCATTATCATGTTTCATCATCCGAGTAAAGCACTTGTAGATGTATGTTTCGGTATCGGTTGCGGATTGCTCTTTGTCTAACATCCTAAATTTACCTCGTAACATGCGTAGGGTTCCTTCATAAACTACGAAGGCACCCCGATAAGAAAGCGAGGATGTTGCCAATGGACGAAACATCGAACAATAAGCAACAGAACGAAGAAATCGAAGACGCGCCTAAATTTGGGGATGACACAAACGACCCGATCATCACCCAACAGCAGGGAGGATCTGTGCCTCCGCGTGATCCGCATGAACAGTATATTCTCGATGAGCCTTATAAGCGGGATGAAGAAACGGCCCAGGAATTGACTGCCACTGATTTCAACAAACCTGTCCACACAGAGGAAAAGGAAACAAAAATGGATGGGGATGTCCAAACAGGGTTTGGCTGGGTGGCTGTCATTCTTGGTGTATTATCTTTCTTCATGATGCCGGTGATTCTCGGAGCCGCTGCGATTATTTTCGGTTTTATTTCCAGAAATCGGGGTGCAGACACATTAGGGAACACAGCGATTATTGCTGGTGCTGTTTCCATCATCTTAAGGTTGTTTTTAGCCCCCTTTGTATAGAAAAAGAGCTGGTTCCTTTCGGAGCCAGCTCTTTTTCATTTTCATGCTTTTTGTTTGTTTTCTTCTTCCTTTTGTTTCTTGAAATACTCTTCTGCAATCCGGTCGACCTCAATTTTTAATTCCTCAACCATTGTTTCTTCCGGTACTTTGCGGATGATTTCACCGTGGCGGAACAACAGACCTTCACCACGGGCACCAGCAATACCGATATCTGCTTCCCGTGCCTCACCTGGTCCATTTACTGCGCAACCGAGAACGGCCACTTTGATCGGTGCTTTGATTGTAGAAATGTAATCTTCTACTTCATTGGCGATCGAGATCAAATCGATTTCGATTCTTCCGCATGTCGGACAGGAAATGAGCGTTGCTGCATTGGAAGACAGTCCAAAGGATTTTAACAGCTCTCTTGCAACTTTCACTTCCTCAACAGGGTCGGCGCTCAAAGAAATTCTCATTGTATTGCCAATACCTTTACTTAAGATGGCGCCCAGTCCGGCAGCACTTTTTACGGTACCTGCAAACAAGGTTCCGGACTCTGTGATGCCAAGATGAAGTGGATAATCAATTGCTTCAGCCGCTTTTTCGTAAGCTTCAATTGCCAAAGGGACATCCGAGGCTTTCATCGAAACGATAATGTCGTGGAAATCAAGGTCCTCAAGAATTTTTATATGATGCAGTGCGCTTTCCACCATTCCATCAGCAGTCGGATATCCGTATTTTTCGATGATATGCCGTTCAAGTGACCCGGCGTTTACACCGATTCGAATCGGAATTCCTTTTGCTTTAGCGGCGTTCACCACTGCTTCTACTTTATCCCGTTTGCCGATATTACCAGGATTGATCCGGATTTTATCGGCTCCGCCTTCAATTGCTTTCAAAGCTAATTTATAATTAAAGTGAATATCGACTACCAAAGGGATATTGATTCTTTTCTTGATTTCCGGAATTGCATCGGCAGCTCGGTCGTCTGGACAAGCGACACGTACAACTTGACATCCGGCTTCTTCCAGGCGGTTTATTTGATTAACAGTTGCTTCTACATCGTGTGTTTTGGTTGTTGTCATCGATTGAATGACAACTTCGTTTTTACCCCCGACCATGACATTGCCTACTTTAACAGGCCGTGTATTTTTTCTGTGGGTTAGTGCCATAAATAAATCGCTCCTTTATTTAATCGCGAACAAGAATGGTAATTTAGGTACCATTGCTTATTATAAGGGGAAAAAGACAAATTGAGAAGTGACAAACCTTAAAAATACTGTTAACGGCAAGATTGCATCCGTATTGGAAAGTCCCTTTTTTCGCTTTTTCTTTCATTCGGTAATAGGATGTTGTGGGAAAGAACCCGCTATCTACGGGCAACATGGAGACTTTTCCTTTTTCACGCTTATGTTAAACTTCATGTTGTCTCGTCATCTTTAATTAAAATAAAAGCAAGATTATAGGTGATATTTCCATTTTTTACATGGGTGTACCAAGCATGTGAATACAAATCATATTCATTCTTCGTATACATATAAGGGGAATAAATATTTTTTTCCGGGTTGTATTTGCTGTGGGGATGTGTCTGGATTCAACGTTTGAAAGTCTGTTATGAGGCTATCGATTGTCAGTACAGCCTCTGAGCGATTTATTTCTTCTATTATACTGAGTACGGTATCTCCGGGGCGCACTTCCACTTCTATGACTTGATAGGCTTGCTGGTCTGCCTTTTTTGCAGGCTGGGGCTTCTCTTCAGCAGTGCCCTGTATTTCTTCTGCTTCCTTGCTTCCGGAAAGAGTACCGACCGTTAAATCTTTGAAGATACTGACCACAAACAATAGTAAGAACAAAGTGACAATTGTTTTTTTGAGGAATCCCATGCTAACACCGCTTTCTAATGGTTTATATATACATTCTACAAATAAAATAAATCCCTTTTTTTGAAACTAAAATTATTTAAACATCGTAAATGATACAAAGGGAGAAGGGTGATGCAAATGGACATTTTTTCAGCGGATTGGATGAGTTTCGTCCTTACCGGTTTAGGTACTTTATTTTTATTTGGTGAACTGCTGGTCAATATGAGAGGATTTTTCGGGCTGGTCGGATTGGGCTTCATAACTATATATTTTCTGTCTTTCCTTGCGCCTGGAGCGTTTATCATCATGATGGTGATTTATCTGATTGGGCTCCTTTTGATTATTATTGATGGAAAATTTCTTAATGATGGCACCCTCGCGACGATTGGAACTGTCTGTATGATTTTGTCGGTTGGATTAAGTTCTCCAAATTGGACAGCTGGTTTGTATGGAGTGATTGGATTGCTCATCGGAGGATTTTGCTCCCTCTTGTTTCTTAAAGTATTCAAGCGAAGAAAGATGTGGTCGAAGCTTGCTCTTGTTGATCAGCTTACAAGTGAAAAAGGCTATAATAGCATGAATGAAAGATATGCTTCGTTGGTCGGAAAAACAGCAGTGACTGTTACGGATATGCGGCCGGTTGGTAATATCCGTGTTGGCGCGGAGGACTACAGTGCTGTAACAAACGGTCAATGGATTCCAAAAGGTACGGAAGTCACGGTAGTTCAGGTGGATGGCACAAAAATCCTTGTATCAAATAACAAACAGTGACAAAACCTATAGAAGAGTGGTTCATCATGCGTGATGAATTACTCTTTTTTCATTTTCACGATAGCCACTTTACGATTGCTATCGTGAAATCAGGGTACATAACCAAAAGGATAGAAACAAAAATTGGTCGACAATCCAGCTTTTGTGTTTTTAATAGTTGTTTAGGTAGGAAGAATGTAAATTTAACGTAAATTTTATCGAAAAATCTTTACAAATGGTTCTGCTTTCCTTAATAATGAGAAGGGCTTTTAAAAGACAATCAGCATGTGTGAAGGGATGGAAAAACATTGGATATTAATGTGCAATCCTTAATTTTCGAGTTTGTTGGCGGATTGGGAATCTTTCTGCTCGGGCTGAAATTTATGGGGGATGGATTACAAAAATCGGCAGGTGACCGATTGAGAGATATTTTAGACCGGTTCACCAGCAATCCGTTTATGGGTGTGTTGGCAGGTATTATTGTTACGGTCTTGATTCAAAGCAGTTCCGGGACGACCGTTTTGACAGTTGGTCTGGTGAATGCTGGTTTTATGACATTGCGCCAATCTATCGGTGTTATCATGGGTGCCAATATCGGTACGACAGTGACGGCTTTTATAATCGGGATTGATATCGATGAATATGCCTTGCCGATTATAGCTATTGGGGCATTTATGATCTTTTTCTTTAAAAATAATAAAGTGTCTTACGTCGGGCAGACGATTTTTGGATTTGGGTCACTATTCTACGGTTTAGATTTAATGAGCAGTGGAATGTCTCCGCTTCGAGATGTACAAGCGTTTCATGATTTAACCGTTAATATGAGTAGTAATCCGATTTTAGGTGTAGTGATCGGTACTCTATTTACCTTCATCGTACAAAGTTCCAGTGCGACAATCGGTATCCTTCAAGGTTTGTTTGAACAGGGGGCCATCGATATCCAGGCGGCACTTCCTGTATTGTTCGGGGATAATATCGGTACGACCATCACTGCGATCCTTGCTTCGATTGGAGCGACTATTGCAGCTAAGCGTGCAGCATATACCCACGTTATTTTTAATGTGGTGGGTACGACTATCTTTATGATTTTGTTACCATTGTATAGAAATTTCGTTGCCTATTTGCAGGATGTATTCAATTTAAACCCGGAAATGACCATTGCCTTTGCGCATGGAAGCTTTAACATAGCGAACACGATCATCCAGTTTCCTTTCATCGGTGCTTTGGCCTATATTGTGACGAAGTTGATCCCTGGTAAAGATGCAGTAATTGAATATAAACCAAAGCATTTGGACCCAATTTTCATCCAACAGTCACCATCTGTTGCTCTGGATCAGGCAAAAGAAGAAGTTATCCGAATGGGCGAGTATGCTTACCAAGGGTTGGAAGAATCAAGCTTGTATTTGAACAACCATAGGCAGAAGCATGCAGACATGGCTCTTCAGATAGAAGGGGCACTGAATAATCTGGACAAAGAAATCACCGAGTACCTAGTCAATTTGTCGGGTACATCCTTTTCTGAAGCGGATAGTACCAAACACACCGCTCTAATGGATTCCGTGCGTGATATCGAAAGAATTGGAGATCATTTCGAAAACATCGTCGAGCTGGTCGATTATAAAATCTCCAATAAAGTCGTTATTACGGAACAAGCACAGCAGGATTTGAACGATATGTTCGATCTTACTTTGATTACCGTCAAACAAGCAATTAAAGCACTTGGCGAAATGGATAGGGAAGAAGCGCTTGCTGTTGTCCAAAAAGAAGATCAAATTGACCAAATGGAACGAGCTTATCGGAAAAAACACATTATCCGTATGAATGAAGGATCTTGTTCCGGACCAGCTGGTATCGTTTTTGTCGATATTATCAGCAACCTGGAACGAATCGGCGACCATGCAGTCAACATTGCGGAAGAAGTACTAGGAGAATAATCGAAGGAAGGGTGCCAAACGTGTTTGGCACCCTTTTTTAAAAGAAAGGGATAAATAAAAAATAAAAAAAACCTTGAATGATGCAGTAGGACATGCTATATTAATTTTGTTGCTGTTTTAAAAAACATCTGCAAAAAGTGTTGACAGACTTACATATTCATGATAAATTATATTTCGTCGCTTCAACAGATTAGATCGTTAACAGCAAGCGAAGGAAATGATTCCACAGTAGCTCAGTGGTAGAGCAATCGGCTGTTAACCGATCGGTCGTAGGTTCGAATCCTACCTGTGGAGCCAATGTGGCGGTGTAGCTCAGCTGGCTAGAGCGTACGGTTCATACCCGTGAGGTCGGGGGTTCGATCCCCTCCGCCGCTACCAACTTAATATGGCGGTCGTGGCGAAGTGGTTAACGCACC
>NZ_LN611425.1:357142-399818 GCF_000821245.2 Virgibacillus senegalensis
GAGCGTACGGTTCATACCCGTGAGGTCGGGGGTTCGATCCCCTCCGCCGCTACCAACTTAATATGGCGGTCGTGGCGAAGTGGTTAACGCACCGGATTGTGGCTCCGGCATTCGTGGGTTCGATTCCCACCGGTCGCCCCATACTTAAACAAGGACCCTTAGCTCAGCTGGTTAGAGCTATCGGCTCATAACCGATCGGTCGCAGGTTCGAGTCCTGCAGGGTCCACCAAAACTCGAGGAGGATTACCCAAGTCTGGCTGAAGGGAGCGGTCTTGAAAACCGCCAGGGGCTTCACCGCCCGCGGGGGTTCGAATCCCTCATCCTCCTCCATTACATATTTTTATATCAGCTTCATGCAATATACGCTTGCGAAAAGTAAGGAACGAAAATTGCACCATCAAAACGGTGAGCGTGAAATAATTTACTGAATGGCTCGGTAGCTCAGTCGGTAGAGCAACGGACTGAAAATCCGTGTGTCGGCGGTTCGATTCCGTCCCGAGCCACCATTTTACTTTATGATGATAAATTGACACAGTAGGGACAAGCATTCTGCAGCTTGTCTTTTTTTGTTGCCTATTTTTCAAGGTTTTCGGGAATAACAATGCGATGAAAGTAGGCTCTATACTGAATGTGGTGGTGTCCCCTGATGTTTGAAATGGATGCGTGCTTCAAACATAGAGGCATTTCGCCGTGTAAGAAAAACGTTCATGCGTTGGAAACAGGGGATTTTACAATCCATGTATCCATTTCATAATGGGTATATCGAGGGAATAAACAATACGATAAAGGTTTTAAAACGAGATTCCTTTAGAATCAAAGACGTTGAACGATTAAAGCATAAAATTTTATGGCAGCAAGCGGTTAAAAAGGCTCTGTTGAGCGAAATAGCGCAGCAGAGGAAATAAGCGAGACTCCTGCGGAACAACGGGCGGCCGAGACCCATAGCGGGCACTGCGAGGAGGCTCGGGCGTTCGTCCGCGGAAAGCGAGTTTATTTCCTCTGCGGTCTGGGTAAAATGGCTGTTTTTAGAATGAGCCTTTCGATAAAGAGAGGGTGGAAGAAAAATCGCACCACCACATTTGACAGAGAACCATGTTTTAAAGAGGGCTCTCTCGAAAAAAAGTTATAGGGATAACTCGTAAAAAAGGAAAATTCACTTTCATTGCTCTGAGGACAAAAGCATAACTTTAACTTGGTACTTAAAAAACCGTTCCAAATATATGCATAAAAGTTGCAAGAAAAAAAACGCTTTGATAATCTTGGATTTGAAGGAAAGATAATGAATCATTGTCTTTCCCGGCTACATACTAAATAAAAGGAGGAATTTACAATGGCTAAATTTGAACTACCAGAGCTACCTTATGCATACGATGCATTAGAACCTCATATCGATAAGGAAACCATGAATATCCACCACACGAAACACCATAACACGTATGTGACGAAATTGAATGGTGCTGTGGAAGGAAACAGTGACTTGGAAAACAAATCACTAGAAGAATTACTTTCAGATATTGACAGTGTTCCTGCTGATGTTCGTACAGCTGTACGCAATAACGGCGGAGGTCATGCCAACCATTCCTTATTCTGGACAGTACTTTCTCCTAATGGTGGCGGCGAGCCATCCGGTGAGCTAGCTGACAAAATCAATGATAAGTTTGGCAGCTTCGACAAATTTAAAGAGGAATTTGGCAATGCTGCAACTGGCCGTTTCGGTTCCGGCTGGGCTTGGTTGGTTGTCAACAAAGGCGAACTGGAAATTACGAGCACGCTTAACCAGGACTCCCCAATCATGGAAGGTAAAACACCTATCCTTGGTCTGGATGTTTGGGAGCATGCATACTATCTTAAGTATCAAAACAAACGCCCAGAATATGTTTCAGCTTTCTGGAACGTCGTAAATTGGGAAGAAGTTGCTAAGCGCTACGATGCAGCTAAGTAATCAACGTGAATCAAAAAGAACTTGATGGGTTTCATCCCGTCAAGTTCTTTTTTTATTCCTAAGGATGCGTTCCTTGCCGATCAATTTCATTTCCATAAGGTTTCAGTGACTTTTGAATAACTCAGTTCCTTTAGAAAACACTAAGTTCAACAGTAAAGGAGACGGGAGTTATGAAAAAGCCATTACATTTATTAATTGGAGATATTGAAATAGACCGCGATTTAAAATTGTTGCTTACAATTGGTGGGTTATATTCATTAGGAATTTTTTTATCGAATACCTTTGTAAACATATATTTGTGGAAGCAATCAGGAGAATATATGGCGATTGCGTTATATAATTTAGCCATATACGTTTTGCAACCACTGACATTTATACTGGCTGGCCGCTGGGCAAAAAAAGTGGATCGGGTCATTGTACTGAGACTGGGAGTGTTGTTTCTCTCCCTTTTCTTTATGTCCGTACTGCTAGTCGGTGAACAGGCAGCCAAGTATAACATGTTGTTGGGCAGCTTGCTGGGAGTCGGCTACGGCTTCTATTGGTTAGCTTTTAACGTACTAACTTTTGAAGTGACCGAACCGGAAACAAGGGATTTTTTCAATGGATTTCAGGGGCTGCTTCAGTCGTTCGGTGGAATGGTTGGCCCGATTTTGGCCGGCTACATTATTTCGAGAATGGTATCCTTTAAAGGGTATACAGTCATTTTTGGAATTTCCTTCTCTTTATTCGTGCTGGCGGTTGTCTGCACATTCTTTCTCAAACGCCGTTCTGCGAAGGGGGTCTTTCGCTTTGTGCGTATCTTTAAGGAACGGAATCATAATAAAGACTGGAAAAGGGTGCTCTATGCCCATTCATTTCAAGGGTTGCGGGAAGGGATTTTTGTCTTTGTTATTTCGGTATGGGTATTTATTGCAACGAACAGTGAATTAGCATTAGGAACCTTTAATTTGATTTTTTCAGGTTTTTCTTTTGTGTTTTACTATGTAGCAACACGGCTGATTAAACCGAAGATGAGAAAAAAAGCCATCTTTGTCGGTGGATTATCGCTTTTTCTTTCTGTTTCCTTGATTCTGATTCATTTGGATTATGCCACGCTTTTGATATACGCAGGCATCATCGGCTTCTCTTACCCGGTATTATTCGTGCCATATGCTTCGATGACCTATGATGTAATCGGAAAAGCATGGAATGCAGGAGAGATGCGAATAGAATATATCGTCGTTAGAGAGCTATTTCTCAACTTCGGCAGAGTTACATCTATCCTTCTATTCCTGGCGACAGTCAGCCTGTTTAATGCAGAAAGGGCAATTCCTTATTTGTTGGTTGTAGTGGGAATAGGACCATTCCTTATTTATTTCTTTTTGAAAAATATTGATTTGAAAGTAGCAGAGCCACGGGAAAAAACAGCAATATCCCGAGAATTGGCAGAAGAAGAAAATCGTTGATAAATAATAGTCCGCTTCCCCTAAAAATGTTATACTATCCGTAATGAGAATATAAAAAAGGGGGAGCGATATGGGAAAAAAGAAGAAAAAACGCGCACAACTTCCCTTTCGTTTAAATATATTGTTTTTATTTGTATTTCTGTTGTTTTCAGGTCTGATTCTCCAGCTTGGAGTTGTTCAAATTTTGAACGGTGAAGAAGCACAGAATGAAGTAAACCGAACAGAAAACACCGTTTCAGAAATACCAGTTCCAAGAGGGAAAATGTATGACCGTTTCGGCCGATTGGTATTGGATAATGAGCCGGTGCGTTCGATTACGTATACCGCGCCAAAAAACGGGGCGAAACCAGAAGACCGATTGAAATTGGCTGAAAAACTAGCCGAATACATTGACATTGAGGATGCAGAAGACAAAGTAAGAGAACGGGATCGACGGGAATACTGGTTTCTTTTGAATGAAGATGAAGCTTTCGAGAAGCTGAGTGAGGAAGAAAAAGAAGCGATGGACAATGGTGAACAGTATAACACCATTCTTGAACGAATCACGGAAGAAGATTTGGCGGAAATTGAGTGGGACGATTCTTTACTTGAAGTAATCGCGATAAAAAAAGAATTGGACGCTGCAACGGAATTATCTCCGCATATCGTGAAGAATGAAGGGGTCACGGAGGAGGAATATGCTCGTGTTTCCGAGCATTTGAACGAACTTCAGGGTATCGACGCTACCATTGACTGGAATCGGATTTCCGCTGTCGAAGGTACTTTCTCTGATATCATCGGCAGTGTCTCAAGTACGGAGCGCGGAATTCCGAAAGAAAATGAACAATACTACTTAAGCAGAGGATATAGTCCAAATGATCGTGTAGGAATTAGCGGTTTAGAAGAACAGTACGAGGCAGAATTGAAAGGTACCAAAGAGAAAGTGGAATACATTACCAATAGTAAAGGTGAAGTGGTCAGTTCTGAAATAGTCACGGAAGGGCGACGTGGCAACGATTTGATGTTGACCATCGATATGGAGTTACAGCAGGCTGTAGACAAAATCGTCCGTGAAGAATTGCAAACGGCGATTGAAATGCATCCGGCTAAAAATAAATACATGTCCGATGCATTGGTCGTCATGATGGATCCACAGACAGGAGAAGTATTGACGATGTCTGGGCAGCATTACGATCGAGAGGAAGATGAATACCGCAATCAGTCTTACCGGACGCTTTACGATGCACACCGGCCTGGGTCTGCAGTAAAAGGTGCAACCATTCTGGCCGGGATGGACGCAGGGGTGATCAAGCCTGGAACCGTGTTTAATGATACAACGATAAAAATAGGTCAGTTGAAGAAATCCTCTTACAGGAATTTAGGCTCTGTCGATGACATAGAGGCTTTACAAAAATCGTCCAACGTGTATATGTTCCATATTGCGATGCGGATGGCTGGGGAATTTAATTACCATTATGGTATGAAATCGATGAACTTCGATCCGGCATCGTTTACGACGATGCGCAACTATTTTAAGCAATTCGGCCTCGGTGTGGAAACCGGAATCGATTATCCATATGAAGCAACAGGATATGTAGGCCCGGATCCAAGAGGTGGTAATCTCCTTGACTTTGCCATCGGCCAGTACGACACATATACAACGATGCAGCTGGCTCAATACGTTTCGACACTTGCCAATGACGGTTACCGTATACGGCCACGGCTTGTCAGCGAGATTCGATCTCCGAAGCCAGATCGCGACAAGCTCGGTCCTGTTGTTGAAAGCTTTAACACGGATGTCCTGAATAAAATGGAGATGGATGAAAAATATCTTGATCGAGTTCATGAAGGATTCCGCAGAGTCATCACGCAGGGGACTGGTGTTGGGCATGGTTGGGATAGCTTGAGCGAGTACAAAGTAGCAGCCAAAACAGGTACTGCAGAAAACGAAGTGTATGAAGATGGCA
Organism: Virgibacillus senegalensis; assembly: GCF_000821245.2. GTDB lineage: Bacteria > Bacillota > Bacilli > Bacillales > Amphibacillaceae > Sediminibacillus > Sediminibacillus senegalensis. Next base: position 362,476 of record NZ_LN611425.1, read on the forward strand.
AAAAGCTGGCCGATACGGAGAACCTGAGTCTTGTCGGGTATGCCCCGTATGATGAACCAGAAGTAGCCTTTGCCATTATCGTACCGAACAACGGTACGGGAGGCAGTCAATATGATATCAACCATAAAATCGGAACCCGGATTATTAAGAAATATTTTGAACTGAAAGAAAATCGCGATAAAGACGGCGTTGAAAAAGAATTAAAGCAAAGTAAAGAAGGAAAAGAAGAAGTGGAAGAAATAGAAGAAGATTAATACCGATTGACCAGAAAGACCCTTGGCTTATCTTGTGCCGAGGGTCTTTTTTAGTAAATAAAAAGCGAATGCTCATGCCTGATTCTATTAATCAGGACTATTTATCTAGTAAATTTACATGATCTTTACATGCAGTTAACCGCTGCTTAAAACTAGCACGTTAGTATGGATTTGTAGCCGGATAGGCGACAAACACTTTAAAAGATTATAGGGGGAACAAACTTATGAAGAAAACAAGGCTATTATCCTTTGCTGCACTACTGATTTTACTGATAGGAATTTTGGCAGCTTGCGGATCCAACAATGGAGGAGATCAAGCGGACGGATCGAATAGTGGAACGGATCAAGAGTCCAGCGAAGAAAGTGCATCCGGTTCGATTACAATTTCTGGTTCAAGCGCTATGCAGCCATTAGTGGCAGCTGCTGCGGAAAACTTCATGAGTGAAAACCCTGAAGCAGATATTCAAGTAAATGCTGGCGGTTCTGGTACCGGTCTTAGTGAAGTTTCAGAAGGAACAGTAGACATTGGTAATTCAGATGTCTTTGCAGAAGAAAAAGACGGTATCCCGGCAGATGAACTGGTAGATCACAAAGTAGCGGTCGTGGGGATGACCGCGGCAGTTAATCCAGAAGTAGGGATTGACGATATTTCGAAAGAGGATCTAATCAAAGTGTTCACTGGTGAAGTCACCAACTGGTCTGAACTGGGCGGTAAGGATGTAGATGTGACCCTCGTCAACCGACCAGATTCCTCCGGCACACGCGCTACTTTCGTTAAATTTGGATTGGATGGTGAAACACCTGCAGAGGGTGTAACCGAGGATTCTTCCAATACTGTAAAGCAAATCATCAGCGAAACAGAAGGGGCAATCGGTTACCTCGCATTCTCTTACTTCACCGATGATTCCGTAACACCATTGTCCGTAGACGGGGTAGAGCCAACCGATGAAAATGTACAAAGCGGAGATTTTCCGATTTGGGCATATCAACACTCTTATACAAACGGAGAAGCCGAAGGATTGGCCAAAACGTTTCTTGATTACTTGTTGAGTGAGGAAGTCCAAACTGGACTGTTACCGGAGCAAGGATATATCCCGGCGACAAAAATGCAAGTAGAACGTGATGCAGAGGGTAACCAGACAGATATATAAGAACTAGAAAACAAATGAGTACAAAGCAGGGTGAATGCAGAAGCATTTGCCCTGTGATGACTTATCAGGGGTGTTTATATTGGAAAACAAAGCAGCTCTATCAGCGGGAGAGCGTTTAATTAAATCAAAAAGAAACAGGTCATTGGGTGATTTGAGAGGAAAAATACTTGTTACGCTTTGTGCGTTGATCATGATCATCGCGACTATATCTGTAACCGTATTTCTTACGGTTAAAGGGCTGCAATCCTTCCTCGTAAACGATGTAAGTCCGATTGAGTTTTTAACCAGCATCAATTGGAACCCTTTAGCAGACGAGCCAAGTTTCGGGGCATTTCCATTCATTTTTGGATCCTTGGCGGTCACCTTTCTTTCTGCTTTGATTGCAGCACCTTTGGGTATAGGCGGCGCTATTTTCATGACAGAAATAGCCCCTTCCTGGGGAAGAAAATTCCTGCAGCCAGTCATTGAACTGTTAGTAGGGATTCCTTCTGTTGTTTATGGTTTCATCGGGCTTACAGTATTAGTCCCATTTATAAGGGAACATGTTTCGGGGACCGGATTTAGCCTGCTTGCCGGTACCATTGTCCTGTCCGTCATGATTTTGCCTACGATCACGACAATTGCAACCGATGCTATGGGTTCGTTACCTAGCAGTTTGCGTGAAGGTTCATTGGCATTGGGAGCTACAAGATGGCAGACAATCCGGAAAGTACTTCTCCCTGCCGCGCTTCCGTCTCTTTTGACAGCAGTGGTGTTAGGAATGGCGCGAGCATTTGGAGAAGCACTGGCGGTACAAATGGTCATTGGTAACGTCCGTGGCCTTCCTTCCAGTATCCTTGATCCATCTGCAACGTTAACAACAATCATTACGTTGAATATGGGACACACCACGTATGGGAGTATTGAGAATAATACCCTATGGTCTATGGGATTGATTCTCTTAACGATATCCTTTGTATTTATATTAATTGTCCGATACTTGTCATCTAGGAGGAAAATCTAATGAACAGCAGGATAGCAGATCGAATTGCAACAGGAGTATTCGTCACCATAGCTTTGATTATTGTAGCCATTCTGGCCGCGCTGTTCTCGTTCATTCTGTTTAGAGGAGTACCACAGATTTCTTGGGAATTTTTAACGACTCCATCAAGTTCTGTACAGGCAGGTGGTGGAATTCGGGACCAATTGTTCAACTCGTTTTATATTTTGTTCATTACCATGTTGATTACTGTTCCATTGGGAGTTTGTGGAGGCATTTACATGGCGGAATACGCCAAGCCTGGTAAAGTGACCAATTTTATACGTTCTTGTATTGAAATGCTTGCTTCCTTGCCATCGATAGTAGTCGGCATGTTCGGGCTTCTAGTCTTTGTCAATACGACAGGATGGGGTTATACAATTATTGGCGGTGCTTTGGCTCTGACTATTTTTAATATTCCGGTCATGGTCCGTGTAAGTGAAGATGCCATTCGTTCAGTACCTGCAGAAATGAAAGAAGCAAGTTTAGCCTTAGGTATCAACCATTGGCATACGATTAAGACGGTGTTGATCCCGTCTGCTTTTCCGGGAATTCTTACAGGAGCGATTCTTGCTTCCGGCAGGGTATTTGGGGAGGCGGCAGCGCTGTTATTCACAGCTGGACTGTCGACACCGCGGCTCGATTACCTTAATTTCAATCCATTCTCTGAGACATCGCCGTTTAATATTTTCCGACCGGCCGAAACGCTCTCTGTCCATATTTGGGCGGTAAATACGAACGGTATTATGCCGGATATCAGAGAGATAGCCAATGGATCATCTGCAGTTTTGGTTTTGGCTGTATTGATTTTCAATCTCTTGGCAAGATGGCTGGGCAGTGCCATTCATAAGAAAGTGACTGCTAGTAAATAAACAAACAAAGGAGCATGAATCATGGCTGCTACAATTACAATAGAACCAAATATGCAAAAAAATTCACCGGCAGCAAATCAATCAAAAGAAACCATCTTGCAGGTTAGGGATTTGTGTATCTATTATGGAGACAACCAGGCAGTAAAGCATGCCGACATGAATATCGAAAAGCATGGAATCACAGCCTTGATTGGACCTTCTGGATGCGGTAAATCGACTTTTCTGCGCAGTATCAACAGGATGAATGATTTGATCCCGTCTTCGTGGAATGAAGGGCAGATCATGTATGAAGGAATCGACATATTGGCGGAGAACATCAATACCATCGCACTCCGTAAAGAAATCGGTATGGTGTTTCAAAAGCCGAATCCTTTCCCGAAGTCTGTTTACAATAACATTACCCATGCCTTGCGTTATTACGGGATCAGGAAGAAAAAACAACTGGACGAAATCGTCGAGGAAAGCCTGCGGAAAGCGGCCTTATGGGATGAAGTGAAAGACAGGCTTCACGATTCTGCTCTATCGTTGTCGGGTGGACAGCAACAGCGCCTTTGCATCGCCAGAACGCTGGCAATGGAGCCGAACGTATTGCTTCTGGATGAACCTTCTTCCGCTTTGGATCCGATTTCCAATGCAAAAATAGAAGAGTTGATCCTGCAGTTGAAAGAGGATTATTCAATTATCATCGTCACCCATAATATGCAGCAGGCTTCACGGATATCGGATAAAACAGCCTTTTTTCTGAATGGATCGGTCATTGAATATGGAGACACGAAGAAAATTTTCACCAATCCAGATAACGAAAAGACAGAAGACTATATATCCGGCAGGTTTGGATAGGGTTAGGAGGATATACACATGAACAAGACAGCAACAGCGGCGAAACCAGTTTTTCAGGTTCAGGACATGAATTTATGGTATGGGAACAACCAGGCTTTGAAGAACATCAATCTAGAAATCCCCGAAAATGAGGTGACAGCCGTAATCGGCCCTTCCGGATGTGGAAAATCAACTTTTGTAAAAACGTTAAATTTGATGATTAAACGAGTTCCCGGTGTAAAATTGTCTGGCGAGTTGTCCTTTAACGGGCAAAATATTTTAAAGGATAAAGTGGACCTGGTGAACCTTAGGAAACAAATTGGCATGATATTTCAGAAAGGGAATCCATTTCCCCAGTCGATTTATGATAATGTTGCATACGGCCCCAGAATCCACGGCATGAAAAAAAAGAAGCAGCTTGATGAAGTGGTCGAAACATCCTTAAAGCAGGTTGCCTTGTGGGACGAAGTAAAAGATCGATTAAACAGCTCAGCTCTTGGATTGTCAGGTGGACAGCAGCAGCGCCTTTGTATAGCGAGAGCGATTGCTACCAAACCGAGTGTGGTTTTGATGGATGAACCAACATCAGCTCTGGATCCAGTTTCCACTCTTCGAATAGAGCAGCTGATCAGCGAGCTTAAAGAGCAGTACACGATTGTGATTGTAACCCATAACATGCAGCAGGCAGCCAGAATTTCAGACCAGACCGCATTTTTTCTGCATGGAGAAATTATCGAAGCATCGGATACGGACAGTTTGTTTTCGGTTCCTTCGGATAGACGGACAGAAGACTATATTAGCGGAAGATTCGGTTAAATTTATAGGAAAGAGGGATGGAATATGGTTGCAAGAGAACAGTTCCAGGAAGAGTTGGCTAGATTAAGAGGAGACATCATCAGCCTGGCCCGGGATACGGAACATCTCCTGGAAAAGGCGTTGGAGGCATTATACAATCAGGATATCGATGCAGCACAGAATATCATTTTCGAAGATAAAAAACTGGATGAAAAGGAACTGAAAATCAACGAAGATGCCATTTTGCTAATCGCCCGTCAACAACCTGTAGCCACAGATTTACGGAGACTGATTATCGCATTACGAATCTCCTCTGATTTGGAAAGGATGGGCGATAATGCGAAAAACATTGCAAAGGCAGCCATCCATTTGGGAGAACACCATGGGTTGACCATCCACCCAGCACTGGATGACATGAAGCAAACTGCTTTGAAAATGCTCGACCTTTCTGTCAAAGCTTTTGAGTACGAGGATGTAACCCTGGCAAGAAAACTGGCTGAGCTGGACGATCGGGTAGATAATATGTACGGGGAAGTAGTAAGGGAAATGTTGGAAGAGACTGCCACTAATCCGCAGAAAATTCAGCACATTATGCAGATGGCTTTTAGTGCAAGGTATATTGAACGATTCGCTGATCATACGACCAATATAGGAGAAAGTATTCTTTATTTGGTTAAAGGGGAAACACTCGACCTAAATTAATTGCATCTGAAAAAAAGTGTGATTACTAAACGTAATGTATATGGTATTTTTTTTGCAGCTAAAGTAAGGAGAATCTTTAAGATACCTGTCCGTGACACACAGAAGATTGAACAACTTAATTAATCTTATACTTCGTCAAAAACGCTTGGGCTACTTTGCACCCAAGCGTTTTTGAATCGATATGTTGCTGCTTGTCCCACTTCATCTTTACAAAGATACATTGGGAATGATGGCGATGCTTCTAGTTTCTTAGTTGCTGTACGCGGTTCTTTCCAATCAACGGGTGAGGGTTTGAGCGATTTCTTCATACGTCATGTCTTCCCGGATATGGAACTCACCGGTTTGGATGGCGGTGCTATAGTCATGATCAGACAAATAGTCAGTGAAACTCTGTTTGTCTTCAATGATTCCTGCTTCATACATTCTATTGATAATCTCATCTGTATTCATTCCGGGTTCGACTCGTAAATCGATCGCGGCAGGGGAGGTTGATTCGGGCTTCTCTTGTTCTTCCTCCTCTTTTTTCTGGTTGTTGTTTTCTTCGGTCGCTTCAGCCTGTTCTTCCTCCGGGGTGTTAACGATATATCCTTCAGATTCCAGTTGAGAAATCATTGAGGAAACAGAAATATCTGCTTTTGATTTCGTTGAATTTCCTTCAATATAATAAATGGTACCAAGCACTAAGACTGCGCTCAGAAGGCCAAGGGCAAAGGCCCTAATCGGTTGCTTCATTGTGATTCTCCTTATCTCATGGAAGAAAATTGGTTAATAATCGAGTAGACATCATGTTCGCTCAAAGATGTCTCCCTGGCAATTTGTTCGACTGGTTCTCCTTGTTGATGCATATCGAGGATTTTCTGATACATCGGTGGCTTTTTATTCGGTGTACCAGGTATCGTTTCTTCGAGGAAGTCTATGTCATCAGCAAGCAGTTCTTCTTCCAGTATCTTGATTTTTTTCTTTAGTTGGTAGTACTCCTGCATGGAAGAGATCGAAAACTGCTCAAGTTGATGTTCGATGTCTTTAAAACGATCGTTCATGAAAAAGGACAGGATCAATAAAATAATTGCTACGGCCAATAAGGTGGAAAGTGCATATAGCATGGTGATTCCTCATTTCTTTTTAAAATAACTAAGGTTGATCATTTCTAATGGTAAGACTAGAAGATTCTGGTGGTTTCTTCTAACAGTTATATCACATTTTGTCGATTATTTGAATGCTTTCTGGTAAGAGGTTGAAATTACTATGCATATTTGGTAATATAATTAAGTCTGAAAAATGATATGTAAGATTGAAATGTTCATTACATTTGATGAAGGTATTGGAGGGATAAAGAATGCGTGTAAACATTACTCTTGCTTGCACCGAAACTGGTGACCGCAACTATATTACTACTAAAAATAAACGTAAGCATCCTGAACGTTTGGAGCTAAAAAAATATTCTCCACGTTTGCGTCGACACACTTTGCACCGTGAAACAAAATAACCATATAGTTTAGAAGCTGTATGTGTTATCTAACCCTCACCAACTCAGCTTGGCGGGGGTTTTTTTAGTCTATATCACAGATTTTTAAGGTAGTTCCATTTTAATAAAAGGCTGTTTTCATAGAGATGGTGGCTTTCGTGAAGGATACAAAATGTGAACTGACTAAGGATGTCTTCTTTCATCTTTGCAAAAGTGTTAGTCTATCGCTGCGGAAACACCATTTCACTTTCCATGGGCGGCTGGTAGCTCCCTCGAGCCAACGCTCTGCGGGATCTCACCGAATTTTTTCCTCTCGCTGGATTTTCGAGGAGCCTTCAGGTTAGGTATTCTACATAAGGAGGATAGCAAATGAACAAAAAGCAATGGAGAGCCTGGGCAAAGCAACTATTAACAGATTTGCCTGTTGAACGGAGAAAAACGATAGAAACCGGATTAGCAAACCATCTATTTGCTTCGGCGTATTGGAAGCAGGCAAAAACCATTGCATTAACCGTTTCGCAGCCCCATGAGTGGGATACAAGGGCAATCATTGAGCAGGCATGGAAAGAAGAGAAAAACGTGTGTGTGCCAAAATGTTATCCCAAAGTTCCGGAAATCGTTTTTTATCATTTGCAATCCTATGACCAATTAGAGTGTGTGTACATCGATTTGTTGGAACCGAACCCGGCTGTTTCCATTCCGGTTTCCAGGCAGCAAATCGACTTAATGATCGTACCGGGCTTATTATTTGATAAGAAAGGCTTCAGGGTAGGTTATGGCGGAGGGTATTACGATCGTTATTTAGCCGGTTTTTCAAAACCAACCGTCGCATTGACAAGCAACGATCAGGTGATTGATGAAGTTCCGAGGGATACTTTTGATATTGCTGTCGATCACATCGTAACGGAAACAGGTCCGCTTTTTTAATAGCATAAAGTCACTCCGGTTCGTACATGATAAGACCATCCAGTAAGAAAGGGTGGATTTAATGAGATCGTTTCTGATTGCATGCTCGATTATTATTACAGCAGGTATGATTTTTCAAAAACGTTTCAAAATACTTAACGCACTTCTTGCAGTAAATACTTTACGCAAGCTGGCGATCACCGTTTCCATGAACATACCTTATGTTCGTTCCAAAATCATGCCGAGTATATTAGGGCGTTCAGCATCTTAAGCTGAACGTCTTTTTATTTTACTTTCATCTCACCTCGCTGTTTTAAAAACATACCGATCCAATGTTTAAAATCGGGATGGGAAATACACCTGATGAAAGAACAACCATAGTATGGGGAAACTTCCAGTAAAACGTATTGGAACGTGTGAGCAGTTAAAGGAAGGCGTTGCAGGTTTGTTGTTTGTCATTCATGCAGCTATACATGATAAGATAATAGGGAGAGGGAGTGGCAGCATGTATGTACAAGATGAATACTACTTTTTGAATGTAACACTTGACTTGGTCGATACTCATGGGTTTGAAATACTACATATCGATAAAGACAGTCAGGAAATTTGGTTGGAGAAAAAAAGAAAAGGTACTTCAGATATCATCCGTCTCTATCATAAAAGTTTCGACTGGGGCAATCACTTGAAAAATGACATGGCTCAAGTCATCTATAAAGTCCAGAATCTGCGCAAACTGATTGGTGGAAAAAAAGTAATCATCCATGATGTTTATATCGCAGCACAGCCTCCGGTAGATGATTGGGAGTCTTTGAAAAAACCGATGCAGGTAAAGGATAAAAAGCCGACGGAGATGTATGTGTATTACCTGGACGAAACGGACCGTTTAAGGGAAAAACACCGGTTCTATGCCAATCTGGGAATTGATAATCGTTTACCAGAACCATTAGACGATATCGGGCTAATGGAAAAACGTTCTGCCGAAATAAAAAAACAATTACATCATTACCTGGCAGATCAGCAGAAAGCCGAACAGTCAATCTTTCAGTATGGGCGACCGTTGTTTACTTATGTCTTTCTTTCGATCAATATCTTGATGTTCTTTTTGCTTGAACAATATGGCAGCAGTTTGAATACGCAAACGTTGATTGACTTCGGAGCTAAGTTTAATCCTGCTATATTAGAAGGAGAATGGTGGCGGATTGTCACTTCCATGTTTCTCCATATCGGATTTGTCCATTTGTTTATGAATATGGTTGCTTTATATTATTTGGGAAGTGCAGTTGAAAAATTGTTTGGAACTACTCGGTTTGCAATCATTTATCTTTTAGCCGGCATATCTGGCGGGCTAGCCAGTTTTGCATTTAATACACAAGTTTCGGCAGGGGCATCTGGAGCTATTTTTGGTCTATTCGGCGCCCTTTTGTATTTCGGAGTACTTAACAAAAGGTTATTTTTCCGGACAATGGGTTGGAATCTTCTATTCATATTAGCTTTAAATATTGCGTTCGGTATCATGATGCCGCAAATTGACAATGGCGCGCATATCGGTGGATTGTTAGGTGGATTTCTCGCTTCTGCTGTTGTTTCATTACCCGGAACAAAGAAATGGCCACATCAACTGGGCGGTTTCTTGATCTATCTTTTCATGGCAATTGGATTGCTTTTTTATGCTCTGAACTATTCGTCAGCCAATCTACTCCACCTTGCACAACAGGCTTTTCAACAAGAAGCATATCAAAAGACTTTACACTATACGGAACAAGGGCTTGAACATGACGACGAATATCAGGCGGAGCTTTTATTTTATCAGTCTCTTGCTCACATAAATTTGGAAAATTCCGGGGCAGCAATTGACGCTCTAGAGAAATCTGTAGAAGTTAAACCGGATTTTGCTGAAGCGCATTATAACTTATCGCTGCTGTATGCGAGTCAGGATGAGATTGATGATGCCAAACAGCATGCAGAGAAGGCGCTCACCCTGCAGCCGGATAACCAAGATTTTGACAATTTGGTTCAACGATTGTCAGAGAATGAAGGGTAAGCTTGTAGCAATTGCTGCTTCTCTTCTTTTTCGTTTTGGTATAGTACCATTAAATGACTTCCATCATTGGCAAACAATAGGAGCGGAATGAAAGTATTGATCGGATGCTTGTTATCCTGGTTGCCTGCAATGCCAAGGATATAATTTTTATACAGGCCTTCCCAAAGCTGCCCGATAACTTGTTGCGATTGTTTTTCCGTCAAACCCGGCACCGGCTGGTCTTGAAATTTTACCAAATCGGTAAGCGGCACAATGGTGTAGTTATCGACAGGAACCCCAAAGTGATTAATCAGCTGATTCCAATGAAAGCTTAGCTGCTGGTTCGTCGCTGTATCAAGGGTCTGTTTCCATTCTTCCTGCTCCTTGTTTAATGGCTGATCAAATGACTCCAATGCAGTATGCGGGGAATCAATGACATACAATTCGTCGGCGGACATCGCTTGTATGCTTTTAATCTTGTCATCAGGATAATGCAATTCTCCATGGTGAAAAGTGATGGCTTGGAAGTGACTGCTGTCTTCCCCATGGATGGAAGATTTTTGTTCGATGGTTTGTCCGTTTTCTTTCCACTTGCTAAGGATACCCTTTAACCTTCCGTCTACATATAATAAGGAAACGTCTTGCCGCAGGTAAATCGGACTTTCCAATTCAGAGTGTTCTTCCCAGCGTATGTCGTATTCATCGGTATCCGTTTCTGATAATATTTTCAGTTCCGTATTATAAGAAGAAAAGGACACCTTTTCATCCAGTGGAAAGTATTTGATTACCGTTTTTTCCTTGTCCTGAAGAAAAAATAAACAGGCGGCAAAGATAGCGGCGATTAAAATCAATGGGATGAGCAAGGTTTTTTTCATACAATTACCCCTTTGAAAGCTTGTCATTCGTTCCTTTTAAAAAATATATGAGCGGTATATAAAATATATGAAGGAAGAGGAATGTTTTGATTTCTGGAAAAACGGAAAGGATCGGTTGCATGCATCATTTTCTTCTGTATGGTTCCATCCAAATCGGTACAAGCTAAGCCTATTAAAGCTAACCAATTAGGATGAGAGCATGGAAAAAGAAACGAAGAAGATACCAGTACATGAAAACTTGGAAAAAAATGTTGCATATATGCGGGAACGTCTCGGAGTTGATAAAAGCTTTGATGTCATCCATATGGATTTAGAGTATGCCGGCAAGAAAATGGCTTTGTTTATGGTTGACGGTTTTGTTAAAGATGATATTCTTCACTTGTTGATGAAGCTTTTATCCAGGCTCGAGCCAAGTCAGTTGGAGCCAGACCCGCTGGAGAAGTTACTGAAAACCCACTTGCCGTACATTGAATTGGATAAATCAGACGATTTGAATGAAACGGTTGATACAGTGCTTGCTGGACCTACAGCATTGTTGGTGGAAGGTATCCGTTATGCCATTATTATCGATGCACGTACTTATCCTGTAAGAAGTCCGGAAGAACCAGATTTGGAAAGAGTGGTACGGGGGTCCCGTGATGGTTATGTAGAAACGATTGTTTTCAACACTGCTTTAACAAGAAGGAGAATCAGGGACCGATCACTGCGTATGGAGTACCTAAGCATAGGCAGAAGATCCAAAACAGACGTTTGTCTGTGCTACTTGGAAGATGTTGCCGACAAATCGAGAGTGGAAACACTAAAAAAGCATTTAAAGAAGATTGATACGGACGGCTTGCCGATGGCAGAAAAGACGATTGAGGAATATCTATGCGGAAGGCATTGGAATCCCTACCCGACAATCCGTTATACCGAACGTCCGGATACAGCCGCAGCCCATATTTATGAAGGGCATATTCTGATTATTATCGACGGGTCGCCAAGTGTGATGATCACGCCGGCAACCTTCTGGCATCATTTACAGCATGCCGAAGAATATCGGCAGAAACCATTAGTGGGGGCTTACTTGCGGATGGTTCGCTTTATTGCAGTGATAGCCTCCATTTTTATTCTTCCCTTGTACTATTTGCTTTCTACCATACCGGAACTGCTGCCGAATGCCCTGGCATTTATCGGGCCAAATGAGGATGGAAGCATCCCCATTCTCATTCAATTTTTAATTGCGGAAGCAGGTATAGACATGCTTAGAATGGCCGCCATTCATACCCCTACGGCACTGGCGACTGCACTTGGATTAGTTGCTGCTATCTTAATCGGCCAAGTCGCGGTTGAAGTGGGCCTGTTTTCTTATGAAGTAGTCCTGTACCTTTCTGTAGCTGCAATTGGAACTTTTGCAACGCCCAGCTATGAGCTGAGTTTAGCTAATCGGATTTTCCGGATCGTTTTACTTGTCGTCACAGCACTATTCGGGGTGAAGGGGTATGTAGTGGGAATAACAATATGGATTTTTTATTTGGTAAGAATGGACTCCTTCCGAATTGGTTATTTGTGGCCATTTTTCCCGTTTTCCGCGCGACCATTGCGCGATATTGTACTTCGCTCACCGATCCCATTGAAAAATAGACGTCCGACATTTTTAAATCCGCAGGATCCAGACAGATAAAGATCTATGGAAAAAGCTTGCAGGGGGAACCCGTTTTCCGCAAGCTTTTTTCTTTGCTTCAGGAACATCTAAAAAATGGTATCGATCTTCGTTTTATTGAAGTCTAGACCGGTAAATCGGTTTTTAGTCATAAACCCGACCGCGAATTATTTTATTGCATACACTGACAATTAGTGGTTAATCATTCCCAACCAGATAAAACATTGGTATAATGGTTGTTGGTGATTTTTATGAGAACGATTTATGATATTCAACAATTTTTAAAAAAATTTGGCACTTTCATATATTTGGGGGATAGAATGGCAGACCTCGATATGATGGAAGACGAAGTAAGGGAATTATACAAGGCACAATGTATGGAAACAAAAGATTTCCAGCTGGCCATTCTGCTGCTTAAACAGGAGAAACAGAAGCTGGGGGAAAGACAATAAGGGGGAAGGACTATGGCGGAAAAATATGCTGTCGGCGTTGATATAGGCGGTACCACCGTGAAACTGGCCATTATTAAAGAAACCGGCGACATTATTGAAAAATGGGAAATCAAAACAAACCTTGAGGACAACGGAGCATCCATCCCGGGAGATATTTGGAAATCTGTATCCCGAAAGCTGGAAACACATGGTCTTCGTTCTTCCGAGTTGCTGGGAATCGGCGCCGGCGCCCCCGGATTTGTTGATAAGTCCACAGGTGATGTAGCTGTGGCAGTCAATATTGGCTGGAAAGATTTTGCACTTGCTGATAAGCTGGAGCAGCTGTCTGGTTTGCCAGCAGTAGTAGATAATGATGCGAATATTGCGGCACTAGGTGAGAACTGGCTTGGGGCTGGCAATCAGGCTGAAAATTTAATTGCTGTCACGATTGGTACCGGTGTAGGCGGTGGGATTATTGCCAACGGTAAGGTGATAAGCGGTGTAAACGGGACGGCAGGAGAAATCGGCCATATCACAGTCGAAACAGATGGAGCACCTTGCAACTGCGGCCGGAATGGTTGTTTGGAAACAGTTGCTTCGGCTACCGGAATAGTCAGGCAAGCAAACCAGTCTGTCGAATCCGGCCACAAAACCGTATTGACAACGCTTTTTGAAAAGAATGGAAAAATCAGTGCGAAAGATGTATTCGAATCAGCGGCAGCAGGCGATCGCATCTCCTCAAGGATTATTGAGCGAGTGACGGATGTGTTGGGTCTGGCTATTGCCAATGCCGCAACCGTGGTGAATCCATCGAAGATTGTAATCGGAGGAGGGGTTTCTGATGCAGGGGAACAGCTTCTCATTCCGCTTAGGAAAGCTTTTGATAAATATGCCCTGCCCCGGATCAGTGATGGTGCTGAATTTGTAAAGGCTAAGCTAGGAAATGATGCGGGTGTTATTGGTGCAGCTTATTTAGTTAAACAGAACGGGAAAGCATAAATGCTTCCTCCGCTGCCAAAAAAATAAGCCTTAAGAGGGTTTATTTTTTTGGCAATGTCTATTAGAATATAGAAATATTAAAAAGACGTAAATTTTTTCGTTAAACATGAAACTTTTTTAACGGAAGGCTCGTCTTATAATTAGTGTTTATCTTTTCCTGTAGGTGGAATATATTTTAATAATGTAAAGAGGATGTAAATTCCCTAAAAAATTACCAAACTATGAAAATAGAGCTTATTGTTTTGTTAGGAGGAAGAAAGCATGTCTAAAAAACTGTTTAATATACCGTTGTACATTATTGCAACTGTACTATTTGGTTTAAAGACGTATATTGTTTATCGATTTATCTTTGAAATTTCGCTGGATAACGTCATGCAAGAATTTATTCTATTTGTGAACCCTTTTGCCTCGGCATTTTTGGTATTTGCGCTGAGCGTTTGGTTCAAAGATAGAAGACAAATGAAGTTTTTGCGCTACGCTGCGCTGATCGGATCCCTGGTCATTTACTTCAACTTGATTTTTTACCGGAATTTCACCGACTTTATCACCATTCCTGTACTATTCCAAGGAAGCAATGCCGCGGATTTAGGATCCAGTATTCTATCACTTGTCCATATTCCGGATTTACTATTGTTCCTTGATGTAGCCATCATCTGGGTGCTAAGCAGAAAATATCCATCCGTAGTATCGGCAGGCTACCATAAGCGCGGTAAAACACTTGCATTGAGTGTCTCGCTTTTATTCTTGCTGTTCAACTACACATTAGCAGAAATTGAACGGCCTCAGTTGTTGCAGCGTACATTTGACCGGGAATACCTGGTAAAAAATATCGGTTTGTTCAACTATCATATTTATGATGCAGTGTTGCAATCCAAGACAAAAGCACAGCGAGTATTTGCTGATGGTAATGAGATGCCTGAAATCACTGAATATGTTGATGAGCAAGTCCAACCGGATGAGAAATCGGATATGTTTGGCGCTGCAAAAGGCAAAAACGTGATCTTTATTTCCTTGGAGTCTGTCCAGAGTTTTGTCATCAATAATAAAGTCAATGGGGAAGAAATCACACCTTTCCTTAATGATTTGATTGATGAGAGTTACTACTTTGAAAACTTCTACCACCAGACCGAACAAGGTAAAACATCTGATTCAGAATTCCTGATTGAAAACTCTTTGTATCCTCTATCCAGAGGAGCGGTATTCTTTACGCATGGTCAGAATGAATACCATGCTTCACCAGAAATTTTAGGGGAAAACGGTTATTTCACCTCTGTTTTCCATTCAAACAACAAAAGTTTCTGGAACCGTGATGTCATGTATGACAGCCTTGGGTATGATAAATTTTTTGATGTCGATTCCTATGAAGTGACGGAAGAAAACTCCATCGGCTGGGGATTAAAAGACAAACCGTTCTTTGAACAGTCTATGAAATATTTGCAATCGCAGAAACAGCCGTTTTATTCCAAGTTCATTACGTTAACCAATCATTATCCTTTTGACTTGGATGAGGAAGACGCATCGATCGATCAATATGATTCGAATTCGAAGACGCTTAATCAATACTTCCCAACAGTACGTTACACGGATGAAGCAGTCGAACAATTCTTTAAAGACTTGAAAGAATCCGGTTTGTATGAAGACTCAATAATCGTGCTAATGGGTGACCACTATGGCATTAGTGAATTCCATAATAAAGCCATGAGTCAATATTTAGGAAAAGAAATCACGCCATATGAACACATTCAATTACAGCGTGTACCGTTCTTTATTCACATTCCTGGCCAAAAAGGCGGCGTCATCTCTGACATTGCCGGTCAAATCGATGTGAAGCCGACTATCTTAAGCTTACTTGGTATTGAAAGTGAAGATGATATTAGATTCGGTACAGACTTGTTTTCCAAAGATCGGAAAGAATTCATTGCCCTGCGTAATGGCGACTTTGTTAGTGATGATTATATCTATACGAAAGGTCAATGTTATGATCGCAAGAGCGGTGAAGTGCTCGAAACAGAACCTACTGGTCTGGATCAAGAGCAGAAGGATGGTAATGAGGGTCTTTGCCAGCCAGTAAAAGAAAAGGTCGAGAAAGAATTATCTTATTCTGATAAACTTATCTATGGAGACTTATTCCGTTTCTATGACTTCAATAACGGTGAGTAAGAAAAAAAGCATTCCCGATATAACGGGAATGCTTTTTTTGCTTTCTTTCAGGAGAGTCACAGTCGTTGGTGTATGGCATGAAAAATCTCCCCATCACATTTGGCAGAGTATTAAAAATCCCCCGTCCTAAAAGAGTGGCCACTGAAAAAGTCCTTTCTAATCCAGAAGAGATTTTAAAGTTTGTTGTTGATTCTTACAAATCGCTTATCGATGGATGCTTACTGCGGGCACGGCCTCAGCTAACTTGGTCAAGAAGATCACTTGACCAAGTGGATCTTCGGCTCGCGCTGTTCCCGCAGGCGTCACCACCGAACGTTCATCGTGGAATCAACAGAGGGTAAACGAAAAACGAGCTTTGGTTCCTTCTCAAATGACTTCGACAAGACGTTCCGAATAGTCCAGCTCAGCTTCAAGCGTATCTTCGGTTGGTTTCTCAGGAAATTTTTTCTTCATGGATCCATCGATAGAATAAATCATTTTACGGACGTTCTTGGAACGGCTACGCAATACTTCTTGAGGGGATGTTTGATTGTATCGAGCCTTGGTGTGTGTCGCATCAAGGATGAGAGACTTCTATTGAATCACGCCTTTCTCAAGAGCGATCTCTACGGTTTTTCCCATCAGGAGATCTAAAAGGTTGATGTCTTTCAGACGTTTACGACGGAAGTAAGCTAATAAGCTGGGATAAATGTCCTTCGGGTCTCGAAGGCATGCGCATGCAAGGTGCGATGGCGATTTTCACAGCTAAATGTAAAACGAATCGTTAAACTAATGAAGGAATAGAGGGCACAAATCACTTGAAATTAGATAAAAAGCGGTCTGTATGGAAATCAAATTCCATACAGACCGCTTTTTTTNCGCTTAATCAATACTTCCCAACAGTACGTTACACGGATGAAGCAGTCGAACAATTCTTTAAAGACTTGAAAGAATCCGGTTTGTATGAAGACTCAATAATCGTGCTAATGGGTGACCACTATGGCATTAGTGAATTCCATAATAAAGCCATGAGTCAATATTTAGGAAAAGAAATCACGCCATATGAACACATTCAATTACAGCGTGTACCGTTCTTTATTCACATTCCTGGCCAAAAAGGCGGCGTCATCTCTGACATTGCCGGTCAAATCGATGTGAAGCCGACTATCTTAAGCTTACTTGGTATTGAAAGTGAAGATGATATTAGATTCGGTACAGACTTGTTTTCCAAAGATCGGAAAGAATTCATTGCCCTGCGTAATGGCGACTTTGTTAGTGATGATTATATCTATACGAAAGGTCAATGTTATGATCGCAAGAGCGGTGAAGTGCTCGAAACAGAACCTACTGGTCTGGATCAAGAGCAGAAGGATGGTAATGAGGGTCTTTGCCAGCCAGTAAAAGAAAAGGTCGAGAAAGAATTATCTTATTCTGATAAACTTATCTATGGAGACTTATTCCGTTTCTATGACTTCAATAACGGTGAGTAAGAAAAAAAGCATTCCCGATATAACGGGAATGCTTTTTTTGCTTTCTTTCAGGAGAGTCACAGTCGTTGGTGTATGGCATGAAAAATCTCCCCATCACATTTGGCAGAGTATTAAAAATCCCCCGTCCTAAAAGAGTGGCCACTGAAAAAGTCCTTTCTAATCCAGAAGAGATTTTAAAGTTTGTTGTTGATTCTTACAAATCGCTTATCGATGGATGCTTACTGCGGGCACGGCCTCAGCTAACTTGGTCAAGAAGATCACTTGACCAAGTGGATCTTCGGCTCGCGCTGTTCCCGCAGGCGTCACCACCGAACGTTCATCGTGGAATCAACAGAGGGTAAACGAAAAACGAGCTTTGGTTCCTTCTCAAATGACTTCGACAAGACGTTCCGAATAGTCCAGCTCAGCTTCAAGCGTATCTTCGGTTGGTTTCTCAGGAAATTTTTTCTTCATGGATCCATCGATAGAATAAATCATTTTACGGACGTTCTTGGAACGGCTACGCAATACTTCTTGAGGGGATGTTTGATTGTATCGAGCCTTGGTGTGTGTCGCATCAAGGATGAGAGACTTCGATTGAATCACGCCTTTCTCAAGAGCGATCTCTACGGTTTTTCCCATCAGGAGATCTAAAAGGTTGATGTCTTTCAGACGTTTACGACGGAAGTAAGCTAATAAGCTGGGATAAATGTCCTTCGGGTCTCGAAGGCATGCGCATGCAAGGTGCGATGGCGATTTTCACAGCTAAATGTAAAACGAATCGTTAAACTAATGAAGGAATAGAGGGCACAAATCACTTGAAATTAGATAAAAAGCGGTCTGTATGGAAATCAAATTCCATACAGACCGCTTTTTTTAAAATTCTACTTTTTAAAGACCTTCAGTTTTTCAGTGGCCTCCTAAAAGACAGGGGGATTTTTGATTATTGGAACAGCTCGGCCCAAATAGTCATAACGGAAAACCATCCAAACACTAAAGTGGATAATCCAGCAAATGCAACAGCAAACATATTTTTAGCTTTCAATTCACGTAAAACAGCAATAGCGCATAAAATAGCTACAATCAATAACAGGATTGCCAAAACCACTATCGATAACCTCCTTGAATTCCTGAAGCCGGTGCCAGGAACAATCAATATTAATATGTAGTAGATATAATCTCTTCATACATTCTAAAACAAATTAAATGATTTGTCGAGATATACACAGACGTTTTATACTGTTTTTAGAAGGAGTGGTGACATGAAGATAGAGAAAATGCCGCTTGGCCCATTAGGCACCAATTGCTACCTAATCATCAAGGAACGCGAGGCTTTGGTCATAGATCCGGGAGGGGATGGAGATATACTGATTAATCGCCTGAAAGAATCAGGTGTAAAACCAATTGCTGTATTGCTTACGCACGCCCATTTCGACCATATTGGAGCGGTGGATGAAATACGGAAAACATATCAGGTTCCCGTGTATTTACATAAGGCGGAAGCTGATTGGCTTTCAAATCCTAATTTAAATGGATCGGCGTTATTCCGTCTGGAGCCGATATCTGCAGATCCTGCAGATGAATATGTGGATGGCGGTGAAATGAAAATCGGACATTTCTCGTTTGAAGTACTGGAAACTCCAGGGCATTCACCAGGCGGGGTAGCATATCTTTTTTCAAAAGAAAAGTGGGTGATCTCAGGAGATTCGTTATTTCAACGGGGAATAGGACGAACCGACTTGCCTGGCGGAGATTTTGATGTGCTGCTGCATACGATTAAACATACATTATTCAGCTTGCCTGATGACTATATCGTTTATCCGGGTCATGGGCCGGAGACACGGATAGGAGAAGAAAAAGTCCACAACCAGTTTGTAAGCTGAACTTTGAAAAGCAAAAAGCTCTGGACCTTTGGAAAAGGCTCAGAGCTTTCAGTTTTTAGTGCCCAAATCCGGGAACGAGTATGAAGTTGGTATAATAGGTAAAACCGATAAAGAACAGGGTGCAATAGCCACCGAATAAGTACATGTACATGCGTTCAGAAAGCTTCAAATAGCTTACAGCAATAAAAAACACTGTCTGAGCCAGGAACAATATAGCGAGGCTGTCCATATCACCTATAAAAAACATGACAGTGAAAATACCCGTCCAAAAAGCAAGAACGCGATACATTCTATCCATACTTTTCCCCTCCTTTTCAAGGTTATGTATCATGGTTATTATAAACGAGTATGACAAGATTGTAAAACAATCTTATCACTCCTATTCTTGAAGGGAAGAATGTTCTCCAAAGAAAACAACAAACTGGGCTAGCTGGATTCGAACCAGCGAATCACGGGATCAAAACCCGATGCCTTACCGCTTGGCTATAGCCCATTGTTTGTACATGGATAGCATGGCTGATAGCGTTATGTTATATACATTTTATTTTAAACTTTTCTCTTCAGATAGTTCATATGGCCATCTATGATCTTCATAAACATTCAGGACAAATAGAGCCTTTTTTAATTGCTGTTTTGCTGCAGTTTGACCAATTTGTTGACTAGTGTTCCATTGTCGGTCTGAATGGTAAAAATGGCAGTGAGAATACCATCTGTCAAGTTTTCACAATGAATAGTAGTCTCTCCGTAAGGAAAATCGTATTTCCATGTTTTTTCCGGGCAAGCGATTATTATTTCTTGTTGTTCTGTATAGAATTGTTCTTCTCCCATCTGTAAAAGGGTATCCACTTTAAGCTGTTCATGAAACTGGCTTGTCACGTGCTGGTGATTATGGAGAAGCGCCACTGCGCTTATTAGCGTCGTGAGAACAAATACAGATATGAACACCATATACGGAAAGATGAAACCACGTTGACTGGTTCTTCTTTGTTTAAGGGTTTCTAATTGTTTTTTGATATTGTTCTCCTCCCTCCATTACCACTGTAATCCGGGCTCCATAAGGCAGCCTGTTTACCGAAAAATCGGATACCTCACGCAGTAATATTTCATGTCCTTCACCAGATACTTGGCGTCTGATCAATTTTCCATATTGGCTTACCGTGATAACGTCACCGGGGATTGATACAAATTGTAAAGTATCTCCTTCTGCTTGCATTTCAATAGCTTGGTCTGCTTCATCGCGCAAAAATTGAAAGGTAAGCATTACTGCTTGTTCCTTGTAATGATTGGTGTTGTTAATCGACTGATAAAACATTCCGATAAAAGGAAGAACCATTAATAAAATGGCTAAGCTTAGTAAAAGCGAGACAAAAGTAAATCCTCTATTTTTTAGCAGGATAACCGTAAAGACAAACTTCATCGATTTCTTTTTTTGCATTCTTCCATTTTGCACATCCTTCGATCAAATTAGTTTCTTTAACAAAATGAAAATCGATTTTCCTTCCTTTAATGATAACGTGATAATTTTTTTGTTCTGGGTTCTCCAACTGGTCTCCGTATGACATTTCCAGCAAGTCTTCGTGAAGTTGAGATAAAACTTGTCTTTTCAATGTTAAGGTGTGATCTTCTATTTTTATGAAATATATGCTTGGGAGGATGGTGACGGAGACCATTAGAAATATTGAAAAAGCGGCCATTGCTTCCAATGTGGAGAAACCTTTACAATTCCTCATAATAGTGCCGTCCCTTTCCGAAAGGAAATACCACTTTGTACCGCTTTCTTCCTGTATCTATAACCATTGTCCCAGGCTGTTTAATCGTCCCCTTCAAATTAAAGGAAATCGGCATTTTGAGCGTTCGCAGTTCGATTTTCCAGCTTTCCGGTATTTTTCTTGAGACAAGTATTTTGGCAGTCCCGCCTGTTCGAATTGAGTACTTGTGGGCTTCCGGGTCAATGTATAGAGTATAACGCTCGGAGGAAAGCATGGATTTCTGTTGTAGAAAGAGGAGATCACTTTCGAATAACTGGAAAAAGTCATTCCTTTCCTGCTTTTCTAGAAGCTGAAGAGGAAACATGACTCCTAAAGCCATGAGGAAAGCGGTAATACTCAAAACAAACATAACCTCAATAAAAGTAAAGCCGGCATTCCTGCTCATGGTGAAACAATTACAATCTCACCGGAAGAGGAGAGTTGGATTTGTTTTGCCCCGTTGGCACATGTATCCGTTTTTAAGTAACCCTCATCCAGTAATTGCGCAATGGAATCCGGATCTGTGCCGTGGTCCAAGACATAAGCTTGAACTTGGCCGGAAGCCATTTCTGCTAGAGCGGAGCACCCCTTTGTCTGGACCTCTTCGTTTTTGTCTGCAAGATTTGGCAAAATCAAAATCAAAAGAATAGAAATAATCGTTAATACGACCAACATTTCAATTAATGTAAACCCTTTTTCGTTATACATAACAATCTCCTTTTTTATATGGAATTAATCAGTTGAAACATCGGCAACATAATCGACAAATAAACAAAAATAATCAAGCCCGCCAGCAGGAAGAATACCAAGGGTTGAACCCAGGAAATAACCTTCTTCCATTTATCCTCCATGCTTTCTGTCAAAAAGTCGGAATAAATCAATAAATCGTGTTCCAATTCCTTGGCGTTGGCATTTTTTAAAAAAATCCGGGTTAGCTCTGCTTCGAAAAGGGGGAGGTTTGGAAGGACTGTGGTAATATGGATTCCACGATTCAAGTTTTCCATAACGACAGCTGCATAGTGGGCCAGTATTCGATGGTGTTTTTGCTCCTTCATGATGAGTAGGGCGTCTTTCATCGGCACTGTATTTTTCAATAAAGCTCCCAAGTGCATGGAAAACAAAAATGTTGTTTGCATTCGTTTAAAGCCGTGGAGGAAGGGTGTTTTTTGTAAAATCCTTATTAGGAGCTCAATGGAAAGCCTGTCTCTTGCCACAAGCCATATGGGGACGACAAGGATGCCTGTGACCAGTAAACATGTAAACAGAGTAAATAAAAAGTTGACGAATAGGACGGAATAGGTTGTCATTGCCGGTGTGCTTCCTGAGGCAGAATGAATCAACTGTGCGAACGCAGGGTAAACGGCCGTCTTGATAAAATAAAGCAAAACGGCAAAAATGCCAAGCAAGAGGAAAGGGTATCGTGCTGTTTTTTGGAATTGATGATACTGGTTCAATTGGCTTTCCATGGTTTGGGAACACTGACGGAGCATGGATTCTAAATCACCGTTTTTCCTGGCAAAATACAAGTGAGAAATGATATTCTGTTGGAAATGTGCTTGTTCGAAAGCCTTATCGATACTTTGTCCATCCGCCAGAGAATTGGAGATAGTACGGGAAGCTGTTTTTAGTTTTGGATCCCATTCTAGAAACTGAAGGGAATCCAATAAAGAGTAGCCGCTTTTGATGAGACGACTGAGACGTTGCAGCAGTAAAAGCTGGTCTTTGGCAGATAGTGTATTTCTGTTAAAAATCGGGATGGATAACTTTTTTGTCAGCAAAACCATAGGCGTAGGCTTTCCTCCTTAATCGCGAAAAAGTTGGAAAAGAAGGGGAGAGATATGGGTTATAACCGCTAATGGACTCGCTTAGTCGTTTTTTATCTAATAATTCAAGCACAGCAGCACGACCGACATTCGCTCCGGGCAAATAGATGGGTATTAATTGGAGAGCACATACCCCAAGTAATACTTGTTGAAGGTCGCTCCTGTTGATTTCCATATCGAGCAGCCGTTTGATGGTTCCGTAGGCATCTATTGCATGGAGAGTGGAAAGAACGAGATGACCAGTGTAAGCTGCCTGGACAGCAATCCGGGCTGTTTTCTCATCGCGGATTTCCCCAAGCATCAAAATATCCGGGTCATGCCTTAATACTGCTTTTAATCCCGTTTGATAGCTTAATCCTGCTTTCTCATTTACTTGGACCTGGATAACTTGGTTTAATTCTTTCTCAATTGGATCTTCGAGCGTGATAACTTGTGGGGAAAAACGATCAAGCAAGGATTGAAGCAAGGCATATAGGGTAGTGGTTTTCCCGCTTCCAGTGGGTCCTGTGAACAGGATGATTCCTGCTCTAGCTGCAATCATGTTTTTGAGTTTTGCCAACTGAAAAGGAAATAAACACAAGTGGTCAAGAGAAGGCGTTTCCGTTTGAGGAAGAATTCGGATGGCTAAACTTTCCGAATCTTTCACGGGGAGTGTCGACAAGCGAAGGGAGTAGGCCTGGCCCCTGCCACTTGTATAAGGTATCGTACCATTTTGCGGCTTGCGCACTTCTCCGATATCCATTCCTGATGTAAACTTATAGAAACTGAGTATTTGTTGATATTGTCTAAACGGTACATCTTTGAAAAGTTTCCTTTTACCATGGATTCGAAAAAAAATATCGGTTCGGTGGGAAGAGGGGAGGAAGTGGATGTCGGTGACATCCTGGGAAATGGCAGATTTGATCAGCTTTTCGGAGAACGTGACGGCGAGGGTCACTTCTATCATCACCTCACTTTTAATTGGGATAAAGAATTATTCGACGAATTTCGTTTTTATCCTGCAACGAATTGAAAAAAATATCATGAAAGTTAGACTAGGGGGAGTGGAACGATGAAAGCAGTATATCTTATCGGATTTATGGGAAGCGGTAAAACGAGCATTTCCCAGTTGTTGGCCGAAAAATTGATGGTGCAGGGCTTGGACACGGATCGGGAGATTGAACAAAAAGCCCGGCAGACAATCCCTGAAATTTTTGAACAACAAGGAGAAGCAGCGTTCCGTGAGCAGGAAACAGCAATATTAACAAACATGCCTGTATCGGATGCAGTCATTGCAACCGGTGGAGGTATTGTCGAATCTTCCTGGAATAGAAACTGGCTGAAGGAAAATGTTTATGTGGTCTATTTACACGCTTCTTTTGAAGAAATCGACCGCAGGTTAGGTGTGGATCCATCCCGGCCACTATGGAATAAACACGACAAATCAGCTTTATATGAGCATCGTTTGGAGAAGTACCGACAGACTGCTCACAGCATTGTGAAAACGGATGGGAAAAGCCCCGAACAGGTTGCCGAGGAAATATACCAGCTTATAATTAACAATAAAACGGTTATGCTAGGTATATAACAAAACAACGAGGTGAAAATGAGGTGTCCGGAAACGATTACGTAAAATTCATGACCCAGGAAATCGTTAAGTACATGGATACACCGCATGCAGACAGGAAGAAGCAAAAGCATCGTAAAAGAGAACAGAATGAGGTTTCGGATCACTGGCTAGGATTACTGCCATTTGCTTTCCGGCTGCTCATGAAAAAGAAAAAGTAACAGGCCGCATCTCCACGGTCTGTTACTTTTTACTGTTTTAAGGGTATGTGCTAATTCTGGCAGAACTCTCTTGGGTTAGGTAAAAGAGACCGCCATTGACCATATCGATGGAAATCCGTGGCCGGAAGCGGCTTTCGATTTCCTTTAACGCCTGCTGTAACTCGCGTTGTTTTTCCTCATCAGCTTTTTCGCCCGTATAGAAGTGTTCAAGCAATTTCCCCTCCGCATATAAATGATCCCAGGATTCTTTCGCCCATGTGTAATCCTTTGTCCGAAGATAATCCTGCACATAACGAATCAAACGCTGATAGGCGCTCTTGTTATGGATGAGCGGGGAGATCGTATAGCAATAATCGGGAATCACCGGCTGTAAGCGTATTTCGGTGAGCTTCTCCATCATCGGACTGACCATTGTTCCGTTAATCAATTGTAATCCATAGGACAACAGTTCATCCTTTTTATGTTTTCCTTGATAGCTTACTTTGATATTCAACAGCAGCCAAGGAATTAGTGGTTGCCGTTCCATTGCCATGGTTTGTTCGTATTGCCTGGTCATTTTCCCTTGACTGGCCAATGTACGGAAAATTTGATGCAGTCTTGGACTGCCAAAATGCAGCCATTCCCCTTGCTCGTTTTGTCTATCCGGATTTGTAATAAACGTTATTTTCATGGGCTGGCCCTGCTGGCCAATCTGTTTGATATAATGCCAGTAAAATGGTCGGTTCATAATCAGTTCGTCCATTTTATCTGTCAGTTGAATCGTTACTTTTCCGTTTTCATTTTCCAGTAATTCGCATTGATTGGCAAGGAAGTATTCCGTGATAAAGTTATGAAGATTCTCGATTGCCATTCCAGTCCTCCTCTCTCTGTAATTCCTCTTGCCTCAAGGAAATTACAGAAGAAAGATTATCCAGTTTGATTTTTGCTTCTCCTTCTGATTCTGATTCCATGAAAATCGCCTGAATTTCCTTTTCGACATCCTTGATGTCCAGTTCTGCAAGAATGTCATCGAGATTGCCTACCACTCGTTCAAATAAATGAATTTTTTCATACAACAAATTCAAAACATGTTCTTCCATGGTATCGCGAATAGCAAAATTGAAAATATTCACATCGTGCTCCTGGCCGAACCGGTGTATTCTGCCGATCCGTTGTTCCAGGCGCATTGGATTCCACGGCAGGTCATAATTGATCATGTTGTTGCAAAACTGAAGGTTGATGCCTTCTCCACCGGCTTCGGTGGCTATCAGAACTTGCGCGTGATTTTGGAATAATTGCCGCATCCAATCCTTTTTGCCCCGTTTGAAACCTCCTCGATATGGTACAGAGGAGATTCCGTGTTGTTGAAGATACCATTGCAAGTATAACTGTGTTGCTCTATATTCTGTAAAAATGATGAATTTCTCATCCTTTGACTTACCGATTAGTTCGACGACTTTGTCGGCTTTCGCATGGTGTGGAAGACCTTCGATGACGTTAAGAAATTCCTGATACTCCGCCCGGTTGGCAATTTGTTTTTCCTGCTGTAGCATTTTTTTGATAGACAGATAGCAGGCTTCTCGGGAGGAACATAGCTCTCTCGTCAGGGTGATGGAAGAAAACGTATCGGCGGTGGTGGTAATTGTTGTCAACTGGTTGTAGGCTTGTTGTTCAGCCTCGCTAAAGGTTATCCAGACAGTCTGGACTTTTCGATCGGTCCAGTCGACTTTTGTATCCTGTCGTCGGTTGCGAACCATCACTTTTTGAATAAGTTGTTTAAGATGTTCATCGTTAAATAAATGGTTGCGATCTTTTCCATAGGTGGCAGTGAAGTCTTCGTAATTTCCCAAATGACCTGGCTTTAAGATTGAAACAAGGTTGAAAATATCGCTAAGTTTGTTTTGTACAGGTGTTGCAGTCAGGAGCAGACAATATTTTTTCTTTAAGGCGCGGACGAACTCATAGTTTTTGGTTTTATGGTTTTTTAGTTTATGAGCTTCGTCAATCAGGACAAAATCGTATTCCTGCTCGAGGATGATGTCCCGATGAGGCTCTCGCTTGGCAGTATCGATCGAACTGACAATAATGCTATTCTGATCCCATACTGGTCGTTTTCCTTGTGAAACCGCAGGTATGTAAAATTTCTGGGTCAGTTCGAGCACCCACTGGTTAACAAGGGATGCTGGCACCAGAATCAAGGCTTTTTTAACCAATCCTCTGATCATATATTCTTTTAATATCAATCCAGCTTCAATCGTTTTTCCCAAGCCGACTTCATCTGCCAACAACCCTCTTCCGTTCATCTCTTCGACGATCTGCCTGGCGCAGTCGAGTTGATGTGGTAAAAATTCCATATGCGGCAGGTGTTTTGGAGCAGTCAGTCCAGTAAATTCTGGTGTCAGTGTCGTTTGTGCTGCCTGGTAGGACATTTGAAATAATTCCCAGGAAGAAAACGGACCATCCTGTTGTAAAGCGGCTTCAAATTCTTCGATGAAAGCAGTATCATTGTTTAACTGAATATTCATCCCGCTTCCCCTTTCAAAAATATTAAAAAATCTTCCCCTATCAACGAATCGCTGTGGTATAATGATGCTGAATTTAAAAAAGTGTAAACATTATGACATAATGATCTCGTTGTCAGCTTCATGCTTTATTATGTCCGAATACATTCAAATTAATATAGCGAATGAATATAAGGGGAGAGACTATCCGTTGAGATAGCGCCGAAGGAGCAAACAATATGTGAATCTCTCAGGCAAAAAGACTCTTATAGGACGCGGCTCTGGAGAGTGTTTACACAGGTAAACCACCAAAGAAGCAAGCCGATGGCTCGGCGAAACTTTCTGGTGAAAAGGACAGAGATTTTCCTTGATAGGAGAATCTCTGTCCTTTTATGTTGTTTCCTGCTTCTTTCCCTTGGAGGGAAGGACGATTGAGGAAACGATGGGATATTATTTAGAAGGAGTTGATAGAATGGCAGAATTAAAAAGAACCCCTTTATATCCGGAATACGAAAAAAACGGTGCAAAAACCGTCGATTTCGGCGGCTGGGAAATGCCGGTACAATATACCGGAATTATCAAGGAACATGAAGCTACGAGAACGGCTGCAGNCTTTTCGATCGGTCCAGTCGACTTTTGTATCCTGTCGTCGGTTGCGAACCATCACTTTTTGAATAAGTTGTTTAAGATGTTCATCGTTAAATAAATGGTTGCGATCTTTTCCATAGGTGGCAGTGAAGTCTTCGTAATTTCCCAAATGACCTGGCTTTAAGATTGAAACAAGGTTGAAAATATCGCTAAGTTTGTTTTGTACAGGTGTTGCAGTCAGGAGCAGACAATATTTTTTCTTTAAGGCGCGGACGAACTCATAGTTTTTGGTTTTATGGTTTTTTAGTTTATGAGCTTCGTCAATCAGGACAAAATCGTATTCCTGCTCGAGGATGATGTCCCGATGAGGCTCTCGCTTGGCAGTATCGATCGAACTGACAATAATGCTATTCTGATCCCATACTGGTCGTTTTCCTTGTGAAACCGCAGGTATGTAAAATTTCTGGGTCAGTTCGAGCACCCACTGGTTAACAAGGGATGCTGGCACCAGAATCAAGGCTTTTTTAACCAATCCTCTGATCATATATTCTTTTAATATCAATCCAGCTTCAATCGTTTTTCCCAAGCCGACTTCATCTGCCAACAACCCTCTTCCGTTCATCTCTTCGACGATCTGCCTGGCGCAGTCGAGTTGATGTGGTAAAAATTCCATATGCGGCAGGTGTTTTGGAGCAGTCAGTCCAGTAAATTCTGGTGTCAGTGTCGTTTGTGCTGCCTGGTAGGACATTTGAAATAATTCCCAGGAAGAAAACGGACCATCCTGTTGTAAAGCGGCTTCAAATTCTTCGATGAAAGCAGTATCATTGTTTAACTGAATATTCATCCCGCTTCCCCTTTCAAAAATATTAAAAAATCTTCCCCTATCAACGAATCGCTGTGGTATAATGATGCTGAATTTAAAAAAGTGTAAACATTATGACATAATGATCTCGTTGTCAGCTTCATGCTTTATTATGTCCGAATACATTCAAATTAATATAGCGAATGAATATAAGGGGAGAGACTATCCGTTGAGATAGCGCCGAAGGAGCAAACAATATGTGAATCTCTCAGGCAAAAAGACTCTTATAGGACGCGGCTCTGGAGAGTGTTTACACAGGTAAACCACCAAAGAAGCAAGCCGATGGCTCGGCGAAACTTTCTGGTGAAAAGGACAGAGATTTTCCTTGATAGGAGAATCTCTGTCCTTTTATGTTGTTTCCTGCTTCTTTCCCTTGGAGGGAAGGACGATTGAGGAAACGATGGGATATTATTTAGAAGGAGTTGATAGAATGGCAGAATTAAAAAGAACCCCTTTATATCCGGAATACGAAAAAAACGGTGCAAAAACCGTCGATTTCGGCGGCTGGGAAATGCCGGTACAATATACCGGAATTATCAAGGAACATGAAGCTACGAGAACGGCTGCAGGACTTTTTGATGTTTCCCACATGGGGGAAATTCTTGTGGAAGGCCAAGAATCCGAGGCTTTTTTGCAAAAGCTTTTAACCAACGATCTATCCAGGCTAAGCCCAAATCGTGCTCAATACACCATGATGTGTTACCCGGATGGCGGAACAGTTGATGATCTTATTGTTTATCAGCTGGCAGAATATCGGTATTTACTAGTTGTGAATGCTGCAAACAAGGAAAAGGATTATCAATGGCTGAAAGAGCATCAGCATGGGGAAGTATCCATATCCGATGTATCCGATCAGTATGTCCAATTGGCAGTTCAAGGACCGAAAGCAGAAGCGATTTTGCAAAAGCTGACGACTACAGATCTCTCTGCTATTCGTTTCTTTCGATTTGAAATGAATGTCTCATTCACTGGCATAAACGAATCAGCAATGGTGGCTCGAACAGGATATACAGGGGAAGATGGATTTGAAATATACATAGAACCAGAGGCAGGGATTCAGCTATGGCGGAGTCTGCTTGCTAATGGTGCGTCCGACGGATTGCAGCCGGTGGGCCTTGGTGCTCGCGATACGCTTCGGTTTGAAGCGAATCTTGCCCTTTACGGACAGGAACTTTCCTCCGAAATAACCCCAATCGAGGCGGGACTCGGCTTTGCAGTCAAAACGGATAAGCAGGAGGAGTTTATCGGGAAAGATGTACTGAAACAGCAAAAGGAGTCAGGGCCGCCAAGAAAATTGGTCGGTTTGGAAATGATGGATAAAGGCATTCCGCGAACAGGTTACAAAGTGTTTGCTGGAGAAGAGGAGATCGGCTTTATCACAACCGGTACGCAGTCTCCGACATTAAAGAGAAATGTCGGTCTCGGTTTAATCAAGACCGCACATGCCGTGGTGGGAGAAGAAGTAACCGTTCAGGTAAGGAAGCGGCTGTTGAAAGCAAAAATTGTGCCGACACCTTTCTATAAACGATCTTAAATACATCGCTAAGGGGGAAAAACAATGGAATTTCGCTATTTACCGATGACCGATGAAGATAAACAGGAAATGCTTCAAACGATAGGAGTCGGGTCAACAGAAGCATTATTTGCGGATGTTCCTGAAAAAGTGCGTTTTCAAGGGGAACTGAATCTGAAAAAACCGACTAACGAACAAGCACTTTTAAAGGAATTGTCGGAATTATCGAGGCAAAATGTAAACTTAAAATCGCACGTTTCTTTTTTGGGAGCTGGTGTTTATGATCATTCTATCCCATCCATCGTCGATCATGTCATCTCCCGATCCGAGTTTTATACGGCATATACCCCGTATCAGCCGGAGATTTCTCAAGGGGAACTACAGGCGATTTTTGAGTTTCAGACGATGATTTGTGAATTGACAGGAATGGATGTAGCTAATTCATCGATGTATGATGGACCAACGGCTCTTGCTGAGGCGGCTACTTTAAGTGCTTCTCAGACGAAACGCAAAAAAATCCTTGTAGCGGATACGGTACATCCGGAATCCCGGCAAGTAATTGCTTCTTATGCAAAAGGACCAGATCTGGAGGTAGTCGAAATCGGCCAAAAAGATGGCAAGGTCAATTTGGAAGCTCTAAAGGCGGAACTCGATGATCAGACAGCAGGGGTCATTGTTCAATATCCTAACTTCTTCGGACAAATTGAGCCGCTTGCCGAGCTGCAGCAATTGTTAGAAGAACAAAAAGCGATGTTCATTGTATCAAGCAATCCGTTAGCTTTGGGATACTTGACACCTCCAGCAGCATTTGGAGCAGATATCGTCGTCGGAGATACACAAGTCTTCGGAATTCCGGCTCAATATGGCGGTCCGCATTGCGGATATTTTGCAACGACCAGGAAACTGATGCGGAAGGTTCCCGGTAGATTAGTAGGCCAAACAACTGATGAAGATGGCCGGCGCGGTTTTGTTTTGACATTACAGGCAAGAGAACAGCATATCCGAAGGGATAAAGCGACCTCCAATATTTGTTCCAACCAGGCGTTGAATGCACTGGCTTCTTCTGTTGCGATGAGTGCCCTGGGGAAGCAGGGCATACGGAAAATGGCATGGCTCAATATGCAGAAGGCCCGGTATTTACGACAGCGACTTCAAGAGCAAGGAATTGAGGCTGTTTTTGCAGGTCCGTTTTTCAATGAGTTGGTCATCGATGTTCAAAAGCCCGTATCGGAAGTAAACGAACAACTGCTTACCAAGGGCTTTATCGGTGGATATGATCTGGAGCAAACGTATCCTGATCTGGCTAATCATATGTTGGTAGCAGCCACAGAAAATCGGAGCAAGGATGAAATCGATGCCTTCGTAAAAGAAATGGGGGATATTCATGGATAAGCAAGATTTTCCTTTGATATTTGAACATAGCAAGGCTGGTAGAACTGGTTACAGTCTTCCGGATTTGGAAATAGAGGAATTCGACCTGAACGATGAAATCGATCCAGTATATGTTCGTGAAGAGGCTCCGGATCTTCCGGAAGTAAGTGAATTGCAGATCATTCGCCATTATACTGCTTTATCCAAACGAAACCATGGAGTGGATTCTGGTTTTTACCCCTTAGGATCATGTACGATGAAGTATAATCCCAAGATGAACGAAGATGTTGCAAGGATGGAGGGCTTTAGCCATGTCCACCCATACCAGGATACGAAAACCGTCCAGGGAGCTTTGAACGTGATGTATGATTTACAGCAATCGCTTGCAGAGATAACTGGCATGCATCAGGTTACATTGCAGCCGGCAGCAGGAGCACAAGGAGAGTGGACCGGTTTGATGATGATCCGCGCTTTTCATGAAGCAAACGGTGATTCAAACCGCACGAAAGTGATTGTTCCTGATTCTGCACACGGAACAAACCCTGCTTCCGCTACTGTTGCAGGATTTGAAGCGGTGACGGTAAAGTCCGATGAACGTGGGACCGTCGACTTGGAGGATCTGAAAAAAGTAGTCGGTGAAGATACGGCTGCATTGATGCTCACCAACCCGAATACACTTGGTTTATTCGAGGAAAACATTGTCGAAATGGCAGAAATCGTCCATCAGGCAGGCGGAAAGCTTTATTATGACGGTGCAAACCTCAATGCCATCATGGGCTATGCTCGTCCTGGAGATATGGGGTTTGATGTGGTGCACTTAAACCTTCATAAAACCTTTACTGGCCCGCACGGTGGAGGAGGACCTGGTTCCGGACCAGTCGGTGTAAGCGAGGAAATGGCAAGATTTCTTCCTAAACCAATCCTCACGGAAGCGAACGGTGAATACTATTTTGACGAGGATCGACCCGATTCGATCGGTAGGGTGAAGCCTTACTACGGCAATTTTGGCATTAATCTGAGGGCTTACACGTATATCCGTACTATGGGCGCGGAAGGACTGAAGAAGGTTAGCGAGTATGCTGTTTTAAACGCTAATTATATGATGAGACGGCTACAGGAAGAATTTGAATTACCATATACACAGCACTGCAAGCATGAGTTCGTCCTATCTGGAAAAAGACAGAAAAAACTAGGGGTAAGAACGCTTGATATTGCAAAACGGTTGCTTGATTTTGGTTTTCATCCACCTACCATCTATTTTCCTTTAAATGTGGAAGAAGCACTGATGGTAGAACCTACGGAAACGGAATCCAAAGAAACGCTTGATGGATTTATTGATACCATGATTCAAATCGCCAATGAAGCAAAGCATCATCCAGAACTTGTACAAGAAGCACCGTACAGCACCGTCGTGAAACGGATGGATGAGACGACTGCAGCACGAAAGCCCGTTCTTCGATTCGAGAAATAATCATCTAGAAAGCGGCCTGTCCAGGAATTGGGCAAGGCCGCTTTCTCTATTTCTTTTCTTAATATTGTGGAGACTTCGATTTTTTGATTTTTCCGTTCCATTTTTTGAAGCCGCCTTGAAGCTGATTCAAATCTTTATAGCCTTTTTTATTGAGCAACATGGCCGCTCTTGCCGTTCTCGTTCCGTTTTGGCAGTACATGTAAATCGGCTGGTCTTTTCTTAATTCGGTCAAACGGTTGCGCAACTGGGAAAGTGGAATATTCCTCGCACCCAGAATATGGCCGCCGTCGAATTCTTTCGGTTCTCTGACATCGATCAATTGTGCTTTTCGGTATCCTTGACGGAATTCCTCTTCTGATAATGTTTTCAATATTTTTCTCTGCTTAAAGTATCTATATATACCAAACCCAACAATCACGATTAGCAAAATCAGCAGAATTTCTAGTTCCATCATCTCTTCCCCCATTTTCTTTAGCGTCAACCTATATTATAGGCATGTTAAACATTTTTTTCAAAGGATATTTCGTTGGAGTTTGCTTTTCCAATAGATAAGATTGTGCTAGAATCAATATTCTTAAAAAAAAAGAACCAGTATCTAAGATTATGAACCGTCTATTTGCAGGCGTACAGGGTAGTTTCCTGTTCAACAAAATTCGTCAAAAAAAGCAACTCATAAAAAAGGTGATTAAATAAAAAAATTGAGCGTTTTTCTTTTTTTATCTCGTATTTCCGGTTATATTTGCGTTTTCTCATCTTTGACAAATCGAATGAACTTTGTTCAAAATCACCATATATAGTATGTTTTAAAATTTCCAACACAATATATTGTTTTATTTCTCGAAGATGTGGTAAATTGATAACTAGAGTGAAATGTTTCTAAAGGGAAGAAGGAGCGGTGATATTATGAAAACCATCACAGAAGTAAACAGGCAGATTGATGTCGAACAGTTAAATGAGGACATAGCTTTATTTGAGCAGGTACATCCAATCACCCCTGATATGAAAATCACCCATAAAGGTGTATCACGCTTAGTGATGTTGGACAGGTATGCATTCAAAGACACCGAGAAAGCCACACTGAAACCAGGAGATTTTGTCGTACTGACGGTAAAAGCGGATCCTAAGTTTCCGGCAAGGGGATATGGCTTTATCAAATCGATCGATTGGCAGGCCCAACGCGCTGACATCCAGGTAGACAAAGACTTTTTGGCTGTGCTGGATGACCAGGAAGAAGCAGCTGCTGGAGTCGTCAACAGATCCTTGGATGTAATCGATAAACCATTGGAAATTTATTATGAACAAATTGCCAAGCGAAATGCTACCGGGCTTGCAAAAGTGGAAACAACAGAGGAAAAGCAACAGGAAGCCTTTGAACGCTTTTACCATGAATTATCCAATATGCATTTTATCCCTGCAGGCCGAGTATTATATGGAGCTGGAGCAGAAACCGACGTTACTTACTTCAACTGTTATGTTATGCCGTATATTCAGGACTCGCGAGAAGGAATTTCCGATCATCGTAAGCAAGTCATGGAAATTATGAGCAGAGGTGGAGGCGTTGGTACGAATGGTTCTACGCTTAGGCCGCGTAATACCCTTGCACGGGGAGTAAATGGTAAATCCTCTGGTTCTGTATCCTGGCTTGACGATATTGCCAAGTTGACGCATTTAGTCGAACAAGGTGGTTCCCGACGAGGAGCACAAATGATTATGCTTGCCGACTGGCATCCAGATATCATCGAGTTTATTATTTCTAAAATGCAAAACCCGAGAATCCTCCGATTCTTGATTGAAAATACAGAGGACGAGCAGATTAAAAGGCTGGCTCAGGAGAAACTGAAATTCACACCGCTGACACCGACAGAAATCGATCTTTATCAAGGAATTGTCAACTACAAAAACATGCCTGGATTGGGCGGTTTTACCGAAAGTGCGATCAAAGAAGCTGAAGAAAAACTAAACACTGGCGGTACATACAGTGTGCATAATCCGGAGTTCTTGACGGGTGCAAACATTTCTGTCTGCTTGACGAAGGAATTTATGGAAGCTGTCGAAAATGATGCGGATTATGAACTCAGATTTCCGAATGTAGAAAATTACACACCAGAAGAAATGCAGGCTTACAACGAAACTTGGCACGAAATCGGGGATGTCCGCCGTTGGGAAGAAAAAGGCTATGGCGTCCGGGTGTATCGCAAGATGAAGGCGAAAGAATTGTGGAACCTGATTAACATTTGTGCAACCTATTCTGCAGAGCCGGGTATTTTCTTTATCGATAATGCGAATGACATGACCAATGCCAAAGCATACGGCCAGCAAGTTGTTGCCACCAATCCGTGTGGAGAACAGCCGCTTGCACCTTATTCTGTTTGTAACCTTGCTGCAGTGAACCTTGCTTCCGTAGCCGATAAGGACAATAAACAGGTTGATTTTGAAAAGCTGAAGGAGATTGTCCGGACCGGTGTAAGAATGCAGGATAACGTCATTGATGCTACGCCATACTTCCTTGAAGAAAATAAAAAACAGGCATTAGGGGAAAGACGTGTTGGCCTGGGCGTGATGGGTCTTCATGATTTGTTGATTTATACGGAAACCGAATATGGTTCGACAGAAGGCAATCAGCTGGTCGACAAAATTTTCGAAGCAATTGCGACAACTGCTTATCGTGAGTCGATTGAATTGGCGAAAGAAAAAGGAAGTTTCCCGTTTTTGATTGGGGAAACGGAAGAGGAAACACAGGAATTGCGTGAACGGTTTGTCCAAACTGGCTATGTGAAAAAAATGCCTGAAGACATCCGTCAAGGAATTTTGGAACACGGCATCCGAAATTCGCACCTGTTGACAGTAGCACCGACAGGAAGTACGGGTACCATGGTTGGTGTTTCTACCGGACTTGAGCCATACTTCTCCTTCTCATATTTCCGGAGCGGGCGTTTAGGTAAATTTATTGAGGTAAAAGCAGATATTGTACAAGAATATCTGGACGAGCATCCGGAACAAGATGCAGACAGCTTGCCTAACTGGTTTGTTACTGCTATGGAGCTTTCTCCAGAAGCTCATGCAGATACGCAGTGTGTAATTCAGAGATGGGTTGATAGTTCGATTTCCAAGACTGTTAATGCACCGAAAGGATACTCAGTTGAACAAGTGGAAAGTGTGTACCGCAGACTTTATAAAGGGGGAGCCAAGGGCGGAACTGTCTATGTAGACGGAAGCCGTGACACCCAGGTGCTTTCCTTGAAAGCGGAAGAAAACGACTTTGACGAGGGAGACAACCAGCAGGAAGAACCAGCAGACAACAAGCCTCATGTCGTCTTGATGGATACCATCCATGAATTGGAAAAGACCGACGTGACGATTGGTTCGGAAGTCGGTGATACCTGCCCTGTCTGCCGTAAGGGGACAGTTGAGGACATTGGCGGATGTAACACTTGTACGAATTGCAATGCACAGCTGAAATGTGGACTATAAGGAAACGAAGAAAGGCATATTGTGGTTTTGAAGTAAAGCCATACCGTTTATAAAAAAAGATGCACTGTTATACCCCTTTGGATAAAATTATCTAAAGGGGGTGTTTTTTATGTCAAAAAGACCTAAAATTGATAAGTAGATTAAAGCGCTCTATACAGAATGTGGTGGTGTCCCCTGTTGTGATGGGTGTTCCTGCAGTGTGCAAAAAAATACACTCATTCTCTCTCTTTGACTGGGGATTAAAGATAAACAAGTAGATGTATGGAATATAGAGGAAGAAGGAGCGCCTTAAGAGTAGAGCTTTACACAAGACAAAGGCAACAAAAGTGCCCGTTCTGTAAAGAGAAAACAATGGTTTAAGACAAGTGATGAGAAGACAGCCGGAAAAGGGCTGGAAGAATGTTTAAACGGATGCGTGCTTCAAACATAGAGGCATTTCGCCGTGTAAGAAAAACGTTCATGCGTTGGAAACAAGAGATTTTACAGTCGTTCATGTATCCATTTCATAATGGGTATATCGAGGGAATAAACAATACGATAAAGGTTTTAAAACGAGATTCACGTTGAACGATTAAAGCATAAAATTTTATGGCAGCAAGCGGTTAAAAAGGCCCTGTAGAGCGAAATAGTTTAGCAGAGGAAATAAGCGAGACTCGTGCGGAAAAACAGGCGGACGAGACCCCACAGCGGGCTTTGCGAGGAGGCTCGGGCGTTCGTCCGCGGAAAGCGAGTTTATTTCCTCTGCGGTCTGAGTAAAATAGCTGTTTTTAGAATGAGCCTTTCGATAAAGAGAGGGTGGAAGAAAAATC
>NZ_LN611425.1:400861-599245 GCF_000821245.2 Virgibacillus senegalensis
GAACTGTCTATGTAGACGGAAGCCGTGACACCCAGGTGCTTTCCTTGAAAGCGGAAGAAAACGACTTTGACGAGGGAGACAACCAGCAGGAAGAACCAGCAGACAACAAGCCTCATGTCGTCTTGATGGATACCATCCATGAATTGGAAAAGACCGACGTGACGATTGGTTCGGAAGTCGGTGATACCTGCCCTGTCTGCCGTAAGGGGACAGTTGAGGACATTGGCGGATGTAACACTTGTACGAATTGCAATGCACAGCTGAAATGTGGACTATAAGGAAACGAAGAAAGGCATATTGTGGTTTTGAAGTAAAGCCATACCGTTTATAAAAAAAGATGCACTGTTATACCCCTTTGGATAAAATTATCTAAAGGGGGTGTTTTTTATGTCAAAAAGACCTAAAATTGATAAGTAGATTAAAGCGCTCTATACAGAATGTGGTGGTGTCCCCTGTTGTGATGGGTGTTCCTGCAGTGTGCAAAAAAATACACTCATTCTCTCTCTTTGACTGGGGATTAAAGATAAACAAGTAGATGTATGGAATATAGAGGAAGAAGGAGCGCCTTAAGAGTAGAGCTTTACACAAGACAAAGGCAACAAAAGTGCCCGTTCTGTAAAGAGAAAACAATGGTTTAAGACAAGTGATGAGAAGACAGCCGGAAAAGGGCTGGAAGAATGTTTAAACGGATGCGTGCTTCAAACATAGAGGCATTTCGCCGTGTAAGAAAAACGTTCATGCGTTGGAAACAAGAGATTTTACAGTCGTTCATGTATCCATTTCATAATGGGTATATCGAGGGAATAAACAATACGATAAAGGTTTTAAAACGAG
This sequence comes from Virgibacillus senegalensis, assembly GCF_000821245.2. Taxonomy (GTDB): domain Bacteria; phylum Bacillota; class Bacilli; order Bacillales; family Amphibacillaceae; genus Sediminibacillus; species Sediminibacillus senegalensis. The sequence continues at coordinate 401,696 of NZ_LN611425.1, forward strand.
ATTCACGTTGAACGATTAAAGCATAAAATTTTATGGCAGCAAGCGGTTAAAAAGGCTCTGTAGAGCGAAATAGTTTAGCAGAGGAAATAAGCGAGACTCCTGCGGAAAAACGGGCGGCCGAGACCCCACAGCGGACTTTGCGAGGAGGTTCGGGCGTAAGTCCGCGGAAAGCGAGTTTATTTCCTCTGCGGTCTGTGTAAAAATAGCTGTTTTTAGAATGAGCCTTTCGATAAAGAGAGGGTGGAAGAAAAATCGTACCACCACATTTGACAGAGAACCGATTAAAGAAGGCAGGTGGCTCCGGGCAAGGTTCAAATAATAAACGATAGTTGATTATTCAAGACGTCAGGTCGTCCAACTCGTATGAAAGGAATAAACAAGTATTCTGAACTCGCAGAATGAACTACAATTATATACCGTTCATGGAAACGTAATAAATACTAATAGGCGGCTATACGTTTTTGTTGTATTTTTTATTTTGAAAATGAACGATTTTTCCCCATTAGACGTATTACATATAGATTATTATGTTATGGAGTAGATCACATGGATGAAAAGGCTTTAATTCGAAAAGCGAAAAAAGGAGATACATTGGCGCTTTCGAAACTGCTACAACAGAATTACTCGTTCCTTGTAAAGTATTTAATGAAAGTTACCCTTCATCCACAAATTGCAGAAGATTTAACACAAGAGACGATGATGAAGTGTATTGAAAAAATCCAACTGTATAATGGTGAATCCAAGTTTTCCTCATGGCTTATCACAATCGCAACGAACCTTTTCATCGATCAACAGCGTAGAAAGAAGCGGGAGAAAAATTGGCTGGAGCAGGAACAAGCGCTCCGAAAAATGAAATGGAATGCAGCCAATAGGAACGAAGAATGGACAGATGTACTCGATGTGCTTGCTCAAATGAAGGAAGAAATACGTATGCCAATCGTGTTAAAGCATTATTACGGATATTCGTATGAGGAAATTGGAAAAATGATGGGTATCGCAGAAGGAACTGTAAAATCCCGAGTTTCAAATGGTCTGAAAAGTGTACGAAAGGAGTTGGCTGAACATGAAGGAGTATGACTCTAAAAATAGTAATTCTATGCAGGATGATGAAGATGAATTAACGGTTGAGCAATTAATAGATGGTTTAGAAAAACTGGATCAATGGAATCCGGTATCTACTCCAAACTTACAATGGTTTCAACAGAATGTTGAATTGGAGAAAAAAAGAATACGAAAAAAACAATGGAAAGACCTCCTCACGTTTATCTCTGTTGCAGTATTTGTGCTTTCAGTTGTGATTGCTGTCGTTTATCATCAGCCAATTCTTTTTCTTTATTTTCAGCTTGTGGGGATTCTCTTAGTCCCTTTAGCTCTTCACAATACGAGAAAGAAGGTCCGTAATGAATGAATTCAAACGAACTAAGTAGCACACCGCTTTGGTTATGGGTCGTGATTGCATTCATTCTGATTTGCCAGAGCTCATGGATGTTTTGGGATGCACGCAAGAGGGGACACAATGCTTGGCTATGGGGCTTTTTAGGCCTTATTCAATTTCCGACGTATCTTATTATCTATCTCATTTTTGCAAGAAAAATATTTAAAAGAAAGGTCTCGGGATCAAACTCCTGAGACCTTTCTGATTTATTTTTTCGTGAGTGAACAATTAGGTGAACATAATCGTATTACGGATAAATAAACAATTTGGAGGAGAAAAAATGAATGAACTGTTAAATGAAATCCCTTGGGGAGCGATTGCGCCAATTCTTGTCTTACAATTACTTCTTATGATTACCGCGTTAGTTTCTTGTATTAGAGAAGAAAAAACGAACGGACCAAAATGGTTGTGGATCCTTATTATTCTCTTTATCAACTTAATAGGACCGGTGCTTTATTTCATTGTTGGAAGGAGAAATGATTAATGGAGTTATTAAAGGCAAGCGATTTAGTAAAAAGATTTGGAAATACGAATGCTGTTAAAGGAATTAATTTTCATATTGAAGAAGGCAGGTGCGTTTCATTACTTGGACCAAATGGAGCAGGAAAAACAACGACGTTAAAAATGCTGTCCGGATTGTTGGAGCCGACTTCAGGCAGTATTGATTTTAAAGGGGAAAAAGCAAAGGATTTAAGGCCGTTTATTGGGTATTTACCTCAATATCCTGCTTTCTTTAATTGGATGAGCGGAAAGGAGTTTCTTGTTTTTGCAGGACAATTGGCAAAGCTGAATCGTAAAGAAGCAGAAAAAAGAGGTGAAGAATTACTTGAACGAGTGGGTCTGACAAATGCGAAGAAAAGAAGAATAGGAGGGTATTCTGGTGGAATGAAGCAGCGCCTCGGATTGGCGCAGGCACTAATTCATCGTCCGAAATTACTTATTTTAGATGAGCCTGTTTCAGCACTAGATCCACTTGGGAGACGGGAAGTGTTGGACATGATGAGAGAGATTAAGGAGGAAACAACCATTCTATTCTCCACCCATGTCCTTCACGATGCAGAAGAAATAAGTGACGACATCCTTATCATGCATGCCGGGGAAATTGCGATATCAGGTAGCCTGGCTAGTGTAAGGGAAGCATATCGACAACCGATTTTACAAATTGAATTAGAATCACAGGCTGCCGATTGGCTAAACCGTGTAGCGAGTTATAGCTTTGTATCGGAAGTGAACATTCAAGGTAATAAAACCAGCATCGTATTAAAAGATATCGTAAATGGGAAGCAAACATTATTAAAAGATATCGTGGAAAGAAAACTTCCGATTCGTAAATTCGAGATTTCTCAAACAACATTAGAAGATTTATTTTTGAAGGTGGTGAAGGTATGACACAATGGACTGTTCTTTATCGAAAAGAAATGATGGAAATGGTGCGAAATTATAAAATTTTATGGATTCCAATTGTCTTTATTTTACTAGGAGTCATGCAGCCGGTTAGTTCGTATTATATGCCGGAAATTTTGGACACTTTTGGCGGTCTTCCAGAAGGTACAATCTTTGAAATGCCTACTCCCACAGGGGAAGAAGTATTGATGAATGTTCTATCCAATTATGGGATGCTTGGTGTACTTATTCTTGTTTTGAGCGCAATGGGTGTCGTTTCCGCAGAAAGACAGAGTGGCGTAGCAGGCATGGTCATGATTAAACCAGTTCTTTATTCCGCGTATATATTATCGAAATGGGCAGGGTTACTTACAATCACAGTCATTTCATTGTTTATCGGATATGTAGCTTCTTGGTATTATACGAGTTTACTCATTGAAGCAGTCGCTTTTGAGCGCATTTTTCAAAGTGGGGTGATTTACAGCATTTGGTTAGTTTTTGTTGTTACATTGACGCTCTTTTTTAGTACGATATTGAAAGGAAATGGCAGTGTCGCTTTTGTTACAATTTTTGTGGTCTTTAGCATTTCGACGGTTACATCCATTCTAGGAAAGCATATGAAATGGAGTCCGGCTATGATAACGGAGCACACAGGGCAGGTCTTATTGTCAGGAGAACTAGATACTAGTTTCTTACTGGCTTTTATTACAACGATTGCTATCATCATCGTCATACTCGTCTCGACCATACAAATCTTTAAGCAAAAAGAGCTATTGGAATAAAAGGTATCCTGCCGTGTTTATCCTTCCTATAAAGTTTGTGAATTACTTCACGTAAACTATGAGAGCTTTACCTCAATAACTTAATTCAGCAATCGGTCACTTTACTTGAAAGCATGGAACTCAGGAATTACCCAAACCTTTTTTATAAAAGTTGTGCCCTAATCTACAAATATGGAATCCGTTTTGATCAATCCTTTTTCAAAATGGGTTCTTTGATTTTAAGGCGTTTGTTTGTGAGGTATTTTAAGCCAAACTTTATTTTAAAGCTACAAAATGGCCGCCCTTTCCTATAGTCGATTTTATCGGTTTGGAGAAGCAATGCCATGGATGTCAGCTTGTCTGCGCGTACAAACTGTTGTATGCTTTTACGTAGAAGGAATAGTTGGATTGAAGAAGCGAATGGAGGATTATTATGCCAACACCAAGTATGGAAGACTATATCGAGCAAATTTATCTTCTGATTGAATCGAAAGGATATGCAAGGGTTTCCGATATAGCGGAAGCACTTCATGTTCATCCATCCTCCGTCACTAAAATGGTTCAGAAACTGGATAAAGATGAGTACTTGAATTATGAAAAATATCGTGGGCTTATTTTGACAGCAAAAGGAAAAAAAGTCGGCAAACGGTTAGTATACCGGCATGAATTACTGGAGCGGTTTCTTGAGCTTATCGGTGTGAATAAGGAAAATATTTATCAGGATGTGGAAGGAATTGAGCATCACTTAAGCTGGAATTCGATTGATCGCATCGGGGATCTCGTTCAATTTTTTGAAGAGGATGCCGATAGAGTGAAGGAACTGGAAGCTATTCATCAAAAGGCAGAAGATCAATAAACTAGTTAAAACAGGAAGTATTAGATCCATTGGTTTAATGCTTCTTTTTTATGTCATTTCACCTTAAAAGGAGAGAATAAAAAACATGAATTTGCAAGGAATCAATCATTTGCTATTCTCTGTTTCGGATCTCGAGAGATCGATTGATTTTTATCAGCAGGTATTTGAGGCAAAACTCCTTGTAAAAGGCCGGAATACGGCTTACTTGGATTTGGATGGGTTGTGGCTAGCGCTCAATGTTGAAAAGGATATTCCGCGGAAGGAGATTCATCGGTCCTACACACATATCGCCTTCTCGATAGAGGAGACGGATTTTGAACAGGCGTGTCAAAAGTTAGAAAAACTCCAAGTGTCGGTCCTGAAAGGACGGCGCAGGGATCCACGGGATAAATCCTCGATTTATTTTACAGATCCGGATGGTCATAAGTTTGAATTTCATACGGGAACGCTTGAAGACCGATTGGCTTATTATAAAGAAGCCATGCCACACATGGACTTTTATATCGACAATTAGCTGATAAACGCACGATTCCTCTAAAATTCCTTTATGTTTTGGTAGGGATTAGCATGTCCGATTGTCTACTTGTGAGAGTATGATGATAACGTCTACACAAAAAATCGAGCTTACAGAGAAGCTCGATTTTTACGTTTGTGCTTATTTCCGTCAATCACCCGCAAATGGGTGGCGCGGGCACGCGTATTCTTTTTTTGTTTTAAAAGTGGGGCGTGCTTTTTTGCTGCCTGTGAGAATGTTTTTTTGCTGGCTGCATCGTCCCCTTTGTACTTCATTTTCGATTGTTTTACCGCTTTTTTGTACTTTTTCAATTCATTAGATGTACGCTTCCGAATGAAAAAATAATAAACAACCCCGTATAATGCGGCACCGACGGCTACCATCATGACCAAGTTCATTAACAATCCACTGGTATTGGTAAACAGTTGGGTAGCAAACCCGAGTATAGCGAGGCCGATCAGAAAATAAATAAGAATAGACGTCTTACTGCGAGTCATGTAATCAAATCCTCCTTTCACCGGCAAAATAACCATTTCGAGTTCTCTTACTACCTTGTATACCACTGTTCTAACGTTTTTTATCATCTTAGTCGGAATTTCCCATCTAAAAAAATAGATTCGCGTCAATAAAATTAGCTGTGGAATAAACAGGGAGCAGATCATCGAATTAGAACGATAGCAAACATCATTAATAACGTTTCCCTAAAAGTGAGATTTAGATCCAATTGGGTTTGCTTTCCGGCATACAAGTTTCAACATTACGGGAAGTACTTAATTGAATTCTTCCCCCGGTTCTCTTAAATTATTCATCAGGATTTTCGTTAAATGGAAAGGATTTTTGACTGCCTTTTAGCATGATAGGCGAAAAAGCGCTATCTTTATTTTACTAAAAAAAGATTTAGATAACTAGCGCTTATTTCAAAAGGGACACAAAAGAAATCTGTGGATGAAATTCGCAGTAATTGGTCATTCTTATAAAGAAGGTGGTGTGCTTTATGAGTAAGGATAATGAAAAGCTGGAACAAAATAAACAGGAAAAATCCGTAACGTTTTTTAGAAAAGCTTTGTTTACTGGTTTTTTCGGAGGCGTGTTTTGGAGTTTCATTGGTTTTATTGCTTCCTTTTTCAATTTTACTTCCTATTCACCGGCAACGTTTATTCTTCGGTCTTGGCTGCCAGTGGCGTGGGTCGATAGCTGGCTTGGTGAGTTGATTTCCATATTCATTATTGGTCTGTTGTCGATCGGGACAGCAGCAATTTTTTACTTTTTCATGAAATCAGTAGAAGGAATCTGGCCAAGTGCTATTTTTGGGGTGGCTTTATGGTTTTTGGTATTTTACTTACTGCAGCCGATTTTCCCAAATATCCCTAAAATGACAAGGCTGGACAGTGATACAGTTGTGACGACCATCTGTCTATTTTTGCTGTATGGTACTTTTATCGGGTATTCGATATCCTATAATTATCAAGATGCCCAAAGAGTCGAAGGAAAAAATTATTCAAAGGATAGTTAATTATGGTAAACTGAAAGGTGTTGTATCAGTATTTAAGGTAAAGGGATGGGGAAGCTGCAATGAAACGATTACTAGTGATGAACGGTCCGAATCTAAACCGGCTCGGTAAACGGGAACCTTCCATTTATGGTGCGGCTACGCTAGAGGATATCCATGCGGAATTAAAAGAAATTACAGCCGCCTATGGTTGGGAGATGGATACTTTTCAATCAAATCACGAAGGGGAACTGATTGATTGTTTACAGGAAGCTGAAGATACATACCAGGGGATCGTTTTTAATCCAGGTGCATATACGCATACCAGTATCGCTATCCGGGATGCCATAAGTGGTATGAAGGTACCGGTTATCGAAGTGCATATTTCCAATATCCACCAAAGGGAAACGTTCCGGCATACTTCCATGCTTGCGCCGGTTTGCAGAGGGCAAGTCGTCGGTTTGGGCACGGCTGGCTATCGTCTAGCAGCGTTAGCATTCCTGGAAGAAAATAAGGAAGGGTGATGAGGATGGGGAAACTGGACAAAATTAGACAGGAGTTAAAGGATCAAAATTTGGATGCATTGTTGATTACGAGTGAAAAAAACCGTAGATACATATCCGGTTTTACCGGAACGGCGGGTGTAGTCCTAGTAAGTGCCGAGAAAGCTTTGTTTATCACCGACTTCCGTTATACGGAACAGGCAAGCGAACAGGTGAAAGGGTTTGATATCATCGAGCATAAGCAGCCGATTCATCAGGAAGTTGCCGAACGAGTGAAAAAAATGGGCTGCAGGACACTGGGTTTTGAAAAAGGTGATATGACATATGGCCTGTACGAGCAGTATCGCAATGTGACGGAAGCAGAACTCGTTCCTACCAGCGGCTTGGTGGAAAAGCTCCGATTGATAAAGTCGGAGGAAGAATTGTCTACTATCAAAGCCGCGGCCCAAATAGCAGATGCTGCGTTCGAACATATTTTGACTTTTATCAAACCTGGCGTGAAGGAAATCGATGTGTCGAATGAACTTGAGTTTTTTATGAGGAAGCAGGGAGCTACCTCTTCAAGCTTTGACATTATCGTTGCATCTGGGGTGCGGTCTGCACTGCCACACGGAGTAGCTTCTGAGAAGGAAATCCAGTCAGGAGAGCTTGTTACCCTTGATTTTGGAGCCCTCTACCAAGGATATGTTTCCGATATTACCCGCACCGTAGCTGTAGGAAATATCAGCGAAGAATTAAAAACTATTTACAACACCGTTTTAGAGGCTCAGTTAAAAGGAATGGAAGGAATAAAAGCCGGTATTACCGGTAAGGAAGCAGACGCGTTAACAAGAGATCATATTGAAGAAAAAGGATACGGCAAGTATTTCGGGCATTCGACCGGACATGGAATCGGACTAGATGTCCATGAAGGACCGATGTTGTCCTATCGTGCCGATCAGGTCCTGGAAGAGGGAATGGTCGTAACAGTCGAACCAGGAATTTACGTTCCGAATGTGGGCGGCTGCCGTATTGAAGATGATACAGTGGTAACCAAGGATGGAAATGAATCTCTTAGCTTCGCACCGAAAGAACTGATAACCTTATAGTTAAGAGAATGAAGGAGGAAATAAGATGATTTCAGTAAACGACTTTCGTACAGGATTAACAATTGAAGTGGATAATGGTATCTGGCAAGTATTGGACTTCCAGCATGTAAAGCCAGGAAAAGGGGCAGCTTTTGTCCGCTCTAAGCTTCGTAATCTACGTAACGGAAATATCCAGGAGAAAACGTTCCGGGCTGGTGAGAAAGTTAGCAGAGCCCATATCGAGAACAAAAAAATGCAGTATCTTTACGCTTCTGGTGATGCGCATACGTTCATGGATACGAATACCTATGAGCAATTGGAGCTTCAGGCTAGCCAAATCGAATACGAATTGAAATTCCTTCGGGAAAACATGGAAGTCAATATCATGACATATGGAGGGGAGACTTTAGGGGTCGAGCTTCCTAATAACGTAGAATTGAAAGTAGTAGAAACAGAACCAGGTATTAAAGGAGATACGGCAAGCGGTGGTACAAAGCCGGCGATCCTGGAGACAGGAATAAGCGTCCAAGTGCCTTTCTTTATCAATGAGGGAGATGTACTAATCATCAACACCGCCGACGGTAAATACGTCTCGCGCGCTTAATCCTGTGAAGCGAATAATAAAAGGATCAAAAGCCAGTCAGCATCAAACAAATGCTGACTGGCTTTTTTGTTTTTAAAGAAGGAGGAGGGGGTCGAGGAGGGGGTCAGTCCCTCCTAGCCGGCAGTTATCCTCCAAAAGAGATGACAAACCAATCCGGGGACTGACCCCAAAACGCGAGATTTTAAATCAAACCTTCCCAGAATCGATTGGCTGGAAAGGGTAATATGCATGAAATCCTTGGTCTGTAGCGGATTTAGCCGGATACTCTGATGTAATTTCACCCGATGAAGGTCTGACCCCATTACTTGTTATCTATACGGATTTATTACTATAGCAAGGTTCACGGGGACAGTCCCCGAAAAAACAGCCTAGGGTGTCGTTGGGTGTTTTGGGGACTGTCCCCTTTCGTTTAGCTTGGGTTGGGTTGTCATATTTAGGGTTGGTTGGCATACATTGTTGATAGGGGTTATAGAAGCACAGCGAGTGGGTGAATGTTAATCTGATTGCTTTCAATATGCTCTGTTATTGCTCTTATGAAGCGAGGTGGTTGTGTGGAAGAAATTTTAAGGTTGTTCTCCGAACCTTTCCGGACAAGGCTTGCCGGGATTATCGGCCACCGGTGGACAAGCCTCCAGGAGATAAGGGTGAGGATTTCCAGGCCGATCGAACTTATATTTGACAGCGGCAATGAATGGACCAAAGGACTGTCGCCACTCAAAGAAGATGGTATGTATATCCTTAACCAGATCAGTCAATTTTCCCTCTATCGTCTTGAAGACGAATTGCGCGAGGGGTTCATCACGATTGAAGGCGGTCACCGGATCGGTCTTTCTGGCAAAGTGAACACAGTTAACGGTTCTGTAAAAGCCATAAAGGATATATCCTCCTTTAATATACGGATTGCGAAAGAAAAGCAGGGAACCGCAGAGGCAATCATCCCTTTTCTTTTTGAAGGAGACTACTTGAACACCTTGATCATTGGCCCGCCCCAAACAGGGAAGACCACGATGTTAAGAGATATTGTAAGGCTGGTGTCTTCAGGATGGGGACAAGTCACAGGCAGAAAAACGGCAGTGATCGATGAGCGTTCTGAGATTGGCGGTAGTGTAAATGGGATTCCCCAGCATAACCTTGGTCCCCGGACCGATATCATGGACGCTTGTCCAAAGGCAGAAGGTATGATGATGATGATCCGTTCTATGTCGCCGGAAATCTTACTTGTCGATGAAATTGGCAGCACACAAGATGTACAAGCATTGATGGAAGCAATGCATGCGGGTGTGAAAGTTATTTGTTCCATTCATGGCGAACATCTCCATGAGTTAAAAAAACGTCCTTCCCTCCTGCCGCTATTCGAAAGCAGAGCTTTTCAACGGTATCTCGTTCTGGAGCGGAAATCTGCACCAGGAGCTTTGAAATGTATGTTAAATGAAAGCGGAGAGCGTGTCGTAAGGAAGCTGAGGTGCAATCAAGATGAAGTGGATAGGAGCGGTTCTACTGCTTTGCGCCACCACGTGGGCAGGCTTTGAATTCTCAAAAAAATTGACTGATCGACCACTGCAGATCCGCCAGTGGAAAAGCGCATTGCAAATATTGGAAGCAGAAATATTATATAGTCAAGCCCCGTTGAGTGAAGCTTGTGAAACGCTGGCGAAGCAGCTTCCAAAGCCAGTTTCGTTGTTTTTTCAATCTGTTCATAAAGATTTAAATGGCGATACAAGCGATCTTTTTCAAATTTGGAAACATAACTTGGATTTATTTTGGCCGCTTGCCGCCTTAAAAGCCAATGAGAAAGAAATCTTGAAACAATTTGGCAGGACATTGGGGCAGCATGATTTTTCCCAACAGCAAAAGCATATACAGTTGGCGCTGGCCCACTTGGACAGGGAATTGGAAGAAGCGAAGAACCAGCAGCTGAAGTATAGCAAAATGGTGAAAAGTCTGGGGTTTTTAACAGGTTTGTTAGTCGTCCTACTCTTGATATAGACAAGAAAGGAGCAAACAGAACATGCTAGGTGAGGCTGCCGTTCTATTTCAAATAGCAGGTATAGGGATTATTGTTGCCATGATTCACACGATTCTAAAACAAATGGGAAAAGAAGACATTGCTCATTTTGCCACGGTCGTTGGATTTATCATCGTCATGATCATCGTGATCGATGAGATTGCCGACTTGTTTAATCAAATAAAATCTGTGTTTTTATTCCAGGGATAGCCATGGAAGTCTTTCAAATCGTTAGCTTGGGTATCGTGGCAAGCTTGTTGTACATCCTCTTAAAAGACCAACAATCGTCAATGGCCTTTCTGTTAATTCTTATAACTGGCATCATCATTTTTCTTGCCGTCATCCAGTATATTGCTGAAATTTTTTTACTGATCAATAATCTCGGACAAAAAGCAAATATCAATGGAATTTATATCGAAACCATTCTAAAAATAATCGGCATTGCTTATGTTGCAGACTTTGGCGCTCATATTACACGTGATGCAGGATTGGGCTCGATCGCAGCAAAAATTGAATTGGCCGGAAAGATTTTTATTCTAGTCCTGGCAGTACCAATCTTGACTGCTGTGATTGAAACCATTTTAGGATTCTTGCCTGTTTAAGGATTAGGGGAGGGAATGAGACTGATGCGTCGACTCACTAAAATCCTCGTTGTATTAGCCGCAGCAATAACAACCGTGATGATCCTTCCAAGCCAAGGCAAGGCTGCTGTCGAGGAACCAAGTCAGTTCGAACAATTGAATGAACAAACCGTCGATTCGATTTCTTTCGATGAAATAAAAAGCTACTGGAACCATGTAGTCGATGAATATGGCGGATATCTACCCGGTTTGGAAAAATCGACTTTCATGGATTTCATCAAAAATCAGGAATCGCTATCGCTCAAGGATTGGGCGAAAGGAATCCTCCAATATTTGTTCCATGAAGTGATCATCAACGGGAAACTACTGGGAATGCTGATTTTACTGACATTATTTTGTGTGATTTTACAAACATTGCAATCCTCCTTCGAAAACAACAACATTAGCAAAATTGCTTATGCCATTGTTTACCTGGTACTGATTGTCCTTGCATTGAACAGTTTTCATTCCGCTGCTTCTTATGCCAAGGACTCGATAGAGTTGATGAGCGATTTTATGGTGGCCCTGCTCCCGCTTTTATTGGGGTTGATGGCATCATTAGGCAGCCTGGCAGCAGTATCTTTTTTTCACCCTGCTGTTGTTTTTCTGATTCATATAAGCGTCCTGCTGATTTCCGTTATTGTTTTGCCACTATTTTTTTTATCCGCTTTATTATCGGTAGTCAGTACGTTGAGTGAACAATATAAAGCGACACAGCTTGCAGATCTTTTGAAAAATATTGGGATCGGTTTGTTAGGGGTATTTCTTACCGCTTTCCTGGGTGTGATATCTGTTCAGGGAGCAGCGACTGCAGTGCAGGATGGAATTGCCTTGAAAACGGCAAAATTTGTTACCGGAAATTTCATCCCGGTAGTAGGGAGGATGTTTACCGATGCTGCCGATACAGTGTTAAGCGCTTCCTTACTTTTGAAAAATACCATTGGATTAGTCGGCGTCATCCTCGTACTGGGGATTGCTCTTTTCCCGGCAGTGAAAATTTTTGTGATCGCCATGATTTTTAAGCTAGCCTCTGCTCTCCTGCAGCCAATTGGTGATGGCCCCGTCATCGAATGTATGGACAGCATCAGCAAACATATCATATACATTTTTGCTGCCCTGTTGATCGTCACTTTCATGTTTTTCCTGGCTATTGTCATACTGGTGGCGTCCAGCAATTTGACGGTGATGCTGCGGTGAACAGGAGGAATGGTAGATGAACTTTTTGACAGAGTGGGTTACCCAAATTATTTTGTTTCTCCTGTTAGCCATGGTCGTCGATTTAATCATGCCGAATTCTTCTATGAAGAAATACATAAAGGTAGTAGTCGGTTTGATATTGATACTGATCTTTTTACAACCGCTGTTCCGGCTTTTTCAAATGGATATCGATACGATGATGGCCAAAGCTTCCCTTGGTTTTAATACAGAAAGCCGGGAAGCGGAGATGGAAAATTCCATCGATTTAAAGAAAAAAGAAATACAAGCCTCCCAACGTGCATATATTTTAGAAGAAATGGCTGTCCAAATGAAAAATGAAGTGGAAGAGAGGTTGGAGGAAAAATATGAGGTGGGAATTGCTGACATTTCCTTTCAATTTAAGGAAGGATCAGAGCTGTCCTTCGAGACTTTAGAGGGGGTTCATGTCCTCTTAAGTAAACAGAAAATGGCAGCTGGCTCAGAAGGCGATATTAAAGAAGTAGTGATTGATATCGGCGAAGAACAGGTGCAGGAGGAGATGCCTGATACCGGACCGATCAAGACCTTTTTATTTGAAGCTTGGGAGCTGGAAAATCAAACGATAACAATTGACTGGAGGGAGGGATAGAGTGAACAATCCATTAAAAAATCTGTTATCCCATATCAAGCTAAAACAGGGAGATGACAACAAGCCTACTAAGCTTGCTTATGTGCTGATTGTCGGACTTGTCGGTCTACTGCTGATTATCGTCAGCGGGATATTCTCCTCCTCTGATGATGGCAAGGATAATATGCTATCTGCCACTCCTGACAGCAATACGGCGAAGGAGCAGGAGACATTTCTGGCAAAAAAAGAAGATCAAACCGCTGAAAAGGACGAGGAAATATCTGACTTGGAAAGCAACTATGAAAGCCAGCTGACATCACTCCTGGAAAAAATACAAGGCGTGTCCGAGGTGGAAACCATGGTAAACCTGGATTCTACCAAGCAAAAGGTTTACGAGAAAAACTTAGTCATCGGAACACAGACAACCGATGAAACTGATCAAAACGGTGGAGAGCGAACCCTTGAAGACTCTACAAGGGAGCAGGAAGTAGTACTAGTTAGGCAAGGTGATAAAGAAGTTCCACTTCTTGTCCATACAAAAAAGCCAGATGTAAGGGGGGTCCTTGTAGTAGCCAAGGGAGTAGACCATATGCAGGTTAAACAATGGGTCGTCGAAGCAGTATCCAGAGTATTGGATGTCCCGACACACCGAATTTCCGTTATGCCCAAAAATTAATAAGGAGGAATAGAAATGCTGAAAAAGCAAACCGTTTGGTTATTGACCATGTTAAGTTTAATGATTGTGCTGAGTGTGTATTATATGAGTTCGCCGAATAGTGAGGAACTGGCCTTTTTAAATAATGATGGCACAGAGGACCAAGAAACTTCGGGGGAAGGAACACAAACGGTTGACGGGGAAAATGAAGAGTTACTGGAGGAAGGCGATTCTGTAATCTCGGAATCTTCTGTAGACGAACTGTTTACATCCATAAGAATGAAAATTCAGGATGACCGAAGCGCTAAAAAGGAAGAATTAGAAGAGACCGTTGCATCAAGCACTGCTTCAACGGAAGAAATCAATGCTGCGTATGAAGAAATGCAGCAAATTGAGGAAGCAGCTAAAAAAGAATCGATTATCGAAGAGACAATCATGGCGGAAAACCAGTATGATGACGTCCTAGTTCGATCTGAAGATAACGAGGTTGTTGTAACCGTCAAGGCAGAAGAGCTATCGAAAACGGAAGCAAACAATATTATCCAGTTGGTGAAAGACGAGTTTGGCGAAGTGACAACCGAAGTGAAATTCCAGCCTGCCAGCTAGAAACGGACAAGTCCAGACTCTTCTGAAAAAAGCCGATTTTCCCGGGTATCAACCGGGTGAGTCGGCTTTTTCTGATAGAAAAGGGTGACAGAGGAGAAAGGTCTTTAAAGGTGGTTATATCACATGCCGAGCAGCTTCCCCTCGATCTAATTTTCATGGATGAAAGCGCTATTATGGTACAATAGAAGACAAGGATTAGACAACGGGGTATAATGGCTAAACAACTTAACTTCTTAGCGAAGAGTTGAAGTTTTCTTTTCCTTTTCGTAAAATGTTAAGAGGAGTTATTAGTACCTGTTGTTAAATTGTGATAAAAGGGGTGCCCCACTATATGTTAAAAGTACAGGAAATTAGAGAATTAATTAAATTGATTGATCAATCTTCCATTGACGAGTTCGATTATGAATCGAATGGAACCAAAGTATCCATGAAAAAACAGACGGGAGAAGTCATACAGGAAAGAACAGTGATAAGCGAACCGTCTGTTCCACAGGAAGTTGCAGCTCCTGCAGCTGTCCAGGCTCAGCCTCAGGAACCGGTGAAAGAAGAGCCTGCAGCCCAAACACAAGAACAACCTGCTGCAGATTACAATCACGAAATCGTTTCGCCGATGGTTGGTACATTCTATAATTCACCAGACCCAGAAAGCGACGTATACGTGAAAAAAGGCGATAAGGTTAACAAAGATACGGTTGTCTGCATCGTAGAAGCGATGAAATTATTTAATGAAATCGAAGCGGATGTATCCGGCGAAATCGTCGAGGTTCTCGTGGAAAACGGACAACTCGTGGAATATGGACAACCATTATTCAGAGTTAAGGCTTAGTAAGGGGATGACAATGTGATTAAGAAAATATTGATTGCGAACAGAGGTGAAATTGCTGTTCGTGTCATTCGTGCATGTAAAGAGCTCGGGATTGAAACAGTTGCAGTTTATTCGGAAGGAGATAAAGAATCGCTGCATGTGCAACTTGCAGATGAAGCATATTGTATTGGTCCGATTCTCAGCAAAGACAGCTATTTGAATTTCACCAACATTATGAGTGTAGCGACTTCGACCGAAGTGGATGCTATTCATCCAGGATATGGATTTTTATCCGAGAACGCAGATTTCGCTGAGATATGCAAAGCTTGCAATATAACGTTTATCGGTCCAAGTGCATACGCCATTCAAAAGATGGGTACAAAAGACGTGGCTCGGGAAACTATGAAAGCAGCCGGAGTACCAATTGTCCCTGGATCGGATGGAATCATTGCCGATGAAGAAGAAGGAAAGCGAGTAGCCAAAGAAATCGGCTATCCGGTAATCATTAAAGCAACCGCCGGCGGTGGGGGAAAAGGAATCCGTGTAGCAAGAACGGAAGAAGAGCTTGTTAAAGGGATTCGAGTCACCCAAAAAGAGGCTGAAAAAGCTTTTGGTAATCCCGGTGTTTACTTAGAAAAATTCATCGAGGATTTCCGCCATGTGGAAATCCAAGTATTGGCCGATAATCATGGAAATGCTATTCATGTCGGAGAGCGGGACTGTACCATACAACGGCGCCTGCAAAAACTGATTGAAGAATCCCCTTCTCCAGCGGTCACGCCTGAAATCAGGGAAAAAATGGGCGACGCTGCAGTCAAGGCGGCTAAAGCAGTCGACTACTCGGGAGCGGGAACAATCGAGTTTATCTTTGATAAGAAGGAAGAAACGTTTTATTTCATGGAAATGAATACGCGTATTCAGGTAGAGCACCCGGTAACCGAAATGGTAAGCGGAATCGACTTGATAAAGGAACAAATCAATATTGCCAACGATCAGCCTTTATCGGTTGCACAGGAAGATATCGAGTTTGAAGGTTGGGCGATTGAATGCAGAATCAATGCTGAGAATCCGTTCAAGGATTTTATGCCTTCCCCAGGAAAAATCGATATGTATCTTGCCCCGGGTGGTCTGGGGGTAAGAGTTGATTCCGGTGCTTATCCTGGCTACAGCATTCCGCCATACTACGACTCTATGATCGCCAAATTAATCGTTTATGGAGCTGACAGGCAGGAAGCAATTAACAGAATGAGACGGGCGTTGGATGAATTTGTGATCGAGGGCGTCCATACAACTATTCCCTTCCATGTAAGAATGATGGAACATCCACAATTTATTGATGGAGATTTTAATACGAAGTTCCTGGAGAAATATACTATAATGGAAGACGAATAGCATAAAAAGGAGTGAACGGAATGGACGAAAACTCTTTATTGAATGTTAGCGAAGGGTCTGATTTGGGGAAAGTGGAAATTGCTCCGGAAGTAATCGAGGTAATCGCGGGAATCGCCACTACCGAAATCAAAGGTGTTTATGCTATGCGGGGCAATTTTGCATCCGGAGTTGCCGAACGATTTGGAAAAAAGTCCCACGGAAAAGGGATTAAAGTCGAACTTACCGACAAAGGTGTCTTGATTGACGTCTTTGTTGTGCTGGACTATGGTTCCAGAATCCCTGAAGTGGCACAAAAAATCCAGACGAATATCCGCCAGGCATTGAGAAATATGACAGCTCTTGAAATTGATGAAATAAACATCCATATCGTCGGTGTCCAAATCGAACGAGAGGAAACGGAAGAAGACACAATCTAACTGGTTGTATAGAAACAAGGCTTAGGAAGGGCAGTTGCTTCCTGGCCTTGTTTTTAATTGTAGGAATTTTACAAGAAAACTTGCTTGTATTTTTCCATGATTTCTGTAAAATTTATCTGGAAATGGCTTTGTATCCTGTAACATGTTATCATTTGAAGCAGGTATTGCTTGAACAGATGTTCAAAAAGGAAAAGGACGACTCTTCTTTTTGAACTGGTAATAAAAGGAGAATGAATCGATGAAAAGACGAACAGCACGTGAAAAATCTTTCCAAATCCTTTTTCAAATGGATGTAAACGACATCCCAACGAAAGAGGCAATTGAGCATGTTATGGATGGACCGGTCGAAGATGCCTTCTTAACCGATCTTGTATATGGGGTCATCGAACATAAACAGGAGATCGACAAAAAAATAGATGAAAACTTGGAAAATTGGACTTTTAACAGGCTTGCTTCCGTGGAACGAACGTTATTGAGAATTGCTGCTTATGAGTTATTCTATAATGAGGATGTACCAAGTAGCGTGGCTATAAATGAAGCGGTAGAGCTTGCCAATAGTTATGGCGATGAGAAATCAGGTAAATTCATTAACGGAGTATTATCGAAGTTGCTAAAATAGGGGGAAATGAAAATGGGAGCTGAAATCATTTACGGGAAGGAATTAGCTGCCGACTTACGGCTGGAAATGAAAGACCAGGTAAAAGAGCTTGCAAAAAAAGGAATCGTACCTGGACTGACAGTGGTTTTGATCGGAGATGATCCTGCTTCCCAGTCTTACGTTAAAGGAAAGCAAAAAGCATCCGACGAGGTTGGAGTCGATTCCAACCTCATAAAATTACCGGAAACAACGACACAACAGGAGCTGCTTCATCTAATAGAGGATTTAAACCATGACGAAAATATCCATGGTATCCTGGTCCAATTGCCGCTACCAGCACATATTGAAGAACAGGCTGTAATTGAGGCAATCAGCCCCGAGAAAGATGTGGATGGATTTCATCCGGTTAATATCGGTCGTATGCTAACCGGTGAGGATACATTCTATCCTTGCACCCCTTTGGGCATCCTAACGATGCTGAAGTCAAAGAATATTGAAATAGCTGGCAAACATGCTGTCGTAGTAGGACGTAGCAATATTGTAGGAAAACCCGTCGGTCAAATGCTTTTGAACGAACATGCCACGGTGACATATTGTCATTCCAGAACGAAAGATATGCGACAGTTTACACAAACTGCTGATATCCTGATCGTAGCCGTAGGGAAAGAACATTTCATCAAAGCGGAGGATATCAAACCTGGAGCAGTAGTCATCGATGTTGGTGTGAACAGAATGGAAAACGGCAAGCTGACAGGAGACGTCGACTTCGATGCCGCAGCCGAAAAGGCTTCTTACATCACTCCGGTACCTAGAGGGGTAGGTCCTATGACAATCACGATGCTTTTACATAATACGATTAAATCGGCAAAGCGGCATCATCAATGATTATCATGAGGAAGCATATCCTAAAAATGCAGGTGTTTTGCGATGAATGATAAATATTTAACTGTTACAGCGCTGACCAAATACATTAAACGCAAATTTGAAATGGACAAGCATTTAAAAGATGTGTGGCTGAAAGCTGAAATTTCCAACTTTAAGCATCACAGCAGGGGACATATGTACCTGACATTAAAAGATGATCGATCCAGAATCCAGGCAGTAATGTTTGCCGGGAATAACCGTTCCCTGAAATTCAAACCGGAAAATGGCATGAATGTCCTGGTAAAGGGAGAGTTAAGTGTTTATGAGCCGCAGGGCCAATACCAGCTTTACATTACTCAGATGGAGCCTGATGGAATCGGCGCCCTTTATCTGGCATTCGAGCAATTAAAGGAAAAGTTGAGCGCTGAGGGGCTGTTTGATCCATCCGTCAAGCAACCGATTCCCGCATACCCGAAAAGGATCGGGGTGATCACCTCTCCTACTGGGGCAGCAGTGCGGGATATTATGACCACATTATCCAGACGCTTTCCGATTGCAAAATCCACTTTGTTTCCGGTACTTGTCCAAGGCAGTCAGTCCGCGGAATCCATCGTCAAAGCTATCGAAACGGCGAATCGACTGGAAGGTTTTGATCTATTGATTGTGGGCCGAGGCGGCGGTTCCATAGAGGAATTGTGGAGTTTCAACGAAGAAACAGTAGCCAGGGCAATCCGTGCTTCTGCTATACCGGTGATTTCCGCAGTAGGTCATGAAACGGACTTTACAATCAGTGACATGGCAGCTGATATGCGGGCTGCTACACCTACAGCCGCTGCCGAGCTCGCAGTTCCGTCTCAGGTCGAAATAAAGGAGCGTGTTATCGCCCTCAATCGATCGTTGGACCGCGCACTGAAAAACCGGATTGTCCAAGCGAAGGAGCGACTCAACCAATTACAACGTGCTTACGCATTTCGTTATCCCGCCCAGCTTTTGCGACAAAAAGAGCAGGAGCTCGATAAATATGTTGAGCGTTTAGGCAGAGGGGTAACCGCCAGATACACGAACAAGCGGGATCGTCTCCAGAATTTGCAAAAACGGTTGATTCAAAAACATCCACAAACACAGACCCAACTGCTCGGCCGTGAGCTGACTCAGCTACGTCAAAGATTGGATCGTGCTTTTGTCAATGAAGTACATGCGAGGCAAAATCGTTTTCAAAAGAACCTGGACAAACTTGCATTGTTAAATCCACTAAATACAATGAAGCGTGGTTATTCCATCACTTATCAGCAAAATGGCGAAGTAT
The DNA here is from genome assembly GCF_000821245.2 of Virgibacillus senegalensis. Taxonomy (GTDB): domain Bacteria; phylum Bacillota; class Bacilli; order Bacillales; family Amphibacillaceae; genus Sediminibacillus; species Sediminibacillus senegalensis. The sequence goes on from NZ_LN611425.1 coordinate 421,379, forward strand.
TATCCTCTACCAGGAAAGTCCAGCCGGGGGACCAAGTAACTGTCAAGCTTTATGATGGCTCATTGGACTGCCAGGTATGGGGGATCGAGGAGGAGAAAACATGAGTGAGCAAGAGTTAAGCTTTGAAGAAGCAATGAAACAGCTTGAAGAAATTGTGGAAAAGCTGGAAGAAGGGGAAGTGCCTCTGGAAAAGGCGATCAATTATTATCAGGAAGGCATGAAACTATCCAAACTTTGCAGCGATAAGCTGACAAGCGTAGAAGAACAAATGGAGAAAATCGTCAACGAACAAGGCGATACAGTACCTTTCTCTATTCAGGAGGACGAATAGGGTGACAGGAAGCTTAGTTAATTACATAAAGGAGAAACAGCTTCAAATGGATGAGGCAATCCTCGGTTATATTGAAGAGTTGGAAGCTCCGGAGCGACTAAAAGCCGCAATGAAATATTCAGCAGAAGCGGGAGGCAAAAGACTTCGTCCTACGTTGATGGCTGCAAGCTGCGAGTCTTATGGGGGTGATATGGAAAATATCATCCCTGCTGCGGCAGCTCTTGAAATGATCCACACGTATTCTCTTATTCATGATGATTTACCGGCCATGGACAATGATGACATCCGCCGCGGCAAGCCCACCAACCATATTCAGTTTGATGAAGCTACCGCCATTTTGGCAGGGGATGGTCTATTGACATACAGCTTCGAGATCGTTGCTTCCCATTTATCGGTTTCAGACGGTCAGAAGGTGGATTTGATGCGGAGATTAGCAGAAGCTGCCGGACCGAAAGGAATGGTCGCGGGACAAGTTCTTGATATGCAGGCTGAAAATAAAGAAGCAAAGCTCGAGGAACTGGAACAAATCCATACACTAAAAACCGGCCAGCTGCTCAGGTATGCGGTTGTAGCAGGGGCGATGATCGGGGGAGCAGATTCGCGCCAAATCACCGCTTTGGAGGAATATGCCTATTATTTAGGGTTGATTTTCCAAGTACAGGATGACATCCTTGATGTCCAGGGAGATCCGGAGTTGATCGGGAAACCGGTAGGAAGTGATGAGACAAACTTGAAAAGTACATACCCGAAACTTCTCGGTTTGGATGGGGCCAGGAAACAGAAAGAAATGTACCTGCAAAAAGCCAAATTAGCTTTGCATGAAGCAGGTGTAGAGAGTTCGGTATTAGTGGAAATAACCGATTATTTCGGCAATCGGGATCATTAGTCAACGTGCTTGTATGAATTGAGATTTTTTTTGATATATGGTAAAATGATATCAAAGAGGAATGGTGCAGTATTCTAGTCGGTCCTCCGTTCCTGAAGGCGGGCCTAAAAATCCGCCAAAGGGCACATCGATGAAGTTCCTTGTGCTGGCTTGAGGCGCCCAGCCTTGGGTCAGTGCTGGGAGTTAAGGTAGCAGGGCGATCCACAAAGGCATGTGGGCGAGGACCCTGCTTCCGCGGAGGCCCATCTCTGTAGCGGTTGCTAAGCCTAGTTGCTGTTATGGAATGGGGTATGAACCTGCGCAATAGGGAAAGGGAATCTCTATTCGCAGCGTAGCCTGCCTTGAGTGGTCCTGAGGGGATAATGGCTCACAGCGCAATAAAAGCGGCCACTTTTATTGTGTTATTTTGCCATTTGAAATCAGTACTGCAAAAGAGGCTAGGGAACGGCCAAAGACTGTTGAGGAAATCTCCTAGACTGTTCCATCGGACATTTAAAAGGGATTATAGTGCGGACTAAGTGGCAATCCAGTCTAGCTTTTGGCGACGAAGCTAAGGTGGATTTAAAGGGGAACCGCCAGAATGGCAACATTCGGTATCCATCTGGGAAAACCTACTGGACCTAAGCCGCAGTTTTTACCTTTTAAATGACCATTCCTTCTACATAAACTTACGAATTTAATTAATGAGGGTAACAATGAAATCACAACTACAAAAATCGTTACGATTTAGTTTAAGTATTGCCGTTATCACATTCGTGTTAGCGGCTATTTTTTCAGTCATATCTTCCTCCGTGCTGAACGGGGTACCATGGATTATCGGTCTACTGATTGTTCTGGTTATCGTTCTGATCGGGATATTCTTTGATATGTTAGGGATCGCTGCTACAGCTGCAGACGAAACACCATTCAACGCAATGGCCTCGGAAAAGGTAAACGGTTCCAAACAGGCGCTGCTAATCGTCCGAAACGCAGACCGCTTCGCCAGTTTTTCCAACGATGTAATAGGAGACATTTCGGGTATAGTTAGTGGTACGGCTTCTGCTATAGTCGTTTTGCAAGTTGCCAATGGATTTGGTTACTCGGAAGGTTCGACTGTCCAGCTTGTCATCAATGTCGTCTTAACCAGTTTGGTGGCTGCGCTGACAGTTGGCGGTAAAGCAATCGGAAAGTATCTTGCCATTAATTCATCCACGCATATTATATTTTTCGTCGGGAAAGTTGTTGCTTTCATTGAATCAAAATTCAACGTACAACTAATTAAAAAAGGGTAACTTTAATTCAGAAATCGAAATTTCGCAAAAACGTTATTCCTACGCTCGCGGCATATATTTGTTATACTAAGATGTAAGCGTGAGTACGAAATAAGGAATTGAAGGAATGGAACCGGCAGTTGTTCGACAAATAACCAGCCGGAATATTAAGGTGAAGGGGAGGAATCCCATCATGGATCTTACAGAAATAAAAGATCCTTCGTTTTTAAAAAATATGTCAAACGAAGAATTAGAGCGATTTGCAACGGAAATCCGGCAGTTTCTGATCGAAAAACTATCGGTGACCGGTGGACATCTGGGGGCGAACCTTGGCGTTGTAGAATTGACTCTGGCACTCCATAAACATTTTCAAAGCCCGAAAGACAAATTTATTTTTGATGTCGGCCATCAATCTTATATTCATAAAATATTGACCGGTCGTGCCGGTCAATTCGATACCTTGCGACAATACAAAGGTTTGTGCGGTTTTCCGAAAACCCGTGAAAGTGAACATGATGTCTGGGAAACCGGCCATAGTTCCACTTCGTTATCAGCTGCTATGGGGATGACCATCGCCAGGGATTTAAAAAAAGAGGACAGCCATATCGTCCCGATTATCGGAGATGGAGCACTGACAGGCGGAATGGCCTTGGAGGCGCTCAACCATATTGGCCATGAGAAAAAAGATATCATCGTCATTCTGAATGATAATGAAATGTCGATTGCCAACAATGTTGGTGCTCTTCACAATGCATTAGGACGTATGAGAAGTGCAGGCAAGTATAAAAGAGTGAAAGATGAACTGGAATGGCTCATGAAGAAAATTCCGGCTGTTGGCGGACGACTTGCGTCTACTGCCGAAAGAGTGAAAGACAGCATGAAATACTTCATGGTGCCTGGGATGCTGTTTGAAGAGTTCGGTTTCACTTATTATGGTCCAGTCGATGGGCATGATTTTACTGCTTTGCAGGAAAACCTCCAATACGCCAAGAAAACCGGAGGTCCTGTGCTGGTGCACGTCATCACACAAAAAGGGAAAGGTTACCAGCCTGCTGAGACAGACAAGAAAGACAGGTGGCACGGTGTAGGTCCATACAAAATCGACTCCGGCGAGAAAATAAAACCAGTAGACGCTCCGCCTGCCTGGAGTGAGGTTGTCAGCGGGACCTTGCAGAAAAAGGCAAGGGAAGATGAAAGGTTGACTGTCATCACCCCCGCCATGATTCTCGGTTCCAAACTGGAAAAGTTTCAAAAGGAATTTCCTGAACGACTTTTTGATGTCGGAATTGCGGAACAGCATGCAGCCACTATGGCAGCAGGACTCGCTACACAAGGGATGAAGCCGTTTTTGGCAATTTATTCGACATTCTTGCAGCGTGCCTATGACCAATTAGTCCATGATGTCTGCAGGCAAAACCTGAATGTTATTTTCGGAATTGATCGGGCGGGATTAGTCGGAGCGGATGGTGAAACACACCAGGGCGTATTTGACATCTCGTTTTTACGGAGCATACCGAATATGGTCGTGATNTTCGTTTTTAAAAAATATGTCAAACGAAGAATTAGAGCGATTTGCAACGGAAATCCGGCAGTTTCTGATCGAAAAACTATCGGTGACCGGTGGACATCTGGGGGCGAACCTTGGCGTTGTAGAATTGACTCTGGCACTCCATAAACATTTTCAAAGCCCGAAAGACAAATTTATTTTTGATGTCGGCCATCAATCTTATATTCATAAAATATTGACCGGTCGTGCCGGTCAATTCGATACCTTGCGACAATACAAAGGTTTGTGCGGTTTTCCGAAAACCCGTGAAAGTGAACATGATGTCTGGGAAACCGGCCATAGTTCCACTTCGTTATCAGCTGCTATGGGGATGACCATCGCCAGGGATTTAAAAAAAGAGGACAGCCATATCGTCCCGATTATCGGAGATGGAGCACTGACAGGCGGAATGGCCTTGGAGGCGCTCAACCATATTGGCCATGAGAAAAAAGATATCATCGTCATTCTGAATGATAATGAAATGTCGATTGCCAACAATGTTGGTGCTCTTCACAATGCATTAGGACGTATGAGAAGTGCAGGCAAGTATAAAAGAGTGAAAGATGAACTGGAATGGCTCATGAAGAAAATTCCGGCTGTTGGCGGACGACTTGCGTCTACTGCCGAAAGAGTGAAAGACAGCATGAAATACTTCATGGTGCCTGGGATGCTGTTTGAAGAGTTCGGTTTCACTTATTATGGTCCAGTCGATGGGCATGATTTTACTGCTTTGCAGGAAAACCTCCAATACGCCAAGAAAACCGGAGGTCCTGTGCTGGTGCACGTCATCACACAAAAAGGGAAAGGTTACCAGCCTGCTGAGACAGACAAGAAAGACAGGTGGCACGGTGTAGGTCCATACAAAATCGACTCCGGCGAGAAAATAAAACCAGTAGACGCTCCGCCTGCCTGGAGTGAGGTTGTCAGCGGGACCTTGCAGAAAAAGGCAAGGGAAGATGAAAGGTTGACTGTCATCACCCCCGCCATGATTCTCGGTTCCAAACTGGAAAAGTTTCAAAAGGAATTTCCTGAACGACTTTTTGATGTCGGAATTGCGGAACAGCATGCAGCCACTATGGCAGCAGGACTCGCTACACAAGGGATGAAGCCGTTTTTGGCAATTTATTCGACATTCTTGCAGCGTGCCTATGACCAATTAGTCCATGATGTCTGCAGGCAAAACCTGAATGTTATTTTCGGAATTGATCGGGCGGGATTAGTCGGAGCGGATGGTGAAACACACCAGGGCGTATTTGACATCTCGTTTTTACGGAGCATACCGAATATGGTCGTGATGATGCCGAAAGACGAAAATGAGTGCCAGCATATGGTCCAGACGGCTGTCGAATATGACGACGGACCAATCGCTGTACGTTACCCACGCGGAAATGGACTCGGCGTTGATATGGACAAGAATTTGCAATCGATAGAGATCGGCAGCTGGGAAGTCTTGAAAGAAGGAAATGATGCTGCTATTCTTACCTTCGGAACGACGATCCCAATGGCTTTGCAGGCAAGCAAAGAATTGCAGGCAAAGGGTGTTTCGGTAAAAGTTATCAACGCGCGGTTTATCAAGCCGCTCGATGAGCGGATGCTGCATGAACTTATGTCCGAAAACATACCGATTTTAACGATTGAAGAAGCTGTTCTGAAAGGCGGGTTTGGCAGCTCGATTTTGGAATTTGCCGAAGAGAACGGATACCAAAACCGTACAATCCATCGGATGGGTATACCAGATCGTTATATTGAACATGGTAAGGTCGAGCAGCTATTGGAAGAAATCGGTTTAACAAAGGAACAAACAGTACAACACATACAGCGCATGCTGCCAAGTAAACAGCAAAGGGCATGATGGAAATTGAGCAAAAAAACAAGGCTCGACACTCTGTTGGTGGACAGGGGATTAATCGAGACACGTGAGAAGGCCAAACGTTCAATTATGGCCGGCTTAGTCTACTCAGAACAGACGCGTTTGGACAAGCCGGGAATGAAAGTGGAAGAAGATATTTCCTTGACCGTTAAAGGGAAGTTGTTTCCATACGTTGGAAGGGGCGGTCTTAAATTAGAGAAGGCAATTAAGCAATTCGCCATCGATTTACAAGGAAAAAAAGTGATTGATATTGGTTCCTCTACTGGTGGGTTTACCGATTGTGCTTTGCAAAACGGTGCGGAGCTCAGTTATGCGGTCGATGTCGGCTATAACCAGCTTGACTGGAAACTGAGAAATGATCCAAGAGTAGAAGTAATGGAAAGAACCAATTTCCGGTATGTAACACCTGAGATGCTAAAAAGAGGGGTACCCGATTTTGCCTCCATCGACGTATCATTTATTTCCCTTCGATTGATTTTGCCAGTTCTGGCAAAGCTATTGAAACAGGATGGAGAAGTCGTTGCGCTGATCAAACCACAATTTGAAGCGGGCCGGGAGCAGGTTGGCCGGAAAGGCATTGTAAGGGATGCGGATGTTCACCGCCAAGTTTTAAAGAACATTCTCTCCTTTGCGTCGTCGGAAGGTTTTTCCGTTAAAGGGCTGACGTTTTCACCGATTACCGGCGGGGATGGCAATATTGAATTTTTAGCCTATTTTCTTTGTGATGGAGAAAAAGCAGGAAATAGCTTGTCTGATGTCGAAATGGACCATGTAGTCGAGGAAGCACACGAGACACATCAGAAGCACGCATAAGCAGGGCTACATTTTCTGTAGCCCTTTTCCTTTGTCATTCTTTGCACATCAAAGCTTCAGATCATGCCAAAAGGAGGGATAACGTGACAAAAGGGCAACGACATATAAAAATAAGAGAACTGATAGCCGATTATGATATTGAAACACAGGATGAGCTGGTCGAACAACTGCGTAATTTAGGATACAATGTCACGCAGGCCACTGTATCAAGGGATATTAAAGAATTGCACCTTGTCAAAGTTCCGACCGTTGACGGTAAATATAAATACAGCCTTCCAGCCGACCAGCGCTTCAATCCGTTGGAAAAGCTAAGACGGCTGATTATGGATGCGTTCGTACGGATTGATACTGCTGGATATTTCATTGTACTAAAAACACTTCCCGGAAATGCTCAGGCATTGGGGGCTCTGATTGATAACCTTGATTGGACGGAAATCATGGGCACGATTTGCGGTGATGATACGTGTCTGATCATCTGTCGTACGGAAAAGGATACCCAGATAATCAAAAACAGACTGCTGGAAATGTTATAACAGGTTTACTTTAAAAAAAATGAGGTGGCTTTTACTTGTTAACTGAATTGTCTATCAAGGATTTCGCGATTATCGATGAAATATCGATAACATTCAATGAAGGGTTGACTGTGTTAACAGGAGAAACCGGCGCTGGTAAATCGATCATCATTGATGCTGTCCAATTATTGACCGGTGGCAGAGGGTCGGTCGAATTTGTCAGGTATGGGGCGAAGAAAGCGGACATCGAAGGGTTGTTTATTATCGATGATCCGAAGCATCCGATCTTTGAAAAAGGGCGCCATTTCGGAGTAGATGTAAATGAGGATGGCATGATTGTCCTGCAACGGACGATTACTGCGAATGGAAAAAGTATTTGCAGGGTGAATGGAAAGCTCGTTACCTTGGCAATACTAAAGGAATTCGGTAAGACGCTTATTGACATACACAGTCAGCATGAAACGCAATCGTTAATGGAAGTGGATCGCCATATAGAATTATTGGACTTATATATTAAGGATGAGCTAGAACAAGTAAAAACAGAATATCTTCGATTGTTTGAAAAATTTCAGGCATTGAGGAAACGTTACAGGGAACTTAACGAAAATGAACAGGAAATGGTACAGCGACTTGATTTGCTTGAATTTCAGTTAAAAGAAATCCAAGCGGCAGAACTGTCACCGTCGGAAGATGAAAAGTTAAGCGAGGAACGAGACAGGCTCAATAATTACGAAAAAATCTATCAAGGTATCCATGATGCATACAATGCGTTGTACGGTGAACAAAAAGGATTGGACTGGCTTTCTCTTGCATTGAATGGATTGGAAAGTGCCAGTGAATATGATGAAAATGTTGCTTCCAAAAAAGAAGAATTCTCTAATCACTATTATGTATTGGAGGAATTCACCTTTGACTTGCGTAATTTCCTCGACTCCATGGAATTCGATCCAGAAAGATTGAACATAATCGAAAGCAGACTTAATGAAATCAACCGGTTGAAAAAGAAATACGGCCAATCGGTGACGGAAATATTAGAATATGGCGCGAAAGTCGAAGAGGAGATCGACCAAATCACCAATCGTGAATCCCATTTGACCAAGCTGCAAAGCCAAATTGCAGAACTAGGCGAGGATGCCCTTTTGGAGGCTAGACATATGCATGATATCCGAAAAAAGGCAGCTGAAACATTGGTCGAATCTATTCATAAAGAGTTGAAGGATCTATACTTAGAAAAAGCTTCATTCGGAGTCGATATCCAGTTAAGGCGCGGTAAAGAAGGGGATCCTCAATTAGAGGGAACACCTGTCAGCATGCATGACAATGGATTTGACTTAGTCAAATTCCTGATTACTACCAATCCTGGAGAACCATTGAAGGAAATCAACAAAGTGGCTTCAGGAGGAGAACTTTCGCGTATTATGTTAGCGCTGAAGAAAATTTTTTCCAAGCACCAAGGAGTGACGAGTGTCATTTTTGACGAAGTCGACACCGGTGTAAGCGGACGGGTTGCGCAGGCAATCGCTGAAAAAATTCATGGGATTGCCAGTGGTTCTCAAGTATTGTGTATTTCCCATCTTCCACAGGTTGCTTCCATGGCAGATACCCATCTTTTGATTGAAAAGCATGTATCAGATGAAAGGACAAGTACTTCTGTTGTTGAATTGGACACAGAAGCTTCAGTAGAAGAGATCAGTCGGATGATTACCGGAGCAGAATTAACAGAAACAACGAAGGAACACGCAAGAGAGTTGATCAACCTTGCGAAAAAGTTCAAAAAAGATCAAGGTTGACCCTTGCCCTACGGCAAGGGTTTTTTAGTAGGAAAATTCATTTCAGGGAATCATAAGCGGAACAACGACTCCGCTTTTCTTGTCCAGCTTCTCCTCATGAGATCTTGATCCTATACATGGCAAAACCTGTCGCTTCGAAGAGTGTTTCAAGCTGATTGGGGGTTTCCAAGGTGCTTGCGCTTTTCTTTGTTGTATTATCCGCTTATTTTTTGGTTTAATTCCAAGCATATAAGGAAATTATCGCCGTTATTTCTCATCTTTACAGGGTTTAAAAAAGGTGCTGCAAGGCCAAATTAGAACTACAGAAATAAAAAATTGCTATGGGTTAGGAACGAGGAGAGTGAAGCATGAATTTTAATGGATTTCGCAATGGCATAGGAATAACGCTCCTTGTTGCTTTCCTGTGTATTCCTTTTTTACCTGTTAAAGACTTCCTAATGATACCTGGTCAATTGACTACTTTTATGAACCAGGGAGAAATCAATATGCCGGCCGTCAGTTCAAATGTAACAGTTGCCAGCAGCAATGACGAGATACTGGAGGCATCAAGTGATGCATCCTTTGCAGCAAAAGGGATGGGTACGGCTGATATCGTCTATGAACTAGCTGGCCTGCCAATCAAAAAAGTAAATGTCGATGTGTTGGACGACTTCCGAGTAATCCCCGGAGGGCAATCCATCGGTGTGAATCTTCATACTTTAGGGGTATTGGTCGTTGGCCACCATCAAATCACTACCAGTGATGGTAAGGTTTCACCTGGAGAAGAAGCTGATATTAAAGTTGGCGACATCCTGTTGAAAATAAATGGCAAAGAAATTAAAAAGATTGCGGAAGTTGCCCCTTTTGTAGAAGCAGCAGGGGAAGCCGATGAATCGCTAAAGGTTACCGTAAAGCGTGGGGAGAAAACATTTGAAACCAATTTAACGCCTTACCTGGATGCTAAAGAGGATGATTACCGTATTGGCTTGTACATTCGGGATTCTGCCGCAGGAATCGGAACCATGACGTTTTACGATCCTGTTTCTAAAAAATATGGTGCCCTAGGACATGTCATTTCTGACATGGACACACGAAAACCGATTGAAATTCACAAAGGAACCATTGTTCGTTCCAACATAAAAGCAATCGAAAAAGGCAACAACGGAACACCAGGAGAAAAACGCGCCGAATTTTCAGCAGACGAAAAGAAACTTGGGAACATTACGAAGAATACGCCATTCGGTGTTTTTGGAAAACTGGATGAAGACATAAAGAATGGAAAATTGGATAAAGCAATGCCGATCGCTTTGTCCCATGAAGTCAAAGAAGGACCAGCAAAAATACTGACTGTCGTTCATGGGGAAAAAGTAGAGGAATTCGATGTGGAAATTGTAAGCAGTGTACCGCAAAAATTTCCTGCCACTAAAGGGATGATCATCAAGATAACGGATAAAGAATTGTTAAAGGAGACTGGAGGCATCGTTCAGGGAATGAGTGGAAGTCCGATCATTCAGAACGACAAAGTAATCGGAGCAGTCACCCACGTGTTCGTTAATGATCCGACCTCTGGTTATGGGGTCCATATCGAGTGGATGCTGAATGAGGCAGGAATCGATATATATGGCAGCAATCAAAAAGCGGGCTGATTAAAAAACTAACTCTTATCAAACATACGATAAGAGTTAGTTTTTGTTATATTACTTCTTGTTCTGGAGAAAACAATAAAATTTTCTGATAAATAGCTCAATAAAAAACGTTTTCATTGGAAAAATATGCTATAATATAAAAGATAGAATAAAGAAATTTCGACAAATCTGCATGAATTCATAAACACCTTGTCGTATAGTATCGAAAATTGAAGTAATTAAAAGCTATTAAAAGAAAATCGAAAAAAATCCAATGTTTTTTCCTGAAAAGAAGGAAATATCGTCTTTATGTCGAAATCATTACGAGGAACTCAGGGAGGAATTACTAAAAGGAGGATATTTGGAGTGGAGAAGATTAAAGTTTGCTTAGTGGATGACAACAGGGAACTGATTGGTTTAATGCAGGAATACTTCGACGACAAAGAAGACATCGAGGTTATTGGTACAGCATATAATGGAAAAGACTGCCTGCAGATGCTTGAAGAACTGGACCCAGACGTCTTGGTATTGGATATTATTATGCCGCATATCGATGGTTTAGCGGTATTGGGCAAAATTAAAGATATCGAAAAGGAAAAGTATCCGAATGTTATTATGCTGACTGCATTCGGTCAGGAGGAAGTAACCAAGAAAGCCGTTGATTTAGGGGCCTCCTATTTTATTTTAAAGCCGTTTGATCTCGATAGCTTGGCGGATCAAATCAGACAAGTACATGGAATTACTCCTTCTTTCGATAATATAAGTTCTGGCAAGCAAAGGGGTAAACGTGATGACAGGAAGAAAGATTTGGAAACAAGCATTACCCATATCATTCACGAAATAGGTGTTCCTGCTCACATCAAAGGATATATGTATTTAAGGGAAGCGATTACGATGGTTTATAAGGATATCGAATTGCTAGGCTCTATTACAAAGGTGCTGTACCCGGATATCGCCAAAAAGTATAATACGACTGCTTCACGTGTCGAACGTGCGATCCGTCATGCGATAGAGGTTGCCTGGAGCCGTGGGAACATGGAGTCTATCTCTTCTTTATTCGGTTATACGGTCAGTATTTCCAAAGCCAAGCCGACAAACAGTGAATTCATTGCGATGGTAGCCGACCGCCTCAGGTTGGAACATCGAGCAAGCTGAAGGATGGATTTGACTGGATTCAATCAGCAAATTATATATTAAGGATGTATTAAGGACTGGCTTGTTTAGCGAAAGACATCACCTTTTAATTGGTTTGTCAAAATCAGGATGGGGTGGTGTCTTTTTTCTGCTTTTTTTAAGCTTCATTTTGCCCATAACGAAAGACATTTGAATCATCCATTAAAAATTTTCTTACAGGAATGTTACAAAAATGTATTGACACTTTTGAAGTGCCGTTGTAAAGTGTTAATCAAGTTAAAAAAATTGAATGAATTTTCATTACTTCTTATCAAGAGAGGCAGAGGGACTGGCCCTGTGAAGCCTCGGCAGCGGACTATTAAATAGTACTGTGCCAAATCCAGCAAGCAATGCTTGAGAGATGAGAAGAGGACGGATTACATATTCATGCCCTCTTCCCATTCGGAAGAGGGTTTTTTGTTGGTTAATGAAAAATAGCAAAAGGAGGAACCATGGAACGCTAAACTCGATTAAACAAATATCATTTATAAATATTCTTATCAAGAGAGGCGGAGGGACTGGCCCTGTGAAGCCTCGGCAGCGGACAATTAATTTGTACTGTGCCAAATCCAGCAAGCTTAAGCTTGGGAGATAAGAAGAGTCTAGTTGTCTGTGGGCAATTTAACTCTTCCATCCTCCGGAAGAGTTTTTTTATTTGAAAAACAACAGAAGAGAGGGAATCGCAAAGTGATTGAATTCAAAGGACTTACGAAAGTGTATGAGAGCGGAGATCAGCCAGTCCGTGCGTTGGATGGGATTGATTTGAAAATAAATGAAGGAGAAATATTCGGGGTCATCGGTTTTAGCGGAGCGGGAAAAAGCTCGTTGATCCGTTGTGTCAACTGGCTGGAAAAGCCGACTAACGGAAGTGTGATCGTGAACGGCAAGGATCTTACCCAATTGGCTCCCAAACAAATCAGGGACGTCAAGCGCAACATCGGCATGATATTTCAGCACTTTAACCTGTTGAATTCGAAGACCGTGTTTGCCAATGTTGCTATGCCGCTGAAGCTGGCGAAAGTACCAAAATCAGAAATCCGGGAACGCGTAACCGAGCTGCTAGAGTTTGTAGGGTTGGCTGACAAGGCGGATTATTATCCGGATCAACTCTCAGGCGGGCAAAAGCAGAGGATTGGGATTGCAAGGGCACTTGCCACGAAACCTTCGATTTTACTATGTGATGAAGCAACTTCTGCTTTGGATCCTGAGACTACCAACTCGATCCTTCAACTTTTGAGAAAAGTAAACAAGGAATACAACATCACGGTATTGATTATCACCCATGAGATGACTGTTATCAGGGAAATCTGTGACAGAGTGGCTGTAATTGAAGGCGGGAAGATCATCGAAGAAGGTTCCGTCTTTCAAGTGTTTTCGGAACCTACAACAAATACTGCGAGGAACTTTGTCAGTACTGTGATGAACGATACCTTACCGGAATCCATCAAAAAAATAGTTCGGAACAATGCAGGATTTCAGAAAGTCTTCAGAATCAGCTTTGTGGGCGAATCAGCCGGACAGCCGCTGTTATCGAAAATCACCAAGAAATTTGATGTGGAGTCAAATGTATTGTTCGGCAACATAACAGAACTTCAAGGTGTTCCATTCGGTAACCTGGTTGTCGAATTCATAGGCAGTGAGAGAGATATCAACCGTGCATTACTGTATATCAACCAAGAGAAAGTTGCCATTAAGGAGGTCGAAGCAAATGCTGGTTAATCAGGATCAAATTATCGAAGCACTAATCGAAACGCTGCAAATGGTTGGTTTTTCACTGGTATTCTCCGTTCTTCTCGGTCTTCCGCTTGGTGTCCTGCTGGTGGTGACCCGCAAAGGACATTTATTGGAAAACTTACCAGTATTCAATATCTTAAACGGAATCATTAATGTGTTCAGATCCATCCCATTTATTATTCTTATGGTGGCCATTATTCCAGTGACCAGGCTGATTGTCGGCACTTCCATCGGAACGGCAGCAGCAGTCGTACCATTGGTTTTCTATGCGGGCCCGTATATTGCAAGACTGGTAGAGAATTCGTTGCTGGAAGTAGAACCCGGAGTCATTGAAGCAGCCGAGTCGATGGGGGCAACTCCTTGGCAGATCATTTTCAAGTTTTTGATACCAGAAGCACTTAGCTCTTTGGTTCTTGCATTCACCATTGCAACGGTCGGCCTTGTTGGTGCGTCGGCAATGGCGGGAGCAGTCGGAGGCGGCGGGCTGGGAGACCTTGCCATTACATACGGATATCAACGCTTTGATACCACTGTGATGTTGCTTACTGTCGGCATACTAGTCATTATGGTCCAAGGTCTACAAACGCTCGGAAATATCACATCGAAAAAAATCAGAAGAAGATAACAGGAGGAATCATCCATGAAAAAACTACTTTTAGCGGTATTACTTTTGGCACTAGCGGTGTTAGGAACGGCTTGCTCCGGGTCATCAAACGGAGAAGAAACGGAAAAAGTGAAAATTGGGGTAAGCGGATCGGATAACCGCGTCTGGGACTTTGTAGCTGAGAAAGCGGAAAAAGAAGGAATCGAAGTGGAAATCGTACGTTTCTCTGACTATGTTCAGCCGAATATCGCGCTTGCAGAAGGCGAGCTTGATGCCAACGCATTCCAGACTATCTCCTATTTCAATGCCTTTAAGAAAGAACATGATCTGGATTTAGCGCCAATTGCGACAACACTTATTGCTCCAATGGGAATCTATTCCGATAAGTATGAAAGTGTTGAGGAGGTTCCTGAAGGTGGTAAGATTGCAGTACCTAACGAAGCTACAAACATGGGAAGGGCCTTGCTCCTGCTTCAGGAAGCTGGGTTGATTACGCTTCCGGAAGATTTTGACGGAAACGGCGCAGTTGATAAAATCGTTGATAATCCAAAAAATCTGGAAATCGTTCCAGTGGTAGCGGGGCAAACTCCGAGAGCATTGCCTGATGTAGCTGCATCGATTATCAACAACGGAATTGCCGTCGATGCTGGTTTCAATCCAACAGAGGACTCCATCTTGCATGAAAGTGAAACAGCTACGCCTTACATCAATATTATCGCTGCCCGTACCGAAGACAAGGATGACGAAACATTGCAGAAGTTAGCTGATCTTTACCAAGAGGACGACGTAAAAGAATTCATCGAAAAAGAATATAAAGGGAGCCAGATTCCTACTTTCGTACCATTAAGTGAAATAGGAGAGTAATCTAACTTTTCCATCTCTCATGAAAAAAAGAGGATCGTGGTATAGCACTGACTTTGCAAACTTATAGAAAACGGGAGGAATTATGATGACATCTGTAGTAGAAACCAATGCTCCATTAAAAACGGTTATTACCGAGAACATTGAAAGCCAACGTGAAAAATATATTGCAACAAGTCACAGCATCCATCAAAAACCGGAGGTAGGAAACGAAGAGTATTTTGCTTCTAAGCTGCTATCCAACATATTAGAGGAACAAGGCTTTGATGTAGAGAGGGCCGTTGCTGGTCATGAAACATCTTTCCTTGCAAGAAAGAAATCAGATATACCGGGTCCTGTCATTGCATTTCTCGCAGAGTATGATGCCCTTCCAGGGATCGGCCATGCCTGCGGCCATAATATTATCGGTACGACCAGTGTTGGAGCTGCGATTGCTTTAAGCAAAGTTCTGGATTCTACTGGTGGAGAAGTTGTTGTGCTCGGGACACCGGCAGAAGAAGGCGGCCCTAACGGCAGTGCAAAAGGAAGCTTCGTCAAGCACGATTTACTTCAGGGAATCGACGCTGCTATGATGGTCCATCCGGCTAATGCAACCAGAGTGACCTCCACTTCCCTTGCCGTTGATCCACTTGATTTTGAATATCGCGGTGTTCCTGCACACGCAGCTGCTTCTCCACACGAAGGGGTTAATGCTTTGGATGCTGTCATCCAGCTGTTTAACGGAATCAATGCTTTGAGACAGCAGTTGAAAGAAGATGTAAAAATCCATGGAATCATTACACATGGAGGAGAAGCTCCGAACATCATCCCTGAGTATGCAAAAGCCCGATTTTTTATCAGGGCAGATACCAGAGCCCATCTTAATGAGGTTACGAAGAAGGTGAAAGCGGTGGCTGAAGGTGCTGCTTTAGCAACAGGAACTGAATTGAACGTCATTGCTTTTCAAAACCAAGTCGATAATCTACTGTTAAATAAAACCTTCGATCGTGTCTTTAAAGTAGCCGTTGAACAATTCGGCGAGACTGTCGACTTAAACGACAGGGATGGACTTGGCTCAACAGACGCAGGCAATATCAGTCAAGTGGTGCCGACCATCCATCCATACATCAAAATCGGACCGGATAATCTGGTTGCTCACACGGTCCCGTTCAGGGAAGCTGCAGCATCCTCTCAAGGAGATGAAGCCTTATTGAAAGGTGCCAAAGCACTTGCACTTACTGGCCTTGAATTGTTGACAGACCATCGGCTTTTGTCCTCCATTAAAGAAGAGTTTGAGGAGAGAAAGCGGGAGCAGGAAGGTAAATAGAAGACTACGTAAGGCAGAATCCTTTTGTGGTTCTGTCTTTTTTCTTATGAAAAGCACGAGAACTGTTAAACGGAAATGGAGTGGGATTGCTTTCTCATACTCGCAATCGACGTCCTTTCCGTTTACAAGTAGTAATTTTCGTCGGAAGTGTGTTAATATTTTATACTAGAGACAAAATTTAAAAAATGGAGAGAGTAATTGACATGAAAGTAGCGAAGTTTGGCGGAAGCTCTGTTGCGAGCGCACAAATGCTTAAAAAGGTAGCCGGAATAATCCAGGAGGATCCTGAGCGGCGGGTAATCGTCGTTTCAGCACCTGGAAAACGGTATAGTGACGATACAAAAGTTACGGATTTGTTGATTGATTTGTGCCAGGCATATTTGAATGGGGACAGTTATGAAAGAGAAATCGATCTTGTAATCGAAAGGTTTAAAGATATAACAGAGGAACTGAACCTTTCCGAAGATATTTTACAGGAAATTCGTCAGGATATCCAAGATGTTATCCACTCGGATTATGAAAATGAACTGAAAGCAGATGCTTTTAAAGCGATAGGGGAAGATTCCCTGGCAAAATTGTTAAGTGTTTATTTGAAGTCGCTTGGAATGGATGCATCCTATTTAAATCCTAAAGAAGCCGGCATCATTGTCAGTGATGAACCGGGCAGTGCCCAAATTTTGGATGAAAGCTTCGACCACTTATACAAGCTTCACGACCGGAAGGATATTGTGGTCATTCCAGGATTTTTTGGATATACCAAGGAAGGCAAGCTAATCACTTTTTCCAGAGGCGGTTCTGACATCACAGGCTCGATTGTCGCTGCGGGAGTCAAAGCAGATTTGTATGAGAACTTTACGGATGTCGACTCGGTATATTGCGTTAACCCTACCATTGTAGATAACCCTCGGGAAATTACTTCGTTGACCTATAAAGAAATGCGGGAACTTTCCTATGCAGGCTTTTCCGTTTTTCACGACGAAGCGTTGATTCCGGCTTTCAAAGCAAGCATACCGGTCTGTATAAAAAATACAAATAACCCGAATGGTCTGGGAACAATGATTGTGTCAGAAAAACATATGACCCCCAATCCGGTTGTTGGCATTGCCAGCGACAGAGGTTTTCTCAGTCTTTATGTCAGTAAGTACTTAATGAACAGAGAACTAGGTTTTGGTCGCAGGCTGTTAAATATATTAGAAGATGAACACATATCATTTGAACATACTCCTTCAGGTATTGATGATATGTCTGTCATCATAAGGGAGTCCCAATTCCCTAAGGAAAAGGAAGAGCGGGTTCTCCGCCGGATCAAAGAGGAACTGGATGCAGATATGGTTTCGATCGACCGCGGTCTGGCATTGGTGATGATTGTAGGGGAAGGAATGAACAGCACGATCGGTCTTGCCCGAAAAGCCACGGAAGCATTTGCAGAAGCGAATGTGAACTTGGAAATGATCAACCAGGGCTCTTCTGAGGTTGCAATGATGTTTGGAATTAAAGAAGATGGATTGGAAGCATCCGTTCGTGCCCTTTATAAAGCTTTTTTTGAGGATTTGCAATAATTTACATAAAAAAGAGAGGGAATCTGATTTTGAAACCAGATTCACTCTCTTTTTTTATTTTCCATAGAAGCTAATAGATGGTCAAGCTCTTGCCAAGTTGTGACGCCTTTCTTTTGTGCTTCATCTAACAGAAATTCAAATAATTCCGCTGTCATGATGGCATCGTTAAGTGCATGGTGTCTCTCCAACTTTTCTATTCCAAGGTAGCGGATTAGGGGATCGAGCTGGGGATTTACCTTTGGAAGCAGCCATTTGGCCATTAGCTGTGAATCAATGACATACGGTCTGTATTCAGGAAGTTTCCACCTCTTGATCATCGTCTGCAAAAAACGGATATCAAATTTGGCTGGGTGTGCAACAAGTATGGTACCACTGCAGTAATTCAAGAAGTTGCTGAAGCCATCGATGAACGGACTGGCATTGACCAAATCATGCTTGTCTATTCCAGTCAGTTTCTTGATTCTTTTCGAAACCGGCCTAATTGGTTTGATGATTTGATGGAATTTTTCCCTGCGGCAATATTTATTTCCGGTGATTTGAATCGCGCCGATGGAGATGACTTCATGGCCTATTTCCGGAATTAAGCCCGTGGTTTCGAGATCAAATACGGTAAAGGTGGCTTCCGATAAATTGGTGGTTTCGAGGCTTGTATCTCGCTCTGTTTGCTGCAAGTTTTCCGATAAGCTTTGGTAGGAATGCCACTGAAAGTAAGGCTTTATTTTGGATTGAAACATCGGTTTTTCAAATAGATAATATTTTAAAATTTGTAAATCAATGGGTAACATGTTAAACCACCCGATTCCGATTGTAGCTTAATTCCAATACTTGCTGCAGTCTCTTTGCGATTGCTAAAGCTTCACGCAGCTTCCGTTTATCTTCTTTGCCAAGCTGGTACAGGCTGATTTCGTTTGTCAGCTGTTTGTTTTCGGCCAGCTGGCTCAGGTTTTGCTCAAGCCGGAATGTAAGTAAACGATGGAGAGCCATTTTTGCATTTTCCGCATCCCGGGGATGGAAACGTTCTGCTTCTGTCAGCTTGTTCAACCGGTCGATGGTTCCAATACTGTCGATGCCGTACCGAATGGAATATATTCTGACTGCATTGACGATTTGCATGATCGCAGACTTTTTTAAATCCAAAAGACGCTGCCTGCCTGATCCGATAATTCTGCCAAAGGGCTGAAACGGGACGCGGAACCTTAGCGTATCTTTCGTTAACAATTGATGCACATGAAGTTTCTTTTGTACTTTCTCCGTAACTTGTTCACGGAGTCGATAGGCCAGGGAATAGTCTCCGAATATGGGACGGAAGTCCATGAAAATGGTAAAGTCACGGATTTCCTGAGCGTCCATTCTCTTGATCCATTCCTCCAGTTCGCTTGTCCATTCACCGATTGTACGTCTCCACTTTGTCTCTTTCGCCATAATGCCTCCAGTACATAGAGGAAAACCGCATTGTTCCAATTTGAAATTGATTTTCTGACTGAATAGTTGAAAATACTGCTCGATCTCCTGAGGATTATCCATGTCCTGATAATCAGCAAGAATCAATCCGTTGTCCTGGTCCGTGCTAAAGCCTTGTTCCTTTCTTCCTTCAGACCCCATCACAATGAAACAGTAGTTGATATCGGGAGTTCCATATCCTTCCTTTATCATTTCTTCCTCAGTCAGGTGAATCACCTGTTTGTGGATACGGTCATTGATGCTCGAAATGAGCTCGCAGATTTCATATCCCATCGTCCCATGGGCGATTAACTGGCGGATGAAGGTTTGAAAATGTTCATTATAAAAAGGGGACAGTTTCCGCAACTGTTCCACGTTCTCGGCGTTGGAAATACGGTAAGTCAAATCAAAATAAATCGAATCCTGAATATTGAAAAAGGAAGACTGTCGGAGGAAGCCTATAACTTTTTCTTTATAGAATACCGGAATGATTGATGTCGGATGATGTTTTAAATAAGACAACGCTTCATAAATGAAGTTTTTAGACATGACTGCGTAAACATCTTCCTTCATATATTTAGTGACCTGACTGTCCTGGTCGTTTTGAAAAAATGCTGTCAAAATTTCTGAATAGCCGATCATGCCAAGCATGTGCTTCTGGTCATCGCTGACGATGACACCTTCCAATTCCTTTTCCTGCAGTACTTTTGCCGCTTCTGCTATCGTTGCTGAAGCATCGATAAAGACAGGCGTCTCCATGTATCCATCCACTCTTTTTGTGTACAATTCGGTATCTGAATCCTCATCCGTATCAGAGGTTTTGTATTTAACTTCCTGGTATAAGCTTTTCATTGTATTGCTGATACCTTCCAACACTACATTGGAAAATTGTCGGTTGGATGACATGAGCGCCATAAATGCTGACTTGGAAAAGCAAAGCGTTTGAGTTGCTTCCAAGGCCTGTACGGAAAAACGCATTTCCCCGCTGGACATGACCACCATCATGCCGACAAGGTCTCCAGGGTAGTAATAGCGGATGGATAACTGTTTCCCGTTAGATCGGTGCATGATGCTGTTTGCCAGTCCGGATATCATGAAGTGGATATCAATATCGTTTTCTTGTTGATCTTCGTGAATAATAAATTGGTTCGCTTTAAAATTCTTTATTGTCGCATGTTCCGTCAAAGAATCGAATTCTTGTTCCGATAACAGACTGAACGGGTATTGGGATTGAAACATATCCAGATACGCTTCCATTGCAGAACCTCCCTATGTATCGCTTCATTTTTATTTCGTGTTTTTAAATTTTCCTTTTGTCAAG
Source organism: Virgibacillus senegalensis (assembly GCF_000821245.2). Taxonomy (GTDB): domain Bacteria; phylum Bacillota; class Bacilli; order Bacillales; family Amphibacillaceae; genus Sediminibacillus; species Sediminibacillus senegalensis. The sequence continues at coordinate 441,979 of NZ_LN611425.1, forward strand.
TTGCGCTTCCTGTCCCGAAATAAGATAAAGCCTCCAATAAATGCAATACCCGCCAAAAAGAAGATCAGTCCCGCTGCAAATTGAATGACGACATGAAAGAACCATGGGTGATATTCACCGAAAAAAGCATCTCGCATCCATTTGATTCCGAGTGTGGCCGCTATCCCGGGAATAACTAATATAATTAACGCAATTAGCCTCATTTGTTTACTCCTTTACTCCCTAAAACTATCGCACCACTTGCTGATGCTTACACACATGTAGTATAGCAGACATTATAAATAATGTCTTTCTTGCTAAATTATGCAGGATTTATTATGATGGAAGTGTGCAAATAAATGCAAGGTGTGGTGTCTGGATGAAGCGAGTACTAATCATTGGTGGAGGAAAAGGCGGGACAGCTTTGCTCAAGTTGCTGCTGGCAACCGATAGTATGAAGATTGTTGCAGTGGTGGATATTGATCCAAACGCCCCAGGCCTCAAGGCTGCCGAAAGCAATCGAATAGCGACGGGTAGCCACTGGCAGGATTGGATGGGTGATGATATTGACATTGTCATAGAAGCCACTGGATCGGAAGAAGTGCTGGGAGAGGTAATCAAAGCGCGTTCCGGTAACACGGTCGTTATTCCCGGTTCCGTAGCATACATAACAGCCGAATTGTTGGAAGAGAAAGAAACATTACTGTCCAGACTGAAGAGCGAAGCTCATACCCAGGAATTGATCATGAACAATATCCATGAGGGCATGATCGTCATCGACGATTCAGGATCTGTAACATTTGTGAATAAACGGGCAGAGCAAATCGTTGGTGTTCCCCGGAAAGATTTTCTCCGGAAACCAATCCGTCAAGTGATCGACCAGACAAGGCTTCCACAAGTACTGCGCTCGAGAAAAAAAGAAGTGAACAAAAAACTGTCGCTTGAAAACGGAAAAAAAGTGATCACCACCAGAATCCCGATTATCGATTCGCAGGATCGATTAAAAGGGGCTTTTGCGGTTTTTCGGGATATCACGGAAGTGGTGGAGCTCGCTGAACAGGTGACCGGTTTAAAAGAAGTCAAAAAAATGCTTGAAGCGATTTTTCATTCTTCTGATGAGGCAATCAGTGTCGTCGACGAGGATGGATTAGGCATCATGGTAAATCCGGCCTACACAAGGATAACCGGACTTGAAGAAAAGGATATTATCGGAAAACCCGCTTCGACAGATATTACCGAGGGAGAAAGCATGCATATGAAGGTTCTCCAGACAAGGAGGCCGGTAAGAGGGGTAAGGATGAAGGTTGGCCCGGCTAAAAAGGAAGTATTGGTCAATGTCGCTCCGATCATTGTCGATGGCAAGCTGAAGGGTAGTGTCGGGGTTCTGCATGATGTCTCGGAAATCACGTCATTATCTAGTGAACTTCGCAGAGCGAGACAGATCATCAGGAATTTGGAAGCGAAATATTCATTTGACGATATTATCGGCTCTTCCAATGAGATGAAACTTTCACTCGAACAGGCGCGTGTAGGCGCCAAAACACCTGCAACCGTATTGCTTCGAGGCGAGTCAGGAACAGGCAAAGAGTTGTTTGCGCATGCTATCCACAATGAAAGCGATCGAAGAAATAATAAATTTATCAGGGTAAACTGCGCGGCAATGGAGGAAAAAACCTTGGAGGGCGAGCTGTTCGGTTACGAAGAAAGCGCTTCGCCTCAATCAAAACAAGGGGCAAAAAAAGGTTATTTTGAAGAAGCGAATAATGGTAGTATCTTTTTGGATGAAATTGGAGAACTGAGCCTTCATCTCCAGGCGAAACTACTCCGCGTCCTGCAGGAACAGGAGATTTTTCGTGTAGGAGGAAGTAAACCTGTCCGTGTGGATGTACGCATCATTACGGCAACCAATGTCAATTTAGAGAAGGCAATCATGAGTGGTGATTTTCGGGAAGACTTGTACTATCGATTGAACAGACTTCCGATATTTATTCCGGCTCTTCGTGAACGAATCCAGGATATCGATGAACTCAGCAGCCATCTGATCCAAAAAATCAACCAGGATTATGGCAGGAATGTAAAGGGAATCAGCAAGGAAGCTGTAACGTATTTGAAAAGGTATAACTGGCCTGGAAACATTCGTGAATTAGAAAATGTACTTGGTCGGGCGATGATCAAAATGCATATAGGGGAAGAAATCATCACACTGGATCATTTGCCTCAGCTTCCACCGGAACAAGCAGGTGATAAAGCGGACACCGACTTGATGAATTATCAAGGGCAGTCGCTCCAGGAAGCGGTAGAAACGTTTGAGAAGCAAGTTATCGCTGCTGCGTTTAAAGAGCAGCGGTTCAATAAAACGAAGACAGCGGAAGCATTAGGTATTTCTGTCCGAAATTTGTATTACAAGATGGAGAAATACAACATTGAAAAAGATAGCATGCAAGATTTTTCATAGGACGGTGCTAAGTTGGAGGATGCGGGATGAATCAATTAAACGAACTCTTACAAGTTAACCATCAACACAATAAGAAAAAAATCGCTGTCGTACAGGCGGCTGACAAAGAGGTACTCACAGCAGTAATCGAAGCGAAGGAACGACAGCTTGGCCAATTTATTCTGTATGGTAACAGCGGATTGATCCGTAAGTATTTGGAAGAGGCTGGAGAAAACTTCGAACAAGAGGGTTTGGTAATTATTGATGCAGAAACACCTGCATCAGCAGCAAAGCTTGCGGTAAGGGACGTTAGCAGCGGTAATGCAGATGTTGTGATGAAAGGCAACATTGCAACCAGCACACTGTTAAAAGCTGTGCTCGAAAAACAGGAAGGGCTCCGGACAGAGAACGTTTTATCTCATGTGGCTTTGTTCGAGGTTCCTGGGAGAGATAAAACAATCATCCTGACCGATGCTGCGATGAACATTGCCCCGGATTTGGAAACCAAGGCCAGTATCGTGCATAATGCCGTTCAAGTTGCTAAAAGCATCGGCATCCTTGTTCCAAAGGTGGCTGCTTTGGCAGCAGTAGAAAAGGTGAATCCCGCCATGCAGGCAACCATCGATGCAGCAAGACTTTCCGACATGCAGAAGCAAGGAAAAATCACAGACTGTATAGTGGACGGACCGCTGGCTTTCGATGTGGCTGTTTCGCCTGAAGCTGCAGCCCAAAAAAACATCAAAACAGAAACTGCGGGAAATGCAGATGTTTTGCTAGTACCCAACATCGAAACTGGTAACGCTTTATATAAATCGTTTGTTTATTTTGCCGGGGCCAAGGTGGCTTCAGTCATTGCTGGAGCAAGAGCGCCGATAGTACTGACGTCGCGTTCCGATACGGCTGAAAATAAATTGTATTCATTGGCATTGGCTTTACGGACGTTATTATAAGGAGGAAGAACAATGGAAATATTCAAGTACATGGAAAGTTACGATTACGAGCAATTATTATTTTGTCAGGATGAACAATCGGGGTTAAAAGCTATTGTTGCCATCCATGATACGACCTTGGGACCTGCACTAGGCGGAACCCGGATGTGGACGTATGATTCGGAGGAAGCGGCCATCACGGATGCATTGCGATTAGCGAAAGGGATGACTTACAAAAATGCTGCAGCTGGATTAAACCTGGGCGGTGGAAAAACGGTCATTATCGGTGATCCAAAAAAGGATAAAAACGAAGCGATGTTCCGTGCCTTTGGGCGTTTCATTCAAGGGTTGAACGGCAGGTATATCACAGCTGAGGATGTAGGCACAACCGTAACAGATATGGACTTGATTCATGAAGAAACGGATTTTGTAACCGGTATTTCTCCTGAATTCGGTTCCTCCGGCAATCCGTCTCCGGTTACGGCTTATGGTGTATATAAAGGGATAAAGGCAGCTGCCAAGCAAGCGTTCGGTTCTGATTCCCTTGAAGGAAAAACGATTGCGGTTCAAGGAGTCGGAAACGTTGCCTTCAATCTGTGCGGCCATTTACACGAAGAAGGGGCTCAATTAATTGTAACGGACATTAACAAAGAATCAGTGAACCGGGCAGTGGAAGCATTTGGGGCAAAAGCGGTCGATCCCGAAGATATTTATCAGGTGGATTGTGACATTTATGCACCATGTGCATTAGGTGCTACCATAAATGATGATACCATTCCACAGCTAAAAGCAAAAGTTGTAGCCGGAGCAGCCAATAATCAGTTGAAGGATACAAAACACGGCGATATTCTTCATGAGAGAGGGATCGTTTATGCACCGGATTATGTGATTAATGCAGGTGGAGTAATCAACGTTGCGGATGAATTGATTGGCTATAACAAAGAAAGAGCCATGAAGCGTGTGGAAACCATTTATGGTAACCTGGACCGCGTATTTGAAATTTCAAGACGCGACGGCATTCCTACCTACGTTGCAGCTGACCGTATGGCAGAAGAAAGAATCGAGTCACTTAAACAATCCAGAAGCCAGTTTTTGGCTAATGGGCACCATATTTTAAGCAGAAGATAATCGGCATAAGATGAATGACGGGGGTACGTAACGGTGTTGCAAGTTCATAGAGTATTAGTAATCAATCCAGGTTCGACTTCAACAAAAATCGGTATTTTCGATAATGACCAATACGTGTTTGAAAAAACGATCAGGCATTCCGCTGAAGAACTTAACCAGTATCACCGGGTAATCGATCAATATGCTTTCCGTAAGTCGGTGATTCTGGAGCAGCTTCATCAACAAGGGATCAATATTTCCAAGCTTGACGCCGTTTGCGGTCGGGGTGGACTGCTCCGCCCCATAGAAGGCGGAACTTATCTGGTCAATGAGATGATGTTGCAGGACTTACGCATGGGATATAATGGGGAGCACGCTTCCAATCTTGGTGGAATTTTGGCATATGAAATAGCTTCGGGGTTAAACATCCCTGCGTTTATTGTCGACCCTGTTGTGGTTGACGAATTGGCCGAAATCGCCAGATACTCAGGAGTTCCGGACATTCCAAGAAAAAGTATATTCCATGCCTTAAACCAAAAGGCTGTGGCTAGGCGTGCAGCAGTTGAATTAGAAAAGCCGTATCAGCATTTGCGATTGATTGTAGCCCACATGGGCGGAGGCATTACTGTCGGGGCCCATGATCAGGGTCGGGTAGTAGATGTCAATAATGGCTTGCACGGAGATGGACCGTTTTCGCCAGAGAGAGCTGGTACAGTACCTGCCGGCGATTTGATATCCATGTGTTTTTCCGGTCAGTATTTTCGTGACGAAATGATGGGAAAAATAGTAGGAAAAGGTGGATTGGTGGGTTATTTACAAACCAATGATGCTCAGGAAGTAGAAAGAAGAATGGAAGCTGGCGATGAGCAGGCAAAGATCGTTTATCAAGCAATGGCTTACCAGGTGGCAAAAGAAATCGGATCAATGGCTGCCGTGTTAAACGGAAAAGTTGATGGCATCGTTCTTACCGGAGGACTAGCATATGGTGCGGCGTTTGTTGAATTGATTGCAGAACGGGTCAACTGGATCGCTGATGTACTGGTTTACCCGGGCGAAAATGAATTGCAGGCACTTGCGGAAGGGACAATCCGTGTGCTTTCCGGTGAAGAGGAACCGAAGGAATACCCTAACCCTGCAGAATCAGTGAAGGAGTGAGTCGATGGCAAAAGATTATGATTTAGTGATTGTAGGTGGTGGAACAGGCGGATACGTGGCTGCAATCCGGGCTTCGCAGCTCGGTTTGAAAACAGCAGTTATAGAGAAAGGGAAACTGGGAGGAACATGTCTTCACCAAGGTTGTATCCCTTCCAAAGCTTTGCTTCGAAGTGCTGAAGTTTTCCGTCAGACAAGAGAAGCGGAAAAGTATGGCATTAGCGTATCGGAACCAGCAATTGATTTTTTAAAAGTACAGGAACGAAAACGAAACATCATTGATACGTTACATAAAGGTGTACAGGGACTGATGAAAAAAGGAAAAATAGATGTCTATCACGGAACTGGGAGAATTCTTGGACCGTCCATTTTTTCTCCAACAGCTGGAACAATATCGGTTGAACTGGAGGATGGCGGAGAAAACGAAATGTTGGTGCCGAAAAATGTCATCATTGCAACTGGTTCCAAACCAAAGTCATTACCGGGATTGGCATTGGACGGAGAACTGGTGATGTCTTCTGACCACGCCTTGCAAATGGAAGAATTACCAGAATCGATTGTCATTGTCGGCGGGGGAGTGATTGGCATCGAGTGGGCATCGATGCTGGCTGATTTTGGCGTCAGGGTAGACGTAATCGAGTACTTGGACAGAATTTTACCTACAGAGGATAAAGATGTGGCAAGAGAAATGGCTAGGCAGCTAAAACAAAAAAAGATCAATATCCATACCGGTGCAAAAGTTTTACCGGACTCCCTTCAGAAAGGGTCAGGTATCGAAATTTCAGCAGAAATAAACGGAAAGCAGGAGACTTTTTCGGCAGATAAAATGCTTGTTTCAGTTGGCAGGGAAGCAAATGTAACAAACATTGGCCTTGAAAATACGGATATAGTCGTGGATGAACGTGGAGTAATCAAGGTTAATGATGCTTATCAAACAAAAGAATCCCATATTTACGCCATTGGCGATGTTATCGGGGGAATGCAGCTTGCCCATGTCGCTTCCCATGAAGGGATCAAAGCTGTCGAACATATAGCAGATCATGCACCTGATCCGATTCGGTATGAGCAGGTCCCTTCCTGTATTTATTCCAACCCGGAGGCTGCCAGTGTCGGCTGGACAGAAGATGAGGCGAAGGAAAAAGGTTTTCAAGTTAAAACCGGCAAGATTCCATTTACCGCTATCGGAAAAGCACTGGTTCACGGTGAGTCAGCTGGTTTTGTCAAAGTGATTGCAGATCAAGCAACCGATGATATTCTCGGAATCCATATGATCGGGCCACATGTCACCGATATGATTTCAGAGGCAGGTTTGGCGAAGGTCCTGGATGCCACACCATGGGAAATCGGGGAGACCATCCATCCACACCCGACCTTATCAGAAGCAATTGGTGAGGCTGCGTTAGCCGTGGACGGTAATCAAATACATGGATAATAGCAAGGAGGGAAAAAAATGACGGAAAATAGACATGATAAACTCGGATTGACTGATGAACAAGTTCTGGAGATGTTTCGTACGATGCTGTTGGCAAGACGTATTGACGAGCGAATGTGGTTACTGAACCGTGCCGGAAAGATTCCGTTTGTCATCTCCTGTCAGGGACAGGAAGCAGCACAGGTTGGGGCGGCCTTCGCGCTTGATCGTAAAAAAGACTATGTCCTTCCTTATTACCGGGATTTGGGGGTCGTACTTGCTTTTGGAATGACTGCTAAAGATTTGATGTTATCTGGTTTTGCAAAGGCAGAAGACCCGAACTCCGGGGGGAGACAAATGCCAGGTCACTTTGGACAAAAGAAAAATCGTATTGTTACAGGCTCATCCCCGGTAACTACCCAAGTGCCACATGCAGTAGGCATAGCCCTGGCTGGCAAAATGGAGAAAAAAGACTTTGTCAGTTTTGTCACTTTCGGGGAAGGTTCCTCCAACCAGGGAGATTTTCATGAAGGGGCTAACTTTGCCGGCGTGCACAAATTACCGGTTATCTTCATGGTAGAAAACAATAAATATGCGATTTCCGTACCAGTAAGCAAGCAGCTTGCTTGTGAAAATGTTTCGGACCGTGCTCAAGGCTATGGCATGCCTGGCTTCACAGTAGACGGCAATGACCCGCTGGCGGTTTATGCAGCTGTCAAACAGGCAGCCGAAAGAGGGAGGCGCGGAGAAGGACCAAGTCTGATCGAAGCAGTATCATACCGGCTGACTGCTCATTCAAGCGATGACGATGACCGTACATATCGGTTGAAGGAAGAAGTAGAAGCCGCGCGGCAGGAAGATTCCATCCACACATTTTCGGCCTATCTTCGTGAATTAGGGATTTTAACGGAACAAAAAGAGCAGGAAATGCAAGATGAAATCATGGAGCTTGTCAATGAAGCGACTGATTATGCGGAGAATGCTGCCTACGCAGATCCGGATACAATTTTCAAGCATGTTTATGCAGAGTGAGGAGGGTTTTTATGCCAGTAAAGTCTTATATTCAAGCGGTGACACAAGCCTTGTCAGAGGAAATGGAACACGATGAGAAAGTTTTTGTTCTCGGTGAGGATGTCGGTAAAAGAGGCGGTGTATTCCGTGCTACCGATGGTCTCTACGAGAAATACGGGGAAGCCAGAGTGCTTGATACTCCTTTAGCAGAATCTGCCATCGCCGGTGTCGGAATCGGTGCAGCAATGTATGGCATGCGACCGGTAGCCGAAATGCAATTTGCCGATTTTATTATGCCAGCTGTAAATCAGATTATTTCAGAGGCAGCTAAAATCAGGTACAGATCGAATAACGATTGGAACTGCCCGATTACGATTCGGGCACCTTATGGCGGCGGGGTCCACGGAGCGCTATATCATTCTCAATCCGTTGAAGCGGTTTTTGCCAATCAGCCCGGATTGAAAATTGTCATGCCTTCCACTCCGTATGATGTGAAAGGCCTACTAAAAGCAGCAATCCGTGACGATGATCCTGTCTTGTTTTTTGAACACAAACGAGCTTACCGTCTCATTAAAGGAGAGGTGCCGGAAGAGGATTATACGCTTCCGCTGGGAAAAGCCGACGTCAAAAGAGAAGGTTCCGACATTACAGTGATAACTTATGGTTTATGCGTCCATTTTGCTTTGCAGGCCGCTGAAAAATTGGAGCAAGAAGGCATTGATGCTCATATTCTTGATCTCCGGACAGTTTATCCGCTAGATCGCGAAGCAATTGTAGAAGCAGCCTCCAAAACCGGCAAAGTGTTATTGCTCACAGAAGACAATAAAGAAGGAAGTATTATCGGTGAAGTTGCTGCTATCATTGCAGAAGAATGCTTATTTGACTTGGATGCACCAATCCAGAGGCTGGCAGGGCCGGATGTTCCAGCCATGCCTTACGCACCTACAATGGAGAAGCATTTTATGGTAAATCCAGACAAAGTTGAAAAAGCGATGCGTGAACTGGCAGAATTTTAAGAAGTGGAGGGAACGCTGTGTCCATAGAAAAAATCAACATGCCCCAGCTTGGGGAAAGTGTGACAGAAGGTACCATTAGCCAATGGCTAGTAAAACCTGGAGACCATGTCAACAAATACGATCCGATTGCAGAAGTGATGACGGATAAGGTGAATGCAGAAGTGCCATCATCCTTTACGGGTACGTTGACAGAAATAGCTGCGGAAGAAGGAGAAACTGTAGCTGTTGGGGATTTGATGTGTTACATCGAAGTAGCAGGTGGCGACAGCGTTGCACCTGCGTCTGATGAAACCGGGAAGGATGTAGACCGGCAGGAAGCTCCGTCTGGTGGCAAGTCGGAAGAAACGGCGATGAAAAAAAGATACTCCCCAGCAGTCATGAGGCTTGCACAGGAAAACGATATCCAGCTTGACCAAGTTGAAGGAAGCGGCAAGGGTGGGAGAATCACCCGGAAGGATATAGAAAAAGTAATCGCTGCAGGCGGAACTACCGATCAAAGGGATGATCAAGCAATGCCACAGCCATCCCGAACAGAAAAAGCGAAACCGCAGCAACCTAGCACAGAAACCAGGCAAGAAGTACAAACATGTAGGGGAGCAAAAGAAATTCCGGTAACCGGTGTTCGTAAAGCAATTGCTAATAATATGGTAAAGGCTAAAACAGAGATTCCCCATGCATGGATGATGGTGGAAGTAGACGTGACCAATCTTGTGAAATACCGGAATTCGGTTAAGAAACAATTTAAACAGGAGGAAGGGTTCGGCCTGACGTTTTTTGCTTTTTTCGTAAAAGCTGTTGCTAAAGCGTTGAAAGAGTTCCCTCAATTGAACAGTTCGTGGGCAGGAGATAAAATCATCCAGCACAAAGATGTCAATATCTCGATCGCCGTTGCCAAGGAACAAGAACTTTTTGTACCTGTTATAAAAGCAGCGGATGAAAAAAGCATTAAGGGAATTGCGAAGGACATCCATGGACTTGCTTCGAAAGCGAGAAACGGAAAACTCACAGCTCAGGATATGGAAGGTGGTACTTTCACGGTGAATAATACGGGCTCATTCGGTTCTGTGCAGTCGATGGGAGTCATCAATTATCCTCAAGCTGCCATCCTGCAAGTTGAATCGATTGTCAAGCGTCCTGTTATCATTGAGGATATGTTCGCTGCGAGAGATATGGTGAATCTTTGTCTGTCACTCGATCACCGAGTGCTGGATGGATTGATTTGCGGTCAGTTCCTTGCCCGTTTAAAAGAAATCCTTGAGAATACAAACAGTGAGAACACTCCAATATACTGATTTTAAGGAAGATTGTCACGAAATAAAAACAGGGTGGGTAATGAAAACGGATTGCACCCTGTTTTTTCATGCTCTTTTCTTTAAATTTGCTCTGCGTGTGAGACGGTATCACAACAAAGGAAATAGCTTCCTTTCTATGGTAAACTTGGTATATTACTTATGATGGATTCAGGAGGGATGACCATTACCAGATGGTTGGCTGCAGTTGTAGTTCTGATGCTGGTTTTTGTAATCGGATACCTGTCTGGATATGCTGGTGGACAAGAAACTTCCGATGGTCGATCGTTGCTAATCGGTAAGCCGGAAAATAACACGGAGAAGGTGGAATATAGCGTTCGATATACGGATAAAAAATCATCAGAGGTAATCGACCGTTTTTTGATGATTTATTCGCAAAGCGAGCCTACTTTCCCGGAAAATATAGACCAATCAAGTCCAGATATAGTACTGTCGTTGAATAATGATTCGAGATCTGTTCGGCTACTTGACGTACGTCTCTGGTTTTCAGATAATAGTGCGATCATTGGTCATAAAAGATCCTCGTCCTGGCATTTCCGAAAAATCACAAAGCAAGATACTGACTATTTAAAAAAATTGGCAACATGGTAGAAAATAAGCGAACCAAAGGAGAGAGAAAATGATTGTAGGACGTATATTATACATTTTAGGATTGGTATTTGCGGTTTATAGTACCGCAGTATTGGTCATGTCATTTTTTACAGGTGGGGGAAATATCATGATGATATTCGGCATGCTGAATGGATTCATCGCCATGGGGGTCGGCGATCTGGTCATCGACATGTATAAAAGGAAATCGGCTGTGGCTGGCGGAGAACTCGACACCAAGGATAAGGAAGAAGATGACATAAGTGAAGGATGATATCACTTGTTATGGGAAGGTTAGGGGTTTAAGAATCCTGCATGTTATTATTGCAGACTAAAATTCTCATGAAGCTTCCTCCACTGGAGCGAATGCCCATTTGCTTGGAGCAATTGCACTAGACGCTGTCATACCGGAAGAGCAGTCGCATTTTTATATAGGAAAGTTACAAGATTATTTAAGTGTTGAAAGACTTTCAAGGTTTCCAGAAAAGTACGTGAATTAAGTCAGGCTAGCGTATTGGTTTATCGCTAAACAGTCTGATTGAAACGGCAGGATATTCTTGGTACTATGAGAATAGCAAAATCAACTTGTAAGGAGAGGGTTTAAGTGGATTTCAATTTATTCATGGAAGATGTCGTCAACTCGGCGCGTAAAGATATAACAGAAGCAGGCTATGAAGAATTAAAAACACCTGAAGAGGTAGATCATGCTTTAAACCGCAAAGGAACAACGTTGGTAATGGTCAATTCTACTTGTGGATGTGCGGGAGGAGTTGCCCGTCCGGCGGCTGCTAATGCCATTCATTATGATAAGCGGCCAGACCACTTAGTAACTGTTTTTGCTGGTCAGGACAAGGAAGCAACCGAAAAAGCAAGAAGCTACTTTGAAGGATATCCGCCATCTTCCCCATCTTTCGCCTTTTTAAAGGACGGGAAAATTGTAAAAATGGTAGAGCGTCACGACATAGAAGGATTTGGACCGGTAGATGTTGTAGAAAAATTACAGCATATTTTTGACGAACATTGTGAAGAAATATAAAAATACCACAGAAGATTTACCTTGCCACAAACTGTGACAAGGTTTTTTTCTCTCATCATTCCGTGAAGAATATGGAAGTAAGGAGTTCAAAGCGTGAAAATAGGATACCGAACTTTAAAGACAGCGATCGGGACACCGATAGCTATTTGGCTGGCTCAATTGCTGCAATTGCAAAATTTTGTATCGGCAGGAATAATTGCTCTGCTATGTATTCAGCCGACGCGAAAACGATCGATGCTTACTTCATGGCATCGTTTTGGCGCATGCCTTTTGGCCATGGTGTTTTCTTTTGCCGTTTTTGAAACGATTGGATTCCATCCGTTTGCGATCGGCATCCTGCTGATTTTGTTCATTCCAACCACTGTTTTACTGAAATTGACACCGGGAATAGTGACAAGCTCGGTAATCATTCTTCATTTATACAGTTCCGGCCAGATAACTGTTTCGTTATTGATCAACGAATTTATCCTCATAATTATCGGGATTGGTACAGCATTGCTTTTAAATATGTACATGCCAAGTCTGGAAAATAACCTTTTAGACTTACAGGAAAAAGTGGAGGAAAATTTTCGCACCATCTTGAAGGAAATAGCTATCTATCTAAAGGAAGGCCGGGAAACATGGACGGGAAAAGAATTGAAGGAAACAGAAGAATTACTGAATGAGGCAGAACGTTTGGTCGCAAGGGATATTGAAAACCATGTGCTAAGAGATAAACATACGTTTTTTGACTATTTTGTTATGCGAAAAAAACAATTTGAAATGCTTCGTCGCATGCTTCCGCTAGTTAGTCAAATGGACAGGTTATATGAACAAAACTATCGGATGGCTGGTTTCTTCGATGAATTGGCCGATGCAGTACATCCGGGAAACACAGCAAAACTTCATTTGGAAACGATACGGGAAATGCGCAAAACGTTTGATAAGGACGACTTGCCAAAAACCCGGGTCGAATTTGAAACAAGAGCGAACTTGTTTCGATTGCTTTATGAGATCGAGCAGTACCTAGTGTTGAAAAAAACGTATAAGCCGAGTGATGTATAACATGCTTGGAAGTTCGCGGATTATATAGTGGTAAAGCGGAGTTTTATATAGAAATAGCTAATCTTGCCGGGTTTCCAACCTATCAAAAAGGCTGTCATTGTTTTATCCGTGAAGTGATAATGCAATGACAGCCTGTTTTTATATGAACATAGATAATCCCATTGTCAAGGTAGACAATACCATAGCGACAATCATGATATAAATAACTAACTTGATTCGTCTCTCACGTTTGGATGGTTTACGTTGTACAGTCTGTTCTGTATGTTTTTTTGCCATATCCTTACCTCCTTCGCCCCGATAGCTACTTGTATTTTACCGCGATTAAGAAGATTGAACAAGCCCCCTTACCATTAAAAATTCAAACAATTTCATATATAATAAAAATAAGCAAAAAGGATTTTAGGATGGCTTTCTAGAAAAGGTATAAACAGATAAAGGAGGAACCGTATGGGGAAAGAACCAGATTTTATCAACCAAAAAAAGATTTGGGAAAGAACAGTCCAAAAAACGACTCAACGGTATCCGGAAAGACAGGAAAGTTTCGAAACAAGTTCCGGGATACCAATTGATCGATTATATGCGCCTGAGCAGCCTCAGGAAGATTATCAGGCAAAACTTGGGTTTCCTGGTCAATATCCATTCACGCGTGGTATTCAGCCGACTATGTATCGGAGCAGGTATTGGACAATGCGGCAGTACGCAGGTTTCGGTTCAGCTCGGGAAACGAACCAGCGTTTCCGCTATTTACTGCAACAAGGGCAAACCGGCCTGTCTGTCGCTTTTGATCTTCCGACCCAAATCGGTTATGACTCTGATGATAGCATGGCAGAAGGAGAAGTTGGCAAAGTAGGTGTTGCCATCGATTCCCTGAAAGACATGGAAGTTTTGTTCGATTCAATACCGTTAGATCAAGTAAGTACTTCCATGACGATTAATGCACCCGCTTCTGTACTACTGTGTATGTATATTGCAGTTGGAGAAAAACAGGGAGTCGATCCGGAGCGACTGACCGGAACCATTCAGAATGACATTTTGAAAGAATACATCGCCAGGGGAACTTATATATTTCCGCCGAAGCCATCGATGCGTCTAATTACCGATATTTTCGAATACTGTCAAAGGGAGATGCCCCGCTTTAACACGATTAGCATATCGGGTTACCATATCAGAGAGGCTGGATCGACTGCCGTTCAAGAAGTTGCTTTCACCCTTGCTAACGGTGTTGCCTATGTAGATGCAGCCTTAGCTTCCGGGCTTGATATAGACCAGTTTGCCCCACGCCTTGCCTTTTTCTTTAATGCCCATAATCAGTTTTTTGAAGAGGTGGCAAAATTCAGGGCGGCTCGACGGATTTGGGCAAAAATCATGAAAGAAAGATACGATGCCAAGGAGCCGAAAAGCTGGAAGCTGCGGTTCCATACCCAGACGGGTGGTTCAACTCTTACTGCGCAGCAGTCGGATAACAATATTGTTCGGGTAGCTTTGCAAGCGCTTTCTGCCGTGTTAGGAGGGACACAAAGCCTGCACACGAACTCAAGAGACGAAGCCCTTTCACTTCCGACAGAGGAATCGGCCAGGATTGCGCTAAGGACCCAGCAAATCATCGCCAATGAAAGCGGTGCAGCCGATACGGTAGATCCTCTTGGGGGATCCTATTATGTAGAAAGCTTGACGGATGAAATCGAAAAACGGGCATGGGAATACATTGAGAAAATTGATAAGTTAGGCGGTGCTGTTCAAGCAGTCGAAGCAGGTTATATGCAGCGAGAGATTCATCAAGCTGCTTACGAAACCCAAAAGAAAATTGAATCTGGCGAGGAAATCGTGGTCGGTCTTAACCAATTTATTGAAGAAGAAGATGTACAGCCTGATTTGATGAAAGTTGATGAAGAGCTTGAAGCAGGTCAAAAACACACTGTGCAGCAAGTCCGGTTGGGACGCAACCAAGAGGAGGCGGATCGTTGTCTCTATGAGCTTGCAAAAGCTGCAGCTGATACAACCACCAACTTAATGCCATATATTTTGCAAGCTGTCAAAGCCTATTGCACCGTAGGAGAAATTTGCAACACACTAAGAAAAGAGTTCGGCGAGTACAACGGCATATAGGAGGGAAAGAGGATGAAACAAATTCGTGTATTAATAGGAAAAGCTGGATTGGACGGCCATGACCGTGGTGCGCTTGTCATCGCCCAGGCACTGCGTGATCACGGAATGGAAGTCATTTATACCGGATTGAGACAATCCCCGGATCAAATTGCCCAGGCTGCTGTTCAGGAAGATGTCGATGTAGTCGGTCTCTCTTCCTTATCCGGCGCGCACCGATCGCTTTTTCCAAAGGTGGTTGAAGCGTTGCAGGCGCGTAATGCGAAAGATATCCCTGTTATAGGCGGCGGTGTCATACCCGCTGAAGATATCCCTTTCCTGGAAGAAAAAGGGATTAAAAAAATATTCACTAGCGGTGCCTCTACCGATGATTTGGCTTCTTACATCAAGCGTCTAGTCGGGGCGAGTACCGCTCCTCCTAAAAAAATAGCCCACATCGGGATAGCTGTCAGGCAAATAAAGGAATCGCTCCCTTTTTATCAGGATATCCTGGGTCTGGATGTTGAAAAAATAGAAGAAGTAGAATCGGAACAAGTAAGAGTCGCCTTTTTGAGAATAGGGGAAACAAGGATTGAATTACTGGAACCAATGAATGAACAATCAGCCATTCACCGTTTTATCGAAAAGAAAGGAGAAGGAGTTCATCACCTTGCCTTTGAAGTAGATGATTTGGAGGAGCGTTTGTCCGAATACCGAAGCAAAGGAGTACCGTTGCTTAATGAAACTCCTGTCACAGGTGCAGAAAACAGCCAAATTGCTTTTGTTCATCCCAAGGCTGCAAGTCGTGTGTTGATTGAATTATGTCAGCATCAGGAATCGGAGGTAGAATGAATGGATATTTTTGATAGAATCAATGAATTGTACGATAAGAGAAGAAAAGTAGAAATGGGCGGCGGGGATGAACGGATCGATAAGCAGCATGAAAGAGGAAAAATGACAGCACGTGAACGTATTGCTTATCTGTTGGATGAAGGCTCTTTTGTGGAATTAAACCCATTTATCGAACATCGGGTAAACGATTTTGGGATGGCGGAAAAGGATGCCCCGGGCGAAGGGGTCGTGACCGGATATGGAGAAATCGACGGCAGGGCAATATATTTGTTCGCCCAGGATTTCACGGTGTATGGCGGCGCGCTTGGCGAAATGCATGCCAAAAAAATTGCGTCTGTGATGGACCTTGCTGTGAAAAACGGAACCCCTTTTATTGGATTGAATGATTCCGGCGGCGCACGTATCCAAGAAGGCGTTTCCTCATTGGATGGGTATGGGCAGGTCTTTTACCGAAATGCAATCTATTCAGGGGTTATTCCTCAAATTTCAGTGATTTTGGGTCCATGTGCAGGCGGGGCTGTTTATTCACCAGCGATAACCGATTTCGTGATCATGGTGGAGAATACGTCGCAAATGTTTATCACAGGGCCGAAAGTAATCGAGACCGTAACAGGAGAAAGTATCAGTGCCGAAGATCTCGGAGGTGCTGCTATACATAACCAAGTCAGCGGCAATGCTCATTTAAAGGCAGAAACAGAGGAGGAAGCATTGGACCAGGTTCGCCGCCTTCTCCATTTTCTACCTGCAAACAATGAGGAAAGACCGCCTGCTGTCCCTTTTCAAGAGGAGGAGGATTATCGAGCGGACTTAACAGACGTGGTTCCATTCGATACGATTCGTCCTTATGATGTCCGTCATATAATCGAACAAGTGGTCGACGACGGTTCCTTTTTGGAAATTCAACCTCAGTTTGCCAAAAATATTGTTGTCGGTTTTGCCAGGCTGCATGGTGAGACGGTAGGATTGGTTTGTAACCAGCCGAAGCATCTGGCCGGAAGTCTTGATATCGATGCCAGTGATAAAGCAGCACGTTTCATCCGCTTTTGTGACAGCTTTCATATCCCATTGATAACGTTCGAAGATGTTACCGGTTTTTTTCCTGGTGTCAAACAGGAACATGGCGGTATCATTCGTCATGGGGCAAAAATTTTGTATGCTTATTCTGAAGCCACTGTCCCAAAGATCACCGTGATAACAAGGAAAGCTTATGGAGGGGCTTATGTGGCGCTGAATAGCAAATCGATCGGTGCAGACCTGGTTTTTGCCTGGCCAAATGCGGAAATTGCCGTAATGGGTCCGGATGGAGCAGCCAATATTATTTTTGCCAGGGAAATTGCTGAAAGTGAGGATCCAGAGCAAACGCGACGTGAAAAAATTGCCACCTATAGAGAAAAGTTTGCCAACCCTTATGTTGCAGCAGGACTTGGGATGATTGATGACATCATCGATCCGAGGGAAACGAGGATCGCGCTGCTTAAGGGATTGAAAATGTTGAAAAACAAAAAGGAAGAACGACCGGCCAAAAAACACGGCAACATTCCATTATAATGGGAAAATAGGATGAAAAAATTGACAGGGGTCCTCGAATTTAAGTAACGTAGAAAAGAGACTAGAAAGTCCTTTTAAACAACGAGGAGGTACGTGAAACATGCCAGAAGTTAATCAGGACCGAATAGTGGAGGAGTTTTTGGAACTTGTCCAGGTAAATTCGGAGACAGAACATGAAGAAGAAATCGTAAAAGTATTGAGGAAAAAATTCACAGCACTTGGGCTGGAAGTAGTAGAGGATAACAGCAAATCCAAGACCGGACATGGGGCCAACAACCTCATATGTACGTTGAAAGGAAACAAAGCGGAAGCTGACACGATATATTTTACCTCTCATATGGATACCGTCGTTCCTGGTAACGACATTAAGCCTTCCGTAAAAGACGGCTATATTGTATCGGATGGGACAACGATTTTGGGAGCTGATGACAAAGCAGGTTTGGCAGCCATGTTGGAAGCCATCAGACTTTTGAAAGAAAATGATCTCCCTCATGGTGACATCCAATTTGTCATTACGGCCGGAGAAGAGTCTGGTCTTGTCGGGGCAAAGGCTCTGGATATTTCCTTGGTGAAAGCTTCCTATGGATATGCCGTGGATAGTAATGGGACCGTCGGAGATATCATTGTAGCTGCTCCGACTCAGGCCAAAATCAACGCTGTGGTGAAAGGGAAAACAGCACATGCCGGTGTTGCTCCGGAAAATGGCATTTCGGCGATCACGTTAGCAGCAAAGGCTATTTCTAAAATGCCGCTTGGACGGATTGATGAAGAGACGACTGCCAATATCGGACGCTTTGAAGGTGGCTCGAAAACCAATATCGTTTGCGACCATGTTGAAATTCTGGCAGAAGCCCGTTCTCTTATCCCGGAAAAAATGGAGGCCCAGGTTAAGAAAATGCAACAGGCTTTTGAAGAAACAGCGGAAGAATTTGGCGGTAGTGTAAATGTAGACGTAAAAGTGATGTACCCTGGCTACAAACAGCAGGCTGGAGATCATGTCGTAGAAGTGGCACGCAGAGCAGCAAAGACCATCGGGCGGGAGAGCCAGCTATTGCAAAGCGGAGGAGGCAGTGATGCCAACGTTATTGCCGGACATGGTATTCCAACCGTTAATTTAGCTGTCGGATATGAAGATATTCATACAACCAATGAACGGATGCCGGTTGGAGAGCTGGTGAAAGTAGCGGAATTAATTACGGCTATTGCCACTGAAGCTGCCAACTCATAGAATAAGTGGGCTGTACCGATTTCGGGACAGCCTTTCTAAAACTCCGTTTCGTCCGCATAAACAAAATCAAGAAGAGAAAAGTAGAATTAAATTAGAAGAAAGGGGCTTGATGATGAAAAACGTCATAAGATGGAACGAAAAGCTTTCTTTTACGGGTTCAACTCCTTCTGGTCATCCTATCCATATGGATGCTTCCAAAGATGCAGGAGGTGAAAATAGAGGGGCTCGTCCTACTGAATTATTATTAAATGCGGTAGCAGGATGTACCGCCATCGACATCGTGTCAATTTTGAAAAAAATGCGACTGAACCCTGATTCATTTGAAGTGGAAATAGATGGAGAACGTGCAGAAAGTCATCCTAAACGTTTTACTAGCATCCATGTCCATTATGTTTTGGAAGGTGACCTTCCGGAAGATAAAGTAGTCCGGGCAATTCAGTTATCAAAGGACACGTATTGTTCCGTTGCCCATTCAGTAAATGCGGAGCTTACGGTCAGCTATTCGATAAACGGGGAACAGGGCAGTAAAGAGATGTAAGAAGAAAAACGGTGGAGATGCATTCAGCTTAACGGTTCCTGTATCTCTGCCAAAGTTTCCCTTCTACAAATAAGATGGGAGCTGTTGCTTTTTTGAGACGGCCTTTTTTAAAAAGCCATCAACTTTCAGGAGATAACCAATCGTTCAGGATGAATCCAAATTTGAATAGTTCCTTCTTGTAATTCGTTTCCCAGTTCATTGTTTTCCAAAGTATTTAATAAATTTAGCATACTCGCTTGTTTCTAAGGTAGATTTTTACGGAATAGGGTTGACAGAAGGAACTATAATAAATATTATTACAGTTAAACATCTACTTTTAGATTAACAGGTAGGAGGCTTCCTAGTGAATAGTGATTTCAGCCTTGCCGTTCATAGTTTAACCTTTCTTTCTCTACAGCTTGATCAAATGGCGACAAGCCATGCGATTGCGGAAAGTGCAAGTGTTCACCCTGTCAGGATAAGGAAGATTCTCGGTTTGTTGCGTAAGCAAGGTTTTATCGTTACCAAAGAAGGCTGTGGCGGAGGATTTATATTACAGAAAAGCCCAGCCGACATAAAGCTGAATGAAATTTATAAAATAACAAGCGAAGGTGCATTGGTGCCAAAGTGCCCGCCTCCCAATTCGGAATGTGTAGTAGGGGCGAACATGAAACAGGCAATTACTTCGATTTTTGGGGATGCCGAAAATCAGTTGGAATCCTTTTTGTCAGATTATAGTATAAAAGATGTGGCTAGCCTCGTAACCCATGAGCCCATAGAGGTTGCTGAAGCACTTACCGGAGAGTAAGTTGTTATGCCGCGCTTTAAGGATAAGTTTGGAAAGACGATTATTTTATAAATAGATTGCGCCTTAAATGTAATGAAAAAAATTACAGTATTTTTTCAGTATGAGGAGGTAATAAGATGCAGAGGACAGGACGAAAACAATTGGACAATGAATGGGAAAAAAATCACCAAACATTAATGCAATATGGGGAAATGGGACAGGCTGGAGAAAGTGAGTTAATCTATTCGTTTGACCAACCTGCAAACGCTGTGTTCTTTCTTACAAAAGGATTTATCCGCCTTGTCAACAGAGAGACATGCCGTTCAAAAATTATCGGCGCTGGCGAATTTTTTGGTGATCGCTCGGTATTTTTGACCAAACACCTATACGTCGAAGCTGTAACTCCAGTTGCGTTTATCCGGCTTGATGATACAGCATACAGCAAGCTGGTGAGGAACGAGCCTAAACTTGCGGTTGAGTTGATCAGTCATATGTCGAAGAATCATATTTATTTAACCGAGAAGCAGTCTTTGCTTTCCGAAACAAAAGAATTATTCAGTCAAGTGAAAAAAGGGTATGCCAAACTTCACCGTTTTAAAAAGAATGATCCCTCACTTTGCTGCCATTGTTCCTGATAAAGTAAAAAGGAGCTGTCTAAGTTGTTACAAACTTATGGACAGCTCCTTTTCACGTTTCCTACCATAATTTACCCATTTTTATGTAGAGAGTGAAGGAGTTTTTTTCATCGTAGCGAAAGGATAGGTTAGTAACTTTATCGAACAAAGGGGATATTATATGACTAATCAACACTATTCCGTGTTATTTTTACGATTTTCCGTTCAGGAATGCAAGGAATCAAGCGGGTTATATGAGTGTCTGGCAAAGGAAATTGCGGGCGATGAAGAGCTCCTGCAATTGTGCGAACATGCCCGAGTCGGGCAGCCAGTACCAAACTTGCTGCTTGGTGCGGTTCACTATCTATTACCCAAGGGCGATCATCCATTACAAAGATTTTACGCCAGCTTGACGTCGAACCCTGATCGGCCCGAAAATGCTTTTCCCTATTTCAAGGATTTTTGTCAGTCACACCTAAACGAGATCAGGAGATTGCTTGCCAGCAAACTGGTACAGACTAATGAAGTTGGAAGGTGTGCTTATCTGTATCCGGCTTTTTGTTATATGTATGAACAAACGAAGCGCCCGCTGGCTCTCGTGGAATTGGGAAGCAGTGCGGGACTCCAATTGATCTGGGATAAATATGCCTATCGTTACCAAAATGGTTTGATCCATGGGAATCAAGACTCCCCTTTAATATTGACCTCCGAAGTTAAAACGGAACAACCGCCGGCCCTGATGAAATCAAGTCCTCCCGTGACAGCTCGAATTGGGTTGGATTTACATATAAACAATTTGGAGAAGTCAGAGGACTATCATTGGCTGAAGGCATTGATCTGGCCAGAGCATCATGTGAGAAGAGATGCCTTTGAAAAAGCATCTGCTCTTTTTAAAGAAGAGGCAAGCAACATCCAATTAGTCGAAGGAAACGGGGTTGAATTATTGGAAGAAACCGTAAAGAGCCTGCCTTCTGACTCAACGGTCTGTGTGTTTCATACGCATGTAGCAAATCAAATACCGGAAAAGGAAAAACAAATACTGGTTGAAGGAATCAATCGCCTTGGCAAGCAGAGAGAGGTATTTCATCTTTACAATAACATGCAGGACCGCTTGCTTCATCTTGACAGAATGACGGAAGGGAAGAGCTATCGGAGAACGATTGGAAGGACAGATGGTCATGGCCGCTGGTTCGAATGGCTTTTATCTCCACTAGAGATGTCTTAATAGGTAATATCTTATTTTCATTTAGAACTAAAGTCCACCCCTGCTTTCTACCCGGACTCAGTTAAAAGTTTAGAGGAAGGAGAAATGCTTTCTCCTAGAAAGAAGGGTTGCTCCAGTGTGTGACTAAATAGGGCGGCGTACAAGTTTGAAAAGGTTTCACTCGGTCACGGCCGGTTGTGGGATGAATGAGTGGAAGATATAGAAGAAAAATGATTTCAGACAAGCTCTGTTTTGATATGATAATAGAGAAAGTTATTTGCAACATATTAGGAGGCTGACATGGAGAAAAAAATCAGGGTAGGTTTGATATTTGGCGGCAAATCTGCAGAGCACGAGGTATCCTTGCAATCTGCCAAAAACATTGTAGACGCAATTAATAAAGATAAATATGAAGTGACATTAATCGGAATCGACAAAGATGGCAAATGGCATTTAAACCATGCTTCCCATTACTTAATCAATGAAGAAAATCCGAAGCTGATCGAATTGAATAAATCCAACCGGCATGTAGCGTTAATTCCAGGAGAAGATCAGCAGCAAATCATGAATTTAAGTGAGGAAGCGAAGCTGGAACAACTCGATGTCATTTTTCCGATTTTACATGGTACGCTTGGTGAGGACGGCAGTATTCAGGGAATGATGCGCATGTCCAATTTACCTTATGTCGGATCGAATGTCCTCGGCTCAGCGGTATGCATGGATAAAGATATCACAAAGAAATTGCTGCAGCAGGCCGGTATAGAAGTAGCAAAGTCTTTAACAGTGAAAAAGCATCAAAAAGAAGCAGTGTCTTTTACCAAGGCGAAAGAGCAGTTAGGATTGCCGATTTTTATCAAGCCAGCAAGCCAGGGATCATCCGTAGGCGTCAGTAAGGTGAACGATGAAGAAGCCTTCCAAAAAGCCCTCGAAACCGCTTTCCGCTATGACCACAAAATATTGATAGAAGAAAGTGTGGAGGGTCGTGAGGTAGAATGTGCCATATTAGGTAATGAGGAACCAAAGGCCTCGTTGCCGGGTGAGATTTTACCGCAGGGAGATTTTTATTCCTACGAAACGAAATACATCGATGAAAATGGAGCGGTGCTAGAGATACCCGCGAAATTGTCCAAAGAAGAGATTCAAAACATTCAAAATACTGCACTTGATGCCTTTCGATTGTTGGAATGTGAAGGTCTGGCAAGAGTCGACTTTTTCCTGAAAAAGGATGGCAGCCTTGTATTGAATGAAGTAAATACGCTGCCTGGTTTTACAAAAATCAGCATGTACCCTCAGCTTTGGGGTGTAACCGGGTTATCTTATCCGGATTTGATTGATGAATTAATTCAATTGGCCATTGCAAGACATGATAGAGATAAAGCATTAAAAAACACGGTGGAATAAACACGTAGATTCCGGTTGTTGCAGTCTCCAGGTCACTAAAACTGGCTGGCAATGACCGGATTTTTTTATGTCATTTTACTGTCAGTACGGTGGAGCTGCTGTTAAACCGCATACCGGATGGTTTGTTATACTAAAGTAAAAGGGGGGGTTCTATGTTATGGGAGAGACGGATGGTAGATACTGCGAGGGGAAGCTTCGAGGTATTCATCAAAGGAGAAGGAGAGCCGATTTGTGTAACACATCTCTATTCGGAGTTCAATGAATCCGGTGATTATTTTGCAGAATCATTGATAGGAAATAATAGCGTTTTTTTAGTTAACCTGAGGGAAACGGGGAGATCGGCGAGAGCAGAGAAAAATCATCAGCTGAGCATGCTGGAGAGTGTACTTGACTTAGAGGCAGTGAGGACAACATTAGGTTTTGACCAATGGTATTTTGCCGGGCATTCGACTGGAGGTATGCTTGGTCTGTTATATGGTGTTACTTTTCCGGAACGGTTAACTGGATTGATTCTTGTCGGAACTGCTGCAAGAGATTACACAGTTTCACCTGCATGTATTTACCACGAGAATCATCGGCACTTTCATCACATGCAAGAGCTGATGGAAGCCTTGAAAAAAGCTGATTTAACTCCAGATCAACGAACCTCACTTAGTCAGGAAAGGACAAAGTTGTCTTTACATCGCCCGGAATATTATGATGATTTTTTTAATAAACCAATCCAGAAAAAGCTGTCCCCGATTAGATTGGAATTTTTTAGCCGGGAATTGGCAATCTATGATTTGACAAGCAAGCTGCACACATGTAAGTGCAGGGTATTGGTGATGTGCGGCAGATTAGATGTCCAATGTCCATGGGAGTTTTCCAGGGAGATACAGGAACTTATACCAGGGTCGAAATTGATCACCTATGAAAACAGTAACCATTATCCATTCTTGGAAGAGCGGCAGTTATTTTTGGAGGATATCCATCATTTTTTGACAAGTGCCAGGCGTTGACTTTTGATTGATGGGTCAAAATCGAGGATTTCCCTTCTCAAATATCAGGTGACATAGTATGATGTAGAAGTATGTCAATTAACTAACAGAGGTAGATATTCATGGTTTCTGAAAAAATTTCCCCATACATATCTTTCACCAGGGAAGAGTGGGCAAGATTACGATTTAACACGCCGATGACTTTAACAAAAACAGAAATAAAAGAACTTCAAGGAATCAATGAACGACTGTCAGTGGAAGAGGTGGAAAAGATATATTTGCCGCTCACGAGGCTGCTTAATCTATATATCAACGCATCGCAACAGCTTCATTCAGTGACCGATCAGTTCTTTGGACAAGCTACACGCAAGGTTCCGTATATCATAGGTGTTGCAGGCAGTGTTGCTGTAGGAAAAAGTACAACATCAAGAATCTTGCAATCCCTTTTATCCCGACTTCCGGAGCATCCGAAAGTGCAAATAGTGACGACTGACGGCTTTTTGTTTCCAAATGCAACTTTGGAAGAACAAGGCTTAATGGACAAAAAAGGGTTTCCGGAAAGCTATGATATCAAAAAGCTCATTCATTTTTTGAGCGATCTGAAATCTGGCAAGGACAAAGTACGGGCGCCCGTATACTCTCATTTCACGTATGATATCGTACCAGAGGAGTTTATCGAGGTGGACGGAGCGGATATTGTAATCATTGAAGGGATCAATGTCTTGCAAACGCCCGTCACTAATGAGATGCTTTCCAGGTTATATGTATCTGATTTTTTTGATATGTCATTATTCGTAGATGCAGACGAAGAAGATATAAAACGGTGGTATATCGAACGGTTCAAGATTTTAAAAGAGTCGGCATTCAAGGACCCGAATGCTTATTTCAATCGATATGCAGACCTTAACGATGAGGAAGCTGAACAAGTAGCTGAGGATATATGGAATCGGATAAACAAGAAAAACCTTGAACTGAACATATCACCTACCAAGTATCGTTCGACTATTATATTTAAAAAAGGAAAAGACCACCTGACAGAAAAGATCAGCTTAAGAAAGATATAAACAAAACCGGATGCTCTATAGGGCATCCGGTTTTGTGGTTATGCAGTCTTAATTGTTATATATACTGTCTCCATACTTTCGTTATCAACTACGAATTAGTAATAATCCCCATTACGCACTGCCAACAAACCGATTTCCTTCGTGCGATGTATCGCTGCTGAAGCGTTCTTTGTCTTTTGGGAGGAATGTCCTGGGTGAGATCCCGCAGAGCGTAAGCTTGAGGAAGCTCACCAGCCGCCCGCGGAAAGTATCCTCCGATAAGCGATTCGTGAAAAAAGGAAAAACAATCATTTCGTTGAAATATAAGTTAAGCGGTTATTTCTTGGAGTGTCTCAACCTTCCATAATCTCACTCACAGGTGTTACTTCGGCAAACCATTTTAGTACTTGGTTATGGTGTTTGATAATCTGTTGTGCTGTTAATTCCTTTTTTTCGAATGTACTATGTCCATCAGCGGCTAGCGTTATGTTGTATTGCTTATGGAAAGCGACTCTGCAAGTAGTATCTACACAAGCTTCGGTCTGAATTCCAGCAACAATAAGGTGATCAACCTGCAATTGGTTTAAATGATCGGCAAGGTTTGTTTTATAAAAGCAATCCGGCGTTTCTTTTACTAGTACATAATCGTTGCTTTCGGGTGTGATTTCTTTGTGAATCGACCAGCCCGATGTGCCCGGTTCAAGGGGGCTCCCTTTTGGACCATTATGCTTTACAAAAATCACCGGTAAGTGGTTTTCACGGCCAAAGTTAATTAATCTTTTTAGATTTTGGAGTAATTTATTTCCTTCGTGTACAGGTGGTTCCATGGTAAACATACCAGTTTGGACATCGATTATTAGGATGGCAGATTTCAAGATTTTGTCCTCCTGTTTTTTCTACAGTCTATCAGAACGAAACAAAGGAGTGTTGCAAATGAGTGAAAAATTAATCAGAGTGGGTACAACTTATTTACCGGTAGCGGATGTGAAAAGAGCTTCTGACTGGTATGTAACCAAACTGGATGCTGGTTTATCCTACCGGGATGAAGAAAAAGCGATTATCAATCTTGCTGACCAAAGTTTTTTTCTGGTAAAAGCAAAGAAGAACCAATCGGCAAATTTTAGAGATACAAAGGGACAAGAACACTTTTCTGTCACGTTTGAAGTAGACGGACAGGATGCACTCCGGGCGATTCGACTTCAGTTGCTTGAAAAAGGGGTGGAGGTAGGATCGATTGAAGACAGAGGTCACCCCGGTAACAACTTCATTTTTCATGATATCGACGGCAATAAATTCGATGTATGGAGCGAATTAAGTCCCGCTTATAAAAAGTTCCATAACTTGGCCCGAACAGAAGGGAAAGAAACAAAAGATTTTGATCAATGTTTGGAAAGCTACCTCGACGCATGGAGAAGGTTTTCATTGAATGAGTTACAAACGTATATTTCAAACGATTATCAAGCACGTGAATCAAGAGACGGTGAAATCGTCGATTTTGGCTACGAACAATCGCTTGAAGGCTGGGCACAGGCATTTCAGCAGTTGACAGGTTTCGCGGAATGGAATTTGACTGTCCATGAAAAGATTAATACAGGTGAAAATGAGGCAATTGCTATCATTTCCGCCACCCTGGAAATAGAGGGAAAACCGCTTGATACAGCAAATTTGTTCTTTAATGCTTTTAAAAGAAATACGATGCAGGACGAATGGAAAATGGTAAGAAGCTATATTGAAGCTGGCATTCCTTGCGATCAGCTTCGATTCTCTGGGGGGTTAAGGGAAATTAAAGCACTTTTAAAATAATGAAACCGGAGAGAGATTAATGGAATATGTGAATTTGGAACAATTAGATAAACAAATCATTACTGGCTTTTTTATAGAATATTGGGGAAGTTCGGAAATGGTTATCACAAGCGGCACTTTTCAATGTGATAAGCTTCCCGGGTTTGCAGCGGTCTCTCAAGGGGATGAAATTGTTGGTCTGATCACCTACACACTTGTTAGAAATACATGTGAAATCATCTCTTTGGACAGTTTGCTGGAACAACGTGGGATCGGTACAAAACTCGTATCGATGGTGGAAGACATGGCTAAATATGCAAAATGTACACATGTTCAATTGGTTACAAGCAATGATAATGTGCATGCATTTGGATTTTACCAGCGCAGGGGTTACAGGATAACCGAGATTTATCAGAACGCCGTCGAGCGAGCGAGATTGGTAAAACCTCAAATCCCCTTAATAGCAGGAAATGGGATTCCCATACGGGATGAACTTCTATTGATGAAACAATTGTAAATGGAGAGAGTTAATTTACATAATATAAATATTGTAAATATAATGGTTGAAAAAGCTGAATGGGCCTGTGGCTTCATTCAGCATTTTTTCGTCCAGATAAAATTCTATTCTCCTTTTAGCCTCCTGAGGGCATAGTTTTTTGCATTAGAACCCAAAATGATAGTAGCAAGTATTTTGAGGAGGTTCATCTATGCCTTTGAATGTCACGCAAAAATTGATAAAGGATCATTTGATATCAGGGGAAATGATTCCGGGGACGGAAATCGGTCTCCGAATCGACCAGACATTGACACAGGATGCCACAGGTACAATGGTGATGCTCGAACTAGAAGCCATGGGTCTTGATTATGCGAAAACGGAAGCTTCGGCTCAATACGTCGATCATAATCTAATCCAAGTAGACAGTAAAAATCCTGATGACCATTTGTTCTTGCAGAGTGCAACCAGACGTTTCGGTTTATATTACAGCCGCCCTGGCAATGGAGTCAGTCATCCTGTCCATATGCAGCGACTGGCTAAGCCGGGAAAAACGTTACTTGGCTCGGACAGCCATACTTGTGCAAATGGTTGTATGGGCATGCTCGCGATGGGTGCAGGCGGTATAGATGTAGCAATGGCGATCGCCGGGGAACCATTCTATGTGAAAATGCCGAAAGTGTGGGGAGTGAAACTGACTGGTGAATTACCGAAATGGGTAAGCGCCAAGGACGTTATATTTGAATTGTTGAAACGATACGATGTCAAAGGGGGAGTAGGCAAAGTCATTGAATACTACGGACCTGGTTTAAAGGGATTGAGCGCCATGGACCGGCACGTTATCGCGAATATGGGAGCAGAATTAGGGGCAACGGGAACGGTTTTCCCTTCTGACAAAGAGGTTAAGCGGTTCCTAAAGGAACAGAATCGTGAAAACGATTGGAAGGAATTAAAGGCAGATCGCGGTGCCACATATGATTTGGAGGAAGAAATCAATCTATCTGAGTTAGAACCGTTAATAGCCAAACCATCCAGTCCAGGTAATGTAGTGCCAGTTAAAGAAATTGTCGGTGAGCCTATTTATCAGTCGTATGTAGGTTCTTCTGCAAATCCTGGCTATCGTGATTTTGCCATTGCATCAGAAATCGTGAAAGGGAAACGGATTGCTGAAGGGATCTCTTTTGATATCAATCCTACTTCCAGGCAAATGCTTACAGACTTAGTCAACGGGGGGCATATCGCCAATTTATTGCAAGCCGGTGCACGGCTTCACCAGGCGGGTTGTAACGGCTGTATCGGAATGGGACAAGCTCCGGCAACTGGTAGAAACAGTCTTCGTACTACCCCCAGAAATTTTCCGGGACGCTCGGGGACGAAAGAGGATAGTGTATTTCTTTGCAGTCCGGAAACGGCAGCTGCATCAGCGCTTACAGGGGTTATCACCGATCCCAGAACGTTGAAAATGGATTATCCTAAAATTAGAAGCCCCAAAAAGCCTAGTATGGAGATGAATTTACTGGATTCTCCGCTTGAGCCAGAGCAAGCACGGCAGGTTGAGCTTTACAAGGGGCCGAATATTGCATCAATTCCTGAAATGGATTCAATGCCTGATCAATTGGAACTCCCGGTTTTGTTGAAGATGGGGGACAATATTTCCACCGATGAAATTTTGGCAGGAGGCGCTCGTGTACTTCCCTTTCGCAGCAACCTGCCGGAAATAAGCAAGTTTACCTTTGAAATTGTGGATGAAACCTATTACGAACGGAGCATGGCAGTCAGGGGCCAGGGAGGACATGCGATCATCGGCGGTTTTAATTACGGACAAGGTTCCAGCAGGGAGCATGCCGCTCTTGCCCCTAGGTTTCTCGGTTTGCGTGCAGCTTTAGCAAAAGACTTTGCAAGGATTCACTGGCAGAACTTAGTCAATTTTGGCGTTTTGCCATTGACTTTCGTAGACGAAGAAGATTATGCCAAAATAAACCAAGGCGATGTGCTGGAACTAACCGACCTGCGAAACAAGCTTCAACAAGGTAACGAATTCAATATTTCAATTAAAGGCAAAAATCAATCCATTGCGGTCCAACATGCATTGTCCGGTCGACAGGTTGAGATCATGCTCAAAGGCGGATTGATCAACTGGGTGAAAGAGCGGCAGAACGCTGCCAAATCTTGAGAAAGGAGAGAAACATATGGTGAATAGAAAAAATGTTTGTAAAGCTTGTGAAGGCACTGGTATGCTGGCTGACGACGAAGAATGGCAATATACTTGTACCGTTTGTGGAGGGGATGGGAGTTTTTCTCCTGGTGATCGAGCAGAGCCTCCAAGTCCAATCAATGTAGATGAAAACAATCGGCTTTTGGATTAGAATCTACCCGGACAGATATGTCCGGGTTTTTTACATGATCTTTTTTGACAACCAAGTAATAAAACTAAATTTACGGAAAAAAGGTTAAAACAGACCCTGTAGACAAAAAAGCGCCTGAATTTTGAATAAAACCTGATCATTATGCAGGAAAACACGACATGCCAATGGAAGTAATCTTTTATTGATTACGAATTGAAAAGGAGATAAATAATGTAGATAAAATAAATACCTTGCGGAAGAGACACATGGGAAAGGTAGATAGGTGAAAGGAAAGCGGGGGAAAAGATGAAACAACGTTTAGCAAGCAACTACCTTGCAGAAGCAGTGGAAAAGGAGCAATTTTCCGGGACTGCAATCGTCAAAAAAGCAGGAAAAATTTTGTATGAGTATGCAGGAGGTTATGCCGACAAAGCCAATCAGCGGCTCAATCACCTTGATACCAGATTCGGTATCGCTTCGGGCTGTAAACTGTTTACTGCCATCGCTATTTGCCAACTAGCGGAAAAGGGAAGTTTTTCCTTCCATACACGTCTTAACGACTGTATAAAGGGGGATTTTCCCCAGTTCAACCAGTCGATTACTATTCATCAATTACTAACGCACAGCGCTGGGATTCCTGATTATTTTGATGAAGAAGAAATAGATGATTTCGAAGAGCTGTGGAAACAAACACCAATGTATTTAATGAAGAACCCAGCTGACTTCCTGCCTATGTTTCAACATCAATCCATGAAAGATAAGCCTGGTGAAAGATTTCAATACAATAATNAGGGAGCATGCCGCTCTTGCCCCTAGGTTTCTCGGTTTGCGTGCAGCTTTAGCAAAAGACTTTGCAAGGATTCACTGGCAGAACTTAGTCAATTTTGGCGTTTTGCCATTGACTTTCGTAGACGAAGAAGATTATGCCAAAATAAACCAAGGCGATGTGCTGGAACTAACCGACCTGCGAAACAAGCTTCAACAAGGTAACGAATTCAATATTTCAATTAAAGGCAAAAATCAATCCATTGCGGTCCAACATGCATTGTCCGGTCGACAGGTTGAGATCATGCTCAAAGGCGGATTGATCAACTGGGTGAAAGAGCGGCAGAACGCTGCCAAATCTTGAGAAAGGAGAGAAACATATGGTGAATAGAAAAAATGTTTGTAAAGCTTGTGAAGGCACTGGTATGCTGGCTGACGACGAAGAATGGCAATATACTTGTACCGTTTGTGGAGGGGATGGGAGTTTTTCTCCTGGTGATCGAGCAGAGCCTCCAAGTCCAATCAATGTAGATGAAAACAATCGGCTTTTGGATTAGAATCTACCCGGACAGATATGTCCGGGTTTTTTACATGATCTTTTTTGACAACCAAGTAATAAAACTAAATTTACGGAAAAAAGGTTAAAACAGACCCTGTAGACAAAAAAGCGCCTGAATTTTGAATAAAACCTGATCATTATGCAGGAAAACACGACATGCCAATGGAAGTAATCTTTTATTGATTACGAATTGAAAAGGAGATAAATAATGTAGATAAAATAAATACCTTGCGGAAGAGACACATGGGAAAGGTAGATAGGTGAAAGGAAAGCGGGGGAAAAGATGAAACAACGTTTAGCAAGCAACTACCTTGCAGAAGCAGTGGAAAAGGAGCAATTTTCCGGGACTGCAATCGTCAAAAAAGCAGGAAAAATTTTGTATGAGTATGCAGGAGGTTATGCCGACAAAGCCAATCAGCGGCTCAATCACCTTGATACCAGATTCGGTATCGCTTCGGGCTGTAAACTGTTTACTGCCATCGCTATTTGCCAACTAGCGGAAAAGGGAAGTTTTTCCTTCCATACACGTCTTAACGACTGTATAAAGGGGGATTTTCCCCAGTTCAACCAGTCGATTACTATTCATCAATTACTAACGCACAGCGCTGGGATTCCTGATTATTTTGATGAAGAAGAAATAGATGATTTCGAAGAGCTGTGGAAACAAACACCAATGTATTTAATGAAGAACCCAGCTGACTTCCTGCCTATGTTTCAACATCAATCCATGAAAGATAAGCCTGGTGAAAGATTTCAATACAATAATGCAGGCTATATTTTGCTTGGATTAATCATCGAACAGCAAACCGGAATTTCTTTTTCCGATTACGTGACAAAAAACATTTTTCAACCAGCAGATATGGTGGATTCTGGTTACTATTCAATGGATCAGCTGCCTGGCAATACTGCATTGGGGTACATCCATCACGATGACGGGACATGGAGAACCAATACATATGCTGTTCCAGTAAAAGGGGGGGCGGATGGCGGTGCTTTCACCTCAGCTCCAGATATGATCAAGCTGTGGGAAGCACTCGTAAATTATAGATTGCTAAGCAGAGATTTTACCGATCTATTGCTTACTCCGCATATCAAGGTGAAAGATGGGGTGGAGTATGGATACGGTGTCTGGATA
The DNA here is from genome assembly GCF_000821245.2 of Virgibacillus senegalensis. Taxonomy (GTDB): domain Bacteria; phylum Bacillota; class Bacilli; order Bacillales; family Amphibacillaceae; genus Sediminibacillus; species Sediminibacillus senegalensis. Next base: position 474,328 of record NZ_LN611425.1, read on the forward strand.
AACCGGCAGGGGAACTACGGATTGAAATATCACGTCATGGGCTATGATCCTGGTGTCAGCTTTCATTCCGCTTTTTATCCTAAATCGGAGATGATAGTAGCGATACCGTCCAACCATTCTTCAGGCCCATTTCAAATCATGAAGAAGGTAGAGGAGCACTTATTTACAAGTGGGTGAAACAGAAAGGATGTTAGAACGTAGATGGTGATGACAAAAGCACTTGCTCAAGAAATCGAACAAGCGGAAATTTCCTGTTTATATTCCAAATTATCAGCGATCAAAAGGATAGAAGGGAATCCGATGAGGATTGAATTGAAATCATTTGGTCAAGCAACTTGTTTCTCTGCAGCTGGCATTCCTGGTCCGTCTTTTAATACGGTGAAAGGCGTGGAGGATAGCGATGAAAAGCTGCTCGATCAAATAATCAGCTTCTATCAAAAACGGGATATTCCCTTTCGGTGGGAACTGACACCTGCACATGTGTCCCGTCAATTGCTGACAACGTTAAGTGGAAAGGGATACTATCATGCGGATTTTCATACTTCTCTCTGTATTCGTCTATCTTCTTTGGACACGGTTAATAAGGAAGAAGGAAAGGTTTTTGTACGACCATTGAAGAGTGACGAGTTTGACACCTTTGCTTCGATTTATGCCGATTCTTTTCACATGCCCGGTTCTCTAAAACCTTTTATTAAAACAAATAACCAAGTACTGGAAAATGAAAGGGGATGGATATTCTATCTGGCGACCATTGGTGGGGTGCCTGCCGGAATCGGCGTTGTATATATTAAAGGTGCTGTCGCTGTGCTTGCAGCTGCGGCGACACTCCCGGAATTCAGAGGAAAAGGAGTGCATAGGGCACTGATCGATAAACGGGCAGAAGCAGCAAAGTCAAGAAACTGTCGGTTTCTGGTCGGGCAAGCAGCTTATGGGAGCGCGAGCATGCGTAATATGGAGAGGGCTGGAATGAAAATCGCATTCACAAAAGCAATCTGGAGCAATCAAAAACAGTAGCCCTTTTTAGAAGGAGAAGGATGAATACAATGAAGCAGAGTTGAAAAAAGGATTGTCAATTCTCAGCAGCAATATAACATGATTGCCTATGGCAAACGAGTGCTATAAAACTTTTTTTATTTATGAGCAATATAGAGAGTCGATCAGTTTGTTCATATTCGCAAAAGGTTTTCAAGGTACGGGTAGCGCGGAAAGAGCATATCAAGTTTTTGAAAAAAGGCCTGAAAGAAATGCAAGCCGACTGTATTCAAATAGCCGTCCATGCAGAAAATAACCGGGCAATGCATCTCTGGGAGAGGTTACGTTTTACTCCCTACGAAGAAAGGATATATAAGGTAAAGAACATGATCAGCAGATAAATGAATCCAGTTTTGCATTTCTTGATGAATAGATGACACCAAGATGGAGGGATTACATAATGGATAAAATATTGGCAGAAACGAAACAAGGACAACTGAAGGGAAAGATAGAAGGAGACGCCATTAGTTGGAAGGGTATTCCCTATGCCAAGCCGCCGATTGACGAACTGCGTTTTGAGCCTCCACAACCTGCGGAAAACTGGGAAGGAATTCGTGAGGCTTTTGAATATGGGCCTGTCTGTCCTCAGCCTCAAGAATCTGCAGCGATGCAGGGAATCAAAACAGAGGACATGTCAGAGGACTGTCTCTATTTAAATGTGTGGACGCCAAATTCTTCGAAAAAGGATTTACCTGTAATGGTATGGATCCATGGTGGAGCTTTTACTTCTGGTGCCGGAAGCAGTTACTTGTACAATGGAGCCCGGCTTGCAGGACAGAATGACGTTGTGGTTGTTACATTGAACTACCGTCTCGGTGCTTTAGGATTTCTGCATCTTGCCGGTTTAGACGATCGCTTTTCAGCCAATCTCGGTTTGCTTGATCAGGTAGCTGCCTTGCGTTGGGTGAAAAATAATATTGCTGCTTTCGGAGGAGATCCGGGCCAAGTAACCATTTTTGGTGAGTCAGCCGGTTCGATGAGCATTGCTGCCCTGTTAGCGATGCCGCAAGCGGATGGGCTGTTTCACAAAGCCATCATGGAAAGCGGTGCATCCCAGGTAGTTCCATCTGGACAAGCGCTCCATATTGCAAAAGATTTTATCGGTTTTCTCGGTATCGAACCTGCTAACTTGCCGGAAATAAAGAATGAGCCGTTGGAAGCCATCATGAAAGCAAGCGAAAAAGTTTATCGGGAAAACGGAGGGGATCAATCGGTTCTTCTCTTTCAACCAGCACTAGATGACCAAACGCTGCCGCAGTATCCGACCGATGCAGTCGCTGCTGGTACGGCGGCGAATATTCCGTTAATCATCGGCACTAATCTCGATGAGGGTGTGTTTTTTGTCAGGCCGGATGCGGAAGAGATGCCTGAAGGGAAAATGGATGAAATAGTAAAGCGAATGGCAGGCAGAGATAATGCGGGACAAATAAAAGAATATTATCCACCTAGCGCAGAGGGGCAAGCTCAATTGATCACCGACTTTGTTTTTTGGAAACCGGCAGTGGAATTAGCTGAAGCCCAATCCAACCATGCTCCTGTATGGATGTATCGCTTTGACTGGCATAAACCGGGTCATCCCTATGCAGGACGTGCAGTTCATGCTCTGGAAATCCCGTTTGTTTTTCATAATCTCGATTATTTTCGGCAGTTGGAGATAGAGGTGGAAAGTCCAATGGAAAACTTGTCAACCCGTATGCAGACTGCCTGGGTTTCCTTCGCAAGCACAGGCGATCCAGGATCGGATTGGCCTGCTTACGACCTGGATGAAAGGAATACAAAAGTTTTTAACGAATCGGATCAGAATCTTTCTGATCCTCAGAAAGAAAAGCGAAGGATGTTATGGGAAAACGAACCCGGGAAGTGAGGAGAAACATTGGAGGAGAAAGAACAGTCCGTTGTTGTGGCCATCGAATATATGAAAAAACATTTACAGGAAGGGCTTACTTCCGAACAAATAGCGGTAAAGGCGGGCTATAGTGTTTATCATTTCACAAGAATATTCAAAGAAGTAACCGGCGTTTCACCACGGCAATATCTATCTGCTTTGCGAATCCAGGCGGGTAAGGAAAAATTGATAGATACGTCACGCAATTCGATTTTACGCACGGTTTTGTTGGTGGGGTTTAAGAGTATTGGAACATTCAGCAGTCGTTTTAAACATAATGTCGGTTTGTCTCCTAAACAATTCTCATTAGAAACACAGCGACTTGCTGCTTTTATGGAGTCGCAAACCGATCCGGTTCTGCTCGATAGTCTTCCATCGTCCAAACCATTTGTAACTTGCCAAGTGATGGTTCCTGCTTCTTTTAAAGGGATAATCTTTGTCGGGTTATTCCGCCGGGAGATTCCGGATGAAGCACCGGTAGTTGGTACAGCGGTAACTGGGAGCACCCCTTTTTGTACTTTTTCAGGACTTGTTTCTGGTAGATACTATTTAATGGCTGCTGCACTTCCTTGGAGTCGGAATGTTAAAGATTATTTTATACCCGATAATTGTTTGCGAGCCAAATATGATCAGCCATTAGTAATAACAGAGGATTCCGAATTCGAAGTATCCCTAACATTGCGCAAGCCTCTGCCCTATGACCCGCCGATACTAGTTAATTTGCCATTACTCCTGTTCCGAAAAGTGAATAACTCAGCAAACGGGAAGAAAATGTGAGCATGCTTTTCCAGTATAATGAACTTTAAAGGAACAGGAGGGGATAAGATGTTAAACAAAGCATGTGTGGTAACGATTAAAGTGAAGGACATGGAAGAGGCGATTGCCTTTTACACGAGGATTTTGGGATTTGAAATCTCGAGACGGTATAGTGAAACAATTGTCAGTTTGAAACAGGAACCGATAGCACTTGTGTTGGAAACAAGCCAAACTGGTAAAGACCATGGAAATAGCAATAATATTGTATTAGGGTTAGAATCCGATGATTTGGATCGGGATATTGAAATGTTGAGAGAAAAGGAAGTAAGGTTAGTAACAGATGAACCGAAACCTTGTCCACCCGGACGGTACATTGAAATAGAAGATCCGTCTGGCAATAAGTTGGAAGTGTTGGAGTTTAGCCAGTGAATGAAGGTTACAAACCTGTTATCAAACACAGAACCTACATAAAAACATATGCTTCTGATATTTATAGAGCATTGACAACAGAGAAAGGTTGGAATGCCTGGTTCACGGATGAAACTACATTGACGTTTTCTGAGGATGGCAAAGGAACGTTACGCTTGTGTTGGGAAGATTTTGGACAAGAGAGACAATGCATAGTAGAGCATTGCCAAATTACAGCGATGGCTACAGATAAGTTATTTGCGTTTACGTGGAAACCTGGTCGATCAGAAACAATCGTCAGATTGCTATTGAAACCTTATAAAGCGGGTACCATGGTAGAGTTAGAAGAAAAAGGATATACTCTTTCCAATCAGGATCTTGAGACTAGCTTATATTGTGCTTCCGGTTGGGGTGAAGCGTTGACGCTTTTCAAAATCTATCTGGAAACAGGATTGGTTTTCAAAAAAGATTTGCTTTAAGAGGGGGGATTACTTGATAGAGACAGTTACTTTTCAAGTACGTGTATCGGATTTCGACCAGGGGAAGAAATGGTATGCTGAATTTTTACAAAAGCAGCCTGATTTTGAACCCCATCAGGGATTTGCCGAGTGGGAGTTGCTTCCTGGTTGCTGGCTGCAAGTAGCAGAAGGGGAACCGGCAGTTGGCAATGGTCCTTTACGTGTTCAGACAGATTCCATTGAGCAAGAACGGACCAGATTGTTGGAATGTGGGCAAGTAGAGGACTTTACCATTTATTTCAGGGAAGAAGTGCCGGTAAGATGGGCCACATTCTCCGATCCGTGGGGAAATCGGCTAGGTTTATTCGAAGAGATCATTCATTCAGGGTAATCTTTATTTTATTTAGCCCGGCTAACGACAAACAAGCTCAACCGGTGATTCCGGAAGGGCTTGTTTTTATCTAATGAAACCACTCTTCGATAAGAAAAAGATACGTCGAAAAAGGAGTCCACAATTACTAGGCAGGAACAAGGTAAGTGGAACGAGAAATAAATAAGAGCGATGGACAGAAATAAGGGGGAAGATAGATGAAAGGGATCGTAGTGAAGAAGTTTGGCGGACCGGAGGCACTAGAGCTCGTTGAAATGGAAGTACCGAAGATAAAGGAAAACGAAGTGCTTATCAAGGTGGTTAATACTAGTGTGAATTATGCAGATATTAAAAACCGATCAGGCAGGAAATGGAAAGGTCCCATGCCGTTTGTTCCCGGGTTAGATGCGGCAGGAATAGTAGTTGAAATTGGAGATAAGGTTAACCGGTTCAAGATTGGAGATCGAGTTATCTGTTTTCCTCGTTCCGGTTCTTATGCAGATTATGCAGTAGCGAGTGAAAAACTGACCTTTTCTATCACGGAAAAAATGGACTTTATCAGTGCAGCTGCTTGCCCGACCGTAGGTTTTCTAAGCTATCATTTATTGAAAAAGATTGCGCATATAAATGAAGGAGAATCGGTGCTTGTTCATGCGGCGGCTGGGGGAGTGGGGAGCACAGCTGTCCAACTAGCTAAACTGATGGGAGCTGGTTTGGTTATTGGGACTGTCAGCAGGGAGGAAAAACAGCAAATGGCCAAAGAAGCAGGAGCGGACCATGTCATCGGTTATGAAAATTTTGCTGACAGCGTAAATAGGATTACCAATGGAAAAGGTATCGATATCATTCTCGATTCTGTTTCTGGCCGAATTTTCGAAGAAAGTCTGGACTGTTTATCCCATTTCGGAAGGCTGGTCCACTTTGGAAATTCAAGTGGGAGCACAGGTATGGTCGAAACAAAACAATTGCATGCAAGCTGCCGATCTGTTCTTGGGTTCAGCTTAGGGACGACCCGGAAAGAACGACCGGAAATATTGCAGGAAACAGCTTCTGGTGTTTTGCAATATATCGAAAGCGGACAGCTTGACATAAAGGTAGGAAAGAAGCTGCCATTGAAAGCTGCCAGGGAAGCGCACCAACTTTTGGAGTCAAGAACAAGCGTCGGAAAGATCATTTTGGAAATAGAATAAGAACGAGATCATTTAGAGATCCAGGATTATACGGTTGTTCGTTCTTTTTGTGAACATAAGAAAACTGTAGAACATTCTTTTACCAGCAAATGATATAATGGACAGTAAGGAAAAGGCTCATTGCCACATTTAGAGGGGATAGGCGTTATGATTTATCAAGACGAAAACGGACTGCTTTTATTGCGCTCGGACAAGTTGGGAGAGCGTGACTGGCGCAGCGATCATACATATAAGCTTATATTTGGTTCCAAAGGTGGGGGAACATATCAAACACGTTATCGAGATTTAACTATTGAGAAACGTCAAGTTGCTATTTTCAATCCCTCGCAAGAACATAAACAACTCCATATGTCGGGTGAAAAGTTTTTGATTGAACTGAATCAGAAATTGTTAAAGAATGCAGCCAAGGAATTGGGGATTTCTGGTCCTGAAATGGAATTTGCGACTGTGTCTTATTATCATCCCCAACTATATCGATGGGCTAGTTTTATTCGTGAATTTATTGATTGGAATTGCGGAAAACCTACGGAGATCAATCAATTGTTTGTGGAAAACAGTTTTACCCAGCTTGCGATTCTGATGGTGCAATATGGGTTGGGACAGCATCAGGTGACCATGCCGGAAGTGGTTCAAGATGAAGTATTAAAGCGGGTGATTGAAGCGGTTAAACAAAGCTATGAGCAAGATTGGACTTTGAGTGGAATGGCAGAGGTAGCCCGGTTGAACAAATATCAGTTTGCTCATCTGTTCAAAGAGCGGATAGGTTTATCTCCATACTCCTGGTTACAATTATACCGGCTGATACGAAGTCAGCCGGCTTTGTTTCATTCCAACCAAACGGTTTTGCAAATCGCCATGGATCATGGTTTTAAAAACGTTTCTGCCTATGTACATCTATTTAAAAAAGTTTACGGGGCGACCCCTTCTGCGAGTAGAAGGACCCACCGTTTTGACTAATAAAAAGGTTACACTGGTGAGTAGGATGATAGCTCCGCTTCCTGTCATTAAAAATCTTATCGGAACAAAGGCAGCAAGGACTCCGAATATTGCGAGAGAAATCGTATTGGCGAAATAGAGAAGAACTGCATTGAAACTGAATGCCCTGCCTAATTTCTCTTCCGTTACGAGCGACTGTATGAGATATACGCGGGATAGTCCGGCTATGGGCAGCCCGATACCTACAATTGCGCATCCGATATAGAAATGGTTGACTTCGTATATAATGCCGTAATAGGTGATTCCGCTTCCCCAAATAGCTGCCCCGATCAAATAAGTTTTCAACGTCATTCTTTTGACTAAATAAGGCAGGATTAGATTCGTGACAATGACGACAGTACCAAACAATCCCTGGAGTACACTATAAATCGATTGATGGTTTGTGGTCAGATCAGCAAGTGCCAATAGTAATCCAACTTCCCATACCCATGTATTGAAAAACACGGTAATAAATGTGAACAGGAACAATTGCCGGATAGTCGCCTGCTGCTTTACCCAAAAAACAAAAGAAAATATAGCTGAAAAAAGATCCCGAACTGATTTACTTCCTTTATTATTTGTTTCTGTAACGTTCACTTGGAGGAGACAAAAAATACTAATCAAATAGGTAACTGCGTCCAACGTGAAAAAGTGGATCACTCCGATTGTTTCGAGCATAGAGACAGTGACTAGGGGACTTAAGATAGTTATGCCTCTAGTAATGCTATCTTGCAAGCTGTTTGCTGCCGTCCGTTCATCCTCGCTTGTGATCAACGGAAGAACTGCTCGATGAGCAGGATTAAAAAAGCAGCCAATTGTTTGTAGCAAAAAACTGACAAGCAATAAATATTGGTAGGAAAGGTTACCAGCTGAATCCAGCAAAACAACGGAAAGAATCAGCGGCAAACGTAATAAATCGAGCCAAATTAATAACTTTTTTCGAGGAATCCAGTCGGCGATCACACCACCAACCAGTCCGAAAAATAGATAGGGCAGTGTCTCTGCTATGGCCATCCCAGTAGTATGGATAGCAGATCCGGTCAAATCGTGAGCTAAAAACAGGAAGGCAAGGCCAGACAGTATATCACCCAGCCGCGAGATACCCCCTCCGATTACATAATACCGGAAATTTTTATTCCGCTTTACCAATGTGTACATACACATCACCTCCACACCATATTACATAGAATATTGGCGTGAGGCTTATGAAATATTGCTTCAAATAGTACCAATTTTTTTGGATTCTATAGTGACGATTTTACAAGCTACCTACGAAATATCTTGAACATTACCTTACTTGGTTCTTGTTTGTAGATAGTTGTAGTGATGAGCGTACAAAACTCAACATTAAAGAGTTTTTACTTACTTCATTTGTTTTTGAACTGGCCGATCCATAGGATAGCGGAGATTGGCAAAGTTCAATGTTTAGTGTTTCGTGAAACTATATATGTACGGAATAATGGAGGTGAGCACAATATTCTCAAGAAAAATCATTTCGGCATCTGTTTCTGGTTCTTTGTTTTCTATTTTGTTGGGTCTAATCGTGCCAAATCCATTTGGCGAAACGATTACATCACTACCAAATTATTTATTTGCGGTTGTATTAACCACACCTGTTTATTTGATGTATAGTTTCCCAGCTATTTTAAGCTATTTTAATTTATGGAGTGTTAACTTCTATTATTAGTGATAAAGTCAGTAAAATTATTTCAACAAAAACAGGAAATGAAAAATCTGAAATCATTCTCTCCGGCATTTTGCACGTTATTTTTGGTCTTATATTACTATTGTATAGTTTAGGTGCTTCTATGTTGTTCTTTATTACCGATAGACTTCTACAAAAGAAAAATAAAGATTATAAACCGTTACAAGCAATTAAGAGTTTGGCAATTCCATTAACGGTCTGGCTAATTTTTATGGTTATTGTATATTTTGAGCATATTGTAAAAGGCGGCTAAAAGGATTGGGTAGTGGTTGGTCTCATCCTGGCGGTGCTTTTGAAAATAGTGAAAGATTCCAAACAAGCAGCAATGCAAGAAGTAAGGAAGAAACAAATTTAATAATAGAAGATGTTGTTTAGTTGAATAAACCCAATCTAAATAAGAGGAACTTCCATAAAAATTGGAGTTTCTTTTTTTGTTAGTAATATCAACACGTAACTTTAACAGAGCCTAAATTGAAAAAACCAAGCAAAAATGGCAGGGGAAAATACTTGGCCATGTTGCCTGGTTTTGCATGATTCAGTGAATCAACTGAATCAATGTTTTACTTCATTATAGTGATCAAATGTTTCCATTGCCAACGTAACACCTTGCGAAAAGGCTGCACCACCACCGAGAGCAGCACTGACAGCGATTGTTTCCATCATTTCGTTTTCGGTAGCCCCATGTTCTACAGCACCCTTGGTATGATACATAATACAATATTCGTCCTGGGCATAAATACTGATACCAAGGGCGATCAATTGCTTTTGTTTTCCATCCATTGCGCCGTCCTGAAAGCAGGCTTCTGTAAAATCGAAATAACTCTTCGTCATTTCCGGAAGGCCTTTTTCCAGCCGGTTGCTTCCTTCTTTATAATCCAGAATCGCCTGGTCAAAAAAATTTCTGTCTTCTTCATGCATTTCCATCGTTCCCACTCCAATTCCGCGAAATTCAGTTACACTACATAGCGTGATATTAGCGGATAATTCTCATACATGGTATAAAATGGTTGAATGAAGATGATTATTTACAATTTTATTATCAAGTGTTAGGATAAGTAAAATTATAATAGAGCGATGAAGAGAAGAGTAGATAAACGTGAAGCTTTACAGAGACCCCCGTCAGCTGGGAAGGGAGGAAGCTGCGCTTATTGAAGCAAGCCTCAGAGCTTTACATCGGAACCGAAAAGCGAACGGGGATGATGTAACGGGAGCTCCCGTTACAGGGCTAAGGTATAAGCTTTTATTAGCCGTACCTGAAAAGGCCGATATTGTGAGGTATCGGTAAACTGGGGTGGCACCGCGGTCAGACCCGCCCCCAAGATGTGATGTCTTGGGGGTGGGTTTTTTTCTTTTTTTATGAACAAGAATTGAAAATAAGTATTTCTGTTCTATAGAAAATAGGGGGAGAACGTGGTGCAAAGAAAAGAAGTAAAAAGGATGCCGAGAATATCATTCGTATTGCTGGTCGCTATCGGGATCTCCAATATAGGGGACTGGATTTACTTAATTGCCTACAATTTGATCATCCTTAACATGACTGGCTCTCCCATTGCTGTCGCAATCCTGTATATTTTAAAACCAGTTGCGGCGATTCTAACCAATGGATGGTCGGGAAGTCTGATTGATCGAATGAACAAAAAGAAATTGATGATATGGTTGGATGTTAGCAGGGGATTGTTGTTGTTTATATTGCCGATGGTTTCTTCTTTATCTGTCATTTATTTTATCGTACTGCTAATCAATATGGGAAGTGCCATTTTTCATCCTGCTTCCCTGACTTATATGACAAAACTGATTCCAGAGCAAAACAGGTATCGGTTTAACGCTTTGCGCAGCTTGGTGGATTCCGGAGCTTTTCTGGTTGGTCCTGCACTGGCCGGCATATTATTTATGGTCGGCTCACCAATTATCGCCGTTTTCTTAAATGGAGTTACTTTTATAGTGTCAGGATTTCTTACCCTTTTGATACCGGATGTAGAAAATAGACAAGAGATGCAACATGGTAAGAAGCTTTCGGGTTTTGTCATGGTGAAGACTGATTGGAAAACGGTTAGCACATTCAGCAGACAAAATCAGTATGTATTGCGCATTTATATGCTATTTAGCTGCATTACAGTGCTGACAGCTGCCATAGATTCGTTGGAGGCGGTTTTTGCTAGACAGGAATTAGCCTTGACTGACTTTTGGTATGGCTTGCTTGTCAGCGTAGCTGGGGCTGGAATTATCTTCGGTGCTATTCTTAATACGTTGTTTTCTCATTTGCTGAAACCGTTGGGATTAATCGGTATCGCTTCCGTTTTCTTGGCGGCAGGTTATTTAGTATATGCTTTTTCCGAAAGCTTCTCGATAGCTGGAATTGGTTTTTTCATTCTTTCCTTTTCCTTAGCCTTTGCCGGAACAGGCTTCACCACTTTTATTCAAACTGAAGTTCCTATCGATATGCTAGGCAGGCTGAGCAGTATATATGGATGGGTGGAATCAATACTTGTCATTTTGTGTACGGGATTATTTGGTCTGCTGGCTCACTTTTTTTCTGTAAGAATGACAGTAGTAGCGGGTTCCGGAATGTTATTGATCATCTCTCTCGTACTGTTCATTCAATGCATAAAGACCTCTGCCGTTGGAGTAGAAAGCGTTAAACAGGTTTAATAGGAATCAGATAGGATAGGTTGGTTTGAAAACTGCTAAAAATCGGGTAACAGGATGATAAGCTTCATCGAAAGGAGAGCTTTCATGTTATCATTTTTACCGAGCCAGGAAGAGAAGACGATTGCTGTGCAGTTCACGGGCGAGGCAACTAAAGAGGACGCAGATCAATTGGAAAACTATGTACGTGAACATTTTCCGCAAGGTGGTTCCTTTAACATACTGGCGATTGTCCATGATATAAAAGGATCCACATTGAAGGGGATGATTGAAGGAATGAAATTCGATGCCAAGCATTGGGAACAATTTAAAAAATTTGCCGTTGTGACAGAAAAAGATTCCATTGAATCATTGACTAAAATAGGGAAGTACTTGCCAGGTATTACAGTCAAGCAATTTGAAAAAGATGAGCTCTCAGAAGCTTGGGATTGGCTCCATGAGTCAGCCTGATTCATGATATATTGACACTAAAGTCTCGAAGAGGGATTAGTGATTGGGTGTTGAATATAGCCGTTATCATTGAAAAACGTAAAATAAAACCACGGTACACCGTAAGATGTCGCCGTGGTTTTTATTTATGACTCTTTTCTCAGACTTTGTTGTTTTCAAGTTTTTCACATTTTATACAAAATGCGAACGCACCTTGGATGACTTCCATCCATACCGGAGTATTCACCCATCCCTGCGGAAAAATGCGAGACTCCTGTGGAGAGGAAAGTCTGAAGACCCCGCCGCCCCCCCCGGATGGGTCTGCGTCGTCCTGTTAAGCTTCGTAGCTGGCTTCATCGACCCAAGGGAGCGAAGAAGCTTATTCATGTACTACCCTGGCTGAAGCGTTCCCCACGGAAAGCGAGTATATTTCTGCAGCACCGGACTATCACGAATCTTAGTCCGAATAGGAAATATCCACATATACCGAATTCTTACTTTGTATCTTTCGAGGTAGATACAACCTTTTACGAAAATAGCCTTATTTATTTTGTCCAGCTCTCAATTAAATCCTGATGGTCATTAACCCATTCCTGGGCACCTTCTTCTTCTGATTCAGCTTTATTAATTGTTGCCATCAGGCTTCCCAGCTGCTCGTCATCTAATTCAAAATCATCGAACCATTGTACGACCTCTGGTTGGTCTTCTTCCAGTCCTTTCCGGGCAGCATAAGAAATATTTTCGGAATCCCCGTATACATTTTCTGGGTCCTCAAGAATTTTCAAATCCATTTCAGCAAATGCCCAGTGTGGTTTCCATAAAGTAACGACAATAGGTTCTTCATTTTCGATGTTGTTCTGCAGTTCGGTTAGCATGGTTGGCTCAGAAGAACTTGCCAATTCAAAATCCAGTCCGTACGTGTCTATTACCTCTTCTGTTAAAGACATAATGCTTGCTCCTGCATCAATCCCGACGATTTGCGAGTCCAGCTCTTCTTTATGGTCTTTCAGATCTTCAATACTGTTGATTTCTTCCATATAAGATGGAACAACGAGTGCCAGATCAGTGCCTTCATACCAATTATCCCGCCAGTCAATTTCGTCTTTGTATTTATCATAATAGGCTTGGTCGGTATTTGGCAGCCAAATTTCCATTCCGATGTCTAGATCCCCTGCAGAAAGTGCTTCGTAGAGAAAGGCCTTCTCTACAGAGGTCAACTCCACGTCATAGCCTTTTTCTTCTAAAATGATTTTCCACATATTAGAGACAGCTACGTTTTCTGCCCAGTTATTCATCCCGATGGATATCGTTCCTTTATCGCCTTGGCTGTTATCATTTGCTGGTTGGTCTGAATTCTCATTCGATTCTTCTCCGCCACAAGCGGTTAAAAGTAAAGCTATTCCCAGGAATAAAAAGGAAAGTAGTTTTTTCATTTATTCATCATCCTCCTTATATTGTTGAGTGTCCATGGATAGTATAAACAGATTGGAAATATGTATTGTAGAGATCGAAACGGAAGTCATCCATTAAAACCGAGTTTCCTGGCATTGGGAAGCTGGGGTTAAAGCGGGTAAACTAAACAGTCAACAAGAGTCGAAAGGCTGAAATATGGACACAAAGTATATTATACCAAGAGAAGAAATACATGCAAATGAAGGAGTAATTTTAGGGTTGCATTAACCATATTGAATTGGGAGCAAAAAAAGAGGATTTCTTGAACACAAGGAGCTATTTCATCCAGTAAGTGTGGGGTACGGGTAAGTTTGAACCATTGTCTCTTTTAGCGTGGAAGGTTTAATAAAAAAGAACTACCATTATTTGGAGGTTCTTTACCGTAGTCAAGCCTTCTACCAACTAAAGCCCCCGATAACGGGACTAAAACGGCAAGTTTTGAAAAAGCGTGATGGTTAGAATGAATGTAGATAAAGAGCCTGCAGACAGTAATGTAATCATTTTTCGCCAGTTTACATCTTTAGAAGGTTTTACAGCCTCACGAGACACCATAATCCATATAGCCATGGATACAATAACTAAAATGAACATAACCTCATTTGCCACATTTGACACCTCCAGCATTTTCAACCGTAGCTATTCGAGTATTTTGTTAACCTAAGTGTATCATAAGTTTCCCGATTTAGAATTACCCCCCTCAAAAATTACTAACTTTAATAGAGCCATTTAAAGAGAAAAAAACTCTCGATCACGAGGCCACTGAAAAAGTCCTTTTAATCTAAAATGGCTGTCAACGCTCGTTGTTGATTCCGCGAATCGCTTGTCGGTGGATGCTTGCCGCGGGCACGGCCTCAGCTAACTTGGTCAAGAAGATCACTTGACCAAGTGGATCTTCGGCTCGCGTTGTTCCCGCAGGCGTCACCACCGCTCGCTCATCGTGGAATTACCAAGGGTCAATCTAAAAGGAGTTGATGTTATTTGATTTAAAAAAGAAAATCGCTCTTTTGTTGTACAATGAAAGGAATACATAAAAGGGAGAGATTCGATGCTAGACCGTCAATTATAAAGTATGAAGGCCTCTACGATATGGTGGTCTTTAAGGACTATCTTCTTCGGGAAATCAATGAGATTATCGATTTTTCCTTCGTTTATGACGAACGGAAGGACAAATACTGTCATGACAATGGACGGAACGCTTTTCATCCCATTCGAATGTTCAAATACCTCCTCCTAAAAGCCATCTATACGTTGTCTGATGTGGATCTCGTGGAACGAGCTCAGGTCGACATGTCCTTCAAGTATTTCCTTGAAATGGCTCCAGAACATTCGCTTATCTTCGGGTGTCGAAGGCATGCGCATTCAAGGTGCGACTGCGATTTTCACGGCAAACGTACAACGAATCGTTAAACTAATGAAGGAATAGAGGGCACAAACCTCTAAAAATTAGACGAAAAGCGGTCAGTGTGGAAATTAATTACCGCACAGACCGCTTTTTTAACATTCTATCTATCATAAAACTTCAGTTATTCAGTGGCCCCCGATCACCGGGGAGTTATTTGGTTATTTAACGGGCTGATTTACAGCTGCTGTTTCATGGGATTGTTCTGGCTGGTATAACCGTTTAGCCAGAAGGGTCTGAAATATCAAAAACAATCCGCCGACAGCCCAATATAGTGGTAGGGCGGCTGGCGCGGAGAAGGAAACAAACCCAATCATTACCGGGGAAAGTAAACCTAATACAGCCATTTGTTTTCGCTGTTGAGCGTCCATGCCAATTTGCGTCACCTTAAACTGTACAAAATAAATAGCGGCGGCAATCACGGGCATAAACATATCGGTATTACCTAAATCAAACCATAGAAACGTATGGGACGCTATTTCAGGTGTTGTCCGGATTGCATAATAAAAACCGATCAAAATAGGGAATTGGATAATCATCGGTAAGCAGCCCATCGCCCCGAGTGGGTTCATTTCATGTTTTTGGTATAACTGCATCATTTCCTGCTGTTGTTTCCGTTTCGATTCCTGGTCGGTCTTGTTGGTGTATCTTTCTTTGATTGCATCCATTTCTGGTTTCATGACAGCCATTTTTTCTCGCATTTGATAGCTGCCTTTCTGCTGTTTCAGCATCAATGGCATCAATGCCAAGCGTATTAGTAAGGTTACAACGATAATGGATGCACCATAATTGTCGTTTAGCAACGAGGCCATACTTTTTATTAAGAACGAAAAACTGTCTATAAAGTAATGATGGAACCAGCCAGTCGATCCTCCATCAGAAGTGCCTTGGCAGCCTGTCAGTAACAAAAGCAGTGTTAGTAAGATAAAACCGGTCTTTTTAAAGGTTGTGAATACAGAATGTTTCTCCATTGTTTTCCTCCTCGCAGGATATGTTTCTGGTTGTATAGCGAGAAGGTATGGTGGTCTGCATCATCTTCCGGGCCATCTTTCCGTTTTACTTTACTTGCTATCCAGGTAGTCACTAAACAGGTCTCGGTCAGCCTTGCCGCTACGGGAAGAAGACGGAACTGAATGGCGTGGTAATCCCGGGTGACCATCTCACTGCTTTTTGATAGAGAGGAGTAGGCAATCACGGAAAAACCGAACGCACAGTAGATCGCAAGAATCATACTAACGTAAAAATAAAACGGTGATGCTTCGTTCAATAATTCATTCAATAATTCAATCAAATCTGTATTCACCTCCTTTTACTCGTATGGAAAACTATTTCTATTAAACTCCTCTTAACCGTTTTTGTCAAAGAACATTTCGTGACAAAATAGCTTGACTCTTTGTCAGGGTTAAGGGAAAAAAGCACGAAAATTCACATGCGCATTATATTCCCTCATTTCCATGAATGGTTTCATTGTTGTTGATTATCCTGGAAAGTCTTAAATTGGCCAAGTATGCTATACTATTAGGAGTAGAACAACCGTTCTGTTAGAAGGTGAATGTTATGTCGAAGTGGTATCCAAAAAAAGGCCGTGTTATATTTCACGTCGATATGAATAGTTTTTATGCTTCAGTTGAAATGGCATATAACCCGGAATTAAAAGGAAAGGCCATTGCAATTGCCGGCAATCCGGAAGAACGAAAGGGGATTATCGTCACCAGCAGTTATGAGGCCAGAAAAAAAGGGGTTAAAACAACGATGCCTTTATGGGAAGCGAAAAAGCTTTGTCCAGAACTGTTGGTCATGCGTCCAAATTTTGATCGTTACCGGGCGGCTTCCAGAGAGATATTTAAGATATTATCGGACGTGACATCTTTTGTACAACCTGTTTCCATTGACGAGGGATACATGGATATAACCGACTGTCAGCATCTGGGTTCCCCATTGGAAATTGCAGAATCCATTCAAAAAAGGATAGCAAGTGAACTAGACTTGCCCTGCAGCATAGGCATTGCCCCAAACAAATTTTTGGCAAAGATGGCTTCCGATATGAAAAAACCAATGGGCATAACGGTCCTGAGGAAACGCGATCTAGCCAATAAGCTTTGGCCGCTTCCCATCGAAGAGATGTATGGGATTGGAAGCAAAACAGCTGATAAGCTTAAAAAATTGGAAATTTATACGATCAAGGATTTGGTAGAGGCGGATACGCTTCAATTGAAACGTCTGTTGGGAATTAATGGGGAACGTTTGCAAAATCGTGCTAACGGCTTGGATTCCAGTCCGGTCGATCCAGATGCTGTGCATGAATTCAAAAGTATCGGAAGCTCTGAAACGCTGCCACAGGATACGACGGATTATACAGAGATCAGACAGCTGTTTGCCCACTTAACGAGAAACGTGGTCAGGCGTATGCGAAGAAAGCAGGCTGTGGGCCGTGGCATCCAAATCATGGTAAAGTATCACGACTATAAAACCATCACGAGAAGCCGAAAACTTCCTGATTATACAGATAATGATTCTGATATCTTAACGGCAAGTATGGATTTGTTTGAAAAGCATTGGAATGAGGAGCCGGTACGGTTGTTGGGTATTACCGTCCAAGACGTGGCAGAGAAAAGAGATGTTGCACAGCAGTTGGATTTATTCACGTATGAAAAAGAAGCGAGCAAAGAAAAACTTTACGAGACAATCGACCAGTTAACAGAGAAATATGGAAAGAATCCTTTTAAAAAACTCGGTGGTAATGTAGGGGAAATAGAGCCGCGGACTAGTTTTCAAAAAGATTTTCTTAACGATTATAAAAAAAATGAAAAAGGAGAGGGGGACTAACGTTTGTTTCTCCATTAAATGTCCGTAATACTGTTTTTAAACGTTGTTTGCCAGCCTCTTTCCTTGTAAAAGCTAAAAATCTTGTAGAAAAACGATTGTTTTTCTACAAGAGCAGATGCTTTTCCGTATCAATTTGTTTGATAAATGTTTTTCAGTATATTCGGGTTTTTAAGAATTTGTCGGAAACAATCCTGACAGGTGGTACTGTAAGTTGGTTTGTTTTGCATTCTGTTTAGATGAATGTGTTCTTTGATGTGTTGGCACATGTTTATTCTTCCTCTCTATGATGATTTCCTTATAATTAGTTTGTTCGTTCACTCCTTTATTTACCCAATTGCAAAAAGGTAAAACACATATAGATAAGGTTGGTTTCGAAGATTGTGGTTTGGTTCCGAACGCTTCATTACACCCCAACTTTTTTCTATTAACATGGTCCGACAGAAATATGCTTCGCTCTGCGGACGGCTGTCGAGCCTCCATAAGCTTTGCGCTTTATAGGTCGTATGGTCGTATGATGGTAGATAATTTTGTGCCGTGATAAGAAGCGTTTAGAAGAGTGGGTTAAAGAAGGAGGTAATTGGCTGAAACAAAAAAGGCACGCTAGGAACGCCATTTTGTAGATAGCGTCATCCTAACCGTGCCGTTAGTTTTGAGGGATTTCTACCTGATGAAAATCCTGAGCAAGTTCAGAAGCGGGAAATATCTCTCTAGCTTCGTATAATAGCTGTTCTTCCATATCGCTTTGATAACGGGAAGAAATATGTGTCATGACGAGCTTTCGAGCGCCGGCAGTTTTGGCGATTTTTGCAGCCTGTCTCGTAGTGGAATGGAAATATTCGTATGCCAGCTCTTCGTTGTCCCCTTTGAAGGTTGCTTCATGGATCAGTAAATCGGAATTTGCGGCGAATTCCTTCAGTTCCGGAAGGTACCTGGTATCACCGATAATGGTAACGATTCGTCCAGGTTTATCAGGTCCGATAAAATCGCTTCGTAATACTGTTCTGCCATCAGGCAATGTTATCTCTTCATTTTCTTTGATTTTTTGATAGATTGGCCCAGGCTCAATGCCGGCAGCTTTTAGTCTTTCCGGCTGCAACTCCCCAGGGCGTGATTTTTCTTCAATACGATAACCGAAACAGGCAATACCATGAGACAATTGTTTGGCGGATACGCGAAATTGTTCATTTTCAAACAACATGCCTTCTTTCACTTCGTTGACGATCAACGGATAGGTAAGGGTTGTTCCGCTTACGCGCAAGCTTGTTTCAATGTATTCCTTTAAACCCTTAGGGCCGAATAAGGTCACTGGTGTTTCACCGCTTTGGAAGGATCGACTGCTCAGCATTCCTGGCAATCCATAAATGTGATCGCCATGCAAATGCGTGATAAATATCTTTTCTATCTTTCTTGGTTTGATTGTCGTATGAAGGATTTGATGCTGTGTAGCTTCCCCGCAATCAAAAAGCCAGATACTTTGCTGTTCCTGTAACATCCGCAACGCAATCGATGAAACGTTTCTTTCCTTTGACGGCAGACCTGCACCTGTTCCTAAAAATATGACGTCCATGATACTCCTCCCAATTTACCTCCAGCCGCGTTCATATTGTTTCGGTGCTTCGATTGTACAGCCTAATTCATCTGCAGCAGCCTTAGGCCAGTAGGGGTTTCTTAACAAAGCACGGGCTAGAAAAATTAAATCAGCACGATCATTTTGCAGAATTTCCTCTGCTTGGATACCAGTGGTGATCAATCCAACGGCTCCTGTATGGATACCGGCCTGATGCTTGATTGTTTCCGCTCCAGGTATCTGGTATCCAGGATAAGCAGAAATTTTGGCAGGTACAACACCGCCAGAACTGCAGTCAATTAAATCGATACCTTGCTGTTTCATTTGTTCTGCAAAATAGATAAAGTCCTCGGTAGAATTCCCACCGTCCGCATATTCATTTGCTGAAATACGAGTAAAGATAGGGCCATTCCAAACCGTTTTAACCGCATCTATTATTTCTGATAAGAAGCGGTACCTATTTTCACGGTTTCCACCATACTGGTCGTTGCGTTGATTGGTTAGAGGAGATAAGAACTGGTTGATTAAATAGCCGTGTGCACCATGAAGTTCAATGATATCGAAACCTGCCTGTTTAGCTCTGGATGCACCTTGCTTGAAGGCTTCGATTGTTTCAGCGATGTCGTCGGTGCTCATTTCAACCGGTGTCTGGTATCTGTCATTGAATGCAAGTGCGCTTGCACTATAATTAGTCTCTTCATCTTCTGCTTTCCTTCCGGCATGGGCAAGCTGAATACTGCTTTTTGCACCATGGGCGTGAACCCTGTCGCTGATTTGTTTCAATCCTTCGACTTGCTTGTCGTCCCAGATACCCAAGTCTTTTGCTGAAATCCTGCCAGCTTGTTGTACAGCAGTTGCCTCCACCATCACAAGGCCCACCTGTCCTGCTGCCCGGGATTCATAATGAGCGAGATGGAAAGGCTGGACAGTTCCGTCCTCTGGTTCGCATGAGTACATGCACATCGGTGACATGACAATTCGATTTTTTAAGGTGACATCTCTAAATGTGATGGGAGTAAAAAGTTTTGCAGACATATTTATTACCTCCTGCTTGCGATTAGTCTTTTGTGATCGATCTACTCAAACAATCGGCGCTGCTCAATCGCTATATCCGGTACATCGGTGAATATTGCGTCTGTATGCAATTGAAAACATTTTTTCATTGCGCCTGCTCGGTTAATCGTATAAATCCGGAGCTTCATATCTTTCTCCCGGCATTCCTCAACAACTTTGCTGTTCAACAACCGGTACTTAATATGTAAAGCTTTCGCCCCGAGGCCTGACGTATAATCGACCAGTCCGTTTATTCTCTGTGATGTTAACAGAGCGGTAGCAATTTTTCTATCGATTTGCTTAAACCGTTCAAGGCTTACAGGGTTAAAGCTTGAAATCGTCGTCCGCTTGACGAGCTTGTATTTTATTAACAGGTCATAGACCTTTTTTTCGAGGTTTTCATAATCGATTACGTTGTTTTTAAGCTCGATGTTCAACTGAAGCTGTTTCGGTTGAGCCCATATCAAAAAATCTTCTAAAGAGATGATCCTGGTATTTTCGTATTTTTCTGAAAACCATGATCCAGCATCTAGATTTTGCAGCTGTTCATAGGTATAATCTTGAACAAAGCCGACAGAATTTGTCGTCCGCCGTACCGTTTCATCATGGATTAATACAGGGATACCGTCCTTCGATAGCTGGACATCTGTTTCGATGCCTTCGGCTCCCATCTCATACGCCAGCTGAAACGAAGGCATGGTGTTTTCTGGTGCTCGTTTACTAGCACCACGGTGTGCAAACACTAGCGTTTTCACAGTTTTCACCTCATCTTGAAAGTATGGTTAAATTGTGTGTTATTTCTGTAGAAAAGTCAACGCAAAGGGAGGATGTAGCCGTATGCAAGAATGGCAGACAAAGGAGCAATTGACTGAATTATTATATTCACTGGTCCGTTATCCTAGTATCAGCGGCAGTGAAGATGAACTTGCCTTAGCCGAATATTTGTTTTATACCCTCAAGGAAAAAGACTATTTCAAGCAACATCCCGAATTATTAAGTCTGCATCCTTTAAAAGATGGCCGGCAGCTTCTTACGGCGCTGGTCAAACAAAATGAGGAGGCTGATACGGTTATCCTGCTCAGTCACTTCGATGTCGTCGGTATAGAAGATTACGGCTCTTTGAAAAATCTCGCTTTTCACCCGCAGGAACTGACAGCAGAGCTAGTAAAACGTAAGGCTGAATTGCCTGAATTGGTCCAAAAGGACTTGGAAACAGAGGGAGAATGGGTTTTCGGGAGAGGGACAATGGACATGAAATCGGGGCTTGCTGTCCATTTATCGATGCTTGAAAAGGCTATCTCCGGTCAATTTGATGGAAACATCCTTCTTTTGACAGTGCCTGATGAAGAAGTCAACTCTTTAGGGATGATTACTGCATTGCCGGTGCTGAAGAGATTAAGAGAGGAACAGGGTCTTCGCTACCGAGCTTGTTTAAACGGAGAGCCAATGTTCAGTAAATATCCTGGCGATCATCATTATTATATGTACACCGGTTCGATCGGTAAGGTTCTTCCTGGATTTTTATGTTATGGAAAGGAAACACATGTGGGGGAACCGTTTGCCGGATTAAACGCCAATTTAATGGTCGGATTCTTATCCGAAGAATTGGAGTTGAATGAAGCTTTTGTCGAGAAAGTCGGCGAGGAAGTAACACCTCCGCCGGTAAGCTTGATGCAGCGTGATTTGAAAGAGGAATATTCGGTCCAGACACCTGTTTCGGCTGTATCGATGTATAACGTCCATTATTTAAAACAGTCAATTGAAACCATTAATAAAAAGCTGTACCACGCAGCGCAAAAAGCGGCTGTAGCGATCGAACAGCATTACGATGAAAAAGTGGATAAATATTCACGTATGGCTGCTGATTTTGTCAAACCGGAATTCCATGTCAATGTGTTCCATTACGAGGAACTTTACCACCTTGCTGTTGAACAATTTGGCAAGGAGGAAGTGGAACGAAGACAGAATCTACTGATAAAAAAACGTGACTCTGGTGATAGAGATTTTTCGACGTTGTTGGTTCAGGAGCTGGCAGCTCTGTGTAAAGACCTTGCTCCGATGATTGTATTATTTTACAGCCCGCCATTTTATCCAGCGGTAACCTCTCATCAAGATAGATACATAGCTGGTACGGTTGAAGCGGTAGGGAGTCATGTTAGTGAACGGTACGGAATATCGTTGCAAACAGTGGAGTATTTTCCCGGGTTGTCTGACCTAAGTTATATAGGATCTGTTGCTTCAAACAGTAGTTTGTCGCCGTTGACCCAAAATATGCCTTTGCAGAATAAGGGGTTTGAACTGCCGGAGGATGTAATGGAGCAGATGACCATGCCGATACTGAATATAGGTCCATTGGGAAAAGACCCCCATCAGTGGACAGAGCGGCTGGAGTTAACTTATAGCTTCGGTTATTTGCCGGAAATCGTAAAAACGGCCATCCAATCATTGTTACGGAAGTAACTGAAAACACTCCGACATAACGCGAGGCCGCTGAAAAAGTCCTTTTAATCTTCCGCGAATCGCTTGTCGGTGGATGCTTGCCGCGGGCATGGCCACAGCTAACTTGGTCAACAAGATCACTTGACCAAGTAGATCTTCAGCTCGCGCTGTTCCCGCAGGCGTCACCACCGCTCGCTCGTCGTGGAATTACCAAGGGCCAATCTAAAAAGAGTTGGTTTTCTTTGATTTAAAAAAGAAAACCAACTCTTTATTCTTGTACTGTTATAAACCTGGTGCCAAAACCAAAAGTTATTCGGTCAGCTTAAAATCCGAAGAACATATCGATCAACTCACCTTTCAAAACAGTGATACCTTAAAGAAAGGGCGAAGGAACGATATAAGATTGAAGCTAAAAATAGCGAATGGAAGCATAGACACAGATATGAGGTCGCCTCATCTTCGGGTCTCGAAGGCATGCGCTTTCAATGTGCGATGACGATTTTGACGGCAAGCGTAAAACGAATCGTTAAACTAATGAAGGAATAGAGGACGCAAACCTCTAAAAATCAGACGAAAAGTGGTCCGTGTGGAAATTAATTTCCGTACAGACCGCTTTTTTTAAATTCTACCTCTCATAGAACTTCAGTTTTTCAGTGGCCTCACATAACACCGGGGTGTTTTTCATTTTGCAAAAGGGGTGACTTTCCATTGAGAAAGGCGTAAAATAATCATAAAATGAATGGTCATTCATTGTGGGGGTTTTTTAATGGCAAATACAAATATTTATCAGATTACCATACCGACTCCTTTTGCAGTCGGAGATGTACATGTATACTTACTTAAAGGGGATACTTTGTCATTGATCGATGCAGGAACAAAGACAAAGCAGGCTTGGGAAGCGTTGACAGACGGATTGAAACGCATCGGCTATTACCCGGAGGATATCGAACAGCTTATTTTGACGCATCATCATCCAGATCATACTGGCTTAACGGAAGAATTTCCGAGGCTGAAAGCGATCTATGGACATGCTTTGAATGATGTCTGGCTAAAACGGGAAGAAGCTTATTTTAAGCGATATGAACAATTTTTTTATGATTTATATTTGGAATCAGGAGTTCCGGAAGCCTACCATGCTTTTTTGCAAACGCTACGAGCTCCGCTTCGTTTTGCAGGAAAAGGTGCACTTACCGATAGTCTAAAGGAAGGGGACCTGCTGCCGGGGCATCAGGAGTACCGTGTATTGGAAACTCCTGGCCATGCACAAAGCCATTTGTCTTTTTTTCAAGAAGAGTCGGGTGCTTTCATCGGCGGGGATCATTTATTGTCCCATATTTCCTCCAACCCTTTATTAGAACCGCCGGCGATACCGGGAATGGCCCGTCCGAAGCCGCTGCTTCAATATCGTGATGCCCTTTCCCGTTGCAGGGAGCTTGACATACATACCGTTTATCCGGGACACGGAAAAATTTTCAGTGGAGCTGTCCCTTTAATCGATAAACGGATACAAAAACAAGAACAACGTGCAGAAAGAGTGAAAGAAATCCTCGACGATGGGGAAAAAACTGCTTTCCAGGTCTGTGAAAGATTATTTCCCAACCATATTGAAAAAGAATTCGGGCTGACGATGTCCGAAACGATTGGTCAGCTTGACTATTTGGAAGCATGCGGTCATATTCAAAGAATGAACATAAATGGACTGTCTAAGTTCAAATTAGAAATGAGTGAATAGTGTGGGTGACAGAATAGCAGGGAAAAAGATAATCGTCACTGGAGCATCCGGTGGTTTGGGTGAACAAATAGCCAAAAAGATTGCGCAACAAGGTGGCGTGCCAATATTGATTGCAAGATCGGAAGATACCTTAAGAAAATTGGCTAATGAGTTGTCAGAGACTCATCAAACCAACATACCTTTTTATACAGCAGATTTGACTGAAATCGATCAATTGGAAGGGGTGTTGGCAGATATACTAGAGAAGCATCAGCCAATTCAAGGATTGGTGAATAACGCAGGATTTGGGGTATTTGATTTTTTCCAGGATGCGCAGTGGAGCGAGGTGGAAAACATGCTCAAGCTTAATGTTATTGCATTGGTTAAAGTCGTCCATCAATTACTGCCGCACTTACTCCAAAACCAATACGGGCATATTGTGAACATCGCCTCACAGGCTGGTAAAATTGCCACACCTAAATCTTCCGTTTACAGTGCAAGCAAGCATGCCGTTATTGGGTTTTCCAATGCTTTGAGGCTGGAAGTAGAACAAAAGGGTATATGGGTAACTACAGTTAATCCTGGTCCAATCGCTACAAGCTTTTTTGATCATGCCGATCCATCTGGTGAGTATCGACAGGCAGTGGGAAAATACATGCTGAAGGCCGATAAGGTGGCCGATCAAGTGGTATTGAACCTGTTTCGAAAGAAGAGGGAAATTAATCTGCCGCGATGGATGGAATTCGGAAGCAGGCTGTATCAGTTTTCTCCAGGATGGATGGAAAAATTGTTGAAAAATCAATTTAACAAAAAATAAGTCGCGGAAAATGAACAGCGTTGATGCGATTGATATAATGAAAAATAATAGGGAAGGAGGGACGCTTATGTATCTGGCAATTACAGAGGCAGCACTAGCGCGACTGAACGAGGAAATGAAAGCTAATCAAAAAAATTATTTGNAATTTTCAGTGGAGCTGTCCCTTTAATCGATAAACGGATACAAAAACAAGAACAACGTGCAGAAAGAGTGAAAGAAATCCTCGACGATGGGGAAAAAACTGCTTTCCAGGTCTGTGAAAGATTATTTCCCAACCATATTGAAAAAGAATTCGGGCTGACGATGTCCGAAACGATTGGTCAGCTTGACTATTTGGAAGCATGCGGTCATATTCAAAGAATGAACATAAATGGACTGTCTAAGTTCAAATTAGAAATGAGTGAATAGTGTGGGTGACAGAATAGCAGGGAAAAAGATAATCGTCACTGGAGCATCCGGTGGTTTGGGTGAACAAATAGCCAAAAAGATTGCGCAACAAGGTGGCGTGCCAATATTGATTGCAAGATCGGAAGATACCTTAAGAAAATTGGCTAATGAGTTGTCAGAGACTCATCAAACCAACATACCTTTTTATACAGCAGATTTGACTGAAATCGATCAATTGGAAGGGGTGTTGGCAGATATACTAGAGAAGCATCAGCCAATTCAAGGATTGGTGAATAACGCAGGATTTGGGGTATTTGATTTTTTCCAGGATGCGCAGTGGAGCGAGGTGGAAAACATGCTCAAGCTTAATGTTATTGCATTGGTTAAAGTCGTCCATCAATTACTGCCGCACTTACTCCAAAACCAATACGGGCATATTGTGAACATCGCCTCACAGGCTGGTAAAATTGCCACACCTAAATCTTCCGTTTACAGTGCAAGCAAGCATGCCGTTATTGGGTTTTCCAATGCTTTGAGGCTGGAAGTAGAACAAAAGGGTATATGGGTAACTACAGTTAATCCTGGTCCAATCGCTACAAGCTTTTTTGATCATGCCGATCCATCTGGTGAGTATCGACAGGCAGTGGGAAAATACATGCTGAAGGCCGATAAGGTGGCCGATCAAGTGGTATTGAACCTGTTTCGAAAGAAGAGGGAAATTAATCTGCCGCGATGGATGGAATTCGGAAGCAGGCTGTATCAGTTTTCTCCAGGATGGATGGAAAAATTGTTGAAAAATCAATTTAACAAAAAATAAGTCGCGGAAAATGAACAGCGTTGATGCGATTGATATAATGAAAAATAATAGGGAAGGAGGGACGCTTATGTATCTGGCAATTACAGAGGCAGCACTAGCGCGACTGAACGAGGAAATGAAAGCTAATCAAAAAAATTATTTGCAAATTTATTATGATACAGAGGGTTGTTGTGGTGTAAACGGGGTGCCTACAATCAGACTGAGAGACGAAAAACATCCGGAAGATTTACTAGTGGATAATGAATCTCTCTCTGTCATCGTTCATCCACAGCAAACGACTTTTTTTGAAAAAGAGATGAAACTGGATTTTAATCAACGGACATTCCGCTTAACAAGTCCACAGGGAGTTTTAAATGCGTTTATTTCTCCCCAAGACCTGGATAAGGAAGTGACAGTATAATGGCTAAGAAAAGTCAGAATGGAGATACCAATTCGTTAAAGGAACGTTTAGATCCTGAATTAGTTAACAAATTATCTTCCAAGAAGAAGGAGTTGAAAAAGGAGGAGCAGGCTAAGCTGGAACAGGAAAAACAGCGAAAAGCGGAAGAACGAAAAATAAGGGAAGCAAATAAAAGCTTTGAAGAACTGCTCAAGGAAAGCGATCTTGACTGGCATCAGTACAAATGATTCTGCTAGATTCTCAGTGGCAAGAGGTAAGAAAAAAGCTTGTAGAAAAACCGGGGTTTCTCTACAAGCTTCAAGTATTCTTTGACGTTTCCTTTACTTAGCGGTGATTGGCATACTTGATTGGCTTACTGATCGATTGTAAATGCTTCACATCTTCTGCAGTCAACGGGTCTGCATTTTGGATACTTAAGTTATCTTCCAGTTGTTGGACACTGCTCGCTCCAAAGACAGCGGCAGTAACGGCAGGATGTTGTAAAACATATTGAAGGGCAAGCGCATTACTCGACCTGTTATGGCTGCTGTATTCCTTCAGCTTTTCTGCGATAGTCTGCAGTTCCTGTGCCCTGTAATCAAGATATCCTTCCTTGCCTTTTGCTTCCGCTTTTTTTTCGGCTTGATTGCTGAGCATGCCCTTAGCAAGTGGCCCGCGAGCCAGCACACTGATCCGATGCTTGTGGAGCAAGTCAAGCATTTCTTCCTCTGGCCGGCGGTCCAAGAGGCTGTATTGCATCATGACACTAACAATAGAGGAACGCTTTATATATTCCCTAATAACATTAGGTCGGATAGACGAGATTCCGTAATAACGGATAACCCCCTCTTGTTTTAAATCTTCGAACGCTTCGATCGTTTCATCGATCGGATCATCGATTGTTCCTCCGTGCAATTGATACAAGTCAATATAATCGGTTCCAAGTCTCCGTAAGCTTTCTTTTACTTCTGATTTAATATATGCCTTGGAAGGATCCCAATACCAACCACCATTCTGTCCTTCAAAGTGGTTTCCGACTTTTGTCGCCAGGATAACCTGATCTCTTTTCCCTTTCAAAGCCTTGCCGACTATTTCTTCATTTTTTCCAAAATCATACAAATCAGCTGTATCTAAGTAATTAATACCGGAGTCAAGGGCTTTGTCCAGGATATATCGCGCTTTCTGTTCATTTGATCCCAAAGACATACAACCCAGGCCAAGTTGGGAAACATATAAATCTGAATTGCCGATTTGGCGCTTTTCCATTACATCTCCTCCTTGTTCTATCTGATTCCTATTCTAAGGAAGCGGATAGACATATGACAAATAAGAAGAATCAAGATAGGGATGTATGTTAAACTGATGTATGCTTTATGGTAATAAATGACCTTAGGAGGATTAACATGGACAAATTTGAAGAAAGAACAACAGCCTCTCAGTCGATATTTAAAGGAAAAGTAGTTAACCTTCAAGTAGATGAAGTGGCTTTGCCTGACGGAAAAACATCAAAACGGGAAATTGTAAAACATCCCGGCGCTGTAGCGATTATTCCGGTGACCAAAGACAATAAAATCGTTTTTGTCGAACAGTACCGCAAGCCGCTTGAAAAATCGATCGTAGAGATCCCTGCTGGCAAGTTGGAACCTGGCGAAAAACCTGAAGTCACGGCGAAAAGGGAATTAGAAGAAGAAACAGGTTATACGACGAATGATTTGACCTTCATCACCTCCTTTTATACTTCTCCGGGCTTTGCAGATGAAATCATTCACCTCTATATGACAGAAGACCTTATTCCGCTGGAGGAAAAGGTAGCCGGGGATGAAGATGAATTTGTGGAATTAATGGAGTTGACGCTTGAAGAAGCAGAGCAATTAGTCAGAGAACAACGGATTCATGATGTAAAAACCGCTTACGCTGTATTGTATTTGCGGCTGTTGGAGCGTAAATAAAGTGGTTTTCAACAGTTATTTTGCCGATTTGCATATCCATATCGGCCGAGATATGTTCGATAAGCCGGTGAAAATCACCGGAGCAAAATCCCTCACTTTGTCGAATATCTTGTTGGAAGCGAGCAGAAACAAAGGGATGGATTTAGTTGGTGTTATCGACAGCCATGTACCTGCTGTTCAAATGGAATTGAGAGAGTTGTTAACCAACCAAGGAGCACGGGAATTGGCAAATGGCGGTATCCAATATGAACGAACGACGTTAATTCTCGGTTCGGAAATAGAGGTTTATGATTCACTTTGCCAAGGGCCGATCCATGTTCTCTGTTTTTTGCCGGATTTGAAGAGCATGGAAGAGTTCACCCAGTGGCTAAAGAGGCGCGTGACTAACATCCATTTAAGTTCCCAGCGGTATTACGGGACTGCGAGACAGCTGCAATACAAAGTAAAAGAACTTTCTGGGTTATTCATCCCGGCGCATGTGTTCACCCCTTTTAAAAGCGTATATGGAAAAGGAGTGAAACGGTCACTCACGGAAGTTTTGGACCCTGCATTAATAGATGCCATCGAGTTGGGATTGAGTGCGGATACAGCAATGGCAGATCAAATCAGTGAATTGCATCGTTACACCTTTCTGACAAATTCGGACGCTCATTCTCTTGCTAAAATAGGAAGGGAATATCAAAAAATTCACATGGAAATGCCTTCCTTTCAAGAATTAAAAAGTGCTCTTCACAACTTGGAAGGAAGGAAAATCGAGGCCAATTACGGGATGAATCCGCTTCTTGGTAAGTACCATAAAACGGTATGTGCAGAATGCTTCCAGCCAGTGAAAGCAGGGGATACATGCAGAAAATGCAGTAGCAACAAGTGGGTCAAGGGTGTGGCCGATCGAATCAACGAGTTAGCTGATGCCAACGTGTTTCCTTCCCGACCTCCCTATATTTATCAGGTTCCACTGGAATATTTGCCGACACTTGGTCCCAAGACACTTGAAAAGTTGCTTAATGTTTTTGGCACAGAGATGGACATTCTCCATCATACTACCGAAAAGGCGTTAAAAGAAGTAGTCTCTGAAAAACTTGCAAAAGCTATCGTCTCAATGAGAGAAGGCCGGATCCGCGTCGTAGCTGGAGGCGGAGGGAAGTATGGCAAAGTGGAGCTTCCGTAATGGTTCTATTTTTTGGTCTAATTATTCATCATCCCTCATAGATTTGAAGTATAAGCAAAACTATCTGCTGGATGATGGGGGATATACATGTATAAAAATCGGAACCTGATCGCAAACCATATGAGAGACCATGCTGTCGTTTATTTTTTTATGCTTGTTTTGTTTTTAATCGGAATCATCTTTGGTGCCGTTATTGTTAACAGTATGAATTTTGCCCAAAAGCAGGATTTATTCTTTTACTTGGAACGTTTTTTCGGCCAGATGACAGAAGGAACCATAGCAGATAGTCAGGAAATCCTTAAATCAAGTATTTTTTATCATTTAAAATATTTGCTTCTTTTATTTATATTGGGGTTGTCGATCATCGGGCTGCCGGTGATTTGGGTAATGCTGTTTGTAAAGGGGCTTGTAGTGGGGTTCTCCGTCGGATTTTTTGTCAATCAAATGGGCCTGAAGGGGCTATTGTTTGCTGCTGCTTCGATAGCGCCGCAAAATTTGCTGATCATACCAGCATATTTGATCGCTGGAAGCCTTGCCATGATTTTTTCGCTTGCCCTTTTGCGTAAGTTGTTCAGCCGACGCTCCCAACAACCGATATTACAGCCGCTGGCAAAATACAGTGTTTCTTTTGTCACCCTCTTAATCTTTGTAGCCGCTGCATCAATCGTGGAATCTTTCGTGACAAAACCTGCCATGCAACAGGTAATAGAATGGATTTATCAGTAATAGGTATTAATTTATAATTATTTTAAATTACAGATTATAATTATTACAATTTGACACTGGTTCCATGTCTGCTTATAATTAAGTTGGTATTATGAGGGAGGGATGGGACTTGGAACACCGAATCGACCGGATTAAAAAACAGCTGCATGCGCAAAGTTATAAATTGACCCCTCAACGGGAAGCCACCGTTCGTGTCTTGTTGGAACGGGAAGAAGACCATTTGAGTGCGGAAGATGTCTACCTACTTGTAAAAGAAAAAGCCCCTGAAATAGGTTTGGCAACCGTTTATCGTACGTTAGAATTGCTATCAGAATTGAAAATTGTCGATAAAATAAATTTCGGGGACGGAGTTTCCCGTTATGACTTAAGAAAAGAAGGAGCCGCCCATTTTCACCACCATCTTGTTTGCATGGAGTGTGGATCTGTGGAGGAGATAGAGGATGATCTATTGGAGGATGTGGAAAAAATCGTCCAGAGTGATTGGGGTTTCCAGGTAAAGGATCACCGACTGACCTTCCATGGAGTGTGCAGAAACTGCCAGTTGGAAGCTGCGAAAAAAACACAAACCTCTTAAACCTTCAGGGAAATGCTTTTATCCTTCGTTAGAATCTGTTAATCTTAATTTGACGTATATTTTTCCGTTTTTTTGGCATATCTTTATTAATAGAAAAACGATTAGTCTGATTGAGGAGATATGCCTATGAAACCCGCATTATTACTGATTAAAGATGCGTTGAAAATATTCATCATTTTTACGGCTTGTACCCTCTTATTCTATTTCGGTTTAAGAGCGATGCATGCTGAATATCAGGATTATCACCGTTACGACCCGCCTGAGGGCAGGGCGGTAAAGGTATTTAATCAGGAGGACCAGGATTGGATGGAACGTTTGTCGATATTTTTTCGATTAGGGGAGTAGAAGCAAAGATGAAAGATGAAATGAATGATTTTTTCCATTACTTGACCGTGGAGCGGGGATTGTCCGAGAACACCTTGCAATCCTATAAACGAGATCTGAAGCAATACCAGTTATTTCTGAACGAAACCCTGGAGGTTAAGGAATGGGAAGAGGTGGAACGCCATCACATCATGCAATTCTTATACCAGCTAAAAGATAACGGCAAATCGTCAGCTACGATTGCCAGGACACTGTCTTCTTTAAGGCTTTTTCATCAATTTATCGTAAGAGAGTACGGCATCAGCAAAGATGCAAGTTTACATATAGAAACACCGAAAAAGGAACGAAAGCTTCCGAAAGTCCTCTCTTCTAAGGACGTGGACAAGCTGCTGAACATTCCGGAAAAGGATGCATTGGCGATTCGAAATAAAGCCATGCTGGAGATGCTGTATGCTACTGGACTCCGGGTTAGTGAATTGATTTCATTAAAGGTTTCGGATCTTCATCTTACCATGGGATTTGTCCGGTGCTTTGGGAAGGGATCAAAGGAAAGAATTGTCCCTTTAGGCAACGTTGCAAGTGAAGCTGTGGAAAAATATATTCATTCTGCTCGAGGTGCATTGCTTAATCGAAAAAATACCGATGCCTTATTTTTAAACCATCACGGAAACCAATTGACGAGACAAGGGTTTTGGAAGGTATTGAAAGCGATTGCCAGAGATGCTGGGATCAAAAAAGAAATCACGCCGCATACATTAAGACATTCCTTTGCGACACATTTGCTTGAGAATGGTGCAGATTTACGAGCGGTACAGGAAATGCTCGGCCATGCAGATATATCGACCACCCAGGTATATACGCATGTAACAAAAGCGAGAATGAAGGATATCTATCAGGCTTATCACCCAAGAGCCTGAATTTTCTGTTTACAGTTGTCTGACATCCTACAACAATTCTTTAGCAGCATAATTGCAGTTAATTAAGGGAAAGTAATTTATATAGGAGGGATCGTTGTGAAGAAATTCAATCGTGTATTTTTAATTGTTATGGATTCTGTAGGGATAGGAGAGGCTCCGGATGCTGAGAAATTTGATGATAAAGGAGCGGATACATTAGGCCACATTGCAGAACATATGGGCGGTTTGAAGATGCCGAATATGGGTCAGCTTGGTTTGAGCAATATTAGAGAAATAAAAGGAATATCCAAAGCGTCCGCCCCAAAAGCACACTATACAAAAATGCAAGAAGCATCCAATGGCAAAGACACGATGACTGGACATTGGGAAATAATGGGGTTGAATATTCAACAACCGTTCCGGACGTTTCCAGAGGGGTTTCCTGATGAATTGCTATCGGAATTAGAAGAAAAAACGGGACGGAAGATTATTGGGAATAAGCCTGCATCCGGTACTGAAATCATCAAAGAGCTTGGGAAAGAGCATATGGAAACAGGGGCATTGATCGTGTACACCTCTGCCGATTCCGTATTGCAAATCGCTGCACATGAAGAGATTATTCCGATAGAAGAACAGTACCGCATTTGTGAAATCGCCCGAGAACTGACGCTTGATGAAAAATACATGGTCGGCCGTGTAATTGCTCGTCCGTTTGTTGGAGAACCGGGTGCATTCGAAAGAACCTCGAACCGTCATGACTATGCGTTGAAGCCTTTTGGAAGAACAGTGATGAATGAGTTGGAAGATGGCGGCCTGGATGTCATCGCACTAGGTAAAATTTCCGATATTTACGACGGAGAAGGTGTAACAGAAGCAATCCGCACGGTAGACAACGAGGATGGAATGACCAAATTGTCCGAATCAATGAATAAACCGTTTCGTGGCTTGAGCTTTTTGAATTTGGTAGATTTCGATGCTAAATATGGCCATCGTCGCGATCCGCAAGGTTACGGGGAAGCATTGGAAAGTTATGATTCCCGTTTACCGGAAGTGCTCGATAAATTGAAAGACGATGATTTGCTCATCATTACTGCTGATCATGGAAATGATCCCGTTCATCACGGAACAGACCATACAAGGGAATATGTGCCATTGCTCGTATATCATACGGGAGTGAAAACCGGAAATGAACTTGAGGTAAGAAAAACATTTGCCGATATCGGGGCAACGATTGCCGATAATTTTCAGGTTAAAATGCCGGAACATGGACACAGTTTCTTGAAAGAAATCAGTGAATAGGGGGAATAAGCCAATGAATAAGAAAGAATTGAAAGAATCGGTGCAATTTATTGAATCTAAGTTGGAGGAGAAGCCGGTTATCGGTCTGATACTTGGCTCTGGCCTCGGAGTACTGGCCGAAGAAATCGAAAATCCTGTCGTCATTCCTTATAAGACGGTACCGCATTTTCCAGAATCTACGGTATCCGGTCATAAAGGCCAATTGGTGGCCGGCGAACTTGAAGGAAAGCAAGTAATTGCTATGCAGGGACGTTTTCATTTTTATGAAGGATACCATATGGATCAGGTAACATTTCCTGTACGTGTCATGAAGCTATTA
Organism: Virgibacillus senegalensis; assembly: GCF_000821245.2. Taxonomy (GTDB): domain Bacteria; phylum Bacillota; class Bacilli; order Bacillales; family Amphibacillaceae; genus Sediminibacillus; species Sediminibacillus senegalensis. Next base: position 508,284 of record NZ_LN611425.1, read on the forward strand.
GGAGTGGAGAAATTACTAGTCACCAATGCAGCCGGCGGTATCAACGAAAACTTTGAACCAGGGAATTTAATGCTGATCGAGGATCATATCAACAATATGGGAACAAATCCGTTGATTGGTCCTAATGAAGAAGAATTTGGTCCCCGTTTCCCGGACATGTCTCGCGCTTATGACAAAGATTTACTGGTACATGCTCGCAAATGTGCAGAACAATTGGATTTATCGATTCAACAAGGTGTGTATGTCGGTAATACTGGTCCTGTTTATGAAACGGGAGCAGAAGTAAAAATGCTACGTACACTGGGAGGCGATGCGGTTGGAATGTCAACGGTGCCTGAAGTGATCGTAGCAGCCCATATGGGAATCAAAGTACTAGGTATTTCTTGTATCTCCAATATGGCAGCTGGTATTCTGGACCAGCCTTTGTCTCATCAGGAAGTAATCGAAACGACTGAACAGGTACGTCAGGATTTCTTAAGTTTCGTGAAACAAATTGTCAAAACTTTACCATAAAAGGTGATTACTATGAGAATGGTTGATGTGATACTGAAGAAACGGAATGGTCAAATGTTGACAGAGGCGGAAATTCGTTATTTTGTCGAAGGATACACCGCTGGAGACATCCCGGATTATCAAGCCTCTGCACTAATGATGGCGATTTATTTTAAGGGAATGAGCGCTGATGAAACAGCGGTTCTTACAGAAGCAATGGCGCAATCTGGAGATACTATCGATCTATCGGCAATCGAAGGGCATATAGTGGACAAACATTCCACAGGAGGCGTAGGAGATAAAATTACTTTTATCACCGGCCCTTTGGTTGCTTCGGTCGGTGTACCTGTAGCGAAAATGTCCGGCAGGGGATTGGGTCATACAGGAGGAACATTGGATAAACTAGAATCGATTGCCGGTTTTCAAATTGAAATGAGCAAAGAAGATTTTATCTCAAACGTCAATACAAATAAGCTGTCTGTAGCTGGCCAAACAGGCAATTTGGCCCCAGCAGATAAAAAGCTCTATGCATTGAGAGATGTAACGGGAACAGTCGATTCCATTCCTTTAATTGCTGGTTCCATCATGAGCAAGAAGCTTGCCTCCGGAGCAGACAGTATCGTCTTGGATGTGAAAACAGGATCCGGAGCTTTTATGAAAACATTGGATGAATCACGGGCACTTGCTCAAGAGATGGTCAATATTGGCAAGAAATTAGGCCGTAACACGATAGCCGTAATTAGTGATATGAACCAGCCTCTTGGCTATGAAATCGGTAATGCAAATGAAATAAAAGAAGCTGCAGAAGTACTCCAGGGAAAAAAGGTCGAGGATTTACGGAATCTCAGCCTGGAATTGGCCGCGCATATGGCGGTGTTGGCAGGGGCTTTTTCATCTTATCAGGATGCATACGGCGAGCTTGAAAACAATCTGGATAATGGAAAAGCGTTCCAAGCATTCCGTACATTCATTTCTGCCCAGGGCGGGGATATATCCATGATTGATGATTTATCCCGACTGCCGGCAGCAGCCCACCATATCAAGGTGGTGTCTGACAAGGAAGGATACGTAGAAGAGATAGATGCCGAATCGATAGGGGTTGCAGCCATGTATTTGGGGGCAGGAAGGGCGACAAAAGAAGATAAAATCAATCATTCCGTCGGTATAACCCTGAACAAAAAAATCGGCGACGAAGTGAAAAAAGGTGAAACGATAGCGGTTTTGCATAGTGAAGATACAACGCCGAATGATTCCTTGGAAAAAGTGAAAGAAGCATACAAAATTGCCCAAGAAAAACCAAAAAAACAACAGCTAATATATGAAGTGATCAAATAATGAAATGACCCGGGTTAAATCCGGGTCATTTTTTTGTTATAAATTATCCTCTACATGGAAAAAATAGCAATACTAACATATGGAGGTATTGCTATGAAAAAAATAATCTTGCTACTTTCGTTTCTGTTGATTTTCTCTGTCGTTTTGCCCGGCAACTTGATGGCTGAGGAAAATAAGGATAATCAAAATAATGACAAGACAGAAGAGGATCAGCTGAATCTAGCAGAGAACTCTCAATCAGCAATATTGTTGGAGCGAGACACGGGAAAAATCCTTTATGAAAAAGATGCACATAAGCAATTGCCGCCGGCGAGCATGACGAAAATCATGACCATGATTCTTATTATGGAAGCTTTGGATGAGGGGAAATTAAAACTAGATGAAAAAGTGAGAGTGAGCGATTATGCCGCCTCGATGGGTGGGTCGCAAATCTTTCTTGAGGCAGGAGAAGAAATGAAGGTAAAGGATCTTTTGATGGGGGTGGCTGTCGCTTCTGGAAATGATGCTAGTGTTGCATTGGCAGAAAGAATTGCCGGAAGTGAACAAGCCTTTGTCAAAATGATGAATGATAAAGCAAGAAAATTAGGATTGGAAAATACACGTTTCCAAAATACGACAGGGCTGCCTGCAGAAGGACATTTCAGTACGGCTTACGATATGGGAATCATGGCAAAGGAACTGTTAAAGCACGAAGAAATAACAGAATATACAAGCATATATGACGGCTATTTACGAGAAGGTACAGAGGACGAGTTTTGGCTGGTCAACACAAATAAACTGGTCAAGTTTTACCCGGGGGTTGACGGACTGAAAACAGGTTATACTTCTGAAGCAAAATATTGTTTAACCGCAACCGCAAAGAAAGATGATATGCGGGTGATTAGTGTTGTGTTGGGAGCAGATACACCTAAGAAACGCAACAGTGATGTCACGCAGATGCTTGATTATGCATTCAACCATTTTGATACCAAACAGTTATTTAAGAGCAATCAACCAGTATCAAAGTTGAAGCTGTTAAAAGCAGCCAATGAGACGATTGATGCGGTTACCGATGAACCAATATCCTTGATTTACAAAAAAGGGGAGCCTTTGGATGACATCGAAACCAATGTTGTCATGAAGGAAGATATTTCACTCCCATTAAAAAAGGGAGATACAGTAGGAAAGGTCGAAATCGTCCATGATGGGAACATCTTATCCGAAACGCCACTGATAGTAAAAGAAAACGTTGACCATGCAGGTTACTGGCAATTATTTAAAAGGACGTTTCATGCCATGTTGAAAAAAGATTGATTTTTTCTGGTTTTAACGAATTATCACTTCTTTTGTCACCTTGCAGGATTTAAGTTAATCGGTAAAGAAAAGATTCACTACAGAAACAGTAAGGAGGAATCAGTAGTGAGTCTAAACGTACAATTTACAACCAAAGAGAATGTTTTATTGGTTCGTCTCTCGGGTGAGCTTGACCACCATGCATCAGATCGTTTGAAAAAGGAATGGCAGCAGGCAATCAGGGATAATAACGCGAAACATGTAATATTAAATTTAGAAGAATTGGATTTCATGGACAGTTCTGGATTGGGAGTATTTTTGGGGAGGTACAAAGAAGTGATGCAATTGGGTGGAGAGATGGTTGTTTGTTCAATATCTCCTGCAGTGAAACGTTTGTTTGATTTGTCGGGATTATTTAAAATCCTTCGGCTGGAAGAAAGTGAAGAGTATGCATTGCTTCGTTTGGGGGTAGCCTCATGAAAAATAATATGCATTTAGAATTCACCAGTATCAGTGAAAATGAAGCATTTGCACGTGTTACTGTCGCGTCTTTTGTGGCACAGCTTGATCCGACGATGGACGAATTAACCGAACTGAAGACAGTTGTCTCCGAAGCCGTAACGAATTCCATTATTCATGGCTATGACAATTGTGAAAACCAAAAGATTTATATCAGTTGTTCCATTGAGGACGATGAAATTGAATTAATCATTAGGGACGAAGGTGTAGGTATCCAGGATATTGACGAAGCCGTACAGCCATTGTACACCTCGAAACCTGAATTGGAACGTTCGGGAATGGGATTTACCATCATGGAAAATTTTATGGATAAGGTTGAGGTTATTTCACACCCCGGAGAAGGCACCACGCTTAAGTTGTATAAACAACTGAAAAAGAGTAAAACCTTGTGCAATTAAGGGGATGCCGATGGAGATAGAGCTGAAAAAAAGTCATAAAGAGGACCCATTGACAAATGAACAGGTAAAGGAATTGATTGTGAAAAGTCAGAAAGGTGACCAGTGTTCCAGAGATCGGCTTGTGGAAAGTAATGTCAGGTTGGTTTGGTCCGTTGTCCAGCGTTTTATCAACCGGGGATATGATCCGGATGATTTGTTTCAAATTGGTTGTATTGGCTTGTTAAAATCCATTGATAAATTCGATTTGTCCTATGATGTGCGGTTTAGTACATATGCCGTGCCCATGATTATCGGAGAAATCCAACGTTTTATACGGGACGACGGTAGTGTCAAGGTGAGCCGGTCCTTGAAAGAAACAGGGAATAAGATACGTAAAGCAAAGGATGAATTGACCAAAACGCTAGGTCGGGGGCCGACTGTTAGTGAACTAGCCGACAAGCTGGAGATATCGCCAGAGGAAGTTGTTCATGCTCAGGAGGCTTCCAAACTCCCTCATTCGATTCACGAAACCGTATATGAGAATGATGGAGATCCGATTACCCTGCTCGATCAAATAGCAGAACAGGATACGAAGTGGTTTGACAAAATTGCGTTGCAAGATGCAATCCGGAACCTGGAAAAAAGGGAAAGGCTGATTGTTTATCTCCGGTACTATAAGGACCAGACACAATCAGAAGTGGCAGAACGGCTTGGAATCTCTCAAGTACAAGTATCGCGGCTCGAAAAGCGAATTCTTCAATATATAAAAGACCAGATCGGTGTTTAGAAGAGTATCTTGTCATACTGTGGCGGCTTGAAAGCCAAGTACCTTACCAGAGACCCTGGAAGCCTTTTAATTGCCGATTATAAAATGAAAACCGAGCGAATTCGAATGTTTATCATATTCGAATCATTGTTCGGTTTTTTCTTTGATCAAATGGTTTTGTACTACCCCGTTGTTATGTAGAGTAACGTTCATCCAAAAGAAACCTCCCCCTTCAAATGATAAACGATGTCAAAAGAAGTTTATCTTACTGACATTCTCCATTTTTCGGCAATAGCGAGATCGTTCCTTTCATTCGTCTTATAATTGTAATGGAATAAGTTGTTCTTTTCCCAAATGCCTTGACGGGCTTTTGGGCAGTTGATGCATGTTTACGGTACCGGTTATCCATAATAAGAAGGAATCCGACAGTGGAGGTGGCTGGTTTGAAAGGTATTGTATACCTGAGATTGAAGAAGAAGCTATATGTCACGGAGGATACAACAATCCGTCTTAAGGATATCGCTGTTATATCAGGTACCATGGCCGATGTTCAACAGTTGGGTGAAACACACATTTATCAAGTAACCCCTGAAGATCAAAATGTATCGGTAATAGACATTTTCACTGTTATTGACAAATTGACCGTTCTTTATCCCAATCTGGAATTCCAGCAAGTTGGCGCAGCTCAAACAATATTAATGATTGAAAAAAAGAAGAAAGAGGTTCCCATTCTGCTGGTGACATTGATCTGGTTACTCCTGTTTATTGGATCAGCGATGGCAATCATGAACTTTCACTATGATGTCAGTATGCAGGATGTCCAACAACGGTTGCATTTTTTGTTGACAGGAGAACACAAAGATTATCCCCTTTGGATGCAAATTCCTTACTCATTTGGTTTGGGGATAGGGATGATCCTTTTTTTTAACCATTTATTCAAAAAAAGGTTCAATGAAGAACCAAGTCCATTGGAAGTGGAAATATTTAAATACCAGCAGGACCTGGACAGTTATGTCACTTACCATGAAAACGAGTTGAATAAAGAGCATGATAATCACCATACTCGTTGAGATATTTATTGGATTAGCGTCCGGGCTTGTAGTAGGAACTGGGTTTGTCGCATTCCTGACGGTACTGGGCATCATTCCGCGACTCGTTCAATTAAGCAAAACCAACGCTTTTATTAAAACGTATGAAGCAAGTGTGACAGTTGGCGCTCTATTTGGCACCTATCTTTCCTTCGTCGGTGTTTCACTTCATCTATCATTGTGGGTTCCGATTTTCTGGGGAGCTTTCCACGGCGTTTTCATAGGAATGCTGGCTGCAGCGCTGACGGAAGTATTGAATGTTTTTCCATTATTAGCAAAACGGATCGGGATGGAAAATCATCTTCTTTGGCTGCTCATGGCTATTGTGCTTGGAAAAATAGCCGGTTCGCTGTTTCAATGGATATTTTTTGTTAAATAATTATCACCACCCGAAAGGAATCGGTGCCATGGTACGACCGAAAAAGGTAATTATCATTACAGATGGGGATGAATACGCAAAGAAAACCATCGATTACTTATCTAGGGAAATCGGGGGAACTTGCTTGTCGTATTTATCCGATAATCCCACACATGTGACGGAAAATCAGGTAACAGAAGCAATAATGGCTGCGGAAGAAGAGCCGGTATATGTTTTGATCGATGACGGTGGGGCACCGGGCCCTGGGGCAGGCGAGAAAATATTACTCGCACTTGCAGCAAACGAAAAGGTACAAATAATTGGTGCAATTGCTGTAGCCTCGCATACTAAAAATGCAGAATGGACAAGATTCACACTGGCAATTGACCAGGATGGCGAATTGACTTCCTACGGCATCAGCAAAGAAGGTATCCCCATTCCCGAAATTGGAAGGATAAACGGGGATACGATTTATGCCTTGGACCAAGTAGATATTCCTGTCGTGGTTGCCATTGGCGATATTGGGAAAATGCAAGGAAAAGATGACGTGAAAGTGGGATCACCGATTACGAGAAAAGCCATAGAAATCATCCTGGAAAGAGGTGGTAATCGATGAAAAAACAAAAAGAACAGAAGAAAAAAAACACCATATCAAAAGACCTCTTGGATAACCAGCATTTTATGGAAGAAAAAGTCGGTGTCGGTACATCCTTTGACGTTGGTTTTCGCGAACTGGACATATTGAAGAAAAAAATACAGCTCTATTATTTGACAGGTCTTTGTGAGACACCAACGATTGTCGAGCTGTTAAAGAAACTAACGGACATCAATGAAACCTCCTCTGTTACAACAGGAAGAAATAAAAGCAATATTTCTGAGATAATAGGAAGCCACCTAGTCCATCAACAAGTTACCAAAGTGTCCACCATGGATGAAGCAATAGACCAAATGCTTAGCGGATTAATCGTTATATTCATGGATAATGAATCGGAAGCATATGTAGTGGATGTCCGTACTTATCCAGGTCGTACACCAGAAGAGCCGGATACTGAAAAGGTCGTTAGGGGCTCTAGGGATGGTTTTACAGAAAATATTATCGAAAACACCGCTTTAACGAGGAGAAGAATCAGAGACGAGCGGCTCCGTCATGAGATGATTAAAGTAGGAGAACGTTCCAAAACTGATATTTGCATTTCTTACTTACAGGATGTTGCGGACCACGGCCTCGTAAAACTAATCAAGGACGAATTAAAACACATCGAAATAGACGGGATCTCCATGGCGGATAAAACCATTGAAGAATTCCTTGTAAAACAAGGCTTCAATCCCTTCCCGCTCGTCAGGTACACCGAGAGACCTGATGTCGCGTCGACTCATTTACTGGAAGGCCATGTTCTAATCATGGTGGATACTTCGCCGAGCATGATCATCACTCCGACTACTTTTTTCCATCACGTTCAGCATGCGGAAGAATACAGACAAGCGCCTGCAATCGGGACCTTTGTGCGCTGGGTTCGCTTTTTGGGGATATTTGCATCGGTATTCCTGCTGCCATTTTGGCTGGTATTGGTAATGGAACCGGAATATCTCCCATCATTTCTTCAGTTCATCGGACCGAATGAAGAAGGGAACGTACCTATTGTCTTGCAATTGATCGTCGCCGACATTGGGATCGAATTTTTACGGATGGCAGCGATTCATACGCCAACCCCGCTTTCTACTGCCATGGGGTTGATCGCCGCCGTATTAATTGGACAAATTGCTATCGATGTGGGTCTATTCAGTGCGGAAGTCATTTTATATGTATCGATTTGTGCCATTGGCTCGTTTGCTACCCCGAGTTACGAATTGAGCATAGCCAATAAATTGTCCCGAATGATTTTGATTATTGTAACCTCGATCTTTGGATTAAAGGGAATGGTTATCGGGTTTACGGTTTATATATTGGCACTAAGCTTGACCAAGTCATTAAATACACCCTATTTATGGCCGTTTATTCCGTTCAACGCCAAAGCCATGCAACAGATTATCTTTCGTGTATCCGTTCCTTTAACCAAAGACAGGCCAAGCATCGTACATCCCCGTAACAATTACAAGCAGCCAAAAGCAAAACGTTGAACCTTCGACAAGGTTATGGTAAATTAGCTTTATCTATTTTTTGAAAAGTGGAGAAAATCAAACGATATGCAGGTTGTTTCCAACTGATCAAAAACGATATCCCCTTGCTCAGCAACACATAAACATACTTTTGGGCTGCAGCAATTTATAATGGAGGTGCGGGGAATGAATCATCCTTTTCATACAAATGAAAACGGTCATCTGGTAGTCGGTGGTGTAGATACTATTGATTTAGCAAAAAAGTATGGAACACCTCTGTTTGTGTACGATGTTTCGTTGATTAGAAAAAATGCGAGGGCATTTGTAGATACTTTTCGAAAAGCTGGTGTCCGTGCCCAAGTGGCGTACGCCAGCAAGGCTTTTTCTTCGATAGCGATGCTGCAAGTAGCAAAGCAGGAAAATTTGAGCCTTGACGTCGTTTCACAGGGGGAATTGCATACAGCGCTGCAAGCTGAGTTTCCCGTTGACAGGATTCATTTACACGGGAATAATAAGAGTTTTCAGGAATTAGATATGGCAGTAAGCCACAATATCGGCTGTATCGTGCTCGATAACTTTTATGAGATCGAATTATTGAAGGATGTCCTGAACAAGCAAGGCAAGAAAATGGATGTCTTATTGCGCGTAACCCCGGGGATTGAAGCTCATACCCATGATTATATTTTAACTGGAAATGAAGACTCTAAATTCGGTTTTGATTTGGGGAACGGGCAAGCAGAGCAGGCGTATCGTCTGCTTCGTGAGATTGATTCCATCAATGTAATCGGTTTGCATTGCCATATTGGTTCCCAAATTTTTGAAACTGACGGTTTTTTGATGGCTGTTCGTCGGCTATTTGAAACACTTGGAGAGTGGAATCAACATTATGGATACCGGCCGAAAGTTCTTAATCTGGGAGGCGGATTCGGAATCCGTTACACAACGGAAGATGAACCACTTCCTTTGAATGGTTATGTGGATGCTCTTGTACAAGAAGTAGAGAAACAGGTAGAATATTATGGACTGGATTATCCGGAAATCTGGATTGAACCTGGAAGAGCGATTGTAGGAAATGCAGCTGTTACCCTATATAAAACGGGTTCCATCAAAGACATACCTGGTATAAGAAAATATGTGTCTGTTGATGGTGGGATGACAGATAATATACGGCCAGCACTCTATCAGGCTAAATATGAAGCTGTCGTTGCGAATAAGGCGGATGCGCCATTGACTGAAACGGTATCCATAGCTGGAAAGTGCTGTGAATCGGGTGATATGCTGATTTGGGATATGGAAGTTCCAGATGTAGAACCTGGAGATATTCTGGCAGTATTCAGCACAGGAGCATATGGGTATTCCATGTCCAATCACTATAATCGGTTTCCAAAAGCAGCGGTGGTATTTGCCGAGCAAGGTGAAGCTCAGTTGGTAATCCAGAGGGAATCTTTTGAAGATTTGACACGAAATGATTTGCCATACGGCATAAAGGAGAGGGTTTAATTATGAAACAAGCAACGATTGAATTTGAAAATGGGGAAGTAATCAAAATAGAAATGTATGAGGACGCTGCTCCTAATACAGTGGCAAACTTTGAAAAGCTTGCTAACAGCGGTTTTTACAACGGAGTAACTTTCCACCGAGTGATCCCGGGCTTTGTCGCACAAGGAGGAGACCCTACTGGTACAGGTGCTGGTGGACCAGGTTACACGATCAAGTGCGAAACCGAAGGAAATCCGCATAAACATGTTGCAGGTTCCTTATCGATGGCTCATGCTGGAAAAGATACTGGGGGAAGCCAATTTTTCCTTGTACACGAACCACAGCCGCATTTAGATGGTGTTCATACAGTTTTTGGACAAGTAATTGAAGGAATGGACACAGTATTGCGTATTAAACAGGGAGACGTCATGAAAGAGGTCAAAGTAGAAACTGTTTAAAAAGAGGGCCTAAAGGGCGAGGCCACTGAAAAACTGAAGTTTTATGATAGGTAGAATTTTAAAAAAGCGGTCAGTGCGGAAATTATTCCATACTGACCGCTTTTCGTCTAATTTTAGAGGTTTGTGCCTCTATTCCTTCATTAGTTTAACGATTCGTTTTACGTTTGCCGTTGAAAATCGCATCGCACCTTGAACGCGCATGCCTTCGAGACCCGAAGATGAGGCGGCCTCATATCCTTCCATTCACTATTTTTAGCTCCAATCTTATATCGTTCCTTCGCCCTTTCTTTAACGGTATCACTGTTTTGAAAGGTGTGTTGACCGATATGATATATTCGTCGGATTTTAAGCTTACCGAATAACTTTTGGTTTTGGCACCAGGTTTATAACATCTTTTCTGAAGGGACACCGTTTACACTTTTCTAAAAGTCATATGACCAGCCAGACAAACGTACAAGCCAGTGTCTTTATTAGGTTCAAATTCTTCTTCTTTCTTACGATATCCAAAAGAAACCGAAGGGTTAAACTTGGAAATGAGTCGATCTTGTGTTCTTTGGCATAGTTAATATTTCCCTTTGCCGAATAAGCTGTATCTCCAATGACTTCCTTTACTCCTATCCCGGCTTCTTGGCTTTTCTTTACCAACGCAGGTAATTGCTTCCGTCCGTTTTCTCTCCGGTAGTCACTGTGGCCGCCCTAATAATACGTTCCTGCGTCATGCCTAGGTGTGTCTTATATCCAAAGAAAGCAGAGTCAGCTCATTTATGCCCCAAACGGGCATCAGGATCTTGGGATGTACAAGTAAAAAGAGTGATTTTCTTTTTTAAATCAAAGAGAGAGAGGCCTTTGGCAATTCCGCGATGAGCGAGCGGTGGTGACACCTGCGGGAACGCGCGAGCCAAAGATCCATTTGGTCAAGTGATCTTCTTGACCAAGTTAGCTGAGGCCGTGCCCGCGGCAGAAATCCACCGACAAGCGATTCGCGGAATCAACAACGAGCTTTGACAGCCACTTTAGATTAAAAGGACTTTTTCAGTAGCCTCCTAAAGTGCTCGCTTTTTTTGCCTTTTTTGGCAACTGAGTGGCGCTATAGGAATGGGAAGGTGATCCCTGACGTGATGTAAATTAGCATAACAGAGGAAATAAGCGAGACTCCTGCGCTGGTCTTCCTGTATCTTGAACTTTCTGTTTTAGACCACTAAAATGGAAGAGATAGCGTTTTAGGTTTGCAGTAATTAATACGAGCCTGTCAAAGATATGAGGAAGCGTACGGAAAATTGATGGAAAACGAAAATGTGTGGAAACGGCGATTTCAAAGAAATAAATTTGGTATAGAAAAGAGTGGAGTTCATGAGCGAGAAAAAAAGAAATTGGATACTTTTTTTCGTTTTGCTGGGAATTGGTTTAGTATGGGGACTCATTTATTGGTTTTATATCATCCTGTAAGGTATGCAGTTATTTGACAAAATGGATAATATAGTCCATAAATATATTATAGTTCACCAAATAAAGGGTGATAATAAAAATGAATAGCGATAAACAGGAGAAAAAGCTTTTTTGGCTGATGGCAATAGTCGGCTTCATTTTTCTTCTATCGATCATAAGTAAGCTAATTTCTAATTGAGGGGTAATTATGTTAATTCGCTATAAGAAAAGCTTTGAAAAAATTGCAATGGGGCTTTTGTCATTTATGCCGGAAGAGAAAGAAGTAAAGAAACTGCAAAGCACCATTAAGGAATATGAGGAAAATCCAGACTGGCAGTTGTTCCTATGGAAAGAAGAAGACATTCTCGGAGCTGTCGGTGTCCGGTTTGAAAATGAAATTAATGTAGTCATCCAGCATTTAACGGTTAATCCTTCACACCGAAACATTGGCATCGGACAAAAAATGGTTCAAGCAGTCAAGAATATGTATGAGCAGCAGTATGCTGTTTGTGCCGATGATATGACAGAGCGTTTTCTTGAAAGATGTGAAGCGGGACAATAATGTTTATTTGTCTGGAGCGCTTGAAAAAAGCCAGCTTTATTATAGAGCTGGCTTTTCGAGTTTCAAGAGTTATCGTATAATAGGATATGCGGAGTTACGCTTCAAATTATGTAACCGGCCTTGCAGAAAATGTAGGCCGGTTTTTACAGGGTTTTAGAATTTCTTGATCGAGTCCTAATTGGCTTTTATAGCCAGGCTGCACCTACAATAATTAGAAGAATGAATAGTACTACGATCAAAGCGAATCCGCCACCGTAATATGCACCCATATCTAATGCCTCCTTTGATTGAAACGTAATGGTTTAACTTACAGTAATAATCTATGCGTTTTACACGATGGCGTATGGGCATATATGCCGGCTGGGAAAATTTTTTAACTTGGAACCAAGTTTACTATATACTGGAGAGCCGGAAAGACCAGGGTCGAATGATGGATCAGCAAGGGAGGAGAAATGATGAGTTTGAAATATGAAGTACATACGGATGCATTCCAGGGCCCGTTAGATCTCTTGCTGCATTTGATCAATCAGTACGAAATTGACATTTATGATATTCCTGTGGCAGAAATCACCGAGCAGTACATGACATATATACATACGATGCAGCAGCTTGAACTCAATATAGCCAGTGAATATTTGGTCATGGCGGCAACGCTGCTTGCTATAAAAAGTCAGCTTCTGCTTCCTAATCAAACTGTAGAACCGGAAGATGAAGAATATGAAGAAGATCCCCGAGAAGATCTAATGCGCCGGTTGATAGAATATCGGAAATATAAAGAAGCGGCAGATCAATTAAAGGAGAGAGAGCTGGAAGCCAATAAAATATACACGAGACCGCCTGTTGAGTTTGAAAAAGCATCAGGGTCCAAGCCAATGGTACAAGGAGATGTTTCCATCTATGATATGATTGCTGCCATGAATAAAATTATGGAGCGAAAAAAATGGGAGAAGCCTGTCTCGACAAAAATTCAACGGACAGAAATCCCTATTAAACAGAGAATGGAAGAAGTCATGACACAAGTAAAGGGACGACCGGACGGAATTGCTTTTGACGAATTATTCCCTTTTCCTTCTCGTTCCCACATTGTTGTTACGTTCATGGCTGTACTTGAATTGATGAAAGGGAAACAGGTTTACTGCACCCAAGAGAAGCATTTTGACGAACTAATGATTTATTACATGAGGTGAACCACGTGGAGTTATCAGAATATAAAGCAGTGATGGAAGGACTTTTGTTTGCATCGGGAGATGAAGGAATCAGCCAAAAGCAACTCGAGCAAATTTTAGAGTTGGATGCAGAAGCTGTTCAACATGTTCTTGAGGAACTAAAATACGATTATGAACATGCTGAGCGAGGTATAACGATAATGGAGTCAAATGAAGTGCTGCATCTAACCACAAAGCCCGAACACACAGCGTATTACCAAAAATTAATGGACACACCGCAAGCTTCAAGGCTTTCTCAAGCTGCGCTGGAAACTTTGGCCATTATTGCGTACCAACAGCCCATCACGAGGGCGGAAATAGAAGAAGTCAGAGGCGTCAAAAGTGACCGTCCGGTTCAAACGCTGATGTCCAGAGGGCTAATTAGTGAGAAAGGAAGAAAAGAAGGGGTGGGAAGGCCGATATTATACGGGACCTCAACAGAGTTTCTTACCTATTTTGGCCTTCGTTCCCTTGATGAACTTCCGCCACTTCCTGAAAATGTCGAACAAGCGGATGTCGAAGGGGAAGCCGATTTGTTTTTTAAGAAATTCCAGGATCAATTGGAAGAGGAAAATGGACAGTAGCCTATTTTTCAATCATTTTATCAACAGAGGTAACGGGAGGCTTAATAATGGACGACGATTTGTTAAATGCTCATGTAAAAGAAGTAAGCATTTTTCTGGAACAATCTCTCCATGAAATCAGCGGTTATTTAAACAATTGTAAATTGGAAGATTTAATGCATGAGGAAGGAAGCGGAGAGTTCGAGTATTATAAGGAACTGTTAAAGGCGCTTAGAAGACTGGAGGTTTTTTGTGACGAAGCCAACGATACGGTTAATGGTCTGCTTCGTGAAGAACCTATCCGGGAGACTGCGGCTGAACGGACCTTGTGTGGAATTCATCATCAGTTCATTTTGGGCTTCTTTTCACCCAAAAATGATGTGTGGTATGAGGATAGCCGGGCATCTTATTCGGGAAAAACGAGTATTAAATTCCATCATCAACCCCCTTATTCTTTTTTACGATTGATGGAACAATTAGAAAAAGCATTTCAGTATATGCGCGAGGAATTAAGCTATTACGAAACGGCAGACCAGAAGAGAATGTCTTGATTAGGGCTGTCACCATAAGCGTATCGCACGGCAGAAGCATCAGCATGTTTTCATGTTGATGCTTTTTCTGTTTTCTAAGTCTTTTTAGTAGGACTTAAACCATCACAAAATAAATAATAGATAGAAGAATATGATCTCAGCTACAACTAACTTTTTCAATCAGACTTCCAGTGAGGGACTGCTGGAAGTGCTGCTAAAAAAATGCCTTTCCAATTAAATGGAATTGGCTTTCCTAGGCACACATAGGCGAGTTCCCGGGCATAGAATATCGGGAGGTGATTCGATGAACGAAAAAAAGAAACAGTACTTAAGCTCCTTGAAAAATTGGGGTCAGGAAATTGAAGAAAAAATGGGAAGCGTTAAATTAGATGAAAAGGATTCTGAAGAATGGAAAAAACAACTGATCGACTGGAAAGCCTTATTGAATACCCTTTTAGAAGAAAAGGAGGAACCTACAGACGAAAAAATAGAGCTGGTAGAGGAGAAAAGCGTCAAACTGTTTCATCTAATAAAATATTTAATGGAAAAGCCGAGACAAAGGCCGGATGTAATACAGCCAGGACAGCACAAATTACCTGATTTACCATATCCTTATAATGCGTTGGAGCCCTATATATCCGAGCGCATCATGCGTCTTCACCATGATCGGCATCACCGATCCTATGTAGACGGTTTGAACAAAGCGGAACAAGAACTGTACACGAAAAAGCCGGATAGTGACTTAATAAAACATTGGATGCGGCAACAGGCTTTTAATGGTTCTGGCCATTTTCTTCATTCTTTGTTTTGGGAAAACATGTCCCCACGTGGTGGCGGGAGACCCTCTGGAAGATTGCTGAGACAAATAGAACAGGATTTCGGTTCGTTTGATGCGTTCAAATCCCTTTTTTCCAAAGCGGCCGAATCGGTCGAGGGAGTCGGTTGGGCTGCACTCGTTTGGGAGCCGCGCTCAGGTCGACTTGCCATCCAAACGATCGAAAAACATCAAATGTTCAGTTTATGGGACGTTATCCCATTGCTAGTGTTAGATGTATGGGAGCATGCATATTACCTGCAATATGAAAACAAACGTGCAGACTATGTGAACAATTGGTGGAATATAGTAAACTGGCAGTCTGTTTCCCGGAGATTAGAAACTGCCAGGCAATTGAATTTCCCCTTGGTGTAAACTTGGGACCGGAACAGGCAGCGAAAATGGATAATGCACTTCGCTGGTTGTTCCGGTTTTTGAATGGTTCGGATGTTTCTAATTAGCGCTTTTATACATACGCCTGTCCTTCCTGCATATGATGGTACAAGAGAGTAGGCAGGGAGGTATAACGTTGAAGCGATTAATACATCTCGTTAGCGGTATTTGTTTAGTAATAGTGATCTTCCTACCTGGACAGGCAGCGGCTGCACCAGGGGTTTCAGCTGCACACGCCGTTCTGATGGAACAGTCTACAGGAAGAGTGTTGTTTGAAAAGGATGCTCATGAACCACAGCGTATAGCAAGTATTACGAAAATAATGACCGCGATAATTGCAATAGAATCGGGAGAATTGGAGGATATGGCGACAGCCAGCAGACGTGCCGTCTATACCGAAGGCTCTTCCATTTATTTGGAAGAAGGGGAAAAAATGAAATTGAAAGACCTGGTATATGGCCTGATGTTGCGGTCTGGTAACGATTCGGCAGTTGCGATTGCCGAGAAAGTAGGAGGAAGTGTCGAAGGATTTGTCCATATGATGAATGAAAAGGCTGCATGGCTCGGTATGACCGATACAACCTTTGAAAATCCTCATGGCCTTGATTCGGAAAATCACCGTTCCAGCGCTTATGATATGGCATTGTTGATGCGGTACGCGATGGACAATGACATATTTAAAGAGATCACCGGCGCTAAATCCTATAAGGCAGAAACGAGGACATATGCCTGGGGAAATAAAAATAAGTTACTGACCCAGTATTATGAGTATTGTACCGGTGGAAAAACAGGTTACACAAAAAAAGCTGGAAGAACGCTTGTTTCAACAGCCGAAAGAGACGGAATGTCCCTTATTATGGTAACCATAAACGATCCGGATGATTGGCGGGACCATATGCGTTTGTTTGATTGGGGATTTGAAAATTATCAGATGACGGATTTACAAGAGCGGGGAGTGGAGCAATTTAATATTCGAGGTACAAATAAAGAACTGAGCGGTTACTTCCCTGAAAACCTCCAGTATCCACTTACGCACAAAGAACAACAGCAAGTGACTAGTTCAGCTTATTTTCTGCATTCAGCTTTGGAAGCTGACAGCCAACCAGAGACAATCGGAAAGAAGGTTTTCAATGTAAATGGCAATTATTTAACGGAAATGACGATTAGGAAAAGTGATTCCGGCCATGATACAGGCCGATACGGTTTTTGGCAGCTATTTCAAAAGATGACAGGGGTCTTTTAAGTGGTTAATTATATTTGGGCAGGAATGGCCGTTGTCGGGATTATATATGCCATGTTCAATGGAACCATGGAGGAAGTCAATAAGGCTTTATTCGAAAGTGCCGATGATGCAATTACGTTGTCAATCGGATTGATTAGTGTGCTTGTCTTCTGGCTGGGGCTGATGAAAGTAGCCGAGGAGGCTGGCCTTCTTGCCATGCTTGCCAAGCTGTTCAAACCGGTGGTGACTCGATTGTTCCCGGAAATTCCTAAAGATCACCCGGCTATGGGATATATTTTATCCAATTTCACGGCAAATTTATTCGGTCTCGGCAATGCTGCTACACCCATGGGTATCAAAGCGATGCAGCAGATGAAACAACTGAGCCAGACGGATGAAGCCAGCCGTTCTATGATCACTTTTCTGGCGATCAACACCTCCAGCTTGACCCTGATTCCAGCTACAGTCATTGCCATTCGTATGAAGTATGATTCAACTGCACCGACCGAAATAGTCGGTACGACGATTATCGCCACCTTGATATCATCAACAGCGGCAATTATGATCGATAGATTATTTTACTATAGAAGGGTGAGAAAGCAGAAAAAATGAGTTTCGTTTCCACAATCAGCAGTTGGATGATTCCGCTCATTGTTTTAGTTGTCCTGATTTCTGCTTCTTGGAAAAAGCTTCCTTCTTATGAACTGTTTGTGGAAGGTGGCAAAGAGGGGATTCAGATGGCCTTTTCTTTGCTTCCTTTTTTATTGGGGATGATGGTATCGATTGCGATACTGCGAGGTTCAGGGGCTTTGGATGCTTTTATTTCGTTCCTTGCACCGCTTTTGCATGTTTTTGGTGTACCACCCGATATCGTTCCTCTATCGATCATTCGGCCGATTTCAGGCACCGCAGCTCTTGGAATGACGACGGAGCTGATTCATACACACGGTCCCGACTCGTTTATTGGAAGGCTCGCTTCTACTATGCAGGGGAGTACAGATACCACATTCTATATTATTACGATTTATTTCGGGTCGGTTGGAATCCGTCGGATGGGAGATGCTTTAAAAGTTGGACTGTTGGCAGACCTAATTGGTATAATAGCTTCAATCGTTATCGTGACGATTGTTTTCTCAAACTAAGCGTTGACTTTAAAGTTAACGCTCTTCTTATTGTCTGGTAATCGGCAATAAAACCCACAAATACAAATATTAAAAGAAGACTTGGTGATAAAAATGGCTAACGAACAGGAAAGACTGCAAAAAGTAATCGCACAAAGCGGGGTTACATCCCGTAGGAAAGCAGAAAAACTTATTGAAGAAGGAAAAGTGAAGGTAAACGGTCAAGTTGTTACAACGCTTGGTACGAAAGTGTCCTCCGATGACAAGGTAGAGGTGAATGGGGTGCCGCTAGAAAAGGAAGAACCGGTCTATTATCTCCTTTACAAACCACGAGGTGTAATTTCAAGTGTTCAGGATGATAAAAACCGAAAAGTCGTAACCGATTTTTTGCCGGAAATCGAACAGCGTGTGTTCCCGATCGGCAGGCTGGATTATGATACATCTGGTTTGCTGCTTTTGACGAATGACGGAGATTTTGCCAATTTGCTCATGCATCCAAAACATAAAATAGACAAGGTTTATGTTGCTAAGACAAAGGGGATACCTGATAAAGAAGCATTACGGCAGATGAAAAGAGGGGTCGTCTCAGAAGGAGAACGGTTAAGAGCGTCTTATGCGAAAATTTTGTCGACGGATGCAAAGAAAAATACGGCGATTGTCAAGATCGTTTTGCATGAGGGGAAAAACCGCCACATTAGACGAATGATGGAAGCTTTGCAATATCCGGTTGATAAATTGAAGCGGGAAGAATATGCATTTTTGAACCTGCATGGGTTAAATGCAGGCGAATGGCGGGAGCTGACTCCGCATGAAGTGAAGAAGCTTCGGACACTTGCGGAAGAAAATGTTAAATAATGTTCAAAAATCCGGCTTGCTTTTAATGATATAATGGCGTAGGGAGTGAGTACGTTGAGTAAAATAGAGGAAGCAAAAAAACGGAAGCAAAGAAAGAAAAACATGCGTCTTCTTTTCCGTTCCAGCATACTCCTTGTGTTGTTGGCAGCGGTGGTATTTGCGTTGGTTTCCAATTTCACAAAGGATAAAACGGTAATAGGAGTAGGGGCAGAGGCGCCCAATTTTAAATTGGAACGCTTGAACGGCGAAGGCGGAGAAGTATCCCTTGATGATTTAAAAGGGAAAGGGGTCATGCTTAATTTTTGGGCCACTTACTGTGGACCGTGTAAAGACGAGATGCCTTATATGGAAAGCCTGTATCCGGAATATAAAGAAAAAGGTGTAGAAATCTTAGCTGTCAGTATGGATTCAAACGATTTAGTCGTAAACCGATTCGTCGATAAGTATGAGCTTAGTTTTCCGATTGTCAGAGATAATGGGGGACAAATATTGGAATTATATGATGTCGGTGAGCTCCCGTCTACTTTATTTATCAATGCAGATGGAGAAGTTGTGGACAAGGTATCGGGTGCATTGACACTAGATCGGTTGGAGGGGTATTTGCAAAAAATCGAACCTCAATAACAACAGCGGAAAATTGTGAGGGATTGGAATGAAACAAATAACTTGTGAATCTTGCGGACATGTCAATCCGGAAGGAACCGTCTTGTGTGAAGCTTGCGGAAAGCCGATTGAAAAAAATCAGCATATAGATGGCAATAAACCCGGGAAACTACTAAACATGCGTTATGAAGGCAGTGCAAGAAGGTCACAAACCTACAATAAGTCGATAATAGATAAAATATGGAATTTCTTTTCGTCGGTGAAAGTAGGAGTGACGTTAATCGTCATAACATTAATCGCTTCTGCAATCGGAACGATTTTTCCACAGGAAATGTATATTCCACCGAATGTTGACCCGGCACAGCATTATGCCGATCAATACGGAATATTGGGTAAAATCTATTATCAGCTGGGTTTACATAATTTATACAGTTCCTGGTGGTACATGATTTTGATCGCTTTGATCGGTACGTCCATCATCATTGCCAGTATTGATCGCTATGTTCCGCTTCGCAGAGCTTTGAAGATGCAGAAACCAAAACGGCACAAAGCATTTTTGCAGAAGCAGCGATTGTTTAGTGAGTCGGAGGACATAACCACTCAGGATATTGACCATGTGAAAAAACAGTTAAAAAAACAGCGGTATAAGCTTACGGAAGAAAACGGACATATACTTGCTGAAAAGGGTCGCTTTTCGAGATGGGGCCCGTATGTCAATCATATCGGATTGATTGTATTTTTATTAGGTGCACTCATGCGTTTTATTCCTTTCATGTACATAGACGATTATGTTTGGGTAAGGGAAGGAGAAACAGCTGTCGTCCCGGACACAGACCAGCAGTATTATGTGGAAAATAAAGAATTCACCCTTGAAACTTACGATGAAAATGATGAAAGGTATCAGGTAGCCATTCAAAAACAAGGTGGTGCTGTACCGAGCAATTACCAGACAGATGCAGTCATTTATAAGGCTTCAGGAGAAGCTGTCGCAGGAGAAAACCCGGAATTGGAGAAGGTGAAGGAAGGCAGTATCCAAGTAAACAAACCTCTGAAGTTTGACGGATATGCACTTTACCAGTCGAGTTATCAGCTTGATGAGTTTAAATCCATGACGTTTAAAATCCATGAAACAGATGATGAAGCAGAAGAAGCCCTTGCCAGTTTTACTGTCAATTTGATGGACCCAGAGTACGAGTATGAACTGGACAATGGCTTCCGCGTGGTTATTGACCAATATTTCCCTGAATACTCCATGGACGAAGGCACACCGGTTTCTCAATCCAAGTATCCGCGAAATCCAGCATTTGTCTTTTTTGTTTATCCGCCAGGGGAAGACACGCCGGAAGTCAGCTTTGCAGGAATCGGCAGAAATGTCGATGCATCTGGAGAAAACGATTATAAAGTTGGGTTACAAAATTTTGAAGTGCGAGATGTTACCGGTCTGACGCTTAAACGCGACTATACTCTTCCGATTATCGCACTTGGTGGTTTGATTTTCATGATTGGTGTCATCCAGGGTATGTATTGGCAGCACCGCAGGGTATGGATTCATCCAACAGAGTCCGGAGTAATGCTTGCAGGCCATACGAATAAAAACTGGTATGGAATAAAGCGTGAAATCGAAAAAGCAATTGAGGGAACCGAATTAAACATGGTAGAGGATCAACAGGAAATTAAGCAATAGCGTCGTTTGTAAACAAACGGCGGAAGGAGGAGAACGATGGGAGATTTGATTCAGTTAAGCAGTACACTGCTTTATGTTGCGTTTATTTTATATTTAGTGGCGACTTTTGTGTTTGCCGGCACGATAAGGGATAAACGGTCGGATAAAGGCAATGGTACGTTAGGAAAAGTGGCCATTACGATTACAATCATCGGTTTTTTGACACAAGTAGGTTATTTTATTACCAGGTGGATTGCAAGCCAGCATGCACCGGTAAGTAATTTATTTGAATTCACCACTTTTTTTGGCATGATGCTTGTTTTAGCCTTTATCATCATTTATTTTATATACCGGTTGAACTTGCTTGGCCTATTTACATTACCTGTCGCTTTATTGATCATTGCCTATGCAAGTATGTTCCCGCGGGATATATCCCCGCTAATTCCTTCGCTGAAAAGTCATTGGTTGTATATCCATGTTACGACAGCGGCAGCCGGTGAAGCGATATTGGCGGTCAGCTTTGCAGCCGGACTGATTTATTTGATAAGACAAATCGACCAAACAAAGCGCAGTAAACGGACAACCTGGCTGGAAGTAGTCCTATACGCCATCTTTTCCACGTTGGGTTTTGTTATCATTTCTTCCTTATTCAGCGCTTTAAATTACAGTGCAGAATTTCAATTCCCGGTTGAGGGAGAAGAAATGTCCGTGGAGTATCAGCTTCCTGCGATTGTCGGTCCGAATGACGGAGAGTTGTTGACGGAAGGTTCTATGCAGCCTTGGTTCGATGCGCCTGGTTGGATGCATGGTGAAAATGCTGCAAGGAAGTTTAATACACTGATTTGGTCTGTACTGACTGGTGCGATACTGTATTTGTTAGCAAGATTGATTTTAAGGAGACGGATTGCGGCCGCTATTCAGCCATTGTTGAAACGGGCGAATCCTGATTTAGTGGATGAAATTTCCTACCGGGCAGTAGCAATCGGATTTCCGGTGTTCACCCTTGGTGCTTTAATTTTTGCTATGATATGGGCGCAACAGGCTTGGGATCGTTTTTGGGGTTGGGACCCTAAGGAAGTGTGGGCGCTTATCACGTGGTTCTTCTATGCGGCTTTTCTACATTTGCGGTTATCCCGCGGTTGGCACGGGGAAAAATCTGCATGGCTGGCAGTCGGAGGGTTTGCAATTATCATGTTTAACCTGGTCGCCGTCAACTTGATTATTGCTGGGCTCCACTCTTATGCGTAATACCGATAATGTTGGTTAGAATAAATAGGAGAGGCGGATAGTATGACCAGTAAAGAAAAAGTATTGATAGTGGAAGATGAAGAAAGAATTCGACGCCTGATCAGAATGTATTTGGAAAGGGAAGACTACGAGGTGAACGAGGCGGAAGACGGTGAACACGGACTGCAGTTAGCACTGGATAATGACTACGATTTGATTTTGTTGGATATCATGCTTCCGGGAAAAGATGGGATCGAAGTTTGTAAAGATATCCGAGAGCAGAAGGATACTCCGATTATCATGCTGACAGCAAAAGGAGAAGAAGCTAACCGTGTACAAGGGTTTGAAGTAGGGACAGATGATTACATTGTTAAACCGTTCAGCCCCCGTGAAGTTGTATTACGAGTGAAAGCCTTGTTAAGGCGGTCAGCCTCGAAAACATTTTCAGCTGAAGAACATGTCAGCAGAGATGTTATCGAATTTTCCCATTTATTTATCGATAATGATGCCCATAGGGTAAAGGCAGATGGAAAAGAGGTAAGTCTCACCCCTAAAGAATATGAGTTGCTTTATTTTCTGGCAAAGTCGCCTGATAAAGTTTTTGATCGTGAGCAGCTTTTGAAGGAAGTTTGGAAGTATGAATTCTTTGGTGATTTACGTACGGTTGATACCCATGTGAAACGACTAAGAGAAAAGCTGAACAAGACTTCTGCTGATGCAGCAAAAATGATTGTAACCGTATGGGGTGTCGGTTATAAGTTCGAGGTTGAAGGCGACTGATGTTCTGGAGGAGTGTCGTTTTCAAGTTATGGTTTACTATTTTGCTGCTCGTATCCTTTGTTTTGTTGATTCTGACCATTCTTTTGCTCGAATTTTTTCAGAATTACCATGCGGAGGAAGCGGAACGAAATTTGATGCAGACAGCAACGAAAGTCTCTGTCATGGTAGAACAATACGATGACAGAGACTTGATTTATGAGACAACGGAACGTATCAAAGACCCTTCCAGCAAGATTGCACTCGTTTTTGGAGTGGATGACTTTTGGATTTCCGAAAATAGGGACAATAGCCCGCCCAGTATTTCGTATGACTGGCTTATGTCGGAGGAAGATTTATCCTCGGTAATAACTCGTGATGCTGAAGTAAAAAAACAAGTGGTCTTGCCAGGAAGCGAAAATAAGGTGATGATTGTTGGAACAAAGCTGTCAAACCAAGAGGGCGCTGTTTATGTCTACCAATCACTCAATGTACTAAAAGAAACCACCAGGCAGACAACAAAGATTATTTGGCTTGCCGCAGGTGTCGCGTTGATTCTCACGACCATCTTTGCTTTCTTTCTGTCTTCACGGATTACTTCCCCGTTAATTAAAATGCGGGAAGGGGCTTTTGAATTGGCGAAGGGTGAATTCAATACGAAGGTGCCTATCCTGACTCACGATGAAATCGGTGAGCTGGCTATGGCGTTCAATCGAATGGGAAGACAGTTGAAATTCCATATAAACGCTCTAAGGCAGGAAAAAGAGCAGGTTTCCGGTATTTTAAGCTCCATGGCGGATGGTGTTTTGACATTAAACAGAAAAGGAAACATCATGGTTTCCAATCCGCCTGCTGAAAAGTTTCTCGAAGATTGGCATTATGAAAATGATTCCCAGGAAGATGATATCCAGTTACCTACAGAACTGATGGACACGTTGCAAAAAGTAGTAGAAACAGAAAAAGAAGTAATGCGGGAACTCTCGATACAAGGAAGAAATTGGGCGATGATTATGACACCTCTGTATGACCAGTCGTATATTCGCGGGGCAGTCGCAGTATTTCGTGATGTTACCGATGAAAGACGGCTTGACAAACTGCGCAAAGATTTCATAGCCAATGTTTCCCATGAGCTTCGAACTCCTATTTCACTATTACAGGGATACAGTGAGGCAATCGTCGATGATATAGCTGAGAGTAAGGAAGATAAAAACGAGCTGGCTGGAATCATTCATGAGGAATCGCTGCGAATTGGCAGATTGGTTAATGAACTGCTTGATTTAGCCAGAATGGAATCCGGGAATATTCAATTGGATCTTGAACCTGTGCAAATGCGGTCGTTTTTAGATCGGATTGTAAAAAAATTCAGTGGATTGGCTCGGGATAAGGATGTCACGCTATCATTAGAGAATAGCCTTCGCTCTGATCAGGTCGAATTTGATCCTGATCGGATTGAGCAAGTTTTTACGAATTTGATTGACAACGCCATCAAGCATTCTTTTTCAGGTGGAGTAGTGACGATTACTCTAAACGAGGAAGTAAAAGAGATTGTCTGCTCAGTGAAGGATACTGGAGCAGGAATTCCATCTGCTGATTTACCTTTTGTTTTTGAACGTTTTTACAAAGCGGATAAATCGAGAAAAAGAGAAAATGGCAAAACGGGAACAGGGTTGGGACTTGCGATTGCCAAAAATATTATGGATGCACATCAAGGTTCGATGACCGTCAAAAGTAAAGTGGGAGAAGGGACAACCTTTACGTTCCGAATTCCGAAAAATATCGAATTACCATAAAACATGGAGAATAATCTTGTTCCTTATGTAACATTCCAGCTTCCTAATTGGAAGGAATTGTGATAGAATTATGGCTGGAAATTGAATAGGAAGACTGCGGTGCTTTCAAGTCGGTTAATCCCGACTGTAAAGCTTAAAAGGGAATCTGGTGAAAAGCCAGAGCTGTCCTCGCAACTGTAAGTGCGGACGAAATGGAAAATCCACTGTGTGCCATACATGGGAAGGATCCAGAGTAGGCGGATGCACGAGCCAGTAGACCTGCCGCTGTTGTCTTGTTTCAAACCTTCGGGGATTGAGTGTTTGAGACTGCCAGTATATGACTTTAGCTTTCGTATTCTTGGTTTGTCTCAAAAACATATCTTCTCAGAAGATATGTTTTTTACTTTTTTACATACACAAACACTAAATCTTTCCCTGAAAATTATATTCGGGAGGTAGACTGTCGTGAAGAAGCTTTTATTTTTACTATTAAGTATGCTGTTTGCTGCAGCT
The DNA here is from genome assembly GCF_000821245.2 of Virgibacillus senegalensis. Lineage (GTDB taxonomy): Bacteria > Bacillota > Bacilli > Bacillales > Amphibacillaceae > Sediminibacillus > Sediminibacillus senegalensis. The sequence goes on from NZ_LN611425.1 coordinate 533,746, forward strand.
TTCGTAACTGGGTGCAGTCAGCAACAGGAAACATCTGAAAATGGGGAGACACAGACAGAACAATCTGGTGAAACCGAAAGCCAGGAAACTGTAATGATCACCGTTTCGGAGAATGAAGGAGAAAACATCATCACAGAAAAAGATGTTGAAATCGAAGAGGAGGCTATTCTACTTGATGTAATGAAGGAAAACTTCGAAGTAGAAGAAACGGATGGTTTCATTACTTCCATAGAAGGTGTCAGCCAGAATGAAGAGAAAGGTAAGTACTGGATGTACACCGTTAATGGAGAAATGGCTGAAGTCGGAGCAAATGAGTATGAACTTCATCCAGAGGATGAAGTCACGTTTGATTTGCAGGCTATGGAATGAGTTAAGTGAATACGTATAAGCTAACACTGATTGCTGTGCTCTCTGCTTTGGCTGTAGTGGGAAGGTATGTCTTTCAGTTCCTTCCCAATGTTCAGCCGGTTACTGCCTTTATCATTATTTGCGGATACTTTTTAGGACCGGTATCCGGAGTATTGCTTGCAGGACTAACCACCTATCTGTCCAACCTGTTCCTTGGTATGGGACTTTGGACAATATGGCAAATAATCGGATGGGCGCTAATCGGATGGATGAGCGGACTAATCGGGAAGTACTGGAAAACCATCCCGCTTCCCCTCATGGTTGTTTACGCGGTTATGTGCGGCTATCTCTACGGACTTATCATTTCATTGGCAACCTTTTCCGTCGCGGGGAAATTTATGTCCTATTACTTGCTAGGGCTTCCGTTTGATACTTATCATGCAATTGGAAACGGGATTTTTATCGCGATTTTATTCCCCGTGTTTTCCAGAATTTTTGCCAGATACCTGCGTGACTCTGAATACGGAAAAATACCAGCTAGTAAATAGCTGGTATTTTTTGTTTTACCTCTAAAAGAAAGGAAACAAGAAAGGTATAATAGAGGCAATTGATCAAAAAGTTACATGAATGTAACCTTTTCGCTTTGCACTCCGACAATATAGTGAACGGGGGATCTCCCATGAAAGCTGTTTTTCAGGAATTGTATCAGAAATACCACCAGGACTTATTCCAGTTTTTAATGTATATGACGAAGGACAAAGAGCAGGCAGAAGACCTCGTCCAGGAAGTTTATATAAAAGTGATAAAATCATANCTCAGAAGATATGTTTTTTACTTTTTTACATACACAAACACTAAATCTTTCCCTGAAAATTATATTCGGGAGGTAGACTGTCGTGAAGAAGCTTTTATTTTTACTATTAAGTATGCTGTTTGCTGCAGCTTTCGTAACTGGGTGCAGTCAGCAACAGGAAACATCTGAAAATGGGGAGACACAGACAGAACAATCTGGTGAAACCGAAAGCCAGGAAACTGTAATGATCACCGTTTCGGAGAATGAAGGAGAAAACATCATCACAGAAAAAGATGTTGAAATCGAAGAGGAGGCTATTCTACTTGATGTAATGAAGGAAAACTTCGAAGTAGAAGAAACGGATGGTTTCATTACTTCCATAGAAGGTGTCAGCCAGAATGAAGAGAAAGGTAAGTACTGGATGTACACCGTTAATGGAGAAATGGCTGAAGTCGGAGCAAATGAGTATGAACTTCATCCAGAGGATGAAGTCACGTTTGATTTGCAGGCTATGGAATGAGTTAAGTGAATACGTATAAGCTAACACTGATTGCTGTGCTCTCTGCTTTGGCTGTAGTGGGAAGGTATGTCTTTCAGTTCCTTCCCAATGTTCAGCCGGTTACTGCCTTTATCATTATTTGCGGATACTTTTTAGGACCGGTATCCGGAGTATTGCTTGCAGGACTAACCACCTATCTGTCCAACCTGTTCCTTGGTATGGGACTTTGGACAATATGGCAAATAATCGGATGGGCGCTAATCGGATGGATGAGCGGACTAATCGGGAAGTACTGGAAAACCATCCCGCTTCCCCTCATGGTTGTTTACGCGGTTATGTGCGGCTATCTCTACGGACTTATCATTTCATTGGCAACCTTTTCCGTCGCGGGGAAATTTATGTCCTATTACTTGCTAGGGCTTCCGTTTGATACTTATCATGCAATTGGAAACGGGATTTTTATCGCGATTTTATTCCCCGTGTTTTCCAGAATTTTTGCCAGATACCTGCGTGACTCTGAATACGGAAAAATACCAGCTAGTAAATAGCTGGTATTTTTTGTTTTACCTCTAAAAGAAAGGAAACAAGAAAGGTATAATAGAGGCAATTGATCAAAAAGTTACATGAATGTAACCTTTTCGCTTTGCACTCCGACAATATAGTGAACGGGGGATCTCCCATGAAAGCTGTTTTTCAGGAATTGTATCAGAAATACCACCAGGACTTATTCCAGTTTTTAATGTATATGACGAAGGACAAAGAGCAGGCAGAAGACCTCGTCCAGGAAGTTTATATAAAAGTGATAAAATCATACCATACGTTTAAGGGCGAGAGTAGTGAAAAAACATGGCTTTTTTCCATTGCCAGGCATGTAGCTATCGATTACTTCCGAAAGCAGGCTACTAAACGAAAGCGGATCCTCGATTTCTTTGATTGGGGTGAACGCGGAGAGCAACTGGAAGATCTATCGATCCTGCCGGAAGAGATAGCTGAGCAAAACGAAGAAGTGAGACAAATTTACCGCTGCTTGGATAAGTGCAGCATGGATCAAAAAAGCGTTATTATCTTAAGGTATATACAATCCTTTTCTTTAAAGGAAACAGCGGAAACTCTTGGTTGGAGTATCAGCAAAGTAAAAACCACTCAGCATCGAGCGATCAAGGCATTGAGACAGCTTCTTCAGCAGGAGTACGGAGAGGAGGGAAACATCGAGTGAACAAAAAATGGGATGACCAACGTGTAGAGAAAAACTTAAGAAAAATGCCTACCATACAAGATAGTCGATCTGAAGAAGAATTGTATCAAAAGGTGGTTGCAGGATTACAGGATTCAGACAGGAAACAAAAACGATCCTGGAAATCATGGATGATTCCTTCATTTGCTACCTTGGCTGTCCTTGTATTGATCGCTGTCATTAGCCAGAGTGCTATCCGAATGGATCGTTATTCTGATCCAGAGGACGCTGTTGATTCATATACCAATGAAATGGCTGATGAAAGTAAATCTGCTAACTCCGTGGAAGAGCGTCTCCAACCGGAACGACATTCTGCAGATGAACAAAACGGAGCCGCTGATGGTGAAGTAAATGTAACCATGGCAGAAGAACCAATCAGTAAAGCGGTTTATATAGAAAACAAGGAGACAACTGTTTTCGACGTGTCCATACCTATTGATGGGAGCGGTTATCTTATCCCCACAAGTTATGTAACCAAAAATACGAATCAAAGTATGGAAGATCAGTTGAATCATTTTGTTGATACCTCGGAAATCGGATTACCTGCTAACCTTTTGGAAGGAGCAACATTTCAAGTAGACAAGAGTGATGGAGCCGCAATTGTGAATTTTCCAGAAGACTATTCTTTTGAGGATGAAAGATTTACCGGAAATTTGGGTGTAGTCTTATCCAGATTGTTTTTGCCGCATAAAATCAATCAAGTTAAGCTGAAGAGAAATGGAAAAACAGGGATTCCTGTAGAAACAAAAGGGGAAGTCGTAGATAAGATTCCGTTAAAAGAACCAGGGAACTATGTTTATAAGCTTTATCAACCGCAGGATGATGCACCGGAATTTTTAGCGGCTGTACCAGTGACCATTAAGGAGGATATGGAAGCTGCTTTTTTGGAAATGCGAAAAGAAGAGCCTGACTATAATTTGAAGGCAGCAATACCTGAAGATGTTAAATTTCAGGTTCAGACTATGGACGAAAATGTGTTAGTCGACCTTAATGGCGCGATTGGAAACAATCAGAAAACGTTAGATATGATGGAAGCGATGATGATGACTGCTAAAAGCTTCGGCTACAAAAGAATTGAATTTAACACTGGAATGAACCGCGTAGGACCATATGATCAATTGGATAAGCCACTGAAAGTTCCAGATGGAATCCATTTGCAATAACAGCCGTTACAGTATCAGCCTGCTCTCCTAACAAAAATATAAAAAATAGAACGATTTTACACTGGCCGCAGAGGGAAATAAACTCGCTTTCCGTGGACGAACGTCCGAGCCTCCTCGCGTAACCCACTGCGGGGTCTCGGTCGCCCGTTTTTCCGCAGGAGTCTCGCCTATTTCCTCTGCTACCTTTTATAAAAATATAGAGCCTTTTAACCGCATACTATCATAAAGCTTCCATACTACAGAAAAGAGAGTGACTTTTTTGTATATTTGGCAGCTGCTAATTCCACATTAGCGTTCGGTGATGACGCCTGCGGGAACAGCGCGAGCCGAAGATCCACTTGGTCAAGTGCTATTCTTGACAAAGTTAACTGAGGCCGTGCCCGCGGCAAGCATCCACCGACAAGCGATTCTTGTGAACCAACTAAAACTTTTAACGGCTTCTTTAGTTAAGAAAGGAGTTATTTAGCATCACAACAGAAAGGTCTAGAGAGTACGGCTTAAATGAAAAAGGCTGCCTTTGTGTAATGGAATGACTAAAGGCAGCCTTTAATTTAATATTATTTGCTTTGTTCCTTGTATCTTGCCACACAATCTTCGATCAGTTTATTGGCGGCTTCTACGCCTTCCCATTCACCGATTTCTGTCTTTTTGTTTTGCAAGTCTTTGTAAGTCTTAAAGAAATGAGAAATCTCATCCAGCTTATGGGAAGGAACATCTTCCAAGCTGTAAACATCTTTAAAACGAGGATCTTCCACTGGCACTGCAAGCAGCTTCTGGTCTTCTTCGCCGCTATCGATCATATTCAAAAAGCCAATAACCCGAGACTCGATGACACAGCCAGGGAAAGTCGGGTTCGTTACTAACACCAAAGCATCCAATGGATCCCCATCCAAAGCTAAAGTTTCATCAATATAACCGTATTCTGCCGGATAAAATTGCGGAGAAAAAAGCACTCTATCCAGTTTGAATACACCTTTTTCCTTATCGTATTCGTATTTGTTCTGATTTCCTGTAGGGATTTCGACAAATACATCAATCACTTTATTATCTGCCATTATTTTTGCCTCCTTGTTTGCTTGACAGGAACAGCTGAAAACCTTCACCTGCCAAAAGTTAATGATAAACAACTATGTAATCAGCTTCGGTAACATATTATATCAATTTTTATTAAGGAAAGAAAGCAGATAACATGTTAGAATGTAAAAGAGATTCATCCTTACATAAGAAAATTGAGCAACAGGACGGTAAAGTAAATGGACAAAAAGATACTGAGCAACCAAATTTCAAGTAAAATCAAGTTAGTCAGAGTGGAACAAAATTATACGCAGGATCGGATGGCTTCCATTCTCGGAATCTCCAAAAAAACATTGGTTCAAATCGAAAAGGGGAGAACCATCGCCAATTGGACTACCACAGTAGCTATTTGTGCTTTATTCCGTAACAGTGAAGTCATCCGGAACTTGTTGGGCGGAGATGTGCTGGAAGTTATTGAAACCATCGCCCACACTTCGGTAGAAGGGCCTATGGAAAAGCACACAGAGGAAACGGTGTGGTGGAGTGATCTTTCGGAGAACAACGGTTATATTCTTCAGCAAAATGTCATAAGTCAGCATTACCGTATTATCGACCAGGACAAGCAGCGATGGTATAGTTCGACAGATAAAGAGGCTGCCATTGCCAAGCTGGGTCAAGTGAATCCATTGGTTTCCGGTAAAATATAAACGAATAAACCATATTTTCGAAACCCAAAAAAGAGATGCAATTGCATCTCTTTTGAAAAATTTATATAAAGTGATCTGGGTCTCCATGGAATGGTTGTTCTGCTACCTTGATAGACTCCGTAGGACAGCCCTCATGGGCATCTTCCAGATCTTCTTCGAGCTGGGCGGGTACTGGTTTGTTTCCCTTGTTATGATCGAGTAAGGAAAAAGCAATGCCTTCATCATCATAATCAAAAATATTTGGGGCAGCCGCTCCACAAGCTCCGCAAGCGATGCACGTTTCCGGATCGACAATAGTAAACTTCGCCATGAAGAGTTCCTCCTAAAAATTATTGCGCTTCGAGTGAATCATGCAATCACTATTCACTATTGTATTGCGGTTTCTACTTTACTGCAATCGTAAAGCCAGCTAAATAGAAAGGGTATACGGCCATGTTGACGGAAATAATTTTAGACAGCCTTTCAAAATTGAATCAAGAGCGGAGCAGTGCAGCGGTATATCATCTGTTGGTCGGAAAACGATCCTCTCAAACATTGCAGGATGCCCATATCTATCATTTAACCGGCTACTTTGGCTTGGCAAAAGGAATGGAAAAACAGGCGTTTGACGAGAAAATTGCAAAGTTGGTCAGCAAACAATATGTTCATCAGACAGGAGATTTTGTAACTGTTACGGAAGCCGGAAGGTCCTTTTTGAAAAGTAGAGTAAAGTCGGGGAATTTAGACCATTTTCATGGCCTTGTTTATGACCGTGTTTCCGATATCTTTTATGAAAGACTTTCCTTGTTCATTCAAACAGCCACGAATATCGTAAGCGGCAATCATCGATTCATCCCTGTTACTGATAATCAGGAAGTTTTGCACTGGTTGAAAAAATATTATGCTGCAAACAGACATCGGCTTGAGGAAATATTGAATCAGTTATATGGCGAACTCCTCGTTTACCTGAACCGGTTGCCGGAGCAATATGCCGAAATATTTGTGAAGAGATTGAGCGGTTTCTCTCATATTGGTCTGAGCAAGGTCCAGCTTGCGGCTTCTTATGAAATGGATAAGTATGAGTTTTTAGTAGTGTACCAATGGATATTACATCGGCTGCTAAACTATGTAACGGATGAAAATATTCCGACACCTGTTTTGGCTACTTTTGCCAGAGGACTGGTTCGAGAGGTCTTCTTGACGGATTCAGCGCGTAAAACGAACGAACTGCTTAAACAGGGTATGGATGTCAAGGAGATTTGCCGAATAAGAAGGTTAAAAGAGAGTACAGTACATGACCACTTAATTGAAATAGCCTATGCGAATCCGCAATTTCCTTTAGACAACTATGTATCTCCGGAAGCGGTAAGGGAAATTACCGGACAAATGGAACGATTATCCTCAAGGAAATTAAAACATATCAAACAAGCATTGAATGATCGATACACGTATTTGCAAATACGGCTGGTTTTGGCTATATATCGGGAAGGTTGGCAAAAGGAGTGGAAACATGACGGATAAGCTTACTAGTGCGTTGAAAAAATATTTTGGCCATCGTTCTTTCCGGGAGGGGCAGCGAGAGATTATCGAAGATGTCCTGTTTGGAAAGGATGTGCTCGGTATCCTGCCGACTGGTTCAGGAAAATCGGTTTGTTATCAGCTGCCCGCCCGATTGCTGCCAGGATCAGTGCTGGTCATTTCACCATTGATTTCTTTGATGATGGACCAGGAAAAGCAATTGGCAGCAGCTGGATATAAGGATGTCATTGCATTCAATAGTTTTTTAAGTTTACAAAAGAAGCAAACTGCTTACCGAAATTTGACTGATTATAAATTGATATATGCTTCGCCGGAAATGCTGCAAAATAAAGGATTTATCAAAAAACTTTCCAAACTGCAGATATCCTTGTTTGTAGTGGATGAAGCACATTGCATCTCCCAGTGGGGCCATGAGTTTAGACCGGATTATTTGAAATTGGGACAAACAATAGAGTCGTTAAATCGTCCACCAGTCCTTGCATTGAGCGCCACAGCAACACCTGAAGTGCAAAAGGACATAGCCTTTCAGTTGAACCTGCCAAACATAGTTCGACATGTTCATCAAATGGATCGAGAAAACATCGCTTTCCAAGTAGAGAAGCTGGATAATCCTGAAGAAAAAATCAAGCGGATTTCCGACTTGTTAAAGGCAAAGCCAGTTCCGACCATGGTTTACTTCTCTAGCCGAAATTGGACAGAAAAGGCTGCAGCCGATCTGTCTACGGCACTTCCGGATTTAAACATTGCCTTTTACCATGGCGGAATGGAACAATCTGACCGTATTTTGATCCAGCAGCAATTCATGCATGATCAATTGGATGTGATTTGCTGTACAAGTGCTTTTGGGATGGGAATCAACAAACAAAATATCCGGCTCGTTATACACTTTCATTTACCAACGCAAGTCGAGTCATTCATTCAAGAAGTTGGGAGAGCGGGAAGGGATGGTTTGTCCAGTGTGAGTCTCGTTTTGCTGGCACCAAATGATGATATCCTGCCTAGGAAGCTTATCCAATCTGAACTGCCTGGCAGTGAAGATATCGACAGGTTGATCTATTTTTTAAAAGCAAGGATGAACCAGGGTAATTTTGAAGTGCCTGATCAAGAGATTTTGATGGAAAACGTACAGATAACGGAAACACAATGGCGATTCATCCAATATCATTTGGAGAAGCATGGTATGATGGAAAATAATCGCATGCTACCCACCTCGAATTGGAGGAAAATCCCGGAAAAGATTAACCGGGTGGCAGTTGAAAGAATCAAATATAAGGTTTCCAAAGTCAATGAATTGCTATGGTGGGCTGAACAAGGGGATTGCAGGAGGAGAACGTTGTTTGCTCCATTCCAGGATAGCATTAAGCAGCCGACATATCATTGCTGTGATAGATGCGATTTTAAAATTTCTGAATGGACGCCTGTCACAAAAAATGTTGATCAACACGAATCCTTTGATTGGAGACAGGCGTTTAGCAGTTTGATGCTGCAAGGAGAAGGCGATGAAAAGATTAAGTCAGGCTGAAGCTGTACGCCAGCTTACCGGTAGTCAATTGAAGAAGCAACTATATCTATCACAACTATTTATTTTACTTATTGCTTTCGGTATCAGTTTTTGGCTCTTTTCTTCCATGCGCCAGTGGACGGAAATGATTACCTGGAATCCAAGAGACATCCTTTTATACGGATTAATCCCTGGATTGCTTATTGTCCTGATCGATTTACTGTTAATGAAATGGTTTCCGAAGAAAGCTTTTGATGACGGCGGGCTGAATGAGAAGCTGTTTACCAACTGCAGCTTCAAGGAAGTAATGGGGATATCGCTCCTTGTAGCCTTTTCGGAGGAAGCTTTGTTCCGAGGTGTATTGCAGACGGAACTAGGCTATCTAACCGCCAGCGCGATTTTTGCACTCGTACATGTAAGGTATTTAACGAAACCGGTTTTATTGCTGGGCGTTGTAATGATCAGTTTTTATTTAGGTTGGATGTACGAACTGACGAATAATTTATTGGTTACAATGACAGCTCATTTTGTTGTGGATTTTATCCTAGGTGTTTTAATCATGAGAAACGGCACCAAGAGAGGGGGTTGAAGGATGGAAGAGGAAAGCAGCAAGGATCAAGCAAGCCAGCTACGTGATTTGGTAGAGGAGATGGATGAAAATACGGATAGCGGAGAGGAAATGAAGGATCATTTTGAACAGGAAGAAGTCAATGTATTGAATCTTCCCCCTCGCAAAGAAGTACATCAAAGCAAAAAAACAAGAATAAAGTGGAAGCTCAGCTTGCCGCTTATACGGTTACTCGTAATTCTTTTTCTCTTGATTGTCGCTGTTATCGCGTCCTTTCAATTATGGGGCGACCAGCTGTTCAATCTTGATGATGGACAAGGGTTTGACAACATTCTTCCCGGATGGGAACAAATCAATATCAAAAGGCATGAAAAGTAAATAGAGAGCCGGCTTTCACCAGGCTCTTTATAATAGTATTTACCATTCATAACCGTAGGACAGCCAGGGAGCAGTAATAAGTGTTGCGGGTTACAGGAGAAGGGGGAATGTAGGAGGTTGCTTTCTACGGTATTGTCATATTGTTAAGCTATACCAGGTTTTAATAAAGCTCCCCAATATATGCTTGCCGGAGAAGAGTTGCGCTGTACCTTAAGAAGGCTTTCCGGAATATATTATTTAAGGTGGGTACTCCTCTTGCGGGAATCAGCTTTCGAACAGTTACCGCATAGGTCAGAAGAATACCTTCTTGTCCCTTTCTTCCTTCAGTATTTCCACTGCCTCACGGAATCGCTGGGAATGGACAACCTCCCTCTCTCTTAAATATTTCAGTCCGTCATTCAATTCCGGATCATCTGACATGTTGATGATCCATTGATAGGTTGCCCTTGCTTTTTCTTCCGCGGCTATATCTTCATATATATCAGCAATCGGATCTCCTTTGGCCTGTATGTACGTTGCAGTCCAAGGAGTGCCCGACGCGTTCTCATAAAACAAAGCATTGTCATGGTTGGCGTAATGGTCACCTAAACCAGCCTGTTTCATTTGTTCCGGGGTCGCATCTTTAGTCAATTTGTAAACCATCGTTGCGATCATTTCCAAATGGGCGAATTCTTCTGTTCCGATGTCGGTCAACAACCCGATCACTTTGTCGGGAATCGAATAGCGCTGATTCAAATACCGCAGGGCAGCTGCCAGTTCCCCATCAGCACCTCCGTATTGTTCTATCAAAAATTTTGCCAAACGCGGATTGCACTCTCTGACACGCACCGGATATTGAAGTTTTTTCTCATAGTACCACATGCATCATCTTCCTTTCCTGACTGTTGTGCCATATAAACAAGCTGCTGAACGGTATAAGGAAGGGGCAGTCTGCATACACACTGCCCCTTTCATCATACTTGCCATGGCCAGGGTGCATCCTTCCAATTCCAAGGGTAATCTGAATAACTCATGCCGTATTGAAACAATGGACCATATTGCTTTTCATATTGTTTTTTTAACTGGCGGCTTTGCTTGGAGTGATGGTTGAACTGCCTGACCGCTTCTTCATCCCATGGATGAGTATCTAAATATAACGTCAATTCACATAATACGAAATCGACTGCCTGGATTTCTTCTAATAGTTCATAATAGGCGCTTGTCAGCGGTTCATTCATCTGTCTCCCCCCTTTTATAAGGAGATTCATAAGGACTGAATAATGCTGGCCACAAAGTTCCTCGGTACAGAGCTTCTTTTACTGTTGGGTACTGCGGAAGTCCGGGCGGCTGGAAACCGATATATAATTGAGGCGGCGTCTCATAACTCTTGACTTCGATTGGGCAACAAGGGTCAGAGGGACTTACATAGGCTTTGTAAAATTTCCGCTGGCTGAACATGGCTAACTCCTTTCTCGCATAGGCGCAAAGATATGTATCATTGTATGAACCGGACGATTTGTCTTATTCCGCTGTGAACATGTTAATTAATACGCAAGCAGGGAATGGAATAGCGGATGTAGAAATAAATATATAATATCTTTAGTAGGAGGGTGATCGAATTGTTTGTGAAAAGCATATTAAAACCAAGCTATCAGTGTATCATCGCGTCAGAAAAGGATACACTAAAAGCTACTATAAATCAGTTGGAAACAAAAGATATTGAAGCAATGCCGGTGGTGGATGATTCCATCTTCAAAGGGATGATTTCGAAGCAGGATATTTATCAGGCTTTTTTCGAAAGCGGGCAATCACGGGATGAATTTCTAAGTGGAACACTTGTAGGGGATGTAGCGTCACACGGAGATTTATACATTGATGAAGAAGCGGTTTTTGAAAGAACGTTGACAACTTTCAAAGGTTATCCCATATTGGCTGTAGTCGGACCGGATAAAAAATTTCTCGGCATTGTAACCCGCTTCGATATGATCGAACAATTCGAAAGTGCCTTTGGGTTGAAGAAGCACGGGATTAGGATTGCATTTACTTCCGAGGAATCGACAGGCCGCTTATCACGACTGGCTGATATTATCAAACAAAACCATACGAATGTAATATCAGTAACGACCTTTGATGAAACTGACAAGTTAGCCAGAAGAATTGTCCTGAAAGTGGAAAAAACAGACAATATCGACAAATTATCCAGCAAACTTGAAAAATCAGGATTCCGCGTATTGGATATTAAGGAAGTATAGAGCCAAAAGAAAGAGTACGAGAAGGAAGGATAAAGGAGAAACAGATTGATTTTTATAATCTTTGCAATAATTTTTATAAGCGGGTTGATTTTATTAGGCAGGATGGTCTATCTGGCACATCATGATCACCTTCGCCATCATAAAATTCCAGTATCCTCTTCCAAGATGGTGAAGGAAGAGGTTCGGTTATTTTTTATATCCGATATACATCGGAGAACAATCCAGGAAGCAACTCTGTCGGCAGTCGATGAAAAGGTAGATCTGGTGCTTATTGGTGGAGACTTGGCAGAACGCAAGGTTTCTCTGAACAAAATCAAACAAAACCTTTTGCGGCTCCGCAAACTGCATGCACCCATTTATTTCGTATGGGGAAACAATGACTATGAATTAGATCGCCGCGAATTGGAAGCACTGCTGGAAACAGAAGGGGTAATCGGTTTGAAAAACGAGTCGAAAATGGTGACGTTTGCCGATCAACAGCGGCTCTGCCTTATTGGTTTCGATGACCCGGACAACAGTTCCCCTGTCATTGAATTGTTGGAAAAGCCTGAAGAAGAAATGCCGGTAATAGTCCTGAGCCATCGGCCAAGTGTATTCGAAGATATGGGCGAGAACCTTGCCCATGAAGTTGACTTTGTTTTAAGCGGACATACACATGGCGGTCAAATTCGTATTTTTGGGCTAGGTCCCTATACTCGCGGCGGAATGAAAACAATCCATGACACACCTGTCCTGGTCAGCGAGGGTTATGGGTACACTAGTTTGCCATTCAGGCTGGGGACGACGTCTGAATGTCATGTGGTTACTTTCATAGGAAGTTAAACAGTTTTCTGCAGGCATTATCTGTGTTACTGTCTAGGTACCATCAATCCGATTTCCTCATATAATATATAATTAGATGGGGCATTCAAGGGGGGATAAGTGAATGCGTTTAGAACGATTATCGACCAACCAATTTAAGATTTTTTTAACCTTCGATGACCTGATTGAGAGGGGTCTGACAAAGGAAGATTTATGGCATGATCTGCCGAGAGTACATCAACTGTTTCATGACATGATGTATGAAGCCAGTGATGAGCTGGGGATTGAGTTGGAAGGAATGCTGCTTGTCCAGGTTCATCTTATGCAAGCTCAAGGGATGCTGGTCATAGTGACTCAGAATAACCATTGGATGGATGATGAGGAAGACGATGATGAATATGTAGAAATGAAAGTAACCTTAGATGAAAGCAGGGAACTGATTTTTGCATTTACTGATTTTGAACATGTTATTCAAGTATGCTCTCATCTTGCGGACTTGGGTATAAATGGAGGAACGGTATACCATATGGATGGTTTTTATTATATGCAAGTTGCGGATGAAGAGATTGATGGACAAAACCGCGAGCATGTGATTGCCATCATGTCAGAATTTTCTTCTCCAAGTATCGTTACATCTCATAAGTTGAAAGAGTATGGCAAGCAGATTTTCTCCGGGAACGCTGCTGAACAAGTAAATAAGTTTTTTTCAAAATGATAAATCAGTGGAAAAGGAGTTGGGCAATCAGATACCAGCTCCTTTTCTTCAATGATGAAATGGATGGATGAATAAAATAAACTACAGCCGCAACTCTGTCTTTAAAGGCTCGCCCAACGGCGAGTTTTCCTTATGGTCTAATCCTTATTTGTTTTTGTAGATGAAGGAATGGGAACATGTTACTATAAGGTACGTAGTTATAAAAATAGCGTTATAAGAAAAAAACAACACGGAGCATCGGTTTAGGGAGTGAATGGATTGAAAATAGCAGTCCTTTATGGAGGAACATCAGGAGAGAGAGAAGTTTCCCTTTCAACAGGAAAGGGAATTATACAAGCGCTGAAAAAAAACGGCCATGAAGTTACAGGAATCGATTTCCATCCGGAACGGCTTGACGAGCTGATGAAGCTAGAAGCAGACCTTGTGTTTATAGGGCTTCATGGGAAATATGGCGAGGATGGAAGAATTCAAGGGTTACTGGATATACGGAATATCCCTTACGTAGGATCAGGAGTACTTGCTTCTGCGTTAGCAATGGATAAGGCAAAGGCAAAGCAGATTTTTGAAAAAAACCAATTGCCGGTCGCTAAAGGTATAGCCATTCCAACAAAGAGACATACTCACCAGGAAATCATGAATTTGATTCAGGAGCAATTCACACCGCCATACGTGGTAAAACCGAACCAGGAAGGTTCTACACTCGGGTTGACGATTGTCAAGAATGAAGAACAATTACCTGAAGCAGTAAAAAATGCTGTCCAGAGTGATGATACGCTGCTTGTGGAAGAGTTTGTTTCCGGACGTGAATTCACTGTAGCTGTTATCGGAGCGCAAGGTGAGGAAGAGGCACTGCCAGTTATCGAAATCATCCCAAAAAATGACTATTATGATTTCGATTCCAAATATAAACCTGGCGGCAGTGAACATATCGTACCCGCACATATTAGTGATTCATTAACAGAAGAAATGCAATCAATCGCTGTTCGTGCCCATCAATTGTTGGGCTGTGATGTGTATTCAAGGGTTGACTTTATTGTTACCGAAGCAAACAGGCCGGTTGTGTTAGAAGTGAATACATTACCCGGGATGACACCGACCAGCCTGTTTCCGGATGCGGCACGCGTAATAGGATTGTCCTATGAGCAAATGGTTGAACGTTTTGTAACGCTTTCACTGAAAAACAAGCAATAGAAATTATTTATTTATCAAATGATGATTACGTATTGCATATTGACACCTAGCGTGTATACTATTGTCTGAAAGAAATTGCGAAAACTCTAAAATGATGAACTGAATATGATTGGGAGGTAAGTTCATGGTAGCCGATAAAGCATCAGATTCTCCAAACGAACAAAATGAAGACAAACTGGACGTATTAAAATCAACCCAAACCGTGGTACAAACAGCACTCGATAAACTGGGCTATCCAGAAGAAGTCTTTGATTTACTAAAAGAACCGGTGAGGATGATGACTGTCCGGATACCTGTACGCATGGACGATGATTCCATTAAGATATTTACAGGATACCGAGCTCAGCACAATGATGCAGTAGGACCAACGAAAGGCGGGGTAAGGTTTCACCCCGATGTAACAGAAAAAGAAGTAAAAGCATTGTCGATATGGATGAGTTTGAAAGCTGGTATTGTCGATTTGCCTTATGGTGGAGGGAAAGGCGGTATTGTCTGTGATCCGCGTGAAATGTCCTTCAGAGAGTTGGAAGGTTTGAGCCGGGGATATGTACGGGCGATCAGTCAAATCGTCGGGCCGACGAAGGACATACCGGCGCCAGATGTATTCACTAATCCACAAATCATGGCTTGGATGATGGATGAATACAGCCGAATCGACGAATTCAATAATCCAGGATTTATTACGGGGAAACCGATTGTACTCGGCGGTTCGCACGGGCGTGAGTCCGCGACCGCAAAAGGTGTTACCATTTGTATTGATGAAGCAGTGAAGAAAAAAGGCATTTCGGTAAAGGGTTCAAGAGTGGTAATTCAGGGATTTGGCAATGCAGGGAGTTTCTTAGCGAAATTCTTAAACGATCAAGGAGCAAAAATTGTTGGAATATCTGATGCATATGGTGGTCTCCATGATCCGGATGGTCTGGATATCGATTATTTGTTGGATAGAAGAGACAGTTTTGGTACGGTGACCAAGCTGTTTGAAGACACGATTTCAAATGAAGAATTATTGGAATTGGATTGCGATATTTTAGTTCCCGCCGCTGTAGAAAACCAAATAACGGAAGAAAATGCCGATAAAATCAATGCTTCCATTATCGTAGAAGCAGCTAACGGGCCGACAACACTTGAAGCTACCCGGATTTTGTCAGAGCGTGGGATCTTACTAGTTCCGGATGTTTTAGCTTCTGCAGGAGGAGTCACGGTTTCTTACTTTGAATGGGTACAGAACAATCAGGGCTACTATTGGACGGAAGAAGAGATAGAAGAAAAGTTATATAAGGTCATGGTTAAAGGCTTTAACAATGTCTATAATACGGCAGAGACCAGGAAAATAGACATGCGCCTGGCCGCCTATATGGTCGGCGTCCGAAAAATGGCAGAGGCAGCAAGGTTTAGAGGCTGGATTTGATTGAAGGGCGGTACTTATCAGCACACTTGTGATAAGTGCCGTTTCTGTTTTCCTTTCTATAACGCTAACGCTGTTTGAGGGGGAAGACGGTTTTTTTGTATGGCAAAAGGAGTGTAAGAGATGCAAAAAGAAAATACGATTATAATCGGAGCAGGACCTTGTGGAATGTCTGCCGCATTGGAATTGAAAAAACGGGGGATAGATCCGTTGTTGATAGAAAAAGGAAACGTCGTAAATTCCATTTATCGTTATCCCACCCATCAAACGTTTTTCAGTTCCAGCGACCGGTTGGAAATTGGAGACATTCCCTTCATAACAGAAAAGAAAAAACCAGTGCGTAATCAAGCGCTTGCTTACTACCGGACAGTCGCTGAAAGAAGAAACCTCCGGATAAATCGTTTTGAAAGGGTAGTAAAAGTTATAAAAAAGAAGGATTTTTTCCAAATCCGAACGAAAACCGATAAGGGAAAAGAACAGGCTTATGAGGCGGAACACGTTATAGTAGCAACCGGTTATTATGACCAGCCGCGCTATATGGGGGTTCCGGGTGAAGAACTTCCGAAGGTGATGCATTATTTCAAGGAAGCCCATCCTTACTTTGGGCAGGATGTTGTCATCATCGGTGGGAAGAATTCAGCTGTGGATGCTGCCTTGGAACTACATAAAGCTGGAGCCAATATTACCGTCATTTATCGAGGCATGGAGTATTCTCCGAGTATTAAACCATGGATTTTGCCTGAGTTTGCCTCACTGGTTCGGAAAGAAATCGTCAAAATGGAATTTAATGCGGAGGTAGACCGTATCACCGAGGATGAGGTTCATTATCATGTAGAGGGCAAGAAAAAAATCATTAAAAACGATTATGTTTTTGCCATGACAGGCTATCAGCCAGACAATGAATTTCTTCGGGGAATGGGAATCGACATCAATCCGGAAACAGGTGAACCTGTTCATGATTCAGAAACGATGGAAACGAACGTTCCAAATATCTATATAGCCGGCGTCATTGCCGCAGGGTATAACAATAACAAAGTCTTTATAGAAAATGGAAGATTCCATGGCGGACTGATCGCCGCATCTATTATGGCGAAACATAAATAACCAAAAGAAAAGCTGCAGGTGTTACAGTGGCCACTGAAAAACTGAAGTTTTATGATAGGTAGAATTTAAAAAAAGCGGTCCGTGCGGAAATTAATTTCCACACGGACCGCTTTTCGTCTAATTTTTAGAGGTTTGTGCCCTCTATTCCTTCATTAGTTTAACGATTCGTTTTACGTTTGCCGTGAAAATCGTCATCGAACTTTGAATGCTCATGCCTTCGAGACCCTAAGGTGAGGCGACTTCATATCTGTGTCTATGCTTCAATTCGCTATTTTTAGCTTCAATCTTATATCGTTCCTTCTCTCTTTCTTTAAGGTATCACTGTTTTGAAAGGTGAGTTGATCGATATGTTCTTCGGAACGAATAACTCTTGGTTTTGGCACCAGGTTTATAACAGTACAAGAAAAAAGAGTTGGTTTTCTTTTTTAAATCAAAGAAAACCAACTCTTTTTAGATTGGCCCTTGGTAATTCCGCGATGAGCGAGCGGTGGTAACGCCTGCGGGAACAGCGCGAGCCGAAGATCCACTTGGTCAAGTGAATCTTCTTGACCAAGTTAGCTGAGGCCGTGCTCGCGGCAAGCATCCACCGACAAGCGATTCGCGGAATCAACAACGAGCGTTGACAGCCACTTTAGATTAAAAGGACTTTTTCAGTGGCCTCGGTGTTACCTGCAGCTTTTTTCATGAGCGGAAAGGAAATCTTTTATGAATTGAGGACATTCTAAAACTTCTTCGCTGACCCCAGTCCTGAAGTGTCGAGTTGGAAGTATATATGGTTACTCAAACATCGGAGCAAGCTCTGTCAAATTATTCGTCAATTCGAGTGCTACCATCAATTTGATTCGCGCTTTGGGCCCGGTAAGACCATTTGCGAAAATAATACCCATATCTCTTAATTGTCTTCCGCCTCCTTCATACACATAGGTAGCCTGGACAATTCCCTGGTAGCATCGGGATACAAGGATAATCGGAATGTCGTCATCCATAATTTCTTGAAGGGCTGGAATGATTCCGTTCGGAACATTTCCTTGTCCCAGTGCCTCAATAACCAGTCCGGAAATACCTGTGCTGTGGATTGCTCTGATAAGACTACCTTCCATCCCTGCATATACTTTAACTAACGCAACATTTTTGGTTAACTGCTGAATAGGATAGGATTCATAAGATATCAGCTTTTGGTGGAACAGAATTTCCTGTTTTGTAATAATTCCAATCGGTCCGTACTGAGGACTTTGAAAGGTTGCTATGTTGCTGGTCGATGTTTTGGTGACATTTTTAGCTGTGTGTATTTCATCATTCATTACAACGAGTACACCTTTATCCTGTGCTTCATCCGTATTGGCGACCCGTATCGAACTAATTAAATTGTATAAACCATCAGAGCCGATTTCGTTGCTGGAACGCATAGCTCCTGTGACAACGACTGGCTTTCTCGTTTGCAAAAATAAATCGAGAAAGTAAGCTGTTTCTTCCAAAGTGTCGGTTCCATGAGTCACGACAATCCCGTCAAATTTACCTGCAGCGAGCTTGTCATGAATGCGTCTTCCCAATTCAAGCATATGGGCAGGTGTAATATGAGGAGAAGGCAAGTTAAATAAAAAATCTTCTTCGATATGGGCATCATGATCAAACAAAGACACGGTGTTTGATAGTGGGTGTTCGTTGGAAGTAGTAACAGTGCCGCTATTTTTATCCTCTTTCATGGAGATGGTACCGCCCGTATGGATGATAAGAATTTTTTTCAAGTTTTTCCACCTACTTTTTTTATGACTATTTAATTTGCGCCAACTTCATGATACGATGAATCATATTAGATTGAAAGAGGGTGTCGATATGTTTGCTGTCCTATCTGCAGGGATTGCACCGACACTGGCGCTAATGTCCTTTTTTTATTTAAAAGACAGATTTTATTCTGAACCCTTGACTACCGTGTTCCGGACGTTTATGTACGGGGCTCTTTTAGTGTTTCCGTTAATGTTTATCCAGTATGCTTTTGCGGAGGAGGGGATCGGGCAGGCGCCGCTGATTCGATCTTTTTTATTGACCGGTTTAATGGAAGAATTTTTTAAATGGTTCATTTTCCTTTATACAGTTTATAAATATACAGATTTTGACTCTCTTTATGATGGAATTATTTATGGTGTTGCCATCAGCCTGGGCTTTGCCACAGTCGAAAACTTACTTTACTTGCTTGCCCATGGCGTTGAATATGCTTTCGGCAGAGCGTTATTTCCTGTGTCTTCCCACGCTTTGTTCGGCGTTATAATGGGCTATTATCTCGGGAGAGCCAAATGTTTGACGAAAAAGATTAAAAGCGCTCATTTGTCTGCTTTGTTGATTCCTGTATCTCTGCATGGCTTGTATGATTTCATTTTAGAAACGGTACCTTCCTGGATCTATGTCTTGACTCCTTTTATGATTCTTCTATGGGCGTTTGCTTTACGGAAAGTGAAGCTGGCCAACCAACATGCATTAAAAAACGTGATAGTCCTCCCAGAGAAAAAGTCACAAATACAATAAGCTATGAATTTAAGCTATCCTTGTCCAATACATGGGTAGCTTTTTTGTTGGAATAGTAAGCTGTCTATTTCTGTAGCTTGCTATGTATAAAAATAGCATGCTTTCAAAAAATAAGGCAACAACGAAGACTTTGATACGCTTAGGAGGAAATGGTATGCGGTTCAAAAGAACAGTTATTCTCTTGTTTTTTGTGTTTGCTTTGATGGCTGGAATACCGGCAGCTGACGGAATACGTTCTGTCCAGGCGTTCAGCCCTCAAGTGATCCAACATGGAGCATCCGGAGAAGATGTAATTGAATTACAGGCGAGACTGCAATATCTAGGTTTTTATAACGGAAAAATAGATGGTGTATTCGGATGGGGCACTTATTGGGCGCTCCGAAACTTCCAGTATGAATTTGGTCTGGAAATTGACGGTTTGGCCGGTTCGAAGACAAAGCAAAAGCTTGAGAAAGCAAGTGAATATGATAAAGGATATGTTCAAGAACAAATCAGAAAAGGAAAAAAATTCACCCACTATGGGGGAACTCCGAAAGAGCAACAAGTCAAACAAGATGGCAACCAACAGGCACGGAATAAAGGAAACCAAGGCGGTAACAACCAACAGGGTACAACCGCTGAGCCGACAGCCGTCAATGTACCCGGAGGATTTTCCCAAAACGACATCCGTTTGATGGCGAATGCTGTTCATGGGGAAGCACGCGGGGAACCATATGAAGGAAAGGTTGCAGTAGCGGCAGTTATTCTCAATCGAGTCGAGAGCCCGACCTTCCCCAATACGGTGTCCGGGGTGATTTTCGAGCCGCGTGCCTTTACAGCTGTGGCAGATGGACAAATTTGGCTGACGCCGAATGAATCTGCTGAAAAAGCTGTGCTTGATGCTATCAACGGCTGGGATCCTACTGGCGAGGCAACTTATTACTTTAATCCGAATACAGCTACATCCGGCTGGATTTGGTCAAGACCGCAAATCAAACAAATCGGCAAGCATATATTTTGTTTGTAAGAAAGGTGGCGCACAAAATGATTAGATGGATTTTAGTTGCAGTTTTGGCTTTGGCTGTAGGAGCTACAGGGATTTGGGGGTATCAGGAACACCAGGAGAAAAATGCTATTCTCGTTCAGGCTGAAAACACTTACCAACGGTCATTCCATGATTTGTCCTACCACATGGACTTGCTGCATGACCAAATTGGTACTACCCTGGCAATGAATACGAGGGAACGTTTATCACCGCAGTTGGCAGACATATGGAGGCTTACATCGGAGGCGCATAATGACGTTGGTCAGCTTCCGTTGGCTTTGCTCCCATTCAATAAAACGGAAGAGTTTTTGTCCGATATCGGCGATTTTAGTTATAATACAGCAATCAGGGACTTGGAAAAGGATCCGCTGTCTGATGAAGAAACAAAAAACCTTGAATCACTTTATGAAACATCCGGAGAAATACGTGATGAACTGCGTAATGTTCAGCACCTGGTGTTGGAAAACAATCTGCGTTGGATGGATGTACAGCTAGCATTGGCTACAAATGATCAACAGGCGGACAATACGATAATAGACGGATTTGAAACAGTGGAAAAGACAGTAGAAGGCTATTCGGAAGGGAACATGGGTGTCAGCATGACCGGAACTTCAAAAAAGAAACATGAATATCAGTCCCTGAATGGCCAAAATATTAATGAACAACAGGCTACGGAAAGAGCGCAGCGAATGTTCGAAGTCGAAGATCCAGGGGATATCAGAATAACGAAATCAGGAGACGGAGCGGAAATAGCTACTTACAGTGCTTCTTTTCATAAAGACGGAAGAGATGGGTATATGGATATGTCCATAAAAGGTGGTCATCCGTTGTCCTTGATTATCAACCGAGAAGTTAAAGAGCCTGGAATCAGTCTCAATGAAGGAATGAACAAAGCTGAAAAATATCTAAAAAATATGGGATTGGACAATATGGAGCTTTTCCAAAGCAGCCAATATGACAGTGTTGGAGTGTACAATTTCTTGTATTCTCAAGATGATATTCGAATGTATCCTGATTCTGTTCAAGTGAAGGTGGCGCTCGATAACGGAGATTTACTTGGATTCACCTCCCGCGATTATTTCATGAATCACCAGGAGCGGGATTTACCGAAGCCTGAACTTTCAGAAGAAGAAGCGAAAGAAAAAGTAAACCAAAATGTCGATATTCAAGAACATAGACTTGCGGTTATCGAAAATGATTCTGGCGAAGAAGTGCTCACCCATGAGTTTTTAGGCGTTTTAGGAAATGATACGTACCGGATTTTCATTAACGCCGAAAATGGAGCAGAAGAAAAAGTGGAAAAATTAAAAGGTGCAGAAGAAAAATTTGAAGATGCGGTTTAGGGAAGGGATTTTACGCCTTTCCCTTTTCCTTGTTTTTTGAGATAATAAAAATGCTAAAAAAAGATAGAGAGAGGCGGAACCTTTGATAAAAATCGGCACACCGCTCACCTTGGAAATAGAAAACAATGAGGGAATAGAGCGCTATCGTTGTAAAGTAGTAGAGCAACAAGGGAGTTTTTTATTCGTGGATTATCCGGTTCATCAGATAACGGGAAGAACGAGCCTGTTCGAAAGAGGAACTATTTTCACTACCAGTTTTGTCGGAGAAGATGATGCAGTGTACAGCTTTGAAACAGAGTTAAAGGACAAGAAAACGTTAAAAATTCCTACGCTTGTGTTAAACTATCCAGGAGAAGGTCAGCTGGCCAAAGTTCAGCGAAGGGAATATGTACGCATAGAGACCGCGGTTGATATATCAGTACACGACGCCGAAAAGGAATTGCTTCCCTTTACCACCATCACACAGAATATAAGTGGCGGAGGATTGTCGCTTGTACTGCCTCCAGGACGGGAGATACTTCCCGGTAAACAATTGGAATTGATAATGGTTTTACCTTTGGAAGCTGCCGGGACCACTTACGTAAAAACCGTAGCGCAAGTAATCCGTACGCATGATCGGCCGGAAGGGCAGCGACCGCTTTTATCGGTCAAATTTGATGAAATCGATGAACAAAGTCGTCAGTCAATCATTCGGTTTTGCTTTGAAAAGCAACTCGAGGCGAGAAGACGTGGGATCGAAACCAGAAAAGGAATGCGAAATTAGATGGTTGGCTTTATGAATGGGGAAAGCGCTAAATGCAGTACATACCGATGAATAGTTTATATTTTTAGCAAGAGAGGAATGTAGAACCAAATGGAACAAAAACAACTAGCAATAGCAATTGACGGCCCCGCAGCAGCCGGGAAGAGTACAGTCGCTAAATTGATCGCTGAAGAATTATCTTATATTTATATTGATACAGGTGCGATGTACCGCGCCATTACTTATAAGGCAATTCAGAAAGAGATTGATTTGGAAGATGAACAAGCCCTGTTGGAACTGCTCAAGCAAACAACAATCGATTTAAAACAAACGAACAACGGTCAAAGCGTGCTTTTAGACGATACAGATGTTTCCCATGAGATAAGGGGGCAACAAGTCACCAGTAAGGTTTCGATTGTAGCCAAGCATCCGGAAGTGCGCAAGGAAATGGTTTCGAGACAGCAAGCACTTGCGGAAAAGCGCGGTGTCGTTATGGATGGCAGAGACATAGGCACCCATGTACTTCCGGATGCAGAAGTGAAAATATTTTTGGTGGCATCTGTAGAAGAGAGAGCCGAACGTAGACACAAAGAAAACCAGGAAAAAGGATTCCCTTCCAATTTAGACGAATTAAAGAAAGAGATTGAAAAACGAGATCAGCTCGATTCTGAACGTGAAGCATCGCCATTGATTAAAGCAGTGGATGCAGTGGAAATCGATACTACTTCCCTTTCCATCGAGGGTGTTGCGAATCGCATTTTGGATGTTGTGGAAAAAGTGAGAAAAAGCTAGAGGGGATTTGGGAATATGAGCTTATATACATTTGCTAAGAACGTCGTTGCCGCTTTACTTTACCCTGTATTCAGGATTAAAGTAGTCGGTGCTGAGAATGTCCCGGAAAAAGGACCGGTCATCATCTGTTCCAATCATATTTCTAATTTTGACCCGCCGGTGGTCGGTATTACTTCTCCGCGTAATATTTATTTTATGGCGAAAGAGGAATTATTTAATAATACGTTTTTAAACGGGTTGTTGACGAGGCTTCATGCTTTTCCGATCAAACGCGGAATGAAGGACCGGAACGCGTTGCGCCAGGCTTTGAAAATACTGGAGGAAGGCAATACCCTTGGTCTTTTTCCGGAAGGGACTAGAAATAAGACCGGTGAAGTCGGAGAGGGATTGGCCGGAGCGGGTTTTTTTGCCCTCCGTTCCCAGGCATATATCGTCCCGTGTGCGATTATCGGACCTTATAAGCCGTTTAAACAATTAAAAGTTGTTTACGGAAAGCCGATTGAAATGGAACAATATCGGGAAAACAAGATATCAGCAAAGGATGTTACCCAAGTGATCATGCAGGAGATCCAAAAACTGATTGATGAAAATCGGTAAGTGCTCACTGCCTATCGCTTGACAAAAATGGGTAAATATTAGAAGTTAGAAAAAAGGCATTTCATAAGATTGGTTGTGTCGGAAATTGAAGGAGGTCTCTTTATGGATGAAATGAACAATGAATTTTCAGATTTACAACAGCTATCTACCGGTGATCAGGTGACAGGAAAGGTAGTTAAAGTAGAAGAAAAACAAGTGCTCGTTGACATCGGTTATAAAGTGGAAGGGATTGTACCTATCAGTGAGCTTTCCAGCCTGCACGTAGAAAAAGCTTCCGATGTAGTAAAGGAAGGCGAAGAACTGACACTTCAAGTGAAAAAAGTGGAAGACGATGAAGTCGTTCTTTCCAAACGTGCTGTCGATGCAGATAAAGCTTGGGAAGATTTAGAAGAAAAATTTAATAGTGGTGAAATCTTCGAGGCAGAAGTAAAAGATGTCGTAAAGGGTGGCTTAGTGGTCGATGTCGGACTGCGTGGCTTTATCCCGGCTTCTCTTGTAGAAACCTATTATGTTGAAGATTTTGCAGATTACAAAAATAAAACATTAAGCTTAAAAGTGGTAGAGCTGGACCGTGAACAAAACAGGGTCATTCTTTCTCATCGTGCTGTCTCTGAAGCGGAACAGGCCAGCCGTAAGCAGGAAGTACTCCAATCACTTGAAGAAGGACAGGTGTTGGAAGGTACTGTTCAAAGGCTTACCGATTTCGGGGTTTTTGTAGATATTGGCGGCATAGACGGTTTGGTACACATCTCCCAATTATCCTACCAGCATGTAGAGAAAGCATCTGACGTAGTAGAAGAAGGACAAAAAATCAACGTTAAAGTACTTTCGGTGGATAGAGACAATGAACGCATTTCTTTATCCTTAAAAGAAACATNGCGAAAGAGGAATTATTTAATAATACGTTTTTAAACGGGTTGTTGACGAGGCTTCATGCTTTTCCGATCAAACGCGGAATGAAGGACCGGAACGCGTTGCGCCAGGCTTTGAAAATACTGGAGGAAGGCAATACCCTTGGTCTTTTTCCGGAAGGGACTAGAAATAAGACCGGTGAAGTCGGAGAGGGATTGGCCGGAGCGGGTTTTTTTGCCCTCCGTTCCCAGGCATATATCGTCCCGTGTGCGATTATCGGACCTTATAAGCCGTTTAAACAATTAAAAGTTGTTTACGGAAAGCCGATTGAAATGGAACAATATCGGGAAAACAAGATATCAGCAAAGGATGTTACCCAAGTGATCATGCAGGAGATCCAAAAACTGATTGATGAAAATCGGTAAGTGCTCACTGCCTATCGCTTGACAAAAATGGGTAAATATTAGAAGTTAGAAAAAAGGCATTTCATAAGATTGGTTGTGTCGGAAATTGAAGGAGGTCTCTTTATGGATGAAATGAACAATGAATTTTCAGATTTACAACAGCTATCTACCGGTGATCAGGTGACAGGAAAGGTAGTTAAAGTAGAAGAAAAACAAGTGCTCGTTGACATCGGTTATAAAGTGGAAGGGATTGTACCTATCAGTGAGCTTTCCAGCCTGCACGTAGAAAAAGCTTCCGATGTAGTAAAGGAAGGCGAAGAACTGACACTTCAAGTGAAAAAAGTGGAAGACGATGAAGTCGTTCTTTCCAAACGTGCTGTCGATGCAGATAAAGCTTGGGAAGATTTAGAAGAAAAATTTAATAGTGGTGAAATCTTCGAGGCAGAAGTAAAAGATGTCGTAAAGGGTGGCTTAGTGGTCGATGTCGGACTGCGTGGCTTTATCCCGGCTTCTCTTGTAGAAACCTATTATGTTGAAGATTTTGCAGATTACAAAAATAAAACATTAAGCTTAAAAGTGGTAGAGCTGGACCGTGAACAAAACAGGGTCATTCTTTCTCATCGTGCTGTCTCTGAAGCGGAACAGGCCAGCCGTAAGCAGGAAGTACTCCAATCACTTGAAGAAGGACAGGTGTTGGAAGGTACTGTTCAAAGGCTTACCGATTTCGGGGTTTTTGTAGATATTGGCGGCATAGACGGTTTGGTACACATCTCCCAATTATCCTACCAGCATGTAGAGAAAGCATCTGACGTAGTAGAAGAAGGACAAAAAATCAACGTTAAAGTACTTTCGGTGGATAGAGACAATGAACGCATTTCTTTATCCTTAAAAGAAACATTGCCAGGGCCTTGGGATGGTGTTGAAGAGAAAGTACAGCCTGGTTCTGTTGTGGAAGGTACGGTTAAACGTCTGGTGAACTTCGGTGCGTTTGTCGAAGTTTTCCCAGGAGTTGAAGGACTTGTTCATATTTCCCAAATTTCCAACCAGCATATCGGTACTCCACAGGAAGTGTTGGATGTTGGGCAAGAAGTACAAGTGAAAGTGTTGGATGTGAATGAACAAGATCAGCGCATGTCCTTAAGTATTAAAGAACTGGAGCGCGATCAAGATCAGGCTGAACTCAAACAGTATGAAAAAGAAGAAGATCATTCCGGTTTTCAGTTAGGTGATATGATCGGGGATAAGCTCGATAAGTATAAGTGATGGTGAAAACGGATGAACAGAAAACAAAGAAAATTAGAGCATATCAAATATGCCATTGAATCCAATCGCGAGGGCTGGAGTCCTTTTGATGATATGGAAATAGTCCATCAAAGTGTCACTTCTCTCCATTGGGAAGATATCGATCTTCATACTAATGTGGGCGGACTTGCTTTAAGTTCGCCCCTTTTTGTTAATGCCATGACTGGTGGAGGTGGCAGCAAAACGGAAAAAATCAACGCCCAGTTAGCTGCAGCTGCAGCTGAATCGGGTATTGGCATGTCAGTCGGTTCCCAAATGTCGGCCTTGAAAGATGCGGAAGAAGAACCTTCCTATCGAATTGTCCGAAAAGAAAATCCTAATGGTATTGTTTTCGCTAATATAGGAAGCGAGGCGACATTAAAGCAAGCTCAACGTGCGGTGGATATGCTGGAAGCAGATGCACTGCAAATCCATTTAAATGTATTGCAGGAGCTAATCATGCCCGAAGGCGACAGAGATTTCCGACAAATGGAAAAACGTGTCGAAGCAATCGTACAAAACATTCCGGTTCCAGTAGTTGTTAAGGAAGTAGGACACGGTTTATCGAAAGAGACAGCAATCCGGTTACATGAGCTAGGGGTTACATACTTAGATGCAGCGGGAATGGGGGGGACCAATTTCTCCAAGGTTGAAAACCGCAGAAGGAAGGACCCCTTATCCGTTTTTGATAATTGGGGAATTCCGACGCCTGCATCCGTTAAAGAAATAAAGGCAGCTTTGCCGGAAGCTCATGTACTTGCTTCCGGTGGTATTAGAAATGGGATGGATGGTGCTAAATCTTTGATCTTGGGTGCTGAAGCATTTGGAATGGCTGGAAGTTTGCTTAAGATACTTCTTGAAGATGGGGTGGATTCCCTGGTGGGACGAATTGCTTCCATCCATCATGAATTAAAGATCGTCATGCTCTTGCTTGAATGTAGACAACCTGCACAATTGGCGGGTAAACCGTATGTGGTCTCTGGACATTTAAAAGATTGGTTTGAACAAAGAGTGGATCAAAACCGGAATTCATAAAGAATTCCGGTTTTTTATGGTTCGGAGTAATTTATCGGGTTTAGAACCGCTATTGGAAAGCTATAATGCTAATGGAAGGTGAAGCCCGTGGATGGTTTGTTGTTTTATTGGATTTGCTGGTTGTTATGGACAGCAGCTACTTTCTTATTTAAAAAGAATAAAACTAGATTTTATCTTTCTTTTGTCATTCTTTTGCTATTAAGTTGTTCGAATACTGAGGTATTGGTTTGCAATCTTCAGGTGAATCTGGCAGTCATTGTTTCCTTTTTGTCCGGAATTATTTATTTGGCAAAGAAAAAAGAATGGATTCTGTTATTGTTTGGCAGCTTGTGTATGACCTTTTGTTACGTCGGAATTCTGCTTTGGGAGTTGATCAGCCCGATTTGGCTCTTTGTTCCCCGTCTGTTAATGATTCCCCTTATAGCGGTTATCCTGCTTTTGTTTCTCGCTGACAACTTGATCGATAAGTGTTTGGTTTGGAGCCTTGGTATCACAAGCGGCGAAATCCTTCATGGATTTATCATGAACAGCTATGGGTTCCATACTTCGATTGGGGAGCTTGCATTTTTTGATTTGTTGTTCGGAGGTATAGCTTTGCAAATTCTACTCAAACTAGTTCTAGTGACAAAATATAAATTGGATACTCTAGCCCAAACCATTGAAAGAAAGCTAAAGATGAGGTGGAACCATGAATGAGTACACTTACCCAATTTTATTTGGCGTAGTGGTCGGGACCATTGCCAGACTAGTTATGCTCCGTACAGATTACAGACAATACCCGACTTATTTGCACGGCAAGGTCATCCACATTTCCTTAGGATTTATCGCTGCTTCACTTGGTACTGTGGCCGTTCCTGCCATTATGGAGAAGGAATTCACTGCAGTCACTTTCCTCACGATTGCTGCTTCCCAATTCCGTGAAGTGCGGAACATGGAACGAAATACATTGACAGAATTGGACGCTTACGAACTGGTCCCCCGGGGAAATACATATATAGAAGGAATAGCAGTTGCGTTTGAAGGAAGAAATTATTTAGTGATTTTCACGGCATTTATCGCTACACTTTCTTATTTAGTATGGAATGTCTGGATTGCCATTGTCATTTCGCTAATTTGTTATTTAATGATAAGAAAGTTCATGAGCGGGGCTACGCTGAAGGAATTGGTTAACATAGACCATCATGAAATCCATTTCGAAGGTGCCGGGCTGTATGTCGATAACATTTATATTATGAACATTGGCCTTCCAAAGCGGCAGGAAGAAATATTAAAATATGGAATGGGGTTCATTCTGACTCCAAAGAATTTTAATGTCCGCTCGACTATAGCAAATTTGGGACAACGTCAGGCCATCCTTCACGATGTCTCGGTTTCTTTAGGCGTGTTTCGGGATTCCGGTACACCAGCGCTTGTACCATTGATTAAGCGGGATTTGGATGATGGCCGTATAGGCGTTTTTCTATTGCCGCAGGATAAGGATGTTGACAAGGCCAAAAGGATAATTGGTGCTGTTCCGGTTCTGGAAAACGCCATTCGAATGCCCTCTGAATCAAAAGCGAATAAAAAAGGGGGAGACAACGGATGAAAATGGAAAAAGCAATTTTAGCCGTTATCACGATGAACAAACAAAAAATCGACGGTGGTGCTCCTATCTTTCTATGCGATACACAGGAAGAAATGGAAAAAGTAGCAGCCAATCTAGAAGCTATACTCGATGGAATAAGCCATGCGCTCAGTGATCAGTTGTATATCATTGTCAAACATTGATATGCAACTTTTTTGCATGACGGGAACGCGTGAAGGCTTATAGTGTTCTAAAAAGCGTTGTTTAAAAATTCCTCTTTTGCTAAAATAGAAAAGTTAGAGCCTTCGGTTTTAAACAAATGATAGAAGTTAAAGTAGAAAGAAAGGATGAACCTTTCATGAGGAAATCAATTGTAGCAATAGTCGGCCGTCCGAATGTCGGAAAATCAACCATTTTCAACAGGTTGGTCGGAGAAAGAATATCCATAGTCGAAGATATTCCCGGTGTAACCAGAGACCGCATCTATTCACAGGCGGAATGGCTGACGACGACATTTAATGTGATCGATACCGGAGGAATCGAGGTCGGTGATGAGCCACTCCTCGTTCAAATGCGCGAGCAGGCCGAAGTGGCCATCAATGAAGCGGACGTCATCATTTTTATGGTGAACGGCCGGGAAGGGATTACAGCAGCTGACGAGGAAGTGGCCAAGCTGTTGTTCAAGTCAAATAAACCTGTCGTCCTGGCAGTTAATAAGGTAGATAATCCGGAAATGCGCGATCAAATTTATGAATTTTACTCGCTTGGGTTCGGGGAACCGTTTCCGATTTCCGGAACGCACGGACTAGGTCTGGGTGATATGTTGGATGAAGTGGTGAAACACTTCCCTGAACTTGAACAGACGGAGGATGACGATCTAACCATTCATTTCAGTCTGATCGGACGTCCGAATGTGGGCAAGTCCTCCTTGGTGAATGCCTTGCTAAACCAAGAACGGGTTATTGTAAGTGACATTGCCGGAACTACCCGGGATGCCGTCGATACACCATTTACAAAGGATGGAAGAGATTATGTGATCATCGATACTGCTGGTATGCGAAAACGCGGTAAAATTTATGAAACGACTGAAAAGTACAGCATTCTACGTGCATTGAAAGCAATAGAACGTTCCGATGTAGTATTGACCTTGATCGATGCGGAAACGGGTATCATTGAACAGGATAAAAAAATTGCCGGTTATGCCCATGAAGCCGGGAAAGCTGTCGTCATTGTCGTCAATAAGTGGGATACAGTTGAGAAGAGCGAGAAGGCAATGAAGGAATTTGAAGATCAAATCAGGGCCCACTTCCAATTTCTTGACTATGCACCGATCGTGTTCTTATCGGCAAAAACGAAAAAACGGATTCATACTTTGCTGCCACAAGTATTGGAAGCTAGCGAAAACCATGCCAAGCGCGTGGAAACAAACGTATTGAATGATGTCATCATGGATGCGCTGGCAATGAATCCAACACCGACTGTTAAAGGACAACGGTTGAAAATATTGTATGCGACCCAAGTCTCTGTGAAACCGCCGAGTTTCGTAGTGTTTGTAAACGATCCGGAATTAATGCATTTCTCTTATGAGCGTTTTTTGGAAAATAGAATAAGGGAGGCCTTTGGTTTTGAAGGCACCCCAATCAAGATTTTTGCAAGACGCAGAAAATAAAGGAGGAGATTCCGTGGAAAAAATTGCAGTATTAGGTGCGGGTAGCTGGGGGACAGCTCTAGCGATGGTGCTGGCCGATAATGATCATGATGTACGCTTGTGGTCTCATAAAAAAAGCCATGCAGCTGCTATCAATGAAACTCGTCAAAATGAACGTTATTTGCCGGGGGTCCATTTGCCGAATGGCATTACTGCATTCCATGACTTAGCTGAGGCAGTAAGTGGTGTCTCGACTGTTTTATTGGTAGTCCCCACCAAAGCTATAAGAGAAGTTTGCAGAGAACTGAATAACGTACTGGAACAACAGGTTACCCTGGTGCATGGAACGAAAGGGATTGAACCGGGCAGTTTTAAACGGGTTTCAGAGATGATCGATGAGGAATTGTCTCCTCAGTTATACGATAAAGTCGTCGTTTTGTCCGGACCAAGCCACGCAGAAGAAGTAAGTCAAAGACAACCGACGACATTGACAGCATCTTCTGAAAACCTTGAAGAAGCAAAAAAGATTCAAGATTTGTTTATAAATGGTAATTTGAGGGTTTATACGAGCCCTGATATGATCGGTGTGGAACTGGGGGGAGCTTTGAAAAACATTATCGCTCTCGGTGCCGGCATTTCGGATGGCCTAGGTTATGGTGACAATGCAAAAGCGGCTTTGATCACACGGGGGCTTGCCGAAATTGCAAGACTCGGTACATCTATGGGAGCCAATCCCCTTACTTTTCTCGGCTTGACTGGTGTAGGAGATTTAATCGTCACTTGTACAAGTGTACACAGCAGAAACTGGAAAGCAGGAAACTTGTTAGGAAAGGGAAAAAAGCTGGATGATGTACTGGAGCATATGGGAATGGTAGTCGAGGGAGTACGGACAACTCAGGCCGCGCATCAGCTTGCCCATACTCAACAAATCGATATGCCAATTACGGATGGACTTTTCCGTATTCTATTTGAAGATGCTTTTCCAAAAGATGTGGTGGATCAATTAATGAAGCGGAACAGGCGTCAAGAGATGGATGATCTGTCGGTAATTCTGAATAATCGTTTTACTGGTTAACACGCCGCTCCACCCCTTGCATATAATGTTGGGAAGACCATGGCAAGGAGGAATGGACGTGAGCGACTTTCAGAAAAATATGTTTGACCAGATTCAAAAAAACTCGAATATTAAGCCTGACCAAATTTTCAAAGTAGCTGAATCCGTTAAAAATGCTGACTTCTCTGATGAGAAAACGGTGCGCAGGCTGGTTAAACAGTTAGCCAAGATGGCAGATAAGCCGATTTCGAAAGAAAAAGAAGATAAAATCGTTGAGTCGATTACAGGCAATAAGATGCCAGCAGACATGAACTCGCTGGGCAAGCTGTTTAAAAAATAGCAGATACTTGGGCAAAGTGATGATACAAAGTGGATAAGGCTCGCATAATATAAATCGCACAAGCATTCATTTTAGAGCCGCAATGGGTATTATTTAGTCGTACCGAGGTAGATTTTGCCCCTTCTACCTCGGGTTTTTTTGTTTTCATTCAGGCGAGCGTGCATGGTTCCTGACGAAAATTTGTTGTTTTACATAACTGTTGAAAATGGATTATGTTATAATATCTAATGCAATTAAGAGCTTGTCCGATTGAACCCAAAGGAGTGAAAAAAATGTCAGAATCCATGTTGAATATGTATATTTCCTTCGGTGGAATTATCTTTTTATTTTTGGCAATTGGATTAATTTTATTTAGCAGATACAAATTAAGCGGTTTTTTAGCTGGCATTGTGGCATGTTTCGCTTACATATTTTTAGTTGTCGGCGGATTAATCATTTTTTATATCGTCTTCAGCGGGCCGACGGGCTAATGGGAATATTTCGCAAAGAGAACGCAGGGATGCTGAAGGCTAGCGTTTTGCTTTTTAGGAGGATTTATCAATGAAATGGCTCACGTCTGTAGGATTTATGTTGATGGCGGTTTTGTTAAGCGGCTGCTTGTATCCGAATGATCAATTATCTAAAAATCAGGTACCGAATGAAGTGCAACTTCAAACAATTCAGCAGGCAGTCACCCAATATAGAGAAGATAACCAAGGTCTCGTCCCGATAAAGACGAAACCGAATGATACCCCGGTATTTCAAAAATATTTGCTTGATTTTACAACACTGAAACAAGGCGGTTACATTTCAAGTATTCCGGGGACCGCTTTTGAAAACGGAGGCATTTACCAATATGTTTTGGTTGACCCAGAGGAAAATCCTCAGGTCAAATTGATCGATTTGCGGATTGCCCAAGAAATACGGACGGTGATGCGTGCAATCGATTTATACCGTGATGAACATCTTTATCCACCCTTTGGTGAACAGATAGCTGACGGAGTATATAAGATTAATTATGATAAAATTGGATTCGATGAAAAGCCGCAAATTCAGAGCCCCTATTCTCAGAAAAACCTTTCACTGGTAATGGATGTCCAGGGTCAAGCCTATGTCGATTACCGCCCGGACTTGTACGAAGCGATTCAGTCGTATGATCACAGCTTTAAAACCGGGGATGATATCCGGTTTATTCTGTCAGAAAATACTCCGTTTGCACCGGCTTACTCGCTGCCTTACACGATTGAAGGGGAAGAGCCGGTGTTTGCAAAGGAATTAAGAAATGAGGAGTAAAATACTTCTGAATACTTTATCCCTTGCCGCATATAATGTGACAAGGGATTTTGTATGTTACATAAAGGCTTCCAAAAGAGGGTTGTTGCGATTCCCGGTTATGTTATTCGTAAGGGGAATGGGGCTTCCTCCAGGGTGCTTGGCAAAGAGTGCTCTGGAGAAGCTTGGTCTAATTTGTCCATCTCTATATCGACTAACAATCTAATTTGAAAAAGTCTGAAGGCATATCTACAAGCATCCCTTATCCTTGCATTATTTTTTTATTCAACTTTTTCATTTAAACAAGTCATATTTTGATAGGACAACGTCATAGAATTTAAATGTCAAAGATTCGTAATCGTTCTATGGCGAAGTAGACCGGGAGGGGATTTTTTGGAAAGAGTAGATATTTTTAAAGATATCTCGAAACGGACCAATGGAGATATTTACCTGGGAGTAGTAGGGGCTGTACGTACAGGTAAATCAACCTTCATTAAAAAGTTTATGGAGCTCGTCGTATTGCCAAACATCCAGGATGAAGGAGAAAGAGCAAGGGCACAGGATGAATTGCCGCAGAGCGCAGCTGGCAAGACTATTATGACTACTGAGCCTAAGTTTGTTCCGAATCAAGCTGTTTCGATTCAAGTCGATGAAGGTCTCGATGTAAACGTTCGGGTAGTAGATTGTGTCGGTTATACAGTGAAGGGTGCCAAAGGCTTTGAAGATGAAAATGGCCCGAGAATGATCAATACTCCTTGGTATGAGGAGCCAATCCCGTTCCATGATGCAGCAGAAATCGGTACGAGAAAAGTGATTCAAGAGCATTCGACCATAGGAGTGGTCGTAACAACGGATGGATCGATTGGTGAAATACCACGTGAGGATTATTTGGAGTCAGAAGCTCGAGTTGTGGAAGAACTGAAAGAAGTTGGCAAGCCATTTATCATGGTAATCAATTCGGTGCAGCCGTACAAACAAGATACGGAACTGCTGCGGCAGGAATTATCCGAAAAGTATGATATTCCTGTATTGGCAATGAGCGTGGAAAGCATGGGGGAACACGATGTGTACAACGTCCTCCGGGAAGCTTTGTATGAATTTCCTGTTCTTGAAGTCAATGTAAATCTTCCGAGCTGGGTGATGGTTTTGAACGAAGACCATTGGCTCCGCGAGAACTATCAATCAGCTATTCAGGAAACAGTCAGGGATATCAAAAGGCTGAGGGATGTCGATCGCGTTGTCGGCAATTTCAGTGATTATGATTACATCGATGGAGCGAAGCTGGCCGGTATGGAAATGGGTGAAGGAGTAGCTGAAATCGATTTGCAAGCACCCGATCATTTGTACGACCAGGTTCTGAAAGAAATAGTCGGGGAGGAAATCAGAGGAAAAGA
Organism: Virgibacillus senegalensis; assembly: GCF_000821245.2. Taxonomy (GTDB): domain Bacteria; phylum Bacillota; class Bacilli; order Bacillales; family Amphibacillaceae; genus Sediminibacillus; species Sediminibacillus senegalensis. The sequence goes on from NZ_LN611425.1 coordinate 568,757, forward strand.
TCATCTTCTTGAGTTAATGCAGGATTTTGCCAATGCCAAACGGGAATATGACCAGGTTGCTGAGGCATTGCAGATGGTCAAACAAACCGGTTATGGTGTGGCAGCACCAACGTTGCAGGATATGGTGCTTGATGAACCGGAAATCATCCGCCAGGGATCACGATTCGGTGTGCGATTGAAAGCCGTGGCACCTTCCATTCACATGATCAAAGTGGATGTGGAATCAGAGTTTGCTCCTATCATCGGTACGGAAAAACAAAGCGAGGAACTGGTACGATATTTAATGCAGGACTTCGAAGAAGATCCGTTATCCATTTGGGAATCGGACATATTCGGAAGGTCCTTGAGCTCCATTGTACGGGAAGGCATTCAAGCGAAGTTATCTTTGATGCCGGAAAATGCCCGGTATAAACTGAAAGAAACGCTGGAACGCATTATAAATGAAGGCTCCGGCGGATTAATAGCAATTATTCTTTAGCGGCTTCCACAAGGCCGCTTTTTTGTTTTGTATGTGCACGGATTCCTCCCTTGCTGTGAACATATCATAGAGCGTTAGAGCCTGCAGAATGATGGAAGCAACTCTTGGGCAAAATTTGTTACAAATTGCAACAGAATTCATAAATCTGTTGCAATTTTACTTTACTCACCATAAAACTGCTTGATGACAGTATTCAACTGTGATACTATCCAAATATGCCCGGGCTTAATAAATACAGGAAATACGCACAAAAAATGAATAAAGTTGCTGATTTTTGTTGAATTTCCTTAAAAACTCGTTTATTATAAGCCATGTCATCTTTTTAATAGATGACGCAGGTATAAAATACTTAATATTGGTGAACAAATGGAAGTATGACTTCATTGTTCGAAACATGCAAGCAACGATTGGGAGGAGGTGAATGTCATGAACAAAACTGAACTAATTAACACAGTCGCAGAAAAAAGCGATCTTTCTAAAAAAGATGCTACAAAAGCTGTTGACGCAGTTTTTGAATCTATCATGGATTCACTTAAAGACGGTGAGAAAGTACAATTGATTGGTTTCGGAAACTTCGAGGTACGCGAGCGTGCTGCACGTAAGGGACGTAATCCTCAAACAGGTGATGAAATTGAAATCCCTGCAAGCAAGGTTCCTGCTTTCAAACCGGGTAAAGCCCTGAAAGACAATGTAAAATAATTTACATAAGGGCAAAAGGGTGCAATTTATGCACCCTTTTTATTTTTGTTTAAAAAGGATTGTTCCTTTGGTACTTACTCTTTCAAATGATAAGATACTTTATGCGATAACAAGTGAGAGTTATGTTATACTATAGAATAGACAAGATATCGGGATATTGCATGAAAGGGCTAGGGTGATTACTTTGAAAACATCGAACTTACCGCTCGCAGAAATGAAAGAAGCGATTGAAGAGAAGATACAACATTCTTATTTGCAGAAGTATATTCAAAAGCCCGTCATTGATGAAGATAAACTATACATCCTATCCTCTATCGTTAAAAATACTACATATTCGGAAACAAAAAAGAAAAATTACATTATAACCGTCATGCTGGTACAAATCGCCCTGGATACCCATGATTTGGTTTCAAAGCATGCGGAAAAAAATGAATCCGACCGTACCAAAAAACAACGGCAACTGACGGTGCTGGCCGGTGATTATTTCAGTGGTCTGTATTATTATTTTTTATCCCAGCTTAATGATATAGCGATGATCCATACACTTGCTTCTGCGATTAAGGAAATCAATGAATTGAAAATGACAGTTTATTATAAAGAGTTCGACTCCATCGAAGAGTTCATGGATGCGTTGATGCAGATTGAGTCATTATTAATACGTCGTGTGGCAGAATTTTTTGAACGATCAGCTGTCAATGAATTTACGAGCAACTTGCTATTGACGAGGAAATTGATTAAAGAAAAGCACAATTATCTTCAGCAGGAGCATTCACCTGTCTTCGATTTACTGACAAAAGGACCTGCTCATAATATTCACTATAATCAAATCGTCAATACCGTTGAGCAATTCATCCAGCGCAGTTTTTCCAGAGTGGAAGAGACCGTATCCCAGCTTCCAGTCCACTTTCAATCGCTGAGGTCCTATACGAATAAGGTGATCTATGAGTATATAGGGAACAATTCCAAAATAGTGGAGGAAGGTTGACCGCAATGAATCAGCAAACAAAAGAAGAACGTGTCCATCACGTTTTCGAAAAGATATATAATCGATATGATGTCATGAATTCCATCATTTCTTTTCAGAGGCACAAGGCATGGCGGAAAGATGTCATGAAGCGCATGGATGTCCGGCAGGGCGATTCTGCATTGGATGTGTGCTGTGGAACAGGTGACTGGTCTTTGTCTTTAGCTGATGCTGTAGGAGCAGCCGGAAAAGTAGTAGGACTTGATTTCAGTAAAAATATGCTTTCGGTCGGCAGAGCAAAACAGCAAGAACAGGGAATCGATCACTTGGAGTTCGTTCATGGAAATGCCATGGAACTTCCATTCGACGATGACAGTTTTGATTTCGTGACCATCGGATTTGGGTTGCGAAATGTGCCAGATTACATGCAGGTTTTGAAAGAGATGACCAGAGTAGTGAAACCCGGCGGCAAAGTGGTATGTTTGGAAACATCCCAGCCGACTGCGATCGGCTTCCGACAAGTATATTACTTTTACTTCCGTTTTATTATGCCATTGTTTGGAAGAATGTTTGCAAAAAGCTATGAGGAATACTCTTGGCTTCATGAGTCTGCAAAAGATTTTCCGGGCAAACAAGAGTTGTGGACAATGTTTTTGGAAGCCGGATTAACCAATGTGCAAATGAAAGGCTATACTGGCGGAGTTGCCGCCATGCATATGGGTGAAAAGCCATCTCAAACTTAATGCAAAGGTGACAAACATGAAATTAGCAATGACTTATTCTTATTTAAAGCAAGACTTGGATCAAATCGAAAAAGCCCTCGATCAGACGATACATGCGAAGCACCCGGTTCTGAGGGATGCCTCCCAGCAATTGCTCCAGGCTGGAGGGAAACGCCTGCGCCCGGTATTTGTACTGCTGTCTGCAAAATTCGGAGATTATGATATGGAGCGGATGAAGACGATTGCGGTTTCGATGGAATTAATACATATGGCTTCACTTGTACACGATGATGTGATTGATGAATCCGAACTTCGCCGGGGCGAGCCGACTGTTAAAGCAAAGTGGGATAACCGTGTTGCTATGTACACAGGTGATTATATATTTGCCCGTTCACTTGAATATTTAACGTCTTTGGAAAACCCTCGGGCCCACAAGCTATTATCGGAAACAATCGTGGAACTATGTATAGGGGAAGTAGAACAAATACGGGATAAGTATGTGGTGAACCAGAATGTCCGAAACTATTTACGCCGAATCAAGCGGAAGACTGCTCTTTTGATATCTTCCAGCTGCCGACTTGGGGCAATAGCGGCAGAGGTACCGGAAACGTATGAAAAGGCCTTGCTGCGATACGGATATCATATTGGAATGTCCTATCAAATTATTGATGACATTCTTGATTTCACAGCTTCAGAGAAGGAGCTTGGAAAACCTGCTGGAAGCGATTTACTTCAAGGAAACCTGACGTTGCCAGTGTTTTATGCCATGGAAGACCCCGTTTTCCGTTCTGAGTTAACTACGCTGTTTGATGATCCTTCACGGTTGACGACACAAGACATCCGGCCATTTATCGAAAGGATTAAATCTTCAGGAGCAATCGAAAAATCCATTGAGCTGAGTGAAAGATATTTAGCGAAAGCATATCAATCACTTGACCAGCTTCCCGATATTAAAGCCAAGCAGACACTAAAGGATATCGCCAAATATATCGGCAAACGGAAATCATAATAGGATTGTAATTCTCGCAATAATTTGATAGACTTTACTAGGTTAGCGCTTTCATACATACCAAATTATCGCGAAGAGGTGTAAGTCATGGAAAAAACATTTATTATGGTTAAGCCTGATGGGGTACAGCGAAATTTAATCGGCACAATTGTCGAAAGGTTTGAAAAAAAGGGTTATCAGTTAAGAGCTGCAAAGTTAATGCAAATTAGCGAGGAATTAGCTGGCGAGCATTACGGAGAGCACAAAGGAAAGCCGTTTTATGGTGAACTGGTTTCCTTTATCACATCCTCTCCGGTTTTTGCTATGGTTTGGGAAGGGGAGAACGTCATCGCATCTGCTCGTCAGATGATGGGTAAGACCAATCCTCAAGAAGCATCACCTGGAACGATAAGAGGAGATTTTGGCGTTACAGTAGGCAAGAATGTCATACACGGTTCGGACTCTCTTGAAAGCGCCGAGCGAGAGATTCATCTGTTTTTCGATGAAAAAGAACTTTTGCAATACGAATCAAACAATAAAAACTGGTTGTACTAATTAAAAAACCCCTGCTTAGCGGGGTTTTTTAGTTTGAAACGCCGCTCTATTCCACAAGCTGCACTGTTGGCTTTATAGAGCAAATTAGCATAACTGAGGATAAGTGAGATTCCTGCGGTGAAACGGGCGACCGAGACCCACAGTGGGCTTACCCGAGGAGGGTCGGGCGTTCGTCTAAGAATAACAACTTTCGGCAGAGAGCCTACTTATTTCAGGAAAGAGAGACTCACTTTGTCGTTTTTTTGTATTTCTCATAGATGTAAATTTTTATTTACTTATTTTATAAATTTCTTTAGGATAATAATTATCATAGATGGGAGAAGAGGAGAAAGTCAAAATGAAAGACTATCAGGAATTCACTGCTTTGATCCATAGGAAAACGGGGCTTAACTTGCACCTTTATAAAGAAGTGCAGATGAAAAGGCGCTTGAACACACTTAGAGAAAAGCGGGGTTATAAGGATTTCCTTTCCTATTACAAGGCAATGTCAGAAGACGATACAATGTTAAAAGAATTTTTGGATAGAGTGACGATAAATGTTTCGGAATTCTATAGGAATTATCCAAGATGGGAAGCTTTAGAGAAAAATATACTACCTTCCCTATTAAAGAAGAAAAGAAAACTGAAGGTTTGGAGTGCGGCCTGTTCAACTGGAGAGGAACCTTATACGATTGCTATGATATTACGCCAATATATGGACCCGGCGGATATTACGATACTTGCGACAGATATAGATGAGACGGTATTGGAAAGAGCAAAAAAAGGTCTTTACCCGGAACGTTCTTTAAAGGAAGTACCACAAGCAGTCAAACAACAATACTTCCATCAGGAAGGAGCTTTATTTCGGGTGGATGATTCAATCAAAAGGTTGGTTCAGTTTAAAAAACACAATCTGCTTTCTGATCGATTTGAACAAAATGTAGATATGATTGTTTGTAGAAATGTACTTATCTATTTCACGGAGGAAGCGAAACAAAAAGTTTATCTAAATTTCAGCAAATCCTTGACCAAAGATGGTGTGTTTTTTGTGGGGAGTACGGAGCAAATCTTCCAACCTCAGCAATATGATCTTAGCGTCATCGACAATTTCTTTTATCAGAAACAATCTTAATGCATTACAGAAGGCGCTCTCTTTAAGGGGGCGCCTTTCTTAAAGGGAAAAGGGAGAATAAATACAGAATTGTAAACGTTTTCTGAAAATTTTTCTGCCCACAAGGATTACAAGGTATGATATAGTAGTACAAAATTAAATGTATATGGAGGTATATTCATGCGCTATTTAACCGCCGGAGAATCACATGGCAAACAATTAACCACTATTATCGAAGGATTACCTGCCCAGCTTCCTTTAACACGGAAAAATATCAATGAATCTTTATTGCGTAGACAAAAAGGGCATGGCAGAGGTAAGCGGATGCAAATAGAAAAAGACCTGGTTGAAATAGCAGGCGGCGTGCGCCACGGGTATACCCTTGGTTCACCAATTGCGATGGTAATACATAATGACGATTTCAAACATTGGGAAGATATCATGGGAGAAGATCCGTTTCCAGAAGGACAAAAAATCCGCAGGACCGTAACAAGGCCAAGACCAGGACATGCTGATTTAAATGGTGCAATGAAGTATGGCCATAGAGACATAAGGAATGTGTTGGAGCGTTCTTCAGCCAGGGAAACAGCAGCAAGAGTAGCCGCTGGTGCAGTAGCAAAAACCCTGCTTGCCCAGTTGGATATCCATGTAGTCGGCTATGTAAAAGAAATAGCTGGAATAGAAGCCAATGATAGACCAGGCATAACAATGGAAGAGCGAAAAAGAATTTCCGAGCAATCTCCTGTCCATTGTCTGGATGATGAAGCAGGACGAAAAATGATGGATGCCATCGACGAGGCTAAAAAAGAAGGAGATTCGATTGGCGGCGTGTGTGAAGTCTATGTGGAAGGAATGCCTGCAGGTGTTGGTTCCTATGTCCATTATGACCGGAAACTAGACGGACGAATCGCTGGGAGCGTTGCCAGTATCAACGCCTTCAAAGGAGTTGAGTTCGGTATCGGATTTGAAGCTGCAAGAAGGAATGGAAGTGAAGTGCACGATGAAATTGCCTGGGATCAGGAGAGAGGCTATTACCGTAAAACAAATCGGTTAGGAGGATTTGAAGGCGGAATGACGACTGGCATGCCTATAGTAGTAAAAGGTGTAATGAAGCCTATTCCGACACTCTATAAACCACTTCAAAGTGTAGATATCGATACCAAAGAGCCTTTCTCAGCCAGTATTGAGCGTTCCGATGCATGTGCAGTGCCGGCAGCTTCTGTGGTAATGGAACATGTAGTAGCGTTCGAGCTCGCAAAAGGCTTATTGGAACAGTTTCCGCATGACCAATTCCCAAAGCTGAAAGAAGCAATCGAAGCATACCGGGAAGAAATCAGGGGATTTTAAATGAATTCTCTTACCATTAAGACAGCTACCAATCACTATCAAGTACATATTGGGGAAAAAATCAGGCATAAACTAGCATCATTTCTTCCGAAAGATTACCGAACCATCATGATTGTAACGGACAGCACAGTTGCTGATCTTTATTTAGAGGATGTAAAAGCTGCTTTTGGACTGGATCAACGCGTTTTCTCCTCGATTGTTCCTTCTGGAGAAGGATCCAAGAGCAAAGATGTTTATTTTGACTTAGTGACGGATTGCATTGACCGTCAGCTTGATCGCCAATCACTGATGATAGCGCTTGGCGGGGGAGTAGTTGGCGATTTGGCAGGATTTGTTGCAGCGACTTATATGCGGGGCATTGATTATATTCAAGTACCGACCACGATATTGGCCCATGACAGTAGTGTAGGTGGAAAGGTTGCTATCAATCATCCGGAAGGAAAAAACTTGATAGGAAGTTTTTATCCTCCTCAGGCAGTTATTTATGATGTCGAAACTCTGTACACGCTTTCCGAACAGGAAATCCGTTCAGGTTATGCAGAAGTGGTTAAACACGGGTTGATAAGTGATATAGATTACTTCGACCATGTTATTACCTATGGGGGAATCCACAAGCTTTCCAGTTCGGTTTTGATGGATCACTTGCTCAGAGGCATAAGGGTTAAGGCCAAAATTGTCGAACAAGATGAGAAAGAAAGTGGAATAAGGCAGTTTTTGAATTTTGGCCATACCTTTGGTCATGCTCTCGAAGCTGAGCTCGGGTATGGAGCCATTACACATGGAGAGGCTGTAGCGATAGGAATGCTGTTTGCGATGAGAGTAAGCGAGGTTATCTATGGTAATAACCTTCCTATTAATAAACTGCATAGTTGGATGAAGAAAAACGGATATCCAATGGACTTAACCGATTTAGATACAACAAAGCTGATCAAACGAATGAAAATGGATAAAAAATCTAAAAACCAACGCATTCAGATGGTTTTGATGAAAAAGGTAGGACAGCTTGAAGTACGAGAAGTAGATGATAAATTGCTGCTTGACATTGCCGATGATTTTTTAGGGGAGTTGGTGGGAAATTGATTAGAGGAATAAGAGGAGCCACGACTGTTTCGAAAAATGACGCCGAAGAAATAATTTCAAATACGAAGGAGCTCGTGATCGAAATGGCGAAAGCCAATGAAATTTCGCCGGAGGACATTGCGACTGTGTTGATCTCTGCCACAGACGACATCAATGCCGGATTTCCAGCCAAAAGCCTTCGGGAAATCGACGGCTGGAAGTACGTACCTGTCATGTGTATGAAAGAAATAGAAGTTCCGAATAGTCTGCCGAAATGCATCCGTGTTATGATGACAGTTAACAGTAATGCACGGCAGGAGGATGTCCGGCATATCTATCATAACCAGGCGGTGCAGCTAAGACCAGACTTGTTGCGTTAGAGAGGAGACGGAATAATGTTAGCAAAAGAAGTATTCAAAGGGATGGCACCTTATAAACCCGGTAAACAAATTGAAGATGTTAAGGCGGAATATGGACTTGAGAAAATAACCAAGCTAGCTTCCAATGAAAACCCGTTTGGCTTCTCCCCAAAGGTTGAGCAGGCTTTACCTGAATTGATCAAAAACTTGGAAGTCTATCCAGATGGTTACTCTACGGTTTTGCGTACTAAACTGGCGCAAAAACTTGGCGTTGATGGGGAACAATTGATTTTTGGTTGTGGTTCTGACGAGGTCGTGGAAATCATTAGCCGAACCTATTTGGATGAAGGCACAAACACGGTAATGGCTCATCCTACTTTCCCTCAATATAAACACAATGCATTGATTGAAGGAGCTGAAATCAGGGAGGTTCCCTTAATCGATGGTTATCATGACTTAGAGGGAATGTTGAATCAGGTTGATGATCAGACAAACATTTTATGGTTATGTTCTCCGAATAATCCGACCGGTGCTCTGATCGGACAAAACGATTTCAGATATGTGATGGAAAATTGCTCGAAACACGTTTTGGTCGTAGTAGATGAAGCTTACTATGAATATATCGAGACGGAGGATGCACCTGACACAGTAAAAGCATTGGAAGAATACCCCAACCTGATCGTCCTCAGGACCTTTTCCAAGGCTTATGGTCTTGCGGGTTTACGAATCGGATATGGTATTGCCAGCAAAGAGATTGCAACACTTCTCAATATTACCCGCGGACCTTTTAATACAACATCCGCCGCACAAAAAGCAGCGCTGCTTGCATTGGAGGATGAAGCATTTTTACAAGATTCCGTAACTACCAATATCGAAAATAAACATCAGTTTATGAAATTCTGCGACAAAGAGGGATTGAGTTATTATGATTCAGAGACCAATTTCCTTTTCGTCCAATTGCCTGTCAGTGGTGATGAAATGTTTGAATATTTGCTTAGTAAAGGGTTCATTGTCCGGTCCGGCGATGCCTTGGGGCATCCAAATGGAATTCGGGTCACCATTGGAAAGCTTGAAGATATGAAAGAACTCGAATTATATATAAGTGAGTATCTTGCTTCCTTAAAAGAAGGGAAGTTACAGTGAAAAAAACGGTCTTGATCGCCGGTCTTGGATTGATCGGCGGTTCTATCGCATTAACCATCAAACAAACTGGAAAACACCATATGATAGGCTATGATATCAATCCTGCAGTGTTGGAATATTGTTTAATGAATGAAATCATCGACGAAGGAATGAGTGATTTCCGCAAGGCGGTGGTCAAGGCGGATTTTGCGATATTGGCAGCTCCGGTATCGAAAACGGTTGATCTCATTCAGCAGCTCGATACGATTGATTTAGATAAAACATTGATTGTTTCGGATGTTTCTTCTGTAAAACAACCGATTATGAAGGCGGCCCAATCTCTTGAATCCCCGAATATCCAGTTTATTGGTGGTCATCCGATGGCTGGGTCTCATAAGAAAGGGATAGAGGCAGCAAAAGTACATTTGTTTGAAAATGCTATTTATGTCCTGTCTCCAATGTATAATTGTACCGATGAATCAATTGAAGAATTAAAGGGTTTGTTGCAGGGAACAAAAAGTAATTTCATTACCTTAGATCCGGTGGAGCATGATGAAATGACGAGTGTGATATCGCACTTCCCCCATTTGATCGCTTCTTCGCTGGTACATCAGGCGAAAAATTGGCAGGAAACCCACCCGTATATACCGAAACTTGCCGCTGGTGGTTTCCGCGATATAACCCGCATAGCATCCAGCAATCCTGACATGTGGCAGGACATATTTTTTCATAATAGAAAAGGGATGGCTGGATTATTGGAGGACTGGATATCGGAAATGAGTTCCTTAAAGGACCTGTTGGTAAATGGGGATCGGGAGACGATGTATCATTATTTAGAGCAGGCCAAGATATACAGGGATGGACTGGCTCCAAAGAAAAAGGGGGCAATTCCCGCCTTTTACGATCTGTACGTCGACATACACGACCAGCCTGGAGCATTGCTGAAGGTGGTAGAATTGTTGGCTGCCAACCAAATCAGTATTAATAATATTGAAATTTTGGAGATCCGCGAAGGAATTACCGGTGTTCTTCGATTAAGTTTTCCAGACAAAAAGTCCCAGCAGGACAGCGAACAGATTTTATCCGGCAAAGGATATGAAACAACCATTCAAGAATAAAAGGAGAAAAGAAAATGGCGAAGCGAACATTCCATCCGGTTAACTCTCCTCTCACTGGAGAATTAACGGTTCCAGGCGATAAATCTATTTCCCATCGTGCTGTGATTTTCGGGTCTCTGGCCGAAGGGACTACAGAGATCACACACTTTTTACATGGAGAAGACTGTTTACGGACCATTGATGCTTTTCGTGCGATGGGTGTGCAAATAGAAGTGAACGAGGAAAAAATCATTGTACATGGAAAAGGAGCAAGTGCGCTCGAAGAACCTTCCCGGCCCATTAACTTAGGTAATTCCGGAACGACAGCCCGGTTATTGTTGGGAGTCCTGGCTGGTTTGCCGCATCATTTTGTTTTATATGGGGATGAATCCTTATCCAGGCGCCCGATGGATCGAGTAACGGTGCCATTGCGACAGATGGGAGCTGAAATTGACGGAAGATCCGATGGAAAGTTGCTGCCCCTGGCAATCAGAGGAGGGCAGCTGCAGCCGATCTCCTTTGAGCCGCCTGTTAAAAGTGCGCAGGTTAAATCCTGTGTTCTTTTGGCAGGCCTCCTTGCAGATGGCCAGACGGTCATAACCGAGAAAACTCCGACTCGAAATCATACGGAAACCATGCTGGAAGGGTTCGGTGCAAAGCTCGACATCCAGGGTGACGTGATATCGATAAACGGGAAACAAGCACTAAAAGGTACCAATGTGGAAGTGCCAGGCGATATCTCTTCTGCCGCTTTCTTTGCAGCTGCGGCTGCGTTAGTGCCAGGTAGCTCGCTTCTTTTGAAGCGGGTAGGTTTAAATCCGACTAGAACGGGGATCCTTGAAGTTCTTAAAAACATGGGGGTTAATTTAACCATCCTTAATGAGGAAGTGAAGGGTGGAGAGGCCTTAGGTGATATCCAAATCGATTATGCCCCGCTTAAAGGCACGATTATCGCGGGAGATTTAGTTCCGCGTCTGATAGATGAATTGCCCATCGTTGCCTTACTAGCTACCCAGGCAGAAGGTGAAACACGAATTCGTGATGCGGAGGAATTAAGGTACAAAGAAACAGACAGAATTGCTGCGGTCACCAATACGCTTAAAGCGTTGGGCGCAACGGTGAAACCTACAGAGGATGGCATGATCATTCAAGGGAAAACCCCTTTGCGAGGGGGTAACACAGATTCATTTGGGGATCACAGGATCGGCATGATGGCTGCTATTGCCTCTTTGATAACGGAAGGGGAGGTAACGTTGACGAATCCCGACTGTATCAATATTTCTTACCCTGCATTTTTTAATCATCTGGAAAAAGTCACTGCCGTTCATTCATAGTTGTCCATCATCCCTCATAGTTTGTATAAATCCTGCAAGGAGGCATACATGCATGGGGGTTTATTATTTTTTTAACGAACGTGTTTTTGACGAAGATGGATGGAAGTCGAAGAGTTTGATAGTGGAAAACGGAAAATTCACCCGCCGGCTTATCGACAAGGGTGCAGCCAAAGAAATGGAAACGAAGCAATTTTGGGTTGGTCCTGGAAAAGTCTACTTGGATATAGAAGAACCTGTTTATCAACAAGCATCACCGGAAATGACAATAAAAAAGTTTATTTATCGAGGATGTACACTGCTGCTTTGTCAATTGCAAATTTACAGTCATAGTGATTATAAAAGAAGGTTTTTTTCATTCCAGGATCAGTTGGCTGATTTTCCGATTGATTACATGATTGTCCCAAGGGTACCTTTGTCCCAGTTACGCCCAGATATGGTGCGTTTTTTTGGAAGGCAGAAAGTGCCTTTTATATTAGCCGTTCCGCATGTCGGCTTGGAATGGGATGCAGTGAAATGGGAATGGATCCAGCAAGCCCAAAGCCTTACCAAAATACCGCTCTTTCTTCTTTCTACCACCAACCGTAATAGCCGGCAGCTTTCCGTTCATTGGAATGGTATAGATCCAAAACTCGATATTACGGTTGTGGAGCAGAAAGATCTAGCGCTTCCTTTACCTAAAAAACTGTTAAGAAAGACAGGAATTTCCCCATATAAAGGCGAAATATTACCCCATGCCAGCGCAGATTATAATCTATTCCTTCTGAAAGAAATCCAATCCATTGATGAACCGTCCAATTTCAGATATCATAAAGCTATTCCTGAGGTTACAGTGGCCAAAGGAAAAGTAATCAAAGTAAACCACGTAGTTAAATGTCTGGAAGGGAATGGCGTATATAACCATGTTTCCATTCCGGGGCATTTTGTATAAATGGGTGGGCAGTATTGAGAAAGGATGTCCTAGGTTGCAAGAAATTCATGAAGCAATAAAACTGATGGAACAAAATAAAACAGAAGAAGCGATCGAAAGACTGGAAACATACCTTCCCCTTGCAAATGAAGAGGAAAAATATACAATTGGTGAACTTTATATGCAATGGGGGATGCTGGAGGAAGCAAAATATATTTTTCAGGCACTATCCGATCAGTATCCCAATGAAGCCGAACTGAAAATCCTGCTGGCTGAAATCCACACCGATCTGGACGAAGATGAGGAAGCAATAGACGTGTTGAACAGATTTTCTCCGGAGGACGAGGAATACATGGAATCACTTGTGCAACTGGCGGACTTATACCAAGCGCAAGGTCTGTATGAGGTGTCTGAACAAAAATTGCTGGAAGCCAAAAACTTTGACCCTTCTGAGCCGGTAATCGATTTTGCGCTGGGGGAGTTGGCTTTTTCTACCGGAGAATATCAAAAATCGATTCCCTATTATGAGAAAGTGGCGGAGGTGCAGCCGATCCTTGGTGATATCGAAATTGCTGCCAGACTTGCAGAGGCTTATGCAGCAACCGGAGAATTTGAAAAAGCAATCGATTATTATCAAGGAATGGAAAGCGAAAATCCCGACAATTTATTTAAATATGGATTCACTGCATATAGGGCTGAACGGCCTGATATTGCGATAAAGGTTTGGGAGCAATTGATAAAAAGCGACCCTTATTACCAGTCTGTCTATTTGTATTTAGCTCAAACTTATGAGGACGAGGGAATGCTTGAAGAGGCTTATGAAACTGCCAAGAAAGGGTTGCAAGCAGATGAATTCAATAAAGAGCTTTACCATCTGGCAGGAGTGCTTGCACATAAGTTGGGACATCAGGTAGAAGGATATAAACTTGTCGAAGAAGCAGTAGCTATGGATCCAGGGTTCAAAGAAGCAGTTTTGTTTTTAATCGAAACATATAAAGAAGGCGGAGATTACGAAGCGATCGTTGAGCTGTTGACTGGGCTGATCGATAATGGGGAAGAGGATGCCAATTACAACTGGGAACTTGCAAGGGCTTATCAGGAGACAGAATCCTATCAAGATGCATTAATTCAATATCAAACCGCATATAATAGCTTTACAGAAGACTCAGATTTCCTCAAAGAATACGGATATTTTCTTGTGGAAGAAGGGAGGACGCAGGAAGCCAAAGAAGTGTTTGCCAAGTATCTTCAATTGGAGCCAAGTGATACAGAAATCGAGGAATATCTCAGCCGTTTGAACGATACGGAGGAATTTTAACTCTCTTTAAGAAGGAGGGAGCACTTGCGTTGAACACGCCTATTTCTATAAAGGATAAAAAAGAGTTTATCCGCTGGTTTTTACGTAACTATCAGTTGAAAAGACGAGAAAGCGTATGGATATTAAATTATTTAATCAATCATGAAAACCTATTAGAGAGAGTCCATTTTATCAGGGAGGCAAGGTATTGTCCACGGGGGATTGTCATCTCTACCTTCTGCTCTGAGGAAGCTCCCTTTCGTTTTTATAAAAATCATATTGTCACGACAGATGCAGAAAAATCTTTTCATGATATCAGGCTGAACCGAAAAGACCCTGTCTACATCCAACTCAATTTTAAAAATGCGAACCAATCTGCATCCTATGTTGCGGTTTTGGAAGACAATCCCTATCTCCCAGATGACTATTTTATTACGAAAAAAGACCGGCTCGCGGCGAGGAATTTGCTGGATAAGTCCATTTATGATAATCAGAAACAGAGATTACAATCCCAAATAGACTTAGCATTGGACAATCGAGATCAAAGGACGTTTAGCAGGTTGATTAAGGAACTGAAGGAACTGGAACAAAGATTCTCTCGATTAGAGTAAGAATTGGATATAAAGAGCGAATTTCACTTTTTTAAGATGAAATTCGTTCTTTTTTATGATAATTTTATTAAAGTGACAAAGAATAGGAAAGGTGACAGCCGATGCAATGGAACAAACAAGATGTGGGACAGTATTTTACAGCAGAAGAGTACATTGATACGTTACTCGTTCCTTTGATGCCTGTAACGTTTACAAATCAGCAGGAAATGAAAAAGAGTGCTGCCCAGTTAGAAACAGCTACTATTTTTGTTAAAGAAATGGAAAAGGAATTTAAAGGCAGGATTTTTTTAATGCCATCCTATCACTACATGGCTTCGCAAGATTTAAGTGAGGAAGTATCCAGACTTAATGACTGGACGGAAAAGGCCAGTGAACGCCCGTTTAGGCACATATTCTATTTTAGCTTTGATCCACATTGGAAGAAACAAGAGCGAAACTTAAATGGTAATTTGTTATGGCTTCCGGCCATCCAGTCAGAGGACATCCAATCCAAAGAAACACAAACAATTCTCAAAAATCAAATCAATCAACTAACCGACCTAATCAAAACCTATTGGTAGTGTCAAAAGCGGAAACGACCGAAAAGTGACGAATCAACTGGACGCCCCGCAGGAGATAAAGGAAACACGTGAGCGAAAGCAAACGATGTTGACTTATCGTACGGAGGGAAGGGAAGTTGAAAAGTCACTGGGAGTTGAAGCTGGCCGAATCAAAAGCGGAAACGACCGAAAAGTGACGAATCAACTGGACCGCCCCGTAGGAGATAAAGGAAACACGTGAGCGAAAGCAAACGATGTTGACTTATCGTACGGAGGGAAGGGAAGTTGAAAAGTCACTGGGAGTTAGTATTCGGGCTCAGTTCTGGTGAGAAGGTAGAGAGATTCTCATCAAGCCATTCAGCGCTTGGTGGATAATCTTGGGCAGCCTGCCTATAATTTATTGACCGGACAAACAGATTGCGCTATCATGGATATGTCCTAGTAAACTAATGATTATCATGTGTTGGATTTTAGCATAGAGGGGGGTAAACCATGAGTGAAAAGAGACAACAAGTGTCCCGTCGCCAGTTTTTGAATTATACACTTACAGGTGTAGGCGGGTTTATGGCTGCCGGAATGCTTGCGCCGATGGTTCGTTTTGCTATCGATCCTGCATTGAAAGCAACTACAACTGGCGATTTTAAAGCTGTTGAAGATGTAGAAAACATTACCGAAGAACCTACCCGGATTGATTGGGAGATTGATCAGGTCGATGCTTGGTACGAGTCAACGGTGACAAAAACTGCTTGGGTCTACAAGGATGAAAACGGTGATATTGTGGCACTGTCTCCGATTTGTAAGCACCTTGGCTGTATGGTTACATGGGCTGGAAATGATGATTATCCAGATCAGTTCTATTGCCCGTGCCACGATGGCCGGTATTACAAGAGCGGTGAGAATGTTCCAAATACACCGCCTTCGGAAGGCTTGGATTACTACGAATATAAAATTGAAGATGGGACCTTATTGCTTGGACCTACAAAACCGAGAGGGGAGGCGTAATCTATGCTGCAAAAACTTTATGACTGGGTAGACGAGCGCGTTGATATTACGCCTTTATGGCGGGATATTGCCGACCATGAGGTGCCGGAACACGTCAATCCAGCACATCACTTTTCGGCGTTTGTATATTGTTTTGGCGGATTGACATTTTTTGTGACGGTTATCCAAATTTTATCAGGTATGTTTTTAACGATGTATTATGTACCAGATATTGAAAACGCGTGGAGATCTGTTTATTATCTTCAGACAGAAGTCGCCCATGGACAAATCGTCAGAGGAATGCATCACTGGGGTGCCAGTGTAGTTATCGTTATGTTGTTCCTACATACATTACGCGTATTTTTCCAGGGAGCATACAAGAAGCCGCGTGAATTAAACTGGATGGTCGGAGTACTGTTGTTCTTTATCATGCTCGGACTTGGTTTAACAGGCTATCTGCTCCCATGGGATAACAAGGCTTATTTCGCAACACAGGTAACGTTGGAAATTGCCGAAAAAGTGCCATTTATCGGTGAAGCTACCAAGACATTACTGGCAGGAGACCCAAATATTGTCGGAGCACAAACATTGACCCGTTTCTTTGCCATTCATGTATTTTTCCTGCCTGCTGCATTATTTGCCCTAATGGCTGTCCATTTTATCTTGATTAGAAAGCAAGGTATTTCCGGACCACTATAAGAACGATGACATCGTAAAAAGGAGGGAAAGCTGTGCATAAAGGAAAAGGGATGAAGTTTGTTGGTGATTCTCGAATCACTGCCGAACGCAAACCTAACATACCAAAAGACTATTCAGAGTATCCAGGGAGAACAGAAGCATTTTGGCCGAACTTCCTATTAAAAGAATGGTTGGTTGGTGCGGTGTTTCTAGTTGGATTTTTATGTTTGACTGCCGCCCACCCGGCACCTCTTGAGGGAATTGCCGATCCGACTACTGCAGGATATATACCATTGCCAGACTGGTATTTCTTATTTTTATACCAATTCTTAAAGTATGAATTTGCCAGTGGCCCGTATTTTGTCATAGGAGCGATTGTAGCACCTGGTCTGGCCTTTGGCGGACTTTTGCTTGCCCCGTTTTTGGACAAAAAGCCCGGCAGAAAAGTGTCTCAGCGCCCAATTTCTGTATCGCTAATGTTGCTTGGCATGGCAAGTGTCTTCTGGCTTACATATGAAGCCGCGGAACATGTGGATTGGGAACAAAGAGCTGAGGAAAACACGCCTGAACTGCCAGTTGAAGTCGAAATCGATGAAGACCATCCAGGCTACGAGGTATACCAAAACAATAGCTGTATACAATGCCATGGCGAAAGCTTGGAAGGCGGAGCAGCAGCTCCTCCACTGACTGGTATTGACCATTCAGTAGACGAGATCAAAGATATTGCACAAAACGGTATCGGAGATATGCCTCCTGGACAATTCGAAGGTACAGATGAAGAATTACAACAGTTGGCTGAATTTATTGTCGAAGTCAATGAAAGTGGAGAATAATTGCATGAACAAAACCCTCGCACATTTTCAGGCGGGGGTTTTTTCTATCAGAACTACTTTAACTTGTTTAATAAACAGAAGGGAACGAAGAAATGTATAAATATTGGTTAACCAATAAACAATTTCTCTGGGTATTGCTGGTTGTTAACGTTTTAGGAACAATTTATGGTTATTATTGGTATCGCGGTCAATTGGCTGTAACACCATCGATTTTTCTGCCATTTGTACCGGATAGCCCCACAGCAAGTTTGTTCTTTTGTTTATTTTTAATTTTCTTCCTGGTGGGAAAGCAAGTGCCGTATATAGAAGCATTGGCCATCATAACCTTATTTAAGTACGGGGTGTGGGCAGTAGTGATGAACTTGCTAACCTTATATATGACGGGGGAACTTGCCTGGCAGGGGTATATGCTTATGGCTTCCCATGGTGCGATGGCTATTCAAGGATTATTATATGCACCTTTCTATAAAATCAGACTTCGCCATATCATAGTGGCAGCTGTATGGACTTTACATAACGATATTATTGATTACGTATTTGAGATGATGCCAGTCTATTCGTCGTTAACGGATTACATGAATGAAATCGGGTACTTTACTTTCTGGTTGAGCATCGTTTCCATTGCCATTGCTTACTATCTTACCGTTTATAAACAAAGAAGGAGGCTTAATTTGAGTTAGTAAATCGTTCCTTTTCCTGTGCTTTATCGCCTTTAAGGCAGCAAATGTACTTAAGTTTGTCAAATAAGGATACATCGCTCATGGAAATGTTATAGGAGAACCACCCGGTCCAACCAGCCTTTACTGGGGATACGTGGAAATTACTAGTAATGCCTGCAGTAGTATTGATCTTATTTATATGTAAATAAAGTTAAAAATCAATCCAGCTGGTCTAAACTTGTCCTCCTTCTCATACATTGAAAAAGGAAAAGGTTAGAGAGGGGATCTCGATGAATAGGACAAGGTATTTGCTATTATTTCTCGTTTTTTTGCTAGCTTTGGGGGCTTTTTTTCCATTCTTTTCGGTCTATGCCCACCACCAGGATGTACATTCCTCCATCTACCAGTATGTCCGTTACATACAAGAGGAAAGATATA
This sequence comes from Virgibacillus senegalensis, assembly GCF_000821245.2. Classification (GTDB taxonomy): domain Bacteria; phylum Bacillota; class Bacilli; order Bacillales; family Amphibacillaceae; genus Sediminibacillus; species Sediminibacillus senegalensis. The sequence goes on from NZ_LN611425.1 coordinate 587,514, forward strand.
CAGAGGCTGAAAACCTTTTGAACCAACACTCCAGGGAATTTGTAGAATATGCTGCAGGTCGGACTGAAAACATGGACATGGTAGAAGATGTATTGGAACGGAATCTGCAAACTGTCGCGACCCCGAGTGAAGAAAAGTCTCAAAAATACAGCCATGCCATGTCATTGCTGCTTGTCTATGATGCTTTACGGAAGGGCGACGAACCCTTATGGCTTACTTGGAAGAAGGAAATACAAAAAGAACTTGATATCCTGGCAAACCGCGAGAATCCACCTGCCAAAGAAGATATAAATCGACTTGCTATCCGTTGGAATATAGTGGAACCAGCACTCAAGCTGGTTGGTGAAGAAGAGGCTTATTTTGAAACGAGCGCCGCCATCCATTATTTGCTTGCTTCAGCAGACAGTCCAAGCTGGAAAGAGCAGCTTATCACGGCTTCGGGGAAATTACAGCAAATAGAAATAGGGGAAGAGGAAACCCTGAAAAAGAATTTAACGCTGATTTTTATGGTGGCCGCTGTTGGTGGATTTATCATCATCACGCTTTCGTATGTCGCATGGAAAAAGTATAAAGGAGAAAGAGAAAGTCGGGAGAACAAAAGTGAAAATAGTTGACTATCCGCTCATTTTTGACTAAAATTGACCTTAAAGAAACTACTGATTTTTCAACAATGGAGGAATGAGCATGTTCGCTTCGCTAGGCGGCTACTTAATTTATATTGCGTTATTGATGATTATCCCGCTATGGGCACAATCAAAAGTAAAAAACACCTATAAAAAATATTCTCAAGTTGCAACTTCGTCTTATATGACCGGGGCACAGGTTGCCAGGAAAATTTTAGATGATAACGGTCTTTTCGATGTCCAAATTGAAGAAACTCGTGGAACTCTTTCTGATCACTATGATCCTAGAAAAAAGGTTGTCCGACTATCTTCAGACAATTACCATGGCCACTCAATGGCTGCTTCTGCGATAGCCGCACATGAAGTCGGTCACGCTATCCAGGATGCAGAATCCTATGCTTTTCTGCGTTTTCGCCATGCATTGTTTCCGTTAGCAAACCTAGGTTCCAATTTGTCTTTCATCCTGATTATTGCCGGTGCTTTAATGTCAATGATGAACCTTGTTTTAATCGGGATTGTGTTTATGTCATTTGCTGTCTTGTTTCAAGTGGTAACTCTTCCTGTTGAATACAATGCTTCTAATCGTGCGATGGGACAACTGGTTTCTAGTGGAATCATCCGTAATAATGAAGAACGTCAAACGAAAAAAGTATTGAATGCTGCTGCATTGACTTATGTAGCCGCAGCTATGGTAGCTGTAGCTGAATTAATTCGGTTTATTATGATGTTTGTCGTTTCCAATGACGATTAAATAAAAATTTTGCCTGATGGCAAAAACGAAAAGCAGGCGCGCAATGCGCCTGCTTTTTTACTGGACTGCTGGCTTAATCCTGCAAGGGTTGTTTATTTTCGTCCAGGGTAAATCCTTCTCCAAGCACATCGTGTACAGAAGTAACGGCCACAAAAGCATGGGGGTCTACACTGTTAATGATATTTTGCAGACGGACAATCTCGTTTCTGCCGACCACGCAATACAGCACTTCACGATTTTCCCCTGTATATCTCCCTTTCCCTTGCAGAACTGTCACACCTCTGTCCATCTTTTTCATGATCTCTTCGGACACTTCGTGACTGCGGTTGGAGATAATAGTTGCTCCTCTAGCGGCATAGGCGCCTTCCTGAATAAAGTCTATTACCCTTGCGGCCACATAAACGGCTACGAGCGTGTACATTCCTTCGACCAGCTCCAAATAGGTGATGATGGAAGTGGAGATGACGATGGCGTCAAATAAAAACATCGTCTTCCCCATGCTCCAGCCGGCATATTTGTACACAATTCTTGCGATGATATCGACACCGCCTGTCGTCCCGCCATATCGAAAAATGATGCCAAGACCGATTCCGATAGAGACGCCTGCAAAAAGGGCAACAAGGGTCATGTCTGATTCTAAATGAAGATAAAACTGGTGGGCTTGAAAAATACTTAGAAATAAAGATACAGATAATGTTCCGATAATCGTATAAATAAAAGTATTGCGACTTAAAAAGCGCCACCCAACAATGAATGCCGGTATATTCAAGACGATGTTCATAATGGCTGGGTCCCATCCCCACAAGAAATAAAAAAGCAGGGTTATCCCGGTAAAGCCACCTTCCCCAAGCTCATTTTGCATATTGAAATGGACGATGCCGAATGCAAACACAGCAGACCCGAACAAGATAAATAAGGTATTTTTTAATTTGATTCCAAAGAAACTCATTCCATCACCTCTTTTATTAGAGTTACCTTAACCATTATAGACAATCCCCGTTTGCCTAACAATTGATATCGTTCCAATTTTAAAATTTGTCAAAAGCCCTTCTTTTAGCTAACATGATAATTGATTGAATTTACAATAGCCAAGCTTTCCTCCGCATAAGCTTGCAGGAAAAAGGAGTATATGAGATGGATAGCGAAAAAGGATATACGACCGCTGAGATGCAAAAAAGAGTGGATGCATACATAGAACAATTCAAAGAAGGTTACTTTTCACCGCTTAGCCTTATGGCTCGATTGACGGAAGAAGCTGGCGAATTGGCCCGGGAAGTAAATCATTATTATGGAGAGAAGCCGAAAAAAGCTTCCGAACAGGAAAAAACGGTAGAAGATGAATTAGGTGACTTGTTATTTGTAGCTATTTGTTTTGCCAATTCATTAGATATTGATCTTTCCGAAGCATTTGAACGATCGATGAGCAAAATAGAGACAAGAGATAAAAATCGTTGGACAAGAAAAGACAGAGAGGGGAACAATCATGACTAAAACGAGAGTAATTGTGGCAGGACCGCGCGGGAAAATGGGGAGTGAGGCACTGCGAATGATCGCCAAGCAAGAAGATTTGGAGCTTGCCGCTTGTCTCGATCGAAAAAATGACGGCTTGCTTGTAAAAGACATCGACGGCCTGCCTGCATTTGATGCTCGTATTTACGAGGATATGGAAGAATGCTTTCAGAATGTTGAAGCAGATGTGCTGGTGGACTTGACCACACCTGAGTTCGGATATAAGCATACAAAAACGGCATTGGAGTATGGAATTCGCCCTGTAGTCGGGACTACCGGCTTCTCGGATTTACAGCTGGAAGAGTTGTCGAACTTAGCAGAAGAAAAACAATTAGGGGCTGTTATCGCACCTAACTTCGCTCTCGGCGCTGTATTGATGATGCAGTTTTCCAAATGGGCAGCGAAGTACTTTCCTGACGTGGAAATCATCGAACGGCACCATGATAATAAGTTGGATGCACCTTCGGGAACAGCGGTTAAAACAGCCCAATTGATCCAGGAAGTTAGGGAAAGCAAAAATCAGGGCCATCAAGATGAAAAAGAAACCATTCAAGGAGCTAGAGGCGCAGATATCGATGGAATGAAGATTCATAGTGTCAGGCTGCCGGGACTTGTTGCCCATCAGGAAGTTGTTTTCGGAGGATCAGGACAAAACCTGACAATCAAACATGACTCGTTCCATCGCGAATCGTTCATGTCAGGGGTGAAGCTGGCAATTGATCATGTCAGGAAGCTGGATGTGTTGGTTTACGGTTTGGAAAATTTATTGGAATGAGGGGATTTAGGTGAACATAGCTCTTATAGCACATGATAAAAAGAAATCAGATATGATTGAATTTACGATCGCTTACTCGCATATTTTGGAAAAACATCAGCTTTATGCGACAGGTACAACCGGTTCAAAAATTTCTGAAGCGACCAATATGAATATTCATCGCTTTCAATCTGGTCCGCTTGGCGGAGACCAGCAAATCGGGGCAATGATTGCCCAAAATGATATGGATGTTGTCATCTTTTTCCGTGATCCACTTACTGCCCAGCCGCATGAACCAGATGTCAGCGCCCTGATGAGGCTATGTGATGTTTACCAAATTCCTTTGGCTACCAACCTGGGTGCTGCTGAAATTGTCGTACGGGCTTTGGAGCACGGGGACTTTCAGTGGAGAGAAATCGTAAAAGGAAAATAAAAAGTAAGGAAGTCAATCATGAAAAAAATCGGTATTACCTGTTACCCATCTGTTGGTGGGTCAGGCGTCATTGCGACAGAATTGGGAAAACTTCTTGCAAAGCAGGGAAATGAAATCCACTTTATTACTTCCAGTTTGCCGTTCCGTTTGCAAGGGGTCAATTCCAACATTTATTTTCACGAAGTGGAACTGAATCATTATCNGTGGCAGGACCGCGCGGGAAAATGGGGAGTGAGGCACTGCGAATGATCGCCAAGCAAGAAGATTTGGAGCTTGCCGCTTGTCTCGATCGAAAAAATGACGGCTTGCTTGTAAAAGACATCGACGGCCTGCCTGCATTTGATGCTCGTATTTACGAGGATATGGAAGAATGCTTTCAGAATGTTGAAGCAGATGTGCTGGTGGACTTGACCACACCTGAGTTCGGATATAAGCATACAAAAACGGCATTGGAGTATGGAATTCGCCCTGTAGTCGGGACTACCGGCTTCTCGGATTTACAGCTGGAAGAGTTGTCGAACTTAGCAGAAGAAAAACAATTAGGGGCTGTTATCGCACCTAACTTCGCTCTCGGCGCTGTATTGATGATGCAGTTTTCCAAATGGGCAGCGAAGTACTTTCCTGACGTGGAAATCATCGAACGGCACCATGATAATAAGTTGGATGCACCTTCGGGAACAGCGGTTAAAACAGCCCAATTGATCCAGGAAGTTAGGGAAAGCAAAAATCAGGGCCATCAAGATGAAAAAGAAACCATTCAAGGAGCTAGAGGCGCAGATATCGATGGAATGAAGATTCATAGTGTCAGGCTGCCGGGACTTGTTGCCCATCAGGAAGTTGTTTTCGGAGGATCAGGACAAAACCTGACAATCAAACATGACTCGTTCCATCGCGAATCGTTCATGTCAGGGGTGAAGCTGGCAATTGATCATGTCAGGAAGCTGGATGTGTTGGTTTACGGTTTGGAAAATTTATTGGAATGAGGGGATTTAGGTGAACATAGCTCTTATAGCACATGATAAAAAGAAATCAGATATGATTGAATTTACGATCGCTTACTCGCATATTTTGGAAAAACATCAGCTTTATGCGACAGGTACAACCGGTTCAAAAATTTCTGAAGCGACCAATATGAATATTCATCGCTTTCAATCTGGTCCGCTTGGCGGAGACCAGCAAATCGGGGCAATGATTGCCCAAAATGATATGGATGTTGTCATCTTTTTCCGTGATCCACTTACTGCCCAGCCGCATGAACCAGATGTCAGCGCCCTGATGAGGCTATGTGATGTTTACCAAATTCCTTTGGCTACCAACCTGGGTGCTGCTGAAATTGTCGTACGGGCTTTGGAGCACGGGGACTTTCAGTGGAGAGAAATCGTAAAAGGAAAATAAAAAGTAAGGAAGTCAATCATGAAAAAAATCGGTATTACCTGTTACCCATCTGTTGGTGGGTCAGGCGTCATTGCGACAGAATTGGGAAAACTTCTTGCAAAGCAGGGAAATGAAATCCACTTTATTACTTCCAGTTTGCCGTTCCGTTTGCAAGGGGTCAATTCCAACATTTATTTTCACGAAGTGGAACTGAATCATTATCCTGTTTTTCAATACCCGCCATACGATTTGGCACTGGCAAACAAGATGGCAGAAGTAATTGATCAGGAAAAGCTTGATATTCTTCATGTTCACTATGCTATGCCACATGCAATCTGTGCCATATTGGCAAGAGACATAGCAGAGCATGATGTGAAAATCGTCACCACCCTCCATGGGACGGACATTACCGTATTGGGGATCGACAACAGCTTGACGAAGATGATCAAACACGGTATTGATCAATCAGATGCGGTAACGGCTGTATCCAATAGTCTTGTCGACCAGACAAAAGAAATGCTGGGTGTGGATAAAGAAATAGAAGTCATCTACAATTTCATTAATGAACAGGAATATCATGTCCGGGACAACCGACATCTTAAACGCGAGTATGGAATTAAGGATGAAGAGAAAGTCATCATTCACGTTTCTAATTTCCGGAAAGTAAAACGAGTGGAGGATGTGATAGCAGCCTTTCATTCTATCCAGAAAAAAGTACCTGCCAAACTTTTGCTCGTAGGCGACGGACCTGAATATTCCGCGATGTGCCAATTGGTAAAAAAGCTAGGGATTGAAAAGCGCGTGCTTTTTCTGGGGCGTCAGATCAACGTCAGTGATTTATTTTCGATTGCCGATTTAAAGTTGCTGTTATCAGAAAAAGAAAGTTTCGGTCTGGTGCTCTTGGAGGCGATGGCCTGTGGCGTGCCATGTATCGGAACAAATATCGGAGGCATTCCCGAAGTGATCGAACATGGGAAAACCGGTTATATTACAAGGTTGGGAGATATAGAGGAAGTAGTGGAAAGTGCTGTCCGGCTATTGACAGACAATGCACGATGGGAAGTTTTTTCACGCAGTGCTGTGGAGTCCGTTCACAAGCGGTTCCGTGCCGAAAAAATATTGACAGCTTATGATCAAGTTTACGAAGCTGTCCTGACAGGTGATCAATAATGCAGTTTCAACCATTTTTCAACGGGATGAAAATATTGGAAGAATTAGAGCGCCGCGGGTTCCAGGCTTATTTTGTCGGCGGCGCCGTGCGTGACTTTTTAATCGGACGAAAAATTGGAGACATCGATATCACTACATCAGCAAAGCCCGACCAAGTTCAACAAATTTTTCAGAAGGTAATCCCGGTAGGAATCGAACATGGCACAGTGATTGTCCGCAGGGAGGGAGAATCTTTTGAAGTTACCACCTTCCGTGTGGAAGAAGGATATTCTGATTTTCGTCATCCAGACCAAGTGGAATTTGTTGACGATTTAGAAGCTGATCTTGCACGACGCGATTTTACGATGAATGCGATTGCCATGGATAAACAGGGGAAGATCATTGATCCTTACCAAGGAAAAAAGGCCATCAACCAAAAAATGATTCATACTGTCGGATTACCATCGGAGCGGTTTAATGAAGACCCTCTTCGCATGCTGCGCGCGCTTCGCTTTGCCAGTCAGCTGGATTTTGATCTTGATTATGATACATACACTGCTTTGGCTAAAGGCGGGGAAATGATGAAGCAGATTTCAACCGAGCGGATTACCGTTGAGCTGGAAAAATTATTTGCCGGACCTTACGTAACGAAGGGGATTGAACTGTTACTGAAAACAAACCTGGTTGATTATCTACCTGTGTTCAAGGATAACAAGCAGCTGCAGCAGTCCTTAAGAAATATAACCATGCCATTCGGTCAGTTGTCTGAGCTGCTATGTATGCTAGTTTGTTGGGGGGAGGGCGTAACGCTGTCCGATTGGGCAAAGGCTTGGAAACTGTCCAATCGGACTAAAAAAGATGCAGAACATCTATACGAAGCGATTGCTTATAGTAAAAAGAATCAGCTGGATGTTTGGCTCGTTTACCGGCTCCCAGAACATCTGCTGGATAATTTCATACCGTTATATTCTACCTACGTCGAGCCGATTAGCAGGAAGGACGTTAATTCGGTAGTTGAGTCTCTCCCCATCCGAAGTAGGAAAGAATTGGATGTAACAGGAGAGGATATCATTGCATTGTTCCCTGATAGACAAAAAGGTCCCTGGATCAATCAAATGTTGTCAGAGTTAGAAAAACGTGTGGTGACCGGTAAACTTGCCAATCAAAATAACGTTTTGAAGGAGTGGGTGAAACATGAATACCACCCGCAATCAACTGATTGAACTGTTGGAAGGAAAAAATCAGGAGTTTTTTTCCGGGCAGAAGCTTTCGGAACAACTCGGTATTTCCCGGACAGCGGTTTGGAAGCATATGAAGGAACTGGAGAAAGAAGGGTATCAACTTGAGGCCGTACCAAGAAAAGGATATCGGATCAGCGGAAGGCCGGAAAAACTGAGTGAGAGTGCAATAAGGTGGGGATTACGGACAAAGTGGGCCGGTAAAAACTTGTATCATTATCCGGTTGTCCACTCCACTCAAATCATTGGCCATCAGCTTGCCCAAGAAGGAGCTAGTCAAGGAACCGTTGTTATTGCCGACGAACAAACCGCGGGAAAAGGCAGGATGGGACGGAAATGGCATTCAGCAAAAACAGACGGCATATGGATGAGCATGATCCTTCGCCCGCCTGTAGTCCCGCAGCACGCACCGCAAATTACGTTACTTACAGCAGTCGCACTCGCAGAAACCATTAAGTCACATACTAATTTATCCCCTGCTATCAAATGGCCCAATGATATCTTTTTAAATCATCGGAAGACAGCTGGAATATTAACGGAAATGCAGGCAGAACAAGATGAAATTCAATACATTGTTCTCGGAATCGGGATAAATGTTAATCAGTATCTAGAACAACTTCCGGAAGAAATCCAGCAGACAGCGACCTCCTTAAGGCAGGAGACAAACAAGTCGTGGGTTATTGCGCCAATTGTACAAGAGATACTAGCCACTTTCGAAAAGTATTATGAGCACTACTTGAATAATGGATTTGAAGCAATCAAACAGAAATGGGAAAGTTTTGGTTATAAAATAGGGGAGAAGGTCAAAGTAGCTGCCAATAAGCAAAAGTACGAAGCAGAAATACTAGGGCTTGCGGACGATGGTGCTTTGAGAGTTCGCAGACCAGATGGTTTGGAAGAGAATCTATATTCCGCAGAAATCCATTGGTAATAGGGGGAAATAATAATGTTGACTGTTTCTCGTTTGCGAACCATGAAGGAGAATAACGAAAAAATAACCATGCTTACGGCTTATGATTATCCATCTGCCAAGCTTGCCGAACAGGCGGGCATCGATATGCTCCTTGTCGGTGATTCGTTGGGAATGGTAATGCTTGGTTATTCTTCGACAGTTCAAGTCACCATCGAAGACATGATTCACCATGGAAAAGCCGTTTCACGAGGGGCTGAAGCTACCTTCCTGGTAGTCGACATGCCTTTTATGTCGTACCATGTCTCTCTGGAGGATTCGCTTAAAAACGCAAAAAATATCTTTCAGGAAACGAATGCGCACGCTTTAAAAATGGAAGGTGCTGATCCAGAGACGCTGTACCTAATAGAAAAACTGACCGCGGCCGGTGTTCCAGTTATCGCCCACTTGGGATTGACTCCGCAATCGGTTCACGTTTTAGGCGGATACAAGGTTCAGGGTAAAGATCAGCAAACAGCACAAAAAATATGGGAAGACGCTAAAGCGGTAGAAAAAAGCGGAGCTGTAGCCGTTGTACTGGAATGTGTCCCGAAAGAACTTTCGCAAGTGATAACTGCATCGTTGGAAATTCCGACCATCGGGATAGGGGCTGGTCCATTCTGTGATGGTCAAGTACTTGTTTATCATGATGTACTTAAATATGGAGTGGATCGTCTGCCCAAGTTCGTCAAGACGTACATGAATAGCAACGAGGATATAACAGCCTCGATCAAACAATACATAGACGAGGTCAAAGCGAGCACATTTCCCGCGCAAGAAAATTCTTTCTCGATGGACAAAAAGTTTTTACCGGATAAAAGACGAGAGGAAGACCAGTATGGAAGTCATTAAATCAGTAAACCTGCTGAAGGAAAGAACGGAGCAAATAAGGCAATCCGGCAGACAAATTGGTTTTGTCCCAACGATGGGTTACCTGCATGAAGGTCATCAGGCATTGATGGAGAACGCCAGAAAAGCGAATGACGTCTTAGTCGTAAGTATTTTCGTAAATCCTTTGCAATTCGGACAAGGGGAGGACTTTGATACCTATCCGCGTGATGAGCAACGGGACAAACAATTAGCCGAAGATCACAAAGTCGATATCTTATTTTTGCCTGATGTGGAAGAAATGTATCCGAATAAGCCGGTAATCGAAATGAAGGTCGCCTGTCGTGTTGATGTTTTGTGTGGAAGATCCCGGAATGGACATTTTGACGGCGTCGTTACCGTGCTGACAAAGTTGTTTCATTTAGTGCAGCCACATCGTGTTTATTTTGGTTTGAAGGATGCCCAACAAGCTGCTGTAGTCGATGCCTTGGTAAAAGACTTGAATTTTCCCCTGGAAGTTGTACCAGTGTCCACTGTCAGGGAAGAGGACGGGCTGGCAAAAAGCAGCCGAAATGTCTACCTGTCCAAGGAAGAAAGGTTGGAAGCAAAGGAAATATACCAAGCATTGCAACTTGGTCGTCAGCTAGTCATTGACGGAGAGAAAAATCCTGATACTGTTGTTAAAGAGGTCGAAGATTTTATAAATAAACATACTCATGGTAAAATAGACTACGTGGAAATGTTAACTTTTCCGGAATTAACCACCTTTGATTTAGTTACTGGACAGGTAATTCTGGCAGTAGCAGTCCAGTTTGAAAAAGCAAGGTTGATCGACAATGTGATATTTGACCAAAATGGTCATATTTCTGAACGTTTATAGGAGGAAAAAATATGTTCCATACCATGATGAAAGCAAAAATTCATCGTGCCCGGGTGACAGAAGCCAACCTCAATTATGTTGGCAGTGTAACGATTGATTCAGACGTTATGCAAAGCGTCGGCATTTTGCCGAATGAGAAAGTGCAAATCGTCAATAACAATAATGGTGAGCGTCTGGAAACATACGTTATCCCTGGAGAGCCTGGAAGTGGAGTAATATGTCTCAATGGTGCAGCAGCTCGTCTAGTGCAAAAAGATGACGTCGTAATCATCGTAGCATATGCGATTGTTTCTGAAGCAGAACTGGCGGATTACTCACCAAAAATCGCCCTAATGAATGAAAATAATCAAATAGTTGAGCTTATAGAAGAAGAACCGCCGTTGACAGTACTATAAACAAAACGATGAAATGAATACCATAAGGGTCATCCCTTGTTTTTAAACTCTTATCAACGTGGTGTTTGATAAGGGTTTTCTTTATCCCGACACATACCTACCCGAAAGTTATGGAGGTGAAACAATGCAAACCTTTGCTGTTGTAGATTTGGAAACAACCGGACATACGCCTTCAAAAGGCGATAAAATAATTGAAATTGGTATTGTGGTACTTCAAAACGGATCGGTTGTGAAGGAATTTTCCAGCCTGGTGAACCCTGGCGTACCAATTCCATCATTCATCACCAATTTGACTGGCATTAAGGACGAAGATGTTCAAGACGCACCTCCGTTTTCTGAAATTGTCGATGAAGTGATTAGCTGTTTTGAAGGGGCTTATGTTGTGGCCCATAATGTCCCTTTCGATCTAGGTTTTCTTAATTATGAAATACAAACGGCTGGTCATACCGCTTTACAGCAGCCTGTTCTGGACACTGTCGAACTTGCCAGGATATTACTGCCCCAAGCCCCGGGATTTAAGTTAGGACAGCTTTCTGAGTATTTATCCTTGCGACATGATGATCCGCACAGGGCATTGTCAGATGCTGCGGTTACGGCTAAATTGCTGACATTTTTGTTTACGAGGCTTGAGGTACTTCCGCTTGAAACGTTGACCCAGCTGCAAGCCTTGGAGGGGCGGCTGAAAAGTGATCTGTTCGCCATTTTACAAACCTATATGGATGAAGCAGCTTTTTCTGAGCCTGAGAGAGATGATTTGGAAATATTCCGGGGTGTTGCTCTTAAAAAAGTGAGCGGAAGGGAAGTTAACGAGGAAGCACCCCTTCCCGCCTATGGAGATTTCCTTGACAG
>NZ_LN611425.1:599559-629894 GCF_000821245.2 Virgibacillus senegalensis
CCCCTTCCCGCCTATGGAGATTTCCTTGACAGTATTTACGAACAAGGTGGAAAACTGTCTGATTTTATGGCTGGCTACGAGAAGAGAACGGGTCAACGCGAAATGTCTGAAACAGTTTTCGATGCGTTTGAAGGAAAACAGCATGCATTGATAGAAGCCGAAACCGGCACCGGAAAATCGATGGCCTATTTGTTACCGGCAATTTATCAGTCTGTGGCTAAAGGACAGCGAGTTGTTATAAGCACGCACTTAACCCAGCTTCAGTCTCAGCTGCTGGAAAAAGAAATACCATTGTTGAAGGCCATGCTGGATATCGAGTTCCAAGCAGCCTTGATTAAAGGAAAGCAGCACTACATAAGCTTGAGTAAATTTGAGAAAGAAATATTTTCCGACCAGCAGGACAACTACGATATCACGTTGACGAAAGCAATCTTGCTCGTATGGCTTACGGAAACGAATACTGGAGACATCGATGAAGTGCAGCTGCCATCAAGCGGCAGAAAGTTTTTTCGCAGTGTTTCAACAGAGACCGAAGGATATCCTGATCCCCAATCGCCCTGGTTCAGCAGATCTTTTTACCAGAGGGTGAGGAACAAGGTGCAAAGGGCGAATCTTGTCATTACCAATCATTCTTTGTTTTGTACTGATTTGAACAGTAACTTTCAGCTATTGCCCTCTTACAAAATGGCAGTAATCGATGAAGCACATCATTTGGAAGCGACCGCAGCGAAGCATTTTGGTTTGAAGCTCGATTATATAGGGATACAACATTTGTTAAATCGGGTTGGAACGATGGAACCAGGCGACTGGTTTTATCGCGCTGTCCATGAAATCGGCATTGAAACGATTTCAAACGAAAACTGGGATGATTTATGGCAGCAGTCCAAGGCAGAGGCTGATGAATTGTTTCGCTATGTATTTCACTATGTGCTGGAACAAAATCGACGAAATATTGCATTGAATGACATTGGCAGAATACAGTATCGATTTGACCCAGAGAATGAAAACACTCAATCTTGGAGTACGATTAAGGAAATGGCAGGCAGGCTGAGCTTTTTCATTAGAGACCTGATCCACATTTTATCTCAGTTGAAGAACAAGAGCGGTGATAGTGGAGGCTCTTCAGAGTCTGAGACAACAGAAATCAGAGAAGAGGTACAAAGTTTTATCGAATTGCTGCAAAATATCATTGACGAGCTGGAACATTTTTTCTTTGCACCTGGTTCCAACCAAGTAATGTGGGCTGAAATCGAAGCACACGGTGCAAAAAATGCTGTTTATCTTTACAGTGAACCGGTCGAGGTTGCGAGCACGTTATTCGAAAACCTGTTTGCCAAAAAGGAAAGCATTGTCCTGACCAGCGCAACCTTGAGCATGAATAAGTCGTTTGATTATATCCGGGGCAGACTCGGTTTGCCCCCCGAAACAACGATTGAGAAAAAAATCCAATCGCCGTATCGTTATGATCAGCAGGTTCAGCTCATGATACCAAGTGATTTCCCAAATATGAAATATGGTGATTCGGAAGCATATATCCTGGCTGTTTGTGAAGCTATCTACTCCCTTGCCGAGGTAACAGAAGGAAGGATGCTCGTGTTATTTACTTCTTACGATATGCTGCGTAAGGCGCATCAAATATTGAAGGAGCTAACCGAAGAAAAGGATTTTATCCTAATAGCTCAAGGGATATCGAGCGGCAGCAGGGCGCGGTTGAAAAAGAATTTTCAGGCTTTCGATCGGTCGATCTTGCTGGGAACCAGTTCCTTTTGGGAAGGAGTCGATATCCCGGGAAGCGATTTGTCTTCACTCGTCATTGTAAGATTGCCTTTCCAGCCGCCGGACCATCCAGTTTACGAAGCAAAATCTGTCCTATTGAAGGAGCAGGGAAAAAATCCATTCATGGAGTTGGCGCTTCCTAACGCGGTGATCCGCTTTAAGCAGGGATTTGGCCGGTTGATCAGGTCGAGTACCGATCGCGGAATTGTATTTATTTGTGACGATCGGATTGTAAAAGCAAGATACGGTAAGTATTTTACGGATTCGATTCCAGAAGTACCGATCACATACGACAACACGACGAAATTAATCCAAAAAGCTGAAGATTGGTTATGATATGAATCGCTTTTCTACATATCCTATAACTAGTTTGATCTAGGATAGGTGATGGCAAAGTGAAAAGGTTAACTTGGGCCCTTGCTTTTTGGCTGCTAGTTGTTGTTCTGATTCCTGCAATACATGGAGAAGCGATGATCGACCTGAAAAAGGGCGAAATTTATTATGCTTTTTTTCATCTTCCTAATGGAGAAGCAACATTGATTAAAGGGTTGAACGGTTCGATTCTGATCAACACAGGAGCACCAGAAAGTGCAAGAACCTTGCTCGAACAGCTGGAGGAACTGGAAGTGAAGGAAATCGATACCATTATCCTGACCAAACAGCTGTCCGATTATTGCGGGAATACCGCTGAACTGGTAGACCGGTTTCACACAGAATTAATTGCATATGCAGGAAAGATGAGCAATTCATGTAGCATGGAAGTTGAGAACATAAATACAAAGCAATGGGATACCGACGAGCACGTCGAGTTACCGATCGGTGGTTCCATCACGGTTCTTAAAGCAGAAGAAACAGGTGAAATGACCCTCAATATCGTTTACGGAAAAACATCCATGTTATATCTAAGCAACAGTACCATTGAGGATGAAGATGAGTGGTTACAGCATGAACTCGATCCACAGATCATCAAAGTTGGCGATTATGCTCTCGGAAAGTCTCCAAGTGGTTATTTGTTAGACCATATTGATCCACATATCGCCATTATTTTCAATGGTAACAACAAGCAACCCAACGAAGGATTGATGGAGCGGCTGAATGAATCGTGGATCGATGTGTACCACCTCAATCAGGTAGGAACAACCATCGTCCGTTTAAGTAATTCGGATTATGAAGTAATATCTTGATTAAATGTGCGGCAGAAAAAAGCTTCTGTCGCACACAAAAAAAGTGCGCTAAAATCAGCGCACGATAGTGTATGGGTTAGGGGAATTGGTTGAAAAAGTACAAATCATCAAAAGCAAAAAACAGATCGTTTCATGTTAAAAAGGAATTTGCTTTTCAACTCTAATTATATTGTGGATGAAATGACCGCTGCTATGTGTTACAAATATTGATAGCATTGACAAACTTCTGCCTGTATATATTGCTTAGCAGGTAAGAAGCACAGTAACAACTGCTTGATGCCAACTTCTTCGTCATTTTCTGTCAAACCGCTTCAAGAATTAACAAAAATGAGTTATGATGAGAAAGTGCGATACAGCAATATATCAGATACACTGTCCTGTTATGTTGGGGAAATTGTGGAGGTGTAGCCAATGGAGAATAAAATTGAGAAGCTGTCGACAGTGAAAATCACACATTCCGAAGATTTATACAAAATAGTCGATAGTTTGAACAGAACGCTAAAGGAAGATGATTTAATGTTTGGATTAGCACTGGATGATGAAGATGATGGAAAAGCTATCTTTACCATTTACCGTACCTAACTGGTTAAAATGGGCAGTCGGTATTATTTTAGTGGTTTGTTTGTTATTTATAGGGTATTTCATTTATTTATATAACAGTATCCAACAGGATAAAGAAGCTGGATTTAAGGCTTCGGCAGATCAGGCTGTTGCCCAAACCGATCTTGATAAAGCAGACGAGGTATCGCGTTACCATGGAAGTGTACTATACCATGTAGTAACCGGAACCACCAATGATGGCTCAAGAGCAATCGCCTATGTACCGGTTAACGGGGAAAAAGCAGAAATCGCTTTTTATCGAAACGAGGATTTAGTTTCGGAGCAAGCCATTCTCCAATCATGGAAAAGTGACTGCTCGAACTGTGAGTTACTGGAGACGAACCTTGCACTGGAAAAAGATCAACCATTAATGGAGTTAAAATACATAGATGAAAGGGATCGATATGTATTGCATTATTATTCCTTGACGGATGGGAGTTCCGGAGATCATTTTAGGTTTAATCGATCCTGACCATTATTTCGGAAAGGTGATTTAATTTATGGAATTAGCAAACAGAGTAAAGACACTGACTCCTTCTTCTACATTGGCTATAACTGCCAAGGCGAAGGAATTGAAGAGCCAGGGACATGATGTCATTGGGCTCGGAGCAGGGGAGCCGGATTTTAACACGCCGCAGTCTATTTTAGATGCAGCGGAAAAAGCAATGCGGGAAGGACATACGAAGTACACACCATCAGGAGGACTTCCGGCTTTAAAGGATGCAATAATCGAAAAGCTGAAGGCAGATCAACAATTGGAATATAAGCCTGAAGAAATAATTGTAACCAATGGAGCCAAGCATAGTCTTTACACGCTGTTTCAAGTAATTTTGAATCCAGGTGATGAAGTAATTATCCCTGCCCCTTACTGGGTCAGCTATCCAGAGCAGGTAAAACTGGCTGAAGGAGAGCCAGTGGTGCTGGAGTCGAAAGAAGAAAACCATTTTAAAGTCACACCTGAGCAATTAGAAAAGGCTATCACAAGTAAAACCAAAGCTGTCATTTTGAATTCACCCAGCAATCCGACAGGGGTGATGTATTCAGCCGAGGAACTGAAAGCCTTAGGTGATGTTTGCTTAAAGCATGATTTGTTGATTGTTTCGGATGAAATTTACGAAAAATTAATTTATACAGATCAACAGCATGTTTCGATCGCCCAGCTTTCAGAAACATTGAAGAAGCAAACGATCATCATCAACGGCGTTTCCAAATCACACTCCATGACTGGATGGAGAATTGGTTATACAGCTGGTGACAGCAAACTTATTAAGGCAATGACCGGGCTTGCCTCTCATTCAACCTCTAATCCGAATTCCATCGCTCAATTTGCAGCGTTGGAAGCATACAGCGGGTCACAGGAGAAAGTAGAAGAAATGCGTAAGGCTTTCCAAGAGCGCTTGGAAAAACTATATGAACTCATTACGGATATCCCGGGAATTACCTGTGTGAAACCCAAAGGTGCTTTCTACTTGTTCCCAAATGTCAGCGAGGCAGCAAAAGCGAACGGTTTCTCCAATGTGGATGAATGGGTTCAAGCATTGCTTGAGGAAGAAAAAGTGGCCTTGGTGCCAGGTTCTGGATTCGGCGCTCCAAATAATGTTCGTTTATCCTATGCAATTTCGATATCGCAATTAGAGGAAGCGGCGAAAAGAATCAAACGTTTTGTACGTAATCATCAATAAAGAAAGTGTACGGAGGTAGTTAATTTTGAAGAAGACGATATCACAAGTAGCTAAACATGTGGGAGAAGAAGTAACCATTGGTGCCTGGTTAGCCAACAAACGCTCCAGTGGTAAGATTGCTTTTTTGCAACTCCGGGATGGAACAGGTTTCATTCAGGGGGTAGTTGTAAAAGCGGAAGTAGACGAAGAAGTTTTTCAGACAGCTAAAAACATGACGCAGGAAACTTCTTTATATGTCACAGGAACAGTGGCAGAAGATACCCGCTCACCGTTCGGATATGAATTACAGGTGAAGAATGTGGAAATCATCCATGAGTCAACTGATTTTCCAATCACACCGAAAGAACACGGAACGGAATTTCTGATGGATCACCGCCATTTATGGCTTCGTTCCAAAAAACAGCATGCTGTGATGAAAATACGTAACGAAATTATCCGTTCTACGTATCAGTTTTTCAATGATAATGATTATGTGAAAATCGATCCACCGATTCTCACTGGTTCTTCGGCTGAAGGAACAACGGAATTATTCCATACCAAATACTTCGACGAAGAAGCATATTTGTCACAAAGCGGGCAGTTGTACATGGAAGCAGCTGCGATGGCTTTCGGTAAAGTGTTTTCCTTCGGACCAACTTTCCGTGCCGAAAAATCAAAAACCCGCCGGCATTTAATTGAATTTTGGATGATTGAGCCGGAGATGGCTTTTGTGGAGCATGAAGAAAGCCTGGAAATCCAGGAACAGTATGTTAGCTTTATTGCGAATAGCGTATTGGAAAATTGCAAGCTGGAACTAGATATTTTAGAAAGAGATACAGACAAACTTGCAAAAATTCAAGCACCATTCCCACGAATCACTTACGATGAAGCGATCGAGTTGTTAAAAGAAAAAGGGTTCGATGATATCGAGTGGGGAGAAGATTTTGGGGCGCCGCATGAAACGGCTATTGCGGAAAGCTTTGAAAAACCTGTCTTTATCACCCATTATCCGGCAGAAATCAAAGCATTTTATATGAAGCCTGATCCGGATCGTCCTGATGTTGTTTTGTGTGCAGACCTGATTGCTCCGGAAGGCTATGGAGAAGTAATTGGCGGATCACAAAGAATTGATGATTTGGCTTTGATGGAGCAGCGTTATCAGGAACATAATCTGACTGGCGATGCCTATCAATGGTACCTCGAATTGAGGAAATACGGTAGTGTTCCGCATTCCGGTTTCGGTCTTGGCCTTGAACGGACAGTGGCATGGTTTGCAGGAGTTGAGCATGTAAGAGAGACTATTCCGTTCCCTCGTTTGCTCAATCGTTTGTATCCGTGATGCCTCATTTACATTCGTGCTATTTTTAAACAGATCCCTTGCCGCCACAGGCGACAAGGGATTATTATGTGTTTTATTGGAAATTCCCGCAACTGAAATTCGTGCTATAATAGGTTAGAGGTGAATGTATAGTGGCAAGCGAATTCAACTACCAACAATTTGTCAGGGATCAAATGATGATTCCTTCTTTATTGTTAAAAAGATACCGTCAATTGAAACTGTCTGAAACAGAAGTAATGGTTATATTACATATCCATCGATTTCAATTGGAAGGGAACCATTTTCCGACTCCGGAAGAAATTGCACAATTCACGAGTATTTCCTCTGAAGACTGCACAAAAATACTTCGTCAGTTGATACAGAAAAATATTTTATTGATTGAACAGGAAGAGGATGAACAGCACGTTTTAAATGAATGTTATTCACTTGAACCTTTATGGGTGACTTTATATAAAGCGGATTATTCGATTGTTAAGACAAATAAAGAAACAGATAAGGAAACGGATCAGCAACAGGCTAACATATTTATTCTTTTTGAACAGGAATTTGGCCGGCCATTGTCCCCGTTTGAAATTGAAACGGTAAATATTTGGATTGATGATGAAAAACATTCTCCTGCTTTAATCAAAGCTGCATTGAGGGAAGCGGTTTTGATGGGGAAATTGAACTTTCGTTATATTGATCGTATCTTACGCGAATGGAAAAAGAAAGGGATTAAATCGGTGGAGCAGGCTAGAAACCAAAGCAGACAATTCCATGTTCATCAAAATAATAACCAGCAGGAACAACAGCAACAAACAAAACGGGATGTCTCGCTATATTATAATTGGTTAGAAGAGTAGAGGGGGGATAAGTATGCTGAATAAGAAACAGGTGAGACAATGTCTGGATGCATGGGAAGAAATGTTTCCCGATGCCGAATGTGAACTTGTCCATGGAAATCCTTTTGAATTGGTCATTGCAGTTGTTTTATCAGCGCAGTGTACAGACGCTTTGGTTAATAAAGTGACCAGGGACTTATTCAAAAAATACAAAACACCTGAAGATTACTTAGCTGTATCCTTGGAAGAATTACAGGGAGATATACGTTCTATTGGCCTGTATCGAAACAAAGCAAAAAACATTCGCAAGCTTTGCCAAATGTTGATCGATGAATATGGCGGAGAAGTCCCTTCCACGCAAGAGGAGCTTGTCAAATTGGCAGGAGTAGGAAGAAAAACGGCCAATGTTGTCGCCTCCGTCGCATTTGGGGAACCGGCAATCGCAGTAGATACTCATGTTGAAAGGGTTTCAAAACGGTTGGGAATCTGCCGTTGGAAAGACTCTGTACTGGAAGTAGAACAGACCCTGATGCGGAAAGTGCCAAAACAAGAATGGAGTCAAACCCATCATCGGATGATCTTTTTCGGGAGATATCATTGCAAAGCGAAAAGCCCAAACTGTCCGGAATGTCCGCTTCTGGATATTTGCAGAGAGGGACAAAAGCGGATGAAAGCAAAACAATTTGATATCGAAGTGTAAGAAAAGGGAGCTGTCCGTAAGTGTTTTTTTACTTACGAGGCAGCTCTTTTTTCCTGTTTCCATCATGCTTTTTACCAATGTCATATTCAATAGGGCAGGAGTGAAAAAATCATCAGCGCTACTTTATCACGCTGATGATTTTTTAATTTATGCACTCTTATTAGACAATAGGTTTTGTAATGTCAGGCAATTTCTTTTTCTCGTATCGCATGGATAGGATAACTGGCTGCTCCTTCGGTAGTGGAAGCATTGGCATTACTGTCTTCACTTGGTTCTCCATCATCTGGATCTCCTTCATCCACAGGTGTCTCACCATCAGTAGAATCGTCTCCATTGGGGCCACCGGTGTTATCTTCGTCACCAGTACCATCATCGTTGTCATTGCCATTGTTATTTCCACTCTCATTATCATTGCCGTTTCCATTACCATTACCATTACCATTACCGTTTCCGTTGCCATTACCATTATTTCCATTGTCACCCTGTCCGTTTCCATTGTTTTCATCTTCAGGGTTTTCTTCGTCTTGGTTTTCTTCTTCATCATTTTGTTCGTCTTCTTCTAGTTCTTCTTCGGCTTCTTCATCGGCAACTTCCACTGTAACCGTTGATGGGTCACTCGTGTTTCCAGAGTCTGAATCACTGACCGCAGTGACCTCAATGGTATAGGTGGTACCAAGTTCGACGTTACCAATCTCCAGGCTGGTTTCTTTTGTATCGGCCAAATCCCTCAAGGATCCGCCATCGGTGCCAGCCCTCACATTAAAGGTAACCGGTCGATCTTCATCCTGATTGTAATTCCAGGAAACTTCAATCGATTGGTTTTCCTCGTTAAACTTAGCTTTCAAACCGCTGACCGGATCAATCCTGTCGAACTTCTGGGAAGTTTTCTTCGGCTCATTTCCTTTTACGAACAACTCCGTTACAATGTTCGAATCGGGAGTATATTCACTTGGGAGCCTAGCAGGGTTTGAGCCTTTTTCGACCTGAACTTCCACCACGGAATCAGGTTTGGTAAAATCGGGAGTTTCGATTCCTTCTGATAAATAAGACATCGTTTCCCGGAAAATGTCCTGTGCTACGACTGTTTCCGGCCTTCCAACAAGCGTCCTTTCTTCCGGATTGTCATAACCGGTCCATACAGCGATCGTATAGTTAGTCGTATAACCACTGAACCAGGAGTCCGGACTGCCTTCTTTTCCCTTTACGTTAGTCGTACCTGTTTTACCGGCCATCGGCAAGCCAGAAACATTGGCTGCAGTACCAGTTCCCGTAGGATCTTTGACTACCGATTTTAGCATATCAGTAACCATATATGCCGTGTATTCATGCATGGCTGACTTTGGTTCTGGTTTTAAGTCGACGGTGCGTCCATCGTTATAAGTAACCTTTGTAACCGAATAAGGCTCCGTATAAATTCCTTTATTACCAAAGGCACTGTAAGCACCAGCCATCTGCAGGGTGGTGACTCCAGTGGAAGAACCGCCAATTGCATCGGTTAATTGAATGGCATCATCTCTGAATTTTATACCAAGTCCTTCAGCAAATTCTTGTGCTCTGCCGGCTCCGATTTCTTCAAAAGTCTTAACAGCAGGAACGTTTAAAGACTCTGCCAGCGCTGTCCGTATCGACATCCAGCCTTTGTGCTGTCCATTCCAGTTATCGATGTAGGAATCGGTACCTGCGATTGGATATCGACCATCGTCATTGATTTGATGGTAAGTGGACCACTGTTCATATTCAATAGCCGGACCGTAGTCAATGATCGGTTTAAACGTAGAACCAGCCTGGCGGTCTTTGTTGTCAATGGCATAGTTCCAGCCGCCTTGGGTATCCTCTAAATTCCTTCCGCCCCCGATGGCACGGATTGCTCCAGAAGAAGTATCCAGTACGGTTAAACCGGCTCGGAATTCATCATTTGGATAAGCGATTGGATTGTTTTCATCTTCGCTAAGCAAAAATTCGACATGTTTTTGAGCTTTAGGATCTAATGTGGTCTCGACTACAAGGCCATCATTATAAAGATCAGCATCAAGTTTCTCACTGACCTCATCCTGGACTTGCTGAATAAAAGCCTGGTAAGGGGTGGATTCTTCCTGATTTTCCACCAGTAAGGATTCCACAGATACTTCCCGTGCTTCATCCGCTTCTTTCTGTGTTATTTTTCCGTGTTGAACCATCAGACTCAAGACCGTATTCATTCTTTCCTGGGTCAATTCTGGATTTCTTGTCGGATCATATGCAGACGGGCGTTGTGGCAAACCAGCTAAAATTGCAGCTTCCGGTAAGGTCAAATCGTTTAAATCCTCTTTGCCGAAATAATAGTCTGCCGCTTCGGCAACACCATATACGTTGCCGTAGTAAATTCTGTTTAAATACATTTCCAGTATTTCTTCTTTGGAGTATTTGGCATCGAGACGAAGAGCCAGCCATTGCTCCTGGACTTTCCGTTTCAATGTTTTTTCGGGAGTCAGGAAGGCACCTTTGATCACCTGTTGATCAATCGTACTTGCCCCCTCAGCACCAAATCCTCCGGTAATATTTGCTAGTATGGCTCCGCCGATTCTGCGGAAGTCTATTCCTATATGATTAAAAAAACGAGAATCTTCGGTTGCAGTAACTGCATCGACCAACAATGGCGGAAGATCTTCATAATCAATCTTTGTTCTTTTTTCTTCTCCGAGACTGGCGAACTCCTCTCCATTAACATCGAGCAGCTTTGTCGAAGCCGGCACAGCCAGGCTCTCTGCGTCAAGTTTTGGAGCTGTAGCTATAAAATAGGTGAATAAACCGCCAATTCCAATTGCGACAAATAAAACGACGATTAAAAGAACCTTCATCATTTTCCTGAAAAGTGATTTGTTTTGTTTCTTCTTCTTCTTCAGTTGCTTTCGTCTTGCTGAACGAGATTGGCTAGCATCTGCCATCACGCATCTTCCTCCGTTCTAAAAATAAAGCTGATCTAAGACATCTAAATAATCTACCTTTGCCTGATACTTGAAAGGGATCAAATGACCAGCTTCTTTAATGTCTGAATAGGGTAGAGATTTTCTTCCTCCCTTATATTGACTTTCCCAGTAAGAGAAAAGTTTCATGGAAGGGAATAAAAAAGTTTCATCTAACATAGAAAAACGAACGATCAAAAAGCTAATTCCACCGTGTTCGTAAACCTGTTTCATGTGTTTTACCTGATGCTCATGCAGATTGGAAAGCGGGAATGATGTTTTGCTTTTTGTCTCTTTTGCTTCAAAGTCTATATATTTACCTTTATAAATGCCGTTATAATCAGTAGTCGAGGCTTGTTTGAAATAAGCTTCCTTGATAGTGGCTGCACTACGCTTTGGATAATCCACTTTGACTATTTGAACCGGTGTCGGTTTTTTATGGATGACCGCTCTGTTCATGACCAGATAATGTTCATTTGTTTCATTGATGTCTTCTTCGAGTGTCATCCCTCTATTGCCAAACGCAGGTTCCTCCAGCCTTTTTCCTGATCCACGAAAAGATTGCTTCTTTCCGTTTGGATAATTCATGTTTATACCTCCCATACATGAGAGTATCATAACAGAAATTCAGGGGGAATGAGAACTAAAAATCAAAAAAACAGTGACAACTTTTTTCCTCATCTGCACAAGCTATTACAGGAGGCGGTGCCAATGAGGAAAGAGCATTTGGAACTAGTAAACCATATCAAGACACTGACAAAAACTAACAATATTGATAATATCTCAAGAACCAAAGCATATCTTTCTTACTATCATCAACATCCTGAAATAACTTGGGCGTTCTTGGCCAGTATGGTGTCAAGAAATGCTGGTTGGAATATAACTGATTTATATACCCCTGTGATAGCTGGTTTGCTTTCAAAAAAAACAAGAGCAAGGTTGTTTTCCACCTATGAGCGTGCAAATTGGCTTATCTTTTCGGATGCCTATCCACAATTGTTACTCTATCAATTTTCAAAGGAGCAGGGCAGACCGCTGTTTCACTTGCTGCAGTCATTTAATACTTCTTTATACATGCTTCGTGAATGGAATTATTTTTGGACCAACAGAAATGGTTATCGATTAATGCAAGCACAAATCATCAACGAACAAAATGTCATCCAGCGCCCCGTCATCGAACAGCCGTTTTACCGAAAAAATGTTTTCGGGAGACTTCCTTATTTAATGCAGGATTATTTTCTGCTAAGTGCTGTGTTGTTTCCTAAACGAGAAGGAACTATTATAGGTTCGTATGTTTATGACTTTTCCAATTTGACTAAACGGATCCAGTTGGGGAAAACGTTAGCAGTAAAGCTGTTTGCCCCAAATAACTTTATGGGGGTGCTGGATTTCGCTAACACAGTCGAACCAACTGGTTCCAGAAGTGAATATGAATATTTCCTCCCAACCAGCGACCAGAAATTCAGGGCTCCCGCCTTGCGAACAATTGTCAAGCCTATCGAGCACCAGGATAATATTCGTGTTGACTGGAGTTTAAGTGGGGGTATAAAGTCAGAGTGGCTCCTTTATCCTGAAGTAAAAGACAACGATAGAACGGTTGAGCATTTCTATCGAAAAAGAAAAGTAATGGGCCGTATTTGGCAAGTCAAACGTTTGGTATGGATGTAAGAATCCGGGCTGACTAGGTCAGTCCGGATTTCCATTTTTGTTATACAGATGGGCGGTCAGGACCGTCCAGCTTTTTGTTTTTGTATTCAGCATGCTGCTTTTTTTCATTTTTTCGGTCTTTCTTCAACTGGTCTTTCGATTTATCGGTCATTACAAACCCTCCTTAACCCTATTGTTGTCATCCAAGCGCAAAACATACGGATTTACCTGTTAATTTGTCTGCTTGCTTCTAGTTTTGTCGGTGAAGAAGGGTACCGAAGCATATATGGAGAACCAATGCTATTACAAGCTAAAAAAGGAGAGATGACCAATGGATTTTGTCGGAAAGGGAGATACGGAAAAAAACGGTGTGTCCAAACAAGCGTTTGAAAAAGCATATGTAGAACTGTCGGACAGCGTGCGGTTAATTGAGCAAAAACTTGCCACAAAGGCTGATGAAGTAGTCCTCACTTTAGCGCTCTCCCATCGCCAGGAAATCGAAGAACTACAGAGTGAGGTCTTAAAATTGCATAAAGAAATAAGACAATTGAAGAATAAAAAGGAAGAGCAAAGGATCAATCGATATTTCGATGCGAAGCCTTCTTTCTGGAGATATATGTTTAAAAGAATGCAATTTGCCCGTAAATAGTGGTACAGTATGAAGGAAAGGCGGGTGAAATTCGATGGAGTTAGAAGCATTGACCAATCAATTGAAGCAGGAATTGATCCCATTGAAGCAACGGTTTGAAACGAACGAAAAGCCGGAAGATAGAAGAGATAAGCAATTTTTTCTGTTTGTAAAAGAGGAAACGACTCCATTCTTTGAAATGGTTAAGGAATGGGAAGAAAAGGCACTTCAGTTTGTTAAAAACAAAGAAGTGACTGTCCATCCGCAGCAAGTCGCTTCTACAAGTGATAACCTGCAAATCATTTTAATGAACAGCTATTATATTGATACTCCTAAAACACGTTATATGGAAATGTATCAATCGATTGTTTTTGTTTTAGACCAGCTGCTTGCTGATATAAAAAGACTTAGGGACGGACAGGGATAGCAGATTTTGAGTACGTGCAAGCCTTTACAGAATCGGGATTTTCTTTTATAATAATTTTCCCGCTATAAGAAAGGATGCAGTGAAATGGATCAAAATCAATTATTCGCGAAAGCAAAGGAAATTAGAGACAGGGCTTATACTCCCTATTCAAAGTTCCCGGTAGGAGCAGCTCTACTGACGAAGTCGGGAAAGGTCTATCTAGGTTGTAATATCGAAAATGCTGCCTATCCGGTTAGCCTGTGCGCAGAACGAGTGGCTATATTCAAAGCGATTTCAGACGGTGTAACCGATTTTTCTGAAATGGCGGTTGTGGCGGACACGGGCAGGCCTGTATCGCCGTGTGGCTCTTGCCGTCAGGTAATGAGTGAGTTCTTTGACAAGAAGATGCAGATACATATCGGAAATCTCGCGGACGAGCGAAAAACGATGACAATGGAAGAACTGCTTCCATTTTCTTTCGAATCAGCTGACCTTTCGGTTGAAAATGGCAAGTAATGAGGAACCCTGTTTAACAACAGGGTTTTCGTTTTTTTCAAGCGAAGGACCAGAGTGCGGAATCTGTAAGAATGATATTTATCACGAAATTTAGGTTTTTGCCTCAGACATGTCTTAGTCTTCTATCATAGGTTATTAGTGAACCTGACATAAAGAAAGGAGACAAAAAATGAGACATCATCACGGACCGCATTGCGGTTGTCCTAAACAAGTGGTGTATCCTACTCAAGAAAATGTCGTGCATCATTGTACAGAAGAAACGGTGGAGCATATTCATCCATCCCATACCACGATCATGAACCACCACCTAGTGAAGAATCAACATATGTATCCTCACTCTACTTCTGTAGCGAATACAGTGGACAGTGTTGATCAATATGGCGGTTCTTTCAATACACCGCCTAATCAAGTAGCCGGGGCCGCTACCCCTCCTGGCGGGCCAGGCGGCATGGTAGCAGGGGCAATGAGCCCGGGAGGTCCAGGTATGGGTATGGGACCCGGGTTTCATGGAATGAAAGGCTGGAAGAAACCGAATAAATGGTGCTGATAACCAATAAGAGCTGGGTGTTAACATTCAGCCGGCTCTTTTTTACATATATATTGGACATATCGGAAAGGAGTAATACATATGGATGTACTAGCTGTCACTGGATACAAGCCGATGGAAATGAATATTTTTAAACAGGATGATCCCAAGGTTACTTTTATTAAAGCGGCGATAGAAAAGAAAATAATCGGTTTGATTGAAGAGGGGTTGGAGTGGATACTGATATCCGGACAAATGGGCGTAGAAATGTGGACAGGGGAAGTAATTTTGGATTTAAAGGAAACATATGATATAAAGCTTGGTGTTTTCCCTCCGTTTACGAATCAAGAAAGCCGCTGGCCGGAGCAGATACAGGAAGCCTACCAGGAACTGCTCATGCTGGCGGACTTCTATCAGCCGATTTATCAAACAGACTACCAGGGACCTTACCAGTTTAAAGCAAAAAACAAATGGATGATCGACAAGAGCGATGGGTGTTTGATTTTGCTTGATGAAGAATTTCCCGGAAGCAGCCGTTTTTTTTATCAAGAAGCTAAAGAGGCTAATGAACGCGACGGTTATCCTATTTACTTGATTACGCCGATGGACTTGGATGACGTTGTGACAGAAATACAGATGGAAGATCCGGATTACTGGTCCTAACCGAGGCATTTCCGTATCTGTTAAGTTTCGGTTTCTTTGTCCCCGTAAAAATTGACATTCGCTCAATGTTTTGAAAAAATAAGAGGTAAGTTGTACGAGATATGAGGTGATATGGATGAGCTTGGATCGTATTCAATTGACAGGGAAAGATATATTGGAAAAAAACTTTAAAACTGCCATGCGAGGGTACAATCAGGAAGAAGTGGATGAATACCTCGATGTGATCATTCAGGACTATGAAGCTTTTCAACAGGAAATCGAGCGGCTGCGCCAGGAAAATGACCGGTTGAAAAGACAGTCAGATCAAACGAGAACCCGTACAGCAACAACGGCAAGCAATCACCAGGTTAATTACGACATTTTGAAACGAGTTTCCAATTTAGAAAAAGCTGTTTTCGGAAAGAAATTTGCCGACGCTGACTCCTGATATGTTGGATATCATTACCAATGCAAGGCAATAAACGATATGTTATAATTTTAATTGTCGCATTGACTTGAACGAAAAATGATATTACAATGGATTAGCATTTAATGGATGTTTGAGTAATCGCTGCACATCATAGGTGTGTAGAGGAAAGTCCATGCTCACACAGGCTGAGATGCTTGTAGTGTTCGTGCTTGACGAATTCATAAGTCAAGGTAATCCCTTATGGGGTTAACGGCAGGGAAGATACCTAAGTCTTTTGGATACGGTATTGCAACCTTGAAAGTGCCACAGTGACGTAGTCAGACGGGAAACCGTTTGAGTGGAACGAGGTAAACCCCGCGAGTGAGCAACCCAAATATTGGTAGGGGCATCCTTTTAGTAGGGAAATGAACCGAACGAGGGCCAGGCAATTGCCTGGAGATAGATGATTACTACTTGCGTACGAGGTTGACCACCGTTTGCAGTACAATAGTACAGAACATGGCTTACAAAACATTCATTGGTCGTTGCTATAATCAGGGAATAGGCAGCCTCTTCTAACAGCATTTGTGTTAGAAGGGGCTTTTCGTTTACATAAGTTCGAAAACATGAATAAGAAAGGAATAAATATATGAAGCAGCAAGTTACATTGATTGCTACAGCAGCAATGGGTTTAGAAGGAATTGTCGCTCAGGAAGTTCGTGCGCTGGGCTACCAGGATACCAAAGTAGAAAATGGCAGGGTTATATTTTCAGCGGATATTTCCGCTATTCCAAGGTGCAACCTTTGGCTTCGCACAGCTGACAGGATCAAAGTACTGGTCGGTCAATTCGAAGCAAAAACGTTTGATTCCTTATTTGAGCAGACGAAAGCACTGCCATGGGAGCAGTATATCCCTGAAGATGGGGAGTTTCCGGTTATTGGGAAGTCGGTCAAGTCTACCCTTTACAGTGTTTCGGACTGCCAGGCGATCGTCAAAAAGTCGGTTGCCGAACGATTGAAGCAAAAATATGGGATTGCTTCCTGGTTAGAAGAGTCCGGGGGATTTTACCGCATTGAAGTTGCTCTCCATAAAGACCAGGTAACACTAACCCTGGATGCTTCTGGAACTGGCTTACACAAACGCGGCTATCGGATTGGACAAGGGGAGGCACCACTAAAGGAAACGTTGGCTGCCGCTTTGGTAAAACTCACCAATTGGAAAGCGGACCAGCCGTTTGTCGATCCTTTTTGTGGATCTGGAACAATACCGATCGAGGCGGCGCTAATTGGACAAAACATTGCACCAGGGTTCAACCGTGAATTTGCTTCAGAGTCTTGGGAGCTAGTTGGTCATGATCGTTGGGAAAAAGCCCTTGAGGAGGCGGAGGATCTAGCTGACTACAACCAACCTCTGGACATTACTGGGGCGGACATTGACCATCGGATGATTGAGGTGGCAAAGGATAATGCCATGGAAGCTGGCCTTGGCGATCTGGTCTCTTGGAAACAAATGCAAGCAAAGGATTTTCATCCGAAGCAGGATTCCGGTTATCTTGTCGGTAATCCGCCATACGGAGAACGGATCGGCGATAAAGCCGAAGTGGAAAAAATGTATAGCGATTTAGGCAAGGTTATGCAGCAATATCCTGGTTGGAGTGTATATATCCTTACTTCTAATGAACGTTTTGAAACAGTATATGGCAAAAAAGCAACAAAGAAACGAAAGTTATTCAACGGCTATATCAAAACAGATTATTACCAGTATTTCGGAAGCAAATAGGGGAGGAATCGTTTTGTCGGATATCAAGCAGTTAGAAACGGAATTTTTGGACCTTTTGAACGAACAAAAAGCATACCAGGAAGCACTGGCATTAATTCAATGGGATTTACGCACAAAAATCCCTCCAAAAGGAGTCGATCAACGGTCGGAAGTCATTGGAGTCCTTTCACAAAAAGCATACCAGCTTGCGACATCGGAGAGAATGAAACACTTGATTGACTCCTTGAAAGGAAATGTTTCTGACCCTATCGTTAAACGGTGTCTTGAGGAAAGTGAAGAGGAGTACAACCGAAACCGGAAAATTCCGGAAGCTGAATTCAAAGCGTATACGATGCTGCAGACAAAATCGGAATCCGTTTGGCAAGAAGCCCGTGAAAAAGGTGACTTCCGATTGCTGCAGCCATACTTGGAAAAGTTAGTCGAGTTTAATAAGAAATTCGCCGAATACTGGGGATATGAAAAGAATCGGTATGACGCCCTCCTGCATGTTTTTGAGCCGGGAGTGACAACGGAAGTTCTTGACGAAGTATTTCCTGCATTAAGAAAATCATTGACAGGTTTGTTGGAAAAAATTAAGGAATCCGGTTTTAAGCCGAACCCAGAGATCCTTAAGAAACACTTTCCTAAGCAAGCTCAAGAAAAGTTCAGCTTAGAAATACTGAAGCGAATGGGGTATGATTTTAGTGCTGGCCGTCTCGATGAAACAATCCATCCGTTTGCGATTGCAATCAACCAACAGGATGTACGGGTGACGACGAGATATGATGAGAAGGACTTTCGAATGGCTGTTTTCGGTACGATCCATGAAGGGGGACACGCCCTTTATGAGCAAAACATTGACCAGACGTTGGCCCAAACGCCGCTTGCAGATGGTACGTCGATGGGGATACATGAGTCGCAATCCTTGTTCTGGGAAAATTTCGTGGCCAGGAGTGAAGCTTTTTGGAAGCAGCATTATCCGTTGTTCCAAGATCATGCTCCTGTAGATTTTCGCCATATTTCTTTCGAAGACTTTTACGGGGCAGTAAATGAAGTGAAGCCTTCCCTCATTCGGATTGAAGCGGATGAATTAACCTATTGTCTCCATATCATGATTAGATATGAACTGGAAAAAGCGTTGATCAATGAGGAAATAGAAGTTAAAGACCTTCCGGATAGATGGAATCAAAAAATGGAGGAATACTTGGGAATCAGGCCGCAATCAGATAGTGGAGGAGTGCTGCAGGATATACATTGGGCTGCTGGGGACTTTGGTTATTTTCCTTCTTATGCCTTAGGATATATGTATGCGGCACAATTCCATCATTGTCTGGCTGAAACAATGGATGTGGAATCAATTGTTAATTCAGGAGACTTTCATGCAATCAAGCAATGGCTGGTTGAAAACATCCATCAGTACGGTAAGTTGAAAAAACCGTTGGAAATTCTGCATGATGTCACGGGAGAAGGACTAAACCCAGATTATTTGATAAAACACTTACAAAGCAAGTATGCAAGAATTTATCATTTTAATTAAAAAAAAGCCAAGGATAAAAACATTGTGACCAATATAAAGTCCGAACGATTCCAATTCGTTCGGATTTTTTGTTAAAAAGGCTCTACAATATTTGTTGGGGTTTTAGAAAAATTCCGCATAAAAAATACACACAAGCTCCTATCTCTACTACACTTGAATTGACTAAGAAACAAGCAGATAGGAGTTGTGTGTACATGCATTCTAACATGACATTACCCGGATTAGAAAGTGTTTCTATCAAGAAAGTAGAAGAGGTGGAGGGAGCTTACCACATAGAGGTGGAGATGCCCAGGCAGGCGCAAACCTGTCCGGCGTGTGGTAACCAGACTTCCCGCGTTCATGATTACCGAATACAGAAAATCCAGCACTTAAAGGTATTTGAACGAACCACCTATTTGTTTTACCGCAAACGACGCTATGCCTGTTCCTGTGGTAAACGATTCGCAGAAGCCAATCCGATGGTGGACCGTTATCAGCGTCATTCAAGAGAGTGGAACCAGGCACTTGGCCTTCGGGTGATCCAGGGGATGAACTTCAAGGATACCGCTGCGCAGTTCCGTACCTCACAAGCTACAGCCATTCGCCGGTTCGATCAGGTGGCCACACCAGAACTTCAAGAGGTGGAAGAGCTTCCAGAAGTGATTGCGATTGATGAATATAAAGGCGATACCAATGCGGGGAAATACCAGGTCATCATTGGCGATGGAGAGACCGGAAATCCAATAGATATCCTGCCTGATCGATCCGTCAAAACCGTCAAGCAGTACCTTCGGGAAAAAGGGGGTAATGTCCGGAAGGTCATCATGGACATGAGCTATAGTTTTAAGTCAGCTGTCCGGAAGGCGGTGGGAAGCCCCATCATTGTGGCCGATCGTTTCCATTTTTGTCGGTATATTTATTGGGCTTTGGAAAAGGTGCGCAGGCGAGTCCAAAAGAACTTCCATGAATACGACCGGAAAAAGTGTAAACGGATGAAACATATCTTTTACAAGAAGCAGGAGGAACTAACCGAGAAGCAGCGCTGGTATCTGAACCGATACCTCGATCTATCGGATGAACTACGAGTCGCCTATAAGCTGAAAGAGGCTTTTCGCAGCTGGTTTGAAGAGGCAAAAGCAATGGGGAAAACCGATATTGGCTATGTAAAACAACGATTGTATCAGTATTATGACCGAGTGAAGCAAAGTGGTATGGAAGAATATCTACAAGCGATTGGCACCTTGAAGAATTGGCAGACAGAGATTCTGAATAGCTTTGCGCTCGATTATAGCAATGGGTTTATTGAAGGATTGAACAACCAAACGAAAGTCATCAAACGGAATGCTTTTGGGTTTCGTCGTTACGATCGCTTAAGAACGAAAGTGTTATTACATCATCAACTGAAGGAATTCAGGGGCTTTCAAGTGGGTTAAGGAGTAGGAGCAAATTTCTCCCACCCCAACATTTGACGTAGAACCAATTTTTTACGGTCTGAGGATGGATTGGCTATCCGCTTTTCTTTTAAAAAAATCGTTTGACAAAATCACTGATAAATTCTGAAAATAAGTTGTTTTTATAGTTCAAGAAATGACAGACTTCTATTTTACAGTTCGCTATACTTGCTACAAGTCCCGATTGGTAGATTGAAAGGAAGAGTGTCCGTGACAATCTATTTAGATGCTATATGGCTTTTGAACTTTATGTTGGATTGGATGATTTTAATGCTCACCAGTTATTTAACGAAAAGACAGCATAACCGTTTAAGGCTGATATTAGGTGCATTAATTGCTTCATTACTCGTTCCGTTCACTATTTTTTTCCCGGAATTCCCGCTTAGTACGTGGTGGGGAAAAGGGCTATATTCTCTACTAATTGTCTGGACTGCTTTCGGCTGGCAGAATGTCAAGTCTTTCCGTGCTAGTGTTGGCTGGTTTTACTTCGTATCGTTTGTTCTTGGCGGCAGTTTGATTGCGCTTCACTTTTTGATCGGCCAACAGGTACTTGCATCTTCCAGCNTTAAAAAAGTAAAACGTTTTAACATTCACTTTTAAAAAGAGCAACGCTACACTTTGGTAAGTACTTCGCTTTCCGCTGGCACGGCTTCAGCTACTTGCTTTGCCAAGTGGATCTTCAGCTCGCGCTCTTTTGAGCATGATTTCCGTGTTCTCAATTGCCGTTCCGGGTAGAAAGCGAAGCCACATGAAACAACTACTTCATTATCCATTTTATGCTTTTGGTCCGCACCCTCTAGTTTCTGAGGAAACCCTCATATGCTGATTTTTATCTTCATCACTGTTAAGTGCCTATCAGGCAGTAGAAGAATAGAAAACGTTTTTGTTCTTTTAAATTCTGTCGAAATCAGACCATTAAAATGTAGCGAAGGCAAGATTCGGAGACTCCTACGGGAACAGCACGAGCTGAAAATCCCGCAAGTAAGCGTCTTTTGCTTACTGAGGAAGTTGAAGCCGTGCCCGTGGAAAGCGTAGTAGCTTGCCGTAGCGATTCGAAGCACATGTCAAACAACATGACAAAAAGAAATCTTTTTAAGGAATAAACAAATAAAAAAGAACGAATTCGATTGGTAATCAAAATTCGTTCTTTTTTGTTTTGGTGGCCATGCTTCAACCCGGCCATTTTTCCAGACATCTTCCATATAAGTTAGCAGCTTGCGGCTGAAAATTCAGCTGAATCAAAACCGCTTGGTATGTTACTCAATTCCATCTAGCTTAATGCATCCGCCATATTTGGAGCGAACATATCCTGTCCTTCATAAATGGAAGTAATTTGTTCTTGGAACTCATCCCATTTGTCCTGGGCTGCAGAAAAATCAGGCTCAAGAGCAGAATCGTTGATAGCGGTTTCCGTTTCGCTGTAGTAGTCGCCAAGTGTTGCAATAGCTTGCTGGTAGTTTTCTTTCACTTCATCCGGCACATCTGCTTCAAATTGATAATTTTCCAATTCCGTTTGCGCATCTTTGGCAGCTGTTAAAGCCTCTTCCGCGGAAGCTTCGATATCTTCTTCGGAAACTTCCTCATCTGCCAAGTTGCCTTGATAAGCATTGATTTTTTGTTGATACGGACTGACGGTACTAGTAAAGTCCATTTGTGCATTAAGTAGTTCTTTTTTCACTTCCGCATTATCATTTGACTCATCGGACTTAGTGTCCTCCTCTTGCTGCTCAGCAGTGTCATCTCCTGTAGCAGTGTCATCCTCATTGTCTGATTGGGAGCAGCCTGCGATGGTTAGTGCTGAAATAAGACCTAGTGATAGTAAAAACTTTTTCATTTGATAACCCCCTGTTAAAATATGTGTAAGATTTACAACCAAATAGTAGTTTAGTGCTAAATAAACAAAAAGTAAACAATTTGAAGAAATGTTTTAATTCTTTAAAAATTCTGCTTTTATCAGTCTGAGGAGGAAGGAAAATGTATTTGCCGTCATTTCGATTGGATGGAAAATTGGCAGTCATTACTGGAGCAAGCAAAGGAATAGGTAGGGCAGTGGCACTAGCCTTTGCAGAATCAGGGGCTGACCTTGTACTTATAGCAAGGAACAAAGAACAGCTTTCAAAGGTTCGGAAGGAAGCGGAGGGATATGGAAGCGAAGTAACTACAATAAGTGAAGATGTAAAAAATTATAGCAGTATTATCCAACAACTCGATGACAACATTCAAGGCCGTGGAGTGGATGTATGGGTGAACAATGCCGGGATAAATATTCGCAGCAAGGCCTTCGAAGTTACTCCAGGAGAAATGGATCAAATCGTAGATATCAACATGAAAAGCTCTTTTTTTCTCGCTCAAGCTGCTGCTAAGCGAATGAAGAATCACGGGGGAGGTAAAATAATCAATATGACTTCTGTCGGCGGGCATGTGGCTCTTCGGACAGGTGTAGTATATGCCATGACAAAAAGTGCAATCATCCAAATGACCAAAAACCTTGCCATGGAATGGGGAGGGGAAAATATCCTGGTTAACGCTATTGGTCCTTGGTATTTTCCGACTGCATTGACGGAAGGTTTATTACAGGATGAACAGTATGTAGCAGACATTCTGGACAGGACACCACTGAAACGCATAGGCAAATTGGAGGAACTGGCTGGTACCGCAGTATTTCTGGCTTCAGATGCAAGCAATTATATAACCGGCCAGACTTTATTTGTAGACGGCGGTATGACGATATACGGCTTTTAATGACGTTGGGCAATGTTCTCAGGTTACGCGGAAAGAAAGGGAATGAAGCAGGGGAAACCACACCAAACCGATTCGATTTTAGTTAAGTCTTTCGTAAATGGGGTACATAATCAAAGACTACAATATTCAACTAATAGAAGAGGTGCTTACATGACAGTTATCGGATCGGTCGGGACAAGCCTGCCGAAATTCACCTTGAAACAAGAGGAAATCAAAACGTTGATAGAAAAAATATTTCCTCGGCCGGAAAGAGAATTGAAGCGGCTGCTCCCTGTATTTGAGCATGCAGCCGTTGAACAACGGCAATTTGTTGTGCCAAAATCGTGGTTCACTGAACCGCATTCCTTCGTGGAACGTAACGATATCTATCAAAAAGAAGCATTGCAACATAGCATTTCTGCGATTGACGCCTGCCTGCAAAATGAAGATTTCCTAATCAAGGCTATTCCTCACGAAGCTATCGATTCGATTATTTTCGTTTCAAGTACTGGTATATCTACCCCGTCTGTAGATGCCTACATTATCAATCAAAGGGATTTTCGAGAAGACGTGCGGCGCATTCCCTTATGGGGATTGGGATGTGCGGGAGGTGCCAGTGGTCTAGCCCGTGCTCATGAGTGGCTGACGGCTAATCCTACAAAAACTTCCCTTGTGGTAAGCGTAGAGTTATGCAGTCTGACATTTCAAAAAGAAGATGATCGTAAGAGTAATTTCATTGGCACTGCCTTGTTCGGGGACGGGATAGCTGCCGCCTTGTTAATCGGTGATGAATCCCCGTATCAAGCATATCGTAAGAAAGCGGGGCCAAGGATAACCAAAGTTGACTCCAAAACAAAAAAAGCCTCTTTAGATGTGATGGGGTGGGAAATAGGAAATCATGGATTTGAAGTAATTTTTGCCAAGAGCATTCCCCAGTTGGTCGAAACATTCTGGAAGGAACATGTACAATTATTTTTAAAAGAGCAAAATAGCAAGAAAAACGATTACGCCTTTTTTATTGCACACCCAGGAGGTAAAAAAGTACTGCAATCCATAGAGAGTGTATTGCAAATAACACAATCGAAACTTCAACATTCCTATGAAGTGTTAAAGCGGCATGGAAATATGTCATCGGCAACCGTTCTTTATATCCTGCAAAAATGGATGCAGGAAGACATCACTCCCGGTGAAAGAAGTTTACTGTCTGCTTTAGGTCCGGGTTTCAGCTCTGAATTGCTGGAATTGGAGTGGTCTTCGTGAACGTATGGATGTGGATATTGTTTACGTTTTTGATTTTACAGCGCCTGATCGAACTGTTGATTGCACGCGGTAACGAAAATTGGATGAAACAGCAGGGGGCAATTGAGGCAGGCTCTGGACATTACAAATGGTTTGTCATCATCCACACGTTATTTTTTGCAAGTTTATGGGGAGAAGCGCAACTGAAAGCAATGGAAGAATTGAAGCTGAACGTGTTTTTATTCATCCTGTTCATTCTTACACAACTACTACGCATATGGTGCATTGCTTCTTTAGGGAGATTTTGGAATACAAAAATTATCATCCTTCCGGGGGCCGAGCTAGTTAAGAGAGGCCCTTATCGGTTTATAAAACATCCCAATTACCTGGTGGTACTTTTTGAACTCACAATCATACCGTTGCTGTTCCATACCTATATAACGGCAGTGGTGTTTCCTCTTCTTCATTTGATGTTGTTGCGGATCCGGATTCCTGAGGAAGAGAGAGCCCTGGAAACATTGGAGAAGCCTCAGTATTAGACATCCGAACGAATGTTCTGTATAATAAAAATCACTTAAAAATGTTAAACTGGATGAGTGATTTTCAGGGAGCAATGTTAGCAGGAGTGATAGAAATGGCCAAGGAGTTAGAGAAAAGTCATCCACTCGGATACTTTATCGAGGACCTTTGGACGCAAGGCTTCAAATTGTCAGATAAAGACATCCATTTTATTTATTTAGGTAAAAACACAACCAATGCCCCCGACTGGATGACAATTAAAGCGTTGAAAGTAACATTACAGTTCCAGCTTCATTTTGATGGCAGTTTCTTTTTGAGCGTTTTGGAACTTTTGGCAGGTGAACAGGTAAAGAACAACGCCCAGGCAGATAGGCTGCTTCGGCAAAAAGGGTTTTCTGTGAACAAAAAAGCTATCCAGCTTAATTAAGCTGAATAGCTTGGCGTGCGAGATTATCCGCATGCTGATTTTGCTTTTCGGGAATCCATTTAATAAAAAAGTGTTGGAACGCTTCTGAATGCAACCTAATTTCGTGTAAAAAAGGCAGGAATTTTTGATTTTTTGTAAAGTCTTTTTCTACAACGTCCACCACAAGTTTTGAATCGGATCGGAAGGAAAGGATTTCATCGGGGAAGTTTTCCCGGCAAATTTCCAATCCCTTAATGACTGCCTGAAATTCTGCTTCATGGTTTGACATGGAACCGAGCGGAAACCGGTATTCAAATATTTTCTTTTTTGCCTTTATATAGATACCTGCACCGCTCAAGCCTGGGTCCCCACTGGAAGCTCCATCGGTATATACTTCAATCAAAAGTTTCCCTCCTTTCTGGGAATCAAGAGGCGCTGTAAAGTCTTAATGGCTCTGGCGCCTCTTTTCTTTGTTTTAGGCTTCTTTTAATGATCGATCAAGGGTATACCTACCCGTCCTACTAGGATTATTCCACCACTGCGCAGAATGCTATTCCGGATTCTTCCCTACACGATCGAGATGCATTCGTTTCGCCCAATATAGGAACGGTGTATCAATCGCAGCGACAATGAATTTGATGATATACGTAGTAAAAAAGATTTCCATCCATACACTGAACGGATATTCCCCAAAAAAGGCGATTCCGCAAAAGACGGCACTATCCAGCAGCTGACTAATCATGGTACTGCCGTTATTGCGCAGCCAAAGGTATTTAGTCCCTGGGAAAATACGTTTCAATTGTGCGTAAATCCACACATCGAAATACTGACTGATAATATATGCTGCTAAACTGCCAGCAGCAATCTTGGGTGCCAAACCAAAGAAGGTTTCCATCGCCGCTTGAGCAATGTCTTCGGTACCGGGCTTAAATAGCAAAGCAGCCTGCATCATGACCGTCATGGCTATCAATGTGAAAAAACCCATCCAAACAGCTTTCTTTGCCTCTTTTTTTCCGTATTTTTCGTTTATAATATCGGTAGCAAGATAGGCCGTTCCATAAATGATATTGCCTAGAGTCGCGGTAAGGCCGAACAGCTCAATTGTTTTGACGACCTGAATATTGGCCACCACCGTAGACATCCCAATCCAGACAAATAAACCAGATTTACCAAAAATGCGATAAACCACCATTAACATGGAAAAGTTTAGGAAGGCAAAAACAAGCCAAAGCAATTCGTTTTGCATTTTACATCCTCCTTAGTTTTGGTAACGCGGGAGATTGCGAACCGCGTGCGTGTCAGCAACAAGGCTATATTATACTGGGATGGAACCAATTATGCAATCAGCACTAGCGGTAGGGAAGAAGGAAAATCCTTTAAACGAAAATTGTATACAAACTCAACCCCCTTATTCCCCCTATTAAAAAAACGGCGATCGCCAGGATCACCGTTGGAATAATTTCAATTTATTTTTTTGTTACATTTGCAGCTTGAGGTCCTCGTTCACCTTCGACAACTTCGAAAGTAACTTCTTGGCCTTCCTCTAATGTTTTGAATCCTTCTTCCTGGATGGCAGAGTAATGTACGAATACATCATTTCCATCCTCTAACTGGATAAAACCATAGCCTTTTTCTGCATTGAACCATTTTACTACACCATTTTGCATGTAAATAATCCTCCTAAAAACCTTCACGTCAAACGTGGAAATTTTACAAAAAGATGGAAACCAACCAACAGGGTACTGCCGGTTTGAAGCAGGCAGAGTTTGTTGGAAAACGTTCACACCTTGTTTGCTTGAACCAAATATAGCGCATTTTTCATGCCTAGTCAAGAAGATCAAGCATGGAAACACTGATTTGTCAAGGTACAATTTTTCGACATTTATTTCCTTCTTCACAGAAACTAAGCTAATAAATTGCAGTAGAAAATAAAAAAGATATGTACTACCATGAAAGTAATATAAAAACGGAGGGAGAAAGAATGACGATCAACATAGGTGTTACCGGATGGGGTGACCATGATTCCCTTTACCCGGATAAGATAAATCCTCGAGACAAGCTCGGTGTATATGGCTCTCATTTCCCGGTGGTGGAAGTGGATACTGCTTTTTATGCGATTCAGCCGCAGCGGAATTATCAAAAATGGGTAAGGGATACACCGGATGGATTTTCTTTTGTAATAAAAGCATATCAACGAATGACCGGTCATGACAAACAGCCGTTAAGTATTCAGGAAGCGAAGGAATTATTTAAGGCATATCGGGAATCAATCGAGCCGGTTGTAGAGGCTGGGAAACTAAATGCTATCCTTTTTCAATTTCCTCCTTGGTTTGATGTTAGCAAAGAACATATTGCCAAACTCCGAAAAATAAAAGAGCTC
This sequence comes from Virgibacillus senegalensis, assembly GCF_000821245.2. Classification (GTDB taxonomy): domain Bacteria; phylum Bacillota; class Bacilli; order Bacillales; family Amphibacillaceae; genus Sediminibacillus; species Sediminibacillus senegalensis. The sequence goes on from NZ_LN611425.1 coordinate 627,348, forward strand.
CTGCCCGATTTGCCTTTGGCTCTAGAATTTAGAAATCAATCGTGGTTTGATAAGAAATATCGAGAGAGCACATTGGAATTCATGCGGGATCAGGGATGGATCCATACCATTTGTGATGAACCCCAGGCAGGAGAAGGATCGGTTCCCACGGTACTGGAAGCCACTCATCCTGAAAAAACACTGATCCGTTTTCACGGAAGAAACGTTCATGGTTGGAATCGTAACGGGAGAAGCGATTGGCGTGCGGTACGATTCTTGTATCGATATAACGAGCAAGAACTCACAGAATGGAAACGTCACATCGAGCATCTTTCCGCCGAAACAAAGGAAATCACCTTACTCTTTAACAACAACTCAGGCGGAGATGCCGCTGATAACGCCAAAAAGATGATTGAATTATTGGGTATCACATACGAGCATTTAAACCCACGGCAACTCGATTTTTTTAATTTTTAATGGAAAGGCGTGGCAATGTGAAGATAGTACATATGAAGCAAATCGAAAGTTATGTTTATCAAAAGTTTTATGAGGAAGGGACCGGCCATGATTATTATCATATGAAAAGGGTTGCTTCTATGGCGCGTCATCTTGCCAGCCTGGAAAGAGCAGATATGCTGGTTGCCGAAGCTGCCGGATGGCTGCACGACATAGCTGACCGGAAGCTGACTAATGATCCTGAAGCAGCCAATCAAGAACTCGTGCAGTTTTTGAAAGGGATAGGGGTGGAGAAAACCGATCGCATGGCAATTGACATGGCAATTGCCGATGTCTCTTATCAACAAGGTCATAAAAAACCGAAATCCTTGGAGGGCCAAATTGTACAGGATGCGGACAGACTGGATGCTATAGGGGCGATAGGAATAGCCCGGGCATTCGCTTTTGGCGGTGCCCGGAACCGACTGATTCACGAAGAAGACAATCCGCATACAACGATTCAGCATTTTTACGATAAATTATTACGGTTAAAGGATTTGATGAATACCGCTTCTGCAGCTGCGATTGCGGGGGAACGTCATCACTTTATGGAAGCTTATTTGCGGCAATTTTATCAGGAATGGCAAGTTGAAGCAGATTCAACGGCAGATTTATCATAAACGAATGTGTGTCTGTATATTGCCGACAGCACTTAAGGCTGTATAGTTAATCGCTTGGCACCAAGATAGCGTGGACTCCAATAAGGGTTTTCCATTTCACTGATTTCGACTCCCCGGGATTCACCTGCATGAAGAAATTTTCCATCGCCTACGTATATTCCCATGTGCGACGGTCCTTGTTTGTATGTTTGAAAAAATACGAAGTCGCCTAAAGAGGGAGAATCGACGGGTTTACTGATATTCCATAACTCACTAACTGTTCTCGGGAGCTTCATTCCATGTGACTGATAAATGTATTGGATAAGACCGCTGCAATCAAAACCTTCCGGCGATGTTCCACCCCAGGAATATGGGGAACCGACTAATTGTTTCGCTGTCTGAATTACTGCTGATGGATCGACAGCTTGCGACACCTTTTCGACTGGTTTGGGGGCGCTTTCTTGTTTGTCAATTGTGCTCGTTGCAGCGTGTGCCGTTTGTTCCGGTTCCGGCTTGACATGTTCTGGCATCTTCTCTTCCACTTCAGGCTGATCCGATTCTGCTGCGAAAAAGGCTTCAATCGTTACCTCGTCGATTTGCTTCGTAGGCGTCACTCCGTTATCTTCCTGAAACGCAAGCAGTGCCTGGGCTGTTACCGGACCATAAATTCCATCTACTTCTGCTTCATAGTAACCAAAGTAGTGGAGGGCCTGTTGAATTTTTTCAATGTCGTCTCCGGTTTCACCTGGATAAAGGGAAGGTTCAATTTCCCTTAAAGGAGCCAATTGCTCGTTTCTTTCTTCGACTATCAACTTTTCTACTGTTTTTTTGTCAGCACGTCCGGATACCATGAGATCGTGCTCTTTTTGGAATTTTTTAAGCGCATATTCCGTATAAATTCCGAAATCCCCATCGATTGGATGGGAAAAAAACGACAAATTCGTTAATTTATGCTGTAATATCTTCACGGATTGATTGTGCTGGCCGTAAGAGAGGGTTTTTGATTCCTTTATTAGTTGATTATTTTCCATAACAGGATATGCGCCCGCATAAAAAGCAAATGGCTGGGTCAGCACAAAGCCATATGACACTGAATGCTTGATGACATGTTGGACACTCAAATCAGTAAGCATGTCAAAACCCCTTTCCGATTTGTGCTCTTAACAAGATGTATGTAGAATGGACGGGAATATGATTGTAATTCGTAATCGAAATACAATTGTAATATGGTAAGATAGAGATACCACTTATTATGCAAGCATGTATGGCGGAGAAGGATTATCCTGTGCTCTAGAATGAAGCATTCAATCCGATTGATAAAACCAACGGCTATTATCTTGTTGTTTTTATTTATACCATTTATCGACATTACCAGGCCTTTTCACGGAATAACCCTCAACAAAGCAATCGGTAGTGATTGGTCGGGACGGATGAAGCAATTGGACAACTATGATTTGCTTGATGAAATTGTTGT
>NZ_LN611425.1:631211-736952 GCF_000821245.2 Virgibacillus senegalensis
TGTGTGTCTGTATATTGCCGACAGCACTTAAGGCTGTATAGTTAATCGCTTGGCACCAAGATAGCGTGGACTCCAATAAGGGTTTTCCATTTCACTGATTTCGACTCCCCGGGATTCACCTGCATGAAGAAATTTTCCATCGCCTACGTATATTCCCATGTGCGACGGTCCTTGTTTGTATGTTTGAAAAAATACGAAGTCGCCTAAAGAGGGAGAATCGACGGGTTTACTGATATTCCATAACTCACTAACTGTTCTCGGGAGCTTCATTCCATGTGACTGATAAATGTATTGGATAAGACCGCTGCAATCAAAACCTTCCGGCGATGTTCCACCCCAGGAATATGGGGAACCGACTAATTGTTTCGCTGTCTGAATTACTGCTGATGGATCGACAGCTTGCGACACCTTTTCGACTGGTTTGGGGGCGCTTTCTTGTTTGTCAATTGTGCTCGTTGCAGCGTGTGCCGTTTGTTCCGGTTCCGGCTTGACATGTTCTGGCATCTTCTCTTCCACTTCAGGCTGATCCGATTCTGCTGCGAAAAAGGCTTCAATCGTTACCTCGTCGATTTGCTTCGTAGGCGTCACTCCGTTATCTTCCTGAAACGCAAGCAGTGCCTGGGCTGTTACCGGACCATAAATTCCATCTACTTCTGCTTCATAGTAACCAAAGTAGTGGAGGGCCTGTTGAATTTTTTCAATGTCGTCTCCGGTTTCACCTGGATAAAGGGAAGGTTCAATTTCCCTTAAAGGAGCCAATTGCTCGTTTCTTTCTTCGACTATCAACTTTTCTACTGTTTTTTTGTCAGCACGTCCGGATACCATGAGATCGTGCTCTTTTTGGAATTTTTTAAGCGCATATTCCGTATAAATTCCGAAATCCCCATCGATTGGATGGGAAAAAAACGACAAATTCGTTAATTTATGCTGTAATATCTTCACGGATTGATTGTGCTGGCCGTAAGAGAGGGTTTTTGATTCCTTTATTAGTTGATTATTTTCCATAACAGGATATGCGCCCGCATAAAAAGCAAATGGCTGGGTCAGCACAAAGCCATATGACACTGAATGCTTGATGACATGTTGGACACTCAAATCAGTAAGCATGTCAAAACCCCTTTCCGATTTGTGCTCTTAACAAGATGTATGTAGAATGGACGGGAATATGATTGTAATTCGTAATCGAAATACAATTGTAATATGGTAAGATAGAGATACCACTTATTATGCAAGCATGTATGGCGGAGAAGGATTATCCTGTGCTCTAGAATGAAGCATTCAATCCGATTGATAAAACCAACGGCTATTATCTTGTTGTTTTTATTTATACCATTTATCGACATTACCAGGCCTTTTCACGGAATAACCCTCAACAAAGCAATCGGTAGTGATTGGTCGGGACGGATGAAGCAATTGGACAACTATGATTTGCTTGATGAAATTGTTGTCGCTCCGGAACACCCGGACAATCCTGAAGCTGTTGCAGGTATGGTGACCAGGCTCAACCGAATTGACCGCAATCTATTGCAAATGCTGGACGGTCAACAGGTGAAAGTGCGTTTGTTTGAAGGACGATTGACAGACGAGCCTTTATTATATCATCTAAAATGGAAGCAACCGAGGGGTTGGGAACAGGAAGCAACCTGGGAGGACGTTCCTGGATCTGGGGGGGCGGATGGCTCGTATCCGCAAAAATTGGTGCCAGCATGCCTGGGAATGGCCATGGGGCATACAACTTAGAATTGCACGAGACTGGGCACACGGTATATCGCTTGTTGAGAACGCAGCCCTCATTAGCTGCGCATATGGAGCAGCACTGGAAGGAAGAAGCAGTCAAACTGTTTCCCGGTAATCGTTATTTTCTTACATATCCTTCCGAATATTTTGCCGAAGTGTTTGCCTATTACTACTCAGGAGGAAAATCGAAGCAAGCTGTTTCAAAAAAGGCACCAAAGACGTATCGGTTTTTCGCCAGGTTGAAGCAGTTGGATGTCTCTTCGATTCCTCAATATTATTTCAATTGACGAAAGGATTTTGTTATAGATGACAAAAGGAGAACAAGCTTATCTCGATTTGTGTAAAACAGTTTTAACAAAAGGAAATAGTAAACAAGACCGGACTAATACAGGGACGCTATCCGTTTTTGGACACCAGATGCGGTTTGACTTGGAAGAAGGTTTTCCGCTGCTGACGACAAAACGCGTACCCTTCCGTCTCATTGCCAGTGAGCTATTGTGGTTCATCAAAGGCGATACGAACATCCGTTTTCTGTTGGAACATAACAATAATATATGGAATGAGTGGGCCTTTAAAACTTGGGTCGAAAGCGATGAATACAAAGGACCGGACATGAAAGACTTCGGACATCGGAGTCAGCAGGACGAGGAGTTCCGTTCTCTTTATCAACAAGAGATGGAAGACTTTAAAAAGCGGATACTTTCGGACGAAACCTTCGCAGCGAAGTACGGGGATCTTGGATCGGTTTACGGTCGGCAATGGAGGGCCTGGCAAACATCAAGGGGAGAAACCATTGACCAGCTTAAACAAGTGATTGAAGCAATCAAAACAAATCCGGATTCCAGGCGGCATATTGTGACAGCCTGGAATCCAGAGGACGTACCTGGAAATATGGCGCTTCCGCCTTGTCATACGATGTTCCAGTTTTATGTGGCTGATGGTAAATTATCCTGTCAGCTTTATCAGCGAAGCGGGGATATCTTTTTAGGTGTACCCTTCAATATTGCCAGCTATGCTCTTTTAACCCACTTGATCGCCTATGAATGCGGCCTTCAGGTCGGTGAGTTCATTCAAACACTTGGAGATGCCCATATTTACAGCAACCACATCGAACAGGTAAACACTCAATTGAAAAGAACGCCTTATCGTTTTCCCGAGTTGGTGATCGATCCAAAGGCCGGTTCCATTTTTGATATCGAAATGGAAGACTTGCATATAAAGGACTATGAATCTCACCCGCCAATTAAAGCGCCGGTGGCAGTTTAAGGGAGGAGGGGTACGATGATTTCCCTGCTATACGCAATGGACAAAAACCGAGTAATCGGGTATCAAAACGATTTGCCATGGAGGCTGCCGAACGATCTAAAGTTTTTTAAGCAATTGACTACAGGGAACACGATTATCATGGGAAGGAAAACATTCGCCTCGCTGAAACGTCCACTACCAAATCGAAAAAATGTAATTGTCACCAGGGATGAAACGTTTCACGCAGAGGGATGTCAAATTCTGCACTCGGTTGATGAAATAATAAAATGGAATGAAAACGATCCTGAAACAGAACTGTTTGTGATCGGTGGAGGAGAAATTTTTCGCCAGATTTTGCCGTATACAGACCGTATGTACATGACCTTGATCGAAGATTCCTTTCCGGGGGATACTTTTTTCCCTGAATATAATGAGGCGGAATGGAAATTGACGAAAAAGGTGCAAGGGGAAAAGAATGAAAAGAATCCTTATGATTATTATTTCCTTCAATATGATCGTGTGCAGCCGGATTGTTAATCTCTATCATTACGCCCGATTGTGTGAAATGTAAAAAATATGGAGTGATAGAGGACAGGCAGTGAAAAAAATGGTAAGATGTACGTGAAATGCAAACTATCTCTGTTCGAAAAGAGAGTTGAATGATTCATACAGGCTAAATTCAGAACGAGAAGGTGATAATAGATGTTAACTAGCATCGGTATTCCCGGTTTGATTCTAATTTTGATTATCGTTTTAATCATTTTTGGTCCGAAAAAATTGCCTGAAATTGGGAAGGCAACCGGGCAGACGTTAAAAGAGTTTAAAAACTCTACAAAAGATTTAACCGAGCCTTTCGATGACAATCCCAAAAAAGATTCTTCTGACAACAATGAGATAAAATAAGAAATGGAGTGAATCCATATGTTCGGTAACATTGGTTTTCCAGGTTTGATCCTCATCTTGGTTATTGCCTTGATCGTGTTTGGCCCTTCCAAACTTCCGGAAATTGGTAAAGCGGTAGGAAGCTCTTTGAAAGAATTCAAGAAAGCTACCAGGGACATCATTTCCGATGAAGATCAGAAAAAAGTGGAAGAGAAACAGAAATAACGTTATTTAAAGATGCATCGACTGCTGGTAAATTGCTTCTCGATTCTTTTCTGAAAAGAAAAATAGATGGGGCGTATGCTGATAACAAAGCAGTTTCGCCAGATGGTGTGCGAGTGAAGGTGTAGGGACAAGATCCTTACATCTTCTTTTTGAGAAAGGGGGGACTGTTTTGTCCGATTCACTTAAGGGTGAAAAAGATATGAATATAACGGAACATTTTTCCGAATTGCGCAACCGACTGATTTGGACGGCGGTTGTCTTCATTGCTTTCTTTATCGTTGGATTCGTTTTCGTCCGAGACATTTACGGCTTTTTTGTCAGTGACTTAGATTTCACCTTGAATGTCATTAGCCCAGGAGAAATTATTTGGATTTATTTCACCATGGCTTCCGTGGTAGCGATTGTCGGTACGATTCCGTTTTTCTGTCTGCAAGCCTGGCTTTTTGTAAGACCGGGTCTTACCCCGAAAGAAAGAAAGGTTTCCTTGTCTTATATACCGGCAACCTTTTTATTGTTTATCGCCGGGCTTGCTTTTGGGTATTACGTATTTATCGATTTGATCTTGCCGTTTCTATTGTCTTTGAATGATGGCATGTTCAATGAGATATTTACGGTAGACAAGTATTTCCGCTTTTTGCTCCGGGTAACCTTGCCGTTTGCAGTGCTGTTCGAAATCCCGATCATTACGATGTTTTTGACAAGCCTTGGTATATTGACACCTGATTTTATGCGAAGAACGAGAAAATACGCTTATTTGATTTTAGTTATTATTGGTACGATGATTTCGCCGCCAGATTTTGTTTTGCAAATCGTTGTGGCTGTGCCATTGATCCTATTATATGAAATAAGCATTTTCCTTTCGGCTTTTACCTATCGGAAAAAACAGAGGAAGCATGAAGCGTTTATGGAGGAGGAAAATACCTGATTCAAAATGGAGGTGACAGGTTTGCGTTCCTTTTATCATTACATGATGCGTTATCGGGGATCTGGGACTAAGACAAACGAACGCCGTCTAGCTGACTGGATGTTCGAGGCACACGATTTTCCAAAACAATCGACTTCTTATGATGAAATCAGCCGTTATTTGGAGTGGAATATACCATTTACAGAAGCAACCCAGGTTTTCGACCGACTGTGGGAAGATTACTTAACAAATGAAAGCTAACTGCAGGACATCAAAAGCCCTTTCTTAAAGGGCTTTTTTTTTACGTGTGGAAGCAAGGAAGTTTAAGTGCAAGACTCGGCTATTCCACTTAAAACGCTTCTTCGATATCTATTATTTTTCCGCCGACTGGAAAAGTTGTCTCACATGCCGGTGAGGCAAGAACATGCTAAAATGACAAGTATGGAGGGATTTACGTGAAGATATTGCATACAGCCGATTGGCACTTGGGTAAAATTGTCAATGGTGTGCATATGACAGAAGATCAAGGCTATATGCTTGATAGATTAATAGGTATGATCGATACAGAAAAACCTGACGTTGTCATCATTGCTGGAGATCTTTACGATCGCTCGGTACCGCCGAAAGAAGCAGTCGAATTGTTAAACCGAGTCTTGACAACGATTGTAACCGAGTTAAACATACCGGTTTTAGCCATTTCGGGCAACCATGATAGTCCGGATAGACTGGATTTCGGAAGCAGTATCTTTCGTTCTCAACGGTTGTTTATTGAATCGAAGCTAAGAGGCGACTTGGACCCGGTTACCTTGTATGACGAGCATGGTCCGATTCATTTTCACTTAATACCATATATCGAACCAGCTGATGCCCGTGCTTATTTTCAGGATGACAATATTCAGAGCCATCAGAAAGCGATGGAGGCTGTTATCCATCATATTGAAAGCAGCCATAATATGGAGGAACGACATATTTTCATCGGACATGCTTTTCTGGCTGGTGGAATGGAATCTGAATCGGAGGAAAGGTTATCCATGATCGGCGGAAGTCCGTACGTGGATGCACGATTATTTAAAGACTTCACTTATGTAGCACTCGGCCACTTACATCAGCCTCAACGGGTTATCAGCGAGAATATTCGCTATAGTGGATCACTGCTTAAGTACTCCTTTTCCGAAGCAAATCAGAAAAAATCGGTAACCTTGTTGGATATAGACGGGGATGGCGTTGTGGAAAAACAGTTTCTTCCACTTATCCCAAAGAGAGATATGCGCGTCGTGGAAGGATATTTTGAAGAACTGTTGGAAGGGATGCAGGACTTTCCGCCCGAAGATTATCTGCATATCCGTCTCCTAGATGATGGACAACTTGTCGATCCGATGGGGAAATTAAGAAAACGATACCCAAACATCCTTCGGCTTGAGAGACAGGTGCTGACCTCCCAGAAGCAATTGAGCGATCTAAACCGCATACGCCAGAAACAAAAAATGTCCCATGCCGAATTATTTGAGGCGTTTTACAAGGAAATGAAAGGTGAAGATATTCCGGAGTCGCGCAAGCAGTATATGGATAAAGTAGTTCAATTATTGATGGATCAGGAGAGGGGGAAGTAAGATGCGTGCCATTACGTTATCAATGACTGCCTTTGGCCCTTACCGACATACTCAGGTAATTGACTTCCAAGAGATCGGCAAGGAATCGATTTTTTTGATAACCGGACCTACCGGAGCGGGAAAAACCACCATTTTTGATGCGATTTGTTACGCATTGTACGGTAGAGCGAGCGGAAATGACCGGGATCATGATTCTCTCCGGAGTCATTTTGCTGAAGTCGATCAGCCTACCGAAGTAAGCTTCCGGTTTGCCTTAAAAGGGAAAATTTATCAAGTGAATCGGTTTCCAAAGCAAAAGAAACGAAAAGAGCGTGGGGAAGGTTTTACAGAAGATCCTGCAAGAGCCGAGTTATACGAAGTAAACGACGGAAAGCCTGTTTTGGCAGCGTCTAAAATAAAAGATGTAAACGAAATGCTGGAGGAAAAACTCGGATTGGACTATGAGCAATTCCGGAAAATGATTATGATTCCCCAAGGAGAATTCCGACGGTTGATCTCGGAAAACAGCAAAGAACGCGAAGAAATCTTGCAGAAAATATTCCGTACACACTTTTATGAACAAATTACCGAAGAATTGAAGAAGCAATCTAAGCTGCTTCGCCAGTCAATCGAGCATCTAGAAGGCAGATTGGAACAGGAAGCGGCGAAAATAGAATGGGAAACGCATGCTAGGGAAGAAACAGATTCCAATGATATGATCATTGAAAAGTTAACCGCAGAAATGGAACAGAAACGCAAGGATTTAGCCGTCCTGGAAAAACAATTGGAATCCGAAAAAAAAGCGCTGAGCTCCGCCCAAGAAGCCTATTACAAAGGTAAACAGCTTTCCGATTTGTTCGCTGAACTTTCCCAGTTGCAAGAAGACGGCGATCAGCTAAAAGAGAGGCAGCCGGTTATTAAGGAAAAACAGCATAAACTGGTACTGGCGGAAGCTGCAGCCAAAATAATCCCCTTCGAAGAACAGGTGAAGAGACGAAAAAGTGAATGGGAAGAGCAGTCACAGAGGCTGAACAATCAGAAGGTGAAAAGGACAGAAACGGCTGAATGGTTTGAAACGGTACAAGCTGACTACGAAAAGGAGTTGGAACGAGAAAGCGAACGAGAACAGCTACACGAGCAAGTGGAACTTGCAAAACAACAGTTGGAACGGGCCAGACAGCTTGTTAAGCTAAAGCAGGAACAAAAGCAGGCTGAAGAACAAAAACAAGCTGAAGAAGAAACCATCAAACAACTAATCGATGCGGCCGAGAAAATACGTCACCAGCAGGAAGCACTGCAGGTAAAAGTACAAAATCATCAGGAAATGACAAAAAAATATTATCAGCTAGAGCAAAAGGTCAAGCATGCAGAAGAGCAAACAATCAAATTGCAGGACCTGCTTCATCAGCAGGAAAAGTTGCAAGAACTTCGCAAGCAGTTTCAAAAGGTTCAGCAACAATACAATGAGAAACAACAAAACATCGACCAAATCCAAACGAAGGTAAGGGAACTTGAAACACGACAGGCAAGCAACCAAGCTTTTATGCTGGCCCGGCATTTGCAAGAGGGATGTGCGTGTCCTGTTTGTGGTTCTAAGCAACACCCCGATCCTGCAAATGTAGAAGCAGTGGACGTTTCTCAGCACCAATTGGATGAAGCTAGAGAACAGCTTGAAAATGCTAAAAAGGATTTTGACGAATGGCAGCGTTACTATATTGAAGTGAAATCCGAGGGACAAGCGCAAAGGGTATTAGTTGATCAAAATTTCCAGTTTTTCAAAGACCGAATTGACTCATTAGATAACAAGACTATCCAAAACCACTTGGAAAGCTGGCGACAAACCGCTACGACAGAAAAAAAGGAATTGGACTTCATTAAAAGGGAACTGGAACAGATAGAAGAAGCCAGCCGACAATTAGAACAATTGACCGACAGATCCAGGAACGTAGAAGCAAAGCTCGAGGATGCGAAGCAGTCAAAAGAAAGGACTACAGAAGCGTGGATGAGGATCCATATGCAAGTAGAGGCATTTACGCAGGACCTTTCGCTTGAAGAACAAGACCCGGAAGCAGTTGAGAGGAAAATTAACAACAAGCAAAAAATATTGTCCGATTTGCTTCAAAAATGGGAAAACGTCCAGTCAAGGTTCCAATCCGCAAAGGAAAGGCTGCAGGAGCTCGATACCATTATCGAACAGCAGGGTGTCTTTACAAAAGAAACGGAACAAAAGCTTTCAGAAGAACAAGATGCATTAGAAGAAAAAATAGCATATAGTGAATTTGCTTCTATCGAAGCCTACCAATCTGCGAGACTAACGGAGAACGAAATCTCGAAGTTGAAGGAAGAAGTCGAACATTTCAACCAACAAAAGCATACAGTCGAGGAACGTCTTCAAACGGTTGCAAAGCAATTGGAAGGACTGGAAAAGCCTGATCTCCCTGCTCTGGAGACAGCGGTTCGAAAATGTTCGGAAAACGTAGAAGCAGTTCATCAAAACATACAGAATGTGAAGATAACTCTTAAAGGGTATGAGCAAATAAGAACCGCGATGCAGGAATTACTAGAAGAAAAGCAAATGAAAGCGAAGCAATATTATGATATTGGTGAACTGGCAGACTTGGCACGTGGTGAAAATCATTTACGCCTTTCATTCGAGCGCTATGTATTGTCTGCTTTTCTCGATGAGATTCTCTTGCAGGCGAACATCCGATTTGATCAAATGACAGATCATCGTTATCAGTTGATCCGCAGTGATCAAGTCGCAAAACGCGGAGCCCAAAGTGGCCTAGATTTAGAAGTTCTAGATCACCATACAGGCATGCAGCGATCGGTAAAAACCTTATCCGGAGGGGAAGGGTTCAAGGCTGCTTTGAGCCTTGCACTGGGGATGGCAGATGTAGTCCAGGCTCATGCCGGCGGAGTACAATTAGAAACCTTGTTTATTGATGAAGGGTTCGGTACGCTCGATGAACTATCACTGGAACAAGCGATAGAATGTTTAAAGGGATTGCAGCAAAGCAACAGACTGCTGGGCATTATTTCGCATGTTCCACAGTTAAAAGAGGAAATTCCGGCAAAACTGCAAATCACACCTTCACAAAAGGGTTCGAAGGCAGCCTTTATGTTCGCATAGACGACAGATTGCCAATAATTACTCCTTAATTATCGAAAGACCTCCATGATATAGTAGAAGAAGATTTGTAGAGCTTAGCTATCGGCTTTCAGACAGCTTAAGCACTTATGCTATTTAGATACACAGGAGGATTTACATGAAAGTTATTACCGCTTCCACTCCCGAGCAACAGGAATATGCGCATTCTTTGTTAGGGGAACTTTATAATCAGATTGTCCCTAAATACTTTTCTGCAGGCTACATAGCCGAGTTAAAGAATTTTCAATTAATGGAGATTCCTTCTCTTGCGGAACTGTCGTTAAAAGAAATATTCGAAGTAACAACAGCACTGCAAACGATCATATCCATTTTGAATTCTCCTATACAGCAAGGAATGGAAATAGAGAAATACGAAGATATATTCCAAAAGAACGTGCGAATCCTTAGCGATTATGAGATTAACTTTCCATTTAAGCTAAGCGATTTCTTATCTTGATCCCCTCCCTTAAACAAGATGTTCTTGTCATGTATTCTGCCATGACGTACGATATAGTTAAAAAGATAATGGGAGGTGGGTGTTGAATGTCAATGCCGATGTCAATTGAATGGAAGCTGCTAACCCATGGAAGAGAAGAGCGTTTGCAGCATCAGCAAAATATGTTTCAAATAGAATTTCCCGGATACAAACTATTTCCCATGAATCAGCCAATAGAAATTAAACGACATCACGATTCTGATCAAATCGGAAACGGGAAGATTGTCGAACTTTTATGGAAAGAGGAGCGGACTATTTGCACGTATCAGCTGCTTTCACTCTATAACGTCAATTAACGACAAGCAACATAAAAAAACGTCCGGCAAACGTCGTATTCTGCGCTTGCCCGGGAAATAATCGAGTATGATAAAATAGCCTTCCACAATAGGAAGGTTATTTTTTATAAGAGAGAAAATGCTAATATAAGATGCCTACACCTCTTTTAGGCATGTAACGTACAATAAACCAAATCATTTTCGAAAAGAGGGGTTTGTATGTTCAATCCAAGTCAAGGGCCATCAGGCTACAGACCGTTTCCTTTTTCTCAAGGAATTAGGCCGCCGGGAGGATTTCCACCCAATTTTCCCGGCCCATACGCGGGCGGAATGCCTTCGCCAAGAGGAGGGCTGTCTGGTTTGCTGCAGCGCTTTACACAGCCATCGGCGGTTTCCCAGTTTCCCGCAACAGGTGGATCGAAATGGATGAGTACACTGGGAAATGTACAGCAGGCATTAAAAATGGCTCAATCAGCTATGCCTGTCATCCAACAATACGGCCCGATGGTAAAAAACATTCCGATGATGATCAATATGTTAAAAGCTTTCAATGATGATGACAGTGATGAAGCAGATAAAGAAGCAGACGAAGAAACAGATGAATCTGCAGAATACGAGGAAGTTTCATCTGAGGACGAAACGGAAAGAATAGAAATTGAGCAAGAAAATCTTTATAAAATGGAAGCAGTTGATAAACAAAGCAGGAAGAAGGCCAAAAAATTCCGTAGTGTACAATCTGGCGATTCCGTACCAAAACTATATATATAGCCAGATGCGCGCTACTTGATTTTTTTTATAAAAAACGGAAGAATAGAGGATATAGGAATTCACACTTCATTTAGACTAAGCCGGATAGCCGGCAGAATAGATGATCAAAAAACGGGAATGGAGAGTTGTTTCCGTTTTTTCGGTTTAAAAGGAGGTTTCACAATGGCTGAAAAGGCAACTTTTGCTGGAGGCTGTTTTTGGTGTATGGTAGAACCGTTCGACGAGAGACCGGGGATTGAAAAGGTTGTTTCCGGTTATACCGGTGGCAAAACGGAAAATCCAACCTACGAGGAAGTTTGCTCCAACACAACAGGACATGTTGAAGCGGTTCAAATCACATTTGATCCGGACATCTTTTCCTATGAACGTTTGCTTGAAATTTTTTGGCAGCAGATTGACCCCACTGATCCTGGTGGACAATTCAATGACAGAGGGGAATCTTATCAAACAGCTATTTTTTATCACAATCAACAGCAAAAGCAATTAGCAGAACAATCCAAACAAGAACTGGAAAGTAGCGGTAAATTCAAGAAACCAATCGTGACGAAGATTTTACCGGCAGCTACTTTTTATGAAGCAGAAGAAAAGCACCAGGATTATTATAAAAAGCAGTCTTTTCACTATAAATTGTATAAAAAGGGCTCTGGTCGACAGGACTTCATCGAAAAAACCTGGAAACCTGGGAAAAACAAGGAAGAACTTCGCAAAAAGCTGACACCATTACAGTACCACGTAACACAGGAAAATGGCACGGAAACACCATTCCAGAATGAATACTTCGATAATGAAGAAGAAGGTATTTATGTCGATATCGTTTCCGGTGAGCCATTATTTTCCTCTAAAGATAAGTATGACGCGGGCTGTGGGTGGCCAAGCTTTACCAAGCCAATTGACAAACATCAGGTTAACGAAAAAATGGATATGTCTCATGGTATGATTCGTACCGAAATAAGGAGCAGCCAGGCAGATTCCCATCTGGGCCATGTATTTGAAGACGGGCCACAGGATAAGGGCGGGCTGCGCTACTGCATGAACTCTGCGGCTATGCGGTTTGTTCCTAAACACAAAATGGAGGAAGAGGGATACGGTTATCTATCCTATTTATTCCGTTAAATAAAGCAATCCTTCCCGGAATAAGGACATTTCCTGATTCCGGGATTTTTTACTGCCCTTGAACCAAAGGAACGGATTTTCCATAACTTGGACAAGTCTGTCGGTAGGGCGAAGCATATATACAGAGAGAAAGAAGGTCCCAGCGATGGATACTGGTGTTTTACTTGAATATGGATGGACATTGCTTGTGCTAATTGGACTTGAAGGCCTTTTGGCGGCGGATAACGCGCTTGTTATGGCAATCATTGTGAAGCACTTACCGGAAGATAAACAAAGAAAAGCATTGCTTTATGGCTTGGGAGGAGCATTTATCTTTCGGTTTGGCTCTTTGTTTTTCATCTCTTTTCTCATTGATATTTGGCAGGTACAAGCACTGGGTGCGATTTACCTGCTGTTTATTTCCATCAATAATTTGCTGAAAATCTTTTTAAACAAAGAACAGGAGGAATCAGATGTTGTCAAGCCGGCAAAAGGGGCTGGTTTTTGGACAACTGTCGTCAAGGTGGAGTTAGCTGACATCGCTTTTGCTGTTGATTCGATTTTAGCAGCTGTCGCTTTGGCAACCACTCTTCCTCAAACTTCGATTCCACCTATCGGGGGGATGGACGGCGCACAATTTATCGTTATCTTCTCTGGTGGTATGATCGGCTTGATTCTTATCCGGATTGCCGCATCTTATATCGTGAAACTATTAAAGAAAAGACCTGGTCTGGAAACGGCAGCATATATCATTGTCGGCTGGGTGGGAGTAAAGCTGGCAGTTCACACGTTGGCACATCCCCAACTAGTAATCATTCCAGCTGCATTTCCCGAAACCACCTTATGGAAAACGATCTTCTGGTTAGTCATGGCAGTCGTTGCACTAGTCGGTTGGTTTTGGCGGCCTTCCAACCAAGTTTCCAAATAAATTGATACAGCAAGGAAAGCAGGTGAATTCCGTGCCAGGTTTCTTTTGGCAATTACTAATAACGTATTTCGTCGGAACCATTGGCGGATTGTTATTTCACTGGTTGCACTTACCACTGCCCTGGATTCTTGGTCCAGTCACAAGCCTTATTTTGTTTAAGCTGATTCCCTATACGAAGACAACAGCTTCCTTGCGACTTAGAAAGGTCAGTTTTTCTATTTTGGGGATCCAAATAGGATCAACATTTACTGCTGCAACCTTGCCTACAGTCTTTCCGTACCTTTTTCCATATACAGGTTTGACCTTGCTCTTGATAGCACTAAGTCTGGTAAGTGCTTATTTGATTGCAAAGTGGGTGAAAATAGATGTCACAACAAGTCTACTTGGCAGTATTCCAGGGGGGCTTTCTACTGTTTTAGCCATGAGTGACTCATTCAGGGGCAATACGGTACTCGTCACCATCTTTCAAACCATTCGACTAGTTGCGGTTTTGTTTATCATTCCATTCTCGGCTACCCATTTGTTTTTTGAGCAGGGTCACATCAAACAAGGATCTGTATTGCTTCAAGTTGAAGAAGGGCCGGAATGGACCATTGCGCTTTTTATAGCCGCCTTTATGCTTGGTTTACTGCTGCAAAAGTGGGTGCCGGCATCGCTAGTAATAATCCCGATGTTGATTACCGCTCTATTACAAATCAATGGGATCGCACTATATCAACTTCCAAGTGGTGCCTATTTGTTCGCCCAGCTGACAATTGGTGTGTACTTAGGGAATTCTATATCGGTCAAAGATCTGCAAAAGGCAGGCAGGTTATCCCTTTATTTTCTTTGTCTCGCCATCTTATTAATCGCCACTTCTTTCTTGTTTGGTTTTTTGTTTAGTTGGCTTACGAATTTAAATGCAGCAACAGCGGTACTAAGCTTGGCGCCAGGAGGTTTAATCGAAATGGCACTGACCGCACAATCGGTTAATGGCGATCCGTCTGTAGTCAGTTCCTTGCAGATGATTCGACTGCTTACCATTGTATTGATCTTACCGTTTTTTTTAAAGTGGCTGTTAAAAAGATTGGAAAAAGAACATCGTTAATTTGCCGGCAAAATGAAATATGATAAAATAATCTTGAATCTGAGATTTAATGGGGAAATCTAACATAATAATATTATGTTTACTTCTTGTTCTTGTGAAATCCTTTTAAAAGTTGATTTGTGGAGGAATGATTATGCAAATAAAGCATTTTTACAAGCAAGGTACGCATAAGGACGCACCCGTATTGTTATTGCTACACGGAACAGGAGGGACAGAAAAAGATCTGCTCCCTGTAGCAAATATGATTGATCCGGAAGCTTCTGTTTTAGGTGTCAAAGGAAATGTATCAGAAAATGGAATGGCCCGCTTTTTTCGTCGATTAAGAGAAGGAGTATTCGATGAAGAAGACCTGGTTGCTCGCACGGAAGAGTTATACGAATTTTTAAACGAGGCTGCTTCCACTTACCAATTCGACAGAAACAACGTTGTGGCTGTTGGTTATTCAAATGGAGCCAACATAGCCGGAAGCTTACTATTCCATTATGCTTCTTCGCTTGACAGAGCTATCTTATTCCATCCTATGGTTCCAAGGAGAGGGATCGAGCTTCCTAACTTAAATGGGACGGATGTTTTCATCGGCGCGGGAACCAATGATCCATTGATCAACAGTACGGAAACCGAGGAATTGGAACAACTGCTAACAGATGCTGGCGCACAAGTAACTGTTCATTGGGAAAACACGGGGCATCAATTATCGGAAAGAGAAGTATTACATGCTAAATCATGGTATAGTAAAGAGAGAAATTAGAGCAATTCGGGGGAGGTAAGCAGACATCATGGCTATTTCTCCTTTGGTTTCCTCCCAGCCATCTTCAAAGGGGGATTTTTATGGCTTACAAATTTCAGGGGATCGACCATGTCCAACTTGCTGCTCCTGAAGGAACAGAACAAGAAGCGAGAGAATTTTTTTCTTCCTTGTTAGGAATGAAGGAAATGGAGAAACCAGAAACGTTAAAGAAAAATGGCGGTGTATGGTTTCAGTGCGGGAATCAACAGCTCCACATCGGAATTGACCATTCGTTTAAGCCTGCCAGGAAAGCACATCCTGCTTTTTATGTAGAGGACTTGGACGGATTGAAGGCCAGTTTGGCTCGGAATCAAGTCACCGTGAAAGACGATGATCGTCTTCCTGGTTATAAGCGTTTTTATTTGGAAGATCCTTTTGGAAATCGTCTGGAGTTCTTAGAGAGAAAGAAGTAAACCGATGGAAAGAAAGGTGAAGAAAATGATTCATAAAAACTGGGAAAACAATGAAACAATCAAGCAAATTAAATGTATCCATAATGAAGCGGAAAAATTTGTAGTCGATAAGACACTTACTCCTGGAAAAGTTTACGATGTAAAAAATGAAACAGAAGAATTTTACTTCATTATTGATAACACAGATCGCATTGGCGGTTTTCACAAAGTATATTTTGAAGAGGTATAAGTAAAAAACTAACCGTTTGTCTACGGTTAGTTTTTTTGTAGGAAAAGGCGTCAATAAGGGAGAGCGGATAAAGTGTACAGATCAGAAGGGTCTATGAAATGCGGACTATACGGGTCCCGGACTCTTTTATCCAATGGAAGATCGGCCGAATTGACATATTGGCGCACGCTGTTTCCGTTTTATTGAATAGAATGAAACATCTATGGTGAAAATGTTCTATAAGAAAACTTGGGTATTTCTTTCATTACTACTTGTTTTTACTAATAAGTTGTCTGATAATAGAGATAATTCCCTTGGAGGAGATGGTTTGCATGAAAAGGCTATTTATGATCCGTCATTGTAGTGCAGAAGGGCAGCACAAGGATTCACCGTTAACAAAGGACGGTGTAAAACAGGCACAGGTTGTAGCTCAATTCTTACAAAATTATGGCTACCAATTGGATCGGATTATATCCAGTCCCTTTTTGCGGGCTGTCGAGAGTATCAAACCATATGCAGAACGAAATAAGCTGTCCATCGAAATAGACGAAAGACTGGAAGAACGCTTGCTTAGTGAAGAACCGATCGATGATTGGCTCGAGGTGTTGGAAGAATCATTCTCCGATAAAGATTTTAAGCTTCCGGGGGGAGAGTCATCAAATGACGCTAGTTCGCGTGCTGGCCAGTTGATCGATGAAATCATGGCTGATGATTCATGCGAGAACGTCGGTATTGTAACGCACGGCAATTTACTTGCTTTACTGTTGAACCATTACCAGGCGGATATTGGTTTCTCTCAATGGAAAGGGTTTACAAATCCTGATATGTATTTAATTCAAAAAACAGGCGGAGATTATATAGTGGAACGGATCTGGTCAGACGATGAACCAATAGTCAGCTAATCCTCGTAAGGTATCTGCATACCAGCAGCCCCTTTCCAAAGCTGCAGGGGGCTGTTCACGCTTCATGGAAGCAGCTGACCTTAAAGACCGTCTGTATGTCTTTCATTTTCTTCTGACTTTTCTCCGTTCTTATTGTTTTATTCTTTCTTGTGCTAATTCCCAATATATAATCGCACCGGCAAGGAGTGTCGGTAAAGGTAGAAAAATGAAAAAAGATGTAGTATACTCAAACAGAATGCTTTGCTGGTATTGTAATGGCCAAAAGCCTGTTTGGCATGCAGTCCTGTTAAGTATAATATAAATTGGTATAATAAATAATCTAGTGAGGCGGTTTGGCTTTTCTTTAACCACCTTTTTCTAGCGGGCAGGTCGATTTTAAGAAGGAGGAGATACACTTGGCATTTGTTATTACATCACCTTGTAAAACAGAAAAAGCTGGAGAATGCATGGAGGTTTGTCCAGTAGATTGTATAGAAGAAGGAAAAGATATGTTCTATATTGATCCGGATATTTGTATCGACTGCGGTGCTTGTGAAGCCGTATGTCCGGTTGAAGCCATCTATATGGAAGATGAAGTACCGGCAGAAGAAAATGAATATATTGCCTTGAACCGAAAATTTTTTGAAGAAAAATAACGAACAGGGCAAAATAATGATACTTAATAAAGCCGCTGAATTTTCAGCGGCTTTTCTTATATCGTCAACACTCTCTTTTCAATATCGGACTTCAAATGAGTGGTATCCTTTGTCTTCTTGACTTTTTTCAATGTCTAAATGATCTACACGGATGAAACGGTGAGGACCATTCCTTATCGTTTCAATGAATTGGTCAACCTGTGTATTTGTTCCTTCTGCTTCTAACGCTACATCGCCATTCGGAAGATTCTTCACCCATCCTTTCACTCCGATTTCCATTGCCTTCTGTTGGGCAGTAGCCCTGAATCCAACGCCTTGTACGGTTCCTTTTGCTATCATACGTACATGCACCATTTAACACACCTTTCCTATTCTTATCTATTCCCATTGCCCAGTTGAAAACGTTCCAAAACATGCTTTCTTTTCATTATATCGGGATCAGTGAGACAGTAAAATCATTGGATTTCAGCTGAAAAAGCCAATTAGTGGTTTATCTACCGCAAAGGCAGGAAAAACAAAAGGGAGCAGTTTTACTTGAGACAGAGGAGGATATAGGATGGAAGACAAAAAGATTGATTCCACCCTGTCATCGGAATCTTATTGGCAGGATACAGTCAGTTTACCGACTTTCCCTAGCCTGCAACATGATATAGAAACAGATATTGGCATTGTTGGAGGCGGTATTACAGGAATCACCACGGCTTATATGCTGGCAAAGGAAGGACTTCAGGTGGTCTTGCTGGAGGCAGGGAGCTTATTAAATGGAACAACAGGACATACAACAGCTAAGGTAACGGCACAGCACGGATTGATTTACGATGAGTTGATAAGACGATTTGATGCTTCTGCAGCTGCTGACTATTTTACATTTAATTCCTTAGCTATGGATTGGATTAAGCAGATGATTAAAGAAAAGCAGATTGCCTGTGATTTTAGCGAAGAGGATGCGTACCTTTTCACAAATTCTGATGAAGGTTTTGATTTGTTAATAAATGAAAAAAATGCTTATAAGCAAATCGGCATCGATCATGACTTTGTGGAGGAGCTTCCAATCGGTATCCCTGTCAAGGCAGCTCTGAGAATGAAACGGCAATATCAGTTCCATCCTTTGAAGTTCTTGAATAGTCTCCTGGAAGAGATGCTGACTCTCGGAGTGAAAATATTTGAACATACAACAGCAACCGCCGTCCGTCATAGTGAAAATCCGGCGATTCAGACAAAGGATGGGTACCAGGTATTCTGTTCTAAAGTGGTGGAAGCCTCTCACTTTCCTTTTACAGATGCCCGAGGAGGATTTTCATCTAGGATGTATCCGGAACGCTCCTATGTAGCGGCTGTCCGCACCCAAAAAACGTATCCGGGTGGAATGTATGCAAGTGTTGACCTTCCGTCCAGATCGATTCGTTATGCACCCTCTCAGGAAGGTGAACTGTGGTTAATCGGAGGAGAATCACACAAAACAGGAAAGGGTGGAAACACAGAGAAACATTATCAAGCATTGATCGACTACTCCCAGGATCATTTTGATATGGAGGAAGTACGATATCGATGGTCTTCGCAAGATTTAACCACATTGGACAAGTTGCCATACATCGGTCCAATTTCTGATAAGCAGTCGAACATCATCGTAGCTACCGGTTTTCGAAAGTGGGGGATGACCCTTGCAGCTGGAGCTGCACATCTTATCGCCGATACGATAATGGAAAGGCCGAATTTGTTCGCAGAATTGTTTGCCCCCAACCGTTTTCATGCCAAATCGCATGTTAAAGCTTACACGAAGTATAATACAGATTCTGCAAAGGAATTAATAAAAGGGAAGCTGGAAGGAACTACTATTGATGTGGAAGAAATTCCGCCCTTACACGCTAGTATCATAAGAGCGCATGGCCAACGTACCGGTGTTTATCGTGATCAAGAAGGATCTGTTCATATGATTGATACGACCTGCACTCACATGGGATGCGAAGTCAACTGGAACCAGGCAGAACAAACCTGGGACTGCCCATGTCATGGATCCAGATTTTCGGCACTCGGTGAAGTTATCGAAGGTCCGGCTAAAATACCATTAAAACAAAAGGGGAATGAATAGACTATTGTTCGTCAGGAGTTACGGCTCATTAAAAGAGAACCCTACACTGATACAGTAAGAAAACCATGATAAAATAGTATGTATTTGTTTATTGTGGAAAACATTGTAATATTTATAAAAAGAATATGAGAATATAGGCTTGAATAAAGGTTTATATTTCTCTTGTGCTAAGTTATGTTTTATAATGATGGTTAGTCATGTAATGAATTTGTAATGTAACAGGAGGGGAACTATGAGAATTATAGTAGCAGGTGGTGACGGCTTCTGTGGCTGGCCGACTGCCTTATATCTTTCGAAACAAGGTCACGAAGTAACAATTGTTGATAACTTGGTAAGAAGAAAAATAGACGAAGAGTTGCACTCCAATTCCGTAACCCCAATTGCAACTTTGGAAGAGCGGGTGGCAAAATGGAAGGAGCTCACCGGCAAAGAGATCAAAACGTATATCGGGGATTTAAATCATTATGACTTTTTATCGGAAGTATTTAGACAAACACAGCCAGAGGCTTTCGTTCATTTTGCGGAACAGCGCTCAGCTCCTTATTCCATGATCGACAGAGAACATGCTGTGTACACGCAGTCAAACAACGTAATCGGTAACTTGAATGTATTGTTTGCAATTAAGGAGTTTGCCCCAGAATGTCACCTGATTAAACTTGGTACAATGGGAGAATACGGTACACCGAACATTGACATTGAAGAAGGATATCTGGAAATCGAACATAATGGAAGAAAGGATAAGCTTCCTTATCCGAAACAACCGGGTTCGTTTTATCATCTTTCTAAAGTGCATGATAGTCACAATATCATGTTTGCCTGTAAAATATGGGGCATCCGGGCAACAGACTTGAACCAAGGTGTCGTTTATGGACTACATACAGAGGAAACGGAAATGGATCCTATTCTCGCTAATCGGTTCGATTATGATGGAGTTTATGGAACAGCTCTAAACCGTTTTATCATTCAAGCAGCAACAGGACATGACTTGACTGTTTATGGAACCGGTGGACAAACCCGCGCCTTTTTAAATATAAAGGATACGGTGAGATGCATTGAGATTGCAGCGGATAACCCTGCAGATAAAGGAGAGTTCCGTGTCTTCAATCAGTTCACTGAATACTTCTCCGTTCAGGATTTAGCGGAAAAAGTTCAAAAAGTAGCGCGAGAATCTGGCATGAATCCAGAAATTTCCCACCTTGAAAATCCTAGGGTTGAATTAGAAGAACATTATTATCATGCTGTTAATACCAGGCTGCGCGATTTAGGGCTGGAGCCGAATTTACTGACAGATGACGTCATTAATGGAATCTTGACTGCGGCGCTTCATTATAAAGACCGAGTTATCAAAGAAAACGTACTACCATCAATTTCTTGGAAATAGACAAAGGAGCTTCACCTTGAAAATAGCAATCATTACAGAAACCTTTTTACCATCCACTGATGGCGTGGTTACAAGGCTGACAGAGGCAATTAAATACTTGCGCAAACTGAACCACGAAGTAGTAGTGATAGCGCCTGATTTGGGAGTGTACGAGTATAAAGGAGCAGTGGTGGAGGGTGTTAAAACCACCACTATGCCTTTTTACCGTTATCGTCCCTTTTCACTGCCGCAAAAAAAGGTAAAAAGAATACTGGAAAAGCACCAGCCAGATTTAGTCCATGTTGTCAATCCGGCGCTTGTGGGTGCAGCAGGGGTCCACTATGCTGAAAAGTTAGGATTTCCACTAATTGCTTCGTATCATACACATGTACCGAAATACTTGGATTATTACAAATTGTACCGTCCATTGAAGCCGATTTTTTGGAGTTACTTCAGGAGACTGCACAACAAAGCTGAATTAAACCTGTGCACTTCAGTAACCATTCAAAAAGAGTTGCAGGAGAAAGATTTTTTCAACGTGCATGTATGGAAGAGAGGGGTGGATATAGAAAAATACCATCCTGATCATTATAGTGAGACGATGCGCAGCCGATTGACGAATAACCAGGGAGACAAAAAACTATTATTGTTTGTCGGACGACTGGCGATTGAAAAAGAAATTCACAAGTTAAAACCGTTACTCGAAGCACGTGACGATATATGTCTGGCTATTGTAGGTGATGGACCTGCCCGAGAAGAGTTAGAGCAAGTATTCCAGGGAACAAATACATTATTCACCGGATTTATGCACGGTCAGGAGCTTGCAGAAGCATTTGCAAGCGCAGATGCGTTTGTATTTCCATCGATTACGGAAACGCTTGGATTGGTTATCCTGGAATCAATGGCTTCGGGATTGCCAGTAATTGCCGCAGAAAGTGGACCGACAATGGAACAAATCGATCATGGCAGGACTGGCTTATTGTTTGAAAACGAAAATACAGAAAGCATGGTTCAAACTTTAAACCATTTGGAAAAACCGGAAGTATTGAAGCAAATGAAAAAAGAAGCACGGCTGGAGGCTGAAAAATTCAGTTGGGTAAAGCCTTCACAGCAATTAATGCAATTCTACGAACAAACCATACAATTGCATCAAATTGGAACCATGTCATTAAGAGAATCACAGGAAGAGAATTTATAAAGATTTAATCCTTATAAATTGAAAAATACTTAAATGATGGTGACTCGAAAAATTTCCAATATCTCAATATCTCAAGAATACTTAACTTCTGGGATTTGAGATATTGATTTTTGTATGACTTCCTATAATATATATTATGTCTACTAGAATTTTTAAATAAAATTGATATTCTCTCTTTGCAAAATAAAAAACAATGACACCAAAAGTCATTGTTTTAAAATATCCCCTCGTTTACAATTGTTTTCTTCTTTCTGCTAGTGCGTTTTTGTGAGTCTTGACTTTATCCTGTAGTAATGAAATATCCGTTTATTCCATTTGAAAGTGCTTATATTTTCTTTCTAAGTATAATCCTTTATCACGATACAACCAATCAGAGAATAATTTTATGGTTTTCCTTCCGCTTATATACACACGAAAATGGCTCATATAATTTTTTCATAAAGTTGTAGGAACCTCCTACAAAGCTCACAAAGTACTTTGAATAATTAACAAAACCATCCCCATCAAAATAGCCTCGTATGAAATGGTGCAAGAACTGTTCTGGTACTTCTGGAAATTCTAATATGGCGGATTTATTTGGTTGAAATCCGTGGATCTTCATTAAGTCATGTTTCAGTACTTTGCTGTTTAAATTCAAGACGTATACCCCTGTTTTTTCGTTCTTATAAAGTGGTTGGTTGGAGTTCATCTCCTTTTTAATCTTGTCCAAAATGGCAGGGTCTTTTTGAGAAAAACTTACTGTCTGTGTATCTTTCGGCAGATTTCCATCAGCGGCAAAAAAACCTAAAATATAGACCATGTTATCTGACCATGACTTGAAATAGTCCTCATTTAGAGAGTATTTTCGTTTCCAGCTCCCTCTCGGTCTCAACGGAACATCGTTTGCATGAAGAATCGTACTGACGTATCTTGCTGTTACATTGGCTGCTTTTCCTATTTCTGATGTGCTGTATCCCTCTTTATACATGGCGATAATTTCTTTTACCCCCAATAAACATTTACGATTCCCAGTCAAAACGTCAGCCTCCTCCTTTACGAAAAACACAAAATGAAAGCGGTATCAAAACGGTTTGCAGACAGTTATCCTCAATTCACCACTCCCTTTTCTACCTCGTATTTTCTTTCTATCTCCATTATACCAAACGTACGTTGTTGTACCAGCAAATAAAAAGCACCCAGGTCTATGGGTGCCTTTATTTTTCCTATATATTTTCAAAGAACAAGCGAATGACGTCCGCCCCTCCGATTACTGTTCCTAACGAGCTTCCGATATTGGCGAGAACGATAATCAGCAAAATTCTCGTGACCTTATTGTTCCAAAATCCTTTTACATGCAGCACATCGTCCGATAATGTCTCAAAATCGCCTACTTTTGGTTTTCGTATTAGTGCTTGCACGAACCCTGCAAACCAGCCGGCGGCAATCAATGGATTCAATGAAGTGATCGGTGCAGCCACGAACGCAGTTAAAATCGCGAGCGGGTGGCCAAGTGCCAGGGCTGTGCCTAACGCAGAAAAGGATCCGTTCCATAAGACCCAACTGATGGTTTGTTGGGCTCCAGCAGAAGGATTCGCAGCAAACGTATAGGCGATTAAAGCGATGATCAAGATAGGAATCGTCCAGCCAATTAGTTTTGGAAGTCTTGATTTAGGAGGCTGTTTGCTTAGCTGTTTTAAATCATGCTCGCGGTGTATCTCTTTTGTAATCCCTGGCACATGGGCTGCACCAAGGACAGCGACGATTTTTTTGCCGGGAGCTTCTTTAATTTTTTGGGATAGATATTGGTCGCGCTCATCTATCAATGGCTCTTTTAAACGCGGGAAATTCTCCGTAAAATCATTAAGCATAGAATCGAGCATATCCTGAGACTTCATCTTTTCTAGTTCTTCTTCAGTTATCGACTCATTGCTGAAAATACTATAAACAACTTGAAGCATCAACTTTGCTTTCCCAAAAAAACCAACGCCATGCCAAATCCGGGAAAATGTCGTTTGAATATTACGGTCTGCTAAAACAAGCTCCGCATCTATTTCTTTCGCAGATTGGATTCCCTGGATCATTTCCTGGCCAGCATTGATACCGAATTGTTTGGCCATCCGTTTTTGGAAGGAAGATATAGCTAAATTCATCAGGAGTAAGGTTGCTTTTTTCTCTTTTATAATACGAAAGATATCGGTATCCGCCCACTTGCTTCCTTCGCTGATCGATTGGTATCTTTGTTCATCCAGTTCAACGCAAACTGCGTCTGGCTGTTCTGCCTTGATTACTTCTTTTACTTGTTCAGCACTTTGTTTGGAGACATGGGCTGTTCCGATCAAAATGATTTCTTTGTCGTTCACTTGGATTCTAGTAATGTTTTGTTCTTCCATAAAGTACCTTCCTTTACGAGACTTCAACTATAACATGCTCTATTTGAATAATTAGAGCTTAAAGATGCTACTGAATACCTCCTATTATAAACGTTTTTGAAAGGAAGGAAAACATTATTTCCATTTTCGCTTCTTACGGCCTTTAATAGAAAGAAAAACACGCAAGGATTGTTCTCCTTGCGTGTTGAAAACGGGTACCCAATTAAAAAGGCCCCCAGTTAATCATGACACCAATGGACAGCATGATGATGGCGATGACCACCCAGGCAATAAATAACGGAAAAATAAATCGGAGCCACTTTGTCCATGGTACACCGGCGACGGCAAGACTGGCCATCAAAATACCGGAAGTCGGAAAGATGCTATTCGTCAATCCGTCTCCGAATTGAAATGCTTGTACAGCAACCTGCCTGGTCACCCCAACCATGTCAGCCAGTGGAGCAAGCATCGGCATGGAAATCATCGCCTGTCCACTTCCGGAGTTTACTAAAAAGTTAAGCAAGGCACTGGAGATAAACATCCCAATCGCAGCGAGAACGGAAGGGAGGTTTTCCAAAGGCACAGCTAATGCTTGTACAATTGTATCAAGGACTTGCCCATCCTCAAGTACGACAATGACTGCTCTGGCCAACCCGACAACTAAGGCCCCGTACACAAGCTTTTGTGTTCCTTGTAAAAAAGTAACTGCAATTGTGTTATAGTGCATACCTGCTATAATACCGGAGCCGATTCCAATCAAGACAAAAAATGCAGCCATATGATTGATCGTCCAGCCTAATTGAATCGAAGCATATACAAAAAATAGCAATCCTAATCCTACAAAACCCAGAAGAAGTTTATGGCGGAGCGTGAAATCTTCCGAAATGCCTTCATATTCCTCGCTATCGTTGTACACCCCTATGATACTTTTAGAAGGATCATTCATAATCTTCTTTGCATATTGCCAAGTGTACCAAATTGTCAGGCTCAAAATGATAACAAAAACAATAATTCGGAATATTGCTCCTGAAAACAGTGGTAAATCTGCTATATCCTGTGCAATTCCTACCGTATAAGGATTAATAAAACCGACATTGAATCCGGCAAAGTTGGCACCAAATGTGATAGCAACAGCAATGATAGGGTCTAATTTAAGTGTTTTGGCGATGATAACCCCGATTGCAACAAAAGCGATGACAGCATTGGCTACCGCCCCTACTGCTCCTCCAAGAGCAAACAATGTAGAAACAATAGCAATCATCCAGAATTCCTTGCCGCGAGTAACACGGACAGCGCTATTGATTGCGCCGCGCAATGCGCCGGAACGCTCAATAATTTCAAATGCTCCGCCAGTGAATAATACCATGAAAATGATATCTGCTGATTGAACCATGCCCATTTGAATGGCAGTGAAAATATCCATTGGACTCAGCCAGGATCCTTCTGTTTGTGAATAGGTTCCCGGTATGACCCTCTCTACCCCATCTACCGTTTCTCTCTCAAATGTCCCTGATGGGACTAAATAAGTAGCAAGTACTCCTGCTAATAAAACCAAAAATAAAATGACATATGTATCTGGCATTTCCCATCTTTTTTTCTTGTTGCTGGTTGTTTCTTCCTTTTTGCCCTCTGTTAATGCCATTACTTCTATAACCCCCATGTTGTTTATTTAGATGAAAGTAGAGAACTATTCCACCTTCCCTATCCAGATGCTAAAATGTGAGAATATTTTCATTTTTGCGTATATATTTACATAGTATAAAATTCTGAAAAAATAAAATCAACCATTTATATTTTTATCATGCAAAATAGAACAAAACCGACTACCAAGATAGTCGGTTTTGTTCAAGGTAAATCAACTGATGGCTACACCGGCACTTGCATAACCAGCAACAGTGCCCACCAGACTGATACCTGAAGCTGTTGCTGAAAAAACTAGTAGTAAACGGTCTCCTTCTGTTACAAGAGTATCTAATCCAGTCACAGATCCTCTGCTTATTTCGCCGATAGTTATCGGTGCTGTGATATCTGGACTTAACGTTACCAATGTTTCTGGTATCGGATCGAAAATGTTTGTCGCAGGATCAGGAGAACGGTACAACTGAGCATTAATGGTTATATCGCCTGTAAGGCCAACAGATGCAGTAGTGCTAAAGTAAGCTTCAATCGAAGTAATGGTTCCATCGCGTGGAACGGAAAAAGCAAAGTTTAGTATAGTCGCACCTGCTCCGGTTATATCGATTTGCCCACCATCTAATAGCTCTACGCCTGTGTTACTTGATCCAAATCCCACAAGGCTCGTCGTACCTGCCAATCCACCTAAAATGGTTGTCAGCACTACAGGCGCCCCAGAAGCAAAAGGTATAATTGCTCCGGCACCGGGGGCACCAGTTACACCAGCAGGTCCGGTTGCGCCAGTGGCACCTGTCACACCAGCGGCCCCGGTCGGTCCAGTTGCGCCCGTCACACCGGCAGGTCCGGTTGGTCCGGTTGGTCCGGTTGCGCCTGTCGCACCAGCGGGTCCGGTTGGTCCGGTCGGTCCGGTCGGTCCAACCACTGAATCTATAATTCTCGTGATAGCCGGCCTTCTAGTTCCCCTGAAAGAACATAAGGAACCTCCGGTTGGAAAACAAACTTCAGGAAAACAACCATCGGATAAGGAATTATTTGATCGTTTCATGATTTTCCTCCTTTCGGCTTTGTTTATACCGAAAAGGTTACTACTTCCTTGTCGGTACTTGGCCATATAATAGATATATTCCAGTATTTTAGAAGTGGTTGGTTGACTGTTCGTTTTTTGAAAAAAATTCCCGTAAATTGAGAAAGCTGAATCAATGCGTCTGACCTGATAATATGGTGGAATTTTTTAAAAGATGCAATAAGTGGATAAAGATTCATAGTGGATTATAGGATAAGCGGGATTCTTGTTTAAAATGGAGGAAAGTTAACTTTTCCTATACAAAGCCGTTTCCACGGTACAGGAAGACTATTATTTCTTACGTTCCTATGTTGGGACATAGGAATGAAAAAGATATAGTACTGTAACAATAGATGAAAAAGTGTGAGGTATAGTATAAAGAATGGTAGGCGTAAATCCATTATCTTCTACTACTTGCAGTGATTTGGGAAGAGGTTATATGAACCGGTTTTTTATATCTTAGGGCATAATGCCGTAAGGAAACCGAAAGCATATTCGGTTTCCCATTCTTTGATCTATTACGGTAAAGATACTGCAAATTCAATTCTCTTCTTTTTTTCTCTTTCTTCCGTTTTCCAATGGTAAATGCAA
This sequence comes from Virgibacillus senegalensis, assembly GCF_000821245.2. Classification (GTDB taxonomy): domain Bacteria; phylum Bacillota; class Bacilli; order Bacillales; family Amphibacillaceae; genus Sediminibacillus; species Sediminibacillus senegalensis. The sequence goes on from NZ_LN611425.1 coordinate 658,820, forward strand.
ATGAATTCTGGAACCATTTCCTTCTTCAGATTCAACATTAATGAAGCCGTTGTGGGCTTGGACGATATCAAAACAAATCGGAATCCCCAGGCCAAGCCCGTTTTCCTTCGTTGTGAAAAAAGGAGTACCCAATCGTCCTACCTCTTCTGGCGTCATTCCTTTCCCTTCATCTTGAATCGTTATTTGACATTCTTTTTCTTCCGAATGAACTTGAAGACGAACAAGAAGTAGACCGCCTTCGGGCATCGCTTCAATAGCATTTTTGATAAAATTTATCATTACCTGCTTGATTTGCGACTCATCAATTGGGACAACTAGCTCGTTTTCCTGAGAATCGAACTCCATTTTTATTTTATTGAGACGGGCATTGCTGTTCATCAGTTCTACTGTATTACGGATTAGTTGTACGACGTCACTGTTGGTCTTGTGTAATTTAGTTGGTTTTCCAAGCAGGACAAATTGATTGACGAGACTTTTCATTCTTTCCAGCTCATCCGTAATAATTTGCAAGTATTTATTGTGTTCGTTACTCTGCCTTAAAAGCTGGACAAGTCCGATAATACTAGTCAACGGATTTCTGATTTCGTGGGCAAATCCTGCACCAAGTTTTCCTACGGCTGAGAGTTTCTCTGATTGAATCACTTGTTTTTGCAGTTCGTGATAGCTAGTCATATCTCGGAATTGGGCAAATGCACCAGATAACTGGTGGAAACTATCATATAGCGGGAGAATATCTACCAGACATATTCTGTCACGGTCATGTTGGTGGTCAAGAAGCAGTATTTCCTCATTCTCGATTTTCTCCTGTTCTCGCAGTACCTTCATTACATCTTCACCCAGGCCATCTATTCCATCTATGCCATGGTACATGGCCATTTCTCTTGGAATGCCGAGAATCTTTTCTGCTCCAGGATTGTATTCTATTATACCTCCCTGGTTATCTGTCATGATAATCCCTAAAGGTGTCGAATTAATTAATACCTGATTAAGCAAGTAAAGCCTGTGATTTTGTTCTTGTAAGCGAATCTCCCCTTCAATGGTATCCACTGCTGAGGATAACAGGCCTAAATGAAATTGATTGGCGTATTCTACGAATGTCATGATGGATACAGTCCCTGCAAGCTCATTGCTGTCCGTATAAGAAAAAGGAGCTGAGTAACAGGCAATTCCAGCTAGACAATCATGAAAATGGTCATTGCCGATAAGACCAATTGGCTCTTTATGCTTTAATGCTAGAGATATAGAATTTGTTCCTACATCTTCTTCCCGAAATTGAACGCCCGTAGTTATTCCCAGAGTATCTACCATTTGTTTAATGCCCGAATCCCCGAAGCTTTCAAGAACGTATCCCTCCGCGTCAGTGGTGACAATAAGTGTTGGTACACCATCCAAATACTCAATGGTTTTTTTCATGAATTCCTTCACGATCGATAAAGCTTTTTTATATGTAATCTGCTTTTGGTGCAGTTGTTCTCTTGTTAAGGCTACTTTTAAAAACGGGATTTCATCCGGTGACAACCCATATATATTTTTACATGCTTCTTTCGATTCCTGTATATATTGATAAAAATCTTTCATCATAATCCTCCTTCAAACCCTTCCAAGCCAACTTACTTTCTTCGACAATTTTCGAGAATCCTTATCCATGATAAGTGGTAATGAAGGAAATTGCTACCATTTTTCTGCTTTTTGTTTGATTTTTTTGGTGAAAGAGTTGTCTTCTGCTTCCTCGGAAAAACATATTTAAGAAAAATTAGTGACAAAAGTAGCGGCAGTACGCTTCAAAGTCTTTCATCAACCGTTTTCGCTTATTAGGGTACCATATTTATACAATTATGTGGGGACTTCTTCATGTATATACAGTATTATTATAAAAGCGGATTCCACTTCCCGATTAGTTCTGGAATTCTTCTTAAAAAAACAGGCACAAATCCGTTTGATTCATGCCTATTTTTTGTTCTATTTGGTGTAAAAATTTTAAAGCGTTTTTTTACTTTAGGTGTGTGTTTCCATCTTGCTGGTACACTTTGCCTTCTTTGATCAATTTCCCAAGCGCTCGTTTGAAAGCAGCTTTACTTATGTGGAATGTTTCCCGAATGATTTCCGGGTCGCTTTTATCACCCAGGCTCATCGAACCCCCGCTTTTCTCCAAATACTCCAATATGGCAGCGGCGTCATCCTTTATTCCTTCTTGTTTTAGAGGAAGCAAGGTAACATTGATTGTCCCATCGTCTTTCACATCGATGACACGACCTGTTACTGTTTCTCCAACTCTCGGCTCTTTTTTTCTTTCATTTGGGTGGATAAACCCTCGGAAGCCTTCCTCGGTAAGAATGAAAGAACCAGCTTTCGTCGAACGATAAACCCGTCCGATTACTTGTTTTTGCAAGTATTCAGAAGAAGCGGGTTCTAAGTCGGCTATGACGTCTGCTTCGCCGATGGGCTTAGCAAGCAATCGCCCTTTTTTATCCATAGCAAGACTTACAAACAAATTATCTCCATTTTTAGGCCAAACCTTTGTTAATAATGGCAGATCATCACTTGAAACAAGTATTTCCTTCGGGATACCAATGTCGACAAACACGCCAAGGTTCTCAACCACTTCCACGACACTAGCCCACCCGTACGAATCGATTCTGGCTTCAGGAATTGTTGTAGTTGCAAGAGCTCTTCCCTTTTTATCCTGGTAGACAAATACTTCTATTTCTTGTTGTGGTTGAAGCATTTTTTCCGTTTCCGGTAGTAACAAGGTTTCTTTTCCAATTCGCAGTAAAAAACCGTCTGTCACTTCTTGTGTAACTTCTGCTCGTTGAATGGAGCCTGGTTGTAGTTCTTTCATTGTGTTAACCTCTTTCTTTAACGGTAAATTATTAACTTTCATTATAACCGAGCTTGAAGCAAATAAAAAATAAAAGATGATCTGGTCTTTTTACTCGTCAAACAGGCATTTGTCCTTAAATATATCATCCTTATATCGCTCTAGCTTCTTATATCTAATTTTGATATTGGTTTTATCTCGATTTGAGATATATAATGAATGTAACAAAATGAAAAAGCTTTAGCAATCCAACTTAATCCTGAGGGGGATGGACTATGAGCCAACTGGTGAGAGAAAACTTAATGGAGCACTTATGGGATTTGACTTCCTTAAACAAAGATGACGTGTTAAAAATGACAGACGAAGAAGTCGAATACTATCACTGGCTCTATCTAGAAGAATCGGTTTACGATCTTATGTAATAACAGCATAAATGTACTGCCCGGCAGCTTGCAGATAATCGCAGGCTGCTTTTTAATTTCACTTTTTTTGGTTATGATAGACTCACCCCCGGTGATTGGTACCTTGGTAAAAATAAAAAAAGAGGTGCTTCATGAAAATTTTAGTTGATGCCGATGCTTGTCCTGTGAAGGATATAACCATCAAGACGGCAAAAATGTACTCGGTCCCTGTTTATCTGGTTAAGAGTTTTTCCCATTATTCTTCTCATGAACCTGTTGGAGTAGAAACAATTTACGTTGATACAGGTGCTGATTCGGTTGACTATCGGATTATGCAACTAGCTGCTAAGAACGACATTATTATTACACAAGATTATGGATTGGCAGCCCTTGCTTTGGGTAAAGGGTGTATTGCCCTCCATCATAAAGGCTTCTCTTATCGTTTAACAACGATCGATGAAATGCTGAATACACGTCACGCCAATGCCAAGGCCCGTAGAAGCGGTAAGCGTACAAAAGGCCCAAAGCCATTGACTGCAAAGGATAAAGAAAAATACCAAGCTTTGCTTGAGGAAGTATTGGGACAAAATCGTATCTTGTAATCATGGAGGAATGTACGGTTTGTTCCCTCCAGTCCCATATCCGAAAAAATTTAAAGAAACCCATGAATTTTTTTATCCTTCAGGACTCCGGATCGGTTGCATGGATAATCGGGTATATTAGCGATCGGTCATTATATGACGGCAAATCTTTTCCGTCTATTTGTTTGCATTGCAAACCAGGAAAAAATTTGCTATATTTTAAATACAATTTTATCTGCTTTACTTCAAATATGTTTTTTGGAGTGAGGATAGAGGTGCAAAGACCATTAGTAAGCATTCCGGAGGATGATGAGATCTTTTGATGGCTGCCGAAAGGGGAATTTGCCGAAGTGAGCGGAGACTCATCATTTCGCTTCACTGGATCTGTATTGAATAAATATAGATCTGTCATATAACGTTTCGTTATATGGAGGGCTATCTCACGCGCATCAGCAAGATATCATAGTGATGCAGCAGCGACGCCCTCGTTGCTGTTTTTTTGTGTGGTATTTTCATCATTCAAATTTTGCTTTATCTCTGGTGAGATAGCCTCTATTCTGCGTGGAGATTGGTTGTCCTACTGTTTAATGAAGTGTGATTATGGGACGCTTCCTCCGCCAATTAACTTGGTATTGCCTGGTTTGCTTTTAAAATCATGAATAGAGGTGTTGGAAATGGAATTTGGGCGTGTATTGACAGCAATGGTCACACCGTTTGACCAGGAAGGTTCTATCGATTTTCAAAAGACGGAACTGCTGATTAATCATTTAATTGCTAATGGTTCGGACGGATTAGTAGTAGCGGGGACGACAGGTGAATCCCCCACCCTTACGAAAGAAGAAAAGATCAACTTGCTGCGGTTTACAGTAAAGACCGTAAATAAGCGCGTGCCTGTGATAGCGGGAACCGGAACAAATAACACGCGGGAATCGATAGAGTTTACTCGACTAGCTGAGGCTGAAGGAATCGATGCAGCGATGCTGGTGACTCCTTATTATAACAAACCGAACCAGGAAGGAATGTACCAGCATTTTCGGACAATCGCCCAGACAACCGAACTGCCAATTATGCTTTATAATATTCCGGGCAGAAGCGCAACAGGAATGACACAGGAAACGATCATCAAACTTTCGGAGTTAGATAACATAGTGGCCGTCAAAGAAGCCAGCGGTAATCTTGATGACATGACTGCAATTATAAGTGGTACGAAAGAAGGCTTTCATTTATACAGTGGAGATGACGGATTGACGCTTCCTGCACTAGCGGTAGGCGGAACTGGCGTAGTTTCTGTAGCTTCTCATATTGTAGGAAACGAAATGAAAGAAATGATCGAGAGCTATTTACGCGGCGATATTTATAGAGCAGCTGTCCTCCATCAAACACTGCTTCCATTGATGAAATCGTTGTTTATGGCACCTAGTCCTGCTCCTGTCAAAGCTGCATTGTCATATTTAGGAATAGACACAGGCTATGTTCGCCTTCCAATCGTTCCTTTAACGGAAAGCGAAAAGCAATTATTATGGCAACAGCTTCGTTATTTTGACGGTGATCAGGCAGCAAATGCGTAACGCTTAACTGATAAAATCCCCTGTTATTTTACAAAACAGGGGATTTTTCTGCTTTTGGTTCTATTTTGTATTTTGCTTTATTTATTGATCGAGTAAAGTAATCTTCTATAATGCTTTCATCAGAGTGTGGAAGAGCTTTTCCTTTGACCATTTGACAGCCATTGATACATCCCCCGGTTAAAACGATTAAATCGCTTTCTTCTGCCAAACTTAGAGCAGCTGTAACTCCTTCTGCTCGTGTATAGGTGCGGGTAATTCGTCCATGTGGGGTACCGGAAAACCCGGACAGGACACCATCTACAATGTCCGCAGGTTTTTTATATCCGGGATGATCGACGGAGATAACATACTCGTCTGCCTGTCCATCGGCAGCTTCTCCCATTTTAGGAATTTTATTTTCATCCCTGATTCCTACCCCGGTCACCATCAAAATCAGTTTTCGATAATCGAGTTTTTTCACCTCCGCTAACAGCTTACGCAGAGCATCCGGGGTGTGCGCGTAATCAAACAGAACCCGATAGTTGCCTGGAGTCTCCACGAGCTGAAATCTCCCTTTTGGTCCCTTGATTTTTGGTAAAGCATCCAATATAGATTTAGCAGGAATTCCCATATGCATGGCGGTACAAATAGCAGCTAATAAATTGGAAATATTGTATTCGCCTATGACTGGCGTATGGACAAGGGATGATACTCCATTGATACTAAGTTGAAAGGCCGTCCCTTCTTTTCTTGTTCTTATATTCGCAGCAATTACATCGGCTTTTGGATGGTTGTCGATACTGTATGTGAATAAAGGACCTTGATACATCCTCAGAATATCTTTTGCCATTCCTTTATCATCCAAATTCACTACGGCTTTTTTTGCTTGCCGAAATAATTTTAATTTAGCTCGCTTATAGTTTTCAAAGGTTTTATGGAATTCAAGGTGTTCACTGGTTATGTTCGTGTGAACCCCTATATCGAACAAGATCCCTTCTACCCTCTTTTGCTCGATTGCAATAGACGTTACTTCCATTACAGCTGCTCTTTCCTTCATATAATGGAATTGGTGAAAGATTTGGTGGATTTCAGGTGCTTCCGGGGTTGTCGGGGTTGTTTGCTGGATTTTTAATGGACCAACTGATGATAATGTACCGACTGTACCGATAGAACCAGTTGAAATACCGATTTGATTAAGTAAAGAATAGATATACGCTACTACCGTTGTTTTACCATTGGTACCTGTAACCCCGATCGATGTTAAATTTTTATAGGCATGTTGATAAAAGGTAATCGATAATCTTGCCAACGCTGCTTTTGCATCTTTCACTACCACGAATGTCCGGTCCGGAAAGTTAGCTGCCATTGATGAAAGGATGGTATGGTCCGTACCGATTATTACAGAGGCCTCCTTATCCAAAGCATCTTTAATATAGGCATGTCCATCCTGGAGTTCTCCACGGATGCATACGAATGCAGTGTTTTTTTGGACATTTCGCGAGTCATAGCATATGGAACCTATATCTACCATAGATTGGCCATAAACTCGTTTGACAGTTAGTTGATTTTCATGGGTGAAATTTATAATCATCTTACACAACCCTTGTTTGAAATTGAGTAAATCATCATAAAAATTCTTTGCAGCTTGTTTGATTTTTACGATACCCGATATTGTTCTCGGTTACTCTTCCAAATCAAGGATAGAAATGAGGTATTTTAATTAATGGAAATTATCCCTGAGGGCTTTCTCCAGTAATTTAAGGCATCGTTCCAATTCTACTCTTAATTGGTGTTTATAAGCTTGAGCCATCTCTTTTCCTTCAGCGGTAAATTGATAATAGACAACTTCTTGGTAAGACGCCCCTTGCTTTATTTCTTTTTGCTGGTAAATGATCCCTTGTTCTATTAGATCATGTAGCGCTTTATATATTTCCGGGTGATTTGGTTTGTAGCCTAAATCACGGAATTCTTCTTTCAGTAAATCGCGGAGTTTCAAACCATATAAGTGTTTGTTTTCAATCAATGTAATCAAGTATAATTTTAGAAAGGCGCGTTGTTTAACTAAAAAACCACTTGATTGCCGTTCCATTTACACCAACTTCCTTTCGAATTCTTAGTGGATGATCGTAAGTATTTTATAGGATGATTTCTTGTATGGAGCGAGAGGATTAGTAGAATAGAATGTTTATTTAAAACATAGTTTAATTAAAACAATTGGGGTGTAAAAACGAGGGAGCCTTTCAGCTCCCCGTTTCCCCGTTCTCAAATCAACAGGTTGAATAAGTCCTGATCTTTATTAATTTCGATATAAGCAAACCCTTTTTTATTCATTCTGTCGATTAAAGGTTCATAATCCGTTTTGTCTTTTAATTCGATTCCGACAAGTACAGGTCCTTTATCCCGATTGTTTTTCTTTGTGTATTCAAATCTGGTGATGTCATCTGTTTCCCCTAATACATCTTCCATAAACTCTCTCAAAGCGCCGGCCCGTTGCGGAAAGTTCACAATAAAATAATGCTTGAACCCTTCATAAATCAAAGAACGTTCTTTGATTTCCTGCATCCGGTCAATATCGTTATTCCCTCCACTGATAATGCACACAATGTTTTTCCCTTTGATTTGATCTTTGTAAAAATCCAAGGCAGAAACAGGCAAAGCTCCGGCCGGTTCGGCAACAATTGCATTCTCATTGTACAAATCGACCAAAGTGGTGCTGATTTTTCCTTCCGGAACTATTACGATATCATCAATCACTTCTTTCCCGATCTCAAAAGTCAAATTGCCTACTTGTTTGACGCTGGCACCATCGACAAACTTATCGATTTTTTCTAAAGGATACACTTGGTTATGTTCAAGAGAAAGCTTCATTCCCGGTGCTCCCTCAGGCTCTACTCCTATCACTTGAGTGGCTGGACTTATATTTTTAATATAAGATCCTACTCCGGAGACTAAGCCGCCGCCTCCAACACCCATGAAAACGTGGGAGATGGGTTCATCGATCTCTTCCAAAACTTCCAGTCCAATTGTCCCTTGTCCTGTTATCGTTCGGTAATCATCAAAAGGATGGATAAAAGCCATATCATTGGCATCACAAAAAGCGATTGCATCTTTGTAGGAATCATCAAACGTATCCCCCGTTAAAACAATCTCTATAAACGGTCCCCCGAAAAAAGCTACCCTGTCCACTTTTTGACGAGGTGTAGTAGCGGGCATGAAAACTCTTCCTTTCACGCCCAGAGCTTTACAAGAATAAGCTACCCCTTGAGCATGATTCCCTGCACTAGCACAAACGACTCCGTTCTTCAATTCTTCATCAGTCAAACTTTGCATGAAGTTATAAGCTCCCCTGATTTTGAAAGAACGGACTACTTGCAAGTCCTCCCTTTTCAAATAAACATTGCATTGATATCGTTCGGATAAGATGGAATCTTTTTGCAATGGTGTTTTTACCACTACGTCTTTTAACATCTGATGAGCAATTATAATATCTTTTACTTCGATTGTATTTAGCTTTGTACTCATGCTCCACTTTTCCTTCCTGCTGAAAAAATTGTTAGCACAATACTACCATAAACAACAGAATTGTAAACATTATTTTTTATATTTTCGTAAAATTTAGACTAAACAAAAAAGCAGACAAACGAGCATGTCTGCTTTTTCCTGAGACATATTAAATCTCCGCTATTTTTGATTTTTCCCAAAGTATATAGCAGCCTAAATTCCGTTGACGATAAAAAATATAAGATAAACAAGCCTGATCAACCATAATTAGCATGACTGTGCTAGTTCGCTAAATCCTTGTATGTTTCACGAAGTGTCCGTTTCAACAACTTTCCACTAGGATTTTTCGGGAGTGTGTCGGCAAATTCGATGTACTTTGGAACTTTGTATTTAGACAATCTCTTTTTACAGAAACGAGCGATTTCTTCTTTTGTAATCTTACTACCTTGTTTTGGTACAATAATTGCCGTGACTGCTTCGATCCAATAGGGATCTGGTGTACCGATGACTGCTGCTTCAGAGACTCCTTCCAATTCATAAAGCGTCTCTTCCACTTCTCTACTGGAAACATTGACGCCTCCAGTGTTGATCATGTCCTTTTTTCGATCGATGATAGTAATGTAGCCTTCTTCATCCATGAAGCCGAGATCTCCGCTATGAAACCATCCTCCCCGGAAAGCTTCTGCTGTCTTTTCCGGATCATGTAAATAACCTTTCATGGCATGTGGTGTTCGGTGGACAATCTCTCCAATTTCGTTTCTCGGCACTTCTACATCCTTTTCATCGACTATCTTTGTTTCTACATGCAATACAGGTTTCCCCGCAGATCCAAGCTTCCACAGCTGGTCTTCCGGTTGGAGTGCGGCTGCCAGGGGAGCAACTTCCGTTTGCCCATAAAAATTCCAAAACCTTGCCTGCGGAAGTTTTTCTGTAAGTTCTTTCAAGATTTCACGTGGCATGATAGCTGCACCATAGTAACATTTTTTTAAGGAAGAAAGATCTCTTCGTTCAAAATCAGGATGTCTCAATAAAGCAATCCAGACCGTAGGAGGACAGAAAAGTTGCGTTGCCTTCTCCTTTTCTACCGTAGCCAGTATTGCTTCGGGTGTTGCCTGAGGAAGGATAATTCCTGTTGAACCGATGTAAATACTAGGTCCCAAAAAGACATGAAGCTGTGCACTATGGTATAAAGGCAATGCATGAATTGCAATGTCTGCCGCGTCCATTTGCCCTTCTATCACGCTGCTTACATATTCAGCGATCAAGTTTTTGTGTGTCAACATAACCCCTTTCGGTTTTGACTCTGTACCGCTAGTATAGAGAACATGTGCCAGGTCATCATCAAGTATTTCTGCCTCTACAGGAACAGGTTCCGTCGTTTTTTGCAGCTCACCAAGCGGTTTCCAATTTTCACGCACTTCCGTTCTATCGCTGCTATCCATTAAATATCTCCATGAGATAATGGATTCATTCCGAAGGGCAGCCTCATCGATGCTTGGTGCGTATGCCTCCGATGCCGCAACCCCTTCAATACCAGCATGCTGAAGGATATACTGGATGTCTTCCACATTCAGCATGTAATTGAGCGGAACCATCACTGCACCGATTCTTGCCAGGGCAAAATTCAATACCACAAAATCGAGACTGTTATTAGATAATACAGCCAGCATTGTTCCTTTTTGTATCCCGTCCTCCCTTAATCCACTCGCTGTCTGATTGACCAAGTCATCCAGTTCCTGGTAGGTAAGCCGTTTATCCTTATAAAGAATGGCTGGTTTATCAGGATATCTGCTCCTCGTTCGTACCAATAAATCAGATAACGTATTTCTTCGCGCACGTTCCAACAGATCGAAAACTTGCTTCCGTTCAGCCATTTCGTTTGCCATTGTGTTCGCTCCTTTCCCTCATTAAAAGATAAAATGAAAGGGTTTTCACTTATTATAATTTAAATTTTCGGAAATTCAATAATTAAAATAAGCAGAAGCCTATGCTTCTGCTTATTTTTTAGGAAGGTATAACTTCCAAATCTTTTTGGATATCAATTTTTATCTGGAATTTAGTAAATAATGCTTCTTCAAGCTGTCGGTAATATTGGTCACTAACAAAGCCTTTGGCACCTCTTAGAATTTCCGTTGCATAATGAATAGGCGGCGCAATTTCTTCGGACTTATCAATGACAATAAAGGTCAATACATTATGCAGCAGGTTCCCATTAATTTCGACCGAAATAAATGCTGGACGGTAATGTTTGCCATGAACTCCCTCACGGACAAACAAATAATCCAATGCATCTTTTTTCAATTCATATACTTTTCCTTCAACGAAATCGTCTGATTCGACCATGTCTGCCCTTCCGCCATCTTCTGCTGCCCGAGTGTATGCCAGACTGAAGTTTTCTGCTCTCCCACAACCCGTGACTTTTGTAAAATGGTTTGCTACACCTGCTGTTGAAAAGCGTTCCGCATCCATGCAGGAACCATAGGCAAAATAATAAAACGGATCATTCTGCAAATAAAGATGGCATTTCCAATCGCCGAATGCCACCGTTTCAAGTTCTGCCAATTTAAATGCTGCACTGATATAAACATATGCTTCCAATTCTCCGTTATCTGTATAGATGGTTTGGCGGACTCTTTCATATGCGTTTTTGTCGTCGTTTTGTTGGAAACCTTCCAATTGATCTAATTGCTTCAGAACTAAGCTGGATACTTGGTATACTTCCCCGTACACTCGATTGGCAGAGCTGAGTCCCATTACCGGATAACCATTCCCAGTATCATATAATACACCATCTGTCCAACTTTGCCTTGCCACACATATCGTATCTTTCAAAAACTTATGATTCGGTTCGTTTTCTCTCAAGGTACCATACACAAAAACGAGATGATTGTTAGACATCAAGACTCTCCCTAAATATATAAATTTAAAAATTATTATTTAATAATCATTATTACAACGGTGAATATTATAGCAATTAGCTGCTTATTTTTCAATATTATATTGGAGAAACTTGCCAAAGATGATATTTTTTATAATACTGCCTTTCTTGTCAAATTCAACGACTATTCTAATGTTGACTTCGGTTGATACGAGCGGTTTCTTTTCTCTTACAAATGAAGCTTCATCTGCTGTATTGAAACATGTTGTATTTAAAATACATCACTTGCCTATAATATTATTCGTTCTCGTTTTTGGGATGTTCCTCTGTAATTTCGGCTATGTTACTGGATTGCCAGCGTTGTGCAGTTTCTTCATCCACTTCATACGTTTTCCCCTCGCGGAATAGTTCTCCATGAAAAGCAGTTTGAACATTCATTTTTACATATACCATAATCCGATTACTCCTTTACATTTCATTTCTCCCTCTTCGAGTAAAAAAACAGAAGAAGAATTATTCTAAAACAAACGTGCTGTCATTCACCCACTTTACTTGGGGGAATTTTTGTAAGTCTTTAACCAGCTGGACAAGGGCGTTATCCTTCTGTTTTGCTTCAATCATACAGTCGACATGGTTGACTGTCCCGCTAACCTTTTGCGCAAACTCGAAGACCATATTCGGATCGACATAATCTGCGTGGTGACGAAAGTTCTGTTCATTTTTCGGACTGGAAAAGTGAACTTTCACCGGCAATCGAGAGTTCTTCCATGTCTCCAGGATTCTAGGCCAATCTGAAAACCAATCCAGTTCTTGGTGATTAGCAAAGTGATGATGTAAATCAAAAACAGATGGTACTCCAAGCTTTTCGGATAAATAAAGCACATCTTTTATGGTAAACGATTTATCATCATTTTCAAGCATAATCATTTGTTGCAGTTCTCCATTCATCCTCCCCCAATTATCTATAAAACGTTCAAGGGCTTTTTGTTTATCGCTGTATAACCCTCCTACGTGGAGAACGCACCGATGGCTAGTTGGGATTTTCATCCCGGTTAATAGCCGCTGATGATATCTTAATGTTTTGACAGACATTTTTATAATATCCTCCTTTGGACTATTGAGGACGACAAAATGATCTGGATGGAAATCAAGTCGCATTTTATTTTCCTTTGCATACCGCCCTAATGCGTCTAAGTCATCTTGTAATACCTGTAAGTAGTTCCAATCGGCTAGTTCCTGGTGAGTTGCAAGCGGAACTAGCCTGGAACTCAATCGAAAGAAGGAAATGTCGAGTGATTTATTATGTTTGAGCAGTCGCAGACAATTATGAATGTTGCTTTTGGCAATTCGTTCCAATTTACGTATGGCCGCTTCACGATCGACCAGTTGACAAAAGGATTTGTATGTCATTGTTTGAGAGGACGAACCATTTACCACCTGTTTACTCATGGCTACATATCCAAGCCTGAAGACAGTCATCTTCCTTCACTCCATTTGTTCGTTTTAATGTTAGTATGGTTATCGGATCATCGGTTTAGTCCAATCATTAGGTGATTTACATGAGGTTAATACGGGTAGATTAGCCTAAAAGGAGTTGATTTAATTGGTACTCGTATACATCAGTATGGTAATCGTATTAATCGCATTGATCGCAGGAATCATAATGGGAATTCAAGCCATAAAAGGAATTCAATCCGAAATGAACAAGATTTCTCAAATCCTATCACCCGTCCAACAGGATTTAGATGAATTGAAGCAGCAATCCACTCAGTTATCAAATAAACAATCGTCCATTCAGCAGCAAGTCCAAAAAATGAAAGAGGACACAAAGCAAACAATCCAAACCGCAAAAAATATTCCGGCTATGTACAAGGGGTTATTTGCTGAAAATCATGACAATGAGAAAATCACTTACCGTTAAATGTTTCTTCTCCCTATCTCTCACAGGCGGCCTGCTGCAAGCAGGCCCTTTTTGTTTTCCCTTTCCATTTTTTTGATTTATTGCTATCGCCCTCTCTTCTTCATCCGGATTTCCGCTTATCCCTCTTTCTGTTTCAAGGTTGTACACATAAAACAAGTAATGGATTAATAAAATGTGGTTGACAAGCCTTAAAATGAATTGAGGAGCCCCCAATGAATAAGTGGTTGATATGGAAGAGAGAGCTCTATTGCTTCCTTACTATACAAATTAAAAAGGAAAACAAACACAATGACATATAGATGGTCGGTATTCGTGTTCGTAACGCTGGGGGCGGTTATCCAGGGTTATGCCATGTCCGCATTTTTGTTTCCGCATTTTATCCCTTCAGGAGGAGCTGGGGGAATAGCTGTATTGTTCAACTATTGGTTCGGATTGCCTCTAAGTATTGCCCTTTGGCTCGTTAATTTCACTTTGCTGGCAGCCGCAATCCATTGGCTGGGAAATGCAAGCGCGCTCGGTACCATGTATGCAATTACCGCCACTTCGCTTGCCGTACAGTTTTTTGATCGTCCTTTATTTATTCACGCAGGTAATGCCTGGGTTGACTTATTGATTGGATCCATAACGCTTGGATTCGGGATCGGACTTCTCTTAAAGCATGGTGTTTCAAACGGCGGAATGGGTGTGATTGCTCTCATCACAGCAAAATACCGAAACATTCCTCCTGGGAAGCCATTACTGTTATTAAACGGTTCTGTATTTTTATTGACAGCTTCGATCATCGATTGGCGCATCGTTTTACAGGCTATCATGTGCCAATGGTTATCGACAAAAATAGTAGATTTACTGTTTACGATGAAGCTACCCTATTTTCCTAGTATTTTAGCAATCCGAAGAAAAAAATAAATTAGTCATTTTATCTTTTGGACAATTTTTAAACGTATCAATCCGCGCATATCCTTTCTTGATGAGGAAGGAGTGGGCAGTATGAGAAAAATCATCAAACTTTTCTTTCTTTCGTGTGTGGTTTTTACTTTACTCTCCGGTTGCAGTAACAATCAAGGCGTAGCGGAAAGTTTTCCGAACAAAAGTATTCAGCTAGTCGTAGCATACTCCCCTGGTGCCGCTACAGACACACAAGCGAGGATTATAGCGAAGTATGCAAAAAAATACCTGGGAGAGGAAATGGTAATTGTCAACAAACCAGGAGGTGGAGGACAAGTGGGCTGGAACTATTTCTCTTCGGTTAAGCCAGATGGATATATCCTTTCAGCCTACAATCTCCCTCATATCATCACCCAGCCATTGGTTGGTGATACAGCTTATGAGGTGGAAACCTTTGATCCAATCGTTAATTGGGGAGGAGATCCCACAGTATTTGCGGTACGCTCTGAGAGCAATATTCAGACACTGGAAGATTTAATTGCGCTGGCAAAACGAGAGCCAGGTACACTGACAATTGGAAACGCCGGAAAATTCGTTGGCCAACATCTCGCTATTTTGCTTTTGGAAAATGCTGCAAGTATCGATGTGGAAGATGTTCCATTCAAAGGTTCTTCCGAAGCAATCTCCTCTTTGCTTGGCGGACACACGGAAATACTCGCAGGAAATCTATCTGATGTGTACCGATTGGGAGATGAAGTGAGACCATTGGCAATCGCTTCGGAAGAACGTCACCCTTTTGCTCCGGATATTCCAACCTTTAAAGAACTTGGCTACCCGGATATCATCATGAGTACAGACCGTGGGATAGCCGCCAGGGAGGGAACACCCGAAGAAATAATAAGTAAATTGGAATCGGCTTTTCTCAAGCTTTTAGACGATCAAGATTTTTTGGCGGAAATGGAACAAGCGGGTGCTGATATGCTGATCATGGATCGGCAACAGGTAACCAAAGAAATAGATCAACGTTCTAAGGATTATAAACAATTGCTGGAGTCCATCGGGGTGGTCGATTGACTTTTAACTTATTATAGGTAATGGCACTTGGAAGAGAAGCGAAAACACCAGGTATAGCAGTGCTGTAAAAATTACGGCAATACCCAACAATCGCTTATAAGAGAATGCCCGCCATTTTTTTTTCATGGCATAACCCGGAATAAGAAGCATAAGAAACATTGCTTGCAAATAAAATCCGATTAATTCCATGGAAAAAAGAAGAAGCAATAGAGGCACCATCAAAGGTAACAGTTTTTTTGAGAAGATGATCTGTTCCTGTAATTCGCTTTTGTTTCTCTGTAGCATTTCCACTATGGCTAACAAGGCCAGGGTTATGAGCGTCATTTGCGGCATTATACGAAGCTCGAATTGTAAACCATTCAGAAGGAAAACAAGGAACAAGCTAAACAATGCCCCCATTAGCCATAAAATCCGGTTGCCGATCCGAAAGTTGGCGTCTGTTGTTTCTCTATGGATTGCCTTTTGTCGATATGATCTAATTCCTTGATAAATCGCTGTTATAATCGTACCTGCAATTATCAGGACCAGAGCGAGGTTCCAACCTCCCGTAAAGAAATAACGCCACGCCCCCCCCTCTGCTATGCCAACTTGTATTCCGGTAAGAAGTCCTTCCTCCGCAATACTTCCCAGAATAAATCCCAGCGCAATCGGAGCAGCTGAGAAGTTAAATTTTTGCAGCAAAAACATGGCGACACCTATAACCACTGCAGTGTACACATCGAAGACACTATTCTGGGTAGTATAAGCCCCTATTATGGAAAAAGACAGGATAACAGGTGCCATAAAAAAAGAAGGAATCATAGCAAGTTTGGTCATATACCGGATCAATGCTAAACCGAGAAACAACAATAAAACCTGTGCTGCTACCATACTAAACAAAAAGGTATAGGCGACATCTGCATGCTCTACAAACAAATTCCTTCCAGGCCAAATTCCGTGAATCAGTAATCCGCCGAGAAATATAGCCGCTGTCGGGGAACCAGGGATACCCAGGGTCAATAAAGGAATCAACGAACCACCTACCATGGCATTGTTTGCACTTTCAGATGCAATGATGCCATGCTTCTCCCCTTTTCCAAATCCGGTTTTGTCTTTTGAGAACCGCTTCACTTCATTGTAAGCCAGTATGCTTGCAATATTACCGCCAGCTCCTGGAATCATCCCAATAAACGACCCTACACCACTTCCTATCAATACAGACTTAGGACGAAGCAGTACGTCTTTAAACGATTGTTTGATGGTCGACCGTTTCATTTTCAAGTTCGTTGCTTGCCTTTTTTCAGGGACTGTTAGCATTTCTATCAGTCGAATTGCCTGGGGAATGGCAAATAATCCGATCAATACGGCAACAATATGAAAACCTCCGACAAAACTGTCGATGCCAAAAGTAAACCTGGGCATTCCCGTTACGGTATGAATTCCTACAAAGGAAAGACAGACTCCAATGCACCCGCCAATCAAGTTTTTACCGACCGTTCCATCGGAAATAGCCGCAATTGCTGTAATACCAAAAACGGCTATCCAAAAGGTTTGGGCAGGGCCGAATTGTAAGGAAATATCGGCAAAAACCGGTGCAAAGAAAACGAGCATAAACATCCCGATTAACCCACCGATGACCGAAGCAATTGTTGTCAATTCAAGTGCTCTTCGCCCTTGTCCTTTTTGCGCCATTGGATAACCGTCAAAAGTCGTAGCTACAGAGGCTGGTGCTCCTGGTACATTAAATAAGATTGCAGGAATGGAACCGCCGAAAACGCTTCCGCAATAAATCCCCCCCAGAAGGATTAATCCTTCTGTCGGCCCTAACGTAAAGGTGAAAGGGATCGTTAACGCTACACCCATCGTAGGCGTCAATCCTGGCAAGGCTCCGACAATGATACCTGTCAGTAACCCTGCTGTTAAGAACAATAGATGATGGAGCTCGAAGATTTCCCCGATAAAAGCCATAAGTACCCTATCCTCCCAATTAGAAGATAAGATATGATATTCACCCAGTTAACAGAATGTGCTAATTATTGTTTTCCTCTTCCAACTCGACTTTTTTGCCCCCGACTGTCAAGTAGGAGTACACTTCCAGGTTGGGCTTTAATTTACTGAGTCCTTGTAAATATGGTTTAACCAAGTCCTTGAAGTCTTCCCTTACGCCATCGTGTTCCAATTGGCCATATACATACATCTTTTCATTTTCAAATAAAAACGCCAGGTAACCGACAGCTTTATCTCCATCATCCACAACGTTCAATACTTGTGCGTCTTCTTTTAAAAATTCTGGTGAAAAATATAGTTGCAATGCTTTTTCCTCCTTCTATCCTTGTCACTCTGTAGTTAATTGAAGTTTTTTGAATAAAGAATGTGCAGAGTCATCATCGTCCTCTGATTTTTTCTTCTTCACATGAATAAGCAGCAGACACAGCAGTGCGACAAATAGTGTCAAACCTGCAGTCGTCAGAAACATTCCATTTCTGGACCAGTTCATTAACCAACCGTATACCGGCGGGCCGGCAGCTACTCCAAGAAAGCGGACGGAACCATATAAAGAGGTAACAAACCCTCTTCTCGCTTTGCCGACAGACCCGGTAATAAAACTGTTCAGACAGGGAAGCACAAGACCGGTACCGATACTGCTAACAACCAGTACAGCTATAAACGGAACAAGCTTTGTGAAAAATACTAACGATGCAAAGGAAGCGGTCATCAACAATAATCCTAAAACAATCAACGACTTCATGACACGATGATTTTTCCCGATTTTACTTCCGGTGGTAAACGAAGTAATCATAAGAAAAAGCAATGGAATGGCTAAAATACATCCTTTAAGCACGCCATCAATGTTGTAATCTGTCTCCAGGACATCTGATAAGTAAAATAACAGACCAAATAATGTAAACAATCCGGTTGCCCCTGCCAGATATGCAGTAAAAAGCCAACGTCCTTCATGCTTAAATACTGTAAACAAACCTTTTAAATAATTTCCAAGTGTCGGTGGTTTTTGTTTTTTCTTTTTTTCGCGAACAAAAAACAGCATCAACAAGATCNGTTTTTACCGACCGTTCCATCGGAAATAGCCGCAATTGCTGTAATACCAAAAACGGCTATCCAAAAGGTTTGGGCAGGGCCGAATTGTAAGGAAATATCGGCAAAAACCGGTGCAAAGAAAACGAGCATAAACATCCCGATTAACCCACCGATGACCGAAGCAATTGTTGTCAATTCAAGTGCTCTTCGCCCTTGTCCTTTTTGCGCCATTGGATAACCGTCAAAAGTCGTAGCTACAGAGGCTGGTGCTCCTGGTACATTAAATAAGATTGCAGGAATGGAACCGCCGAAAACGCTTCCGCAATAAATCCCCCCCAGAAGGATTAATCCTTCTGTCGGCCCTAACGTAAAGGTGAAAGGGATCGTTAACGCTACACCCATCGTAGGCGTCAATCCTGGCAAGGCTCCGACAATGATACCTGTCAGTAACCCTGCTGTTAAGAACAATAGATGATGGAGCTCGAAGATTTCCCCGATAAAAGCCATAAGTACCCTATCCTCCCAATTAGAAGATAAGATATGATATTCACCCAGTTAACAGAATGTGCTAATTATTGTTTTCCTCTTCCAACTCGACTTTTTTGCCCCCGACTGTCAAGTAGGAGTACACTTCCAGGTTGGGCTTTAATTTACTGAGTCCTTGTAAATATGGTTTAACCAAGTCCTTGAAGTCTTCCCTTACGCCATCGTGTTCCAATTGGCCATATACATACATCTTTTCATTTTCAAATAAAAACGCCAGGTAACCGACAGCTTTATCTCCATCATCCACAACGTTCAATACTTGTGCGTCTTCTTTTAAAAATTCTGGTGAAAAATATAGTTGCAATGCTTTTTCCTCCTTCTATCCTTGTCACTCTGTAGTTAATTGAAGTTTTTTGAATAAAGAATGTGCAGAGTCATCATCGTCCTCTGATTTTTTCTTCTTCACATGAATAAGCAGCAGACACAGCAGTGCGACAAATAGTGTCAAACCTGCAGTCGTCAGAAACATTCCATTTCTGGACCAGTTCATTAACCAACCGTATACCGGCGGGCCGGCAGCTACTCCAAGAAAGCGGACGGAACCATATAAAGAGGTAACAAACCCTCTTCTCGCTTTGCCGACAGACCCGGTAATAAAACTGTTCAGACAGGGAAGCACAAGACCGGTACCGATACTGCTAACAACCAGTACAGCTATAAACGGAACAAGCTTTGTGAAAAATACTAACGATGCAAAGGAAGCGGTCATCAACAATAATCCTAAAACAATCAACGACTTCATGACACGATGATTTTTCCCGATTTTACTTCCGGTGGTAAACGAAGTAATCATAAGAAAAAGCAATGGAATGGCTAAAATACATCCTTTAAGCACGCCATCAATGTTGTAATCTGTCTCCAGGACATCTGATAAGTAAAATAACAGACCAAATAATGTAAACAATCCGGTTGCCCCTGCCAGATATGCAGTAAAAAGCCAACGTCCTTCATGCTTAAATACTGTAAACAAACCTTTTAAATAATTTCCAAGTGTCGGTGGTTTTTGTTTTTTCTTTTTTTCGCGAACAAAAAACAGCATCAACAAGATCGAAATGAGACAAAATACAGGAAAGCCAAAAAACGGTCCATACCATACGAGTAAAGCTAATAGAGAACCGACGATGGGTGAAAGCACTTTTCCAAAACCGTTGGAAGCCTCCACCAATCCCAGCACTTTGCTTTGTTCTCCCCCTTTAAATAAGTCACCGGTTAATGCCATCGCTATCGGGGCCGTTCCCGCAGCTCCGATCCCCTGAAGTGCCCTTCCGATAAGCACCCACATATAAGCGTTATCGAACCACGCGCTTGCCATTCCTGCAAGCAGTCCGCCCAAGCCGTAAAGCGTCAAAGCTGGCAAAATGATACTTTTTCGGTTAAAGCGATCGGACAAGTAACCCAAAATAGGGATGGAGACAGCTGCGGCAATGGAGAAAATAGTTATGGTCAAACTTGCCTGGAAACCATTTATGTTCAACTCCGATTGCATTTTAGGCAAAATAGGTATGAGCATCGAATTGCCAAGTGTCATAATAAGCGGAATTGAACTGATTGCTAATATAGCGGGTCCTTTGTGTAATTTAGTTGCCACTGGGCTTGACACTCTCCTTTTATACTTTGCTACCTATTATGAGACCTGCATCCTTTATTATTAGTAAAAAAAATTACCAGGTAGAACCTGGTATAAAAAACGGGAAAAAGAAAGGGTAAAAACTTTAAGGCTCTTCGTTTGTCACACAAAGGGCACCAGAGTGGGAGTTAAGAAAAATGAATTACTTACAAAAATAAAACAGCTTGTAGAGAACCATATTCTCTACAAGCTGTTTAACAAATCGTTATAGCGATTACTGAGCTACTTCCTCTGTAATATATGCTGCTACGTCTGCAATTTCAGAGTCAGAAAGGTCTCCTTCAAAAGAAGGCATACCGTTTCCTCCATTTCTAACTTTATCCTCGACTTGTCCTTGATCTTGGGAAACTTCTGACTCCTGTAAGTTTGGTCCGCTTGCACCGCTCCCTTGTTCACCGTGACAAGATAAGCAGTTGTTCTCAAAAACAGACTCCCCGTTTGCAGGATCTCCGGATTCAGCTGTTTCAGAACTTCCACCTGAATCAGAACCTTCGGAGCCTTCGTCACCGCCTCCTCCACAAGCTGCCAGCAGCAAAGCCAGCACAAATAATGAAACCATTAAGAAAAACTTTTTGCTTTTAATCATGTTAGCCTATTCCTCCTTGTAAAATCATCTATAAGTTAAAAAATTAACTTAGCAAAGTCAGGATGCTTCCCTTTCTGTTTCAGTCCGAAGTTTTCGTTTATACATTACCTTGGAAAGCACAACACCGAGCTCATAAAGCGCTATTAATGGACCCAAAACGATGATTTGCGAAATAACATCAGGCGGGGTAATTAAAGCAGAAAGTACCGCCATAAGCAGGTAACCGTATTTACGGACTTTTCCTAGCTTGTCCGGGGTCACAAGCCCGATCGCCGTCAGAAACATCAACACCAGTGGTACTTCAAATAAAAATCCTAGTGGAATCGACGTCATCAACATAAAAGAAAAATACTCTCTTGCGGTAATCATCATATCGAAGTTATGCGTCCCCAGGTTCATCAAAAAACCAAAGACAGTAGGAAAAATGACAAAAAATCCAAAGGCCAACCCTGCAACAAAACTAAAAAAGATTCCCGGAATAAATGTAATCGCTGTTTTGCTTTCTTCTTCTGTCAAAGCCGGCTTTACAAATTTCCAAATTTGATATCCGATAAACGGGGCGGAAAAGCCGAGACTAAGACTCCCGGCAATTCCTGTATAAAATCTAACAACATCAAGTGGGCCAAGCATAACAAGCTTTTCTTGATCCGTTAAAATCGGGATTACTTGATTAATAAATAACAAAATCACAATAAAACAAACAGCGAAAAAAACGACAGAGTTTATGATTGCTTTTCGCAGATCTGTAATATGCTCAACTAATGTCTGTTCCTCAACTTGCGCCTGATGCATGCCTACTCTCCCCTTAAACCGTTAAGATGGTAAGTCTTTTTTTTCTTCCTCAGGGGCATCAATCGTTTTCTTGCTGCTACTCGATTCATCGCTGTCACTCATCAGGTGGCTGGCCGATTTTTTAAATTCTGATAATGTCTGGCCAAAAGCTGCACCGATTTCCGGAAGTTTCTTCGGTCCGAAAATGATCAATGTGACAACCAGAATGATTATCAGGCCGGGGATTCCGATGTTTGTTATTCCCATACCATATCTCTCCTTTTTCTCACTTAGTAAGTAGTTCCTATTAAACTAGTTGGCTATCTTTCTTCGATTGCACAAGCTGACCGTCTTCATCCCTGAATTTTAAAATACCTTCAGCTGCACGATAAGCAAGCGCGCCTACTGTTCCGGTAGGGTTGTAGCCGCCATTATGAGCAAATGCAGAAGCACCTACTACGAAAACATTATCGGCATCCCACATTTGTAAGTAATTGTTGACAGCAGATGTCTCTGGGTCATCGCCCATGATCACCCCACCAGTGTTGTGGGTTGTTTGGTAGGGAACAATGTTATAATGATCGCTTATAGAACGGGGCTCTACATTATCGGCACCCATTTCCTTCAGAATTTCCGCACATTTTTCAGAAATATACTCATGTAGTTTTCGGTCTTGCTCCGTATAATCGTATGTCAGTCTTAGCAGTGGATTGCCATATGCATCCTTGTAATCTGGATCAAGACTTAAATAATTATCGCGATGCGGAATGGAAGCTCCCTGTCCTCCTACTGATAAAGTTCTGTGATAATATTTAATCGACTGAGCTTTAAATTCCTGACCCCAGTTTGGAGTCCCGCTCGGTACAGTGTTGTTATTGATCGGACGTTTACCGGTTTGTGTAATGGAAACCGAAGCACCGTGGATGAAATCAAGATCGGAATGATCAAAGTTATCCCCATTGTAATCATCGACAGAAGCTCCAAGGGCACCTGCACCCATATAAGTATTGAATTTCTCTTCTTCAAAGAAACCGGTAGCTCCTGGCAGGATCTGATAGCAATAGTTTTTCCCAATTACACCATTTCCTGTCTCCGGGTCATAAGGTTGTCCAAGTTCAGACTGTAGCAAAAGTCGGGTATTGTTCATGACATAACTTGTCAAAACGACAATGTCAGCAGGCTGTTCAAACTCTTCGCCTGATTGTACATCCACATACCTTACACCTGTAGCCCGATTGCCATCATGAAGGATTTCTGTCACATTAGCACCAGTTCTCAATTCAAAATTGCCGGTAGCTTGTGCCGTAGGAATAACCGTTACATTAGGAGAAGCTTTTGCTCCATATTCACAACCGAAACGTTCGCAAAATCCACAATATTGGCATTTGTACATTTTTTGCCCGTCAGGATTTTCGTAGTTTTCCGTCATGTTGGCAGAAGGCATCTGAAATGGATGCAATTTAAGATTTTTTGCTGCTTCTTTGAATCGCTTAGTGATTGGAGTGTCCAGCATTGGTGGATTTGGGTATGGGTTGCTTCTAGGTGCGCCCATTGGATTATCTTCGCCTCCGATACCGGCTGTCTGTTCAAATTTGTAAAAATACGGTTCTAATTCTTCGTAGGTGATGCCCCAATCCTGCAGGGTATATTCATCTCCTAATTTGTTTCCGTATTTTTCTTCAGTCATCGATTTGATTTGCAGGTCATATGGTAAAAAGCGCCAAGTCTGTCCGTTCCAATGTACACCGGCTCCACCCTGGCCTTCCCCTAACAAAAACGAACCCAATTGCCGCATCGGCAATGCCCTTTCGTCTCTATTGTTCCGGAAAGTAAGGGTTTCTTTAGACAAATCCTGCATTAAATCGTAACGGATGGCATATCGGTACTCGTCGTGCACCATTTGAAAGTCTTCTGTCAATCTCTCTTTTCCTCGTTCGAGACCAACAACCTGTACCCCTTCTTTTGAGAGTTCTGCTGCTATTATTCCGCCTGTCCAGCCTACTCCGACTGTTACTACTTCCACTTTATCCAATTTCGTTGCCATGTTTCATCCCCCTATGCTTATTATGATGAGATATGGGCTCTCAATGCCCGAGGTTCTTTCTCGATGAATTCATCCTTTTCAATTTCATCAAGGTAACTCATTTGGCTTCCAGGATACTCTTTCATTTTCCAGGCTGCCATGTTTTCGTTCCCACCATAAAGCGGATCAGAATAGGCACCTTCAATTGTGGCCGAGCGAAGAAGCTCGAAAAAGGTAGTGGCTGTGACACCTTTTAAATCCACTTCCCCATCCTGGAATTTTTGAAGAATTTCATCCTGTTGCTCTCCTTCCAAATCTACAAACGATGCATCAAAGTCTTTTTGACTTTGCTTTTCAAGTGCCCGAATGCCTACATCAAACACTTCATGACGCTTAAGTCTTGTTTGATATCCTTGAAAATCAGATCCTTCGAAAAAAGGCCCTTGCATGTACTCCTTATCGTTATGTCCATATGCTCCAGCTAATTGGTGATCAATGAAGTAAGGAACTCCCAATTCTATGGCACCTGGTCCATTATCGTCTTCAGGAAAAATCCTCTCCGTCGCTGCACTAAGTATGTTGAAATCTTCTTGTCTGGAGAAGTACATTAAAGCCTTGTTGAAATTGGTTTGGCTGGAACCTCCGTCCGTTGAGTTGGATGCTGTTTGGCTTTCATTATTCGTTACATTAGTCGTAATAAGGGTTCCGAGCAACCCGCCTCCAATTGCCCCTCCTGCTACATAGCCGGAGTTTTTAATGAACTTCCGGCGTGACATTTTTGAATTGCTGTTATTTTCCGCCATCTTGTTCCTCCTTCCGATTTATGTAGTGGTTACTTGAGTAAGGTAACCTTTAGTACTAGTTACCACTGAATAAACTTGTTAAACATATATGAAGAAAAAATTGTGCCATTTTTCCTGCATTACCTTTTGGCTGGTGGGCAGGAAAGCTTTGATTAAGCATTTTTAAAAAAGAAAAAATAAAGCTTGCAGAAGAACAACGGTTCTCTACAAGCTTTTAAAGGTTTAAACTATTCATTTGATTTGCAGTATACTTTCAGACAATAACCGATAGGAATCTTTTCGTTGCTGATAGTCATTCGTATAGGTAATCACCATGATTTCATCTGCCTGATAAGCAGCATGAAGTTTTTCCAATTTACGTTTAACCATTTCAGGGGTACCAGCTATCACCTTTTCTATCTTGTTACGGAGTTTTCTTTTATCCTCTTCGTTAAGAATTGGATTTTGTTTCAATGAGCGCTTCTCTTCAACCAGTTGTTTGTGCAAGACTGAATAGGTAATATCGTTCGCCTCCTCTTGCAAAGGTGCGCAGACAACTTGAACAGTCAAAATGGTATATGGAGATGAAAATTCCGGGCCAGGCTCGAAATGCGTCCGGTAGTTCCGGATAGCGGCTTCTCCATCGTTCTCACTCATAAATTCACCAAAAACGTATCCAGTACCCATTTTTGCTGCAAGTTGGGCGCTCTTTTCACTCGTACCAAGCATCCATGGCAGTGGAGAGAACCTAGGTATTGGATTTGGGTTGATTTTGGCAAAAATATTGTTTTCCGTAAAGTCTCTTCGGAGAAAATGCAGCAACTCCGTTACTTTTTCCGGAAATGCCTTTACATTTTCAAGGAAATTCCCGGAAAGTGCGATGACAGTTTCGGCAGACCCGCCTGGCCCCCGACCAATTCCTATGTCGATTCGACCCGGACACAGAACCGCAAGCTGATTGTATGTCTCAGCTATTTTATATGAACGATAATGCGGCAGTAACACAGCGCCACTCCCGAGCCGGATATTACTAGTAATGGCCCCAAGGAAACCTAGCATTGTTTCTGGATTCGAACAGGCAATGTTCTCCAGACCATGGTGTTCTGCCATCCAGTATCTGGTGTATCCCCATTCCTCCGCCAGCTTGGCAAGTTCAATCGTTGCTTGCAATGCTTGACTTGCAGTATGACCAGGGAAAATCGGCGCCTGATCCAATATACTTAACTTCATCATTGCCCTTCTTCCTCATTATTCCGTTCATATAAATGGCATGTGGTTATTATTCTACAATTACCGTCCAGTTAAACGGATCCGGCTGCTTTCCTGTCTGAATACCTGTCAACGTGTCGTAAAGCTGTTTGGCAACTGCCCCTGTTTCTCCATGATTGACTACAATACTTTCTCCTTCCCAAGAAAGTTCGCCTATCGGTGAAATGACTGCTGCAGTTCCTGAACCAAAAGCTTCTTCCAGCCTTCCTTGTTTTGCAGCTTCAAATACCTCTTGCATCGAGATTTTTCGTTCGCTTACCGGATAATCCCAATCTTTCAGTAATTCAATCACGGAACTTCTTGTGACACCTTCCAGTATGCTTCCATTTAAAGCAGGGGTGATAACTTCTCCGTCAATTTTAAAGAAAACGTTCATACTCCCGACTTCTTCGATATATTTCTTTTCGACACCGTCAAGCCATAGAACCTGCGCATACCCCTTGTCGGCGACCATTTCCTGTGCCTTCAAGCTGGCTGCATAATTCCCAGCTGTTTTCGCCTCACCGGTTCCACCTGCAACAGCCCGGACAAATTCATTTTCTACTGCTATCTTGACTGGATTAATCCCTTCCTTGTAATAAGCCCCTACTGGAGACAAAATGATAATGAATTGATAATTTTGCGAAGGTGCTACTCCCAAGTAAGGCTCTGTTGAAATAACGAACGGTCTGATATATAACGATGTCCCTTCCGCGGAAGGCACCCAGTCTTTGTCAATGGACACTAATGTTGTAATCGCCTCTAAAGCCAATGTTTCATCGATATGAGGAATGCACAATCGATCATTCGATCGATTCAATCGCTGTACATTCTTTTCCGGACGGAACAGTTTAACATCTCCATCAGGTGTCAAATAAGCTTTCAACCCTTCAAACACCGTTTGCCCATAATGAAAAATGATAGAGGCTGGATCTAGAGTCAATGGTTGGTAGGGGATGATTCTTGGTTCGTGCCATCCCTTTTCCGTTGAATAATCCATTATGAACATGTGATCAGTGAATACCCTGCCAAATTCCAGTTTGTCATCAGCTGGCTTAGATTTGCTTGTTCTTGATTTCGTAATTTTGATTGGTTCCATGAAAAAGTCTCCCTGCTTGTATGTATTATTTTCAAAATTGTTTGTAAAAAACATTTTAGTACGAAACGGTGATAAAAAACAAGCGGAAATAGCCATCTTTTTAAAGCAAGCGCTTTCTTTAAGAAGTTTAGTCTTTTCGACGGGAGGCAACCTTGATACAAAAAAACAGAAGAACGAGACGCTGGCTGCAAAGATAATACCTTGATTCCGCTTGGGAACCAAGGTATGTCAAACTTTCACTGTATTACATAGCGGCTACTGAAGGGAGCGAAGAAGTACCCATCAAATATTGATCGACCTGTCGTGCTACTTCTCGTCCTTCATTGATTGCCCAAACGATTAAACTTTGGCCTCTCCGCGCGTCACCAGCTGCAAAGACACCTTCTACATTGGTAGAGAAGTCGCCATATGCTGCTTTTGCTTTCCGGTTGTTTGTCTCGATGCCAAATTGTTGTAAAACAGATTGTTCTGGTCCTTCGAAACCAATTGCAATCAAAACGAGCTGTGCTGGCCAAATTTTTTCTGTCCCAGGGACTTCTTCATACACAAACATGCCTGTTTCATCTGTTACCTTTTTCATTTGTACTGTATGCAATTCTTTCAGTTTTCCATTTTCATCTTTGACGAATTTCTTTGTTTGAATCGAGTATTGACGCGGGTCTTCCCCGAATTTTACTTTAGCCTCTTTATGAGCATAGTCTACGCTGAAGACCTTCGGAAATTCCGGCCATGCATTGTCTTCCGATCTTGCCAAAGGAAGTTGGGGATGCTTACCAAATTGTACAATGCTATTGCAGTTCTGCCTTAATGCCGTTGCAATGCAGTCAGCACCTGTATCTCCACCGCCAATTACAATAACGTCTTTTCCTTTTGCGTCGATAAGCTCTCCTTCTTGCATTTCTGAACCAAGCAAGTCTTTCGTGGAAGCAGTCAGATAATCCATTGCGAAGTGTACCCCTTCAGCGTCTCTACCGGGCAATGGCAAGTCACGTTGTTTCTGTGCACCAGTACAAACGATCACCGCATCGTATTGAGCATTTAATTCTTCAGCAGTTATATCCTTACCTACTTCGGTATTGGTTACAAAATCGATTCCTTCCTGTCTCAACAAATCGACCCGACGTTCCACTACCTCTTTCTCCAATTTCATGTTCGGAATGCCATATGTCAGTAAACCGCCTGCTCTGTCGGCTTTTTCGAACACGGTCACCGTATGTCCAGCCTGGTTAAGCTGATCAGCACTTGCCATGCCAGCCGGTCCGGAACCGATAATCGCGATGTTTTTACCTGTTCTCTTTTCCGGTATCCGTGGAGTGATCCACCCATTTTCAAATCCTTTGTCGATGATGGCCCGTTCGATATTTTTGATTGTTACAGCAGGATCAGAAATCGCCACTGTACAAGAGCCCTCACAAGGTGCCGGGCAAACTCGTCCGGTAAATTCCGGGAAATTGTTCGTTTTCATCAACCGCTCCAATGCTTCTTTCCATTTTCCACGGTAAACCAAATCATTCCATTCTGGGATAAGATTATATACGGGACAGCCTGATGTAGCCCCATTGATTTCCGTGCCAATATGGCAGAAAGGAGTACCGCAGTCCATACAGCGGGCTCCTTGTCTGCTCATCACTTCGTCCGAGAAAGGAGCAGAATATTCTTTCCAATCGTTTAAGCGTTGTTTTGGATCACGTTCTATTGCTTCTTCCCGCTTAATTTCGATAAAACCTGTTGCTTTTCCCATATTCCAGTCTCCTTTCTAGTGTACTACCACCTGTTTTTTTGGGGCAGGAATAACCTTCTTCCCTTTTTTTGCATTGAAAGCCTGCAATTTCGCTTCTTCTTCCGTCAAACCGGAAGCTTTTAGTCCTTCTATATGGTCCAGTGTTTGCTTGTATTCTTTTGGAATTACTTTGACAAACTTACTGATGGCCTGGCTCCAGTCAGATAAGATAGCTGCTGCTTTGCTACTAGATGTATAGCGGTAATGGTTTTCGACCATCGCTTTTAACTCTTCGATTTCTTCATAGCTGTCCAATTGCTCGAATTGGATCATTTCTTTGTTAGTCAAATACTCGAAAAGTTTTCGATTTTCGGTGTACACATAAGCAACACCACCAGACATACCTGCACCAAAGTTTTTGCCAACTTCACCGAGAACCACAATACGCCCACCGGTCATGTATTCACAACCGTGATCTCCAATTCCTTCGACTACCACTTTCGCTCCGCTGTTTCGAACGGCAAACCGTTCACCCGCCAGACCATTTATATAAGCCTCGCCGGAAGTAGCACCATAAAAAGCTACATTTCCCGCAATAACATTGCTGTCAGCAAAAACAGACGATTCTGGAGGAGCAGATACAACGATCTTGCCTCCCGACAAACCTTTTCCGACATAATCATTGGCATCACCCGTTAATAACAGTGACATTCCTTTAGGGACAAATGCCCCGAAGCTTTGCCCGGCTGAACCGTTAAATCGCAAGGTGATTGTATCCTCAGGCAAACCATCTGCCCCGTACCTTTTCGATACTTCACTTCCGGTAATGGTTCCTACTACCCGATTAATGTTCCGTATAGGGAACGTTACATCGACCTTTTCCCGGCGAAGTAAAGCTGGTTGCACAGCTGGAAGTATTTTCATCAAATCCAGCGATTGCTCCAACTTATGGTTTTGCTGCGTCTGAGCAGTTCTTATCCCTTCGACAGGATGGATTAGCCGAGTTAAGTCAAGATACTTTGCTTTCCAGTGCTGTTGGGCACGCTCGCTTACCTCCAAAACCTCTGTTCTTCCGACCATTTCATCTACAGAACGGAATCCTAGTTCAGCCATGATTTCTCGTACTTCCTGTGCGACAAACCGCATGTAATTCACTATATGATCTGGATCGCCCATGAATTTTTTCCGTAGTTCCGGATTTTGGGTAGCGACACCTACAGGACAAGTATCCAAGTGGCAGGCACGCATCATCACACAACCTAGCACGACAAGCGGCGCGGTGGCAAAACCAAATTCTTCAGCACCTAGTAAGGACGCCATGACGACATCTCTGCCCGTCATCAATTTTCCGTCGGTTTCCAGCACCACCCGATCTCTTAATCCATTGAGCATCAAGGTTTGATGGGCCTCAGCCAATCCAAGCTCCCAAGGCAAACCTGTATGTTTAATGCTTGTTTTCGGAGAAGCTCCCGTACCGCCGTCATAGCCAACAACAGAAATGACGTCAGCAGCTCCTTTGGCTACACCCGCGGCAATGGTTCCCACTCCGGCCTTTGCTACAAGCTTGACACTGATTCTCGCCTCGCGGTTCGCATTTTTTAAATCGTGGATGAGCTGGGCCAAATCCTCTATCGAATAGATGTCATGGTGCGGAGGCGGTGAAATCAAACCAACACCAGGCGTGGAACCCCGGACATCCGCTACCCAAGGATATACCTTGTTTCCTGGAAGCTGTCCGCCTTCTCCAGGTTTCGCTCCCTGGGCCATTTTAATTTGCAATTCTTCAGCATTCACCAAATAATGACTTTTAACACCGAAACGACCGGAAGCTATCTGTTTGATTGCGCTCTTCCGAGAGTCTCCGTTTTCATCCGGCGTAAATCGTCTCGGATCTTCGCCGCCTTCTCCGCTGTTGCTTTTTCCACCGAGACGATTCATTGCAATCGCAAGCGCCTCATGTGCTTCTTGACTTAGAGAGCCGAAGGACATCGCTCCGGTTTTAAAGCGCTTGACAATCGATTCAACAGACTCGACCTCTTCAATCGGAATAGTCTTATTAACATTTTTAAAAGCAAACAAGTTTCTTAAAAAGTTAAGTCTTTCTCCATCTGCCGCTTTGGAGAACTCTTTAAACAGACTGTAATCCCCACGTCTGCATGCCCACTGTAACGTATGGATTGTTTTCGGATTAAAGGCATGGTGTTCTCCGCCTTTTCTCCATTGAAAATCGCTTCCTGAGTCCAATGTTTCATCAATGGTTTCACCATATGCGTCATTATGACGTTTTTTCGTTTCTGCCCCGATTGTTTCGATGCCGATTCCGTCGATTTGGGAAGCTGTGCCGGTAAAATATTTGTCAATGACATCTTTGCCTATACCGACAGCTTCGAAAATTTGTGCTCCTCGGTAACTTTGGATAGTAGAAATACCCATTTTAGACATCACTTTGACTACGCCTTCGGTTACACCAGCAATGTATTTTTCTACTGTCTTTTGATAACCAAGCTCCAGGTTTCCTTCAGCAATTACTTGTTTGAAAGTTTCGAATACTAGGTAAGGATTGATTGCATCGGCACCATAACCGATCAAAGCGGCAAAATGATGAACTTCGCGCGTTTCTCCCGTCTCGATCAGGATGCTGACTTTTGTTCTTTTTCCTTGTCTGACAAGATACTGGTGCAAAGCACTTACTGCCAGCAATGCCGGAATAGCAGGTTTTTGATTTGTCATTTTCTTATCCGATAAAATTAGCAAGTTGATTCCACTGACTATGGCTTCGTCTGCTTTTTTGAAAAGATTCTCGAGTCCGATTTCTAAATCGTCCTCAAATAGGGAATCAATCTTTCTGCTTCTAAATCCTTCATATTTGTCCTCGGCAAATTCCTGTAGTTGATAATTGGAAAGCACTGGTGTTTCCAATTGAATACGACGGCAGCTGCTTTGGTCTGGATGTAAAATGTTTCCCTCCGGACCGAGGAACGTCATGGTAGACGTAACAATTTGCTCTCGGTAAGCGTCAATCGGCGGATTGGTCACCTGGGCAAACAATTGCTTAAAGTAATTAAATAGTGACTGCGGTCTGTCTGATAGGACGGCTAATGGCATGTCACTGCCCATTGAACCGATAGGATCTTTTCCTTCCATCACAACAGGAACAAGGTATTTATAGATATCTTCATACGTATAGCCAAAAGCTTTTTGACGGATGAATAAATCGTCTGCCAGTTCGGCACCTGCTTGTTCGACCTGATTCGAAACTTTTACAAGCTGATTATCCAGCCACTCCTGATACGGCTTTTCTTGCGCCATTTCTGACTTGATCTCTTCGTCTGAGATAATTCTTCCTTCTTCCAAATCCAGCAGCAGCATTTTTCCCGGACTTAGGCGATCTTTATATAACACATTCTCTTCTTCGACATCGATAACGCCTACTTCCGAAGAATAAATAATATAGTCATCCTTAGTGACATAATAACGGGCAGGCCGCAGACCATTCCGATCAAGAATTGCACCGATCTGGCGACCGTCCGTAAAGGTAATCGAAGTCGGTCCGTCCCACTGTTCCATCAAGGTACTGTGATACTCATAGAAGGCACGTTTTTCAGCAGAGATATGCGGGTTGTTCTTCCACGGTTCCGGAATCAGCATCATAGCAGCATGTGCCGGCTTCCTTCCGGCCAGAGTGAAAAATTCCAACGCATTGTCGAGTAACGCCGAATCGCTCCCTTCCCCATTCAATACAGGAAGAATTTTTTTCAAGTCTTCTCCAAAAGCTTCTGAAACAAATTGTTTTTCCCGAGCTTTCATCCAATTGGTATTTCCGCGCATGGTATTTATTTCACCGTTATGAATCAAATATCTGTTCGGATGCGCCCTCTCCCATGTCGGAAAAGTATTGGTACTGAAACGTGAATGTACTAAGGAAAAAGCAGAAACAAATGACTCATCCTTCAAATCCACGTAAAATTCGTCGACTTGTTCAGGCGTTAACAAACCTTTATATACAATCGTCCTGCTGGATAAACTGGCAAAGTAAAAGCGATACGCTTGGTCAAGTGCCCAGTTTTCCGCCTGCTTGCGGATGACATACAGCTTGCGTTCGAAAGCGAGATTGTCCGCCAAATCGTCCGCAGCACCAATGAATACCTGACGGATAACCGGACAAGTTTCCTGTGCTTTTATTCCGATATTTCTGACATTTACGGGCACATCTCGCCATCCGAGCAGCTTCTGCCCTTCTTGTTCAATGATATGATTAACATAGCCTTCCAATTGTTGCTGTTCCGTTTCATCTCTTGAGAAAAATACCATGCCTACCCCATACTTACCCGCTTCTGGCAGTTCCATGTCCGTGCATATTTTACGGAAATAAGCGTCCGGTACTTGCACCATCAATCCTGCCCCGTCTCCAGTTAATGGGTCGCTTCCCTGACCACCGCGATGGTCAAGCTGGCATAGCATTTGCAATCCTTTTTTTACAATATCGTGTGTTGCTAATCCCTTGATATGAGCATATAAACCAATTCCACATGCATCACGTTCAAATTCAGGATTGTATAAACCTTGTGCCTTAGGCATCTGATTGAAAGTCATAATCTACGCCCCCGTTTACTCTATTCCAATTAAGGTGTCTTATTTTCATTTTAGGTTTTCTTATTCATCCAAACAATATATAATATAGATTAAAACTATCTCATTATGAGATAAGTGGTAAAGGATGAGCTTATGGAACTACGACAATTACGGTATTTTATGGAAGTTGCTGAGCGGGAGCACGTATCGGAAGCCGCCATCCACTTACATGTAGCTCAATCGGCCATCAGCCGGCAAATCGCCAATTTAGAATCGGAGCTGGGCGTCGCGTTATTTGAACGGGAAGGCAGGAACGTTAAACTGACCCAAATCGGCAAGGTGTTTTTGACACATGCGAAAACAGCGATGAAAGCTATCGATCATGCAAAAAAACAAATCGATGAACACCTTGACCCTGAACGCGGTACGATTAAAATCGGTTTTCCAACTAGTCTGGCCAGTCATCTATTACCTGCCGTGATATCGGAATTCAAGAAAAATTATCCGAACATCGCTTTCCAACTCAGGCAAGGTTCCTATAACTATTTGGTTGAAGCCGTGAAGAAACGGGAACTGGATTTAGCCTTCCTAGGACCGGTATTGACAAATGATCCGGAAATAGATGGGCGGATTCTCTTTTCAGAAGATATTTCGGCGCTTGTGCCAGCTTCTCATCGTTTGGCCGAGCGGCAAAGCCTCCATTTAAGAGATATGAGAAACGAAGAATTCGTACTGTTCCCGGAAGGGTTTATTCTACGAAAAATAGCCATGGATGGTTGTCGCCAGGCAGGATTTACACCCAGGATCTCTTCCGAAGGAGAAGACTTGGATGCGATTAAAGGGCTGGTTTCTGCAGGAATCGGAGTCACTCTGCTTCCGGAAAGTGTTTTTTCTGAATCAACTCCGAGGTTTACCAAAAAAATAAAAATAGATACACCTCATCTGCGGAGGACGGTCGGAATTATCAAGCCTGCTACAAGAAATCTTGCACCTTCGGAAAAAGTATTTTATGAATTCGTCCAGGACTTCTTTTCTGTGCTGGAACAATTTCAATGAACAATACTCTCCTAATAAAGGTTGCTAACACGGACTCATGCCATCGGTTGACGGTTCTTATCCTTCTTTTTTACATGTGATCATGACAATATTGAAAAGACCGTGACATAAAAAATAAAAGCCCGGATTACGGGCTTTTATCGTTTGGTGTTGCTTTTTTTGGCTTTTGCTTCTAAATCAGAGTGCGGCCTTTGATCAGCGGTATCCTCTGAAAGTCCTTGTGGGTTGACGCTAGGGGCTGCTTGTCCCCTGTCACGTTTCTTTTCTTTCGCCATTGTTTAGCACCTCCAACAATAGCTTGGCAGATACACTGCTGATTTATCCAAAATAGTAGTGATAATGGTTTTCGCAACCTGGGTTAAAATCGGCATGGCAGAATGGACAAGAATCAGCCTTTTTATATGCTTCAATAGACATTTCGTTATGGCAGCTGCCACATAAAATAGCTTTCTTATTACTATCTGCTTTTGGCCATGCTTCAGCAGTATGTCCAGCGGTTTCCAGATGGCAGCGATAACAGGGATAATACGTATTACAGCAGGCAAACTTTATCGCTACAATATCGAGCTCTGAGTGGTAGTGCTCGCACCGGGTGAAACTGTCCATCACTTTGCCACGCACCTCATGCTTGCCGATGATCATCGTTTCTCCTCCAGTCTAAACCTAAAAATCGATAAATGGCAAATCACCCAACCTGACTTAGCATTTTAGTGAAACCGCGAAGTTCCAATTCTGCAAATTTTTGTTGAATCATCTCTATGTTCACTTTCCATATTGCATCTTCAAGCGCACATTCAATTGGGACTTCGCAGTGGATTTCTGCCAATTTTCTCGATAAATGTAGCATATCGAGATTCTCTTCAATCTTCTTTCTGATTCCGTTTGAAAGGTTTTCCACATTAGCAAGGATTTCCTCTATAGAACCGAATTCCACGAGTAATTTCAAAGCTGTTTTTTCGCCAATTCCTTTCACACCAGGGTAGTTATCAGAAGTGTCTCCCATTAATGCTTTCATTTCAATGACTTGTTGTGGTGATATTCCTTTTGCTTCGAAGAAGGTTTCCTTTTGATATACTTCATAATTTCCTTGTCCCTTTTTCATAATGGCTACGGAAACTTGCTCGTCTACCAATTGAAGTATATCCTGATCACCAGTCAGAATGATCACCTGATGATCTTTGGCGTATTGTTGTGCAAGCGTTCCAATGCAATCATCCGCTTCGTATCCTTTGGTACCGACATTCGGAACATCGAAAGCTTCCATTACTTCTTTAATCAAATCGAACTGAGGGATTAACTCGACAGGTGGTTCGCCCCGGTTCGCTTTATAAGGAGCATAAAGCTCATTACGAAACGTTTTACTGCCCATGTCCCAGCAGCAGATCACGTGGCTCGGTTGAAATGTTGCTACAGCATCCAGGAAATATTTTAAAAAGCCGAAAATACCATTCGTCGGTATTCCTTTGCTGTTAACCATGAAATTACCTGTGAAGGATGTAGCATAAAAACCTCTGAATAATAACGCCATCCCATCAACTAATAAAACGTTATGTTGTTTGTTCATATTATTTACTCCCTTATTTACAGTGAAATCAATCATTTCCTATTATATTTTAACATACAAACACCACTGATAAGAAAAGGCTCCATAAAAAACAATTAAATTGATAGTTTTCTTTTTTCTATGATATAGTTAATCTTACAATTTAGAAGACAGAAGGTGGCAGAACATGAGTAAACAAACTGCTTTTGCAACATTCGCAGGTGGGTGCTTTTGGTGCATGGTTAAACCGTTCGATCAATTTGACGGCATTCATCAAGTGGTTTCAGGATATATGGGTGGACATGTTGCCGACCCAACATATGAACAAGTGAAAACAGGAGAGACCGGCCATTTTGAAGTGGTTCAAATTAGCTATGATCCTGAAGTTTTCCCTTATCAGAAGCTATTGGATATTTACTGGCCCCAAGTAGATCCAACGGATGATGGAGGTCAGTTTCACGACAGGGGCAGCCAGTACCGGGCCGCTATCTTTTACCATGATTACGAACAAAAACAGCTGGCAGAGCAATCCAAGCAAGCGATTATAGACAGCGGGAGGTTTGAGAAACCAATCGTTACTGAAATTCTTCCTGCCGGCACTTTTTATCCTGCCGAAACGTATCATCAAGATTTCTATAAGAAAAATAAAAAAGCTTACCAGGAAGACAGGGCTAAATCCGGCAGAGACGAATTTATTGAAAGCCATTGGTCTTGATAATCCAGATCCTATTTCTTTCTGCAGTTCCCACTTACGGAGCTCAGGTACCTTTCCATCACAATAGTTCCGTAATGGTAACAGAAGAAGGAATTATGACAGAACCACACGTTTTAGAAACGTGTGGTTCTTTATTTGTTTTTGTTTCAATATAATACGGTTCTATACGGAACGTGGTCGTGTCCCCGTGGACGAACGTCCGAGCCTCCTCGCAACACGCGTTGTTGGGTCTCGGCAACCCGTTTTTCCGAAGAAGTCTCGCTAATTTTCCTCTGCTACGCTTTTTCGATCCAAGTTAACAAGTAGACGGATTGACAGATCACACTCTCCCCTTTTGACAGAGACCCTAAAATACTTCTTAATTTAAGGGATTTTTGAATAAGCGTACTCTATATTTCTGGTGGTCCTTCCTCTTCTTTGTTAAATGTTCTCACGCTCGAAATCCATGACCCGGTGTATTAGCCAGGTTGTATCATACGTCCTTTAAGTAACTTATCGAATAACTCAGTTAAGTTTACATAATAAAATTATAAGAGCCTAGTTGTCGGACTAGTTCTTGGCCGTTAAGGAAAACGCCTCTGCCAACAGCTGGTAGGAGTGTAGTTTGGCTTGGAAATCATGGATGTTGGTGATGACCATCAATTCATCTGTTTGGTACTCATTTGCTAGCATGTCCAGCTGCTGTTTCACCTGTTGAGGATTCCCGATTACAGCTCGTTTCCGGTTCTTTGCTATCGTTTCTTGATCTTCAAGCGAAAAAGATCTACTTTTTACTTCCTCAATCGTAGGAACTTTTGTATCTCTACCCTTTCCGACATTCAACAGCCATGCATCCTGGCTAAGCGCCAATTCTTCTGCCTGCTCTTCTGTTTCTGCACATACGGCAAAAACACAAGCATTCGCTTGTGGTTCCGTTTGATTGGATGATGGCTTAAATCGTTCCCGGTACGCTTGGAAAGCAGCTCTCCCATTTTCCGGATTAATAAAATGTCCGTATGTAAAACCTACCCCCAAAGCTGCAGCATTTTTAGCGCCACGTTCGGAAAGGCCCAAAATCCACATCTCTGGAGCAGAATCCACGCGCGGACCAGCTTTGACGGTTTTATACGGGTGGTCAGACGGCAGGGAATTATGCAGGAAACCTAGTAAATCAGCGGCCTGGCGTGGAAAAGAACTAAGGCTTTTCTTCACCCCGTCGGTCAAGGCTAATCTTGTCGTTTGATTACCACCCGGCGATCTTCCCAATCCCAAGTCGATTCTGCCTGGATAAAATGCTTCGAGCATTTTAAAGTTTTCCGCTACATGGAGCGGACTGTACTGGGGCAGCAGGACGCCTCCAGAACCTACCTTGATTGTTTCCGTTTTAGCAGCTATTTGGCCGATTAAAACTTCCGGAGAAGTGCTGGCCAATCCGCCGGTACTATGATGCTCCGCAACCCAATAGCGGGTATAGCCGAGCCTTTCTGCCTCCTGTGCAAGTTGAACAGTGTGTTGTAACGCTTGTTCTGGCGACTCCCCCCGTGAAATGGGAGACTGGTCCAGTATACTTAGCTTCATTGCTGCCACTTCCTCTTCTCTACAGATTGTTCTTTAATATTCCTGAATTGTTTTTCTGAATCCGTAAAACGGCCGGAAACCGTTCTTTTCATAAAACTCCTTTGAACTGCTCGTTGCCAGCATTTCCATTCGTGTTTCTGGATGCAAATGGTGTACATGGGCAAGTAATGCTTTCCCGAGTCCTGACCCACGGTACGCCTTAGCAATCAACAGTTCACAAATGTACAATGTCACCGCCTTATCTGTCAGTCCTTTGACATATCCGACTACATTTTCCTGTCGACTAGAACATAGGAAACTTCTGAATGCTCCCATGCCCGTTTTGTCGAATCCGGATTTCCGGTTAAATTATTCCAGCCCTCGCTTTGGTTCAATTGCTGGATTTGACCAAAATCATCCGGCTGATATGTACGACAATAAATGGCGTGTCCATCAACTTTTATCTCCACTGCAGCTTCCCCCGTTCGACTCTATTCTTTTTCTTTGATTCTTATTTTACTAGTATGCCTTAATTGAGCCAAATAACTGACCTCCATGTACGTTTAAAAACACGTCAGCCACATAGGGTTAACGTGTTCCTATCATTTACCAGTTTTTAATTTCAGGCCTGTCACCTTTACTGTTCCCTTTTTTGTTCGTTCGTCTGTCCAGCTCTGCTTTTACTGCATCAAGCGGGACCTCTTGCTCGGCTAACAAAACAAGACTATGGTAAAGCAGATCACTAACTTCATTAATTAATTCCTGCTTATCGTTATTTTTCGCTGCAATAACGACTTCACCCGCTTCTTCAATCACTTTTTTCCCGACTTTATCGATTCCTTTATCAAATAAATAGTTGGTATAAGAATTCTCCACTCGGTTTTCTTTTCGATTTTCGATCTCTTCCATTACCTGGTCAAAGATGTTGTTTCCTCTAACCTGTTCATCGTTTTTTTCGATTGTTCCTTCATCGGTCACTTCATGGAAAAAGCAGCTATTTTTTCCGGTATGGCAAGCCGGGCCTTGAGGATCAACCCGGATAAGCAAGGTGTCTCCGTCACAATCCAGTCGAATCGATTTGACCGTTTGAAAATTTCCCGAGGTTGCCCCCTTGTGCCACAATTCCTTGCGTGAACGGGAATAGAACCACGTCTGTCCCGACTCCATGGTTTTGCGGTAGGCTGTTTCGTTCATATAGGCCACCATCAACACATCTCCTGAAAAATCATCTACGATCACTGCAGGGAGTAACCCTTTAGAAAAGTCCGGCTTCACGTATATCCACTCCTTGTCTAGCACAGGTTTGTTTCACTTGTTGAATGGAAAAAGTATCTTCATGGAAAATCGATGCAGCCAATGCGGCGGAGACATCGGTTTTCTGAAAAACTTCACGGAAATGCTCCGGACTGCCACATCCTCCTGAAGCAATGACCGGTACACGGACAGATTCCACTACTGCCTGGGTCAATTCCAGGTCAAAACCGTCTTTCACCCCATCTGTATCAACGCTTGTCAATAAAATTTCTCCAGCCCCTTGCCGTTCTGCTTCTTTTACCCATTCCAATGCATTTATTCCACTGTCCTTGCTGCCGCCATGTGTCATGACATGCCAGCCATCTTCAAAGCGCTTGGCATCGACAGCGACAACCACACATTGGGAGCCAAATCGATCAGCTGCTTCCCTGATCAAAGCAGGATTTGCGACAGCCGCCGAGTTCATTCCCACCTTGTCCGCTCCGGCCTGAAGTAGTCTGGTTACGTCTTCGATTGACTTGACTCCTCCACCTACAGTGAAAGGGACAAAAACAGTTTCGGCTGTCTTCTTGACGATATCAATCATCGTCTGTCTGCCTTCATTGGTCGCTGAGATATCAAGGAAGATAATTTCATCCGCGCCCGCTTTAGAATAAGATGCAGCCATTCCCACTGGATCTCCCAATTCTCTAAGCGAAACAAAATTGGTGCCCTTTACTACCTTCCCCTCTTTTACATCCAAGCATGGGATAATTCGTTTAACAATCAATCTGCTGCCCCCCTTAAGGCAACTCGTCCGTCATAGATTGCTTTACCGACAATCGCCTCTTCTATACCGATTTTTTCCAGTTGCTTGATATCCGCCATATCCTTAATTCCTCCAGAGGCGACAACTTTACAGCCGACCGCTGTTGAGATTTGTTGTAATGCCTGGAGATTGGGTCCGCTCAATGTACCGTCTTTAGAGATATCCGTGAACACAATAGTTTTTACGCCCAGATCCTCCATTTGTCTGGCAAAATCGATATAATCAATTTTCGATACCGTTTCCCATCCTCTTGTTGCGACCTTGCCGTCTTTTGCATCGATCCCTATCACAATGTGTTCAGGGTATGCTTTAAGGGCAGTAGTTAAAAAAGCTTTATCTTCAATAGCAGATGTTCCAAGAACCAATCTGGAAGCACCTGCTTCGATTAACCGGTTGATTGTTTCCATCGTCCTGATTCCGCCTCCGACTTCGACCGGGACAGTGGATAAACGACATAGGCGAGTGATCAAGTCCAGTTGGCTTCCTTTGCCGGTCCGTGCTCCTTCTAAATCGACAATGTGAATCATTTCAGCCCCATTCCGGATGAATTCAGCCAGCTGTGCTTCCGGATCCATTCCAACCTGGGTAGTACGGGAAAAATCTCCTTGATATAGGCGAACACATTTTCCATCGATTAAATCTATAGCTGGGATAATTTTCATTATGCTTCCTCCTGAAGAAATGTCTTTAAAATGTCGACACCGATTTCCCCGCTTTTTTCCGGGTGAAATTGGATTCCATATACGTTTCCTTTTCTAACGATGGCCGGAACAGTGAGACCATATTCGGCTGTTGCGGCCACGTACGCTTGATCTGTTTTTGCAGCAAAGCTATGGACAAAGTAAACGTGCTTCCCTGTAAATGGTGAAAAGGGGTTTCGTTCTCCTTCTGCCAACAGCGCATTCCACCCGATATGCGGAAGTAAAAGTTCTGTTTCCATTTTTTCAATCGTTCCCGGGATGATGCAAAGCCCTTCTGTTCTACCGCCTTCAAAACCTTCCGTAAACAAAAGCTGCATTCCTAGACAGATGCCTAAAAAAGGTTTTTGCTCAGCCAATTCACGCAGTAATGTCTTCAAGCCCCTTGCCTCAATCTCCTCCATAGCTGCCTGAAAAGAACCTACGCCTGGAAGGATAATGTGGGAAGCTTTTTGCAACCTTTCCTTGTTATCGGTAATTTCCACTTCGTAACCAAGTTTCCGGAAAGCGGTCGATACGCTTGCAACATTTCCCATGCCATAATCCACAATCGCTATCATTCGATAATCCCCTTTGTTGAATTAACTCCTTGTATTTCCGGGTTCACTGCAATTGCTTCTGCAAGAGCCCTCCCCAATGCTTTAAAAATCGATTCTATCTTATGGTGAGTATTGGAACCATGAATGACTTTCGCATGCAAGGTAATACCAGATTGAAAAGCAAATGCCTGTAGAAACTCTCTTACTAGTTCCGTATCAAAGTTTCCGAGATTAGAAGCAGTGAATGATGCATCAAAAACGAGAAACGGCCGTCCGCTTATATCGATGGCGACAAATCCCAGCGATTCATCCATCGGCACGTATGCATGGCCATATCGATTTATTTGCTGTTTTTCACCCAATGCGGACTTTATCGTTTGTCCCAATACAATCCCTACATCCTCTACCGTATGGTGACTATCGATATGGAGGTCGCCGTCTGCTTCAATCTGGAGGCCTATCCTTCCATGCCGGGCAAACAATTCCAGCATATGGTCAAAAAAACCAACTCCGGTATTGATCGAAATGACCGATGCATCATCAAGATTGCAATCGACGAAAACTTTTGTTTCATTTGTTTTTCTTTGTTTACTGGCTTTCCTCATATTCTTTCACCTCTTTTTGTTCTTTGTTTTACAGCGCGTGAGTGGCCTTCAAGCTCCTCTATCTCTGCAATAGTGGCTACATGGGCGGACGCTTTTTGCAAAGCCTCTTTTGAATAATATAGAAACGTCGTTTTTTTTATAAAGTCATCAACAGACAAACCGGAAGAGAATCTTGCTGTACCGGACGTTGGCAACACATGGTTTGGACCGGCGTAATAATCTCCCAGTGCTTCCGGAGTATAGCTGCCGAGGAAGACAGACCCCGCGTTCCGCACGTTTCCCAACTGTTGAACCGGTTCGGCTGTCTGTATTTCCAAATGTTCCGGAGCAAGCTGATTCGACAGGGTAAACGCCTCTTCCAAATCATCAACCAATACAATAGCTCCATTATCAATGAGCGATGCTTCTGCAATCTCCCGTCTAGGCAGGTTCGCGCACTGCTGTTTCAATTGAGAAGTGGTAGCTTCCGCCAAGACGCGGGAAGTCGTAAACAATACTGCTCTCGCATCTTTATCATGCTCTGCCTGCGCAATCATGTCTGCTGCAATGAATTCCGGATTTGCCGTTTCATCTGCAATGACGGCCACTTCAGAAGGGCCGGCAATCATATCGATGCCCACGTCTCCGAAAACCAACGATTTTGCAGCGGCAACATATGCATTTCCAGGACCGACGATCTTATCTACAGAAGGAATCGACTCCGTTCCATAAGTCAAAGCGGCAATGGCCTGAATTCCGCCAATTTTGTAGATACGATCAACACCTGCTATATCGGCAGCCACCGTTAGAACCGGGGAGATGGCTTTTCCATTCCTTGCCGGTGTAACCATGATTACTTCTTCCACACCCGCCAGGACAGCAGGAATTGCATTCATCAGGACGGTGGATGGATAACTGGCAGTTCCGCCCGGGACATAGATTCCAGCCCGCTCTATCGGTCTGTACAATTGTCCGGACATAATGTCTTCGGTCATATCCATCATTCTCGTGTTTTGCAACTGTTTTTGGTGAAATGACTTTATATTGTCTGCCGCTGCTTTCAATGATTCGATTACTTCTTCCGGTACCACTTCCCAAGCCTGCTCACGTTCCTGTTTTTCAACTTGCCAGGTAACAGCTATTTCTCCGTCAAATTGCTTCACATATTTTTTTAGCGCTTGATCACCGTCGGTCCGAATATCGTCAATCACTTGTTTGGCAGTAAGCAAAATATCGTTATCAAGCCTGCTCCCTTTTTGCTTTATTAAAAACTGCTGTTTAAATTCCTCTGGTGAGTAAACAGATATCATGGGGCGGGCACTCCTTTCTGCAATGCTTCTACTACTGGCGCAAGGAGGTCCTTCTTTATTTTCAAGGAGGAACGATTTGCAATACAGCGCGCACTATACTGGTGAAACGCTTCTTTTATAACGAGCCCATTTTCTTTCAAAGTCGTACCCGTTTCGACTATATCGACGATTCCATCGGCCAATCCGAGGATAGGGGCTAGCTCGACTGAACCTTCGAGTTTTACGATATCGACCGATTCTCCTTTTTGTCGAAAAAATTCTTTCGTTATGTTGGGATATTTACTAGCGATGGTACGCTTCCGCTCCGGCCAGTCGTTTCCCTTTTCGGCTGCAAGAGCCATTCGGCATTTTCCAAATGGTAATGGCAGCAAGTTGAAGACATCAGGCTGAAATTCGGCAAGGATGTCTTCCCCGACTATGCCTAAATCGGCAATTCCGTGTTCTACATACGTCGTAACATCGACACCTTTGGCAAACACGAATTGGAACTCTTCCGTCTCGACTCGAAGTTTTCTTCCTTTGTTCAACAATGGAGCGATATCAAAGTCCAATGATTGAAAAAATTCAAGAAACTGTTTTTCTAACCGTCCTTTTGTCAATGCGATACACGGTTTCATTGTTCCACCACTTTCCAAAGATTGTCTTCTTTCAATATTTTATAAATCCGGTCATAGACTGCACGCTCTTTGTCCGGTAAATCATAACGGATGTCTACAATTTGATCCGA
Organism: Virgibacillus senegalensis; assembly: GCF_000821245.2. GTDB lineage: Bacteria > Bacillota > Bacilli > Bacillales > Amphibacillaceae > Sediminibacillus > Sediminibacillus senegalensis. Next base: position 703,185 of record NZ_LN611425.1, read on the forward strand.
AAAATCAGATCTGGCTGCTTCAGCAAATGCATGATTTTCCGGCGAAGCCAAAAGACAAATTTTTTCCCTATTTTGGGAAGAGGTTATTTGATTGGATAATATATCTACATCAAATGCAAGTCCTACTGCTGAATGGCGTTCGTCAAATTGCTCATATAAATCATCATATCTGCCACCGGAAAAGCAAGTGGATCCATTATCGCGCAAATACCCTCTAAACATGGTCCCACAATAATAAGGAAGATTTTTCACCCTGCCCAAGTCTACCAATATTTCTTTGATGCCACAGTCATTCAATAACTGTGCGAGCCTTTTAAGATGCTGGATAATCCCGAGAAGTTGTCGATTATGCTTCCACCGTTCCTCATATACTTCCAATATCTCGACATTTCCATATGCGTCAACCAAATCCGTCAATTCTGATGCAATTTTCTTCGATCCTGCGAGGCTTGCCAGATTAAAAACTTCGTCTTTTCGTTTGTCATGCATTGCCTGTCTCAGTTTTTCGGACTGTTGAGCATTAAGATTCAAGGGGGCGGTCAGTTCATCAAAGATTTGGGAATGACCCAATTCAATCAAGTAATTATCGACTTCCAATGCTTTCAAATAATCGATCGCTGTTAGTAAACATTCACTTTCGCCCAAGAATGCAGGAGAATGCACAATTTCGATTCCAGCCTGCCTGCTTTCCATTCCTTGTTTGTCGCTCCGGAACACCGAGCCCTGGTAGCACCATTTATGCTCTGATTGCGGCTGTTTCACCAAGGCACGCGCAACCGCAGTTGTCCAGTCAGGGCGCAGTACTTCAATTTCACCCTCATGGTTAAACCATTTTAACATCGTCTGCAGGGCCATCCCTGCGTAGGGATTCGTAAACGTTTGGGCATATTCCACCACAGGTGTTGAAATCAGTTGATAATTCCGCCTTTCGGTAATCTCGCTAAAAACTTCAAACGCCCGAAATCGGTTGTTAATTTGTTGTCCGACTTCGTCTTGGCTTCCTGCTGGCAAAAACATAAAAAACACCACTTCCTGTAATTGATTACTTTAACGTTTTACCACTCTACCACTTTACTTAGATAAAGTGAATTGTTATGATGAACTTATCATACTTATACGCTAGCGTCAACAAGCGAGCTTGAATTTTCTGCTAGAATGAAACGAAAGAAATATACATAGGAGGCGGTAATCGATGAATTTTTCTGGTGACTTTCACGTCCACACTCCATTTTGTCAACATGGCACCGAAGATAAGATGGAAGACTATATCAACCAGGCAATAGAGAGAGGGCTGACATATTTAACGTTCACGGAGCACGCACCGCTGCCAAACGGATTTTCCGATCCTGCTCCCGGCAAAGACAGCAGTATGCCGGCAGATGCAGTGGAAACGTATTTGCAGGAAGCGCGGCGATTGAAAAAGAAATATCGTGATAAATTAGTTATCCAGGTAGGGTTTGAAGTTGATTTTATTGAAGGGTTCGAGAAAGAAACCAGGATGTTGTTGGAAAAATGGGGACCATTGATAGATGATGCGATTCTTTCGGTACACATGCTCCGCAGTCCCGAAGGCCGGTTTTTCTGTTTGGATTATAGTGCCAGGGAATTTTCCTCGATTGTCTCTGTTTTTGGATCTGTCGATGCTGTTTATGCAACTTATTATCGAACGTTGAGGCAAGCGATTGAAACTGACTTAGGCCTGTTTAAGCCAAAACGGCTCGGTCATATCACTCTTGTGGAAAAATTCCGACAGGCTTTTCCTCCAAGTCGAAAGTTCGACCGGGAAATATCCGAAATCCTTGAACTTGTGGCGGGAAAGGGAATGGAACTAGACATCAATACCGCAGGACTATACAAGGAGCACTGTCAATCCATTTATCCCTCTGAATCATTTATCCGAAAAGCTGCTGAATTGGCGATTCCGCTTGTGCCTGGTTCTGACAGTCATCAAGCCAATCATATTGCGCGCGGCTTTCAACGTCTGCCAGAACTCCCCTATCGATTACCAGGAGGGGTAAAACGATAAATCTCAAATTATTTTTTTAACGTTTTGCTATTAGAGGGCTGCTGTAATCCGGACTGGTCACCTTCCTATATATATAAATAGATAACTAGAAAAAGTGCAGTTCCTGCTAACGAGAGAACTGCACTTTTTAATGGTTGTCATATCATTTGTTTTTTTCCTTGTTATCTTTTTCCTCACTGCGATCTATAGTACCATCCGTAAGGCCGCCCTCGACTTGTTTATGCGTTTTATCCAGGCCTTTTTCGACATCGGTCTCATTGGATTTTTCAGCCTGATAATTTTTTTCTGATAGTTCTTTGCTTTGGTTATTTGTGACGTTATCTTTGTCAGCCATGGTTAGCCTCCTTGATTAAAGTATCTTACCTACTTATTACATTTACGTATTTTGTCCTTTTTAAACCTTTAAGCAGGAATTGTCTATACTCCATCAAGCTAATAACGCATCAATGCTTTGTTTCTTTTTCTCCAATGCTTCCACATCCACATCCTCTGTCAGACTATATAGCAGTCCCTCGTAATATTGGGAAATCGAATTCAAGTATTCCGTTTTGATAGTGGCTAAACAATTTTCCCACTGTCCGTTATACCATTCTGCTATCTCCAGCCTTTTATCCAAAAGGAATTGCTCGACTAGAGGTGACAGTTCATCAAGTAAGCGCTGCTTCATCTTTTCTTTGCCGTTTTTTTCAAAAAAGTGTTTTGCAGATTTATACAGGTCAAGTGCAGGCTTAAATCGTTGGATATTCACATCCTCCAAGGCTGGTGAAAAAGCCGGAGTTTTAAAAGCGTATTCGGTTCCCTCCGAAAAACTTATATCCGACTCGATTTTCCAACAAGATTTTTGCAACTGCACACTCCATTCCCCTGCCTTTTGGTTCATGAAACGCTCCATTCTCAGCGAAACGGCGCGCAGTTCCTGAGCAAGTTCAAATCCGATATCCTTCAATAACGAATCTAAGGCCTGCTTTAAATATTGGCTCGCTTCTCTTCCATCCCCCGAAATCGTGGCCGGATTGAAAGATTCTTTAAATCGGTCAGTGAATTGAATAGTCATCCGTTCGTGAACGTAATAAAGCTGCTTTTCCAGTTTTTGATCTATTTCTTTTTTCACATGCCGGGAATCGTTTGCTTCAACGGTTTTCTTCATTTCATCACGTTCTTGTTGGTAGTGAAGTTTTAGCTGATTTTTTTCCTTTTGATCCATGTTCGCCGAAGCAATGTAGGCTGCCAGCTGTGTTTGTGCCCGTTGGATGTCATGAACCGACGAATGAATCATCAGCTCCATCATCTCTTCTTTTAAAAATTGATAGAACGCCTTTTCAAACGATTCGATACCGGATTTAACCTCCAACTTTTTCTGCTCCTCTTTTTCCTTCATACCCAAATGACTGGATACTGGGAACAGACGAGGATTTCTAATTCCAAATCCGAGCAATTGATCGGAAATATAGTTTGTTACCAGGCTTAATTCCTCTTCATCACTTGCCAGGTCTGCTGCATTTACCAAAAAGAACATTTTATCAAGGCTGAATGCATCCTTCACCCTTCCGAGTTGGATTAAAAAGTCCCGGTCTGCCTTGGAAAAAGGATGGTTATAATATGTGACAAACAAAATCGCATCTGCTTGTTTAATGTATTGAAAGGAAACATCCGAGTGCCGGGAATTAATGGAATCAGCTCCCGGTGTATCGACTAACGTGATGCCTTGACGAGTTAAAGGGCAATCATAGTATAGCTCCATCCATTCCACATAACAGGCAAGCGATTCATCGGAAACAAATTTCGGAAATTCTGTCAGCGATACGATTTGCTCGTTTCCCAACTGCGTGTTCAATTGTTGGTGACCTTCGACGACTGCAGTTAAAAAGGATTGATGCTTTTCCTTTAAACCGTTTAAATGGCCATTCTTGTCTTTCTTCAACCAATCAACAACCTCTGCCAATGTTTGAAATTTCGGCACACTGGAATTAGCTTCGTCCAGGATTTCCGTCAATTCAGAGAGGATTTCCTGCTCACTTTTGCATTTTACCTTTACACTTCCGTGCGGAAACGCTTCCGTAGGCGGACAAATTTTATTTATTGCTGCGGTAGTTGGGTTTGGTGACACAGGTAAAACACGCTCGCCAAGCAGGACATTAGCAAAAGAAGACTTTCCTGCACTAAATGCTCCGAATAACGCAACGGTAATATCCCGTCTGGTCAGCTTTTCCCGCTTAATGGATAAGTCTTTATAAATGGACTTGAACCCCGTTAGTCCCCGAATTTCCTTCATTGTCTCCTGTACCAACTCCACCGTTTGCTTTACCGACCGGTGGTCAGTCGGCCTATGTTCTGCTTCCGTTCGTTTTTTCTCAGAAGAAACCGCCGGCTCTTCTTGTTTAATAGGTTCCCTGTTGGACTCACGGAATATGGCAGCATCCGTTTTCTGCTTCAATCGTTGTCTCATCGTCTTCAACGTCTGGTCATCTGAGGAAGGTTTCTTCCGTATCTGAATGAAATCCGCTTCTTCTTCCTCGAAACGCTGATCCAATTCAAGAAGCTTTTCTTCTATTTCGCTGTATTGTTCTGCCCTTTTTAAAACCTTTTCCAGACTGCGTTTCTCTAATTCTGCTTGTTGCCTGATGTGGTTAGATGCTTCTTCCATTATCGGCAAAGCCAATTGTTTGGCAGACTGCTTGACGGCTTGAGCGATATCTTCTGTATAAACCAGTAAATATTCGCTGTTCATCGTCGCACCAGATTTTATCAATTCGGTCAAACGACTTTTTGGAAATTGTACAGTAAATTGTTGAATGGATTCCATCAAAGACGCATCGCTTATTTGCCACTGTTTAACCGTTTCCAGCATTTTATCACGGATTTTCCAATCAATCGCTGCTTCTATTGTTTTGTTAAGCGATTCGTAAAACGCTCGCAAACGTTGTTCTCGTATTTGTTCGATTTTTTTCTTGCCGGCAAAGATTCCAGGCTTGAATTTTGGCTGCATCGATTCCAAATAGGCTTCCGCTTGTTCGCGAAGATCAAAAGGCATGAGGTAGGCATTTTTCAATGTTGATTCTACTGCCTTCTTTAAATCTTTTTCTGCTTGTTCCGGTAAAGCGTCCAGTCTTGCCATTTCTTTTTCTTTTTGGACCTCTTCTACTGAGTCGGCGTCTTCTTGGTCATCCAATTGATATAATTGCTGGTAATACTCCGCTTTTGCCTGATCAATTTTTTCCTTGAAAGTATAGAGATAATCGGAGGCCAGTTTTTCAGCGGAAGATTCCACCGTTTCCGATACCAATTCGTTTTTTTTGTCCATTAATTGCTGTACTTCTGTTTGCAATGGACGAAATTGATTAAATTGATGTTTCGGTTCCTTCAAGCTTGTATAAAAAATATTTTCAGGTTCCAACTCCCATTTTTTAAAAGCAGAAGCTATGCTATTTTCAAATTGTTGGAAGGACAGTTCCCGTTCATTGTGTTTATCAATTTGATTGATGATGACATAAACACGTTTTCCTGCTTGCTGGGCTTGTTTCATAAACGAAAGGTTGACTTCAGATTGCACATGATTATAGTCCATGACATAATAAAGCACATCAACTAAATGCAGGGAAGATTCCGTAATTACCCTGTCGGCATCGTTTACTGAATCAATCCCCGGCGTATCGAGCAATGCAACCCCTTTCGGCAGATGCTGATTTTGGGTGGCTATTTCCACTTTTTTAATCGAATCACCATCTTTACAATGCGCTTGAATCGTTTCGAAATCAAAAGGCTCTTTATACAGCAATGGGGCTTCCTCTTTAAAAAACACACGTGCAGTTCCATTGCCTGCATGGATTTTTACCACATTGGCACTAGTGGGTATCGGACTGGAAGGCAATATATTACTGTCGAGCAAATGGTTGATCATCGTCGACTTACCAGCCGAAAAATGCCCCGCAAAACAAATGGTGAACTCACTAGTATCTATTTTTTCCAACAATTCCAGCGCCTTGTCTGCTAAATCTGATTGACCGGCTTCTGTAAATTTGGCATACAAACCCGCTATATATTGTATCGTCGCTTGGCTTACTGTGCTGTTCATTTATGTTTATACTCCCTCTTTTACTAGATTAAGAAGTTTTCTGCGGCCCTAATGAAAAATCACTTCAATGGCCCTTTATGTAAAAAACATGGGACTTGCTTGCTTATGCCGAAAAGAGTGCAAACCAGCGTATGGAAGTGCCGTTAAGACTGATTTACACGCTTCCCATTCAAATAGAGAAGGAATGGTTCCTATATACATCCTTTGCATCTGCGTGCAAGCAACGATTAGTAAGATCATTTTTCTTGTAACATGAGTATTATACGCGGTATTCCTAAAATTGACTATAGCGGATAATCCCAGACGGGTTAAAATTCCATGAACGGTAACTCTTCATTTGTATTCAGATACCCTAATAAATGCTTTATTTTTGTATCCTTCCCCTCTAACCAATCTTTAAAGGATAACATAAATGGTTCCCTGTCACTGCCTACCGCAAACCAAACGCCAAGCTTTTTCGGAATGTAAGCGGAGGTGTGAAGGGTGCCAGCCCATTGATTATATTTTTCTGAGAATATCCCTTTGTCTTTGTCATTGAATAACCGAAACGCCTCGTAAGCAGAGTCTAATTTGTCTTTTTCCCCCAACAACAGCTCTTTTCTCCGTTTTGAATCCTGCAAATGGTACCGATTTTCCTCTGTTAATACATCAAAATGATTCGTACTTAATGGTTCATCTTTGACAACAACTCCTCTTGGTGTTGCTTCGACCACTTTTGCATTTGCTGTACTATCAAACAGGACATAATTAAAGGAATGCCGGTGAGGAACCCGCTTAAGCATTTCGGCAGCTTCTTCGCTGTCTTTGCAAGTTTCCAAAACTGTCCGTGTAATGGTGTTACAGATAAAACCATCCCCTGGTTTCCTGCGGTGTACAAAATTATACCCGATACTGAGGCCGTGCTCATTCATACCATCTGCTCTTCCCGTTATTCTTTGACTGGGGCCAATGGTAGCATATCCGTCTTTCGGTTGAAACAATACAAAACGGCCTTCGTATGTCTTTGGGTGATAATCATAGTTACGAACCAGGTAATCCGTACCAGTCAAAATGGAACAACCAGATGGGTGCCACTCCTGCTGATACCCGCTATAATTCCGTACTGTCTCCTCCATCGGCAGTTCCAGCCCTTCTGAAAGTCCTTTTAACTCCTCCCACAAATGGGGGGAGAATGCTTTTATATTCCGCCTTGCTTTGTCAAAGTCGACAACATATCTAGGTCTTTTCCTTGGTTGGTTGACACGCTCATAATTCTTTTGTAAAGCCGAGTCTTTCAACCGTTTTCCTTGTTCGTAACCGAATTGGCTGTGGCTTCCTCTGAATTCTAAAAAGCTTGTGGTGACTTTTTTCATGTGTGTATCCTTCTCTAGTTATTAAAGTGATTTTATCTTGTCCATTTGTACAACATGCTTGTATCCACAGTCCAAGTTCTTTTTAAACCGTGACTGCACATCATTTTAAAAATAGTGTCAAAAGCTAATCCAATTCTTTGATTAACTGGTTGGAAATATAGCGAATCAAGTCTCCTCTGCTGATCACGCCAACTACTCTCCCGGCATCATTTACTACCGGGATTTTTTTGAAACCATGCTCAGCTAAGATCTCTAATGCTTTTTCCAACTTATCATTCGGCTTAACGCTGTAGAGCTTTTGTTTTTTCATCATGTCTACTACCGGCAAATGGATCGAACTCTGCAGTTTATCTTTCAAATCCTGTTGTTCACTTACCAGAACCAGGGTATAAATGTCATATATCGTTCTTCCTTGCGGTTGTAAAAAACGGATCACATCCCCATCACTGATCATCCCTTGCAGGTTGCCCTGTTTATCAACGACAGGTACACCACCGATTTTGTTTGCGACAAGAATTTCCAGAAGTTCCTTGACGGTAACATGCTCTTCAATTTTTACGACATCCCGGATCATAAATTCGTTGATTTGCATCATGACACCTCGATCTATTTTTAATTAGCTTCAGAATGTGGTCTCTTGTATGGAGGGCTTCGCTATCCACTTTTTTTCAAGCGTATCATGGAAAGCAAGTTGTTGGAATCATCTTGCTTTCCTGCCGGCTGTTTTTTAAAAGAGTTCTTACCCCCCTGCTAAACCTTTCCCGTTAATGTATAATATAAATGTAAGCACTTACACTGTTGGGAGGTCGGTTGTTTTGGCTAAAACGACAAAGGCTGCATGGGTGCCTTCGGAAAAAATCCTGCAGAATTCCCGGCTTGGAAGCTGGATGCAGAAGCTGGGATTTTCAGATTATGATTCATTTTACCAAAAAACAGTAAAAGAAATCGATTGGTTTTGGTATGAGGCTGTAAAAGAATTGGATATCGAATGGTTCTCCAATCCAAACACAACACTGGATTTATCCAAGGGAATGATGTATCCCGATTGGTTTGTAGGCGGCAGGTTGAATACAGCGTATAATGCGGTAGAAAAGTGGGCTGGTATCCCGTCTTCCCGCCATCGGACTGCACTTATTTGGGAAGGTGACAACCAGGAAAAAAAGGCATATACTTACGAACAATTAAATGCTGCTGCAAATGCAGCAGCAAACGGTTTCAAGCAATTAGGTGTAAAGCGTGGAGATATCATATTTTTATACATGCCGATGATACCGGAAACGGTAATTGCGATGCTGGCCATATCCAAAATTGGAGCAGTATTTACTCCGGCTTTTTCTGGATATAAGGCAGATGCTCTTTCCACTCGCCTGCAAGCTTCCGAAGCAAAATTTGTTGTGACTGCCGATGGATATTATCGTCGTGGAAAGATAGTCAATATGAAACAGGAAGCAGATAAAGCGGCCAATCAATTAAATTCGGTTGAAAAAATGATCGTTGTAGAAAGAATCGGAGGACTGGAAACGCTTCAAAGCGGAAGAGATATTTCGTGGGATACCCTGGTACGGGATAACAGTGATTTCAAGGCAGTAGAAGCTGACAGCGACGAACCATTCATGATTATTTACACATCAGGCACTACTGGTAAACCAAAAGGAACGGTTCATACCCATGCAGGCTTTCCGATTAAAGCAGCATTCGATGCGGGAATTTGCATGGATGTTCGGCCAGAGGACACATTATTTTGGTTGACGGATATGGGCTGGATGATGGGGCCGTTTCTGGTTTATGGAGGTTTGATGAACGGAGCTGCAATCGTCTTGTTTGAAGGCACCCCTGATTACCCCGGACCAGACCGGCTCTGGCAGCTGACAGAAGAACACCAGATCACCCATTTAGGTATTTCTCCCACTCTAATCCGAAGCTTGATGCAATACGGGACAAAACCATTGGAGTCGTACGTATTGAGTAGTTTACGGTTATTTGCTTCGACTGGCGAGCCTTGGAATGAAAAGCCTTGGGTCTGGTTGTTTGAAGAAATTGGAAAACAAAAAATTCCCATTTTCAATTATTCCGGCGGAACAGAAACGTCAGGTGGTATCCTGGGGAATGTGTTAGTAAAACCGATTCAACCGGCGAATTTCAATGCAGCACTTCCAGGTATGGCCGTAAATGTATTCGATCAGGAGGGGCTGCCAGTTACCGGAGAAGTGGGAGAACTTGTCTTACAACAGCCTTGGGTAGGGATGACCAAAGGATTTCACAAGGATAACGAACGCTATGAGGCCACCTATTGGAATCGCTGGGAAAATACATGGGTTCACGGTGACTGGGTAAAAAAAGAGGCTAATGGATACTTTACGATCACCGGCCGCTCCGATGATACGCTAAACATTGCAGGGAAAAGAATCGGACCCACAGAAATAGAATCATGTCTGGTAAGCCATCCTGCCGTCGCTGAAGCCGGTGTAATCGGCTTGCCCGACAAGATAAAAGGAGAAACTGCTGCTGCTTTCGTTGTCCTCCAAAGTGTCTATCAACCCACGGAACAACAAAAAGAAGAATTGCTCTTCCATTTAGAAAACCGTTTAGGAAAAGCGCTAGCACCCAAACAGCTGTACTTTCTCTCCGATTTACCCAAAACACGGAATGCCAAAGTGATGAGACGTGCCTTGAAAACAGCCTTCCTCGGGGATTCTCCCGGTGATTTAAGCGCGCTTGTCAACCCTGATATTCTCGAAGAAATAACCTCTCTAAGACAAAAATAATAAAAAAGGGCTGCCCATAAGTTTTTACAACTTATCGGGAAGCCCTTTTTTATTATTCCATCAAACAGGATAAACGCCATGTTTTCTTTCGGTGAATTGTAGCGTTTTACTGCTGTAGAAAGCAAATCGTCTTACCAGTTCTTCTCTCAGTTCCTCCGGTTCGATTACTGCGTCCACTACCATTTCGGATGCCAGCCGGTATATATCGATATTCGCTTTGTATTCCTCCTGTTTGGCACGGATGAACGCTGCTTTTTCTTCTGCCGGCAGTTCAGCTATTTTATTGGCATATACAGCATTGACAGCAGCTTCCGGTCCCATGACAGCAATTTGTGCAGTGGGCAGAGCCAATGTGCAATGTGGTTCAAATGCAGGTCCCGCCATGGCATATAATCCTGCCCCATATGCTTTTCGAATCACTACCGATATTTTCGGCACCGTAGCTTCACTCATCGCTGCGAGCATTTTGGCACCATGTCTGATAATTCCCGCCCGCTCCACTTTGGTTCCAATCATAAAGCCAGGAATATCGGCCAAAAACAACAAAGGAATATGGAAAGCGTCACAGAGTTGAATGAATTTAGCCGCTTTATCTGCTGAATCAGGAAATAACACTCCGCCCTTCGCTTTCGGCTGGTTGGCGATTATACCGACTGCCTCCCCCTCTAATCTTGCTAAACCGGTAATTAATTCCGGGGCAAACAGTCGCTTTATTTCACAAAAGGAATTTTCGTCAATAAGATGGTCGATCAACTTATACATATCAAAAGGGGCGTTTTGGTTTTCCGGTATCAGTTCCCCCATTGTTTTTTCACTGGATTTTGGGGGAACCGCCGTTAATCGCGGTGGACGTCCCTGATAATTTTCCGGAAAATAACGCAAGTATAATCTTGCAAACTCAATTGCTTCTTGCTCTGAACCTGCTAATACATCTCCACATCCGGAAACAGTACAGTGCATGGCAGCACCGCCCATTTCCTCCAAGGTAACCTTTTCCCCAATCACTTTCTCAGCCATACGTGGCGACCCCAAATACATGGATGCATTCCCGTCTACCATAACCACAATATCGCAGAAAGCCGGTATGTATGCCCCTCCGGCTGCAGAAGGTCCAAATAACAAACAGACTTGCGGAACCCTTCCGGAAAGTTTAATTTGATTGTGAAAAATACGGCCAGCCCCTCGTTTTCCAGGAAACATCTCAATTTGATCCGTAATCCGCGCACCGGCCGAATCTACCAAATAGACCATCGGCACATTTAACTTTGCGGCCGTTTCTTGTATTCTAATAATCTTTTCAACGGTCTTAGCGCCCCAGGAACCCGCTTTGACAGTGGAATCATTGGCCATGACACAGACCGTGCTGCCATTGATTCTTCCAATCCCGGTAACCACGCCATCGGCAGGCAGCGTTTGGTCCAGACAATTGGCAAACAAACCATCCTCTAATTCAATGTCATCATCAAAAAGTTGTTTCAGACGGTCTCTTACGAATAATTTTCCTTTATCCATGTTTTTTTCATGATATTTCTCTGCTCCGCCTTTTTTGATCTGGTCTGGATGTATGGTTTTATTTTCGGTTTTGTCCATGATTATTCCTCCAGTTCTTCATTCTCCAATAAATACTGCTGGCCGTTTTTCTTTGAATGCCTGGAGTCCCTCCAATCGATCCTTTGTCTCTATCGTTTGTTGGTAACATTGCTTTTCAAATGCCAAACCTTCTGTAAGCTCCATATCCAGACCTTTATCAATAGCTAGTTTGGCCTGTTTCAAAGCGACAGGAGCATTTTTGGCAATTTCTTTCGCTAACGTTTCTGCTTTAACCATTAAATCTTTTTGTTCATGAACATAATCGACCAATCCTATTTCCTCCGCTTTTTCTGCTGAAATAGGTCTGGCTGTGAAAATCAGCTCCTTAGCTCTGGAAACACCTATTAGGCGGCTTAATCTCTGCGTGCCGCCCGCTCCCGGAATGATTCCGAGGGAGGTTTCCGTCAATGCCAATTTGCTGTGGGAAGCAGCAAGCCTTAAATCACATGCTAGTGCCAGTTCTAATCCCCCTCCAAAGGCAGCTCCATTGATAACCGCTATGGTAGGGATTTCCTGTTCACTTATTCTTAACAGGGTACTGCCGATAAAATGTACCGCTTCTTTCGTTTGCTGTTCTGTCATTTCTCTCCTTTCTTTTAAATCGGCTCCCGCACAGAAAACTTTCCCTCCAGCACCGGTGATCAGTAAACAACGCAAAGAAGGATCTTGCTTAATTTTAGACAGTACATCATTCATTTCCCGAAGTAATTCAGTTGAGAAGGAATTGGCCGCGCTTGGTCTGTTAAGGGTTAGTACCGCAATCGTTTCATTTAATTTTTGCAGACTGATCAAATCATTTTGCAAACCTGGCACCCCCTTGATTTAATTTTTGCAGCTGTCTTTGGTGGCTAGGCAGCGGTTTGCCAAGACGTTCTTCAATAAAATCTGCTGCTGTCCGTAACTTGTTCTCGTCAATCCCGGTATCCAGCCCCATTTCTTCCAGCATGAATACCAGATCATCCGTAGCTAAATTTCCAGACGCACCCTTGGCATAAGGGCAGCCGCCCAATCCGCCTAAAGAAGCATCGAAAGTTGTCACTCCGTGCTGCAAAGCGGACCACACATTTGCTAAAGCCATCCCTCTGGTATTATGGAAATGTAAGGCAATTTTCCCGTCCTTAAACCGGGGAAGAAGCTTTGTTAGTACTTCATCTACTTGAAGCGGATTAGCAATGCCGATCGTGTCGCCCAACGATAATTCATCGACCCCCATCGTAAACAATCGGTCGCAGATATTCAGAACCTTTTCTAGTGCAACCGGCCCTTCATATGGGCATCCGAATACAGTTGACAAGTAAGCACGAACTGTTTTCCCCTCTGATTTCGCTGTGCTCACCACTTCTTGCAAAACCGGAAAGGTCTCTTCTATCGTTTTATTAATGTTTTTCNCTCCGCCTTTTTTGATCTGGTCTGGATGTATGGTTTTATTTTCGGTTTTGTCCATGATTATTCCTCCAGTTCTTCATTCTCCAATAAATACTGCTGGCCGTTTTTCTTTGAATGCCTGGAGTCCCTCCAATCGATCCTTTGTCTCTATCGTTTGTTGGTAACATTGCTTTTCAAATGCCAAACCTTCTGTAAGCTCCATATCCAGACCTTTATCAATAGCTAGTTTGGCCTGTTTCAAAGCGACAGGAGCATTTTTGGCAATTTCTTTCGCTAACGTTTCTGCTTTAACCATTAAATCTTTTTGTTCATGAACATAATCGACCAATCCTATTTCCTCCGCTTTTTCTGCTGAAATAGGTCTGGCTGTGAAAATCAGCTCCTTAGCTCTGGAAACACCTATTAGGCGGCTTAATCTCTGCGTGCCGCCCGCTCCCGGAATGATTCCGAGGGAGGTTTCCGTCAATGCCAATTTGCTGTGGGAAGCAGCAAGCCTTAAATCACATGCTAGTGCCAGTTCTAATCCCCCTCCAAAGGCAGCTCCATTGATAACCGCTATGGTAGGGATTTCCTGTTCACTTATTCTTAACAGGGTACTGCCGATAAAATGTACCGCTTCTTTCGTTTGCTGTTCTGTCATTTCTCTCCTTTCTTTTAAATCGGCTCCCGCACAGAAAACTTTCCCTCCAGCACCGGTGATCAGTAAACAACGCAAAGAAGGATCTTGCTTAATTTTAGACAGTACATCATTCATTTCCCGAAGTAATTCAGTTGAGAAGGAATTGGCCGCGCTTGGTCTGTTAAGGGTTAGTACCGCAATCGTTTCATTTAATTTTTGCAGACTGATCAAATCATTTTGCAAACCTGGCACCCCCTTGATTTAATTTTTGCAGCTGTCTTTGGTGGCTAGGCAGCGGTTTGCCAAGACGTTCTTCAATAAAATCTGCTGCTGTCCGTAACTTGTTCTCGTCAATCCCGGTATCCAGCCCCATTTCTTCCAGCATGAATACCAGATCATCCGTAGCTAAATTTCCAGACGCACCCTTGGCATAAGGGCAGCCGCCCAATCCGCCTAAAGAAGCATCGAAAGTTGTCACTCCGTGCTGCAAAGCGGACCACACATTTGCTAAAGCCATCCCTCTGGTATTATGGAAATGTAAGGCAATTTTCCCGTCCTTAAACCGGGGAAGAAGCTTTGTTAGTACTTCATCTACTTGAAGCGGATTAGCAATGCCGATCGTGTCGCCCAACGATAATTCATCGACCCCCATCGTAAACAATCGGTCGCAGATATTCAGAACCTTTTCTAGTGCAACCGGCCCTTCATATGGGCATCCGAATACAGTTGACAAGTAAGCACGAACTGTTTTCCCCTCTGATTTCGCTGTGCTCACCACTTCTTGCAAAACCGGAAAGGTCTCTTCTATCGTTTTATTAATGTTTTTCCGATTGTGGCTTTCACTTGCGGACATAAATATGGAAGCCTCATCGATTCCCGCCATTAGTGCTCGTTCCAGTCCTCTCTGGTTTGGAACTAAAGCGGCATATGTAACTTCCGGATGACGTTCGATCCCTGCAGCTACATCTTGCGCATCGCTTAATGGGGGAATCCAATCAGGATGGACAAAGGACGTTATTTCGATATAAGAAAGGCCCGTATTCGACAAAGCATTGATCCATTGGATTTTCTCATCTGATGGCAGAATGATTTTTTCATTTTGCAGACCGTCACGCGGACCGACTTCCTTTACGTTTATTCGTTTAGATATATCACTTCTCATCCTGCACCCTCCCGGCATTTCGGTTAATCGATGATAGCAATCGTATCTCCCTCATCGACGAAGTCTCCCTCTGCTACTTTCCATTCTTTCAGGACACCATCTGCAGTGCTCGTTATGGGTATTTCCATTTTCATCGACTCCATAATGGCAATATCTTCCCCCGATGTAACGGTTTTTCCATTTTCTGCGATGATTTTCCACACACTACCTGCCATTGTTGCTTGAATTTCTGTCATTTGCTTTTCTCCTTTTCCTTGTGATTGTCAAAACGGTTCAGGCAATATTCCTCTATGAAACTAGTTTGTGTATTTCCCTTTTGAAATTGCTCGTGACAAACTATTTTCTTTAGTAGCGGTATGTTGGTTTTTATCCCTTCTACCTGGTATTGATCCAAGGCCTCCCTCAACAACTTGATTGCTTCCATTCGATTAGAAGCTGATACGATGAGTTTGCCGATCATCGGATCATAATACGGTGTAACGACGGTTTCGGCTTTTACGGCCAATTCATGCCTGATCCCTTCTCCTTCTGGCAACTTTAAATTGGTGATACGTCCTGGAGACGGATAAAAGGTCGATGGATCTTCTGCATAAATTCTCGTTTCAATCGCGTGACCCGCCATTTCCATATTATCTTGGCTTATGTCAAGCTTGTTTCCAGCTGCTATTTTAATCTGCTCCTCAACAATATCCACTCCGGTTATTTCTTCTGTAACTGGATGTTCTACCTGGAGACGCGTGTTCATTTCAAGAAAATAAAAGTTTAGGTTTTCATCCATCAGGAACTCGATTGTTCCTGCGTTTTCATAGCCAATCGATCGGGCGGCTTTTATA
Organism: Virgibacillus senegalensis; assembly: GCF_000821245.2. GTDB lineage: Bacteria > Bacillota > Bacilli > Bacillales > Amphibacillaceae > Sediminibacillus > Sediminibacillus senegalensis. The sequence continues at coordinate 718,990 of NZ_LN611425.1, forward strand.
GCTGCCATCCCCAGTTTTTCTCTTACTGCTTGAGGAACCGAAACGGACGGGGCTTCTTCAATCACTTTCTGGTGGCGACGTTGAATCGAGCATTCTCGTTCAAATAAATGGACAACATTCCCGTAAGTATCTGCAAGAATCTGAACCTCAATATGCCTGGCACCTGCAATCACCTTTTCTATAAACATGGTTCCATCTCCAAACAGCATAGCAGCCCGCTTACTGGTATCCTGGAACTTCGCTTTTAACGTTTCTTCCTTTTCTGCGAGAACCATTCCGATTCCCCCGCCTCCTGCCGATGCTTTGATCATCACCGGATAGCCGATTCTTTCGGCGATTGCTGCAGCTTCCTCCTCAGAGGAAACTGGTGCCTTGCTTCCGGGTATGATCGGAATACCTGCAGCCTCCATGGTTTGTCTCGCCATTACCTTGCTGCCCATATTATCGATGACGGCAGATTTCGGACCGATAAACGCAATCCCTTCTTTCTCACATGCTTCCGCAAAGGCCGCTTGCTCACTCAACAGCCCATATCCAGGATGGATTGCTTCGGCACCAGTGCTTTTGGCCGCTTCTATCACTTTTTCTATGTTCATATAGCTTTTACTGACGGGAGATGGTCCGATAAAGTAGCTTTCATCGGCCATTTCGACAAACAACGATTGTCTGTCGGCTTCTGAAAATACCGCTACCGACTTAATCCCTAATTTTTTACATGACCTGATTATCCTGGCTGCAATTTCACCGCGATTGGCAATCAATATTTTTTGGAACATATTATCCCTCCCGAAATGACGATTCACTCAGCATCCTAACTGCCGTGCAATAACCAGCCGCTGTATTTCCGATGTACCTTCACCGATTTCCATCAGTTTTGCATCTCGAAGATAACGTTCCACTTGATATTCCTGCATGTAACCATACCCTCCAAGGATTTGTATAGCCTGGTTTGCTGCACGTGTGGCAGTTTCGCTGGCATACAGCTTGGCAAAAGCGGCCTCTTTCGCGAATGGGCGGTTTTGATCTTTCAGCCATGCCGCTTTACGTACCATTCCTCTTGCCAGCTCTATTTCCATCGCCATATCCGCCAATTTGAATTGGATCGCTTGAAAGGAGGATATCGGCTTTCCGAACTGCTTTCTCTCTTTTGCATAATCAAGCGCCTTATCCAGGGAAGCCTGGGCGATTCCCAAGGCTAAAGCTGCTATCGAAATTCTTCCCCCATCCAAAGTATATAGAAATTGTTTAAACCCCTTTTCCGGATCTCCCAATAAATGATCAGCCGGTATTTCCACGTTCTCCAAAATGATAGCGGCTGTATTGGAACCACGAACACCAAGTTTTTGGTAATTGCTCGTGATGGTAAGTCCCGGTGTATCTGCCGGAATTATAAAAGCAGAGATTATATTTTTGCCGTTGTCTTCCTTGCCTGTTACGGCAGTTACAATAATCGTGCTTGCATAGGAAGCATTGGTGATAAAGCATTTTTCTCCATTGATCACGTAGCTGTCACCGGTTGCAACCGCAGTCGTCTGGGTTCCGCCGGCATCTGAACCTGCGTTGGGCTCTGTCAAACCAAAGGAGCCCAGTTTCTTACCGGCTGCCAAAGGCGTTAAGTATTTTTCTTTCTGTTCTTCAGAACCAAAATAAAAAATAGGACTCGCACCCAGGGACACTGCTGCAGCATAACTTAAACCCGTACTGCCGCACACACGGCCGATTTCCTCCACAGCGAGTGAATAAGTAACCGTGCCTCCTCCTACTCCACCGTATTTTTCTGGAAAAGGGATGCCCATTAGACCCAATTTTCCCAGTTCTTCGAAAATATCCTCCGGAAAAACAGCAGAGCTATCAATTTCCTCTGCCCGCGGAGCGATCACAGACTGCGCAAAATCACGTACCATTTTCTGCGTCATTTGTTGTTCTTCTGTTAAATCAAAATTCATCCAGTTTCCCCCTTTTTCTCAAAGAGCTGCGTAAACTTTCGTTTTCCTCCGAATTTTGTAAGCGCTTACTGAAGTGGTTAAAAAAAATGACGAAAAGGCGGCAAGTTAATCTAAGGTGAGTAATTAAAGTGATGAGGAATTGCTGCTGTAATGGGCAAAAAGATGAGGGGCGTTCCACCTCCTCACAGTTAGCATTTTATCATAAATTTGTAAAAAAACAATTATCTTTTCCCTAACCCAGACGAACTTATTAGGCAAGCTAAATTCGATTTCTTATACAGATGGAAAATAAATCAGGACTTGATAGAAAAATCATCAGCATAAAATAAAATGCTGATGATTGAATACTTTGTGTATCGATTATTTGTTTACATAATATTATTATGGTTTATCTTCTTCTGAAAATGGCTGTTCATAATTGGCCGTCGTCCAAACTTCCATTACTTCACCTTGTTGGTCCGAATCGACCACATAAGATCCGTTGCTGTACCGATCACTCTTCGGAAGGTCAAGCGGTAATACAGAATGAATGGAGCCTGTTGTTGTCTTGAATTGTAATTTTTCGTTTTCATGAACAAGGTAAAAACCAACAATCCGATGTGGCTTTCGCTTTAATTCGCGAAGCATGACCAATCCTCTTTTAGCACGGCCTCCAGGTTCAAATTCAGATAATTTCATTCTTTTGCAGGCACCACGTTGGGTTAAAAGAACGATATTGGGTTCACTCTCTGGTGAAAAGACTTCCCCGCCTACTACAAACTCATCTTTTTTCAATTGCATTGCTTTTACACCAGCAGCCCGCTGGCCTACCGGTGAAACTTCCTGCTCTTCAAACCAGAGACCGTAACCTTTGTTTGAAGCAACAAAAATATTTGCCTTGCCATCCGTAAGGTGGACACTCTGTACAATATCGTCACCTTTCAGGTTAACAGCTACAAGAGCTTTGGAATAGCGTTGCGCTTCGTATAATTTGAGCTCGCTTCGCTTGACCATGCCGTTTTTCGTAAAAAATACAAGATACTGGTCAGAGTTGAATTCCCGTATAGGAATGGCTTTAACAAGCGTTTCATCCTTCTGGATGGAAACAATGTTCGAAATATGCTGCCCGAGGTCTTTCCAGCGAATATCCGGAAGTTCATGGACCGGCAAATACAAATATCTTCCTTTGTTTGTAAACAACAGTAATTTGTCCGTAGTGTTGATTTCTTGCAATGCAATAAGATGATCTTCCTCTTTTATGGCCAGATCCTCTCCATTCGATGCGGCATAAGAACGGAGGCTTGTCCGTTTAATATAACCGTCTTTGGTCACAGAAACTAGGACATCTTCACTAGCTACCATCACTTCCAAATTGATTTTCAACTCTTCAATTTCCTGTTGAATAACCGTTTTTCGCTGGTCGGCATATTTTTTCTTTAAGCCCTTTAAATCATCTTTTATTACTTTCAACAGTCTTTTTTCGTTTGCCAAAATTTCTTCCAATTCTTTAATTTTGCTTCTTAATTCATCTGCTTCTTTCTCTAGAGAGGTGATATCTGTGTTGGTGAGCCGATAAAGCTGCAAATTCACGATCGCCTCTGCTTGTGCTTCAGAAAAATCATACGCCTGCATAATCCGTGCTTTGGCATCCTGTTTGTCTTTTGACGCCCGGATCGTCGCAATCAATTCATCGAGTATCGATATGGCTTTGATCAGCCCCTCCACGATATGCGACCGTTCTTTCGCTTTGCGCAAATCAAACTGGGACTGCCTGGTGACCACATCTTTCTGGTGATCGATATAAGCCTCAAGCATCATGGGCAAGTTTAGCTGTTTTGGCGTTTTGTCCTTGATTGCAACCATATTGAAATGATAAGAGATTTGCAAATCGGTGTTTTTATATAAATAGTGAAGAATCCCTTCACTATCGGCGTCTTTTTTCAATTCAACCACGATACGAAGGCCAGTACGGTCCGTTTCATCCCGTACCTCTGCTATCCCTTCTACTTTTTTATCGATTCGTAATTCATCCATCCGTTTTACCAGGCTGGCTTTGTTAACTTCATATGGTATTTCATCGATGACAATTTGTTCCCGGCTGGTCCTTAGCTTTTCAATAGCAGCCCTGCCGCGGACAATTATTTTACCCTTGCCTGTTTCATACGCTTTCTTCAAGCCTTCTACACCTTGTATGATACCGCCAGTAGGAAAATCAGGACCTTTGATTACTTGCATCAATTCATCCACTGTCACCGAGGGATTATCGATTTTTCGGATGACCGCATCAATAATTTCCCCCAGATTATGCGGGGGTATCTCGGTGGCATATCCGGAAGATATTCCGGTAGAACCATTTACAAGTAAATTAGGAAACTTGGCCGGCAGGACGACCGGCTCGTTGATAGTGTCGTCGAAGTTCGGTACAAATTCTACAGTCTCTTTTTCGATGCCCCGTATCAATTCAGACGCAATGCTCGAAAGTCTTGCCTCTGTATAACGCATCGCTGCTGGCGGGTCTCCATCAACACTTCCGTTGTTCCCGTGCATTTCCACCAACACGTTGCGTACTTTCCATTCCTGGCTTAATCTAACCATCGCTTCGTAGACAGAGCTGTCTCCGTGCGGATGATAATTACCAATTACCGTTCCTACGGTTTTTGCCGATTTACGGAACGGTTTCTCATGGGTATTCCTTTCTTCATGCATGGCATAAAGGATTCTTCTTTGTACTGGTTTCAATCCATCCCTTGCGTCAGGGAGCGCCCGGTCTTGGATAATATATTTACTATACCTTCCAAACCGGTCCCCGATTACATCTTCCAAGGGTAAATCTAAATATTGTTCTGTTTCAGCCAAGTAGGCTCCCCCCGTTTCAAACGACTGGTTTTACGTATGAATATTTTCGTTTTCCAATATATTACTTTCTTCCTCGAGACCAAATTCAACATGGGACTCAATCCATTTTCTGCGTGGTTCGACTTTGTCTCCCATAAGCGTTGTCACTCTTCGTTCCGCTCTCGTAAGATCTTCGATCGTCACCCGGATCAATGTCCTGGTTTCCGGGTTCATTGTCGTTTCCCATAGCTGATCCGCATTCATCTCGCCTAGTCCTTTGTATCTCTGTAAAATATACCCGTTTTTCAGTTCTTTTGCCGCTGCTTTCATCTCTTCTTCGTCCCATGCATACCGAACGGTTTCCTTCTTGCCTTTCCCCTTGGAAATTTTATACAACGGAGGAAGGGCAATATAAACTTTTCCTGCTTCGATAAGCGGCCGCATATAACGATAGAAGAAGGTTAAGAGCAAGACCTGGATGTGAGCTCCGTCCGTATCTGCGTCCGTCATGATGACTATTTTATCATATTGGACATCTTCCAAATTAAAATCGCCACCAACCCCTGCGCCGATTGTATGGATAATCGTGGAGATTTCTTCATTTTTAAACACATCGGCAAGCTTGGCTTTTTCTGTATTGATAACCTTTCCACGTAACGGTAAAACGGCTTGGAATTTACGATCCCTTCCCTGCTTCGCCGATCCACCGGCAGAATCACCCTCTACAAGATACAACTCATTTTTGGCAGCGTTTTTCGATTGAGCAGGCGTCAATTTACCACTTAACAAAGCATCTTTACGTTTTTTCTTTTTGCCCGTTCTTGCTTCTTCCCGCGCTTTTCGTGCTGCTTCTCTCGCTTCTTTGGCACGAATTGCTTTTTTTATGAGCATCCCTGCTATATCCGCATTTTCTTCGAGAAAATAGGAAAGCTTTTCTGAAACCACGGCATCGACGGCAGATCTTGCTTCTGCCGTTCCCAATTTTCCTTTGGTCTGCCCTTCAAATTGGAGCTTGTCCTCCGGTATTCTTACCGATACGACGGCAGTAAAGCCTTCTCTTATATCGTTTCCTTCAAGATTTTTATCTTTTTCTTTTAATAAACTGTTTTTCCTGGCATATTCATTAAAAACACGAGTAATAGCCGTTCTTGCGCCCGACTCATGCGTCCCGCCATCTTTGGTTCTGACATTGTTGACAAAAGACAGCATGCTTTCGGCAAAGCCATCATTAAATTGAAAGGCAAAATCAATTTCGATGTCTTGCTGTTCTCCTTCGAAGGATACTACCGGGTGCAATGTATCCTTTTCCTCATTTAAATAAGCCACAAATGACTCCAAACCATCCGGATATTGGTAGGATTCCTGTTCTCCGCTGCGCTTGTCGAAAATGTCGATTTGCAATCCTTTTAACAAAAACGCTGCTTCGCGCAGCCGTTCAGACAACATTTCGAATTGATAAGTCGTCGAAGTAAAAACAGTCGGATCCGGTTTGAAATGAATCGTCGTGCCTGTTTTTCGTGTTGCGCCTTTTTTCTCGAGAGAAGTAACAGGTACTCCACCATTTTCAAAGCGCTGGGTATAAATGCTTCCATCTCGGTAAATCGTCACTTCGAGCCACTCGGATAAAGCATTGACTACCGAAGCACCAACGCCATGCAGCCCGCCGCTTGTCTTATAACCGCCCTGACCGAATTTTCCGCCAGCGTGTAGTACGGTGAAAATGACCTCGGGTGTCGGCCTGCCGGTTTTATGCATTCCGGTCGGCATGCCTCTCCCTTTATCTTCTACGGAAATACTATTGTCTTGATGTATGGTTACTCGGATTTGATCGCCATAGCCTGCCAGTACTTCATCGACAGCATTGTCGACGATTTCATAAACGAGGTGATGAAGGCCTCGGGAATCAGTACTTCCGATATACATTCCCGGTCTTTTCCTAACAGCCTCCAAGCCCTCCAGGACTTGTATGGAATCATCCGAATATTGCATAGATTCTTTTACCAATCGAACACCGGCTCCTTTCAAACTACTCTCTTTGCATCATAATAGAACAAATGTTTGCTTCTGTAAACAATTGCTTAGAAAATCGCCCTTGTCCGATTTTCTGGTATTACTTTTTCATAAGGAAATTTTAAGTGCATTTCTTATTTTAGCCTTTTTTTCAGGATACGCAAACGGACAAGAAGGAAATACCCCTTCATTCTCTTTTATATCCTAAGGAAAAAGTATCTAGAAAGTCAATCCCCGATGCATGAATTACATGTTGACCAGAAGAGAAGTAAGCATCTATAAAGCTTGCCTTGTCCACGTTTTCCTCGTCTTTCTTGAGGAAAAGGGACTGTTGTACCCTTAATGCACCGCAAGCAAAATAAGAAAATTATTGGAACAATTTAAGATTCCAGAAAAAAACCCCCTATTGAGGGGGAATGGTAAGGTAAGAGCTATTTTCCGATTGTTATCGAATGCGCCACCTTGATACACATATCCATAATAACGGTAAATCCGTTTTCTTTTAAGAATTCGTATGCCTTCTCATTGAACACACCTTGCTGCGCCCAAAATACTTTGGCGTTTGTTTCAACTGCCTGCTTCGCTATATCTTCAAGGTATTCCGAGCGGCGGAAAACATTGATGATATCGAAGTCCTCCTCTACTTCCGTTAATGAGTCATAAGCCTTTTCACCAAGTGTTTCGTCTATTTCCGGATTGACCGGAATAATTCGGTAACCCGCATCCTGCATTGCCTTGGCAATTTGATAAGAAGTTCTTTCCCGCTTGTCTGACAGGCCAACTACAGCAATGGTCTTTGCCTCCTCCAATACGCTTTTCATCTCTTGTTTACCTGGTGCTTGGTATGCCATGATCTGTCTCCTTTCTTTATTGGATCAATCCTTGTTCCTTCAGGAAATTGCGTGCCACTTCCTCATAACTTTTATCTTCATAATCAACTTGATAATTCATTTCCCTCATCTGTTCATCTGTAATCTTACCGCCAAGCTGGTTCAAGATATTTTCAAGCTCCGGATAGCGGTCAAGCGTCTCCCGCCTCATCAAAGGTGCCCCTTGGTATGGTGGAAACAGCTGTTTATCATCTTTCAAGGAGGTTAAATTTAATTCCACCATATAGCTATCTGTTGAATAAGCATCAATGAGATCAACCTGTCCACTGTCTATCGCTTCCTGGCGAATACCTGGTTCCATGGTTCTCACATCACCAAATTCAATTCCATAGAGTTCCTTGATTCCTTGATAACCATCCTCGCGGTCATTGAATTCCAGCGTGAATCCGGCGGTGATATCATCATCGATAGAATTCAGATCACTGATGGTTTCTAACCCATTTTCTTCCGCAAATTCACGAGTTGTTGCTATAGTATAAGTGTTGTTATAAGCCATCGGCTCCAAAAACGCCATATCGTACGTATCCTGCATCCCCTTCTTCGCCTGTTCATATACTTCTCTTGCATCGTTACTTACTGCCTGCTCTTCCAAATGGGTAACAATCGCAGTGCCTGTAAATTCGGGATAGATATCTATACTCCCTTCTTGCAAAGCGCTAAACACAAAGGAGGTTTTGCCAAGCCCTTCTTCCAGCTTCACGTTCAAATCAGTTTCTTCTTCAATAAGAATTTTATACATATTAATCAAAATGGAAGGTTCGGCATTCAACTTCCCGCCGATAATCAAATCTGTTTGCTCTTGTGTCATTTTTCCCGCCAACAGGGGACCTACTATTATTAAGACTGCTGCCACCAGAACAGCAGCTAAAGATTGAAAGCCAGACTTAGCTGAATAACGTTCAACTATCCGTAAAATAAAATCAAGCAAAATAGCTAATAAAGCAGCAGGAATGGCTCCTAATAAAATCAGGTTGATTTCTCCACCCCGGTCGATTCCCAGCAAGATCAGCTCGCCAAGTCCTCCTGCCCCTATCAAGGCTGCAATGGTGGTAGTCCCGACGATCAAAACCATTGATGTTCGGATTCCTGCCATAATAACCGGCATTGCCAGGGGCAATTCTACTTTAGACAAACGCCGAAAAGTATTCATCCCCATCCCTGTTGCTGCTTCCTTCAAAGCCGGATCAACTTCTTTGATTCCGGTATATGTATTCCTTAAAATCGGCAATAGTCCGTATGCGATCAATGCCACAATAGCGGGCTGTCTGCCAATCCCTAAAAATGGGATTAAAAAAGCCAATACTGCCAGGCTGGGTATTGTTTGCAACACAGCAGTAATACCAATAATCGGTTCAGCGATTTTCTTCAGCCTTGTCAGTGCAATTCCAAGCGGTACAGCTATGACAACAGCTATCAACAAGGAAATAACCGATATTTGCAAATGCTCCCAAATCTTTTCCCATAGCATGGAATGACGAGAATGGAAAACTTCCAAAAACTGATCCATTATTGCACCACCCCGTTTTCCATTTTTGTCTTACTATCCAAGTAATGGACAATATCCCCATAGGATAGCGTCCCAATTACCTTGTTGTGTTTTACGACCGGCAATATGTCAATCTCGTTTCTTAAAAAGATTTCAGTCGTATGGACTAATTGTATATCGTTAGGCAACTCCGGATGCTCTAGCTTTTGTCCGTCTTTGTATGTTCCCAGATATTGATTGTTATCATCTACGATGATGTAAACGCCATTGGGATTGAAGTTTTTCCGCTCGAATTGCAGATGGGATATCACGCTGCTTTTAGACTGGTCCATGATCACATCCACAGCAGTTTGCCAAGGAGATTTCTTTTCACCGATAAAATCCCTTACAAACTCTGTATTCGGCTGTAGAATCAACTGCTGTGGCTTGTCCACCTGAACAATTTCACCGTCTTTCATCAGGCATACCCGATCTCCAAGAGCCATGGCCTCATCAATATCATGAGTCACAAACACAATCGTTTTCTGGATTTCCTTTTGAAGGGCCCGAATATCTTTTTGCAGCTGTTCTCTCGTTATAGGATCTAAGGCACTGAATGGTTCATCCATCAATAGGATATCCGGATCAGCAGCGAGCGCTCTCAGCACGCCTACACGCTGTTGTTGTCCGCCGGAAAGTTCATTCGGTCTTCTATTTTTAAATTTTTCAGGATCGAGTCCAACCATTTTCATCAATTGATCGACCCTGCGCCCGATTTCCTGCTTATTCCATTTTTTCATTTCCGGAACAATCGTTATGTTCTCTTCTATTGTCATATGCGGAAATAGTGCAATTTCCTGCAGCACATATCCGATGTTCCAGCGGAGCTCGTGAATGTTGTAGTCCAAGACATCCTGGTTATGTATGCGGATGGTTCCAGAAGTTGGTTCGATCAGTCGGTTGATCATCTTCATGGTTGTTGTTTTCCCGCATCCGCTGGGACCGATAAGGGTGAGTAATTCCCCTTTTTCCACCGTTAAATTCAACCGTTTGACTGCTTCGGTACCGTCTGAATATATTTTGGATACATTTTCAAATTGAATCATCGCTTTCTCCCTTGCTAAATTAGTAGTTAATTCGGCTTTACCCATGTGAGTATGTTTGGAAACAAATCTTGGGGCAAGTCATGAAAAAATAAAAGCCAAAGTTTCTGATGTAACTGCTTCCCCTTCATGATAAAATAGAATTACAAGCTGGCCATTGAAAAAGGAGTTTTGTTTATGGATTATGTTATTTTTGCAGTTATTGCTTATCTTATCGGATCGATTCCATTTGGGCTAATTGTCGGTAAACTCGGCTACAAAATCGATATCCGCCAGCATGGGAGCGGAAATCTCGGCGGGACCAATTCTTTTCGGGTACTTGGCTTCAAAGCCGGCCTTCTAGTAACAGTCTGCGATATTTTGAAGGGGACCTTGGCGGTTATACTCCCAGTAGTCTTTGCAGATCATTTAAACGCACTGATCATCGGCATATTTGCGGTAATCGGCCACATGTATCCTGTCTTCGCGAAATTCAAGGGCGGCAAGGCAGTCGCTACTTCAGGCGGTGTGATCTTAGGAGTAAATCCTTTATTATTTCTCATCATGCTGGCCACATTTTTCGTGAGCCTTTATTTGACGAAATATGTATCCCTTTCATCGATGATTACCGGAATCGTAACTGTTACGGTCACAATCTTCTTACAAGAAACAGGTTTGTTCATTGTGACTTCCTTGTTGACGCTCTTTGTTTTTTACCGGCATAGGGCCAACATAAAACGAATCATTAATAAAACCGAGCCAAAAATCACCTGGATGTAACTACAGAAAGGATCAGGCGTCAGCCGGGTCCTTTTCCCATATTGTCAGCCCTATTATTTATAATTATTACATCCTAATAAAAACTTTAAAATTATTCTGCTTACAAGCTGAAAAATTGAATAATCACCCTCCATTTACTATACTTTTGTTAGCTGAAATGGTTGAAAGGAGCCACTGCTATGAACAATACAGAATTGAGAACCAAAAAGACATTGCCAAGCAAGGCTGAACGACATAAATTATTCGGATCTGTTGAACCTGGACCGAAAACCAAACCGGTCGAAAAAGAAAAAATGGCTGACCTTCAAAATTCTAAAAAGGACTTTTTGTTTGATATAGATGCGGTCGGGATTGCCAATGTTAAAAATCCTATTAATATTTCCAGCCAATTAAGACCAAACAACCAGACAACCATTGGTACTTTCCGATTCACCTCCCGTATCGACAAGGACAGTAAAGGAACGAACATGAGCCGTTTTACGGAACAGCTTGATGCATATTACCAAAATAATTACACACTCGATATCCAGACGTTAAAAACATTTACTAAGGACTTAGCAACCAGATTAAAACAAAAGGATGCCCAAATGGAAGTTCAATTCCCTTGGTTTTTTGAACGGAAGGGACCTTCTTCGGAACTATCCGGACTAAATCATGCCGATGCAGGTATAAAAGTTATATACGATCAGGAAACTGGCCATCACGTTGAGGTATCTTTGGCTGGCACCATTACGACGCTTTGCCCATGCTCGAAAGAGATAAGTGAGTATAGTGCCCATAACCAACGCGGCCGTGTAGAAATGAGTGCTGTTCTATCGGAATCATTTGATGAAAGTCAAACAGACTGGAAAGAAGCGTTGTTAGAAGCTGCCGAAAGCAATGCCAGTGCGAGAATCCACCCTGTGTTAAAGCGTCCCGATGAAAAGATGGTGACAGAACAAGCGTACGAAAATCCGCGCTTCGTGGAGGATATCGTAAGACTAGTAGCAGCAGATCTGTACGAGCTTCCCTTTGTGGACAAATTCACGATTTCCTGTCGAAACGAGGAATCAATCCATTTACACGATGCGATAGCGTCGTTAACCTATGACAAAACCAAAGATATTCAGGGGTAACAATGAAACGATTGTTTATCTTTTTTATTAAAGTTTATCAGAAGGTAATCAGTCCGATAAAACCACCGACCTGCCGTTTCTATCCTACTTGTTCGCAATACGGTTTGGAATCACTCGAGCGGTTTGGTCTTATCAAAGGGGGCTTTTTAACGATAAAAAGATTGTTGAAATGCCACCCTTTTCACCCCGGTGGTTTTGATCCAGTTCCCGAAAAACATAGCAGAAAGAAACATTGACCTCCCGTTTGCGGAGGTTTTTTCATTCTCTTATTTCTGAGAGAATGAATTTGTTTTGCCCTTTAAAATAACAAAACAATCCATCCCGAATGCTTCTACAAACTGCCCACTTTATACGGTTCTCCCAAGACATCAGAAATTTTGCGGAGCACCGTATCACTGCTCCAGTGTACGTAATGCCCGCTATCAACGGGAACGTATTCAATCGGAAGTTCTTTGTATTTTTGAAGCTTTTTGATTCCTCTTTTTGTCCATTTATATTCCTTCTCATTTCGGTTTTTAAACGTCCCGTATAGAAGAGTAGTCGGTACGGTCAATTTCTTCGTCAACTCAGGAAGATTTAAATTATAATAACCGAACAGCAGGTTTAATCCGGTAGCCGTCAGCTGAGGGGATTGCTGAAAAGCCTCCCGGACATATTTGCTGTTATCGATACCGACAATCTCACAAAACTGCTCTATCCTGGCTTCTTCCTTTTTCTCATTTTGACTGCCGTCGGAGAAAACCCCTGTCAGTCTTTTCAAAAACGTTCTGCCTGCAATATGGTAGCCCAAATTTAAAACTGGAAAGAGAATGGCGAATGGTCCGAATTCTTGGAAAGGTATTCGGGGAAAAGGTTTATGACCAACATCCAATAAAATAAGCTGTTTTACTCTCTCTGGATAGTGAACAGAGAATGATAAAGCAATTGCTCCACCCAGCGAATGGCCTACAAGATCTGCTGTCTGGATGTTTTGATGATCCAGATAAAACTTCAGCCAGTCTGCCAGCTGTTTAGATGTACATTTTTCCATAATGCCAGCACTTTGCCCATATCCAGGAAGATCCAGCAGATGGGTAGAACATGATGGAGCAAGTGTTTCTGCAATATTCAACCCTTCTATTCCTGTAAAACCTGCTGCCGGTAAAAAAATCACCGGTTTTCCTTTTCCTTCTTTTTTAATAACATAATTGCTTCCACGATAATTTCGAAAAGGCATCCTAAACTGCTCCTTTTAATATAAATACCGGTTAATTCTGTTTCGCTTCCCGGCTTTTAAAACAGCAAGCGAACCGCTCCAAGACCGGCAAAACACAAGACGAGAAATTGAAAGGTTTTCTGGGGAATTAGCTTTATTAAATAAACACCTAAAAATGCACCGACAATAATTGCTGCTGCCATCCATAAATTGAAAAGTGCCGAGTTGATTGTTATTAAACCTAAAGATATATAAAAAGGGATCTTGATAAGATTGACAATTAGAAAAAACCAAGCCCCTGTTCCAATGAATTCCTGCTTCGGCAGACCCTTCACCAATAAATAAACAGCCATTACACCCCCAGCCGCATTTCCAACCATGGTTGTGAATCCTCCCAGCATCCCCATAAATATCGTAAACCATTTCGATTCAGGCAGCATTTGATTGAATTTTTCCCCCATTTTACTTTGGAAAAGATGCAAAATCACCATGGAAAGAACGATTACGCCAATCAACGGTTTTAGTTGATCGCTATTGATGTAATCCAGGACAAAATACCCTGACAAAATCCCTGCCATTACCCATGGGAGTAGGGAAAGCAAGTACTTCCAAACAACGTTTCTCCTGTAGTACGTAACAGCGAAAATATCCCCGATAATCAACATCGGAACCAGGATACCAACAGATTGTTTAGCAGGAAACACAAACATCATAACGGTTACAACCAAGATTCCTAAACTGGGAATTCCAGCTTTGGCAAAACCGATGAAAAGCGCACAAAGAATGACAATCATCCATTGCAATAAAGAGAGTTCAAAAATAAACGCCACCTTCTTCTCGCTCATTTATTTCTTAAAGCATAGTGGAAAGACAGGCAACATGACTAGTATGTTTTTCAACTTTACAAAGCAGGATCAGACAGGACGAATAAATCTGTTCTTAAAGTATTTCTCCATTTTCCGCTTTATTTCCTTCCATTTATCCAATATTCTACAAAGGGCTTCAAAATTGGAAAAGAAGTTTTACAGCAGGTGCTGAAGTCCATATATATGATATGGTAGAGGAAAGGAGTTGTTTGTTATGAAGTTGCAAATGTCGGATTCGGCAGCACAATGGTATGTAGATGAATTGGAGTTGCAGGAAAATGATCATGTTCGTTTTTTTGTACGTTATGGAGGTATCGGCGGTCACCAGCCAGGATTTTCGCTCGGTGTTGCCAATGAGAAACCGGAAAATCCTGCCGCTGAAACAAACATGGACGGTGTACTTTTTTTCATTGAAAATGAAGATTTGTGGTATTTCGATGGAGCAGATTTATTCGTCCAATTAGAAAAGGAACAAGAGGAACCGGAGTTTCTGTATAAGTAATAGAAGTTAGTGGCTCCCTGTTTGAGGCTTGTGTTTAAAGAGCGGAATTGATAGAATCCCCTTTCTCGCTAAAAAAGGGGATTCTTGATATTTATACTGAAATAGATGATAGGGTTTTTAAACAAACAAAGAAATTGGGTTAGATACGGAATCTTTTCAATTGACCCCATTGATTTTCGGAAGTCAATATTTGTTTTTGCCTTTCCCCAAATAAATCGTAATGGGGATACTTCTCATCACGATGGATCCAGCGAGGGTCAAGGTCGTATTTGTTCCCCCACTTGATCAATTTATCCAAGTCAGCGCAACCTACTTTCGTTACCGTATCGCACCCGGGAAATCTGGAATCCAGCCAATAATGAGTCAGAAAAGCAATTTCTCCGTTCGCAACATCTACTTTCCATTGGTTAAGCTCTTCTCTTTTTAATCCAAATGCCACTGTTTATTCTCCTTTCATGGCATGAAGGTATGCTTGATGCCAATCCGGAAGCGATCTTCTTATGGATACCGGTCGGAATGATTCCTTTTTCACCACTACATGTTTTGTAGAACCCGTGACCGCTGTTTGCCCTTCTGCATTATAGATACGATATCCATAGGACACCCTTATTCCATCATATTCTTTGATCCATGTATCGATATAGGCATCCTCGCCATAACGAATTGGTTGTTGAAAGGATAAATCGGCGTCCACCACTGGGGAAACTACACCTAGGTTCTCCATTTCATGATATTTAAATCCCAACTCTTCAATAAAAGAAGTCCTGCCCAATTCAAACCATACTAAATAATTGGCGTGGTAAACGACTCCCATTTGATCTGTTTCCTGGTATCTTACCTTTATCGGCATTGTTACTACTTTCATGTTCTTTTCCCCCTAATAGCATTCCAAGCTTTCGTGAAGTCTTCTTTTTTCAATAGCTGGTCAATTTCGGCACTTGATGATTGTGTTTCCATTATTCGCATAGCTTGAAACTGGACAGCTTCATCGACCAGATTAACTGCGAACCTGGCGTTTCCGTCAATCTCGTGGCTCTGATATTGTTCGTTCAAATAATCAGCTGCTTCATTATCCAATTGGTAATGATAATCCTCCAGATGTAACTTGGTTATTTTCATTAAGTCTTCTGCCTGATAATCCGGAAAAAGAAAGTACTTTTTAAAACGGGATTCCAGTCCCGGATTACTGGCAATGAACTGCTCCATCTCCCGACTATAACCAGCAAGAATAACGACTAAATTTTCATTATGCTTGGTCATCTCATCCACAAGCGTGTCAATAGCTTCTTTTCCAAAATCTTTATCACCACGATATAAGCTGTATGCCTCATCGATAAACAAAACACCGCCAAGTGCCTCCCTGACCTTTTGCTTTGTTTTGATGGCCGTTTGACCGACAAATCCAGCGACAAGGTCACTTCGTGAAGCGACGACCAAGTGTCCCCTTTTTAACAATCCACATTCATTCAATATCCTGGAATAAATATTGGCAACGGTTGTTTTCCCTGTTCCGGGATTTCCGGAAAACACAGCATGTAATTGGATCGGGACGGTCGGCATTCCATGTTGTTTTCGCTGTTGTTGCATCCTGACAAAAGAAGAAAGCTTTTTGACTTCTTCTTTCACGTTTTCCAATCCGATAAGATTATCCAACCGCTGCATAGGATGCTGATCATCAGAATGGTCATTCAAATCCTCTAAATCCTTCGTATCAATCCGCATATGGTCAAGCCAGTTTTCGACGGAAGTCCGCTGTTCAAATGCTCCTTTTTGAAATATTGCCTTTAATACTAAATCTCTCACCGTTCTTGCGTTACCAAAGGTTTCATCTACCCGGGTTTGATCTATTAATCCTTCAAGCTTACGCAGAGCCTTCTCGGTAAAGAAGTAATCATTGCTCAACGCCGTTTTTTCAGCAATCTGTAATAATTCATCAGTTTTAAAATCAGGAAGCGTTATATGGTTTGGCTCCGGAAAACGACTGCGTAATCCAGGGTTCGCCCATAGAAATTGCCGCATTTCTTCAGGATAGCCTGCCAGAATAACTGCGAACCGGTCTGCATATTCCTTGCTGGTCATACTGGAAACCAACGTATCAATAACCGCTTGTCCATAGTCACTGCCGCTTTGCCCTTCCCGTTTCAAACTATAGGCTTCATCAACAAATAATACCCCGCCTATCGATTGACGTACATAATTGATTGTATTTTCCTCGCTTTGTCCGACATAGGAACCGACCAGATGTGCTCTGTTTACTTCTGTGACATGGTTTGTTTCCAGCAATCCCAGTTCATGATATATTGCCGCCAGAAGTCTGGCGATTGTTGTCTTGCCAGTTCCCGGATTTCCACTAATGATCATATGCAAACCCGGTTCATCTACCATATGGAAGCCAAGCTGTTTTCGCTCTTTTTGGTATTTTAAATAATGATAATATTGGTGAATATATCGTTTTATTTCTTTCAACCCAATTAAATCATCCAGTATTTTCAAGGGATCCTGTTGCTTATCCCTTTTAAAGACATCAGGAAAATGGGTGGATAACTCTATCCTCCATTCAACAATCTCTTTCACTTGCTGGTTTAATTGATGAACCGGAAGACCGGTTTTTTTATTTTCAATCGCATACCCGGACTCTTTTAGCATGTCCAGCAATTGCTGTAATCGCTCCACGATTTGTGATCCAATCTGCTGAAAAGATTCCCCATCATTTTTCTCCTGAATCGAACGACTTGTTTCCAAAAATTCTTCTATGTTCTCTTCGAGTTCGCGTATCTTTTTTAATTTGGCGGGATCAAAATCGGTTTCCCGAATAGCCCACTCCGCCAAAGGAAGTTTTTCCAACTCTGCATGAAAATTCAAATAGGCTTTGATATTTTTTAATTCATACAAAACCTGTGGCTGCTCATTTACTGAAGCTGTTTCTTTCAGAAGAAGATCGACAATGTGATCATCTTCCTTATTCCGTTGCAAACGATAATAGGCAACATTCATATAAGCAATTGCTTTATGATATGTTGAAATCTCCTGCTCTCCCTGCTGCCAATCATTTATGATTCGAAGTACCTCTACTTCAGTAAATGGGGGCGGTTGACTGATCGTTGTCCATTGTTCTAGTTGTTGGGTAATTGATCTATTATCTTTCTCGATATATGCCAATTCGATCTGCTCCCTTCTATCCAAACTTCATTTTAACACAGGCGATTCTTGCTTGTTGATTTTCACGCCTTCACTGTTTATAGGCCAAAATAATCGTTCCAATAAAAAGAAGCCCTGTAAGGGCTTCTTTTCTTAGTGT
>NZ_LN611425.1:737128-838738 GCF_000821245.2 Virgibacillus senegalensis
CCCCGCCTATCGATTGACGTACATAATTGATTGTATTTTCCTCGCTTTGTCCGACATAGGAACCGACCAGATGTGCTCTGTTTACTTCTGTGACATGGTTTGTTTCCAGCAATCCCAGTTCATGATATATTGCCGCCAGAAGTCTGGCGATTGTTGTCTTGCCAGTTCCCGGATTTCCACTAATGATCATATGCAAACCCGGTTCATCTACCATATGGAAGCCAAGCTGTTTTCGCTCTTTTTGGTATTTTAAATAATGATAATATTGGTGAATATATCGTTTTATTTCTTTCAACCCAATTAAATCATCCAGTATTTTCAAGGGATCCTGTTGCTTATCCCTTTTAAAGACATCAGGAAAATGGGTGGATAACTCTATCCTCCATTCAACAATCTCTTTCACTTGCTGGTTTAATTGATGAACCGGAAGACCGGTTTTTTTATTTTCAATCGCATACCCGGACTCTTTTAGCATGTCCAGCAATTGCTGTAATCGCTCCACGATTTGTGATCCAATCTGCTGAAAAGATTCCCCATCATTTTTCTCCTGAATCGAACGACTTGTTTCCAAAAATTCTTCTATGTTCTCTTCGAGTTCGCGTATCTTTTTTAATTTGGCGGGATCAAAATCGGTTTCCCGAATAGCCCACTCCGCCAAAGGAAGTTTTTCCAACTCTGCATGAAAATTCAAATAGGCTTTGATATTTTTTAATTCATACAAAACCTGTGGCTGCTCATTTACTGAAGCTGTTTCTTTCAGAAGAAGATCGACAATGTGATCATCTTCCTTATTCCGTTGCAAACGATAATAGGCAACATTCATATAAGCAATTGCTTTATGATATGTTGAAATCTCCTGCTCTCCCTGCTGCCAATCATTTATGATTCGAAGTACCTCTACTTCAGTAAATGGGGGCGGTTGACTGATCGTTGTCCATTGTTCTAGTTGTTGGGTAATTGATCTATTATCTTTCTCGATATATGCCAATTCGATCTGCTCCCTTCTATCCAAACTTCATTTTAACACAGGCGATTCTTGCTTGTTGATTTTCACGCCTTCACTGTTTATAGGCCAAAATAATCGTTCCAATAAAAAGAAGCCCTGTAAGGGCTTCTTTTCTTAGTGTTGCTGTCTGTCTCGGTATTCGTCTTTTATTTCCTCCCGCAAACCGCGGATTGATTCTTCCCTGCGAGCATTCTTCGCCTTTATTTGTTCCTTTTCTTCTCCAGATGCAAATTTCATGGTTTCATGAGCTGCCTCTAGATTGGCAATTGTATTTTGAACCATATCCTGAAGCTTTTCCACGTTGTCGGAACGATCATCTGGATTCGGTTGTGGTTGATGTTTCGTCATTTTACAAGTCCTCCTATTCGCCTTTTGTTTGAATCACTTGAGGCTTTCGGTCACCTTTCACTTGCATTTGTTTCCCTTTGTTTCCACCGGCTTCCAGAGGCTGTGTACCTAGTTGTCTCGGCCTAAAATGTTTACTGTCCCTTTTGGGATTACCCATTTCGAGTCCCCCTTTCAAAAGGATACAGTTATTATTGGCTAAATAATGGCGGTTATACGAAAACAGGGGACCGAAGCTAGTCACCCTGTTTTGCCAAAAAACTGTTCCTTCTACTGTCAATCCTGGCTTCGATTTGATCCAGCAATTTACTGTCATTTAAAATTGCTTCCCTGTTTTCTTTAATTAAATCTTCCAGCGACTTACGCTTTCTCAAGGAAATGGTCAATCCCTCCTCCTATATCATTAATAGGAGGATTGCCAAACTTTTCAAAAAATATAAGCTAACGCATCGACTTTATGGTGTTTTCCATGAATTCATAAGACATCGGTCCTGTTATCGATTGTTTGATTATTCCGTCGCTCCCAATAAAGTAAGATGCCGGAATGTTCAAGACACGGTAGGATTCCACCGCACTCGACTCTTTGTCCAACAGAATACTGAAGGACACATTTGCCTGTTCTTTAAACGACTTTACTTTTTCAACGCCATCCAATTCTGTCGCAGTAGCATTGACCGCCAAAATTTCCACTTCTTCTCCGTACTCCTGGTGTAACTTCTCCAAGGCTGGGATTTCTTCTTTGCATGGTCCGCACCACGTTGCCCAAAAATTCAATAATACTTTTTTTCCTTTTAACTCCGACAAACTTATTTCCTTTCCATCCAGTGTTGGCAATGACAAATCAGGAGCAGCCTGTCCTGCTTTCAAACTGTTTGCAGATGCAGCTTCATTGGCCACTTGCTCCATTTCGTTTTCTTGTTCGGGAGCCGTCACATTATAGATGAAAACCACAATTAAGGTTAGCAACAAAATGGAGGCGGTCACTTTTTTAATCATATTCACCATTCCTTGGATATATTTACAGCTTGTTTATGTTTATGTAAGAATCCCGTGATTTAGTAGCTCTGATTACTCTGTAATCTTAATTTGTTTCTAATAAGATGTAAAGAATTATGGTAAATTGTTCATACTATTGTTAGATAACTTTCTTTTCAGGAAAGGCAAGAAAAGAAAGCTCGCTTTATGGAATCTTAGCAACTACCTATACGCTCTTTTGCCAAAAAATCCGGAAAACTAAAAAACAGCCCGGGATTACCGGGCTGTTTTGATTAAGATTCATTTGATTTAAGCTTATTACGAAGCACCATTTGTAAAATACCGCCGTGACGATAATAGTCAATTTCAACCTCGCTATCGAAACGAGCGATTGCTTCAAATTCTGTTTTATTGCCCTGTTCATCAGTTGCTGTCACTTTTACCAGATCATGCGGTTTGACAGACTCATCGATTTCTACATCGAATGTTTCTTTACCTGTCAATCCTAGGGATTCAGCACTGTCGCCTTTGGCAAATTGTAAAGGTAGTACGCCCATCATGACTAGGTTAGAACGGTGGATTCGTTCAAAGCTTTCTGCAATAACTGTTTTGATCCCTAACAGGTTTGTACCCTTTGCAGCCCAGTCACGAGAGCTTCCCATGCCATAATCTTTACCAGCAATGACGAGCAAGCCGGTTTCATCTTGTTGGTATTTCATTGCCGCATCATAAATCGGCATTACTTCTTCTGTTGGCCAGTATGTTGTGTATCCACCTTCCGTACCAGGAGCGAGAAGGTTACGGATACGGATGTTGGCGAATGTTCCCCGCATCATCACCTCGTGGTTACCACGACGTGATCCGTAGGAGTTGAAGTTTCTTGGAGAAACACCCTTTTCCTGCAAATACTTCCCAGCTGGCATATCTTTAGCAATCGCACCAGCAGGAGAAATATGGTCGGTAGTTACAGAATCGCCAAATTTTCCGATAGCGCGCAAGTTATTTAGCTGGCGCACCTCTCCCGCTTCCTTAGATAATCCCTCGAAGAATGGCGGGTTTGCGATATAAGTAGATTCCTCGTTCCACTCATATAAAGGTTGGTCTGTAGTATCAATAGCATTCCATTTCTCATTGGAATCAAATACTTTTTCATATTCTTTACGGAAGATTTCCGGTGTTACTACTTTCGCTACTTCTTCTTTGATTTCATCAATCGATGGCCAAATATCATTGAAATAAACAGCATTTCCATCTTGGTCTTTGCCGATTGGATCATTGTATAGATCCACATCGACACTGCCTGCTAGTGCATAGGCAACTACCAGAGGTGGGGATGCCAAATAATTCGCTTTAACGAGTGGGTGAATACGGCCTTCAAAGTTACGGTTTCCGGAGAGTACCGAAGATACTGTCAAGTCATTGTTAACGATTGCATCCTCGATTTCCGGTGATAATGGACCAGAGTTACCAATACAAGTTGTACAGCCATATCCCACTAGACTAAACCCTAATTTCTCCAGATAAGTCATCAACCCGGCATCCTCCAGATAACGGGTAACTACTTTGGAGCCTGGTGCAAGGGAAGTTTTGACATAAGCCGGAACTTCAAGACCTTTCTCCACAGCCTTCTTCGCCAATAGACCGGCTCCAAGCATGACATATGGATTGGAAGTATTGGTGCAGGAAGTGATCGCTGCAATGGCCACAGCCCCAGTTTTCATCACGGAGGATTTTCCTTCCGGATGGTCAATTACCGCTTCTTTTTCAAATTCTTTTTCGTCCAAGCCAAAGCCCTGGTTGCCTGCTGGTGCAGTAACCGCCTCGTTAAACGATTGTTTCATTTTGGAAAGCGGTATTAAATCCTGTGGACGTTTTGGACCAGACAAATTCGGTTCCAGTTCAGACAGGTCGATTTCAACCAATTCGGTGAATTCAGGATCCGGTTGATCAGGAGAGTACCAAAGGTTGTTTTCTTTGCAATATTTTTCTACTAAAGCGATATGTTCTTCGCTTCTACCTGTCAAACGCAAGTAATTTAACGCTTCTTCATCAACAGGGAAAAATCCGCAAGTAGCACCATATTCAGGAGCCATATTGGAAATAGTGGCTCGGTCAGCCAAAGGCATGTCTTTCAATCCTGGCCCGAAATATTCCACAAATTTGCCTACTACATTCCGTTCTCTTAATACTTGTGTCACCTTCAATGCCAAATCGGTTGCTGTTGTCCCATTCGGGAAACTTCCAGTGAATTTGACACCGATAACATCAGGTGCAGGGAAATAAGAAGGCTGCCCCAGCATTCCTGCTTCCGCTTCGATACCGCCAACTCCCCAGCCAAGTACGCCTAAACCATTAATCATGGTTGTGTGAGAGTCGGTTCCTACTAACGTATCCGGGAATGCATCATATTCACCGCTTTCATTTTCGAGTGCATGAACGACATTCGCAATATATTCAAGGTTCACCTGATGGACGATACCCGTCGCAGGCGGAACAGCGCGATAGTTATCGAATGCTTTTTGAGCCCAGTTTAAAAATTCGTAACGTTCTATGTTCCGTTCAAATTCCAAATCCATATTGGCTTTTAGCGCATTAGGTGTACCATATTTATCTACCTGGACAGAATGGTCGATGACAAGGTCAACTGGAACTTCAGGATTGATTTTGTCAGGAGTTCCTCCCATGTCCACCATCGCTTTCCGTAAAGAAGCCAGGTCAACTACTGCGGGTACCCCGGTGAAGTCCTGCAAAATAACGCGAGAAGGCTTGAAAGGAACGTCTTTCCCTTCGGTTTCCCCCCATTTTGCAAGGCTTTCAACATGCTCATCCTTAATCACGAAGCCATCGTGTTGTCTAACCAAGGATTCAAGCAACACACGGATAGAAAAAGGAAGGCGGGTAATTTCACCTAGCCCTGCATCTTCCAGGGCTTTCAATTGGTAATAGTTATACGTTTTACCATTCAGTTCAAACTGCTTTTTTGCGTTATAAGTATTGTTTGCTACCATAAGACTTTATGTTACCCCCTTTAAAGATTATGAATCGCCGAAGGGTTCTCCAATCCCCTTTTTAATACAACCCTCGACAAAATCTAGTGATTGAATCCATCATTTATTTTAAATGAAATCGATTTATAAGTAAAACATTTGAACATA
Source organism: Virgibacillus senegalensis (assembly GCF_000821245.2). Classification (GTDB taxonomy): domain Bacteria; phylum Bacillota; class Bacilli; order Bacillales; family Amphibacillaceae; genus Sediminibacillus; species Sediminibacillus senegalensis. The sequence goes on from NZ_LN611425.1 coordinate 742,610, forward strand.
TTTTTAGAAAAGGTTTTAAGTTTTGAAGATTGTTAGAAAATTTCGGAGGGATAGATAGGTAGGGACATCATGACGTTCAATAGTTCACAATTTTATCTACTATCCTGAGAACGTCTGTTATCCTGGACCTCCTGTAGAAAGTCACCAATCTTTGATCAAACACATACTTTCTACAGGAATTCGATGCCTTGTTTAACGGTCTTTACCAATTGGTAGGATGACACAGAATGTACTTCCTTTATCAGGATTTGAATAGATTTCCAATCTGCCATGATGTTTTTCGACGATTTGGTTGGATATCATCAATCCAAGCCCTGTTCCATCCTTTTTTGTCGTGAAAAAAGGTTCTTTTAATTTATGCAGGATGTTTTCCGGAATGCCCGGACCATCGTCGATGATATCAATTTCTACCGATCCATTCGTTGTTCTCCCTTTCACATAGACATTTCCACCGTCTTTCATCGCTTCCACTGCATTTTTAATCAAATTAATAAAAACTTGTTTAATTTGGGACCGGTCACAAAATATATACTGTTCTTTATCTAAATCGATATAAATATCGACGTTTTTTAGCTTTGCCTGTGAACGGAGCAGGACCACGACATCGTTCAACAGTTCTGAAATCAGCTCCATTTTCTTGTCATCGGTCATCGGCTTCGAAATAAACAGTAACTCAGAGGTGATGGTTTCTATTTTTTCTATTTCATCCACCATGATTTTATAATACTCTTCCTTCCGATCAATACCAGCCTGCAGTAATTGCAGAAACCCTTTGATCGATGTAAGAGGATTGCGGATTTCATGCGCTACCCCGGCAGCCAACTGTCCAGCTATCGACATTTTTTCAGAGCGGATCATCATTTCTTCCGCTTCCTTTTTGTCCTGGATATCCTTTGTGACAGAAACCAAAAAATCGACAGCATTCTCTTCATCCCGCAAAAAGCCGATTACGCTTTCCGCCCAAATATATTTTCCTTCCTTATTGCGGATGCTCAAATGAAACTTTTGCGATTCATCGGAGTAATTACTGAATTTTGTTTTAAGCATGCTTTGATCGTATGGTGATATAAGTTCTAAAGCAGAAATTCCAATCAATTCTTCTGCATTATACCCAAGCATATCTTGTACTGATTTTGAAATATATAGAACGCGGCCATCTAAATTGCATACCGTAATTAAATCGTATCCGTTCTCTTCAATCCATTTGAGCATGTTATCCGGAAGGCTGGTCAGCATAAAATCAATAGCAGGATGATGATGATCGCTTAATTCCGTAGTATGCGTGAGATGGATATTTGTCTCTTTATTTCTTTGCTCTGAATCCATTCCTTTAGTCCCCCTATCTCATAAACCTTACTACTAAAATAATTATCTCAAAAAGTCCGCCTTTCTTCTATCTTTTTCCTATATATAGCAGGAAACTTGTATTTATAATCATATCCTTTTATAATAATTATTGCTGAGCTTATTGGCTGATTTCGAATAAATTCGGAATCAGCCCTGCTCTTTTTTCGGTCTCCAAATTCATTAAACAATTATTAGTAATATTACTATAAATATCAAAAAAATTAAACTTTTCCACTATTATTTCTCTAACTATACGATATTTCTTTTGTTAAATATTATGACAAAATCGGAAAGATAGGTGATGAGCATGACAGGTGTTTTTGCTTATTTTATCGTTGCCTGGGTGTTTTTACTGGTAGCACTGATGGCTATCGGTGGCTTCTTTATGTTTCGAAAATTTCTTAAGAGACTTCCTAAAGAAGACGGCAAGTCCACTCTTGACTGGGAAGAATATTATGTAAATAGAACCCGTCACATGTGGGGAAAAAAAGAATTGAATTTATTGGAAGAACTCGTTTCTCCAGTCCCGGAATTATTTCGAGACATTGCACGTCAAAAGATTGCGGGAAAAATTGGGGAACTTGCTCTTGAAAAGAAACGAAAAAAAATTACACAGGATATCTTGATCGAAGGATACATTATTGCTACCCCTAAACGTGACCATAAATTTTTAAAGAAAAAGCTTAATGAAAAACAGATTGATATGCAACCGTATGCTGACTTGTTTGAAGTGGATAAAGTTTCTTCGCCGGAACATAAAAAAACAACCCGCAGCCCTTTATAACGGCTGCGGGTTGTTTAATCAAGAGGTTAACGAGTCATTTACGCGTTTTTCAATCCTCGAAAATTTCCACAACATGGCAATCCTCCATGATAATATCATCCCGAAAGCAAGTAAAAAAAACATGCCGCTCGTTTCTCCCAGAGAAATGGTCTTTCCTATGATGAGCTTAAGAATAATCCGAACGATCAATAATCCAAATAAAATAAAAATAAATGCTTTTGAAGGAATTAAATAAATATTTCCGTTTCTCACTTCAAAATTGGAGCTTTTGATTAAAAAGATAGAAAAAATCACTCCGACAGAGAAGGCTTCCAGTACTTGCTGCCAGGAAACCTGAAAAGCAGGCACGAAAAACATAAAAGCACCGGTACTCATAAATAAGGGCGGCAAAATAATTCTTGCTTTGCTTGCCGGTCTCCTTGAAGCCTTCATACGGATAAAAACCATGGTCACTGCCATCAGAATTCCTAGGATTGTAGTTGCCGTGATCAGCATATTATCAACTCTTCCATCTTGTCTAAATGTATGTATTGATGTTACTTAACTTAGCACCCGATTAACCGCTTCAAGCACCCTGTTTTCATCAAATGGTTTTACAATAAAATCTTTTGCACCCTTTTCAATAGCTTGAACTACCAGCTTTTGTTGCCCCATAGCAGAACACATGATCACTTTTGCCTGACTGTCATAAGCTTTAATCTCTTCAAGCGCATCCATGCCATTTTTCTCCGGCATGGTAATATCCATGGTGACTAAGTCTGGTGAAAGCCGCTTGTACACATTGACTGCCTGTTCTCCATTTTCCGCTTCCCCTATAACGGTATGGCCGCCTTGTTCCAAAATCCCCGCTAGTGTTACTCGAATAAACTTTGCATCATCGACCACCAAAATATTTGCCATCAAATTTCCCCCTTACTAGTCACGGTCACCCGCAATGGAAAGAATAATCGTCATGGTTACCCCTACGACCGTTAAATACACACCCAAATCAAATAAAAGTGCAGTGGCCAATTCTTTATCTCCAAGCAAAGGAATGTGGAAATGGCCAAAAGTTTGATTTAAAAAAGGCTCGCCAAAAATAAATGATCCTACCCCTGTCAACAATGCAATCATAAGTCCAGCCGGTATAAGGAAACGAAAATTCACTGGGATAATCTTACTGACAGCTCGCTCACCATATGCCATGTACATTAGCACGATTGCTGAAGCAGTCATCAACCCGCCGACAAATCCACCGCCAGGAGCGTTATGGCCTGCCAAAAATAAATAAATGGAAAAGGCGAACAAAATGAAAGATATCAATACAGTCGCCGTTCTAAAAATTAAGTCATTTGTGCCATGCATTTTCTGTAACTCCTTTTCATTGTGCGTAATTCTATCATAATATAAATAACATGGGATTTCCATTGGTTAAAACCCGTAAAAGTTAAACCAGCCTGCAAGATAGGATGTTAATGCTGTCATCCAGTCGAAGAACAAAGCAATCCCCATCAAGATCATCACATAGCCGCCGATTTTCACCAGCCTTGGCCCATTTCGCTTTATCCATTTCAATTTCCCCACAAAAAAGGAAAGGATTAGGAAGGGAACAGAGAATCCCAGTGAATAAGCACTCATCATGACGACACCCAAATCCGGCTGGTCTGCTGATAAGGAGATGACCGCTCCCAGTATCGGACCTGTACATGGCGTCCAGCCCATTGAAAACGCCATTCCAATGATAAAGGATCCAATGAATCCACTTGGTCTGTTTCGAAAAACAATTTTATGATCCTTCATTAAAAATTGAAAATTGAATACTCCTATGATAACCAATCCGAAAAATACAATTAAGATTGCCCCTAACTGCCGAATTGCATCTTGCCAGGTATACAAAAACTCACCAATAAATGTAGTGAAAAAACCGAGCAAAACAAACACACTCGAAAATCCAAGCAAAAACAAAATCGTATGGATAATACTTTTGCTATTAAGCATTCCGTTTTCTTCTTTAATATCGTTCACACTCATCCCGGTTATGTAGGATAAAAATGCCGGGTATAAGGGTAAAACACATGGAGAGATAAACGATAAGAAACCCGCCCCGAATGCAATGAATATATTTAACTCCGCCATCTTTTTCCCTCCTTCAATCAATCATTTCATTTAATATCTTTCCCTTTATGGCTTGTTCACTGTCGCAGCTACAATAATTGCTTCTCGCGCTTTTGCTTACCCGCTTTCAAGTAAGGAAAAGCGTCCATAAGAAGTACGACAAACTAAAAGAATAATTCCCATTCCATTAAAATCTGTTAATGCATGACCTAACTCTCTAGGGCTATTCTTTTGTTATATACCGAAAGCAGGTCGCGAAATCATCTATTTAAGTGTAGCAAAATATAAAAGCGTCATTGTGACAATGGAGTGAATTTTTAGTTCTCTGCGTTATGTAGCAGGTTGATTTTCACTTCGTCAACCCTTTATTGAAAGACTCATCCCGAAAAAAAGCGATTAAAATCAGGCGCTTAGTCCTCGGAAAAATGCCCGGTACTCCTCACAAAGCACGCTGGACGAACTCAGGTTACGACAGGGGGACCACGACATTTGGTATAAAACCATTATTGATCCCTTACTATTTCCTTACATATAAATCCCTTGCCACTTGAGCGGCAAGGGATTTATATGTATAGTTATCAAATAGAATCTATAACAAATTCTATCGAAGACTAATGAGTTGGATTCATCCATTATTTTGTCTGCTGGTTGTTCATTGCCCGCATCATTTGATTGATTTTCTTCTGTGACGGTTTTTGTCCCATTTGCATCATCAATGTACGAAGCATCTGTTCATTAATCGGCGGGTTCTTCTTAAGGTAATTCATCATATATTTCCTTGCAATGAAAAAACCTAAAGCAACACCGGCAATTAATGCTAAAATAGCAATCAATACTACCCAAATCGTGCCCATGTCACGTTTTCCTCCTTCAAGTTGTCTCTCATACAGTATAGTAAATCATAATAGAGAATACAATAGCTGCTTGTTCAAGTCTTTATTTCGTTTACCTATCGGAGAGATCCATCCATATTTTTCTGATTCGTATTCAATAATGAAAAAACGGCTATCAAACCGCCTCAAGTATTGAAACAAAACATTTTCCGCTCCCGCAAAGCTCGAAGATCTCCCTTGCAAGCAAGACCTATCTATCAATAGCTCCGCAAAATCCGATTGCGTTTCGAGTCGCAATTTATTCGTGCCTGTCTGAAAGGTATTTTCTCCGGGATGGCAAAATGCCAGATAGTCCATTAATTGTTGAACAGGAATTTCAGCCGTTACGTACCTGGATTGTTTATATGCAACACTATCAATTGGATAAACATCATACTTGCTTAAAAAACGATATAAAATTTCAGAACGATAAAAGTAATGACTCGCAAATTCACTGTTCACTAAAAAAATGGAGTAATTAGGCATTGGCTTGTCCCTCCTTGCTTGGAACAATTATACACCATGCCAAATGAAACGATTGTCAAACGGTAGGAGTGAAAAACACGAATATTGTCGAAGACGCAATTTCCAAATCCAAAATTGACCCCCCGGCCGTTTATATTGGCTGGGGGGATGGACAATTAACCTTTTATTAGGTTCTCTGCCTGCTTGACTACATTTTCCACAGTATAACCATACTCTTCCAAAATCTTGTCTCCGTTCGCCGAAGCTCCAAAGGTATCAATACCCATCACTTTACCTTCATCTCCTACATATCGTTCCCAACCGAAAGGAGAAGCCATTTCTATTGCCAGGCGTTTTTTGACAGAAGAAGGAAGAACTTTTTCCTGATAGGATTTATCTTGTTGTTTAAAGCGATCCCAAGAAGGCATGCTGACAACACTTACATCGATTCCCTTGTTCTTCAATTCCTTTTGCGCTCTGACAGCCAGTTGTACTTCAGAGCCTGTAGCTAGAAGAAGACCGTCTGGTAATTCGCCATCAGCAGGGCTGATGATATACGCTCCTTTTTTAACTCCTTCATATGCATGCTCTTTTGTACCAGGCAAAGTAGGAAGTCCCTGTCTGGTTAAAACAAGCGCTGTTGGTGTTTTGGTTGACTCCAATGCCAACCTCCAGGCGGCACTCGTTTCATTTCCATCAGCAGGGCGAATGACAGATAAATTTGGCATAGCACGAAGAGAGGCAAGCTGTTCGATAGGTTCATGCGTTGGTCCGTCTTCTCCCACCGCAATGGAATCATGCGTCAAAACATACGTGACCGGAAGATTCATGAGCGCGGATAATCTTACCGCAGGGCGCAGATAATCGCTAAATACGAAGAAAGTCCCAGCATAAACCTTTAATCCGCCGTGAAGTCCCATTCCGTTCAGTGCAGCCGCCATGGCAAACTCACGCACACCAAACCAAATATTTCTGCCTGCATAATTATCTCTTGAGAAATCACCAGCTTCTTTTACAGCCGTTTTATTGGAGCCTGCTAAATCTGCACTTCCACCAAAGAAATAAGGAACTTTTTTGGAAATAGCATTAATAACTTCTCCGGAAGAAGCACGAGTTGCCAGTTTATCTTTTTCCGGCTCATAAACCGGAAGCTCATCGGTCCAATTAGCAGGTAATTCTCCTGAAATGGCCTCTTCCAGTTCTTTGCCTAGTTCCGGGTATTCCGATTTATACTTTTCAAACAATGCATTCCATTCACTTTCTGCACGCTTGCCTTGTTGTACGATCTTTTGTTCGAAATCCTGGTATACTTCATCTGGTACATGAAATTCTTCATGCTCCCACTCATACGCCTGTTTGGTTAAGACGATCTCATCTGCACCAAGTGGAGCACCATGCGATGCTGATGAAGCAGATTTGTTCGGTGAGCCGTAACCAATGACCGTTTTCACTTCGATCAAGGTGGGCTGGTCTGTATTGGCTTTAGCTTCTTTAATGGCATTTCGGATAGCGGACAAATCATTGCCGTCTTCTACCCTGATTACCTGCCAGCCATACGCCTTGAACCTGTCTTCCACATTTTCAGAGAATGATTGTGACAGTTCTCCATCCAAAGAAATATCGTTAGAATCATACAAAGCAATCAGTTTACCAAGTCTTAAGTGACCTGCAAGAGAAGCTGCCTCGTGCGAGATTCCTTCCATTAAATCCCCGTCACTGACAAGAGCGAATGAATGGTGGTCAATAACCGGATAGCCTTCTTTATTATATTTAGCAGCCAGGTGCCTTTCTGCCATTGCCATCCCAACAGTCATAGCTAAACCTTGTCCAAGGGGCCCGGTAGTTGCTTCCACCCCTTCGGTATGATGCACTTCCGGGTGGCCGGGAGTTTTAGATCCCCATTGACGAAATCCTTTTAAATCGTCGATGGACAGCCCATATCCGGAAAGATGGAGCAAGCTGTACAGCAGCATGGATCCATGACCAGCGGAAAGAACGAATCTGTCCCGGTTGAACCAATGAGCGTTTTTCGGGTTATGCGTCATGAAGTCTGTCCACAATGCATAGGCCATCGGAGCTGCCCCCATCGGGAGTCCAGGATGTCCGGAATTGGCATTTTCAATAGCATCGATTGATAATGTACGTATTGTATTAATGGATAGTTTTTCTGTTTGGTTTACCATGTATTTATGTAACCCCTTTCTGATTAGGATATGAATCATTATCCATATCCTATAAAAAAAACATAAAATAAACAAGCATTCCAGCACGTCCATTATAAATTCATGCTGGAATGCTTGTCAAAAGGTCTCATTTAGTTAGTGGTTATTTTTCTCACGGTGTTTTAAGTCTTTTACCTTCTGTGGTGTTACATCTTTCCCTTCAGGGTCTACCACCGTCATACTTTTAAATTGGTTTTTAAAAGATTTTCTTACATTTTTCAGGTATTCTTCCCTCAAGGCTGCCTGTTCCTGCTTTTCCTTTGCAGACAATCCTTCTGCTTTTGCTTTTTTGGCAAGAATATTTATTCGGTTCAGCTTATCTTTTGAAAGCATAAAATACTCCTTTATTTATTTTTTCCTAATGGTTTCATGCTAATAATTAGGAAACAAAAAAACAAGTTCTGACAGGTTCGAACTTGTCTTCGTCTTTATCTTATCGTTTGTTTGAATCGGAATCAAGCGAAACATACTCTTGAAACCTTCTGTGGACAGTAGCTTTTGAAACCGGATAACCAAGCCCTTTCAAAGTAGCCGCTATTTCTTCAAATGTCAGCTTGTTAGCTCGCAGTCTGACTACCTCGTCAATCGGAAAGTCAATTCTCTCTCTCCCCGATGCATGATGCTGATTAGCTAAATTTTGACTCGGGTCATAGCCGCGTTCCATTGCTTTCCGCATTCCCCGCTTAATCTTCAGATTATGGATTTTTCTTTGGTATTCTTCGACAATACCGACGATTTGCAGAACCATGGAGTCTGATTCAGACAATTGCAACCGCCCCTGGTGCGTTAAAGAATAAACAGGAATCTGCAATTTGTTGAGCTGATGAAACAACGCGATCTTCGTATTGCCCCTTCCGAGACGTGTTTCATCTTGTATGAGCAGACAGTCGGCTTGCTTTGATGAAAAAAGATCGAGCATTTGAAAAACGCCCTCCCGATCTATTTCATAGCCACTTTTTTGCTCTTCTATCACTTTTACAATTTCGAAGCCCTGATCGGCGGCCATTTCGGTTAATTCCAGTCTTTGCCGTTGCAGTGAAGTCTCCTGCTCTTCCTTAGCCGTACTCACCCTGCAATAAATAACTGCATTTTGCTGTGTTGTCGTCTCCACTTGCTGACACCTCTTATGCTACTGATTCTCATTTTTTATATAGTGACCATTGAATAATACATTAAACCTAAAGTCAAAATAAACAGGGTTAAATAGAAAAAATCTAGTTTTGAGAGTTTTTGAAACATTCTACACGCCTCCTAATAAATTAGAACCTGTGTTCGTATTTCTAAATTCCATTATATACGAACATTCGTTCCTGTCAACGGTTTTTTTCGAACGAGTGTTTGTATATGTATGCCAACCATGGTATAATATTCACAATAAATACTATGTCCGAGGTGTTACATTAATGACAAAACTATCAAAAAGGCAGCAGGCAATTTTAGAATATATTAAAGAACAAGTAGTAGATAAAGGTTATCCCCCTTCTGTCCGGGAAATAGGAGAAGCGGTCGGGCTTGCTTCGAGCTCAACTGTACATGGTCATTTGTCCCGACTGGAAAAAAAGGGATTTATAAGAAGGGATCCTACTAAACCACGGGCCATTGAGGTGCTTGATTTAGAAGAAGCGAACGAAATTCCTGCAGGCGAGGCGACATTTGCTCCGGTTATTGGTAAAGTAACTGCGGGGATCCCTATTACAGCAGTTGAAAATATAGAGGAATACGTACCGCTTCCAAGCACAATAGCCGGCCCGGATGAAAATATTTTCGTCTTGGTTATCGAAGGGGAAAGTATGGTAGAAGCAGGAATACTGGATGGGGACATGGTCATTGTCAAACAACAGCAGACAGCTCAAAACGGAGAGATCGTAGTGGCGATGACGGAAGAAGGAGAGGCTACTGTCAAACGCTTCTTTAAGGAAAAAGACCACATCCGTTTGCAGCCGGAAAATGCTACAATGGAACCGATTATTCTAAATAATGTTTCCATTTTAGGAAAAGTGGCAGGTCTTTATCGGCATATACAGTAAATATAATAAAAAACCAAATCATCAGATTTGGTTTTTTTGATCTTTCATTTATATGTTTCGTACTTTATCCATCATATTAGTTTGCAGTGTTTCGCTTTTTGCTCTCAGGGAGCGGAAATACTACCAAGAATGCGAAATACCCTAGCAATAAAACATTCAAAACGAATAACCATATGGATGAAAAATCGTATATTTCTTGAAAATTATTAGTGACGGCCAAAACCAATGCGGCTATCAGTACAAAACCTACATACTTGATAACTAACACCTCCCCATTGATAATTTTATTAAATTTCTTAGCAAATGTCCAAAGTTTTTTCCTGTTTTGTCCCTTGCTTTCATACTCCTAAATCAATACTGAGCACTTTTGTGAGTGGGAGGCCTATGTAAAATAGGGAACACCAAATAAGACGCTCCATGAGCGTCTTATTTGGTGTTCCCTTCTCTTTTTTTCACTAATTCAAAAAGCCCTGTTCCTGCCAGTCCGGCTATACCCCCGGCCCAAAGCCGTAATATCACATCCATTTCCGTAAAAGGATAAGCGATTGTTCCGATTATCATTCCGATCAGTAAGCTTATAGAAGGAATAATATTTTTAGGCAGCTTGAAGGTCTTTTTCACTAACTCAACCAATGCGGAGACAATCGGAAACAGAACAGTAGCAAACATCAATACATTTTCCAATAAATACACCCCATTATCATATGTATGACTTTATCTTGATTTTAGAAGAATAAATGGGATTTAAAGGAGGGGTTCTGTTTTTCCATCTCTGTACTTTTGAGGGATATGGTTTAACGACTTTGTTCTAACAGTTTTTTAGAGGTTTTAATGAAACCGCCATTCAAATTGTGTCAAACTTAAGTTATGAGAAAAAATAATAGATCCGGAAAAAGAATGTTTGGAAACAACAATAATCTGTATCGTATTTTTTATAACTTGAACAAGAAAATATATAACCGTCTCTTTCTGTTATAACAGCTATTCAAAGATTGAACGTTGATTTTGTAACGAAAAATGAAATGAGGTGTAAACCTTCAAAGAAGTGTTTAAACATGCAAAAAATACATAAGATGCATTCTCTCCAGGTATCGATTTTTTTATTTCGTAGTCGGTGAAGCCTGCTTATTGGATAGCCATTCTTGTTATGCTTTCAAGACAGGTAATTTTTAGTGCCTATTAAGGCTGCTTGCATAATCAAATTTTTTGATTTAGAAAACTTTTTATATATTGAAGTATATCGTTTTGGTTTTCCTAAAAAGGCAAGTATAGATGGGGATTAGATCCATCACCTATGACGTTTCAAAAATAATATAGGAAAAATACAAGGAAAGGTTTGAATTCTATCTGGTAAACGTATTTTTGGGGCGCGAAATCGGGGAAGTTTCGCTCAAAAAGTAGGTTCTCTGTCAAATGTGGTGGTGCGATTTTTCTTCCCCCCTCTCTTTATCGAAAGGCTCATTCTAAAAACAGCTATTTTACTCAGACCGCAGAGGAAATAAACTCGCTTTCCGCGGACGAACGCCCGAGCCTCCTCGCAAAGCCCGCTGTGGGGTCTCGGCCGCCCGTTTTTCCGCAGGAGTCTTGCTTGTTTCCTCTGCTACGCTATTTCGTTCTACAGAGCCTTTTTAACCGCTTGCTGCCATAAATGCTTTAATAAGGAATCTCGTTTTAAAACCTTTATCGTATTGATTATCCCCTCAATATACCCATTATTAAACAATAGCTATTGCCCGAGGAAGAACCTTTCTTGTTTTTAGCTGTTGTTGATCAAACAATCGGAGTAACCGGTTGGTGGTCATTCCTTCAAAGGAGATGTAGAAGGAGAAAGGTTCCAAACCCTCAGTCCTCTCTTTTTCCTTTGGTGTCAGCAACTTTAAGGTAACAAAGAGAGGGAATGAGTGTATTTTTTGCACACTGCAGGAACACCCATCACAACAGGGGACACCACCACATTCAGTATAGAGCCAAAAAGTATCATTCCTTTTATTACACAGAAATAAATAATTCCCCTGACGCTAGAGCGCCAAGGGAATTAAAAATTAATAAGTTTGCAGATACTGTTCGCGTTCCCAAGGGTGTACTTGGGTTCTAAACATATCCCACTCGATTTCTTTTGCTTCAACGAAATGTTCGAAAAGATGCTCTCCAAGAGCTTCTACAATGATTTCGTCTTTTTTCAACAGTTCCACAGCATTGTAAAGAGTGGCTGGCAAGTCTTGCACGCCGTTTTCTTCTCTTTCTTCTTTATCCATGACGTAAATATTGCGGTCAACCGCTGTTGGAGCTTCCATTTTGTTTTTGATTCCGTCAAGTCCAGCAGCAAGCATGACTGACATAGCCAAATAAGGGTTTGCGGCCGGATCAACACTTCGCACCTCAACACGCGTGCTTAAACCTCTTGAAGACGGTACACGGATAAGCGGGCTTCGGTTCAATCCTGACCAAGCTACATAGCATGGCGCTTCATAACCAGGTACAAGACGCTTGTAGGAATTGATGGTCGGGTTTGTCACTGCCGTAAAGTTGGTCGCATGCTTGATGATTCCAGCAATAAATTGATAAGCAGTTTCACTAAGTTCCAACTCTCCAGACGGATCATAGAAAGAGTTTTTACCGTCTTTGAATAGAGACATATTGGAATGCATTCCGGAGCCGTTCACACCGAATAATGGCTTTGGCATGAAGGTTGCATGCAATCCGTGTTTCCGCGCAATGGTTTTAACAACCAATTTAAACGTTTGAATATCATCACAATGCTTCAGTGCATCGGAATATTTAAAGTCGATTTCATGCTGACCAGGCGCTACCTCGTGATGGGAAGCTTCGATTTCAAAGCCCATTTCTTCCAGCTCCAGTACGATATCGCGTCGGCAGTTTTCCCCTANTCAGACCGCAGAGGAAATAAACTCGCTTTCCGCGGACGAACGCCCGAGCCTCCTCGCAAAGCCCGCTGTGGGGTCTCGGCCGCCCGTTTTTCCGCAGGAGTCTTGCTTGTTTCCTCTGCTACGCTATTTCGTTCTACAGAGCCTTTTTAACCGCTTGCTGCCATAAATGCTTTAATAAGGAATCTCGTTTTAAAACCTTTATCGTATTGATTATCCCCTCAATATACCCATTATTAAACAATAGCTATTGCCCGAGGAAGAACCTTTCTTGTTTTTAGCTGTTGTTGATCAAACAATCGGAGTAACCGGTTGGTGGTCATTCCTTCAAAGGAGATGTAGAAGGAGAAAGGTTCCAAACCCTCAGTCCTCTCTTTTTCCTTTGGTGTCAGCAACTTTAAGGTAACAAAGAGAGGGAATGAGTGTATTTTTTGCACACTGCAGGAACACCCATCACAACAGGGGACACCACCACATTCAGTATAGAGCCAAAAAGTATCATTCCTTTTATTACACAGAAATAAATAATTCCCCTGACGCTAGAGCGCCAAGGGAATTAAAAATTAATAAGTTTGCAGATACTGTTCGCGTTCCCAAGGGTGTACTTGGGTTCTAAACATATCCCACTCGATTTCTTTTGCTTCAACGAAATGTTCGAAAAGATGCTCTCCAAGAGCTTCTACAATGATTTCGTCTTTTTTCAACAGTTCCACAGCATTGTAAAGAGTGGCTGGCAAGTCTTGCACGCCGTTTTCTTCTCTTTCTTCTTTATCCATGACGTAAATATTGCGGTCAACCGCTGTTGGAGCTTCCATTTTGTTTTTGATTCCGTCAAGTCCAGCAGCAAGCATGACTGACATAGCCAAATAAGGGTTTGCGGCCGGATCAACACTTCGCACCTCAACACGCGTGCTTAAACCTCTTGAAGACGGTACACGGATAAGCGGGCTTCGGTTCAATCCTGACCAAGCTACATAGCATGGCGCTTCATAACCAGGTACAAGACGCTTGTAGGAATTGATGGTCGGGTTTGTCACTGCCGTAAAGTTGGTCGCATGCTTGATGATTCCAGCAATAAATTGATAAGCAGTTTCACTAAGTTCCAACTCTCCAGACGGATCATAGAAAGAGTTTTTACCGTCTTTGAATAGAGACATATTGGAATGCATTCCGGAGCCGTTCACACCGAATAATGGCTTTGGCATGAAGGTTGCATGCAATCCGTGTTTCCGCGCAATGGTTTTAACAACCAATTTAAACGTTTGAATATCATCACAATGCTTCAGTGCATCGGAATATTTAAAGTCGATTTCATGCTGACCAGGCGCTACCTCGTGATGGGAAGCTTCGATTTCAAAGCCCATTTCTTCCAGCTCCAGTACGATATCGCGTCGGCAGTTTTCCCCTAAATCTGTCGGAGCAAGGTCGAAGTAACCACCTTTATCATTCAGTTCAAGGGATGGTTCTCCTTTTTCATCCAATTTGAAAAGGAAAAACTCTGGTTCTGTACCAATGTTGAACGCAGAAAAACCAAGTTCCTCCATTTTCTTCAGGTTACGCTTCAGGTTATAACGTGGATCCCCTTCGAACGGAGTGCCGTCCGGATTGTAAATATCGCAAATAAAGCGGGCTACTTTTCCTTTTTCAGAGGTCCATGGGAAAACGACGAACGTATCAAGATCAGGATACAATTTCATATCAGATTCTTCGATTCGTACAAAACCTTCGATAGAAGATCCGTCGAACATCATTTCGTTATCAAATGCTTTCTCCAATTGGCTCAGAGGAATTTCGACATTTTTGATGGTTCCGAGCATGTCGGTAAATTGCAAGCGAATAAACCGAACATTTTCCTCCTTGATTTTCTGCATTATCTCTTCTTTTGTAAATTTAGCAGCCATTAATTTCCTCTCCTCCTATATATTTAATGGAAGAATCGTGATAATTCTCCCTGGCGCAACGAAGTTTTTCCCATGCGGCCGGTACTGTACAGTTCTTTTTGGAGCATTTTCCGCAATTCTTTTTCAGACAGTTCCGGGGCTTTTTCATTTTCCTTCAACTGTTTAGTAGTTGGAAGGTCCTTAATGTTAAGTACTTGTTTAATTCCTGCCAGGTTTATCCCCTTTTCAATCAATTCCTTGATTTCCAACAACCGATCGACATCGTTGAAGGAAAACAGTCGTTGATTTCCGTTTGTTCTAGCAGGGTGAACCAGATTATGTTCTTCGTAATAACGAATTTGCCTTGCTGTCAAATCTGTCAAGGACTTCACTATACCTATGGAAAATAACGGCATGGAACGTCTGTCCAGGTCACTCATGTTATAACCCCTTTCTCCGATTAATTTTCCATAATCCCATTATACATTCGGCACAATTATTGTCAAGGTATGTTAGCTTTCTTTACATCAAAAAAATGAAAACTGCTCGAATTTTCTATTAATGATTATGTGTCATCTCCGTATTATCTGTTGATTCCCGAAAAAGGAAACGGATTAAAAAAAGACCAGCCGCCTAATTTTGCAGCTGATCTTCTTATCACATTTTTGGCAAAAAGCCTTTTTGCTCAAGGGATTTTACGGCTTCCGTCACCGCAATTTTCACATGCGCATACGTGAGACCGCCTTGAACATACGCAGTATACGGAGGTCGGATCGGACCGTCAGCCGTAAGTTCGAGGCTTGCTCCCTGAATAAAAGTTCCTGCTGCCATAATCACTTCACTATCGTAGCCAGGCATCGAAGAAGGATACGGTATCACATAGGAATTGACGGGAGATGCTTGTTGAACAGCCTGGCAAAAAGCTACCATTTGCTCAGCTGTTGCAAAATTCACGGACTGTATTAAATCTGTTCTCTTCGCTTGATAATCCGGCTTGGTTTCAAAACCGGTCTTTTCCAGGAAGAGGGAAGTAAACACAGCGCCTTTAACAGCTTCACCTACGATATGAGGAGCCAAAAACAGTCCTTGGAACATTTCCTGCAGCATGCCGAGACTCGCTCCGGTTTCCTTCCCGAGACCAGGCGCAGTCAAACGATTGGCGCACTTTTCGACTAATTCCTGTTTACCGGCAATATACCCGCCAGTTCTTACGATTCCGCCACCTGGATTTTTGATTAACGAACCCGCTATTAAATCTGCACCTACATGAAGCGGTTCTTTTGTTTCCACGAATTCGCCATAACAATTATCGACGAAAACGTGTAAGTGCTTGTCTATGTTCTTAACAAATTGAACCATTTCTTTTATTTCGTCAATAGAAAAAGATGGACGTTCGTGGTAACCCTTCGACCGTTGAATAGCTATCACTTTCGTATTTTCCTTAATTGATTGCTTTACCTCATTCCAATCAATCATCCCATTACCCGTCAGTTCTACCGCGCTGTATCCGATCCCAAAATCTTTAAGACTGCCGTTGTCAGTACTTCCACGGCTGCCGACAACTTCCTCCAGCGTATCATATGGTTTACCAGTTATATATAGAAGCTCTTCTCCTGGCCGCAGCATACCGAACAAGGCTGTGGTGATTGCATGGGTTCCTGAAACGATTTGCGGTCTTACCAACGCATCCTCTCCCCCGAAAACTTCGGCATAGACTGCTTCCAATACATCTCTACCGAGGTCATCGTATCCATAGCCTGTAGTAGGATTGAAATGACTATCACTAACACGCTGGTTACGGAATGCGTGCAGCACTCTCCTTTGGTTCTCTTCGGATATCTCATTTGCCCTTTTCAGCTGTTTTTCTATCTCTTTCTCTACTTCTTTGATGGTTGATTCAATCATTCTGATTCGTGCTGCTCCTTCACCCTGTATTTTAATGGATGGTCCGGGCTAATATAACCACTGACTCGGTAACCATCAGCTTCTTCATCATAATAACGATCCGTAATAATCGTCCTTCTCCTCAACGACTGCAACAATTTCCCTTCATTGGGCGGAATAAATGTCCGGTATGCTTCCCATTGTTCGATTAGCATCTGTTCTACCTCATGCAAAACCCGCTTCAGATCGATAGGATCATGAGCGCTGATTGTCACGGAAGGATGAACACCTGGAATGTAGTCCTCCTGCAAAATATCTTTTTTGTTGTAAACAGTTAATGTAGGGAGACTATCAGCCCCCAACTCCTTCAGCAGTCTATTGACTGTTCGTTGGTGATTCTCGAGAGCCGGATGGGAAACATCTACCATGTGGAGGATAAAGTCAGCCTCCGTTACCTCTTCCAAAGTGGACCGGAAAGCGGCAATCAACGTTGTCGGAAGATCCTGGATAAAACCCACCGTGTCAGTAATCAACGCAGCAAACCCTGAAGGAAGCTGGATTTGTCTTGTCATTGGATCCAACGTAGCGAACAGTTGGTCCTTTTCCATCGATTCGCTTTTCGTAATCCGATTAAAAAAGGTCGACTTCCCGGCATTCGTATAACCGACAATCGCTATTTGGAATGCCTGATTTTCTTTTCTTCTGCTTCTGTATTGGACACGTTGGTTCACAACTGCCTGTAATTTTGCTTTTATGTCGTCGATTCTTCGTCTGATATGCCTGCGGTCTGATTCCAATTTCGTTTCCCCTGGACCTCTGGTTCCAATGCCACCCGCAAGACGTGATAATGACTTTNTTACGATTCCGCCACCTGGATTTTTGATTAACGAACCCGCTATTAAATCTGCACCTACATGAAGCGGTTCTTTTGTTTCCACGAATTCGCCATAACAATTATCGACGAAAACGTGTAAGTGCTTGTCTATGTTCTTAACAAATTGAACCATTTCTTTTATTTCGTCAATAGAAAAAGATGGACGTTCGTGGTAACCCTTCGACCGTTGAATAGCTATCACTTTCGTATTTTCCTTAATTGATTGCTTTACCTCATTCCAATCAATCATCCCATTACCCGTCAGTTCTACCGCGCTGTATCCGATCCCAAAATCTTTAAGACTGCCGTTGTCAGTACTTCCACGGCTGCCGACAACTTCCTCCAGCGTATCATATGGTTTACCAGTTATATATAGAAGCTCTTCTCCTGGCCGCAGCATACCGAACAAGGCTGTGGTGATTGCATGGGTTCCTGAAACGATTTGCGGTCTTACCAACGCATCCTCTCCCCCGAAAACTTCGGCATAGACTGCTTCCAATACATCTCTACCGAGGTCATCGTATCCATAGCCTGTAGTAGGATTGAAATGACTATCACTAACACGCTGGTTACGGAATGCGTGCAGCACTCTCCTTTGGTTCTCTTCGGATATCTCATTTGCCCTTTTCAGCTGTTTTTCTATCTCTTTCTCTACTTCTTTGATGGTTGATTCAATCATTCTGATTCGTGCTGCTCCTTCACCCTGTATTTTAATGGATGGTCCGGGCTAATATAACCACTGACTCGGTAACCATCAGCTTCTTCATCATAATAACGATCCGTAATAATCGTCCTTCTCCTCAACGACTGCAACAATTTCCCTTCATTGGGCGGAATAAATGTCCGGTATGCTTCCCATTGTTCGATTAGCATCTGTTCTACCTCATGCAAAACCCGCTTCAGATCGATAGGATCATGAGCGCTGATTGTCACGGAAGGATGAACACCTGGAATGTAGTCCTCCTGCAAAATATCTTTTTTGTTGTAAACAGTTAATGTAGGGAGACTATCAGCCCCCAACTCCTTCAGCAGTCTATTGACTGTTCGTTGGTGATTCTCGAGAGCCGGATGGGAAACATCTACCATGTGGAGGATAAAGTCAGCCTCCGTTACCTCTTCCAAAGTGGACCGGAAAGCGGCAATCAACGTTGTCGGAAGATCCTGGATAAAACCCACCGTGTCAGTAATCAACGCAGCAAACCCTGAAGGAAGCTGGATTTGTCTTGTCATTGGATCCAACGTAGCGAACAGTTGGTCCTTTTCCATCGATTCGCTTTTCGTAATCCGATTAAAAAAGGTCGACTTCCCGGCATTCGTATAACCGACAATCGCTATTTGGAATGCCTGATTTTCTTTTCTTCTGCTTCTGTATTGGACACGTTGGTTCACAACTGCCTGTAATTTTGCTTTTATGTCGTCGATTCTTCGTCTGATATGCCTGCGGTCTGATTCCAATTTCGTTTCCCCTGGACCTCTGGTTCCAATGCCACCCGCAAGACGTGATAATGACTTTCCTTGGCCATGAAGACGCGGCAGCATATATTCCAGCTGCGCCAGTTCAACCTGCAGTTTTCCTTCTTTCGTATTAGCCCGCTGGGCAAAGATATCAAGGATCAATTGACTTCGGTCAATTATGCGAACACCAAGCCGATCGTTTAAGTTTTTTGCCTGGCTGGGAGAAAGTTCATCGTTGGAAATCACGAGGTCAATGTCCATTTCATTGACGAACTCATCCAGCTCCTGTACCTTTCCTTCTCCCACATAAAGAGCAGGATGTACCTTTTCACGATTCTGGGTGACGATTTTCAAGACATTTCCCTGTGCGGTTTCAGTGAGCGACTGTAATTCACTGAGAGAGGATTGGAATCGTTCCTCGTCTTGTTTTGGTTGCTTGACAGCAATGATTAGCACTTTTTCCTGCATCTATTTAACCTCTTTCTCTGATTCTGCTTTCATCATATCAGATATATCCGGCAAATAAAAACTAGAACCCAGCCTTAGCAAGGTTCTAGTCGCCATTTTAATCCAACTGTAAATCACTTTTGGTTATCGTAATCAAATCCTTCGAAGTAAAGGATTGTTTTCTCATCAATCGGACGGCATGTTTCCGAATCGATTTTTCTAAGAGGTTACGGATCAAACGTGCGTTGGAGAAATCACCATTTCGACTCTGCTTTTGCTTCATTAAATAATCCTGCAGTTTCCATTCCGCTTCCTTTGTAAATTGATATTCCCTTTCAGAAGCCATCTGCTTAGCGATTTCAATTAATTGGCTGATGGAGTAATCTTCAAACTCCAGGACAATCGGAAAACGGGAAACCAATCCAGGGTTTAGCGAAAGGAAATATTCCATCTCGTTTGGATAGCCTGCCAAAATCAAAATAAATTCATTGTGGCTATCTTCCATATGCTTAACCAACGTATCGATCGCTTCTTTTCCAAAATCCTTATCACCGCCACGACCCAGGGAATAGGCTTCATCAATAAACAATATACCGCCTCGTGCCTTTTCGATCAAATCTCTCGTTTTCTGGGCGGTATGTCCGATGTATTCTCCGACCAGGTCTGCTCTTTCCGCCTCAATGAAATGTCCTTTTGATAAAACATTCAGCTCAAATAATGTTTTGGCAAGCTGCCTTGCCACGGTGGTTTTTCCAGTTCCGGGATTCCCTTTAAATAGCATATGCAGTACTTGTTTTTCCGTCTTCAAACCAGCTTTTTCCCTTTTTTGATTAATCGTAATAGAAGCATATATTTCTTTCATCGTATCCTTCAGATTGTCTAAACCGATAAAGGAGGAGAATTGATGGTCGATGTCTGCAAAAGGATCGTAGCTCCTCTGTTCACTCGTTTCTTTGGCGGTTGAGAATTTTTCTCTTTCATTTAAAATAATATTTATTTGGCCATTTCGTTTTAATGATACCTGAGATTCCACATTACCACCCCTTATTCACGATATTATACGTAAAAGGGGGATGGAGTGTGACATTCGCCCAACTCAGTCATGTTCAGGAATAAAAAAAGGCGTTCGGATTGAACGCCTTTGTCTAATTTATTGCTGCATTCTTGCCTTTGGAATCATTCCTTATCCAACGTGACATTCTTAACCGGTGCAAAAGTTGAAATGGCATGTTTGAAAATCAGCTGCTGCTTACCGTCCGTATCAAATAAAACGGTGAAATTATCAAAAGCTTTCACGGTTCCCCTCAGTTGAAAACCATTAAGCAAAAAAACGGTGACTTGAATCCGTTCTTTCCGTAGCTGGTTCAAATATTGATCTTGAATATTTACCGATTGAGACATAATATTTCCTCCTCTTTTTATCTGTACTATGTAATTCTATTTTTTCTCCAGCATTCCTGCCAAGTCATTTAAAATTGTTTCAAATTGTTTATCCTTTTGCTCGGGGGTAATGGTGTACCAGTCAACATTCATCTTATTCTTAAACCATGTGAGTTGACGCTTGGCAAACCGTCGTGAATTGCGTTTTAACAAATCGACTGCTTCATCTAAATCCATTTCCCCTTTAATATAGGGAATCATTTCTTTGTACCCAATCGCTTTCATGGACTGGGTATTTGCAAAGCCTTTGTTGTATAAATTTCTTACTTCCTCTACCAATCCTGTTTTGATCATTTCATCCACGCGATCGTTTATCCGCTGGTAAAGCTGTTCCCTTTCCATTTCCAAACCAATGAGAATGGGGCGATAAGGAGATTCTATCTGCTGGGCATCTTGGTATTCACTCATCGTTTTACCTGTTTTTTCGAATACCTCTAACGCGCGGATAACTCTGCGCTTATTATTCGGGTGGATTTTTGCAGCTTGTTCCGGGTCCACTTTTTCTAACCGGGCATATAAGGCAGCAATTCCATCCTGACTGATTTCTTTTTCAAGCTGTTCGTGAAAGGCATCATCCCGTTTCTGATCAGCAAAATTATATCCGTTCAAGGCAGCTTGAATATATAAGCCCGTTCCTCCAGCAATAACCGGTAGATGGTTACGTTCCGTAATCGTGCTTACACAGTCTGCTACCCTTTGTTGAAATTCAGCAGCGGAGAAACTCTCGTCTGGCTGCTTTATATCAATCAAATGATGAGGAATTCCTCTTGTTTCTTCGTCGGTTATTTTCGCTGTCCCGATATCCATTCCTCGATAAATCTGCATCGAGTCACCGCTGATTACCTCGCCAGCAAAACGCCTGGCTATTTCCACACTCAAGCTGGTCTTTCCGACAGCTGTCGGCCCGACAACTGCTACTACGACTGGTTTCATGCATTTACTCCTACACGTATAATTTATAGTTTAAACTTCCAACTATAACATCCTTTTGATAAACCATTATACATGAATTGTAATATTTCGCAATCTCCACCTTGTACGATTTAGACAAGCAAACGTTTGGTTTTTAACTTGTACGGGTACATGCTTTGTAAACACAGTAAATAAAATGCTGATGTTTTCTACACAATAAGCAAAATAGCGAAAAGATACAAGGAGGTTATGAAAATGGGATTTATCATTTATTTAATCGTGGGAGGACTTATCGGCTGGCTAGCCGGTTTGATTGTCGGAAAAGATTTACCTGCAGGCATTTTCGGTAACATAATTGCCGGTATCATCGGAGCATGGTTAGGTGGTGAACTGTTCGGAGAATGGGGTCCACAATTAGGCGGAATTTATTTGATTCCTGCTTTAATTGGCGCCATTATTTTCGTACTAATCTTGAGCCTCATTATCCGCGCAGTCAGAAGAAAATAACAAACAAGAGACGCCGCTTGAGCGGCGTCTCTTTTACTTTCACTTTAAGATGGCGATCACGAAATACCGTAGATACAAAAAAACTTGCAGAAAAACGATTTGTTTTCTGCAAGTTAAGTAGTTATCTTAATTTATCGGTGTTTGCAATCTGTCTATTTAAGATGTCCTTCAAATGCGGTTAGCATCCAAACGTGCTTCTCTAAACGCCCCTGCAGTTCGTTCAACATATCAAGCGTCGGCTGGTCGTTTACTTCTTCTGCTAGTTTTCCGCCTTTTTCTTTGATTTCATCGATTATCGTCTGGTAATCGCGGGAAAGCTGTGTGACGATCTCATCTTCCGTGTCGTCCGCCTGTGCCTCGTGGATTGTTGCTTCCTTAATATATTTATGCATGGTTGCTAAAGGTCTGCCCCCGATAGCAAGAATCCTCTCGGCAATGTTGTCGATGTCCTCTGCCGCTTCGTTATAAAGCTCTTCAAAAACCTCGTGCAGTTTAAAGAAGTGCTTGCCAGTGACAAACCAGTGGTAGCGATGAAGTTTAATATACAATACAGCAAAGTTGGAAAGTTCTTGATTTAAAAAATTGATCAACCGCTGATTTTCCGGCATGTTTTCATTTACATGTACATTCAATTTTTCCGCCATGTTGCTTCACACCTTTCTATAGGCTTATTTTTTTATTATGTATGCGAATTATACATAATAGTTAGCTGTTAACCAAATACCCTTCCAGTTCGGAAAACAAACATGGCCTAACCTGTCAAAGGGGTGCAAGCAAAAAAGAGGTCATTCTTTTTAAGGAACATAAAGACCTTCAGGCAGATAACCAATCAGGCACAACCAAGCGACTGCTAACAATCGAATCCGCCGGAAGAAAAAAGAGGCCGGGACAAAAGCATAGCCTGTTTGATAAGTGGTTCGTATCGCCGCGGCAAGATACTATGCTTTCCACGGGCACGCCTTCAACTTCCTCAGAAAGCACCAACCGCGGGATTTTCAGCTCGTGCTGTTCTCGTCGGAGTCTCCGTATCTTGCCTTCACTACGTTTTCCTGGTCTGATTTCCACATGATCAAGCAGATGAATAGAACCGTATTTTTCTATTGACTGATACCAAACAGTAATGAAGACGTAAAATCAACATAAGAGTGACTTTATTCTTCGGAATTGGCAGGGGCGCACCAACAGCATAAAAAGGATAAAGAAGTTCTCCTCGTTTTCATGTGGCTTCACTTTCGACCTGTAACGGCAATTGACAACACAGAAACCAGGCCGGAGAAAGTATTTCCAACAACGGAGGCAAGGCGCCGGTGACGATGCTTCTGTTCCAGTCGCAGAATGTGCTTTATGTGTAAGAAAATGGCCGTAAATAAAAAGCTTGTAGAAAATACTTTTTCTACAAGCTNACATATCAAGCGTCGGCTGGTCGTTTACTTCTTCTGCTAGTTTTCCGCCTTTTTCTTTGATTTCATCGATTATCGTCTGGTAATCGCGGGAAAGCTGTGTGACGATCTCATCTTCCGTGTCGTCCGCCTGTGCCTCGTGGATTGTTGCTTCCTTAATATATTTATGCATGGTTGCTAAAGGTCTGCCCCCGATAGCAAGAATCCTCTCGGCAATGTTGTCGATGTCCTCTGCCGCTTCGTTATAAAGCTCTTCAAAAACCTCGTGCAGTTTAAAGAAGTGCTTGCCAGTGACAAACCAGTGGTAGCGATGAAGTTTAATATACAATACAGCAAAGTTGGAAAGTTCTTGATTTAAAAAATTGATCAACCGCTGATTTTCCGGCATGTTTTCATTTACATGTACATTCAATTTTTCCGCCATGTTGCTTCACACCTTTCTATAGGCTTATTTTTTTATTATGTATGCGAATTATACATAATAGTTAGCTGTTAACCAAATACCCTTCCAGTTCGGAAAACAAACATGGCCTAACCTGTCAAAGGGGTGCAAGCAAAAAAGAGGTCATTCTTTTTAAGGAACATAAAGACCTTCAGGCAGATAACCAATCAGGCACAACCAAGCGACTGCTAACAATCGAATCCGCCGGAAGAAAAAAGAGGCCGGGACAAAAGCATAGCCTGTTTGATAAGTGGTTCGTATCGCCGCGGCAAGATACTATGCTTTCCACGGGCACGCCTTCAACTTCCTCAGAAAGCACCAACCGCGGGATTTTCAGCTCGTGCTGTTCTCGTCGGAGTCTCCGTATCTTGCCTTCACTACGTTTTCCTGGTCTGATTTCCACATGATCAAGCAGATGAATAGAACCGTATTTTTCTATTGACTGATACCAAACAGTAATGAAGACGTAAAATCAACATAAGAGTGACTTTATTCTTCGGAATTGGCAGGGGCGCACCAACAGCATAAAAAGGATAAAGAAGTTCTCCTCGTTTTCATGTGGCTTCACTTTCGACCTGTAACGGCAATTGACAACACAGAAACCAGGCCGGAGAAAGTATTTCCAACAACGGAGGCAAGGCGCCGGTGACGATGCTTCTGTTCCAGTCGCAGAATGTGCTTTATGTGTAAGAAAATGGCCGTAAATAAAAAGCTTGTAGAAAATACTTTTTCTACAAGCTTACACTCGCTTATCCACTCATTACATAACACGCTTGAACATTTTTTCCATATCGTAAGCGGAAAAATGGGCGATTATCGGGCGGCCGTGAGGACAAGTGAACGGATCGGTCGATTTCCTCAAATCTTCAAGCAGCCGGAACATATCATCATGGTTCAGGTAATGGTTTGCTTTGATCGACCGTTTACAGGACATTAAAATCGCTGCTTCTTCCCTGATTTTTTTTATATTCACTTTTTCTTCAGCAATTACTTGTTCGACAATTTCCTGAATTACTTCTTCCTCAAAACCTTTCGGGAACCATTGGGGGTGCGACCTAATAGCATAACTTTGCTCCCCAAACGGTTCGAAGAATAAACCGATTTTCCGGAATTCATCCTGGTACTGTTCAATCAGCAAGGCCTCCTGCCTGGAAAAGTCAAAGGTCAAAGGCATCAGGAGCTCTTGCACTTCATTCGGAACCTCGCCGATTTTCTCTTTAAAAAATTCGTATTTTATCCGTTCCTGAGCAGCATGCTGGTCGATAATATACAAGCCATTTTCATTTTGCGCAAGTATATAGGTTCCATGATGCTGCCCGATCGGGTACATGACAGGCAGCCGATCCTTCTCTTCTTTCTCCTCTTCCTCAATAACAGTAACTGCTTCATCCCAGTCCTTGGTATTTTCGTCTTCGTTTTCGTATTGATTCGGGTCATCCAGCCCAGCAGATTCCTTCAACCGCTCTTCCATAGAAATATCAGCTGTTTCTTCTGCTGTCCTGACCAATTGTTCATAAGCAGGATTAGGTCGTGGCGGTTCAAACAAATGGTTAGGATTTTCTTTGACCACTGGACGAGGTGCAGGCTCGTAAAAATCGAAGCTGTTCTGGACACTTTGCGGACGATTCGGTTTAGGCTGACTTGCTTCCGGTATGAGTGTTTCTTTTCGAAAAGCCTCTCTTATAGTAGCTTCAATCGCTTCAAACAACTCTTTCTCCTTACTGAAGCGCACCTCCAGTTTGGCTGGATGTACATTTACATCCACAAGGATCGGATCCATGTCAATCGTCAACACGACTAAAGGGTTCCTTCCGATTGGCAACAACGTATGATAACCTTTGGCAATAGCCTTGCTCAAAGGCACACTTCGGATATACCTTCCGTTTACGATTGTCGAAATGTAATTTCTCGAAGCTCTTGTTACTTCTGGTTTGGCAATATATCCTTTAATGGAGAAGTCAAGGGTAGTGTGTTCGACTGGAACCATTTTTTTGGCCACATTTATACCATACACCTGAGCAATGATTTGCAGTAAATCCCCCCTGCCGGGTGATCGAAACAACTGTTTTTCATTATGGTACACTTCAAAACGGATATTCGGATGAGATAAGGCCATCCGGTTGATTACATCCGAAATATGGCCCAGTTCGGTATGGATTGTCTTCATATATTTCAATCGGGCAGGTGTATTATAAAACAAATTTTCCACCAGGATCTCTGTTCCTTGCCTGGCATCACTTTTTGCTTTATTAATCAGCTTTCCCCCTTCAAGCTCGAGCAGCGTACCAGCCTCATCTCCTGTCGACGATTTGATTGTCAGCCTGCTTACCGCTGCCACACTGGCAAGTGCTTCCCCGCGGAATCCAAGTGTGCGGACATGAAACAAATCGTTTTCACTCGTGATTTTACTTGTAGCATGTCGAAGAATGGACCGTTCACAGTCTGTTTCACTCATGCCGTCTCCGTTATCGGTAATTTTTATCTTTTCCAAACCAGCTTCCGATACCTCTATTTTGATGAAACTACTGTTCGCATCGATGCTGTTTTCGACTAGTTCCTTTACAACAGAAGCCGGGCGTTCGACAACTTCTCCCGCCGCTATTTTGTTGGCTAGCGAATCCGGCATTAGTTGGATAGCCATGTTATTCCTCCTTTCCCCTTACTTTTTCGCTTTCTTTTGCAGCTCATAAAGTGCATTCATTGCTTCTAACGGGGTCATTTCCAAAATATTAAGATGTCTTAGCTCCCTGACAAGTGCTCCTTCCTCGGTTGATCGATGCTTGTCACTGGAAGGGCGTTGTTCTTTCACTTCGAAAAAAGACATCTGTTGTTCGGGTTCTTTCGCTACCTGATGTACAGGCTCCGATTTTTCTGGCAAAGTTGCCTGATTTTGTCCAGTTTCCAGCTGTTTTAAAATCTCGGAGGCCCTGGTAATCAATTCATCAGGAAGTTCTGCCAATTTCGCTACATGAATCCCATAGCTTTCATCTGCTGCCCCAGGCTGGATTTGATGCAAAAACACGACATTTCCGTTGTACTCTTCAGCACGAACATGCACATTTTTTACAGACTTCAACGTATTTTCCAAGCTTGTCAGCTCATGATAGTGAGTGGAAAACAATGTTTTAGCTTTCACATGCTCATGTACATATTCGATAATAGCCTGCGCCAGGGCCATTCCGTCATAGGTGCTTGTCCCTCTGCCGATTTCATCCAGCAAAATCAAACTGTTTTCGGTTGCCCGGGTAATGGCGTGTCTTGCTTCCAGCATTTCGACCATAAACGTGCTCTGGCCGGAAACGAGATCATCTGCAGCCCCTATTCTAGTAAATATCTGGTCAAAAACGGGTAACTCCGCTTTTTCGCATGGTACAAAGCAGCCGATTTGCGCCATGATCGCTGTAAGAGCAAGCTGACGCATGTACGTGCTTTTTCCTGACATATTAGGACCCGTGATCAACAGTACTTCCGAAGCTTCATCCATCTTAACGTCGTTTGGCACAAATGATTCATTTTTCATTACCTTTTCAACGACCGGATGTCTTCCCTTCTCGATCGAGATTTCTCTTTTTTCATTGAAAGAAGGCTTTACATAGTTATTTATTTCACTGATCGTCGCAAAGCTCTGCAACACATCCAGATTACTGATTTTTTCGGCCAGCGCCTGTAAGTCCGGAATAAATTGTTTCACTTTTTCCCGCAGCTCGACAAATAATTGATATTCCAAATCAACACTTTTTTCCTCGGCTTCGAGGATAAGTGATTCTTTTTCTTTCAATTCAGGCGTGATAAACCGCTCCGCATTTGTCAATGTCTGTTTTCGCTCATACTTGCCTTCAGGCAATAAATGCAGGTTGGCCCGGGTAACTTCTATATAATATCCGAACACCCGGTTATATCCGATTTTTAATGATTTAATATTCGTCTCCTGTTTTTCGCGCTGCTCTAATTCTGTAATCCACTTTTTCCCATTTCTTGAAGCATCCCGATAGTCGTCCAACGTACGATTAAAGCCGTCTTTGATGATTCCCCCTTCTTTAATCGTCAGTGGTGCGTCTTCTTTTATGCTTTCATCCAACAAGGCCGCCAATTCCTGCAGGTCGTCAATTCCCTCCGCCAAAGAACGGACACTCTCGCTTTTAAATTGGGATAAAAGCTGTTTGATTACCGGTATCTTTTGAAGGGAGTGTTTCACCTGAATCAAATCTCTGGCATTGACATTGCCGTAAGAAACCCTTCCTGACAGACGCTCTAAATCATATACTGATTTCAATGCATCCCGGATGGATTCCCGTTCAAAATACTGTTCTAAAAATGCTTCCACTACGGCAAAACGTTGCTCTATTGCTTTTTTGTTCAGTAACGGGCGTTCCAGCCATTTTTTCAGCATTCGCGCTCCCATTGCAGTCACCGTCTGATCCAGCACCCAAAGCAGACTTCCCTGTTTCCCTTTCCGCAGAATCGTCTGGGTCAGTTCTAAGTTACGTTTCGAAAACATGTCTAGGGACATGTATTCTTGTAACTGAATGATCCTAGCCGGCTGCAAATGATCCAAGGAACGCTTTTGGGTATTTTGCAGATAGTTGAGCATTCTTCCGAATCCTTCTAACAGCTGATTGTCCTCCCATATATGTTCCGTCAAACTAGCAAAACTGTTGTCCACACCGCATTCCAGCTGGTAGGATACAGTGATTTGCAATCTTTGCTGTAAATCGGTTTGATAGTTTTCCGGCAGGTCCGGTGACACAACGATTTCTTTTACGGGCTGATTAAACAACTCGCTTAACACCGACTCCCAACCAGATGTCACACGGGCGACGCTTGTTTCCCCCGTTGATAAATCGTTATAGGTAATGACAAACGTTTGACCTGGAAATTCACTGATACTGGCTAAAAAATTGTTTTCTTTTTCTTCCAGCATCGATCCCTCCATCACCGTTCCCGGAGTGATCAACTGTACGACATCTCTTTTCACAACACCCTTTGCCGTTTTAGGGTCTTCTACTTGCTCACAAATGGCGACTTTAAATCCTTTTTCAACCAAGTTTTTTATGTAATTTTCCGCAGAATGGTAAGGAATTCCGCACATTGGTATTCTTTCCTCAGCTCCCCCATCCCTGCTGGTCAAGGTGATTTCAAGCTCCCTGGATGCAGCGAGCGCATCCTCAAAAAACATTTCATAAAAATCTCCTAAACGGAAAAACAAAAAACAATCCTTATATTGAGCTTTTATCTTCAAATATTGCTGTATCATTGGTGTATATGTCGACATATTTCTTCCCCCACAACTACAAAATCTATCTATTATTATATCACAATACACCTTCCCACCTTAACCAGAGGCAGCTGAAAATGATCCGGGCAGCCCTTATTGCACGGTGAAACAGGAACAATTTGGTGCGTTTTCCAAAACAAAAAACGAGAGATTTCTCCCTCGTTTTCCATTTATTCTTCTTCTTCGGTCGCTAAAAAGTCTGGATTTATATCTTTGAATTCGTCATCCGATAACTCGTAATCCCAATCATCATCGTCAGCTACATATCCATTTGGATCCACTTTTACGCAAACCTTCGTTTCCCCGATAACTTCCACCAAGAATTCCCGTTCCACTTCCACCAGGATTTTATGGTCGTGACTGGAAATTTTGCATTCTAGACAATTAGGCTGTTGGATAACCTTCGCGAACACTTCNTGGATTCCCGTTCAAAATACTGTTCTAAAAATGCTTCCACTACGGCAAAACGTTGCTCTATTGCTTTTTTGTTCAGTAACGGGCGTTCCAGCCATTTTTTCAGCATTCGCGCTCCCATTGCAGTCACCGTCTGATCCAGCACCCAAAGCAGACTTCCCTGTTTCCCTTTCCGCAGAATCGTCTGGGTCAGTTCTAAGTTACGTTTCGAAAACATGTCTAGGGACATGTATTCTTGTAACTGAATGATCCTAGCCGGCTGCAAATGATCCAAGGAACGCTTTTGGGTATTTTGCAGATAGTTGAGCATTCTTCCGAATCCTTCTAACAGCTGATTGTCCTCCCATATATGTTCCGTCAAACTAGCAAAACTGTTGTCCACACCGCATTCCAGCTGGTAGGATACAGTGATTTGCAATCTTTGCTGTAAATCGGTTTGATAGTTTTCCGGCAGGTCCGGTGACACAACGATTTCTTTTACGGGCTGATTAAACAACTCGCTTAACACCGACTCCCAACCAGATGTCACACGGGCGACGCTTGTTTCCCCCGTTGATAAATCGTTATAGGTAATGACAAACGTTTGACCTGGAAATTCACTGATACTGGCTAAAAAATTGTTTTCTTTTTCTTCCAGCATCGATCCCTCCATCACCGTTCCCGGAGTGATCAACTGTACGACATCTCTTTTCACAACACCCTTTGCCGTTTTAGGGTCTTCTACTTGCTCACAAATGGCGACTTTAAATCCTTTTTCAACCAAGTTTTTTATGTAATTTTCCGCAGAATGGTAAGGAATTCCGCACATTGGTATTCTTTCCTCAGCTCCCCCATCCCTGCTGGTCAAGGTGATTTCAAGCTCCCTGGATGCAGCGAGCGCATCCTCAAAAAACATTTCATAAAAATCTCCTAAACGGAAAAACAAAAAACAATCCTTATATTGAGCTTTTATCTTCAAATATTGCTGTATCATTGGTGTATATGTCGACATATTTCTTCCCCCACAACTACAAAATCTATCTATTATTATATCACAATACACCTTCCCACCTTAACCAGAGGCAGCTGAAAATGATCCGGGCAGCCCTTATTGCACGGTGAAACAGGAACAATTTGGTGCGTTTTCCAAAACAAAAAACGAGAGATTTCTCCCTCGTTTTCCATTTATTCTTCTTCTTCGGTCGCTAAAAAGTCTGGATTTATATCTTTGAATTCGTCATCCGATAACTCGTAATCCCAATCATCATCGTCAGCTACATATCCATTTGGATCCACTTTTACGCAAACCTTCGTTTCCCCGATAACTTCCACCAAGAATTCCCGTTCCACTTCCACCAGGATTTTATGGTCGTGACTGGAAATTTTGCATTCTAGACAATTAGGCTGTTGGATAACCTTCGCGAACACTTCGTAATCGTCATTTAAGGTTTGGTCGTCTTTAACGGACAGCTTTATCAAATCACAATAAGTGATCCGTTCGGTTACAACTTCTGTTTTGGTATTATCGTTGTAGGAATACCAAATATTCACGTCATAACTGCCGTTGATTTCTACTGTTTCTTCACCTTTTTTCCGGGCGTTATATAAGTGGTTAATCACCCAGCAGCCTAGAATACTGGAGGGTCTATGTGAAGGGGTGATCGTGTTGGTATCCTGGATGAATTTCCGGCCTTTTCCGATGACGGCTTTTGTTATGATTTCCCTATATTCCTGATCCAGAAATGACATAAGAACTAAAACCTCCTCTTTTTTCATAGTCAGTTTATGCATGACAATCACCTATAGTGCATCCTTTTTCCGATTGATTCATCGGTGACTGACATGATAGGCTCTACAACATCCTATGCAGACGCCCATTAAAATGTACATAAACCAAAAGAGGAAGTCCCATGCTGTCCCTTCGGGCTTTTTCTTAGTACATTCCTATTCGATAAAATGCTTCCCATTTCAGAAGGATAACCGAACACTTTACCTCATAACAGTACAGTATGAAAAATCCGTAGACCGGTGATAGAAAAACTTCCGATGACCCACCATCGTTTGGTGCTTTGAAAATATTCGGCCTTGAAATGTTTCCATTTCGCCGCAACGAAAAAGGACCATTCCGATTACGGAATAGCCCTTTCCCGATTTAATGGCTGCAAGAAGAGCCATTACCTACTTTGGATCCAGTCTCTCCTGCCAGCAAATCACCGCCTGTTGAACGGATCACTTCATTGGTTACTTCTCTGGCGATAGTATTGGAAACAAGCTGCAAAATGTCGTTGATCACTAATTGAGAATCCTTGAACTCCTGTACAATCGGGATTTCATCGATTTCTTTTTCGATTCTCTCTAATTCTGCCTCTGCTTTCTTTTGGGCTTCTTCTTTTCCGTATGCTTGCAAGTTCACGACTTGCTTTTGCATTGCTTTCAATTTTTTGATCAATATCTGTACCTTTTGATTCTCGTTAAGCTTTGCCTCCAACTGTTTGAAACGATCTATTTCTTCTGTGTTAGCCATCATTTGGGCTAGTTTATTTGCTTCTTCCAACACTTGTTTTTTTGTATATTGAGCCAAATTATTTCACCTCTGCAGTTTCTTCAACCATTTCTCCATCAAGAGACCAGGTTTTCGCATTTGTTATTTTTACCTTGACAATCTTGCCGATTGCAGACTTAGGCGCTTTGAAATTGACCAATTTATTGCGTTCGGTGTATCCTGCCAGCACCTCTGGATTTTTCTTGCTTTCCCCTTCGACAAGCACATCGACGATTTGCCCTTCATACTTCTTCATCGCTTCTGCTGATTGCTTGTTGATCAATTTGTTCAACCGCTGCAGTCGCTCCTTCTTCACTTCCATTGGAATATTGTCTTCCCAGCGTGCTGCTGGCGTGCCTTCCCTCGGAGAGTAAATGAACGTATAGGCACTTTCAAAACCGACTTCTTCCACCAGGCTAAGTGTCTCTTCAAATTGTTCGTCCGTCTCATTCGGGAATCCGACAATGATGTCGGTTGTCAGCGTTGCGTTTGGCATAGCTGTCCGAATTTTATCGACCAATTCAAGATATCTTTCTCTTGTATATCTCCGGGCCATAACTCGCAACACTTCCGAGCTACCGGATTGCACGGGTAGATGGATATGATCGAGAAGGTTGCCGCCCTTTGCCAAAACTTCAATCAACCGGTCATCGAAGTCTCTTGGATGTGAAGTGGTGAAACGTACACGCGGTATGTCGATTTTCCTTATTTCATCCATCAAATCTCCAAGACCATACTCGATATCTGTGAAGTCCTTGCCATAAGCATTGACATTCTGGCCAAGCAGCGTGACTTCCTTGTATCCTTGCGCTGCAAGTTGTCTTACTTCTTGGATGATATCCTCTGGGCGACGGCTTCTTTCTTTTCCACGTGTGTAAGGAACGATACAGTAGGTGCAGAACTTGTCACACCCGTACATGATATTAACCCAGCCCTTAATTTTCCCTTTTCTAACTTTTGGAAGATTTTCGATGATATCTCCCTCTTTTGACCATACTTCGACAACCATTTCCTTGCCGAACATCGCTTCTTTGAGCAATTGCGGAAGTCGGTGGATATTATGCGTGCCGAAGATCATGTCGATGAAAGGATGTTTTTTCAATATCCGATTCACGACCGATTCTTCTTGTGACATACAACCGCATACACCCAAAATCACATCCGGGTTTTCTGTTTTCAATGTTTTTAAATGACCGATTTCGCCAAATACTTTGTTCTCAGCGTTTTCCCGGATTGCGCATGTGTTCAGCAGGATAATATCCGCTTCAGAAGCTTCATCCGTACTTTGATAACCCATATCCGTCAGCAGGCCAGCCATTACTTCGGTATCATGTTCATTCATTTGGCAGCCATAGGTACGAATCAAGAACTTTTTATCTTTACCGATGTTTTGCATATCCTCTGGCACTTGGTAATCATAATGGATCTGGACATCTTCTCTCCGTCGTTTCTTGGCCTTCTTTAAATTCGGAGGTTCGTATGTTGTCTGAAAATATTTTCCGATCAGTTCGTCGGAGTCCATATTTTTTAAACGAGACAGGTTCATCTCCTGTTCGGATTTTATGTCCGCTGGATTCTCCTGATTTATTTGACTCATTTCTTTCCGCTGCTGTTCATTCATTTACAGAAGCTCCTTCCTTGAAAAAACTGATGTTCCGTTTTATGTATTTATCGGAACCCAAGACCTTAAAGGTATCCCCAATTTATTTATTATATCAATTACTAAGGTTAAAAATAAAGAGCTTTTGTACGAAAAAGCAATTACACGAATGGCGAAAAAGCACCTTGGGTTCCTTTTCGCCATCCTAGTCTCATTAATCAATAATCGCTAATTTTTTTCCTGCTTTTTCAAATGCATGCAATGCTTCCTGGAGATCATCACGAGAATGTTCCGCTGTGACAATTGTCCGCACACGCGCTTTACCTTTTTGCACGGTTGGGAAAGCGATGCCTTGCGCAAAAACCCCTTCCTCAAATAACTGATCAGAAAAACGATGGGCTAAAGCATCGTCTCCTACCATTACCGGAGTAATCGGTGTCTCGCTAATACCAATATCGAAACCTAAATCCTTCAATCCGTTCTTGAAGAATTTCGTATTCTCCCATAGTTTATCAATCAGTTCAGGTTCCTCCAGTAATACGTCGATGGAGGCATCACAGGCTGCTGTTACAGCAGGTGGATGGGACGTACTGAATAAGAAAGGTCTGCCTTTATGAATCAAATAATCCTTTAAGGTCTGCGTACTTGCGACATACCCCCCCAAAACGCCAATTGCTTTACTTAACGTTCCGACTTGAATATGCACCCGGCCATCTAAACCGAAATGGTTTACCGTGCCACGGCCATTTTCGCCAAGTACCCCACTAGCATGGGCATCATCGACCATGACTAGTGCATCATACTTTTCGGCCAGCTCGACGATCTCCGGTAACGGGGCAATGTTTCCGTCCATGGAAAATACCCCATCGGTAACAACCAACCTTGTTCGATAATCCTGTGTTTCTTTCAACGCCTGTTCAAGCGACTGCATATCGACATGTTTATATATTTTCCGGCCAGCTTTGGTCAAGCGGATGCCATCAATAATGGAGGCATGGTTAAGTTCATCCGAAATGACCACATCCTCTTGAGTCAATATCGAAGACAGTACTCCTTGATTGGTTGTAAAACCGGACTGAAAAACCAATGCCGCTTCCGTATGCTTAAACGTTGCCAGTTTTTCTTCATATTCCTCATGCATTTTTAAAGTGCCGGCAATCGTACGCACCGANCATGTGTTCAGCAGGATAATATCCGCTTCAGAAGCTTCATCCGTACTTTGATAACCCATATCCGTCAGCAGGCCAGCCATTACTTCGGTATCATGTTCATTCATTTGGCAGCCATAGGTACGAATCAAGAACTTTTTATCTTTACCGATGTTTTGCATATCCTCTGGCACTTGGTAATCATAATGGATCTGGACATCTTCTCTCCGTCGTTTCTTGGCCTTCTTTAAATTCGGAGGTTCGTATGTTGTCTGAAAATATTTTCCGATCAGTTCGTCGGAGTCCATATTTTTTAAACGAGACAGGTTCATCTCCTGTTCGGATTTTATGTCCGCTGGATTCTCCTGATTTATTTGACTCATTTCTTTCCGCTGCTGTTCATTCATTTACAGAAGCTCCTTCCTTGAAAAAACTGATGTTCCGTTTTATGTATTTATCGGAACCCAAGACCTTAAAGGTATCCCCAATTTATTTATTATATCAATTACTAAGGTTAAAAATAAAGAGCTTTTGTACGAAAAAGCAATTACACGAATGGCGAAAAAGCACCTTGGGTTCCTTTTCGCCATCCTAGTCTCATTAATCAATAATCGCTAATTTTTTTCCTGCTTTTTCAAATGCATGCAATGCTTCCTGGAGATCATCACGAGAATGTTCCGCTGTGACAATTGTCCGCACACGCGCTTTACCTTTTTGCACGGTTGGGAAAGCGATGCCTTGCGCAAAAACCCCTTCCTCAAATAACTGATCAGAAAAACGATGGGCTAAAGCATCGTCTCCTACCATTACCGGAGTAATCGGTGTCTCGCTAATACCAATATCGAAACCTAAATCCTTCAATCCGTTCTTGAAGAATTTCGTATTCTCCCATAGTTTATCAATCAGTTCAGGTTCCTCCAGTAATACGTCGATGGAGGCATCACAGGCTGCTGTTACAGCAGGTGGATGGGACGTACTGAATAAGAAAGGTCTGCCTTTATGAATCAAATAATCCTTTAAGGTCTGCGTACTTGCGACATACCCCCCCAAAACGCCAATTGCTTTACTTAACGTTCCGACTTGAATATGCACCCGGCCATCTAAACCGAAATGGTTTACCGTGCCACGGCCATTTTCGCCAAGTACCCCACTAGCATGGGCATCATCGACCATGACTAGTGCATCATACTTTTCGGCCAGCTCGACGATCTCCGGTAACGGGGCAATGTTTCCGTCCATGGAAAATACCCCATCGGTAACAACCAACCTTGTTCGATAATCCTGTGTTTCTTTCAACGCCTGTTCAAGCGACTGCATATCGACATGTTTATATATTTTCCGGCCAGCTTTGGTCAAGCGGATGCCATCAATAATGGAGGCATGGTTAAGTTCATCCGAAATGACCACATCCTCTTGAGTCAATATCGAAGACAGTACTCCTTGATTGGTTGTAAAACCGGACTGAAAAACCAATGCCGCTTCCGTATGCTTAAACGTTGCCAGTTTTTCTTCATATTCCTCATGCATTTTTAAAGTGCCGGCAATCGTACGCACCGATCCGGTACCCACACCATACTTTTCAATCGCTGCCTCAGCG
The DNA here is from genome assembly GCF_000821245.2 of Virgibacillus senegalensis. GTDB lineage: Bacteria > Bacillota > Bacilli > Bacillales > Amphibacillaceae > Sediminibacillus > Sediminibacillus senegalensis. Next base: position 779,102 of record NZ_LN611425.1, read on the forward strand.
GCTTGCTGCATTCTTGGATGCGAGGTCAATCCCAAATAATTATTGGAAGATAATTGAATGACCTCTTTCCCTTTTATCTTCACTCTAGCCCCCTGGGCCGACTCCAATGGAATCAAGTTACGGAAAGTTCCCTCCGCCTTCATATCCTCCAATTGCTCTTGAAGATATTCAAAACCTTTCAATTAAAACGCCTCCCTGTTATATTATGGGTGTAATACCACTTTACCACACTTACCTGCATTCATAAGGTCAAAGCCCTTTTCAAAATCCTCCAACGGAAAATGATGGGTAATCATAGGACTTAGGTCTACTTGTTTGGAATCAAGCAAGCGGGATACCTGCTGCCAGGTTTCAAACATCTTTCTACCGGTTATTCCTTGCACGGTGATCCCTTTGAAAACGATATCATCCGTAATATCGATTTCAACTGGTTTTGTCGGAAGACTGAGAATAGATACTCTTCCTCCGTTCGTTACCATTTTAAAACCTTGGTTGATCGCAGTCGGATGGCCGCTCATTTCACAAACGACATCCACTCCATGTCCTTGAGTCAGTTCCTTCACCCGATCGACCGGGTTCTCTCTTGAAGAATTGATAATTGTCGTAGCACCCATTTGATTAGCTAAATCAAGACGATAATCATTTAAGTCGAGGGCAATTACTTGAGAAGCTCCAGCTGCTTTCGCTACCCCTACTGCCATAATCCCGATTGGACCACAGCCGATGATAGCGACTGATTTACCGGCGACATCTCCGCTTAACACCGTGTGGACGGCATTCCCCATCGGTTCCTGAACGGACGCGATTTCGACAGGCATATCTTCCGGATTCTTCCACAAGTTATCTTCTGGCAATGCAACATACTCAGCAAAACAACCATCCCGGTCGACACCGATGATTTGTGTGTTTTCACAAATGTGATACTTCCCTGTCAGACATTGAGGACAATGGCCGCAAACAATATGTGTTTCTGCACTGACATAATCCCCTACAGCTACCTTTGTCACTTTATCTCCCGTTTCCACTACTTCTCCTGCAAATTCATGACCGAATACGTACGGTGGCCGGACCCTGCTTTGCGACCATTCGTCCCAGTTATAAATATGGACATCCGTTCCGCAAATAGAGGTTGCCTTTACTTTTATCAACACCTCGCGATCCCCGATAGGCGGGATTGCCACCTGCTGAATTTCTGCTCCTTTATCTTGTCTGCTTTTCACTAAAGCCTTCATTGTTCCATTCACTGTGAACACAACTCCTCGCATGAAGATCCATTATAGATTGATATAATCATATTTTAACATGTTAAAAATATTAATCAATCATCTATGTCCACTTGGAATAGACATTTGAACACAGTCGGCAGCACCTTCTGATTCCTGTTCTATACAGGACGATAATACGGTAATGGAGCACGCTATTCCTAACGGGGAAATTTTTTTATAAAATTTTGGCTAGCGATCTTCCAAACTATATGATTTGGCCATCTATGTAAAAGCTGCTGATAAAAAGGATAATAATCCGACGGATCATAAAGACCTCTTACAAATTCAGTCGTTCCATCAAAATCGGAGCCGAATCCAAGGCAGTCCTCCGCGCCTTCCTCTAAAAAATAAGTAATGTGATGAAGGACATCCAGATAACTTGCCTCCATTTTATCATTCAAAAAATCCGGAACGAACGTGACGCCAATCCAGGCATTCTTTTTAATCAGTTGTTGGATTTGCCGTTTGTCCAAGTTTCGTCTGTGTGATGCCAGGGCGATAGCATTTGAGTGACTGGCCATCGGAAATTCAGCTAAATCGATAGCATCCCAAAAACCCTGGTAGGATAAATGAGAAAGGTCTGTCCATATTTTTTCTTTGTTGAGCAATTGGACTACTTTTCGTCCGAACGAACTCAGACCGGCTCCTCTCGGCTCTTCAATACCGTCGCAAACTGCATTTGCCTGATTCCAAGTAAGTCCAACAGCTTTGACTCCAAGACGTAACAAAGTTTTAAGTTTTTCCAAGTCAGAACCGATTGGGTGGCAACCCTCCAATGTTAGCATCGCACCTTTTTCGTGTTCCTTTAATTCTTCCATATCGCGGTAGGAAGTGATTTGTTTTATATGGTGGTACGGGTTGATGATTTGTTCGTAGAATAAATCGATCATCTTTAATGCTGCTGAGAATTGCGCCTCTTCCGGAACCTCCGGCGGGACAAATATAGCAAAGCACTGCACTTTGACCGGGCTTTTTATCCAATTCTGATAATTCACTTGCAGGTGTTCACTTGATTCGAATGAAAGGTCGTATTTCCACATCTTATATAGAGCATCACAATGGGCATCGTTGATCATTTTATCCTCCTTCCCGTATCTATGAGCTTTAAAGATATATGCTTGCAACGTGCTGAGAATTAGCCGGTTTTCATAAGGATTGTAGATACAATCTGCATATTTATATGCCTTCCTTCATCCTTAGCGGAGTATGTCAAAATAAAGAAAACCCGCTGTTTGGCGAGCCTTTAGTGGACTCAGAAGCGTCGTTCACTCCTATCCACTCGAACCAATTTTCCTTTTCCTCTAATGAAAAACCTGCTTGCTATCGCAAACAGGTAAAGGATTATCTAGGTTCAATTATCAGTTTAATAGCAGTCCGTTCCTCATTATCAATCATTATATCAGTAAAAGCCGGAATACAAATAAGATCAACTCCACTCGGGGCAACAAATCCTCGGGCAATTGCAACCGCTTTTACGGCCTGGTTCAATGCACCAGCACCGATTGCCTGTATCTCTGCAGAACCGCGTTCCCTTAGCACGTTCGCGAGTGCACCTGCTACTGAATTTGGATTTGATTTAGCTGAAACTTTTAATATGTCCATTCCTAGTACCTCCTTCGTTTACTAAAGTTGTTCCACTTTTACTATATTCTTGGAGATGATAGATATTCCCTTTTATTATGAGGTAATTATTCTAAAAATTCAAATAATCATCCAAAATACGGGTGATCATCATTGATTAAAATTCTTTCTACATTTTTCGCCAGCCCACTTTTTTCATCAATATCGACAATAAAACCGTTTAATTGTGTTCTTCCCGTTTTGGTCACTTCAAAACGTACAGGCAGATTGGTAAGAAAACGATTAAGCACCGCTTCTTTATCCGTACCCAGAATGCCATCATAAGGACCGGTCATACCTGCATCCGTTATATAGCCCGTTCCCTTCGGCAAAATCCGATCATCTGCCGTTTGGGTATGTGTATGGGTGCCGACTACTGCACTGACTTTCCCATCAAGATACCAGCCCATCGCCTGTTTTTCGCTGGTAGCTTCCGCATGAAAGTCAACAAATATAAGGTTGGTTCTTTTTCGTGCTTCAGCAATCAATTTATCTGCCTTTCGAAATGGATCGTCTAGTGGTGGTAAAAAGGTTCTTCCCTGTAGATTGATGACAGCCACTTCAGCCTTGTTGCTGCGTACGTATACGATTTCTCTACCTGGTGTCCCTTCCGGAAAGTTTGCGGGCCTTACCATATATTCAGCCTCATCAATAAACTCAAAAATTTCCTTCTTATCCCATGCATGATTCCCCAAAGTGACAGCTTGGGCACCAGCCTCAAGAAATTGTTTGTAGATTTTTTCGGTAATTCCTTTTCCTGCAGCTGCATTTTCACCGTTCACTATGCTGACATGGGGCTGATATTTTTGCTTCAATCGAGGCAAATAATCGCGCACCATTTCTCTCCCAGGAGATCCAACCACGTCGCCAATAAATAATATCCTCATTTGTTTCAACCATCCTATCTTGTTAGTTAGTTTCAGTTTCACATAGATATGCATCCATGTCAAAATAGTTCATACCGCTAATTTTCATGGTTTATGTATACTTTATCCTGCCCGTTTCACAGAAAAACGAACAAAAATAAAGCGGCCGAAAGCCGCTTTATTTTGCATATTCAACTGCACGTGTTTCCCGAATTACCGTTACTTTAATATGGCCCGGGTAGTCCAGTTCGTCTTCTATTTTTTTCCTGATTTCTCTTGCGATTTTCAATGCTTCCAGATCATCAATTTCATCCGGTTTTACCATAATCCTAACTTCACGACCTGCTTGAATGGCGAATGACTTTTCAACGCCATCATATGACTCGGAGATTTCTTCGAGTTTCTCCAATCGCTTGATGTAGTTCTCAAGCGTTTCGCTTCTTGCACCAGGTCTTGCAGCAGATAAAGCATCCGCCGCCGCAACGAGAACAGCAATAACAGATGTCGGTTCTTCGTCCCCATGGTGAGAGGCAATAGAGTTAATGACTACATCATTTTCCTTGTATTTCATAGCCAGTTCTTTACCAATCTCCACGTGACTGCCTTCCACCTCATGGTCGATAGCTTTTCCGATATCGTGAAGTAAACCAGCTCTTTTAGCAAGGGTTTCATCCTCACCCAACTCTGCCGCTAGTAATCCGGACAGGTGCGCGACTTCCGTAGAATGCTTCAACACGTTCTGTCCATAGCTTGTACGATATTTCAAACGGCCGAGAATTTTGATGAGGTCTGGATGCAGTCCGTGTACTCCGATTTCAAAAGTGGTCTGTTCACCGACTTCACGGATGTACTCATCAACTTCTCTTCTGGATTTATCAACCATTTCCTCAATTCTGGCCGGGTGAATCCGTCCATCCTGAACAAGTTTTTCCAAAGCAATTCTAGCCGTTTCTCTTCGAATCGGATCGAAACCGGAAAGAATGACAGCTTCTGGGGTGTCATCAATAATCAGGTCAATCCCTGTTAACGTTTCAAGCGTTCGAATGTTTCGACCTTCACGTCCGATAATCCGGCCCTTCATTTCATCATTCGGCAGGTTGACGACAGAAACTGTGGTTTCTGCCACATGATCTGCGGCACAACGCTGTAAAGCGAGTGATAAAATACTTTTAGCCTTTTTATCTGCTTCTTCTTTCGCACGGTTTTCTGCTTCTTTGATCATGATTGCCGATTCGTGTGTGACTTCTTGCTCGACTCGTTCTAAGATCACTTGTTTCGCCTGGTCAGTAGTGTATCCGGAAATGCGCTCAAGTTCAGCCTGCTGTTCACTTAACATAGCTTCCACTTTGCTTTCCATTTCTTCAATTTGTTGTTGTTTTTCTGTCAGCGTTTGTTCCCTTGTTTCTAACATGAGCTCACGCTTGTCCAGCGTTTCACTTTTTCGGTCCAGATTTTCTTCTTTTTGCATCAGGCGAGTTTCCTGTCTTTGCAGCTCCGCTCTACGCTCTCGGAGCTCCTGGTCCGCCTGCTGACGAAGCTTGTGATTCTCATCTTTCGCTTCAAGAAGCGCCTCTTTTTTAGCTGCATCGGCATTCCGATGACCTTCTTCTACTATTTGCTTTGCCAATTCTTCCGCACTAGAAATCTTTGCCTCAGCAATAGATTTACGAATCAGATAACCAACAACAATACCGACGATAAGGGTAAGCAAAATGGAGATGATTATTAAGGTAACTATTTCCATGAGTTCACCTCCTCTTGCTATAAATTTGTACAATCACTTTTAGTCGGCATGTACAGTGTCTTTCATTAAAAAAATAACTTGTTTACAAAAAAGTGTATAATAATAAGAAGAATTATACATATCAATTTTAATCTTGGAATTTTATATTGTCAAGGAACCGTCAAATTTATGTCATAATCTTTTGTGAACTGGACAAACTATGAAGCTGAGAACGAAATTCAAGTAAGATAACCCCCCAGCCTGTTGGTGACTGGGGGGTTAAGCCTTCTTAAATATCCATATCCAAGGTTGCCTGGTTTTCCGCTTCTTCGGAATCTTCCGGAGCCGCAGTATCCATATTATAGTGGGCACGAATAGAATTGTAAATTTCCATACGAATCCCTTCATTCTCTTTCAAAAACTGCTTCGCATTTTCCCGACCTTGGCCGAGACGTTCCTCGTTATAGGAGTACCAAGCACCGCTTTTTTGTACAATATCCAAGTCTGAACCGATATCAAGCAATTCACCTTCACGTGAAATACCTTCACCGTACATAATGTCTACCTCTGCTTGCTTAAACGGCGGGGCTACCTTGTTTTTCACAACTTTGATTTTTGTTTTGTTTCCAACCATGTCATTTCCTTGTTTCAACGTTTCAGCTCTGCGCACTTCTAATCTGACAGAAGAATAGAATTTCAAAGCACGCCCGCCAGGAGTCGTTTCCGGATTCAGTTTTGTTATCACAAGAGTTTTTTATCTCTTGTTTCTGGAGGTTTCCTTCCCTCATATCCTTTCCAGGAATACGGCCAGTCCTTTCTGACCCAGCTCAGCATATCTTTTCATCTTCGACTTATTCGTTAAGATGATGCGGACTCGTGGAAGGATTATATTCTGCCCGCGGCAGGTTCACCTTCTATGCGTTGCCCCTGACTGTAATATTACTTACAGCCTTCGGTTCGGATTTGCTTCTCAGCATCCCCGTTTCATTCCGCATTGATAATCTGGAAAATTTCTTTTCCAGACGGCAAACTGCTTTTTTCCGGGTTGGGCGGCAGGCCTATACACCTGCTGCTGTCCGGTAATTAAGCAGCATTCTCACCAAACATGACTCCTACTTTTTCTCTTATTTGGTTAATGAAAATGGCGGTTGTTTTAGATTTGTTGATGGCGCCTGAAAGCTTTCGCAACGCCTGGGACATTAAACGGGCTTGCAAACCGACGTGTGCATCTCCCATTTCCCCTTCGATTTCCGCTTTTGGCACAAGGGCCGCAACCGAGTCGACAACCACCATATCAACCGCTCCACTCCGCACTAGTGCCTCCGCGATTTCCAATGCCTGCTCTCCAGTATCCGGCTGAGATAAAAGCAACTCATCGACGTTTACACCAAGCTTTCTAGCATAAACGGGATCTAAGGCGTGTTCCGCATCGATAAATGCAGCTTGTCCACCTTGGCGCTGCGCTTCCGCAATGGCATGCAAGGAGACAGTCGTTTTACCAGAGGATTCCGGTCCATAAATCTCTACGACGCGTCCCCGTGGGTAGCCACCAACACCAAGAGCCACATCCAATGCCAACGAACCGCTCGGTACAGTGGCAACCTGTTGCTCGGCCCTTTCGCCGAGTTTCATGATAGACCCTTTGCCAAATTGTTTTTCTATCTGTTTCAACGCCATATCTAAGGCTTGTTTACGATCACTCAAATTATTTCCTCCTTAATAGTAAGCTATTATTATCATAACTTGTTTTATGAGATTTAACAAGTCAAAAGCGAATAAATGTTCCCTTTTTTTCTGTTAAGAACTAGTCGCTAAATAGGTTGTTTTCCAAGGATAAAACGGAAATTTGCATCAAATCGCATACCTTAAAACAAAAATTTAATTTTTTGCAATGCTTCCTTCCAGATTTCACCTGTACTAGTGAACCAGCGAGCAGGTTCCTGAAGAAAAACAAAAAACTTGCAGAAAACCAGGTTTTCTGCAAGTTGATCATTCGATTCGAAGGAATGACCATATAGCTATTTTAGTTGGTACAATAATTCTAATCCTTTTTTGACGGTTCGCGCCCGAATCGCCTCCCGATCTCCCTGGAACTGATATTGGCAGACGAACGTTCCTTTTTGCTTTTGAGAGATTCCGATAAACACCGTGCCAGGGGGATTTCCTTCCGATTCGTCCGGACCAGCGACACCGGTAAAGCTGATTCCTACATCAGCATGAAACTCAGAAGCAATATGAGCAGCCATTTCCTCTGCACACTGCCTGCTAACGGTCCCAAATTTGTTAATGGTCTCAGCACTTACCCGTACTGCAGATTGTTTAACAGCAGCGGAATAGCAGACAACACTTCCGGTAATGACGTGGGAAGCACCTGGGACAGACACTAGTCTGCTGGTGAACATTCCTCCAGTTAAACTTTCGGCTGCAGCTACTGTGAGTTTTCCATCTGTTAACTTCTCCACGACTTTTGATTCAAGGGTTTCCTCGTCATACCCATAAAAGAATTCTCCGACTCTTTCCAAAATGTCTTTTTCCGTTTTATCAATCAATTGTTCTGCATCTTGTACGGTAGGTGCATTAGCTGTCAGCCGTACAGCTACTTCTCCTTCCGATGCAAGCGGGGCAATAGTTGGGTTTGTTTGTACAGAAATGAGAGGCTGCAGCTGATGCTCGAGTTGAGATTCTCCAATACCGATAAATCGCAGCATACGTGATTGAATAACGGTTTCCAACTCATATTTGTCTTTAATATAAGGAAAAACATGCTCTTCCGCAATTTGTTTCATTTCTCTTGGAACCCCTGGCATAAAAATCCAGGTGACACCATCCATTTCGATTGCCATTCCGGGTGCCATCCCCACCCGGTTAGGCAGAACCCGCGAACCGCTAAATACCAACGCCTGTTTCCGATTGTTAGGCGTCATTTCCCTGTTGTTTCTTTCAAAATAGGAAGTAATATTTTGAAGGGAAGCTTCATCTATTTTGACATCTACTCCATAGATCTCTTGGAAAGCATCGCGCGTCATATCGTCTTCGGTAGGACCAAGTCCTCCGGTGACAATCACGATATCCGATCGTTTGCCGGCAATAGCAAACACCTGCTTCACTCTGTTCAAATTATCACCCACCACACTATGGTGGTAAACATGGATACCATGATCTGCAAGCCGTTTAGATAGCCATTGTCCGTTCGTGTTCGATATTTGCCCCAATAACAATTCAGTTCCGACGGCAACTATTTCTGCGTTCACCTGTTTCATTATTTAGAATCCCTCATCACATGCCAGTTTTTAAGGAAATAATCGTAACCAGATATAATCGTTACAACCATGGCGGCATACAGACAAATCACCCCGAACGGGAAACCTAGATAAGCAAACGGAAAATTGTGAAGCAGGAGAGCGGATATGGCGACAATTTGCAAAACTGTCTTCAATTTCCCCATTTGGCTTGCAGCGAGAACAAGTCCTTCGCCAGCTGCAACAAGCCGCAGGCCCGTTACAGCGAACTCTCGGCTGATAATCACAATGACCACCCATGCAGGGGCACTCCCCATCTCGACCAAAAGAATTAAAGCAGAAGCTACAAGTAGTTTATCTGCCAAAGGATCCAAAAATTTTCCCAAATTGGTGACAAGGTTATATTTTCTGGCATAATAACCATCAATCCAATCTGTAGTGGAAGCCAGAATGAACAATAGCCCAGCTGTAAAATGGGAAATAGGCAACTCCTGATTACCGATATTCCAACTCCCCCATTCGAAAGGGATCGTCAATAACAGGATGAAAATCGGGATTAAAAAAATGCGTGACATGGTAATTTTATTTGGTATATTCATAATGGTATCCTCCAATTCAACTTTAACCTTAATCCTTAGTCAAAAATAAGGACCATTCCCTTCCACAACTGCCTACTGACAGTTATTGACTGGGAACAGCCCCGACACTCAAAAAAAACTTACTCTTGCTGTTCTGTTTCGTCCACAACCTCAATGAAGACACGCTGCACAGTGTTACCGGACATCTCAGGTATTTCCAAAGGAACACCTGCAATGGTAATTTCAATCGGATCCGGGTTTCCAAAACGAATCATAAACTGATCGGCCCCTGATAAATCCTCTTCCAACGGAGAATTACTCGCACCAAACATACCACTATATAATTCGTTATCTTCTCCCTCTGTTATTTCCAGCCAATGATCGCTTTCCGAAGAGACTTCCACAACGAGCTCTTCTCCTGGATTGACCAGTTCAATATTTGTCACCTGATCATTCCCTTGTGTACCTTGGTCGACTACATTCAGTTCAGGCTCTGCCTGTTCTTCCTCTTCATCTGTGGCATTCTGTTGATCCTCTTCTTCTGACTGTTCATCATCAGCGGCTTCATTGTTACTGTCGCCATCTTCCTCTGTATCAGAGGAAGATGGGTCACCGACATATACTTCGTCCTGGTCCTCAGTCTGCTGGTTCGTTTGCCCCGAATCCCCTTCTTGGGATTGCTGGTATAGGTACCAAACAGTAAACAAAATGCCGATCACGAGTATCGCCACGATTACAGTCGGCAAAAAGGAAAAGACAGCCGGACTTTTAGAAGAAGCGGTATTCTCTTTCCTGCTACGTTGCACCCTTGTGTACTGTACTGCACTTTCATCACTTGCAGAAGGAAGTTCGTTTTTGTGCTCTTCCATAAGTACATCAGGATCTAAATCTACAGCTGCAGCATATTCTTTGATAAAAGCCCGCACGTAAAAATTCCCAGGCATCACACTGAAATTTTCTTTTTCAATCGCCTGCAGATAACGGGTCTGAATCTTTGTCATCTGCTGTATTTCTTCCAGGGAGAGATTTTTAGCCTCCCTTGCTTCTTTCAGCCGTTCACCAATTGCCATAATCAAAACACCTTCCAATTCTAAAAATCAAACATAGAAAAGCCCCCGTTATCACCAAACTTGGACCTTTCGATTGGTTCGTACTTAATTTCTTCGTTCTCATCATTCCTTAGTTCGATAATGTAGTCAAAATCATTCAGGCTGTATTCTGTCTGCTGAACAAATATATCAGGGTGTTCGACTACCTTCACTGCGGGAAGCCGCATAATTTCCCGCACAAGCTCCCAGTGTTTTTCGCTTGCGCGCTGTGTCGAGACAATACCATCAATGATATAGATATTGTCCACATTGTATTCATCCTTGATTAACTTGCTACGGATTGTTTGTTTTAATAACGTGCTCGATACAAACAACCAGCGCTTATTGGCACAAACGCTAGAGGCGACAATCGACTCTGTCTTGCCGACCCGAGGCATTCCCCTGATGCCTATTAGCTTATGCCCCTCTTTTTTAAATAATTCCGCCAGAAAATCGACAAGAAGGCCTAGTTCATTTCGCACAAAGCGAAAAGTCTTTTTATCGTCAATATCACTATGTATGTACCTTCCATGTCTGACCGCCAGCCTGTCTCTGAGCTTAGGTTTTCTTATTTTGGTCACATTGATGGTTTTCATCGTATCCAGGATGGATTTCAACCTGGTAATTTGTTCATCTTTTCTTGACAACAGCAGCATACCTCTTCGGGAATCCTCCACCCCATTGATCGAGATGATATTAATAGATAACATCCCCAGTAAAGAAGATATGTCCCCTAATAAGCCAGGACGATTATGCTGTATTTCATATTCAAGATACCATTCTGTTTTTTCCATAGAAAAGCTCCTTCACCTATATCAGGAAGCCGTTGTATCCGTTAATAAATGGCTTTAATCTTATCATAAATGATTTTTCACTTTTAGAAAAGGACATTATTCGGTTTACTGTGTATAAATTCCACAATTTTTTCAGACTAAACTAATATATTGGATAAACAAATCCGTTCACCTTCCATGCTGAACGGCCGATTAATCTCCATCTCTCCCTTTGGAAAAAAATAAAAGCTTGTAGAAAAAAAACATATGTTTTCTCTACAAGCTTTGACTCCCGCTGGTGAGCGGGAGTCTTTTTTGATATTACTTAACTTTTGCTTATCTGCCTGTACCCTCATTTTGGACCATTTTTACCATAATATTAGCAATGGCACGCTGTTCATCCTTCGAAGCAGCGTTCCACAAGTCGCGTAATACTGCTTCCTGATCATTTTCTGCATCCACCTGCTTGGATAAGTATCCGCCAATTTCAAAAGCAAGATCAGAAATGGTATTTTGATCCATACCCTGGCCTTGAGCCTGGTGTAGACGGTCACCAAGAAAATCCTTCCAAGATTCAAAATTATCGAGAACTGACATCTTTTTTCCTCCTTCAATCTCAACTTTCAAGCTTAGCATTTGATTTATGCAGAACTTTATACATTCAGATGAAGAAGAAATTTTTGCTCTTTACCATGCCCCGGTCACGTTAATGATTTCACCTTGAACATAACTAGAACGTGGATCAAGTAGAAAGGCGACAGCATTGGCTACATCCTGAGGATGTCCAGCACGGCCCGCCGGTATTTCTTCCAAGATTGATTGTCTTTCCTCAGAAGAAAAACCATGATTCATTCTTGTATCGATAAACCCTGGACTAATGCCGTTGATGTTAATCCCACTTGGTGCCAGTTCTTTGCCGAGCGATTTCACAAAACTGTTCTGAGCACCTTTCACGGAAGAATAAACGACTTCACAACTCGCTCCAGTTGCTCCCCAGATCGACGAAACCACTACAATATATCCAGTTTGTTTTTCAATCATGGACGGTATCACATGCCTGCTGATCATCCATAATGCCTTCACTTGCATCGTCAGCATGATGTCCATCGTACCCTCTTCCGTATCCTGGAACAATCCGATATGACTCGTTCCACTGGCAAATACCAAGGCATCGACATGCAGGTCAAGTCTTTGTATAAATATCGAGATCCCTTCATTGGTCTGCAAGTCACCATGAAGGATGGCAAGCACCGCTTCCTGGGGGAGGGATGATGCAAGTTCATCAACCGCCTGACGATTACGGTTATAATGCAAGATTACTTGATATCCCTCTTCTACCATCCTTTGGGCGATAGCTCTGCCGATTTCTCCACTTGCTCCAATGATGAGACAATTTCCCCGTTTTCTCATTGTATCATCCATTCAACCTTGTTCCGGAACAATCTGACAGACAGTAATACGGTCTTCCTCCACCCAGTGTTCCATAAATTCGTTTGCTTGCTCAACGGTAAGTGATTCGATTGCAGGCAGTACTTTGAATAAATCAATGCCTAGCAGATGGTAATGGATGAACTGATTGGATACAAATTCCAAAGAATTCATCGCCCGAAGGAATTGACCGATTTTTTTCCGTTTCATCGTGTTAAATTCTTTTTCGGTTAATTTATTTTCCTTTAAACCAAGCAACATCTGTTTGACTCTTTCAGCAAGTTCTTTTGGTTTTGCGGTATTACCACCGATAACAGAAAAACCGAAGGAACGCTCGATATTGGTCTCAAATTGAAAAGAGTTGTCGATTAAGTCTTGTTTATAAAGCTCCTGGTAGTATTCACCACTTTTAGAAAAGTAATAATCAAGCACCATTTCGGTCAACAACTCGTCTCTCAGGAAAGCTTCATCCGAGCTTCGATCTACTTGTTCCTTTATACCGATCATGCATTTGGAAACAGAAACAGGCATTTCGATGATGTTTTCTTTCATCGCGACATGTTCTGGTTCCTCTGGAAACTTCCGCTGCAATTCGGAAGCCGGATCGAACTGCTTGCTGTCTTGATTTTGCTTAATCAATTGCATCATTTCTTCCGGCTCGAAATTACCGGCAAGGAAAAAAGTCATGTTGGAAGGATGATAGAACGTATTGTAGCAAGTGTACAAATCATCTTTCGTGATTTCACTTATTGATTTGACAGTTCCTGCAATATCAATTTGAACTGGATGATTATTAAACAAACTTTGTATCGTGCCAAAAAATGAGCGCCAGTCCGGCTGATCATTGTACATTTCAATTTCCTGGCCGATGATTCCTTTCTCCTTTTCGACAGACTGCTCTGAAAAGTAAGGATCCTGGACAAAATCAAGCAAGGTCGTTACGTTTTCTTTAATATTGCTCGTAGCCGAGAATAAGTAAGCAGTCTTGGTAAAAGAAGTGAAAGCATTTGCTGAAGCTCCCTGTTTGGTGAAATCCTGAAAAACATCCCGGTCTTCTTTTTCAAACAGTTTGTGCTCCAAAAAATGAGCAATGCCATCCGGGACAGTAATAAAGTCTTTCTCACCTAACGGAACGAACGACTGATCGATGGAACCGTAATCAGTGGAAAAAATACCGAATGTCTTGGCCATTTCCTGCTTTGGCAGAAGGAATACCTGCAGACCATTGGCAAGTCTCTCAGAATAAAGTGTTTCTTTTAATTGATCATAGCTAGTTTTATTCATTGGTGTAACCCCCTTTGCTTGTCAAGAAATAAACCGTATCCTGTTCTATTTTTTCGCCAACTTCCAAGACATCCTGTCTGGATACTTGTTTCACGCTCTCAATCATTTGATCCGGTGTGAGGCTCGTATCAGCCAATACTTGATGGTAAAGAAGCTCAATCAGTCCTTGAGGGTGATCCATCGTTTCCAATAGCTGATTGACGACGAGCTCTTTTGTATCCTTTAATTGTTCTTCCGTAAACTCCCCATCTTTCATCAGCGCCATTTGCTCATTGATAATATCTCTCGCTTGTTCATAATCTTTTGGAGCAATTCCACTGAAAACGAGCAGCAATCCTTTATGACTTTCGAATCGGGATGCGGCATAATAAGCGAGGCTGTGTTTTTCCCTTACATTCATGAATAATTTAGAACTTGGGAAACCGCCGAACAATCCATTAAATACTTGCAAGCCATAATACAAAGGGTCGCCAAAAGTGATATTCGTCCGATATCCCAGATGCAGTTTTGCCTGTTGCACATTTTGTTCCTCGACAATGGTGTTGATATCTTGCACAGATTTACTTTTAGTCGCTGACCGAGAATTGATTTTGCTTTCTCCAAGTTTTTTTGTGAAAGCAGATTCTATCAATCGCTCTGCTTTTTCAGCCGATACATCACCGAGGACATAGACGTCCATTTGATCTTCGGACAGCATCTTTTGATAATAACGGTAAAGGGAAGTCTCATTTATTTCGGATAAATCTTCGGCATAACCATGGACGTGCAGACGATATGGCTCATCCTTGCACATTTCGTCGATTAACCGCATATTTGCATAGCTCATTTTATCATCGATGATCGAGTCGATTTTTTGTTTCAACGTTTGCTTTTCCCTTTGGACAATCGATGCGTCAAATTTGTCCCCATCTGATTTCGGATCGAATAATATACCGCTAAGCATTTCTACAGCGCTTTCCAGTATTTGTTCCTCTGTTGCCAAAAAGGTTTCATTGGCAGTTTCCAGGCGTAGCGTAATGATATGATTTTCTCCCTTTTTGGCACCATCCACTCCGAGTACCGCGCCATATAAATCATCTAATGCCGTACGAAGTTTCCGCGCACTGGGATATTTGTTGGTTCCTTGCTGGAGAATGTAAGGAAGCAAAGCCCTGCTCGTTATCGTGTCCCTTTCCAATGGTGCTTTTAATTTTACAACGACATTGGTTGTCTTATATTTTTTGCTAGGAATGACATGCAAACGATACCCACTTTTTTCTATGAGTTTTTCCTCTATTTTGTCCATTCGTTTTCCTCCCTTGGCGATATATAGATATAGCATTTGATTATTTCCTTAATCTATCCTCGTATGTATCATTTCCCCTGTAATAGTTAGTTTAACGAAAAACAAACCCGGTAACAAATACCAGGTTTGTAAATTGCAAATTTTATCTGCTTCCTTTTATATATGGTACCCCATTTGCCTTTGGTGCTTCTGCCCTGCCGATGAATCCTGCGAGAGCCAAAATCGTCAATACGTAAGGAGCTATGAGCAGGTAAATTTGCGGTACGTCCTCTAGAAAAGGGATACTGGAGCTGATCACACTCAGACTTTGAGCAAAACCGAAAAACAATGCCGCTCCCATTGCTCCTAACGGATGCCATTTACCAAATATTACGGCGGCTAATGACATAAATCCCTGACCGACAATGGTGGACTGAGAGAAGTTCAAGGCAATGGTCAATGCGAACACGGATCCGCCCAATCCTCCCATAGCGCCTGATATCAGAACAGCCACGTAGCGCATTGCATAGACGTTGATACCGTTCGTATCGGCTGCCATCGGATGTTCGCCGACTGAACGCAAACGCAAACCAAAAGGGGTTTTGTATAAAACATACCAACCGATTACTGCCAGTATAATCGCCAGATAGGATGTCAGATACATATCCTGAAAGAATAGCGGACCCAAGACCGGGATGTCTCCAAGAACTGGGATATCCCTAGTATAAAAAGGTTGAGAAACCATGTCCGTTTGTCCTTTGCCGTACCACTGCTTGGTAAGAAATACACCAAGTCCCAAAGCTAGAAAGTTAATTGCTACTCCGCTAACAACCTGATCAGCTCTGAAAGTGACTGAAGCAAGAGCATGGATAAGCGAAAAAACGGCCGAAACGACCATCGCCACCAAAATGGAAATCCATGGTGTCGCGGCACCTAGTACATCGGCAAAAGCAAGATTGAACACTACCCCTACAAAAGCCCCCATGACCATTAGACCTTCCAGTCCGATATTCACGACACCGGATCGCTCACTAAATACGCCGCCAAGAGCTGTGAAAATCAGTGGAGCAGAAAAGAACATTGCAGGAGGAATGATCGATTGCAAAATATCTAAGATACCCACTTATTTTCCCTCCTTCTTAAAACGAAGCAATACCCAACGAATGATATAACTTGATGCAACAAAAAAGATAATCAGGGCAATGACGATTTCAACCAGCTCTGAAGGAACATCTGCTGCCGTAGGCATGTTAAGCGCCCCGATTTTCAACGTTCCAAACAATAGTGCCGCTAAAACGACACCGAAAGCGTGATTGCCTCCAAGAAGTGCAACCGCGATTCCATCAAAGCCAAGATTCGTAAAAGCGGAATGTGTTGGCATGTAACCGAAAGTTCCAAGACCTTCCATGGCACCGCCCAGTCCTGCAAAGGCACCAGAAATAACCATGGCAAGGATGATGTTTTTCCCCACATTCATGCCGGCATATTCGGAAGCATGCTGATTGTATCCGACAGAACGTAGTTCAAAGCCTGCAGTAGTCTTTTCAAGTAAAAACCACATCACGACGGCCGCAGCCAGAGCAAGCAATATCCCGTAATGGATACGTGAATAGCTTGTTATTTCCATCAGCCAATTGGATGCAAGGGAAGCGGTATCCTTGATAGGATCTGAAGTATCCTGCTTCTCACTAAGCACGGTCCGGATAAGCGCATTGGAAACATGAAGCGCAATATAGTTCATCATAATCGTAATGATTACTTCATGAACACCTAGCTTCGCTTTAAGCAATCCAGGAATAAATCCCCAAATTGCTCCGGCTAGAGCTGCTGCCAAAATTGCCAAAGGCAGATGGATGACCAATGGTGCATCAAAAGCCGCCCCTACCCAAACGGAAGCGAGCCAGCCGACGATTACTTGGCCTTCAGCACCAATATTGAACAACCCACTCCGAAAAGCGAATGCAACTGCAAGCCCCGTAAATATGTATGGAGTTACCTGACGGATTGTCTCGCCGATGTAATAAACATCTCCAAAGGATCCATCCCATAAGGCTTGATAGCCAAAAAATGGGTTGTAACCGAAAGCAGCCATGATAATAGCGCCAGCCAGTAAGCCCAATAACACCGAAATGACAGGTACAAGAATATTGAACATACGGTTAGTAAACACTAGCGCCCACCTTCTTTCTCTACAGAACTTCCAGCCATAAGCAATCCTAATTTCTGTTCATTCGTTTCGGAAGGCTTTACGTTCGCCACAATCTTGCCGTCGAACATGACAGCAATCCGGTCACTGACATTGAGAATTTCATCGAGTTCAAAGGATAACAGCAATACTGCCCGGCCTTTGTCACGTTCCTCAATCAATTTTTTATGAATGAATTCAATCGCACCGACATCCAGCCCGCGAGTCGGCTGAGCAGCTATCAACAAATCCGGGGACCTGTCCACTTCACGCCCGATAATCGCTTTTTGCTGATTACCACCTGACAAGGAACGGGCTTTCGTGTACTCATTCGGTGTCCTTACATCATATTCTTCAATCAACCTTTTGGCGTGTGAATAGATGTTTTTATAGGACAATAGGCTTTTCTTGGCAAAAGGCTTCTTATAATAGGTTTGCAGGACCATGTTTTCACCAATTGGAAAATCGAGCACCAGTCCAAATTTATGCCGATCCTGTGGTATATGTGAAACACCTGACTCTGTCACTTTTCTAGGCGGCAGATTGGTAATCGCTTTTCCATTCAGAAAGATAGAGCCTGCTTCGGCTTTGCGAAGCCCTGTAATCGCCTCGATTAACTCTGATTGCCCATTTCCATCAACACCTGCGATACCGACAATTTCCCCTGCTCTCACATTCAAATCGAGCCCTTTTACCATTTCCACTTTGCGACTGTCCTGAACGTGTAAATCTTTTATGGAAAGAATGTGATCCTTAGGCGAGGCTTCCGTCTTCTCCGTCGTAAAACTAATTTCTCTTCCTACCATAAGAGATGCGAGCTCATCAGGGCTTGTTTCATTGACATTGACCGTACCGATACCCTGTCCTTTCCGGACGACGGTACATCTATCGCATACTTCCATGATTTCCTTTAATTTATGTGTAATCAGAATGATTGATTTCCCTTCCTTGATCAAAGATTTCATGATTTCAATCAATTCTTTGATTTCTTGTGGCGTAAGAACAGCAGTAGGCTCGTCTAATATCAGTACCTCGGCTCCTCGATATAACGTTTTCAGAATTTCAACACGTTGTTGCATTCCGACGGAAATGTCTTTTATCCTGGCCCTGGGATCTACCTTCAAACCATATTTATCCGAAAGCTCTGCCACTTCCTGTTCCGCTTTCTTTAAATCGATCCTGCCACCTTTTTTCGGCTCACTGCCAAGAATAATATTTTGAGTTACGGTAAACGTATCAACAAGCATAAAGTGCTGGTGTACCATTCCGATTCCCAAACTGTTCGCTACGTTTGGATCTGTTATTTTGACAGTTTTGCCGTTTACGCGGATTTCTCCCTTCTCGGGCTGGTACAAACCGAACAAAACGTTCATCAGCGTTGATTTTCCTGCTCCGTTTTCCCCCAGCAAGGCATGGATTTCCCCTTCCTGAACCTGAATCGTAATATTATCATTTGCAACAATTCCAGGAAACTCCTTGCGTATGTTAAGCATTTCTACAACATAATTCTCCAAGTGTATTTCACTCCCTAACATGCGGTCGAGTTCAACCTTTCTGTTTTCAGAAGAAAAAGGCTAGATATTTCTAGCCTTTTTCTATCCACTTTCCTGCCTTTTTACAGAGATTCCAAATAGGTTTCTAAATCTTCTTCTGTACTTGGAACTTCCACTTCACCATCAATAATTTTTTGTTTCCAATTGTCAATTTCCCCGATCATTTCTTCCGTCATTGCTTCTTCATTCGACTTCGCAACAGATACACCATCATCCTCCAAGCCGAACTCAAGAATTTCTCCGCCAGGGAAATCGCCGTTCATAGCCTGACCAGCTACTTCCTGTACGGCTATATCCACACGTTTTACCATAGAGGTTAGGGTGACATTGTCATCCCCGATTGCTCCTTCTTCATGTTGGTCACGGTCTACTCCGATTACCCAAACGTTTTTGGAAGGATCGTTTTTCTTAATGTCTTTGGCTTGAGCAAATACTCCATTCCCTGTAGCTCCGGAAGAATGGTAAATCACGTCCACTCCACTGTTATACATATTGGAAGCTATGACTTTTCCTTTATCAGGAGCACCAAATGATTCCGCATATTGGACGTCTACTTCAATATCTGGATTGACAGCGGCGACGCCGGCCCGGAAGCCTGATTCAAATTTCTTGATCAATTCACTGTTTTCACCGCCGACAAAACCTACTTTATCCGATTCTGTCTTCATGGCTGCAGCCACTCCGACTAAGAAAGAACCTTGATGTTCCTTAAACGTAATGTTTGCAATGTTATCGGCTTCCGCGACAGCATCCACCAATGCAAATTGTTTATCTGGATTCTGCTCGGCAACTGTATTCAAAGCATCAGTCAGTTTAAAACCAATACCAAAAATCAAATCATAGTCTGCTCTTACTAAACCGTTCAAGTTCGGCATAAAGTCTGCATCACTTTCAGACTGGGCATAATCGTACCCTTCGCCTTCCTCTAGTCCGTTTTCATCACCAAAAGCCTTGAGACCTTCCCATGCGGATTGGTTAAACGATTTATCATCAACCCCGCCAACATCCGTGACCATAGCAACTTTAAAGTCAGAAGATTCTCCACCCTCCTGGCTTTCCCCAGAATCAGAAGATTCTCCACCGCTTTCTTCGGAAGAGCCGCCGCATGCGCTTAGGACAATTCCAGCTGTAAATAGCAAAGCAATCAATAATAGCAAACGATTTGTTTTCAACATTCCTACCCCCATCATGTTAGTTTTTATCTAGTATTGCATAAACTCACCTGCTAAACAGTGCCGGCACATCACCCCCCTAAGTGGCTTCCCCTATAATTAAAAGCGCTTTCTAATCACATAGAAACTGAATACGTCTGCCCTGAAATAGTTACAAGAGTACAACACAGGTTCATCTGTTTCTGTATAATGCATCTGCTTCAAAAGCAGCATTGGCTGATCGGGCTGGCAGCCAAGAACAGGAGATATCACCTCATGATAACCTACAGGTTCAATATGGGTTACCGTATAACTGACATGTTTGCTGCCATAGTCTTCCAACACTTGAAAAATGGAATCTTGATTATGTATTTTTTCTATAGGAATCAAGTGTTCTAAAATACTATCGATACAGTATACGACAGGTTCACCATCGGCAGTCCGGACCCGTTCGATTTTAGCCAACGTTTCAATTTCGATCGGTGAAAATCTGTTTTTATCTTCTTCAGAAGCCTCCACCAATTCGGTCGATAGGTACTGGGTCCCCGGCGTTTTTCCGGATGAGGCAATCATTTCAGTCACACTTGTTAAATGCTCGATGCCTGCTGAGAAAACAGGTTTTGGGTTTACGAAAGTACCTACACCATGGCGTCTGGTCACGATGTTTTCTTCCTCCAACAGACGGAGCGCTTCTCTTAACGTCGCTCTGGAAACCCCGAGACGCTTAGACAACTCAAATTCGGAAGGTAATTTTTCTTTCTCCTTATACCTTCCATTCTCTATGTCCTGTTTCAATTGATCGATTACTTGAAGGTATAAATGGCGAGAATCTGCTTTAATGGTCATAATCGTACCCTCCGGTGATAGTTCCTATTTTTATGCAGGAAACATCTAGGTAAATAGTAATAACGATAATGATAGAAAAAATCCTATATTAATAGGATGTCAGAGAACTGACCTCTGACAAGTCATTCTTTGTTCGAAATAAATATAACACTTTTGATCTAGTAAATAAACAGGAATTGGACAAAAAACGACAGAATTTTTTAGTTTTATATCAATTTTGGTAACCATACTAATTTTCTTGCAATTAATTCTTGGATTTATGCCCAATTGCGTCTCTATAATTAGTTCTCCATGAAATGTGCTCGTGTAATTTTTGGCACACTTTACGAACTACTATCACCAAAAGGGATACTATTACCTTCACTATAGAGCCATATAAGGTTTCGAAATGTAAAGACCTAAAACATAAGAAAATCTCCCCCTTCTCTTCGCAAGGGGGAGATTAAAAAAGAGTTCTATGAAGTTTTTTCTTCCTCTTGTTGTGAAATTAACACGGTTCTTGGTTTGCTTCCCTCATACGGTCCGACAATTCCTCTAGCTTCCATTGCATCAATCAACCGTGCCGCTCTAGTATAACCAATACGGAATCGTCGCTGAAGCATCGAAACACTCGCACTTTGCATCTCTAAAATCATTTGAACAGCATCATCGAATAATTCATCATCTACTTCTTCATTAACTTCTGCTTCCTCATCCGGTATCATTTCTTCCTGATATTGCGCTTTTTGCTGATCTATACAATGATCCACAATCCGCTCCACTTCTTCATCTGAAAGAAAAGCACCCTGGATTCGGGTAGATTTGGATGCTCCTACTGGAATGAACAGCATATCGCCGCGCCCTAGCAATTTCTCCGCTCCACCGGAGTCCAGGATTGTCCGTGAATCAGTTGCAGAAGATACACTAAAAGCAATCCTTGAAGGTATATTGGCTTTTATTACTCCTGTAATAACGTCTACAGAAGGACGCTGTGTCGCAATAATTAAATGAATACCGGCAGCGCGGGCCATTTGTGCCAAACGGGTTATAGCGTCTTCTACGTCGTTGGATGCAACCATCATTAGATCTGCAAGCTCGTCCACCAGCACCACAATATAAGGTAAAAGTGGCTGGTTGTCGCCATCCGATTGATTATGTTTCTTGATAAATTCGTTATATCCTTCGATATTTCTTGTTCCAGTATCGGAAAATAATTCGTATCGGCGTTCCATCTCGGAAACGACTTTTTTTAAGGCGCGTGAAGCTTTTTTAGGATCTGTAACTACCGGCGACAACAAGTGAGGGATCCCGTTATAAACATTCAGCTCAACTTTTTTCGGATCAATCATCATCATTTTTACTTCATGCGGTTTGGCACGCATGAGTATACTCGTGATAATACCATTGATACAAACACTTTTCCCGCTTCCAGTTGCGCCTGCCACAAGCAAGTGGGGCATCTTGTTCAGCTCGCCCATGACTGCATCTCCCGAGATATCCCTTCCAAGTACGAACGAGAGCTTAGACCCCTGTTGTGCCTGCTTTGTTTCCAATACCTCACGAAGGGAAACCGTGGCAACTTCACTATTTGGAACTTCTATTCCAACAGCAGACTTACCAGGGATCGGTGCTTCGATACGGATATCTTTAGCCGCTAAAGCTAACGCCAGATCATCATGAAGATTGACAATCTTACTAACTTTCACCCCGACATCAGGATATACTTCATATTTTGTCACAGCAGGTCCTACATGTACTTTCGTGACTTTTGCTTTGACACCGAAGCTTTGGAACGTTTTCTCTAGTTTTCTAACCACTGCCTGAATCTGAGACCTTTCCTGCTGTTGGGTATTATGTTCAGGTTCAGCCAACAACGACATGGACGGCAGTTTGTAATCAAAGTTTTCCGCTTCTGTCATTGGGAGGGATTCAGCTATTTCTCCTTCATCTACTTCATTTGCTTGTGCAGAGGATTCCTTCTCCGTTTCCGATTGATTAGCTGCTTCTGCCGACTGTATATCAGCCGAATAAGCAATATCGGTAAAATCCTGGATTACCGGTTCCTCTACAGAGGACTCTTTGGCATCTTCCAATGAATTGTCGGCAACATCTTCTGAAGGAGCAGACTGTTTCTTCTTCTTTGGAACAGACTGCTTTTTTTGATGCAGCTTTTTCATTTGCTTCCACTGACTGTTGAAGAAATCGGCTGTACCCTGCCACGCTTTATCGAGTATCTCACCGATTGAAAGCTCCGTAAGAAAAAGAACGCCTATCACCATACCGAACACTGCTACTATTTTAGCTCCTGCCGCTGAGAATAAGAAATAACCAAAAGCAAACAATAAAGCACCGACCATACCGCCTCCCAAATTGGCAGATGGTACATCTCCCCCTATATACGAAAGAATGTTATCCCATGTCGTCACAATGATCGATGTATTCAACGATTCCTGTAATAGTGATTCAAAGGTTTGTATATGCGTGATCAATAGAACACTGGAAAAAATGATATATAACCCTATCATTCGCTTATGAAGCAAATAAGGCACTCTTCGTTTAATAATCATCAGGATTCCGGTTACCATTAAAAATAGGGAAGCTGCGAAATACCAGATTCCAAAGAAAAACCGAAAGATGTTTTCCAGGCCTGCCGGTATCGCTCCGTCGCTAATAGCGCTCGCGCCGCTGCCCAAAACGGCCAAGAACACGAACAAAATTCCAATTAGCTCTAATTTAACTTGTGTTTTTAATTGTGCTTTCTTTTTTTTGTTTTTTTTCTTTTTTGCCATTTGATTCACCTCTGTACTCCTAAATAACCGTCAGTCGCCCTATGTAGTTAAACCCTTGCCATTCGATGACAAGGGTTGATAATTATTGGCAAGATTACCCACTGGCCTCTACTGTTATTATAGCACAGAGTATGCGCAATGAAATCGATAGAAATGTTTTTAATGATGGGAAATAATCGCTCCCGGGGCATATGTTTCATTAAGGTAGTCTTGAGGGTTTGTCGAAATCAATTGCAGAACCCTGAAAGACCCATCCTTATTTCGCTCTGCGTGTACAGTTCTTCCATTTATCGTAAGGAATTGCCGGTTGGCATATGCCTCTTGATCGATTCCGAATATGTCAGCTTCAGACAACGGAGTGTATAAAATCATTGCAGGATCTCTCCCGACTGTTTTTTCTCTTCTATCAACTCATTCAGCTTTTTCATGGCTTCCATGACACCACCTACCCCATCAATCAATCCGAAATCCACTGCATCGGCTCCAACAACGTTTGTCCCGATATCCCTGGTTAGATTTCCTTTTGCAAACATCAGATCCTTAAATTTCTCCTCATCGATTTCTGAATGTTGTTTGACAAAATTGATAACCCGCTCCTGCATTTTATCCAGGTACTCAAAGGTCTGAGGTACACCGATTACCAATCCTGTCAATCGGATCGGGTGGATGGTCATGGTTGCCGTGGGGACGATAAAAGAATAATCGGTCGAAACCGCTATCGGAACTCCGATGGAATGTCCGCCTCCCAGTACGATTGAAACAGTCGGTTTAGATAGAGAAGCGATCATCTCCGATAATGCCAAACCGGCTTCTACGTCTCCGCCTACAGTATTCAACAATACCATCAAGCCTTCAATTTTCGGATTTTGCTCGATGGCGACAATTTGCGGAATCAAATGTTCATACTTCGTTGTCTTATTTTGGGGAGGCAGCTGAACATGGCCTTCAATCTGACCGATGATTGGCAATACATGAATATTCGAATCAGGTGCCTGTGGTACTGTAGACTGACCCAGCTGCTGGATTTTTTGCACAAGTGATGATTGGTTATTCTGATCCTGATTATTTTGTTTGGATGTATCTTTTCCCATTATTAACCTACGCTCCTTTTCAAAGGCATGTACCTAGTATGTAACAGTGCCACTACTTACATACACACCGATGAAGGGAAGAAATTACCCACGGGCTATCGAAAATACAACATGACTTACGATTTATCTTTGAGCAGCCTTGCTGTCAGGAAGGAAGCCTTGGTGAAAATCCCGCAAGTAAACTTTTTTGGCTTACTGAGGAAGGTGAAGTCTTAGAAAGCGTAGTATCTTGCCGGAGTGATTCAAAGCACGAATCAAACAACAGCATAAAAAGAGGTCTATCTAAGGATAAGGAATAACAATAAAAAACAAACGAATTCGATTGTCAAAAGAATTCGTTCGTTTTTTTGGTAGTCATACTTTTGTCCTGACCTCTTAAAGGAAAACTATTGCTTACTCGCCAATAGTTGTATTAATTGATTTCTTTCCTCTCCCGTCAATGGAACAAGCGGCAGGCGGACACCTCCAACATCCATGCCTTTGATCTGTAACGCTGTCTTTACAGGGGCCGGAGAGGGTGCCATAAATACTCCTTTCATGATAGGAAGCAGCTCTCGATGAAGGCGGGAAGCCTTGCCAGTATCACCTGCTTCATATGCTGCCAGCATTTCCTGCATTTCGTTTCCAATAACATGAGAAGAAACCGACACCACACCATTTCCTCCTATTGCGGTAATCGGAAGTGTCAAGCTGTCATCCCCACTATATACAGTGAATTGATCACCAGTATTTTGTATAATAGTCGAGATAGCATCCAAATCGCCGGTCGAATCTTTAATGGAAACAATGTTCGGTATTTTTGCCAGTTCGATTACGGTTTCCGGAGTCATTCTTACAACCGAGCGACCAGGAATATTATACAGCATGATCGGCAAAGTAGTTTCTTTGGCGATGGAAGCAAAGTGTTCATAGATCCCCTTCTGATTCGGTTTATTGTAGTAAGGTACGACGAGCAATAACGCATCCACACCCACTGACTCGGCCTTTTTAGAAAATTCAATTGTCTCATACGTGTTATTGCTTCCAGTACCCGCAATAACAGGTACTCGATTAGCAACATCTTGGACAACATGCTTAAAAACCGCTAATTTTTCTTCCTTTGTAAGGGTCGGTGATTCACCTGTCGTCCCAGCTACTACCAGTCCATCCGAACCGTTCTCCACCAGATAATTCACCAATTCTGTTGTTTTCCCCAAGTCAATATTCCCCCGGTTATCGAAGGGGGTGACCATTGCTGTTAGCACTTTGCCGAAATTCATGTCAATAAGAACTCCTTTCATCTTCACTTCATGCGTTTGTTTGGTTAGTTAAGAGTAGCAGGTGGTAAACCACCTGCTTGTGTGCTGATCTTCTAATAGATTTAATTCTGCTGTATATCCAGCTCGAAAGTATGATGAAGTGCATTTACCGCGGCTACAAGGTCTTCTTCATGGATTAGCACCCAAATAGTCGTATGACTGTCTGCAGATTGTAAGATATGAACGCCTGCATCTGTAAGCGTCTGGACTATTTTTGCTGTCACTCCTGGAACTCCCGTCATGCCAGCTCCTACCAAGGAGACTTTTGCACAGTCTTTCGTGATGATCGGATCGTAATCCAATCTTTGCAGCAATTCGACAGCCTGGTCTGTAAACCGCTCTGGTATAGTGTATACCACACCGGTAGGAGAAATATTTATAAAATCGACAGAAATTCCGGCAGCTGCCATTGCTTTAAAAACTTCTGAATGCAAGCGGTAAGGTTCCCTGTTCGTATTTACTCTTACTTGGGTAATATCAGAAATATGCGCAATTCCGGTTATAAGCCTGTCTGGAATATCTTTTCCTCGTGCAGATTCCCGCGATGAGGTAACCAAAGTTCCGGTATCCTTTGAGTGGGTAGACCGGACTCTGATCGGAACTTTTGCCTGCATCGCAATTTCCACGGCACGCGGATGGATAACCTTTGCACCTTGATATGCGAGATTGCAAATCTCTGTGTACGTGACGACATCCAATATTCTTGCAGACTCTACCACCCTTGGATCTGCTGTCATAATCCCTTCTACGTCGGTGAAAATGTCGATATAGTCAGCACCAAGCCCTGCACCCAGTGCAGCGGCCGACGTGTCACTTCCACCTCTTCCGATCGTTGTGATTTCTCCATCTTCCGTTTTCCCTTGGAAGCCTGCAACAACTACGACATCATACGTATCCAATTCCTTTTTGACCCGGTTCGGATTCATTTCCTTGATCTTTGCTTCTGTAAAGTCTCCATTTGTAATGAAACCAGCCTGTGCACCAGTGAGAGAAATCGAATGAATCCCGGCCTCTTTTAATTCGTTAGAAAACACGACCGAAGCAATCGTTTCTCCGCAGGATAACAATAAATCCTGCTCCCGTTTCGATATTTGCGTACGCGGAAAGTTTACAAGCTGGAGCAGGGCGTCCGTCGAATAGGGATCCGGAAATCTTCCCATTGCCGAAACCACTACTACCACTTTATATCCTTCGTCAATCGCATCTTTAATATGTCCAGCGGCACTTGCCCGGCTGTCCTTATCCCGGACAGAGGTACCACCGAATTTTTGAACAAGAATTTTTTTCATACATACACCTCAAAGTTACAGCAAATTATTTTTAATAAGACTTTCTGCAATTTGCACAGAATTCCATGCTGCCCCTTTTAGTAGATTATCAGATACCACCCAAAGGTGAAAGCCTTTCGGATGATCAGGATCCTTTCTCACTCTACCGACAAATACATCACTTTTGCCTGCTGCACTCAGCGGCGTTGGATATTCCTGGTTTGATGGGTCATCCTCTAGCGTAATGCCATCCGCGTCTCGCAATACGTCATGGATATCAGCTGCTTCAAGTCCGTCTTTTTCTACCTCAATATATACACTTTCTGCATGAGAAGTGAAAAATGGAAGCCGAACACATGTTGCCGCAACTGGCAGGTTGGGTGCATGCATGATTTTCTTCGTTTCATTAATCATTTTCATTTCTTCAAATGTGTACCCATTGTCCTGGAAGGTATCAATTTGTGGAAGAGCATTAAATGCGATCGGAAAATGTTTTTTATCTCCTTTTACAGGGAGAATGTCAGCTTCCAATTCCTCGCCGTTCAAAAATGCTTGTGATTGTTCACGTAATTCTTCCGCTGCTGAAGTCCCAGCGCCTGATACTGCTTGATAAGTAGACACGATTACTCGGGAAATACCATGGGTTTCTTTTATCGGCTGAAGAGCAGCCACCATTTGAATCGTTGAACAATTCGGATTGGCAATAATGCCTTTATGATTGGAAAGATCCTCTTCATTTACTTCCGGTACCACAAGCGGAACTTCTTTATCCATACGGAAAGCACTTGTATTGTCAATGACTACTGCGCCTCTGTCGACTGCCTCGCGGGCAAGACTTTTGGATACGGAACCTCCCGCCGAAAACAAAGCGATTTGTACTCCTTCAAAACTTTCTGGAGTAGCTTCTTCTACCGTATATTCTTCACCTTTAAACATTATTTTTTTACCAGCTGAACGGCTGGAAGATAGTAATTTCAAGCTGGCTAATGGAAAATCTTTTTTCTCGAGTGTCTCTAGCATTTTTTGTCCTACTGCTCCTGTTGCCCCTACTACAGCAACATGATATCCTTGTTGGTTTTGCATGATGAAAAATCTCCTCCCTGATAAATTCGGTATCTGTTACGTTTTTCAGTTTAATTTCTCATAGGCTTTATTCTAACATAATAGAAGTCAGGAAGGTATAGAAAGGGTATGCGTCCTTATTTTCTTACAATCAGAACCGGCTGCAATTGTTTGAATTGGAGAGCACTTTCCACCGTATCCTGTAGCAAATTCATTTCTGCTACCAGGGAATTCGGCTTTTTGTAAGGGTCATCCTGGCCATATGGGACGAAATATATCAACTTCGTTGCCATCAGTCGCATTAAATTGACCCCATTCAATCCGAGCGCATCATTTGTTGAGATCCCAAGGACGACGGGATTGCCGTTGCGAATGGTAGCTTTTGCGGCCATTAAAACAGGAGAATCTGTCAAAGCGTTTGCAAGTTTACTCATTGAATTTCCTGTAAGCGGGGCGATCACCATACAATCGAGAGGATATTTCGGTCCAAGTGGCTCAGCTTCCGGTATGGTCGTAATCAATTCTTTCCCGGTAATATCTTTTATTCTCTGCAGATGTTCTTTTGCTTCCCCAAACTTGGTGTCGGTGTTTTGGACCGTATAGGAGACGACTGGGACAACTTCGGCTTTTGCCTCGACCAATTTTTCCATTTGTGGGAAGACTGCTTCATAGGTACAATGAGAACCTGTAAGCCCAAAACCTATTCTTTTTCCTTCCAATGACATCTCACTTACTCCCTTCCGAAATATATTCCGTCAAAATTTGGGACACTACTCTACCTAAAATGGCACCTGCGGTTTTCGGAGCGACAATACCTGGTAATCCCGGTGCAGGCATAGCTTTGATGCCCCGCTGCTCGGCAAATTTAAAATCAGTTCCGCCCGGTTTGGAAGCTAAATCAATAATAAGAGCATGGGATTTCATCGGCTGGATCACTTCTTTGGTGACTACCATGGCAGGTATGGTATTAATGAGTAAATCGCAATTGAGGGAATGTGCTGTCAGCTCCTCTAATGGAAAGGGGGTCAATCCCATTTCTGTGATCCTGGCGAGATCTGGTTTATGTTTAGAGCCGACGGAAACACGGGCTCCAAGTGCGGAAAACTTGCTGGCAAGTGTCATCCCAACCCTTCCTAATCCAAGAATGATGACCTCGCTTGAATGGATAGTGAAATCAGTATGCTGGATGGCCATCATGATGGTGCCTTCCACCGTGGGAATCGAATTATATATGGCGACATCATCCCGGTTGAATAAAGGAATCAATTGTAATTCGGCCGCTCCTGTCGCTTCATCTAAAAATGAAGTAGTAATACCTGAAAATACGATGCAGCCCTTTTTCAATGATTGAAACCATTCTTTTTTCAGCTGAATTTGTTTATCGGAAAAGACCGTTTCCACATATCCCTGTTGATCTGTACCGGGAACAGGAATAATTACAGCATCTAATTCATTTGGTTCAAGTTCTTCCAATTCTGCTTGTTTAGCTCCTGTAAAGCCTCGATTCAGCTGATCAAAGCCGATTATGGTCAGTTCCATGCTGGGGTTTTTAGTTAAGTGTCTGATTAATTCCAAATATCTTGCATCACCGCCAATAATAGCGATATTCATTTTAGTATCCATTACTTCACCTCGCGTAGGGATAATGCGTCTCTGTTTATACTATGAAATATGCCATGGTTAGTGACTGTACACTACTCCAGGAATATGAAGCAGTGTCCAATCCCCTTAATAAATAAGACCCTGCCGTTCCATAAGTACAACCATTTCTCCCTAGAAAAGCAAAAATAAAAAGGCTTACAGAAAAACCGAGGGTTTCCCTGCAAGCCTATATAAGTGTGTGATCCTAAATCAAAAAATCAGGAATCGATTATAATCATATCTTCACCGATTTTTTTGATATCTTCCCATCTAATTCTTACGTTTTCCCCTTCTTTTTTCATTCCGAACCATTTATAGTTAGGCAGGATGAAGGATTCTATTTGACCTGTTTCTTCATTAAACTCCAAATCGGTGTGTCCCAAAACACCTAGTCTTGTCCCACTACCCACATCCACGATTTCTTTTCCACTTAAATCCTTATATCGCATGTTTTTCCCATCCTCCCACGTTAATTAAGCTTTACATATTCTTGTCTTTCATTGTATGTGGGACTACAAAAAACATGATTAGAAACGATACATTTTAGGTAGGAGCTGATTAAAAAATCAAGGCGAAATCAATGCACTTGAATGCTTGCGCTCAAAAAGAGAATGGATCATGCGATTGGTCGACTCATGTGTCACTTGATCGATTTCTTTTATCATCTCATCAAGCGTTCGGTGCCTATTTAGTATCAATTCGTTTTTGCCATTCCGGCTCATACGGCTGTTTGTACTTTCGAGACTTAGCATTAAATTGGCTTTCAGCTGTTCTTTACTATTGTGCAGCTCTTTATCAGTCAACCCGGTTCTCTTCAACTCATCAATCGTTGCCTCGATTGTTTCTTGCAGTACTGGCAGCTGATCTTTTCCCGTGCCAGCATAGATGGTAAGCAATCCGTCATCTATAAAAGAACTATGATAGGAAAAAACTGAATAAGCAAGCCCTCTTTGCTCCCGCACTTCCTGGAACAACCTGGAACTCATACTGCCGCCGAACACATTGTTCATGACAATCAAACTATAGATCGATTGATCGTCAACTGGCAGTCCTTGATAGCCAAGGCATAAATGCGCCTGTTCGGTATCTTTTTTTCTTTCTATGTGTTCCGCCATGAAAGAAGGGGCTTGATATTCAAAGCGATTGCTTGTTGTATGATAGCCTCCAAATAGTTTTTCAACTTGTTTAAAATAACTTTCATCAACATTACCAGCCACAGATATCACCACATTGCCCGGGGTGTAGTGGGTATCTTTATATCGCTGCAAATCTTCCCGGGTAAACGATGCTAGGGTTTGCTCGGTACCGAGGATAGGAAAAGCTAACGGATGGTTGCCGAAAGAAACTTCGGACAGCATATCGTGGATAATATCATCTGGTGTATCTTCAGACATTTTTATTTCTTCATACACGACTTTCTTTTCCCGTTCCAGTTCTTCTTCAGCAAAAGTGGAGTGGAAAAACATATCTGCCAATATCTCCAATGCAAAATCTTTATAAGAATCCAGTACTTTTGCATAGAAGCATGTATACTCTTTAGAAGTAAACGCGTTAACCTGGCCCCCGATTGCGTCAAACGCTTCAGCAATATCGCGTGCAGACCTGGTAGTCGTTCCTTTGAAGAACATATGCTCCAAGAAATGAGAGATTCCGTTGTTTGCCAATGACTCATTACGTGAACCCGTCTTGATCCATATTCCTACTGTTACAGATCTTACTGACGGGATATCTTCCAGTACTACTCTTAATCCATTGTCGCAAGTATATTTTTTAAGCAAATTGAATCCTCCTATATCTTCCTCAACTGCAGTCTATCGTTGTTCGCTAAGCAATCGATCAATTGCAGCAATTTTATAGCCTTTCTGCTTAATCATCTCGATTAGCTCATCTAAACCATTGTTCACTACATCTGTCGGGTGCATTAAAATCATTGCGCCGGGATGCACTTTTTCCTCTACCCGTTTTATCATAACCGGGACAGTAGGTTTTTGCCAATCAATAGTATCCACCGACCAAAGCACCGTTTCCATATCAAGCTCGGCCGCAATTTGAACAACTTGGTCATTAAAACTGCCACTCGGCGGAGCAAACCACTTTGGTGTCTCTCCTGTTATGGCTTTGATAATTGCATTTGTCTGTTCTATCTGTTCCCGGTTTGCAGCAGCTGCTAACCTTTTCATATCCGGGTGGTTATATGCATGATTCCCAATAGTATGCCCTTCTTCCTGAATCATCTTTACCAAATCGGAATGTTGGCTTGCCCACTTTCCCTCAATGAAAAAATTAGCTTTTACGTTCTTTTTCCGCAATGTATTCAGGATGCTAGGAATATTTTCAGTTCCCCAGGCAACATTGATCAGCAAGGTCACCATGTTCTTTTTTGGATGGCCCCTGTATACAGGAGCTGCCGGCAGATCCCCAAATGTAATCCGGGGCGGGATTTGCTCCATAACAAGCAGTGATTTATCAAACTTTCCAGCTTGCTTCATCTTAGAGAGAGATGCTTCCACATTAACCTGTAATCCGTTTCTGCCAGGCATTTTCTTCCAAACCCTGTCTATTTTTGCATTATCTGCTTTCTCGTTCAAATGTTGTGCTTGCTCGTGGATTTCTTTTTGCCATCTGTCCTCTTCGGAATTACTGACTGGAATCGCTTCAGGAAGAAGCTCCAGGTTATTATATTTAAAAGGATTAGCGGCCACCGGGAAAAATGCGCCCGCCAATAATAGACAAACACCTATCTGGATAATCAACCGTTTCACTTTGATCCCTCCTCTTTTATATCTATGAGGAGGGGGGACAAGGTAGAACAAAAGGGATGTAAGGCATCGCTTCCTTGTTGTGTAAACATTCTCACCGAAGACTCAGCCGGAAAAGTAACGATTATACGTAAGCCACCGAGGAAATAAACTCCCTTTCTGTATAAAGCCGGAAAACAGTCAAAAGAAAAAAAGAAACTGGGAGTCCAGCTTCTTGTTTTTACGCTTATTTTTCTTCTTGTTGTTTTTGTTCTTTCAACACGGCTTTTCGAGACAAATTAACACGGCCCTGATTATCGATTTCTTTAACTTTGACCATAATCTCATCGCCAATCGAAACGACATCTTCTACTTTTCCAACTCTCTCTTCAGCAAGTTCGGAAATATGAACAAGGCCGTCTTTTCCTTTAAACAGTTCGACAAAGGCACCAAACTTTTCGATACGACGAACTGTTCCGAGATAAATCTCGCCAACTTCCACTTCACGTACCAAATCTTCAATGATCTTTTTAGCTTTTTGGTTCATAGCCGAATCAGTAGAGGAAATAAATACTCTTCCATCCTGTTCGATATCGATTTTCACACCAGTATCTTCGATGATTTTGTTAATTTGTTTACCGCTCGGTCCGATTACGTCACGAATCTTATCAGGATTGATTTCCATCGTGAGAATCTTCGGTGCATACTCTGAAAGTTCCTGTTTCGGTTCCCCGATTGTTTCCATCATATGCTCAAGGATATGCATGCGGCCTTTTTTAGCCTGGCTAAGCGCTTCGTCAAGGATTTCCCTGGATAGTCCTTCAATCTTGATATCCATTTGCAAAGCCGTTACCCCTTTAGAAGTACCTGCAACTTTGAAATCCATATCGCCAAGGAAGTCTTCCATTCCTTGTATGTCAGTGAGAATGGTATAATCCTCATCTTGTTTTACTAAGCCCATCGCGATTCCTGCTACAGGAGCCTTGATAGGAACACCAGCATCCATCATCGCTAAAGTACTTGCACAGATACTTGCCTGGGAAGTGGAACCATTCGATTCCAACACTTCAGAAACAAGTCGGATCGTATAAGGAAATTCCTTTTCAGATGGAACAACTACTTCCAGTGCCCGTTCCCCGAGAGCTCCATGGCCGATTTCACGACGACCAGGTCCCCTGATCGGGCCGGTTTCCCCTACGCTATACTGTGGGAAGTTATAATGGTGCATGAATCGCTTCGACTCTTCCAAATCAAGTCCATCAAGGATTTGCACATCCCCTAAAGCACCAAGTGTACATACACTTAACGCCTGTGTCTGACCACGGGTAAACAATCCTGATCCATGTGTGCGTGGGAGTACACCAATACGGGAGGCCAATGGACGGATTTCATCCACTTTTCGCCCATCCGGACGTACTTTTTCTTTGGTAATCAAGCGACGGACTTCCGCTTTAACCAGTTTATCCAAAACAGCTTTAACCTGCTTGATGGTATCTTCATCCGCCTCTTCGGCTTCATAAGCTTCCACTACAGCTTTTTTGGCAGCGTCAATCGCTTCTTCACGAGCATGCTTCTCCTGAACCTGAATGGCTTGTACCAAGGATTCTTTCGCTTTTGCTTCTACTTCTGCTGACACGCTCTCATCTAATTCAAACAACTTTACTTCCATTTTTTCTTTGCCTACTTCAGCAATTACTTCTTCTTGGAAGGCAACCAGACGTTTGATTTCTTCATGTCCGAACATGATTGCTTCCAGCATGACTTCTTCCGGTACCTCTTGAGCACCAGCTTCAACCATATTGACAGCATCTTTTGTTCCGGCAACAGTCAAATTGATGTCACTTTTTTCCAACTGTTCGACCGACGGATTGATGATGAATTCTCCGTCAACACGCCCTACAATAGCTCCTGCAATCGGTCCGCCAAATGGGATATCTGATACACCGAGGGCTAGTGAAGAACCGATCATTGCCGCTATCACGGAAGAACAATTTTGGTCTACACTCATCACAGTGCTGATCACTTGTACTTCATTACGAAAACCATCAGCGAACAACGGACGTATAGGACGGTCAATCAAGCGGGAAGCCAGTACAGCCTTTTCACTTGGACGTCCCTCTCTTTTGATAAATCCTCCAGGGATTTTACCGACCGCATATAACCGTTCTTCGTAATTAACAGTCAATGGAAAGAACGGCAAATCTTTTGGTTCGTTTGATGCTGTCGCTGCTGTCAGGACAGAGGTGTCTCCATATTGAACCATGCAAGCGCCATTGGCCTGCTTGGCTAACTCTCCTACTTCTACCGTAAACGGCTGGCCGGAGATTTCCGTAGAAAATGTTTTCTTATCTGCCATCTATTATAACTCCTCTCAATAAAAATCAACCTCGACAAATAAACCTTTCTCGTATGACTGTTATAATGTCAGTCTTTGCCGAATAAACAGATTGCATACCCTGTCTCAAAGGATGGGTATTACTTTATAATGCATCAGGGGCGAAAGCGAACAATACAGCTTGCTCAGCAAAGCGGCTGCTGCCGATTCAGCCCATAAAAAATGCTTTATGTAATCGTTTATAAGTACAGAAAAAGCGGGAATTCTCCCGCTTTCCCTGAAAAACTTAGCGACGAAGGCCAAGTCTTTGTATTAACTCGCGATAACGTGTAACGTCTTTAGCGCGAAGGTAGTTCAACAAGTTACGGCGTTTACCTACCATTTTCAATAGACCACGACGTGAATGGTGATCTTTTTTATGAACACGCAAATGCTCGTTCAAATTTGTAATTTCTTCTGTCAGGACAGCGATTTGAACTTCTGGAGAACCAGTGTCATTATCGTGTGTTTTGAAATCATTGATGATTTCATTTTTACGCTCTTGAGTGATAGCCATCCTATTCACCTCCTATAAATTGTAAAACCCCAATCTCCCAGCAAGCGTCGGAGTATCGCGTTGCCAAGGGATGGTTTCCGTATTTTAGATTAACGCTTTTATTGATAAATTGCAAGTAATAATACAAAATCTCTTCAATATATGCGCATTTTTTAATTAGAGAGCCATTTTTTGATTACTCTTTTTCAAAGATGCAGTTTTAAGCACAAAACATACAAACGGAAACTTAACATTTTTTCACTTATGATTGCTCATAATGAAATACCTTGGCAGGCTTTGCAATGCCGGGTTCTGAAGGGTGCGGCTGATAAATAGCCAGGAGTTTTTCCCCTCGCTGAATCCGGAACAAGTTTTCCCCGGTGACGTCTTCAGGCATTTTCATTTTCTTGCCATGAAATACTTTCTCCGCCATTACTGTATCTGCATCGATTTTTTCCAGGTGGGTTACCCCGGCTGATATAGGAAGAAGTAACGCTAGATGGTCATTTCTTTCTTTTGCCTGCTGGATTTCTTGTATGGTATAAGTATTTCCTTTGTCAAAAGGACCCGTTTTTGTCCTTACCAGCTCGGACATATGCGCCGGGTAACCAAGCTTGGCACCGATATCCACACATAAGGTACGGACATACGTACCTTTGCCACACTCTACAAGAAAAGAAAAACGAACTCGTTGATCATCCTTCTCAATATCGGAAAGTAGTTTTATCTGGTCAATATGGATAGTCCGTTCCGGACGATCTACCGAAACCCCTTGTCGGGCGTACTCATAAAGTCTTTTCCCGTTAACCTTTACAGCTGAGTACATTGGAGGGATTTGAACACTTTCGCCGACAAAATCGTCCAAAACCTCTTTTACCCGTTCGACTGAAAATGTTTCATCTACCGGTTTCTCTTCAATTGCAGCACCATGGCTGTCCTCTGTTTCGGTTGCAGAACCCAGTGTCACCTCGGCAATATACGTTTTCTTCGTTTCCGTTAAGTATGGGACCAGCTTTGTTGCCTGCCCGATACATATAGGCAGGACTCCTTCCACTTCAGGATCCAGTGTACCAGTATGGCCGACCTTTTTGGTGCCATATAACCGCCTGATTTTCGCGACACAATCATGCGATGTCCACCCCTTCGGCTTCCATAAAGGAAGAATTCCATCCATATTCTATCCTCCGCCTCTTTCCATTTTTCCAGCTAGGAATTGATCTTCACTTCTATATAAAGATAAAACCCTTGTTGGATGACAAGGGTTTTTATCCTTCAGAAAAATAGCCAATCAATCTTCATCATTTAACTGGCGAAGTATATGCTCAATTCTGTTGCCTTTTTCAATCGCTTCATCAAATTCAAAATATAGTTCCGGAGTTTTACGCAAACGAATCCTTTTGCCGATCTCTGAACGGATAAATCCTTTTGCCTTGGCTAGTCCGACAAGTGTATCGTGCCTTTGCTTTTCATCCCCAAGCACCGAAATAAATACTTTTGCTTGTTGTAAATCACCGGAAACTTCTACATCGGTAACTGTTACAAAGCCTACCCGAGGATCTTTGATTTTCCGGCCGATGATATCTCCAAGTTCCTTCTTCATTTGTTCCCCTACACGATTTGCGCGTAATTCATTCATTTTCTATCACCTCTATTATGTGGAGGGAAAGTAATTTCTTTTATAGCCATTCAAAGTTGGTAGTGGTTCGTTCCAGTTCCGGGAAAGAATCGACAAGCTTTAATGCCTGGTCGATCACTCTTTCCGCCTGGATTTTGTCAGCCGAGACTGTCACCAGGCCAAGTTTGGTTCTTTGCCATAACTCCTGGTGATCAATCTCGCTTACAGCAATATTATAATCATTTTTCAACCTAGTTATTAGGCTTTTCACCACAGAACGCTTTTGTTTTAACGAATTCGGTTCGTAAATAAAACATTCTACTTCAGCGTATAAAATCATGCACGCTCGATTTCCTCCATGACATATGCTTCAAAAACATCGCCTTCTTTTATGTCGTTGAAGTTTTTCACTGTAATACCACACTCATAGTTTTGTGCGACTTCTTTCACATCGTCCTTAAAGCGCTTGAGTGTGTCTATTTCGCCTTCATATATGACAATGCCGTCACGGATGACCCGGACACCTGCATCCCTTGTGAGTTTTCCATCGGTCACATAGCTTCCGGCAATTGTACCGATTCTGGAAACTTTGAAGATTTCACGAACTTCCGCTTGACCGATAACTTTTTCTTCGTATTCAGGATCGAGCATTCCTTTCATGGCCGACTCAATTTCTTCGATTACTTTGTAAATGATCCGATGTAATCGAACGTCTACATTTTCTGTCTCTGCAGCTTTTTTGGCATTATTGTCTGGTCTCACGTTAAAACCGATGACAATCGCATTGGATGCTGAGGCAAGGATGATGTCAGATTCAGCGATAGCACCTACGCCCGTATGAATAATGTTTACTTTTACGCCTTCGACATCAATCTTTCTCAGGGAAGAAGCTAATGCTTCTACTGAGCCTTGGACATCCGCTTTCAATACCAAGTTTATATCCTTGACTTCCCCTTGTTTGATTTGTTCAAACAAGTCGTCAAGACTAACTCTAGCCTTGTCACTCCGCTTTTCTTCTATTTGTTTTTGCTGGCGCGCTTCCCCGACTTGCCGTGCTTTTTTCTCATCAGAAAAGACGACAAATTGATCTCCTGCCTGCGGAACATCATTCAATCCAGTGATTTCAACTGGAGTAGACGGCTCGGCATATTTCACACGACGTCCAAGATCGTTGACCATCGCCCGCACTCTTCCATACGTATTACCGACAACAATTGGATCTCCGACGTGTAAGGTACCATTTTGCACGAGAAGCGTCGCTACCGATCCGCGACCTTTATCCAACTGGGCTTCGATTACCGTACCGCTGGCATTGCTGTTTGGATTTGCTTTTAGTTCCTCAACTTCGGAAACAAGTAAAATCATTTCCAGCAAATCATCGATACCCTCCCGCTTGATTGCAGAAAGCTGAACAAAGATGGTGTCGCCACCCCAATCTTCCGGAATCAACTCATGTTCCGTCAACTCCTGCATGACACGGTCCGGGTTGGCACCTTCTTTATCCATTTTATTGACAGCAACGATGATAGGTACTTCTGCAGCTTTAGCATGGTTGATAGCTTCCACTGTTTGAGGCATAACACCATCATCAGCAGCAACCACTAATATCGCAATGTCCGTTACCTGGGCACCGCGGGACCGCATGCTGGTAAAAGCAGCGTGTCCTGGTGTGTCAAGAAACGTTACCTTTTTGCCATTTTCCTCGACTTGATAAGCACCGATATGCTGCGTAATACCACCAGCTTCGCCTTCGGTCACTTTTGTATCACGGATGGAGTCCAATAAAGTTGTCTTACCATGGTCAACGTGTCCCATAATCGTAACAACAGCCGGGCGTTCGACCAAGTCTTCTTCTTTTTCTTCTGGCTTAAAGTTTTCCAAATCCGTTTCATCTACTTCGACAACCTGTTCGACCGTTACCCCGTATTCCTCGCAAATCAATTCGATGGAATCCTGATCCAAATCTTGGTTTTTGGTTGCCATAACACCTAACGCCATCAATTTTTTGATGATCTCCGAAGCGTCTTTGTTTAGTTTGTCCGCCAATTCACTTACTGTCAGTGAACCGGTGTACGTGATTTTTTCAGGAGTTGCTTGTTTCTGTTTCTGGTTTTGTTTTCCCTGGCCGGAATTTTGGTTATTCCTTTTGTTGTTTTTATTATTCCTATTGTTTGATTTCTTTCCGTTTTGTTGATTCTTGTTGTTATTTCTTTTATTATGATCCGGTCTGGCATTGGTTTTATTAGCCGAACTATCACCACTGACCGCCTTCGTCTTTTCTTGCTTGTTTCCAGCCTGATTACCGCCTTTGATTGCTTTATCAAGCGATTGTATCGTATCTTCTGAAATGGTCGACATATGGTTGGATACTTCAACATTCATTTCTTTTAATTTATCTATGACCACTTTACTGGATAGATTGTGTTTTTTTGCATATTCGTAAACTCTTGTTTTACTCATACGTTCACCCCCGAATAGATTCATCGAGCAACGATGTCATTTTAGCGGCGAATCCTGAGTCGAGAATTGCTACAGCAACTCTTCCTGACTTTCCAATAGCTTGTGAAAGGGTCTCTCGATCGTCCGTTACAAAGAAAGGGATTTGGTAATACGTACATTTATCCGTTATCTTCTTTCTTGTCTGTACACCTGTATCACTTGCTAAAAGAACTAGTTTCGCCTTCCGCTTCTGAATATCGCGTATAATGGCCTCTTCTCCCAATGTGAGTTTCCCCGCTCGAAAAGCAAGGCCCAATAAATTCAGATAATCTTTACTCAATTTTCTTACCCTCAATAACTGTTTTTAATTGTTCGTAAACCGACGAATCAATTTCCGTATTCAAATGCCGGTTCAATATACCGCTTTTTTCTGCAGTTTCCACGACTTCGAGACTTCTTGTCAAATATGCTCCCCTGCCGTTTTTCTTACCTGTTTCATCCACAAACACTTCGCCCTCTTTGTTACGGACGATGCGGATCAATTCTTTTTTTGGCTTCATTTCCTGAGTCACGACACATTTTCTAAGAGGAACTTTTCTGGTTGCAGCCATCCTTTTCCCCCTCCTTATTCAAACAAGTTATCGTCAATATCTGAATAAGCTTCATCTGTTTCAGATGATTCAACTTCTGATTGATCCAGCAAGCCTTCTTCACGGGCTTCGCTCTCGCTCTTGATGTCGATCTTCCACCCAGTCAGTTTTGCTGCAAGCCGCGCATTTTGTCCTCGTTTTCCTATAGCTAGTGATAATTGATAATCAGGTACAATGACAGTAGTCGCTTTCTCTTCTTCATTGACAAGCACTTCTATTACTTTGGACGGGCTAAGAGCATTGGAAACATACACGACCGGATCCTCCGACCACTCTACAATATCAATCTTTTCACCCTTCAATTCATTGACGATCGTCTGAACCCGCTGGCCGCGCTGACCAACACATGATCCAACCGGATCCACTTCCGGATCCTCTGCATGTACAGAAATTTTAGAGCGGTCGCCAGCTTCCCTGGCTACGGAGCGAATCTCCACGGTACCATCATAAATTTCCGGCACTTCCATTTCAAACAATCGTTTCAATAAACCTGGGTGGGTGCGGGATACGTAAATCTGTGGTCCTTTATTCGTATTTTCCACCTTTGTGACCAATACTTTAAGACGGTCGTGAACTTCATATTGTTCTGTCGGCATTTGCTCGCTCTCAGGGAGCCTGGCTTCTATCTTACCGAGATTCACATAAATGAAACGTGGATCTTTTCGCTGGATAATTCCAGTCATCACATCTTCTTCCCGATCGGCATACTCGCTAAAAATAACTCCGCGTTCTGCCTCCCGTACACGCTGAGTGACAACTTGCTTAGCTGCTTGCGCTGCGATTCTTCCGAAGTCTTTCGGAGTAACCTCTTCCTCGATGACGTCCCCTAATTCATAACTAGGGTTCTTCTGCTTTGCTTCTTCAATGGAAATTTGCTGCAATGGATCTTCGACTTCATCGACAATATCCTTACGTGCATACACATGCATGCTTCCCGTTTCTTCATTTAAATCCACACGGACATTTGTGGCGGATTTAAAGTTCTTCTTATATGCGGAGATAAGAGCTGCCTCGAGGGCTTCCATCAGGATATCTTTGTCAATACCTTTTTCTTTCTCCAAATAGTCGATTGCATCAAACAGCTCGCTGCTCACCGTTTTTTTCCCCCTTTAGTTAAATGATACCGCTAAGCGCGCTTTTGCAACTTTATCAAACGGTAATTGTATCTCTTGTTTGCGGGTCTTCACTTTCACTTCTAGCGTGATCGTATCTTCATGAAAAGCCTTTAGAATTCCTTCATACTCTTTTTCTCCTTGGAACGGTTCGTACAGCTTCACATGAATATTATTGTTAATATTCGCCTCGAAGTCCCGCGGTTTCTTTAACGGCCGTTCGGCTCCCGGCGAAGATACCTCCAAAAAATAAGGTGTGGTAACTGGGTCTTCCTCATCCAGTTTTTCACTGAGCTGTTCCGATACTTGGCCGCATTCTTCAATATCGACGCCGCCTTCCTTATCTACGAACACACGCAGGAACCAATTTTTCCCTTCTTTTTCAAATTCGATATCCACGAGTTCCAAATTCATTTCTTGCAATATTGGCTGAACCAGTTTTTCAGTTGTTTCGGTTACTTTTGCACTCAATTGGCACCCTCCTTTTTCCACATAAACTATCCTGTCGGTTAATGGTAGTATACTCAATTAGCTGCTGTTTCATTTGAACGGAATTACTTGGCCGCTTCCGGCTTCATCATTACAAAACCCTTGTCATTTAAAGTAATTGACAAGGGAACTCATCAGCTTCCAACCTATTACTGTGTAAACAAAAAAGCGAGAAACAGAGGCCTTAAGCAATGTGATAAACAAATACCGGCAGCTGTTACATTAGACAGAAACGAATCAGTACTATGCCCGCATCCTGTTCAGTCAACAATCGTTCCATTGCAGAAAAAAAGAAAATGGTATGAAGAAAGAGTGGGCTTCACCCACTCTTTCTTCTTGCGTATCAATGCTTACCATAGAAAATATACCATAACTAACAATTTAATGCAAGATTAGGCCTTTACAGCTTGGTTTAATCAGAACAAAGAAAGCTGGTTGGCGTCAGCCATCCCTTCCAGACAACCATGGTTATCCAGGTATTCTAGAACAGTTTTGGAGATTCTGCTTCGTTCGCGCAAATCTTCCTTCGATAAAAATTCGCCCTCTTCTCGTGCTTTGACGATGTTCAGCGCTGCGTTTGTGCCTAAGCCATCCACCGCATTAAAAGGCGGAATCAACGTATTTCCATCAACAAGAAAGTCAGTGGCACTTGATTTGTATAAGTCCACTTTCTGGAAGGAAAAACCCCTGGCATTCATTTCCAAAGCAATTTCCAGTACTGTTAGCAAACTTTTCTCTTTAGGAGACGCGTCATTTCCTTTAACCGTAATTTCCTGAATTCTTTTTCTGATGGCGTCCGATCCCTTGATCATTGTTTCTAGTTCAAAATCACCGGCCCGCACCGTAAAGTAAGCAGAATAAAAGAAAATAGGGTAATGGACTTTAAAATAGGCAATACGTACAGCCATAAGTACGTATGCTGCCGCGTGGGCTTTCGGGAACATATACTTAATTTTCTTACAGGATTCAATATACCAATCAGGGACATTGTGTTTTTTCATTTCTTCTATCCATTCATCCTGCAGACCTTTCCCTTTACGGACGAATTCCATGATTTTAAATGCTAGCGAGGCATCCAAACCTTTATGCATCAAGTAAACCATGATATCATCCCGGCAGCCGATAACATCTGGAAGCTCACAAATACCGTCATTGATCAACTGCTGGGCATTACCCAGCCAAACATCCGTACCATGTGACAGTCCGGAAATGATCACTAATTCCGCAAATGTTTTTGGATTCGTGTCCTCAAGCATTTGGCGCACAAACTTCGTTCCGAACTCCGGCACCCCTAATGTCCCTGTTTTGCAGTTTATTTCTTCTGCTGTAACCCCCAATGATTCGGGTCCTGAGAAAATTTTCATCACTTCCGGATCATCGGTCGGAATCGTTTTTGGATCGATGCCGCTTAAATCCTGCAGCATGCGGATGACAGTAGGATCATCGTGCCCGAGAATATCCAGTTTCAACAAGTTATCGTGTATGGAATGGAAGTCAAAGTGCGTCGTTTTCCATTCCGAGTTTCGATCATCTGCCGGATACTGTATTGGTGTGAAATCATAAATTTCTTTATCGTCTGGAACAACAATGATACCGCCTGGATGCTGCCCTGTCGTCCGTTTGACTCCCGTACACCCCTGGACAAGGCGGTCGATTTCCGCATTTTTGTATTGGAGCTGATGATCACTCGCATAGCCTTTCACATAACCATAGGCTGT
The DNA here is from genome assembly GCF_000821245.2 of Virgibacillus senegalensis. Taxonomy (GTDB): domain Bacteria; phylum Bacillota; class Bacilli; order Bacillales; family Amphibacillaceae; genus Sediminibacillus; species Sediminibacillus senegalensis. Next base: position 822,724 of record NZ_LN611425.1, read on the forward strand.
CTTTTCTGCTACCGTACCGATCGTACCGGCGCGGTACACATTGTCCTCTCCGAACAAAACTTTCGTATAGTTATGTGCCTGTGGCTGATATTCTCCAGAGAAGTTCAAGTCGATATCAGGGACTTTATCCCCTTTAAAGCCTAAGAATGTTTCAAACGGGATATCCTGTCCATCTTTTTTCAGCGGAATTCCGCAAGACGGACAATCTTTATCCGGCAAATCAAAGCCACTGCCGACTGAACCATCATTGAAAAACTCATTGTATTTACAAGTCGGACAAACATAATGCGGAGGCAATGGGTTTACTTCTGTAATTTCCGTCAACGTCGCAATTAAGGAAGAACCTACCGATCCCCTGGAGCCGACCAGATATCCATCGTCCAGGGATTTTTTCACAAGCTTGTGGGAAATCAAATAGATAACGGCAAAGCCATGACCGATAATGCTATCCAGTTCTTTTTCCATTCGTTTCACAACGATATCCGGAAGATCTTCTCCATAAATACTTTTGGCCATGCTATAACTCATTTCCCTGATTTCCTCTTCTGCCCCATCGATATTCGGGGTGTACAAGTCTTCCTTAACAGGGGAAACTTCTTCAATCGAATCACTGATATATTGACTATTGGCGACCACTACTTCCTTCGCCTTTTCCTCTCCAAGGAAAGAAAAACAATCAATCATTTCGTCTGTTGTCCGGAAATGAACGTCAGGCAGCGTTTGCCTGCTTAACGGATTCCCGTTTTGTGATGAGATCAGTATTTGCCGGTAAAGTTTTTCATGCGGTTCGATATAATGCGTATTACCAGTTGCGACAGCTTTCTTTCCCATGCCATCGGCAAGTTCGACTAAATTCTTCAAAATATCATATAACTGTGCTTCATTCCCTACCAACTCTTTTTCAATCAGGTGGTAGTAATTCGACGGTGGCTGAATTTCAATAAAATCATAGAAATCAGCAGCTTTTTCCGCTTCTTCCTTGGATTTTTGCATCATCGTTTCAAATACTTCCCCTTTGTCACAGCCCGAGCCTACAAGTATCCCTTCTCGAAGCTTCTGGAGTTGGGAACGGGGAATTCGCGGCACTCGGTAAAAATAGTCAACATGGGACATCGATACCAGTTTATAGATATTTTTCAAGCCCGTAGGATTTTGTGCCAGCAACGTACAGTGAAATGGTCTTGAGCGCTGATAGGCATTTCCTTCACCCATATGTTGATTGAATTGTTTGTGATTGACGATATCTTTTTGAAAAGCTTGTTTTATTAATTTCCAAAGCAGATAACCCGTTGCCTCTGCGTCGTAAATGGCCCGATGGTGCTGGGTCAGTTCGATATCGAGCATTTTACATAATGTATTCAAACGGTGGTTTTTTAAAGATGGATATAGAAAACGAGCAAGCTCGAGAGTGTCAATTACAGGATTCCCGGCTTTTTCATAGCCTATTTTTTTCAGCCCTTCATTTAAAAAGCCCATGTCGAAGCTTGCATTATGAGCAACTAAAACGGCATCCCCCATCCATTCGTGAAAGTCTTTCAATACCTCTCCTACTTCGGGGGCATCTTTCACCATATCATCCGTGATTCCGGTCAAATCAATCGTGGTTTGTGATAAAGGATGATGAGGATTGGCAAATGCTTCAAACCGGTCGATGATTTCCCCGCCTTTGACTTTAACTGCTGCTAGCTCAATAATCGTATCATAAACGGCAGACAGACCAGTTGTTTCCACGTCGAAAACGACATAAACTGCATCCTCCAGTTCCAAATCGGTTTCGTTGTATGCTATCGGAACCCCGTCGTCTACGATATTTGCCTCCAATCCGTAAATTACTTTAACACCATGCTTCTTACCTGCTGCATAGGCTTCAGGATAGGATTGGACGACCGCATGATCGGTTATGGCGACTGCTGGATGATTCCACTTTGCAGCTTGTTGCACAAGTCTTCCGGCAGAAACTACAGCGTCCATCTGACTCATGGCTGTATGTGCATGAAGTTCGACTCGCTTTTCCCCTTCAGGCGCTTTATCCGTTCTGTTCTCTGCTTTCACTTCATTTATATCTTGCACCATCATGGTCAATTCGTTGGTGAAGTTGTCTGTTTGAATGCTTCCCCGTGCTCTGATCCACATGCCTTCTTTCAGCTTCGAGAATTTTTCGGCATCCTGGTCCCCTTTTGAAAACATCTTCAATTGGAACGAGTCTGTATAATCGGTCACTTTCGCAATCAACAAATGCCTTCCGGAACGCAATTCCCTGACTTCAGAGCTGAATACATATCCTTGAACGGACATTCTCCGTTCTTCTTCTACGATGTTTTCCATCGGAACGATTTCATCCTGGATTTTGTACCCGATCATGAGCGGGCCTTCGAAAGCACCTTCCGCTTTTTGCTTTTCCCTTTCCTGCTTATCTTTCACAGCCTTCTGAACTAGCTGTTGGTCTTCCAGTGCTTTTTGCTCTCTGAATTTTTGGATATTTTCCTTCTCATCACCGACTTCTACTGACAACAAATAAGTCATCGCACCGATAGTCTGACAGTAGCTTTTAAAGCCTGGCTCCAACCGTTTGCGAAGGGCATTGGCTTCGGCTTCATTACGAGAGGTTAACATAATCTTATTACCGTTCACTTTAGGAACTTGTTCATGAACCAAATCACGATAAGCTGGAGACAAGTCTGTCAGTGAATGGACAAAATACTTCCAATAGGTACATAAATCTGTATCCGACAATGTTTTGTTTTCTGCGTAAATCGTCCAATTCACCTCGGCGATTTTAGAGAAAGCCTCTTGGAGCTTTGTAGTGAATAACTGGTAGACAGATGGCGGCAGAATCTGTGTAACGTTAATATGAAAATGCCATAGCTTCGCTTTTGTATGAACTTCAAGCTTCCCTAAATAACTGTCCTGAAAATGTTGTTCTATCAACTCATCGGGCATATCGATTTGCTTCAACAATAATCCAAGCTTCTCTTTACCTGATATGTCCATTTTTCTTCCTCCCCGTTCACACGCATATCTTCCTCCCGTAATTGATGAATACACACCAACTCCTGTCTGGACACAGGCTCCGGGAAAACTATTTTCTTTTAACAAGTTTACTACTTTAGAAAACCCTTGTCATTAGAAATGAGACAAGGGTTTTGATTACCAATCAGACCAAGTTATTCAATTTTCCGAGCAACTCAGCTTCGTGAACTTCGGACTGTTCACCTGTGTCTCGTTGTTTTAGCTCGACAATTCCTTCATCTGCCCGTTTACCAACTGTAATCCTTAATGGTATTCCGATTAGATCACTATCGGCGAATTTGACGCCGGCTCTCTCTGCACGGTCATCGAACAATACTTCAACCCCTGCCGCCTTCAATGAGTCGTAAATCTTCTCAGCCAATTGCTTCTGTTCGGGTTTTTTCATGTTCATTGCCAACAGATGTACATGAAAAGGAGCCAGGTGCGCCGGCCAGGTTATTCCCCGATCGTCATGATATTGCTCCACAATAGCGGCCAGTGTTCTGGAAACGCCAATTCCGTAACAGCCCATGACAACCGTTTTCGCTTTACCTTGCTCGTCCAATACAGTAGCACCCATCCGCTCAGCATAAATGCTGCCTAGCTTGAATACGTGCCCAACTTCAATTCCGCGTGCGAATTGAATGGTGCCTTTTCCGTCAGGAGAAGAATCTCCTTCTTGTATAAACCGGAGGTCAGCATAGGTATTAACTATGAAGTCGCGTTCCGGGTTAACATTGATAAAATGATATCCATCTTTATTTGCCCCGCAAGACACATTGACAGCATATTTAACAGCGTTATCGGCGACGACATCGATGTCCTCTGGTTGATCGATCGGGCCTAAAGAACCGAATCCAGCACCGAAAGCAGCTTTTGTTTCTTCTTCTGAGGCAAGTTCGACGGTTTCTGCTTGATAGAGATTTTTCAGTTTAATATCATTTACTTCGTGATCGCCCCTTGTAACTACGAGCACCAATTTTTCATCCACTTTGAACAACAATGCTTTTAATCCTTTTTCAAGCGGATGACCTAAAAAGTCGGCAACCTCCTGCATCGTTTTTTTACCAGGTGTTGCCACTTCCTGTAATTCTTTTAAATCCGCCTGATCTTTTTGATAGGAAGCATGAACAGGTGCCATTTCAATGTTGGCGGCATAGTCAGAGCTATCGGAATAAGCGATTGTATCCTCGCCCACTTCAGATAATACCATGAATTCATGCGTATCTTTGCCGCCCATTGCGCCAGAATCAGCAATTACAGGACGAAAATCCAATCCACAGCGACGGAAAATGTTTTCATAAGCCTGATACATCTTTTGATAACCCTGATCCAGACTGTCATAGGAATCATGGAATGAATAGGCATCCTTCATGACAAATTCTCTGCCTCTCATCAAGCCGAATCTCGGGCGTTTTTCATCTCTGAATTTTGTCTGGATTTGATAAACCGATAATGGCAAACGCTTATAGCTTTTAATTTCGTCCCTGATAATACTGGTGATAACTTCTTCGTGGGTCGCACCCAAAGCGAATTCGCGATCGTGCCGATCATTCAGCCGCATTAACTCAGGACCAAAATTGTTCCATCTTCCCGTTTCCTTCCATAATTCAGCGGGCTGCATGGCTGGCATGATCATCTCGTTGGCTCCAATATTATCCATCTCTTCTCTGATTATAGCTTCTACCTTGCGAAGGACTCTTTTTCCGAGCGGCAGAAAACTATACACACCAGACGCCGTCTGACGGATGAACCCACCACGCACCAGCAATTGATGACTTTTTATTTCAGCATCGGCAGGTATTTCTTTAAGTGTCGGGATTAGCATGTTACTTTGTCTCATATGTATGTCACCTCATTTTCTTAAGTCATTTTTTGTACGAAATGCCCCTAAAAACAGAAAAGATCAGCCTTTATTGAAAGACTGTATGTTATCATTTTGGCTTAGCGGCTCTGCCAAAAACTTTCATTCTGATATTTTAATTGCTGGACAGCTTTTCCGATCGAAAGGATCCTGCATAAAATAAGGATTTGGTGAGACCCCGCACAGCGTTAGCTTGAGGAGTCTCACCAGCGTCCCATATATATTCACCGCGTGGATTAAAGAAGTAAGGGAATAGAATCATTCGGTCCTATTTTTGATCATCTTCAAAAAAGCTGTAAAGTATAAAATCTAAAAAACTTCTTTGCTATTCTGAACATGTTACATTGCTATTACAAGAACAAACGCTGAATATCATTCCAGGTTACCACAATCATCACCAGCATCAATAACGCAAAGCCGACAAAGTGGACAACACCTTCTTTTTGCGGGTCAACCGGTTTTCCTCTTACCGCTTCGATACCGACAAAAAGTAATCTTCCTCCATCAAGTGCTGGTAAAGGCAGAAGGTTGATAATGCCAAGGTTGATACTTAAAGCGGAAGTCCACATTAGCAAATTTAACATACCTGTTTGGACAACTTGATCCGTAGCATCGTAAATCCCGACCGGACCGGAAAGCATATCAAGTGAAAACTGACCCGTAACCAACATACTTAAATTAACAAGTATTAATTTCGTCCACTCATAGGTCTGGTTAATACTATAAGGGACAGCTTTAAACACCGATTTCTCCGTCGCCGCCTGGACACCAATTTGTCCAATTTCTTCGTCCTGTGCTACGTTACTCTTCGGAATTACCTGTAATTCTACTTGTTCTTTTCCTCTATCTACTCTCATCGATAGTTCTTCTTCCGGGTGGGCCCGCACGATTTCGGTGAATTCCTCCCAGGTAGATATGGAACGATCACCAATCTGGATTACTTCATCACCATCCTGAAAGCCTGCTTCCTCGGCCGGGCTGTCGGATACGACGTTTCCGATTATTGCCCTGTCAGCTGGTACACCGTTGAGCATTCCCAACAGGAAAAAGATAACTGCCGCAAGAAGAAAGTTCATCATCGGACCAGCAAACAATTGCATGGCCCGTTGTGCCTTTGTCTTAGAAGCGAACTGTCGGTCATATGGAGCGATTTGTGTTTCGACTTCATCCATAACAAAATCAGCCTGAGGATCGATTGGGAAGGACAGCTTTTCCTCCTCATCGATCTCATATCCCTCAATCACAAGGCGATGGTCAAGGTCAGCATGTTCAACCTCGATCACTCTGGCATCCGGATGCTTCGATTTATTATTTACGATAATTTTACTTACCGCACCGTTCTTATTGAATTCCAGCCCAATATGCTGTCCTGGTTTCAATTCGATGATTTCCGGGTCTTCTCCCGCTACACGTACGTAGCCCCCCATCGGCAGCAGCCGAATAGTATAGAGGGTTTCATTCTTTTTGTGCGAAAATACTTTCGGACCGAATCCTATGGCAAATTCCCTCACCAGCATTCCTGCGCGCTTGGCAAAAATAAAGTGTCCAAACTCATGAATAAACACAAGCAGGCCAAACATTAGAATGAATGCAATAATGGTATTCAAATGATGCACCTTCCTTTAATCTATATAGGATAACACCTGTGATCTTGTCTGGCGATCCACTTCTAAAATAGTTTGCAGATCTGGCCATTTAATGGATTGATGTGCATCCAGCGTTTTTTGGATCAATTCTTCTATTTGCAGAAAAGCAATCCTATCCTGCAAGAACAATTGTACTGCAGCTTCATTGGCTGCGTTCAGAACCGTGGTCATTGTTCCGCCTTCTTTTCCGGCTTCATAGGCCATTTTCAAGCAAGGGAACCTTTCCTGATCCAACTCTGCAAAATGCAGCTTGCCTATTTCCATCAAGTCTAACCTTTTTGCACCTGATAATTCAAGTCTGTCCGGGTAATTCAAAGCATATTGAATCGGCACACGCATATCCGGGGTACCTAACTGGGCAATCACACTATTATCCGCAAACTCGACCATGGAATGAATGACGCTTTCTTTATGCATCATCACGTCGATTTGATCATAAGGTACATCAAATAGCCAATGCGCTTCTATGACCTCCAACCCTTTGTTCATCATGGTTGCTGAATCGATCGTGATTTTTGCCCCCATGTTCCAATTCGGATGTTTCAACGCATCTTCCCGGGTAACGCCGATTAAATCTTCTCTTGTCTTATCGCGGAAGCTCCCCCCAGACGCTGTCAAGATAAGCTTACTCAACTGTTTTTTATTCTCCCCGTTCAAACATTGAAAAATAGCCGAATGCTCACTATCAACAGGAAGAAGCTCTACCCCATGCTCTTTTGCTTTTTCCATAACCAGATGCCCTGCTGTAACTAGGGTCTCTTTATTGGCCAAAGCAACCTGTTTGTGGTGCTCAATTGCTTTTAATGTAGCCTGTAATCCGATGCTTCCCATTACAGCATTAACGACTACATCTACTTCAGGAGCCGTGCTGATTTCTTCCAAACCTTTGTTTCCGGATATAACCTCTAATCGAGGGAATTGGCTCTGCAGCTGCTGTTTGATCGTGTCATTTCCAACAACCACAACCTCCGGATGAAATTCTTTGATAATGGGCAAAGCCTTGTTAATATTTTGACCAAAAGCCATCGCAAACAAAGAAAATGCTTCTGGATGTTTTTTGATGACATCAAGGGTCTGAAGTCCTATGGATCCAGTTGCCCCTAAAAGTGATATTTTTTTCATATGACACGCTCCTATATCTATTCAACCCTAAGAAATAAAATGAATAAAATGCAGCAACGGAAAGATAAACAGCCAGCTGTCAAAACGGTCGAGTATCCCGCCGTGACCAGGCAGAATTTTTCCAGAATCCTTTACATCGTAATGACGTTTGAACGCAGATTCTACCAAGTCTCCAATTTGTCCAACCACGGATGCTAAGACCGTCACCAAAATAATAATCGGCAAAGAATGCGGAAGCGGGAAAAAACAGTGGAAGATAGTTGCAATCAGGCAGGCAAGTAGTATGCCCCCGATAGCCCCTTCGATGGTTTTATTAGGACTGATTTGCGGCCAGAGTTTTTTCTTTCCGAAGGCTCGTCCAAAAAAATACGCGCCTGTATCAGTAGCCAAAACAACGATAATACCATAAAAGATAAATTCCACCCCTGCCTCTCTGGCATTCATGAAATAATAAAAACCACTCCCGATATAGATAGCGGAGAGCACTAAAAAACCTGAATCCTCAAAAGTGAATTTGTTTTTCACCAATACGGTGTAAGACAGCAAAAGCAGTACTCCGATCAGTGTTAATTCGGCTTTAGTAGTGGAAAGCATATTCGAAAGCTCATGTTCAGTTAGAGGAATGAGCAATCCCCATAAAAGGAAAATAGTTGTCGCAAAAGGAATAATATAATTCGTGGTCATCCTCATTTTTAGCAGTTCAAGCAACCCGATGGTAGCAATTAAATAAACGAGGGCTTTAAATGGCCAGCCTCCGTAAAAAACAATAGGGAAAAATAGCACGATTGCAATTACTGCTGTAATTATTCTTAATTTCATTTATCACTCATCACCTTAAATTCCACCATAGCGGCGTTTTCTCTTTTGATAATCACTCAAAGCTTTTTCAAACAGCTGCTCGTCAAAATCGGGCCACAGGACATCTGTAAACCATAACTCTGTGTATGCAGACTGCCATAACAGAAAATTACTGAGCCTTTGTTCGCCGCTAGTGCGAATCAGCAGGTCAGGGTCTGGCAAATTTTTTGTGTACAAGTATTCAGAAAAAGATTCCTCGTTCAAATCTTCCGCAGACTTATTTCCTGCCTGAACATCATTCAGGAAGCTTTTCATCGCTTCCATTAATTCATTTCTACTACCATAGTTTAAAGCTATATTAAGGATTAATCCAGTATTACCCTTTGTCCGGTCCTTTGCTTTTTCAACCGCATCTCTTGTATGTTTAGGCAGACCGTCAAACCGGCCGATTGTCTGTACCTTTACATTTTTTTCCACTAACTCTGGTAAGTATGTATTTAAAAACTCCATCGGCAGTTTCATCAAATAGTCGACTTCTGCTTTGGGACGCCGCCAGTTTTCTGTAGAAAAAGCATAAAGCGTCAACGCCTCTAATTGATAACCAGAAGCAGCTGTCACGATTTTTTTTACATTGCTCATGCCTTCTTTATGTCCGGCAACTCTAGGCATCCCACGTTTTTTTGCCCAACGTCCATTACCATCCATGATAATCGCTACATGTTTGGGCAATGCCTCTTTCTGCAACGCATCTTGTTGCTTTTGTTTATGTTTATTTTTTTTACCTAAAAAAGGAAGTTTGATTGGCATAGTAATCCTCCATCATGGCCTTACATTGCTTTTTTGCTCCTATCTGGCAGGGCAGTGACGATAAGGTATCTTCTTATTTTCCTTAACGAGCAAAAACCCCCTTAAGTAAAGAGGGTCTTTTCAATTATTATTTTACATGTTATGCGATCAAACTTCCATAATTTCTTTTTCTTTTTCCTTCGCAAGGGAGTCAATGTCAGCGATGTGTTTGTCAGTGGCCTTTTGCACTTCATCCTGAAAGCCTCTTAAATCATCTTCCGTTAAATCGCCATTCTTTTCAGCCTTCTTTAATTGGTCATTGGATTCCCGGCGTATGTTTCGAACCTGGACCTTTGCCTCTTCGCTATACTTTCCGACAACCTTTACCAAATCTTTTCGGCGTTCTTCCGTCAAGGCAGGAATGTTAATCCGGATGACATTCCCGTCACTAGAAGGGGATAGACCTAAATCTGCTTTCTGAATCCCTTTTTCGATATTGGCAGTAGCAGATTTGTCAAAAGGTGTAATCACTAACAGACGGGCTTCAGGAGCCGAAATCGTAGCAAGCTGGTTGAGCGGTGTATTTGCTCCGTAATAATCTACATAGACACTGTCCAAAAGAGAAGGATTTGCTCTACCGGCCCGAACAGTCGCCAGGTTCTTGGAAAATGCTTGAACCGCTTGCGTCATTTTATCATTTGTGTCTTTAATAATTGCTTGTGTCATGCTATTTCCCCCTTATAATCGTTCCGATTTTTTCGCCTAGTACGGCTTTTTTGATATTGCCTTCTTCCATGATGGAAAAGACCAGCAGCGGAATATCATTATCCATGCACAGAGTAGAGGCGGTCGAATCCATCACAGCCAATCCCTCATTAAGGATTTCTAAATAGGAAAGCTCTTCATACTTACGTGCTGTTTGATCAATTTTTGGATCGGCTGTATAAACTCCGTCCACATTGTTTTTTGCCATTAAAATCACATCCGCCTCTACTTCAGCAGCTCTTAATGCAGCTGTAGTATCTGTGGAGAAGTATGGATTTCCTGTACCGGCAGCAAAAATGACAACCCGCTTTTTCTCAAGATGGCGAATAGCTTTTCTGCGGATATACGGTTCGGCTACCTGCCTCATTTCGATGGAGGTTTGAACTCGCGTCGGAATACCGAAATTCTCCAGGCTGTCCTGTAATGCAAGAGAATTCATCACAGTGGCCAGCATTCCCATATAATCAGCATTTGCACGGTCCATTCCCATTTCGCTGCCTACTTTGCCACGCCAAATGTTGCCTCCTCCGACAACAACGGCAACTTCCACACCAAGTTCTGCGACTTCTTTTACTTGATCTGCAATGGATTGGATTATTTTTGGTTCGATGCCGTATCCTTGTTCGCCGCTGAGAGCCTCTCCGCTTAGTTTCAAAACAATTCTACGGTAGCGAGCTGTAGTCATAAGTTACCTCCAGTAATATGTATTTATTTTAAAATGAAAGTTTTTTGAAAACAAGCAACAAGCGCCCAGCGCAAGTTACAGAAACATGTCCTGTAAACCTGATGCGGAAAGAGGGAACACAATGTGTCCCCCCATCCCTTCCATCATTATTTTTTCACTTGGCTCATAACTTCTTCGGCAAAGTTATCTTCACGTTTTTCCATACCTTCGCCAACTTGATAACGGATAAATCCTTTAACGGATGCACCTTTACTCTCGACATATTGCTTCACTTTTTGATCAGGATCTTTTACAAAGCTTTGTTCAAGCAGGCAGATTTCCTCGAAGAATTTTCCAAGACGACCTTCTACCATTTTTTCCACAATGTGCTCTGGTTTTCCTTCGTTAAGTGCTTGTGTCTTTAATACTTCACGCTCTTTTTCTACTTCTTCAGCAGAAACTTCGTCTCTAGATACATAACGCGGGTTTACTGCTGCAATATGCATTGCTACATCTTTAGCGACTGTATCATCAGTAGTTCCTTCAGCAACTACTAATACACCAATACTTCCACCCATATGCAAATAGGCACCGAAGGCATCGTTATCTGTTTTCTCTGCTATTGTAAAACGACGCAAGGAAAGTTTTTCACCAATTTTAGCGATATTGGAATTGATATATTCTTGAACTGTTTCGCCTTCTCCGTGTAATTTTTGCTCTAATGCAGCTTCAACAGAAGCTGGTTTTTGCTCCAATAGATGCTTCGCCAACTCAGAGAGCATGTTTTTAAACTGATCATTCTTCGTAACAAAATCTGTTTCACAGTTCACTTCAAGAATTACCGCCTGGTTGCCTTGTACTTCAATATGTGCAGAGCCTTCTGCAGCGATGCGGTCAGCTTTTTTCGCAGCCTTGGAAATTCCTTTTTCACGAAGGTAATCAACTGCTTTGTCGAGATCGCCGTCCGTTTCCTGCAATGCTTTTTTACAGTCCATCATTCCTGCGCCAGTTTTTTCGCGCAGTTCTTTTACCATTTTTGCAGTTACAGCCATTACAAATTCCTCCTTATGATAGACCAGGATTCAACTAACCCTGGTATTTATCCAGACTCTTAAAAAAAGGTGATAAAAGGTCCCCCCCTTATCACCCAACAAACCTTTTCTTACTCTTGTACTGCTTCAGTTTCTTCTGTTGCAGTTTCTTCGGTTTCTACTTCCGCTTCTTCTTCAGCTTCTCCCTGCTTCGCTTCCAGAATAGCATCTGCCATTTTAGAAGTTAAAAGTTTCACAGCACGGATAGCATCATCGTTAGCCGGAATAACATAGTCAATTTCATCAGGATCACAGTTTGTATCAACAATTCCGATAATAGGAATGTTCAATTTATGAGCCTCTGCAACAGCGATACGCTCTTTGCGAGGGTCAATAATGAACAGAGCATCCGGAAGTTTGTTCATCTCTTTGATTCCACCAAGGAATTTAACCAAACGTTCTTTTTCTTTAAGCAAGCCGACTACTTCTTTTTTAGGAAGTACATCGAATGTACCGTCTTCTTCCATACGTTCGATGTCCTTCAGACGATTGATCCGTTTACGGATAGTCTGGAAGTTAGTCAGTGTGCCGCCCAACCAACGTTGGTTGACAAAGTACATGCCAGAACGAATAGCCTCGTCGCGAACAGACTCTTGCGCTTGTTTTTTTGTACCTACAAAAAGAATAGAGCCGCCGTCTGCAGCGATATCTTTTACGTATTGATATGCTTCATCGACCTTTTTAACGGTTTTTTGCAAGTCGATAATGTAAATGCCGTTGCGCTCTGTGAAGATATATTTCTTCATCTTAGGGTTCCAACGGCGAGTCTGATGTCCAAAATGTACACCAGCTTCAAGTAGTTGTTTCATTGAAATAACTGCCATGAAAAATTCCTCCTAATTGGTTTTTGGTCCTCCGCCCGTATCCTCTTTGAACAAGAACTAACCGATTGGTCAGCACCTCCCGTTCAAATCTACAAGCGTGTGTATTAACACCAAAAGTAAATATACCACATGGTTTTTCTTCAATCAAGCATAATATCAGTTTTTTCGATGAAATTTTATCATCAGTTCGACTTCAGTTTTGCCTTTATCAAGCTTCTTGGCAATTTCATCTATTGTATACCCTTGATCATACATGGAATATACCTCTGCTGTCATAGATTTCTCTACGGTATCCTGCTGTACCTGGGGAAGAGGTGGCATGTATCCTGATTCACCGGCTGTCTCGTTTAGGGAGGGACTATTGGCTTCTTGTTCATATGGTTTGACCCGTTCCGGCTTTACCATCCCCAGCCCCTCCTCCTCTTTTTGTTCCTTCTGGACGTCCTGCTCATTTTTCGGGGTAGCATGGTCCCATTCTTTCAGCAGGCGATCATTTTCTTCCCTTATCTCCTGTAAATAAGCGCTGAGCAGTTCCTCAGTTTGTCGAAGTGAATCTCCGGAGTCCTGATTGCCGCTGTTTCGCTGCATTTGTTGAAACAATAACCGGATGGCCACGAATGTAACAATGTGTAATAGCAAACTGATGAATATTAAAAAAGTCAGCATGTATATCCCTTCTAACCACTGAAATCGATTTTCCGACCGAGGTAAGGGTGTTCGTTTTCCATCTTGCCCTCGTCGTTGTTCTTCTTTTGTTGTCTATCCCTTGCATTATACTCGGTGTCCCGTTTCTCTTTGTTTTGCACGTCCGCTTTGTGTTCGAACTGATTGACTTGCTTCCGCTTCACTTCTTCCCGGCTTTGTTGTGCTGCCGCAAGCATTTCCTGCGTTTGCTGACCTCGCTGTTGTAATTGTTCCTGTATTTTCCCCGCATCCTGAACTCTTGGAAGCGCCACTTGCATCTCTACAGATTTCCAGCTCATCCTCACCGCATCCTTTAGCCTCTTCCGGGATCTAACGAACCTGTCCTGCCCTTTGCTTTCCCGGAAGATACTTTTTCTACGGGCAATTATTGCTTATTGGTGACAGGTATCGTCATTACCATCGATTTACTTATTCTCCTTCTCAAGGAGAAATTCCTGCCACCGAACCCTTTAGAGAGCTGACTATATCATTTTAGTTTCACTGCATAAGCTTGCTCAAGGAATTTTTTAACTTAAAAATTGCCTTGCGGTGAATCTGAGAGATTCTCGAAGTGGTCAAGCCAAGAACCTGGCCGATTTCTGTCAGAGTTAATTCTTCCTTATAAAATAAGCTGATCACCATTTGTTCGTTTTCGTTTAACTGGCTGATTCCGGCTTCCAATTCTCCGAAATCTTCCTGTTGGATAAGGTGCTGTTCAGGAGTGGATGAATGATTATCCGGCAATGTGTAGCCAATCCCTTCTTTGGTATCGCTAGAACCGTCCTTCGGCTTTTCTTCCATGGATAAAACATTTGCAAACAAAGCGTCTTTTACCGATTCTTCCACTTCCTGAACAGACAGCCCTACATAATCAGCGATTTCCTCTGCACTTGGCGGACGTTGAAGAGATTGCTCCAATACCTGCGCGGCTTGTTCAACCTGTTTTGCTTTATCCCTTACCGACCGCGGCAGCCAATCTTCTTTACGCAAGCCATCCAGTATCGCACCTCTTATCCTGAAGGAAGCGTACGTGTCGAATTTTAAATCCCGATCAGGTTCAAATTTTTTCAGGGCGTCAAACAGCCCCATCATACCGAGGCTTTTCAAGTCATCTTTGCTGACACTTCCTGGTAGATGGGTGGATATCCTGCTGACATGGAAGTTGACCAGATAAATATATTTGTTCATCAATTTGTCTGCCGTTTCGTTACTTTTTGTTTTCATCCATGTGTCCCACAATTGCTCTTCAAGAGGAGATGTTTGTTTGGACATGGTTATCCTCCTCACATTATCATTCTATTTCCGGAAAGAATTACTGTAATGTGTCTTATATCTCTGATTCTCCCAAATTGACGGTTCTAATCTTCAAAATACCGTTTGCCGGAGAAAATTCTATCGTCCTTCCATTGTTTCCTCCGACGTCCTGGGCTGCTATTGGTACCCGGTGATCTCTTAACCTTCCGATGACAGCTTCCACGTTGCGATCTCCAACTCGCATCATATCGGTAGAGGTGCTGAAGGTGAACATTTGGGCACCACCAGCAATTTTTGATTTCAGGGCATAACGGCGGGCCCCCCTGTCCAAAAGCTCTTCCATCAGCAGGTCGATTGCTGTATCGGCAAACTTCATCTTATTCAGTTCACCGTTTCTGGCCATAGTGGAATCGGGGAGCATGACATGTGCCATCCCCGCCATTCTTTGTGAAGGGTCATAGATGACTACCCCTACACAAGACCCTAGTCCGGTAGTCCGAAGGGAATCTGGCGCACTGGCAATTTTCAAATCCGCAATGCCTACTTTTACAATTTGATTGGTCGCATTCATTGATCATTTACTCCCAAAACCGTAAAAATTTTTTCAAATGATTCCGGATCAGGAAGCAAAAAGAAATGCCCTTCTATTTCCTCTGTTTCACTTTCTGGTACCTGTATCATCGTATCGATTATGATGGCATAATCACTTTCCCGCGATAGTTCTATCAGCCCTTCCGAAATAATCGCCCCGGCCATATCCATCGACAAGGACGGAACCGATGGCTGCATGTTCAGCTGCGTGAAATCAGACAAGGCGGTCAAATAGGAACCGGAAAGTATGTTGCCAATTTCATGCAATATCGATAACCCCATTTCTGGATAAGGAGGATTTGCAAAAGAGAAATCATCACTACCGGTAATATGATGGACAAATCGCTCTGCTTGCTCAGGAGACAACAAGTAAAACATACTGCCAGGGGCTTCTCCTTCAATGCGCAGGAAAACAGAAACAATAACTTTTTCTGCCCCTCCTACTATTTCCATCGTTTCATCAAAACTGGCGATCCTAACGGATGGCGTCTGCATCTCAATTTTCCGGTTAAGCAGCTTTGACAAAGCTGTTGCTGCATTCCCTGCCCCGATATTGCCGATTTCTTTTAACGTATCAAGTTGATAAGTTGATAGCTTTTCGATAAAAGACATCGGAAATTATCCTTCTACAGTCTTCAAAGTCTGAACTTCTTCATCGGTTAATACATTATTCAAGTTCAATAATATGAGCAATCGATCTTCCAGTTTAGCAACCCCTTCTATATAATCCACGTCAACAGCGCCTACTACTTCCGGGGCAGGCTCGACCGCTTCCTTAGGTATATCGATTACATCATAAGCTGCATCCACGATCAATCCTACTTCCATTTCATCCATATAGACAATGATCATCCGGGTGCTATCTGTAAATTCGGCTTCGTCTAATCCAAACCGTCTGCGTAAATCGATGATAGGTG
>NZ_LN611425.1:840412-954627 GCF_000821245.2 Virgibacillus senegalensis
CCCCGCCATTCTTTGTGAAGGGTCATAGATGACTACCCCTACACAAGACCCTAGTCCGGTAGTCCGAAGGGAATCTGGCGCACTGGCAATTTTCAAATCCGCAATGCCTACTTTTACAATTTGATTGGTCGCATTCATTGATCATTTACTCCCAAAACCGTAAAAATTTTTTCAAATGATTCCGGATCAGGAAGCAAAAAGAAATGCCCTTCTATTTCCTCTGTTTCACTTTCTGGTACCTGTATCATCGTATCGATTATGATGGCATAATCACTTTCCCGCGATAGTTCTATCAGCCCTTCCGAAATAATCGCCCCGGCCATATCCATCGACAAGGACGGAACCGATGGCTGCATGTTCAGCTGCGTGAAATCAGACAAGGCGGTCAAATAGGAACCGGAAAGTATGTTGCCAATTTCATGCAATATCGATAACCCCATTTCTGGATAAGGAGGATTTGCAAAAGAGAAATCATCACTACCGGTAATATGATGGACAAATCGCTCTGCTTGCTCAGGAGACAACAAGTAAAACATACTGCCAGGGGCTTCTCCTTCAATGCGCAGGAAAACAGAAACAATAACTTTTTCTGCCCCTCCTACTATTTCCATCGTTTCATCAAAACTGGCGATCCTAACGGATGGCGTCTGCATCTCAATTTTCCGGTTAAGCAGCTTTGACAAAGCTGTTGCTGCATTCCCTGCCCCGATATTGCCGATTTCTTTTAACGTATCAAGTTGATAAGTTGATAGCTTTTCGATAAAAGACATCGGAAATTATCCTTCTACAGTCTTCAAAGTCTGAACTTCTTCATCGGTTAATACATTATTCAAGTTCAATAATATGAGCAATCGATCTTCCAGTTTAGCAACCCCTTCTATATAATCCACGTCAACAGCGCCTACTACTTCCGGGGCAGGCTCGACCGCTTCCTTAGGTATATCGATTACATCATAAGCTGCATCCACGATCAATCCTACTTCCATTTCATCCATATAGACAATGATCATCCGGGTGCTATCTGTAAATTCGGCTTCGTCTAATCCAAACCGTCTGCGTAAATCGATGATAGGTGTCACCACGCCTCGCAAGTTGATTACACCTTTCACAAAAGATTCTGTCTGAGGTACTCTGGTAATATGCTGCATCCGTTCGATGGAGCTTACTTGATTCACAGGTATGGCAAATTCCTCTTCATTCAATTGAAATATAATGGCCTTAATATCCTGATTGTTTTCTTGTGGCATGCTATGCCCTCCTTGATTTTGGTTTTATTCTCGAAATGTTCTACTTGTCTACATAATTAGTGAGTTACTATCGATTATCAGTGCTACTTGGCCGTCTCCTAAGATGGTAGCCCCGGAAATGGCAAATACATCCGTCAAGTAATTGCCAAGCGATTTCAACACTACCTCCTGCTGCCCGATGAATGTGTCAACAATAAGTCCGGCCATTTTTTCGCCTTTTCGGATGATGACAACGGAGCAGTACTCTTCATCAAGTTTTTCACCCGGCACTTCAAAAACGTCTTGTAGATCGATTAACGGGACAACCTTCCCACGGAAGTCAATCACTTTTTTATTATGGGCAGACATGATATTCGATTTCTTAATGACAGCTGTCTCGATAATCGAGGACAAAGGCACGGCATACTTTTCTTCTTTTATTTCTACCAGCATCACAGAAATAATCGATAGTGTCAGCGGCAGTTGGATGGAAAATACCGAGCCCTTGTCAAGCTCTGAATCGATGGTAATGTTTCCGCCTAAAGATTCAATCGTATTCTTGACGACATCCAGTCCTACTCCTCGTCCTGAGACGTCGGAAATTTTATCAGCAGTTGAAAAACCGCTTTCCATGATTAATTGATACACTTGTCTTTCCGTTAAGGCATCTGCCTGCTCACTTGAAACCACACCATTGGAAATCGCTTTGTTTATGACTTTCTCGCGGTTGATCCCAGCTCCGTCATCGCTAATTTCGATAAAGACATGATTGCCGCTGTGATAGGCATTGAGCTTTAATGAACCTTCCCTCGGCTTTCCTTTTTGCTCCCTTACTTCCGGCAGCTCGACCCCGTGGTCGAGAGCATTTCGAATCAAGTGAACAAGCGGATCGCCAATTTCGTCGATTACCGTACGATCCAGTTCTGTTTCTGCCCCTTCAATTTCCAGGTGGATTTGTTTTCCTAAATCCTTCGCCAGCTGTCGAACCATTCTAGGGAACCTGTTGAATACTTGGTCGATCGGCACCATACGCATGTTTAGAATGATGTTTTGCAAGTCACCCGATATTCTGGTCATCCGCTCGACGGTTTCTTGTAATTCTGCATGCTTTAAACTGTCTGCAATTTGCTCCAGACGACCGCGGTCAATAACCAGCTCTTCGAATAAATTCATCAACGCATCCAGTCGGTCGATATTCACTCTGATGGTCTTAGTGCTGACTGGGGCCTTTTTCGCTGTTTCCATTTCTGACTTTGCGGGGGCTTCTGCTACTGCTGTATTCCCCTGTTCAGAAGAAGACGCTTGATTGTTTACAGAAGATCCCGCACGATTTGTTTGTTCTTCGGCAGTAAAAGTATGCACCGTAACTGTCTCAATCTCTGAAACTTTCATGACTTTCTTCTCTAATTCATCAGGGCTTTCTTTGGTCACTAGCAGAACGGAGAAAAATTGTTCAAATTTTTCATCCTCCAGATCTTGTACGGTCGGTAGTGATTTGATTACCTCCCCTGATTGTTCGAGGATTTCAAACACCATGAATACTCTTGCTGCCTTAAGCAGACAATCTTCTCGTAACGTGATATGTAATTCCAAATTTTGATATCCCTGATCGGCTGATTCCCGCAGTACCGTTCTTTCAAATTCATCGATAGTCGAAGCCAAATTTGATTGGATAGGGCTGTCAGGTTCTGAAGAAGATGAAGAAGTGCTTCCTGTGTTTTCCTGAAATGTCTCTCCTCGTTCGATGGCATTCAACTGTTCAACCAAAGATGCGACGTCTTTACTACCTTGACCTCCAGAAGCGATGTCCATTACCATTTCCTCCAGTGAATCGACAGCTTCGAAAACCACATCTAAAATTTCTGTCGTCACATTTAACTGATGATTTCGCACAGCGTCAAGGACATTTTCCATCTTATGCGTTAAATCAGCCAAATCCTGATAACCCATTGTCGCAGACATCCCCTTCAACGTATGGGCAGACCGAAAGATTTCGCTTACCATCGTCAAATCGGTCGGGTTTTTTTCAAGTTCAAGCAAATGATCATTCAAGGATTGGATATGTTCTTTGCTTTCGTCTATAAATACCTCTAGATATTCATTCGTTTCCATAATTGATTCCCCCATTAGCCAAAAATTGGTCTATCAAAACGTTGCTGATGTCCCCAAGATCTTTTACCAAATCTACGTAACCGGTTTTCACTGCCGCTTGGGGCATTCCATAAACCACTGAACTGTTTTGTGATTCAGCGATTACAACCGCATTCGAATCCGCTTTTTTCATCTGAATTACACCTGCTGCCCCATCTGCTCCCATGCCTGTCATCACGACCGAGACTGTTTGGCATAGCGTTTGGTTTGCCAAAGATTCGAACAAAATATCGACAGAGGGACGATGTCCTTTTATCGGGGCTTCTTCGGTTACATGAGCTGCTAGCGCCCTGCCGATTTGTCTCACCCGCAAATGAAAACCGCCAGGAGCTATATAAGCAGTACCATTTTGCAACACTTCCCCGTTTTCCGCTTCCTTTATATGCAGTTCAGATAAGGAGTCCAATCTGTTAGCAAGCGACCTTGTAAAGTTAGGCGGCATATGCTGAACGATTACAATCGGTGCAGGAAAATTGCCCGGAAGACGTGTCAGTACCTCATGCAATGCTTTGGGTCCTCCAGTCGATGTTCCAATCGCCACTATTTTTTTCAGCGATTGCTTCTTCGGAAGCTCTATGGGTCGTGGAGGCAATGCCCGAGTCGCAAGTTGTCTGGTTGTTGTATCGTTTACTTTTACCCCTGCAGCATGGATTACTTTATCGATGATTTCGTCTTTGACATTATTTATATCCAAAGAGATGGAACCAGAAGGTTTAGCGATAAAGTCTACCGCTCCGATATCCATGGCTTCCATCGTACTGTCGGCCCCTCGTGTGGTAAGACTGGAAAGCATCACCACTGGTACCGCCTGCTTTTCCATGATGCGCTTTAACGTGCTGATCCCATCCAAAACCGGCATCTCTATATCCATGGTTATGACATCAATGTCCAACTTAGGTAGTTTGTCCAATGCATCCTGCCCGTTACGGGCCGTTCCCGCTACTTGGAGCCGGGAATCGGAATGCAATATATCTCCTATCATTTTTCTCATGAATGCTGAGTCGTCTACCACCATTACCCGTATCGGTTTCATGTTAACTACCTCTCTTTGATGAAATGTGAAAGCTTTTTAATAAAGGAAGAAGTTTTCCAGACCTCAGGTATACCACAACCAAGAAACACATCGGCCGTCTCCATGACAGCCTTGGCGGCAGGCGTTCTCGGTTGTTTCTCAACAAAAGGAGTTTGATTAATCACAGCCTTTACTACCGCTTTATCATCCGGCAACATCCCTAGGAGGATCAATTCTTTTCCCAAAAATTGACCGGCCACGCGTTGAAGACGGGCTGCTGTTTGTTTGCCGATACGTTCATTTGGAATCCGGTTTATCAGTAAATACAACGGTAACTCTTGATCTTTCCTGGTAATATGCTTAATCATGGCATAAGCATCTGTCAGAGAAGTTGGCTCTGGTGTGGTGACAACGATTGCTTCATCTGCTGCAAGCAAAAAATTGGCGCTTCCCTCTGTAATTCCTGCCCCCATATCGAAAATGATAAAATCGAATAAATCAGTAAGCTTTTCATATTGATGAACAAAATAATGAAATTGTCCATCATTCCAGGAAAAAATATCAGTCAGACCTGATCCAGCGGAAATGTAAGCGAACGAATCCGACACTGTTTCCATCACATCCTGGATCGGCAATTGCTTTTCAAACATATCAACAATGGAATACTTGCTGCTTCTGCCTAAAAGCACATCGATATTTCCCATGCCGATGTCGAGATCAAATAGCAATACTTTCTTTTGCCGCTTTGCCAGAGAAAGACAGAAATTTAAAGCGAAATTGGATTTTCCGACTCCTCCTTTTCCACTTACAACCGCTATGGTTTTTGCCTGTATCGGGTTCAGCTTTGCTTCGACTTTGCGACGTAAATTTGCAGCCTGATCATTCATCGGCAAATCCACCAGCTATCCATCCAGCAAGTTTTTTGACGTCGACGGACTCGATATCGTCCGGCACATCCTGACCTGTAGTTAAATAGGCAATCCCTTTCCCGGAGGCCATCGTCAGGTCGGCCATCGCTCCATAACTCGCTGTTTCGTCTTTCTTTGTAAAAACCAACTGCTTGATGGGTACCGATTCAAACTGCCGGTAAATTTCCAATAAGTCAGCACTTTTCGCAGCTAATGACAAAACAAGGTACGTATCGATATCCTGATTTAAATCAATGATCTCAGCTAATTCTTTTACATATCGCTTATCTCTGAAATTCCTCCCGGCTGTATCTACCAGGACAAGGTCAAATTCTTTGAATTTTTCCCGTGCCGAACGGTAGTCATCCAAGGTGTAAGCAATTTCCATTGGTATATCCAGTATTTTGGAATAGGTTTTCAACTGGTCAATCGCTGCTATTCGATAAGTATCGGTCGTGATAAATGCAACTCTCTTGTTATCTTTTAACACACTGCTAGCCGCTATCTTGGCGATGGTTGTTGTTTTACCAACACCAGTCGGTCCTACAAAGTGCACGAATTTTTTATCATAGTTAATTCCTTCAAAAGCATCAGGGGGGAACATTCGATCCAATTCCTCTGCCAAAACATCCACGAATGAGTTCCTCGCAGCATCGGGACGGTGTTCATGCATACCGGAAACCAATTTTTCTGCCGTTTCTTGTGCCATTCCTTGAGAAAGCAAATGCTGGTAAAACAATTGGTAGGCCGCTGGATATACAGGCTGATTCCCTGTATTGCTATTTAATTCGATAAGACTTTTCAAATCTCTCAGTTCCTGCACCAGGCTCTGGTCTATTTTTGGCTGTTCGGCTTCCATCTCTTTTGTTTTTATGCTATCACGAGACGGTTTAACCTCCAGCTTGCTGTCCTTTTTCTGTTTTTCTTGTTGTTTATCCAAAGCAGCAACCACTTCTATGTTCCTTTTTTTAAACAACCCCAACAACCCGCCCGTATGGATTACCTTTGAATGGAGAATGACTGCATCGGCTCCAAGCTCTTTGCGGACTTTCTGCATGACTTCCGGCATAGTAGGCGCTGTAAATTTTTTCACCTTCATGCTACGTTCACCACCCCAATACTTTGAATCTCAAGGTTTGGTTCCAATTCATTGTAAGATAGAACAATAACTTGCGGAAAATAACGGTCCAGCAATTGTTTCAAATACATTCTGATAGATGGTGCACAAAGAATGATCGGTGTTTCTTCCCGAAGTGAAGCTTGTTCTACCTGTTCGGTTACAGACCGAATCATGATCTGCTGTGTTTCCGGGTCTAACGATAAATAACTGCCATGTTCTGTTTGCTGAACATTTTCAGCCAGTACCTGTTCCACTTCATTGGATACAGTTATCACGCGCAGTTTCCCTTCCTCACCCACATATTGCCTGGTAATTTGCGAGGCAAGCGACTGTCTCGCATACTCAGCCAACAATTCTGTATCACTGGTCATCTTCCCGAAATCAGCAAGTGTTTCAAAAATGATTGGCAGATTTCTGATGGAAACATTTTCTCGTAACAGCTTTGCCAAAACTTTTTGGATATCTCCTGTTGACAATGGTTCCGGGGTGACCTCTTCGACCAAAATCGGATAGCTTTCCTTCAAATGGTCGATAAGCTGTTTCGTTTCTTGTCTTCCAAGCAGCAAGTGGGCATGTTGTTTGATAACCTCTGTGATGTGCGTAGAAACGACAGACGGCGGATCTACTACCGTATACCCCGATAATTCTGCCTCATCTTTCAGTTCTTCACTTATCCACTTTGCCGGTAATCCGAATGCAGGCTCCTGTGTATCGATTCCTTCGATAGAATCGTCATCGATTCCTGGACTCATTGCCAGATAGTGATCAAGCAGCAGCTCTCCTCTGGCAACTTCATTACCTTTTACCTTTAAACGATATTCATTTGGATTCAACTGGATATTATCTCTTATCCTGACTACAGGGATAACCACTCCCAACTCTATAGCCAGCTGTCTTCGAATCATGACAACCCTGTCAAGCAAATCTCCACCTTGGCTCGTATCAGCCAGCGGAATCAGTGCATAGCCAAATTCAAATTCAATTGGATCCATGCTCAACAGCTGAACGACATTTTCCGGAGATTTCATGTGATCAGTCTCTGCTTCTTCTTCCTCTTCGACAGTAGGCAAATCCGGCTGTTCCAATTCCTTGCCCAGCCAATAAGCTCCAAACAAAAGAACCCCCGCTATCATGGTTGTCAGTAAGAAATTGATCGGTGTCAAACCAAGAAAGAAAATCGTACCTGCTGCGATATACAACAATTTAGGATAACGGAATAGTTGAGTGGTTACATCCGTCCCCAAATTCCCTTCAGAAGCCACACGGGTAACGACAATTCCAGTAGCAGTAGCAATCAAGAGTGCCGGAATTTGACTTACCAATCCATCCCCTACTGTCAACTGCATATATGTGGTGATGGCTTCCTGGAAGCTCATATCCATCTGTACCATACCGATAATCAAACCGAATATGATATTAATCAGGACGATGATGATTCCTGCAATCGCGTCTCCTTTAACGAATTTGCTGGCACCATCCATTGCCCCATAAAAATCTGCTTCGTTCTCAATTTTTTCCCGGCGCTCCTTGGCTTGCTGCTCGGAGATCATCCCGGCATTCAAGTCGGCATCAATGCTCATCTGTTTACCAGGCATGGCATCGAGAGTAAATCTGGCTGCTACTTCGGAGACCCGTTCTGCTCCTTTTGTGATGACAAGAAACTGGATAATCACCAAAATAGCAAAGACGACAAAACCTACTAAAGGGTTATCCCCGATTACAAAAGTACCAAACGTTTCTACTACCCCTCCTGCTTCTGCCTTTGAAAGGATCGATCTTGTTGTCGAAACGTTCAATCCCAGACGGAAAAGCGTCATCAACAGCAATAGAGAAGGAAAAATCGAGAACTGCAATGCCTCTGTTGTATTCATGGACACCAATATGACAATAAGCGCTAAGGATATATTGCATAGAATGAAAACACTTAACAGCCATCCTGGCAAAGGGATGACCAACATAATAATGATTAAAATAACGCCTAATAAAACCGATAAATCTCTGATTGCCATGTAACTCTCTCCTTAAATCACTTACTTGAGGCATTGTGTCCAATTTTATATACATAAGCCAGCACTTCAGCTACCGCTTGGAAAAAATCTTCACTGATGATGTCGCCGATTTCGATTTCATTATATAATCCGCGCGCCAAAGGCCGGTTTTCTACCATCATTACTTCATTTGCCTTCGCGATTTCCCTGATCCGGAAGGCTACATAATCTACTCCTTTTGCTACCACATAAGGAGCATCTGCTTTTGTTTCATCATATTTTATCGCGACAGCATAGTGGGTAGGATTCGTGATGACTACATCAGCCTGAGGTATTTCACTCATCATTCTCCTCATCGCCATCTGCCGCTGTTTTTCTTTTATTTTTGATTTAATCAAAGGATTACCTTCAATATTTTTATGTTCATCCTTGATATCATTTTTCGACATCCGGATACTTTTTTCAAAATCGTATTTTTGATAAGCGTAATCAATCACGGCAATAATTAGCAGTGCAATGGAAGCCGCTATCCCCATCGTGATGGTTGTATTGCCGAAAAATGCGAGCGAACTGTCCACATCTTTGGCGGCGAGCTGCATCATTTCATCTTTGTTCATCCATAAAATAGAAAAAGTGATCATCCCGATAAAGAAAATCTTCAATAATGACTTTACCAGTTCCACCAATGCCCGGGCCGAAAAAATCTTTTTGGCCCCTTGAAGAGGATTGATTTTATTCAGTTTGGGTTTTAATGGTTCTCCCGTGAACAAAAAACCGATTTGCATAAAATTCGATGCAAGGCCTGCTACGATTGCGATTCCCATGATAGGAGCAACAGCTTTACTCATCTCTATGGTCGATTCCAGGAATACCTGATGGACAGAGGTTTCAGTAACCTCCCAATTAATATACTCTGTAAACGAATGCTGGTACATTTCCAACATAATGTCTTTCAAATAACCGCCAAGTACAATAAAAAGTAGAAAGACGAAAAACAACAAAATTGCTGTATTTACATCCTGACTCTTGGCAACTTGCCCTTTTTTTCTAGAGTCCTGCCGCTTTTTCGGGGTTGCTTTTTCTGTTTTTTCGCCAGCGAAAAATTGCAAATCGAGAGATAATTCCAGTTTAAGCACCTCCGAATATTTCCAAAAGACTGCGCATGGTTTGAAGTGTTATTCCAAATAAATTTTTCACCAATCCCGCATACAATCCGAGAAAAGGTAAAAGAACGATAAAACTGACGAGAATTTTCAATGGAAGTCCAACGACAAATACATTCAACTGTGGCACGGTACGGGCGATGATACCCAATGCAACGTCCACTAAGAATAAACAGCCGACCACCGGAATCGCCATTTGAAAAGCGATCAAGAACATTCTGCTCATTGTCTGCGTAATCAGTTCGCTAAATGCCTCGTTTCCAAAAGGGATAAAAGCATCGAGCGGAACTGTTTGATAACTGTAAAAGATGCCATCTATCAATAAATGGTGACCATTCACCACTAGAAGAAATAAAAGAGCAATCGTATAAAAATACTGTCCAGTCAACGGACTCTGTGCACCTGTCTGCGGATCAATAACATTGGCGATGGCAAATCCCATTTGAAAATCGATAAATCCGCCTGCTACTTGCAAAGCGGCCAGAATCATGTAGGCAATCAGTCCAAGGAAAAGTCCTACAATGGCTTCTTTAAAAACCAATAAAATGAAGGTTTCGTCTAATACAATTTCAGGTATCGAAATCGTATAATACATAATCCAAGCCAGGAAAAAACTGCAACCGATTTTGAAATGATTCGGAATGTTTTTATAGGAAAAAATCGGCACAGTGACAAAAAAAGAAGTCACCCTGACAAGAATCAGCAAAAAGGCAGGTAAACTGGATAAATTGATTGATTCAAGCATCTGGTCAACCTACAAACTGGTTTAAATTCTGAAAGATATTTGCTGCAAATTCTACCATTCTTGTCAGCATCCAGGGTCCGAAAAATACAAGCCCTACAAGGACAGCGACAATCTTCGGAATAAAAGCAAGTGTTTGCTCTTGAATTTGGGTCGTTGCCTGAAAAATACTGACTAAAAGCCCGACAACAAGCGCTAAAATCAGTAATGGACCTGTTACCATTAAAATTGTGTAAATCCCTTGCTGAGCCAGGGAGATGACAAAATCACCGCTCATAAGATCTTTCTCCTTTCATCATTAAAATCCGCTTAACAAGGAATGGGTGATCAAGTACCAGCCATCCACCAGGACAAACAGCAGAATTTTAAATGGCAAAGAGATCATAACCGGAGGAAGCATCATCATTCCCATGGACATAAGAACACTTGCTACTGCCATATCGATCACAAGAAATGGCACGAAAATCATGAATCCCATTTGGAAAGCTGTTTTCAATTCGCTTATCGCGAAAGCAGGAACAATCGTTGTAAGTGGAATGTCCTGAATGGTTTCCGGCTGCTCCATTTGTGAGTAATTCATAAACAATGCCAAATCTTTCTGTCGTGTATGGCCTGCCATAAAATCTTTGATTGGTAGACTGGCATTTTCATAGGCTTCATCCAATGATATCTCTTCATTCATCAAAGGAGAGAGGGCTTCTTCGTTAATCTCCTGGAATGTCGGTGCCATAATGAAAAATGTCAAAAACAGCGCCAGCCCAATAAGTACTTGATTGGGCGGCATTTGCTGAGTAGCTAATGACGTTCTGACAAACGACAGAACAATAATAATCCTGGTGAAACAAGTCATCAAAATTAATATACTTGGCGCCAGCGAAAAGACTGTCAATAGTAAAATCAGTCGAACGGAAGTCGAAATACTTCCTGGATCTGAACCGGAAAACACCTCTATAAATTCATTCATTGCTATCTTCATCCTTGTTCTGTCGGCTTTCAATCAATCGTTTTCTTCCTTTTTTCAGCTTGTTCAGCTCTTGCTGGAACATTGTTGAAAAATGCTGCTGCTTTTCCCCATCGGTTTTAGAAGCGGCATTTTTGCCAGTTGTGATAACCGAAGTCAGGAAATTGACTGGATTGAAATCAGTTGCTTCTCCTTCAGCATGAAGCAATTCTTCCCTGGTTGCTTCATCGGTTATTTCCGATAATAATTCAACATTGTCGCCGACCCCTACCACATATAGTCTGTCTCCTATGCGGACGATTTGCAGCGATTTTTGCTGTCCCAGCGAGATTCCGCCAATGTTTTCCATCGCCCTCACTTTTTGGAACATTTTATTTTTTCGATTTAAAAACTTCAGCAAGAAGTATATCAATGCTAATACCAATCCAAGAGCTAGGATTAACCGGACAAAGTAAAAGAACAATCCTGAAGAAGATTCATCCGCCGGTTCTAATTGATTTTCCTGACTGCCTTCGCTTTCACTGTCATTGTCGGTCGTTGAGCCAGAATCTGGCGTACATTCCTCACTCTGCTTTCCTATGCAGTCATTCACACTTGGAGCTGCCGCTACCGTGAGCGGAAACCAAAGTGCAAGGAAGACAAATGCCAGCATACTAAGTTTTTTCAACATTTTTCACCACTTATTATCAGTCTAATACTTTTTGAATTGCTTCAATTACCCTGTCTGCCTGAAACGGTTTGACGATAAAATCTTTCGCGCCCGCCTGTATAGCATCGATAACCATCGCTTGCTGACCCATTGCCGAGCACATAATTACTTTTGCATCGTTATTGATTTGCTTGATTTCCTTCAAGGCAGCAATGCCATCCATCTCAGGCATCGTAATATCCATCGTTACTAGGTCAGGAGTAAGTTCCTTATATTTTTCGACAGCCTGAGCCCCGTCTGGTGCTTCCCCTACTACTTCAAATCCGTTTTTGCTTAGAATGTCCTTGATCATCATTCGCATGAAAGCTGCATCATCTACAATCAATACTGTCTGTCCCATTTATATTACCCCTCTCAAAATCTAGTTCAATTTTTTTATACGGTCTCTCGGGCTTACAATATCCGTCACCCGAACGCCGAAATTTTCATCAATGACCACGACTTCGCCTTTTGCAATCAATTTATCATTGACATTGATGTCTACTGGTTCCCCGGCAAGTTTATCCAGCTCAATAATCGAACCTGATGACAGCTCGAGGATTTCCTGTACGGATCGTTTTGTACGACCTAATTCTACTGTCACTTTCAGCGGGATGTCCATCAGAATATCGAGGTTACGCTGTTCTTTGGCTGGTAATTCCGTTTGTTCAAAACTGGAAAATTCCGCTTGCTGGACATCAGATGCTTTGCCGGCCGCGTTTCCTATATAACTAGGCTCCTGATTATTGCTGGCAGAATTCCCTGCATGTGCCTGCAAATTATGATTCGCTTCTGAACGAGATGGTTGATTTGTCTCAACTGCCTTCGCAGCTGGCTGTTCCTGCTGTATCGGCTCCTCTGCCTGATTGTTTTCCGATGGAGGATTCAACAACTGATCAACTAGTTCTTTGGCAAAATGGATCGGCAAGAGCTGCATAATGTTTGAATCTATTAAGTTACCGATCTGCAATTGGAAAGAAACCTTAACAAGAATATCGGAATCTATCGGTTTTGTTCCTCGATCGGCCTCTATGTCAAGCATGCTTATAGCAGGTGGTGAGATATCTACACGTTTGGTAAAGACCGTAGACATACTGGTTGCAGCGGTACCCATCATTTGATTCATTGCTTCTTGTACCGCGCTTAGGTGGATATCGTTTAATTCCTCAGAAGGGGCTTGTCCGTCTCCGCCTAGCATAAGATCAGCGATGATAGCTGCATCTCTGGATTGGATGACAAACAAATTAACCCCTGAAAATCCTTCTGTATATTCTACTTCCACGCCAACATAAGGCTGGGGAAACTCATCGCGTAAGTTCTCCCTGTGAATGACAGAAATGGTGGGGGTTGTAATCTCCACCTTCTGATTCAACAACGTGGAAAGAGTTGTTGCCGAGCTGCCAAAAGATATATTACCGATTTCTCCCAAAGCATCTTTTTCGACTGAATTTAAATAGTCGTCCACCGGGGGATTTTGAACCGTATTCTCCTGTGTATCTTCGGCTGGTTCGTTATCATCTGTACTCTTTAAGAGAGCATCTATTTCCTCTTGGGACAGCATGTCGTCATTCATCATTGTCGTTCCCCCCTTGTATTTCCTTTAAGACTTGAACAGCCATTTTATTTTTCTGTTTACCAGGCTGCACATAGAACTTGGGCTGTTCATCTACATTCAATGTCATTGGCTGATCGATCGCCTGATTTAAGTGAATAAGATCACCATTTTTCAAGTTCAGCAATTCATTAACATTTATAGTCGATTCTCCCAATATCGCTTTGACATCCACCTCAGCACGACTGATTGTATGTGCCAAATCCTCGTATTCCTTTGGGTTGCTTTCCTTTGTATTCGTCTGCATCCAATAATGGACCGATAGCTTGGAAATAATCGGTTCCAAAACGACATGTGGGATACAGATATTGATCATGCCGCTACTCTCCCCAATGGTGGTATTCAGTGAAACGACCACCACCGTTTCATTCGGGGACACAAGCTGAAGAAATTGAGGGTTGACTTCAAATTCTTCCAGCATGGGATCGATATCAATGACAGAACTCCACGCTTCTTGTAAGTTTTCCAGCGCATTCTCAAACAACTGCGACATGAGCGTCGTTTCGATTTCAGTTAAATTTTCCACTTTATTTAAGCTGCTGCCTTTTCCGCCCAAAAGTCGATCAAGCATGGCATAAGCAATATTCGGGTTGTATTCAAAAATAAGCCTTCCTTCTAAAGGTGCCATACTATAAATATTTAAAATAGTCATTTTCGGTATCGATCGGATAAATTCTTCGTAGGGAATTTGGTCGACAGAGGCAACCGAAATCTGCACGTACGTACGCAGTTGAGCAGAAAAATAGGTAGTTAACAATCTGGCAAAGTTTTCATGTATTCTTGAAAGACTTCGTATTTGGTCCTTCGAGAAACGCAATGCTCTTTTAAAATCATATACTCTTACTTTTTTTTCTTGTTGTTCCTGTTGTAATGTTCTTGCATCCATCTCTCCTGAAGACAGAGCAGATAGAAGGTCATCTATTTCATTTTGGGAAAGTACTTCCTGCGCCATATCCGTCACCTCCTATCTGGAGACTTTCTAACTGCTTATTGTAATACTTTTTGGATGGTATAAACATCGACGATTTTTCCCTCATGCATTACTTCGTTTAATTTATCCTTCATAATCGATTCCAAATTAGATAAGCCTTCTTTAAATGCATCCCGATCCATTTTTGCCAGCTCTTTAATCAATATGTTTTGTGTCTGGAACTCCCGTTTTTCCACTTCTTCCTTTGCCTTTTCACTATCTGCGACAATTTGAAATTGAATCCGGACAAAGCTCCCATCTTCTAAATCGGTGCTCATCTCTTCAGTTTGAAAGGAATACTCAACCATTTCATCCAAAGATTGCTCGTCCGATTGATTTTCTTCTCCATCCGCGGTCAACACGAATACCATACCTGCCGCACCACCAATGACAAGCACCAGCAGAATGACAACCAAGGATTTAATCATATTACTACTCATGCAAATCACCGGCTTCTATTACGCAGCCTTGCAAACCAATGGTTTGATAATACTTTTGAATCAACATGTTTACTTCATTCTCCGTTTCTCTTACAACTAATTTTTTTCCCGTGATTAGGGAAATGGTCGTATCAGGAAATGATTGAATCTGTTCAATATAAACAGCGTTTAAACTGAATGTATCTCCATTTAATCTAGTGAGCTTTATCATTTTATTGAAGGGGGCGGTTTACTGCCCCCATTCCCCCTTTTGGTTAACGTTTCAGGTTGACCAGTTCTTGAAGGATTTCATCTGATGTGGTGATGATTCTCGTGTTGGCCTGGAAGCCTCTTTGCGCTGTAATCATCTCCGTAAATTCTTCTGCGAGGTCAACATTGGACATTTCCAAAGCGCCGGATACGACCGAAGCTCCTCCATCTTGTCCAGGAATGACTAAATCATCAATGCTATTAAAAGCGTTATCGCCATCTGTGTAAACCCCTGCGTTAGCAGTCATCTGATAAGTGTTTGAACCCAGTTTTTCCAGACCACCCGGGTTTGAAAATTTAGCAAGTCTGATGGTACCGGCAGTTGTGGCACCATCTTGCGGGTCTACATACGTAACTTCCCCAGTACTTTGAATACTGAAGCTTTCCGCATCTTCTGGAATTTGGATTCTGCCTAATCCGCCATCATCCTCTGGTGCTCCAGTTTGGCCAAGCAAATATTTACCATCCGAATTGACAATGTAACCATCGTCATCCAAGTAGAAGTTACCGGCTCTGGTGAACGTCATTTCATTGCCGCCAAATGTAAAGTTCTCATCACCATTGGCATCTTCACCTAACACGAACATTCCGTCCCCTTCCAAAGCTAAGTCAAGACTTCGGTTGGTTGTCTGAAGGTTCCCAACAGTATGTAGGTTATCGATGGAACCTACTTGTGAGCCCAACCCAACTTGAGAAGGATTCACACCACCTCGAATGGCGGCCCCTCCCTGTACAACCGGGCCTTCTGCCGCGGACATCGATTGACTCATCATATCCTGGAAAGTTACTCGTCCTTTTTTAAAACCGGAGGTATTCACATTCGCTATATTATTACCAATGACGTCTAATTTTGTTTGAAACCCCTTCATACCTGATATTCCTGCATACATAGAACGTAACATTTGATCAACATCCTTTTCAGAAATTTTTTCTTTCACTAGAATTTGCCTCTATCATTCAGCAAATTGCGGCCTCCCTTTCGGGTCCAGCCCAAAGCTTAACTATCCATCACGATGGTTCCGTTTATATTGGTAAATATTCTGCTGCCGGCCTCGGAACGCTCCATGGCAGTAACCACGGTATTGTTTTTCGTGCTTATCAACAAAGCAGCATCATTTGTTAACACCAATGAATCTGTTATTCCTTTTTGTTTGGCTTCTCCTACTTTTGTCGATATCTTCCGCCATTGCTCCCGGCCGATGGTAATATTTCGTTCATTCATGCGCTGTTCTGCATGTTTGCTAACTTTCAACCCTTGTACGCCCGACAATGTTTCTTTAAAACTTTTTTGCTGTTTGGATGTTTCAATTTTTGTCGGTTGGGGTACTAAAGATATTGGATGTTGTAAAGGTTGTATCCGGTGATTCATATTAACCACCCTTCTTAGTCAGTTGATGGGCCGCTTACCTTTAAAACTTCATCCGCAAAAATCTTCTCTCCATTGCTTAATTCCAATACAGCCTTTCCACTCTCTTGGCTGACTGAAGTTACATCGCTTGTCAGTGTTTCGGCTACTTTGCCAGTTTCTTCGTCATATTTATTATAAGAAACCTCTTTGCCGATTAAATGACTGTATTGAAGCACAGGAGATATAGATTGGGAATCAACTAAACGATCCATGGAACTTGCCATATTGGTCATTTGTTCCAAAGAGGAGAAGCTGGCCATTTGAGAAACGAATTCCTTATCTTCCATCGGATTCAGCGGATCCTGGTTCTGCAGCTGGGCCATCAAAATTTTCAAAAACTCATCCTTCCCTAGATTTGGGTTAGTGGTGCCACGCGGCTGCTGACTTAAATAATAGGAATTGTCTATTTTTGTCATTTTTATCACCTACACTTTCTCATACATGAGCAGTTCAGCAAAACTCTTTCCATCTGTCTCCTCCTCTGAGGATTCTCTGGATTCATCTTGGAAGCCGCTTTCCTGATCAGACTGATCCGTACTGCTGCTGTTCTGTTGTCCTGCATGACGATTGTTATCCTGTTGCAGGAATTGTGCGTCCTGTTTTTCGACTACGACTTGCTGCGGGGAAAACATGTGTTTAAGCTGATGCACGTTCCCTTCGAGTAAGTCCTTGGCTGCTTGGCTTGTAACAGTTATTTTGACCGTCATTTCCCCATTGAGCTGGGTCATTTTTATCATTACTTCTCCCATTTGGGCTGGACGCAATTTTAGGGAAAGCTCTTTCGCTCCATTGCTTTTTAAAAAATTGCTTTCCAGAATTGCTTTTTGCAAGGTTTCTGTCAGTTGTTTTTGATTTGCTTCCTGACTACCTGTTTGGTTTAAATGGACGACATATTGCTCAATTTTCGAAACCGGCATGCTAGAGGCAGTCTGCTGCATCGTTATTGGCTGTTTCTGTGAACCTTCTTCCGCCTGCTTTGCCAAAGCTTGTCTTACCCACTTACCGATATCTGCCGTCGTCACAGTGGAATTACCTGAATAGCGCTTTTGAGAAGAGAGGTTTTCTCGACTGCGAAACGCGGATACAAGTTGTTGCCAAACGTTTTGCAGCTTTGTTTCCCCTTTAGAACCAGGTTCACTTGTAACAGCAAGCGAGTTATTCGTTGTTCCAGCTGACTTTTCTTGATGAATCCACTGTTGAAGTAATTTTTTTAGAGTTGCTTCCTGCTCTGTAGTAGGAATGTTTCCTTCAATTCCAGCGAGAACCTTTTGCGCCTGTTCCCAAATCACCTGGAAAGCCTTATTCCCTGCGTGACCAGGAAGAAGATCCCCCTCGACCTGTTGCATCAAGACAGCCTGTTGATTTCGGAAGTAGCCTGTCATTTTTTCCGAGGAATTTGCCATCACTGCGTTAGCTGGCAACCCTTCTCCACCTGCTTCTTCCCCCATGCCACCACTGTTCTTCATGCTTTGCAGCAATACGGTGATCAATTCTGTTGGATTTCCTTCAACAGAATCTTCCATCGCTTTTCCATTTTGGAGCATATCAGCAAACAAAGCTTGCAACTCTGGCGTTAATGCTTCTAGTTCTTTCAAATTTTCATCTGTTAAATCAATGTTCAAATCTTTCAACGTCGAAAGAAGTTCGGTAGTTTTATCCTGTACACCTGATTCATCCTGTTGCTTTTCCAAGTTTTCCTGCTTCATCAAGTCCTTAAAAACACTTCTTAATCCATCCCCAACCGTTGCTTCTCCTGATGGAGCTTGTTGAATGGAGGATTTGTTTGGCCGTACGGTAAGTAACCCGATACTATTCACGATTTCACCTCCTTTCAAGGTTACTGAGTTTCCTCGGATGCATAGGCATTAGTCAGCCTGGCAGCTTCTTCCGCATCCATTTCTCCTAAGATCTCGCCTAACGTCTTTTTGGACATGATCCCCATCACGGCTAACGCAGTATCATCCTCAAGATTGGCCAGTATCTCAGCTGCCCTGTCTGTCTCCATATTTTGAAAAGAAGTCGATATGTCTTTTATTACATTCGAAGCCGGCTCTTCTTCAGCAGCCTCTTGTTGCGTTTCCAGTTGTTGATGGAGCGTATTAATTTGCTCATTTAAATCTTCTATATCTGCCTCTCTGGCTTCCAGCTCCGATTCCAATTGGTCAATTTGTTCATCTCTGCTATCTATTGCCGCAGTTAAACGCTGTTGCTCGGCTTCTCCGTATTCTGTTTCCTCTGATACGAGTGAGGAGACCCCCGGTATCTGACTTCCATACTTTTTGGCGAACCCTGAAACATCGATTCCAGCGGCAATCATGATGATGATTGCGATGGTCCCAGCCAAAATCAAAGGAATTAAAATAAACAGTAACCATTGAAGAATGCCTGGTTTCTTTTTTTCATGCTCGGATTTGCTTGCCATAACTCACCAATCCCTGCTCTTGTTAAACTGGACAGTGGATATCTCATCCATCTGCTTCGATTCTTCAGCTTTTAAAACTGCGTGTTGTTTTTCTTTGTTTCGTTCTATCATCCGCTCAAATTTTTTTGTTTCAATGTAAGCAGCAGAAAGCGTATCCTGTTTAGCTTCCATTTCCTTTCGAGCGTTACCGACAGCTGTTTGAAGGCTTTCTATTTTTGCCTTCAATTTTGCGATATAGTCGGAATGCGACGATAAAACACTTATCGATACAGATGCGCTCACTTCCTGCCGATAAGCCGCTTCGGCATCTTCTTTTTTTTTCAGTAGAAAATACATTTGCGAAGCAACATCTTCAAATCGTTCTACTGACAATTGGTAGTCTTTTTGCGCTGTTTGCTTCTCTCGATCTCTTAAATCCAATAATTTTTCCAATGTTTTTGCATTTGCCATTATCATTTACCACCCGATATTAAATTAACGGCTTGAAGCAAGCCTTCATCACTGGAAAACTTCTCGTCTGTCCCCTGCTTCAAGAAGTCGATCAGCTTTGGTTGAAACTGAATCGCTTCATCAATATCCCTGTTCGTTCCACGTTTATATGCACCTATCTGTATTAGTTCGTGGTTTTCCTCATAGGTTGCAAGCAATGACCTTATTTTTCCAGCCACTTGCTGGTGTTCAGGGGAAATGATTTGCGGCATGACCCTGCTCACTGATTTAAGAACATTCACCGCCGGGAATCTTCCTTGTTCGGCAAGTTTGCGATCAAGGATAAAGTGCCCATCCAATATACCTCTTACCGTATCCGCTATCGGCTCATTCATGTCATCTCCATCTACCAGTACGGTATAGAAAGCGGTAATAGAACCTGATTCACTTGTTCCCGCTCTTTCCAGCAATTTAGGCAATATTGCGAATACAGATGGTGTATACCCCTTTGTTGTTGGCGGTTCTCCTGTTGCAAGTCCGACCTCACGCTGCGCCATGGCGACCCTTGTTACCGAGTCCATCATCAAGTTGACGTTATAGCCTAAGTCACGAAAGTATTCACTGATGGCAGTTGCTGTATAAGCTCCCTTGATCCGCATCAAAGCAGGCTGATCAGAAGTAGCAACGACGACTACAGACTTCCGCAAACCTTCCTCTCCTAGATCTTTCTCGATAAATTCCCGGACTTCTCTGCCACGCTCTCCAATCAATGCAATCACATTGATATCTGCCTCGCTGTTTCTCGCAATCATCCCAAGGAGCGTACTTTTCCCAACACCGCTTCCTGCAAAAATCCCTACTCGTTGACCTTTTCCTACAGAGAGCATCGTGTCAATCGCCTTCACTCCTACCTGGATGGGTTCATCGATTGGCGGACGCAGCATAGGATTCGGCGGCGGCTGTTCTGAAGGATAGGATTTCAGCCCCTTTGGTAATTGCGAATTATCCAGGGGGTTACCCAACGAATCAACAACTTTGCCGATCAAACCTCTGCCGACTTTTATTGATAACGGCTGTCCTGTCGCTTCCACCAAACAACCAGGGCCGACATGTTTCAGTTGAGAGTAAGGCATAAGTAAAACTTTCTCATTATGGAAACCTACCACTTCTGCCGGAATGGTATCATTTTGCTGTGAACTAGCATGGATAAGGCAGACATCGCCTATACTCGCTTCAGGTCCCTGCGATTCAATCATCAACCCAATGACGCGATGGATTTTCCCAAAACGCTTATAACTATCAAACCGTTCGATCACATCGAGGTATTTCTCAATCTTCATCTGGGGTCTCCCTTAACGCTTCAAATAATTTCTGCCTCAGTTCAAGCAGCCGGGTATCGACACTCGCGTCAATCCTGCCGTAAGTGGACTCGACAATACAACTTCCCCTGGATAACTCTGCATCCGGGTAAAAATGGAGCTGCACTTCACCGACAACGATATTGCGTAGTTCATCTTGCTGGCTGATCATCAGTTCATAATCTTCCGGATGAGCATATACAGCTATTTTTTCCTGTTGTTTAGCTTCTTTTAGTACCTGTTTAACAATGTCAAGGAAAACATCTTCCGTTTCCAGTTCTCGGTGAACTATTTTAGAAGCAGCTTTCATGCTCAACTCCAACAAGGCGACTTCACTTTGGTCAAGGATAGTCTGGTAATCCTGCTGCGCAAGGTCTACCATTTGACGAGCCTTATTCACATGCTCCTCATATTCCTTTTTGGCCTCGGATCGACCAGCATTGTAACCAGCCTGATAAGCCTCTTGTTTCACTTCTTCATATAAAAGCTTCTTCTGAGCTTCCCAGTCGCTTTGCTTCTTTGCAACCTGGCGCTCTGCCGAACTGATCAGTTGCTCTGCCTCCATTTTCGCTTTTTCCAGGGCCGATCGTGCCTGTTCTAACTTTAATTCCGTTTGCTCAAGTTCTCCTCCAGCTTCTTGGAGATCAGGTTTCTCCCGCATCGTCACCGGCTTTATTCCGATTACTTTCCGGCCACCGGAAGAATGAATAGAATAGTTATCAGACAATCACATCATCTCCTCCGCCACGGGCAATGACGATCTCACCAAGCTCTTCCAGCCGGCGAATAACGGAAACAATCCGGGATTGAGATTCTTCGACATCCCGCAGTCTTACCGGTCCCATGAACTCCATTTCTTCTCTGAAGGTATCGGCCATCCGCGTGGACATATTGTTGAATACGATGTTTTTCACTTCTTCGCTTGCCACTTTCAACGCCAAGCGTAAATCATCGTTTTCAACTTCTCTGATGACCCGCTGAATAGCACGGTTATCAAGCGTTACAATATCTTCGAATACGAACATCCGCTTCTTGATTTCCTCTGCAAGTTCTGGATCTTGTATTTCCAGAGCATCTAGAATGGTGCGCTCTGTACTTCTGTCAACACCGTTTAACACTTCGACCACTGCCTGAATTCCGCCTGTTTGTGTGTAATCCTGCGTAACGGTTGCAGACAATTTCCGCTCCAAAATTTGTTCTACTTCCGTTATAATTTCAGGAGAGGTAGAATCCATCAACGCAATCCTTTTAGCGATATCGGCTTGCATCTCCTGAGGCAGCTCGGATAGTATTTGGCTTGCTTGTTCCGGATCTAGATAGGAAAGAACAAGTGCTATGGTCTGTGGATGCTCATTCTGAATAAAATTCAACACCTGGGAAGGTTCAGCTTTCCGAGCAAAAT
Organism: Virgibacillus senegalensis; assembly: GCF_000821245.2. Classification (GTDB taxonomy): domain Bacteria; phylum Bacillota; class Bacilli; order Bacillales; family Amphibacillaceae; genus Sediminibacillus; species Sediminibacillus senegalensis. The sequence goes on from NZ_LN611425.1 coordinate 862,662, forward strand.
CAAACGGTTTGACCTGCAGGGAAGAAGTAAGCCGGCTGATGATATTATCTGCTTCCGATTGGCCAAGCGCCTTTTCCAAGACCGTTTTTGCATAACTTATTCCCCCTTGGGAAATGTAGTCCTGAGCTAATGCAATTTGATGAAATTGGTCGAGAATTTGCTCTTTCTGTTCAGCTTCAACCTTTTTTACAGAGGAGATCTCCAAAGTTAATTTTTCGATCTCTTCCTCTGTAAGGTGCTTATATACTTGAGCGGAGACATCTGGACCAAGAGAAATCAGCAATATTGCGGCCTTTTGTTTTCCGGTTAATTCTTTATATCTTGCCATAAAGGTTGCCCCCTAATCTTCTGCAATCCAGCTGCGAAGTAGTTTCGCAAATTCTTCCGGTTTATCTTTAGCAAGTTTCTCCAATTGTTTTGTTCGTGCCCCTGCTTCTGTCTCCGGACTTTCCTCAATATCCGGAATGGAAACCTGTTGAGGTGTATAGGTTTCTTCGGTATATTCGTACTCTTCCTCTTCGTCCGCATTTTTGCTTCTCCAAAGCATCCAAATCAAGGCTATAATGATAACAATCAATGCTCCGCCAAGTATATACATCCAGACAGGTATGGCGGATTGCGGCTGAGCGGAAGAACTTTGACTGCCATTAAACTCCTGAAGGACAATGGATACTTTTTCTTCCGGATTCACCTCACCATACTCTTTGTCAATAGAAGTGGTAATGATGGAATCAAGGATCGAGGAAATTCCGTCTTCAACTGTTGCTTCTTCAGCAGCTGATAAATATTCAACCTCACCCGTTTCGTTATCGACTGATTTAGTGTTATCAACAGCTACCTGGATTCCGATGTCTCTTATTTTATAAGGACTTTCGACGATATCTTTCCTGATTCGGTTAAACTCATTGTTAACCGATTCCTTTACCATTTCGTAATCACCATCCTGGCCTTCCTCACCAGCTGGATAGTTGACCACTTCCTCTTCTCCGGTCCCGGCTACTCCGCCTTCCGGAGCACCGCCCGTATAAGATTCTTTGATGCTTTCAACGCTTACAGGCAAACCTTCCATATTTTCTTCATCTACCGGTGTCACCAATTCCTCGACCCGGTTTTCTTGGGTGAAATCAACATCCGCAGTAACCGAAGCGATTACCTTGTTGTTTCCGACCATCATGCCAATCATTTGCTGGACCCTGCGCTGAATATCGCGTTCAATGTCCTGTTTGATGTTTTGCTGATATGTGTACGTATCTCCGTTACCAGCCGTAGCTGTATCGTTGAAGTCAAAATACTCAAAATTTTGATTCATGATGACGATATTATCAGTAGGAAGATTCGGCACTGTTTTGGAAACCAAGTGGTATAAAGATTTTATTTGACCTGGTTCTAGTTGATAGCCCGGCTGTGTATTTAACACGATTGAAGCGGAAGCCTCCATTGGCTGTTCACTGACGAATACCGGCTCTTCCGGTTTATTGATCATGACATTGGCATCTTGAATACCATCAATGCTTTTTATTAGATTAGCAATTTCTGACTGCATCGCATCAAGCTGGATGACGTCAAACTCATTATCTGTCATTCCCCATGATGTGTTGTTGCTGAAAAACGAATAATCTACATTCCCGCTGTTTGGTAATCCTTGCGCTGCAAGGTCCACCAGCAGGGTGTCTGCATCCTTTTCCGGAACCAAAATCGTTTTTCCTGCGTCCTGAAGCTCATACTGTATTCCTTTGGCTTCCAGTTCTGTTTTAATTTGTCCCACTTCCTGTAAAGACAAATTATTATAGAGGGGAACCATCGTGCTTTTATTTGCAAGCAGTGATCCACCGATGATTAAAAAAAGAACCAATAGGATAGAACCAATCATGACTCCTTTTTGCCTGGAAGATTTGGAACTCCAGAATTTCGTCCATTTTTCTTTATACATGTCCATTTTCTGTTTCATTCTCTTCCCCCAAAAAAAACGTACTTTTCCTTATCTGGAGTCGCCAATAAGAAAAAGGACGGTATACTCTATTTGCCTATGTAATTTAGACCTGCATCCGCATTACTTCGTTATAAGCATCTATCGCTTTTCGTTGCATTTCAACTGCCGTTTCCAGCGTAACGCTAGCTTTCTGAGCTGTAATCATGACATCGTGTAAATCATCGATTTCTCCATTGGCCAATGCCTGCGTCTTTTTGTCTGATTCAACCTGATAATTGTTCAATGTATCAATAGCGCTTTTCAAACTTGTAGCAAAATTTCCTTGAGCCTGCGCCGGTGTCTGAAGCTTTTCATTACCATTCTGAAAAGAAACGGCCGTCGGCGACTGATAGTTTCCGATGTTACTAATGTTAACCAAAAGTTATTCCTCCATTTCTTATCCCACATTATTTTCCTATTTCAAGTGCTTTTAACAGCATGCTCTTTGTTGCATTAACAGAAGTAACATTCGCTTCATACGATCTGCTTGCACTCATCAAGTCCACCATTTCTTCAAGCGGGTCGACATTTGGAAGTTGGACGTATCCATCCTGGTTGGCATCTGGATGATTGGGATTATAAACAACCTTGAACGGCTCTTCATCTTCCGATATTTCACTTACCCGGACTCCCTGACCTGGACTTGAAGTTTTACCGGCAGCCTTTTGAAGAAAAGAATCAAAGCTTGGCGTTTTGGCCTCCAATGAAACGAGTTTTCTACGGTATGGCTCGTATTCACCATTTTCATTCATCGTCGCCCGCGTTGTATCAGCGTTGGCGATATTTGAAGAAACAGTATCCATTCTTAGTCTCTGAGCCGTAAGCGCACTGGCACTTGTATTGATCGCATTAAAAATGCTCATCTATTATCTTCCTCCCTTGATTACTGTCTGAAGGCTTGAGAATTTTCCGTTTATTCGGTCCACCAATCCCTGATAATAGATTTGGTTTTTAGCCAGCTCCGTCATTTCCTTGTCTATATCGACGTTGTTTCCGTTATGATTATAAGTAGTATTTGGATTGGAAACGGTGCGGAAGGGTTGCTGTGCAGTGTCGGATCGAAAGTCAATATGTCTATCATCTGTGCGTTTCGTTTGAAAGGTGCTGTTCATTTCATCTTTCAGTACATCCTTAAAGACAACTTGTTGCGCTTTATAATCCGGCGTGTCTGCGTTAGCAATATTGTTTGAAATGGTTTGGTTCTTAAGTGAGGCATAATCCAATGATTTTTCCAAATTGCTAATGGTATTTCCAAAGAAAGACACTTTCTCTTCCCCCTATATTCAATTTGACTTTTCTCGTAATAATTTTTCTTTTTCTTTATAAACCGTCATAAATCTACTTTCAATATCGAATATTGTAATTTAATTCTAAATCTATGTCTATGGAATTTGTCGATAATCTGACTTTAGGTCTGTATAAAATCTTTCTCTTTTGTTACTTTAGTCCCCTTTCCTACCCTGTAATATCCAATTCCACATTTATCCTTCTATGTCGAACCATGTCTTATTTCCTTTGTTTTCATTATTACACACTCCTGCCAAAAAGAAAATATTAGGTGACCAAAAAATAAATAATTCTCCAATTAGGCATAATTATTCCAAATACCCCATTCTTTCGACCTGGGTATTTAGGCACAAAAAAACCTTCCTGCCGTTGTGCGCTATTAAAGCGGCACAACAGCAGGAAGGGCAACCTGCTACATCCAACTTAATTGGACTTGATTTTTTGTAATTCAACGAGGAATTTGTTGTTCAATACTTTGATGTATGTTCCTTTCATGCCAAGGGAACGGGATTCTATTACACCTGCACTCTCCAGTTTCCTTAGTGCATTAACGATTACAGATCTGGTGATCCCTACTCGGTCAGCAATTTTACTTGCTACTAGAAGACCTTCATTTCCATCCAGTTCATCAAAAATATGTTCGATGGCTTCGAGTTCACTATACGATAGCGAACTGATCGCCATCTGGACAACAGCTTTACTTCTGGCCTCCATTTCAATTTCCTCGGTTTTTTCATGGAGGATTTCCATTCCTACAACCGTTGCTCCATATTCAGCGAGTAAAAGGTCATCCTCATTGAAACTTTGCGTCAGTCTGCTTAAGATCAACGTACCTAGACGCTCTCCGCCTCCAATGATTGGCACGATTGTCGTAAGACCCTTTTGGAAAAGTTCTTTATTCTCCACAGGAAAAGCGGTATATGGGCTGTCTATATCGATATTCGAAGTAGTTTCCTGAATGTTAAACAAACTATCAGTGTATTCTTTAGGAAATTGCCTTTCTTCCAACATTGATTTCATTCGTTCATTTTCGATTTGCTGATTGATAGCAAAGCCCAAAAGCTTTCCTCTACGGCTGACTACAAATATATTGGCCGTGATAATGTCTCTCAGCGTAGCAGACATGTCATTGAAGTTTACTGACTTCCCTGTTGTTTTTTGTAACATTGAATTAATCTTTCTAGTGCGGTTTAATAAATCCATTGTTATCCTCCAATCATGTATTTACAATATATACTGGCTTAAATCCTTATTTTTTGCGATACTGCTTAATTTTTCATCCACATATTGAGGAGTTATTTCTACCTTCCCCATATTGATATCCGGCGCTTCAAAAGACAAGTCTTCCAAAAGTTTTTCCAGGATAGTATGAAGTCTACGCGCCCCGATATTATCTGTTTCCTGGTTGACATTAAAAGCGACCTCGGCAATTCTAGTCACAGCATCGTCCGTAAATTCCACTTTTATACCTTCTGTACCCAGAAGAGCCTGATACTGTTTCAACAACGCGTTAGAAGGCTCGGTTAAGATATTGCGGAAATCCTCAATCGACAATTTGTCAAATTCCACCCGGATCGGGAAACGACCTTGCAGTTCCGGTATCAGATCTGACGGCTTCGCCATGTGAAAAGCCCCTGCCGCAATGAACAAAATGTGATCAGTCTGTACTGGACCGTGCTTCGTGACCACAGTCGATCCTTCCACAATCGGCAGAATATCGCGCTGCACCCCTTCTCTCGACACGTTAGCCGATTGCTCGCTTTTTCCAGCTACCTTATCAATTTCATCAATAAAAATCATCCCTGATTGCTCTACTTTCTCAACAGCATCCTGGGCGACTTCATCCATGTCGATAAGTTTTTGTGCTTCCTGCTGTGTCAAAACCTTTCTTGCTTCTGATACAGGAAGACGCCGTTTCTTCTTCTTTTTCGGCATAAATTGACCAAAGGCGTCCTGCATGTTCATCCCCATTTGCTCCATTCCCGAACCTTGAAGCATGTCAAACATGGAGGGGGTCTGCTCATCCACTTCTATCGTGACCATCCTGTCCTCCAATTCCCCAAGTGAAAGTTGTTGACGGATGCGTTTGCGCCTGCTTTCGATTTCCTGATGATCACTCTTCTGTTCCTGATCCTGCTGGTCATCGCCTTGCTGTGGGAAAAACATTTCCAGCGGATTTTTAAAGTTATTCTGTTTTTTCTCTTCTGGTACCAGTATTTTGACAAGCCGTTTGTTTGCCTGTTCTTCCGCTTTATCCATCACTGCGGCCATCTTTTCCTGTTTGACCATCCGCACAGCCATTTCAACCAAGTCCCGTACCATGGATTCCACATCACGCCCTACATAACCGACCTCCGTGAATTTGGTTGCTTCCACTTTTACAAACGGGGCTCCGACAAGCTTTGCCAGACGTCTGGCAACTTCTGTTTTCCCCACTCCTGTCGGACCGATCATCAAAATATTTTTTGGTACGATTTCATCGCGCAGTTTATCTTCAAGTTGCATCCTTCTATAGCGATTCCGCAGTGCAATAGCAACCGATTTTTTAGCGTTGGTTTGACCAATTATGTATTGATCGAGTTGTTCGACAATTTGCCTTGGTGTCTTATTTAACGCCATCTCAGCAAACCCTCCTTTTTTAATCTAACACCTCGAGAGTTATATGGTTATTGGTATACACACATATTTCTCCGGCCACTTCCATGGCTGCCAGCGCAATATCCTTTGCAGATAAATCTTTGGAATGACGGGTCAATGCCCGACCCGCACTCAAGGCGTAATTTCCGCCGGATCCAATTGCAAGCAAACCATCATCCGGTTCAATTACCTCGCCTGTTCCGGATACTAGCAGCATTTCTTCTTTGTCCATAACAATCAGCATAGCCTCGAGCTTGCGCAAAACTTTGTCGCTGCGCCATTCTTTCGCTAACTCTACAGCAGCCCTTGATAAATTCCCGTTGTATGCTTCCAATTTACCTTCGAATTTTTCAAACAAAGTGAATGCATCTGCTACCGATCCGGCAAATCCAGCCAACACTTTCCCTCTGTATAGCCGGCGAACCTTTTTAGCTTTATGTTTCATGACGACCGCATTGCCTAATGTCACTTGTCCGTCACCGCTCATTGCACTCTGCCCATTATGCTGCACCGCAAATATAGTTGTGGCATGGAATTGTTGTGGCTCCATAAAAGTACCTCCTCCACTAATCATTTTTGTGCTTTGCCCTTGGATGGCTGTTCATGTATATTTTCCGTAGATGGTCTTTGGTTACGTGTGTATAAATTTGGGTCGAAGATAGATGCTCATGGCCAAGGAGCTCTTGAACCACCCGCAAATCTGCTCCTTCATTCAGCAAATGTGTTGCAAAAGTATGCCTCAACTTGTGAGGATGAAGATGAACAGTCAGCGCAGCGTCTTTAACCATCTTTTCCAAGATCAGCCTTAATCCGCGTGCGGTCAAAGGGTTTCCCCGAGCGTTTAAAAAAACGGCAGAAGAAGGATTCGCCGTTTTCTGTAACAATTTCTCTCTTCCATTATTTATGTAGTTTTGCATGGCGGCTTCTGCAAAACGACCAAACGGTAGGTATCTTTCTTTTCTTCCTTTCCCTCTGACCAGCAATGTTCCAATGTCAAAATCAATATCCTCCAGCTTCAAACCAGTACACTCACTAACACGGATCCCTGTAGCATAAATCAACTCGAGAATAGCTTGGTTTCTTTGACCAGTTTCCGTTGTTAGATCACTGACTTCAAACAAACGTTCCAGTTCTTCGGCATACAAAAAACCGGGCACTGGCTGGTCCGTTTTTGGAAGAGTTACCTGTGTGAAAGGATTCACTTCTACATATGTTTCCCGATCGAGAAACTTGTAAAAACTACGCAGGCTTGAAATTTTTCTGGAGACGCTTCTCCTTGATAACTTTTTTTCATACAAGGTTGTCAAGTAGGTCCGCACAACCTGGTGATCGACTAATTCCAATTGATCGATGGCTTGCTGTTTCAGAAAACCGAAAAAATTTTCTATATCACTTTGATAGTAATCAATCGTATATTCGGAAGCGTTCTTCTCAATTTGCAAGTATTCTGTAAAGGCTTTCTTTGCGTCATTCCAGTTTATCATTTCCCCACCTCGCTCAAGGCGTTTAAATAGTAACACAAGTGCCCTCGTCCACGCAATAAATTTTACTAAATTGTAACAAAATTCAGAATTGCGCTATCTGTTCTGCATTGTTTCCTTATTACGCTGTGGAAAACAAAAGAGACGGCTGTTAACTGGAGGAAATTCGACAACCTTCGCAGCAACAGCCTGAAAGTACTGTCAAGGTAAACTCTCTTACAGAACGGTAATTATATCTTTTATACGTACTGGTGTCAACTTAAATCTTCCGGTTTGTTGGTTTGATACGTTATCGGTTCTCTCTCCAGATCCAAGATACCGATTTCTTTAATTTTTTCTTTCGTTTCTGGGGTACCAAGTTCATAGATCCGTTGATAGATATTCAGCATTTCATCGTCATACTTTTTTCGTTCCTGATCTGCTTTTACTTCTTGAAAGGGAGCCTCATAGTGTAATTCTGCTGAACGGCTTCCCGCTAGATGCTGTTCATGAAACAGGTTTTCCAAGCTTAACTTATCCTCATAATCGCCTTCAATTTCATATTCAACGCTGTTATCGAAAGCTGGTACCGTCTTCACTTCTCCGGAATCTACCTTCACATAATATTTTCGCTTTTCAGACATATTATCCCTCCTATTCACCATTCTCATACCCTGTTCGGCAAGAAAAATAACGTTTAACTCTTTCTTAGGAACCTTCCCTACTATGTGCTAGAGGGGGGAAAGAAAGAGATACACATCGAACAAGAGCTTGTACCTTTCAATCAGTATAGCGGAAATATAAGTTTGGAGTAGCTGATCGAGCTTGAAAAAGGGAAATACAAGACCCTTTTTAAAAGCTTTGGTTCTCAGTCAAATGTGGTGGGGTGACTTTCACTGTACCAGTTCTTTATCCCAAGGACTCAACCCGAAAAAATAGCGATTAAACAAAGACCGCAGTGTAAATAAACTCCCTTTCCGCGGACGAACGCCCGAGCCTCCCCGCAAGACCCGCTGTGGGGTCTCGTTCGTCCGTTTTTCCGCAGGAGTCTCGCTTATTTCCACTGCTATGCAAATTCGCTTTAAGATAACGAGTTAGAGGATGAAAAACTGAGTAAAATCTATATTTTTCTGGTTAAATATTTCAGCCTTTTTGACCGCTTGTTGATCTTCTAGACAAACTTCCTCCAACAGCCAAAACTTCTAGAATAACATGACATTGCACTCCTATCCCTCTCTTTCTCCTTTGCTCCACATTCAGTATAGAGCCAACTCTTTCGAGGAAATGAAAAAAAGCATCAAGCCGCAGCCTGATGCTTTTTTCTTTGTTCAATTTTGTGTTTCTTCCTTATAGTCACAATTCGTACATTGGATTTGCGTTCCTTTTTTCGATTTCTTTTCGACCAGTAAGGAATCGCATTTCGGACATGGACGTGCAATCGGCTTATCCCAAGAAATAAAATCGCATTCCGGATAACGATCACAGCCGTAAAAAGTGCGCCGCTTTTTCGATTTTCGTTCGACTACGTTTCCTTCTTTACATTTCGGGCACTTAACACCGATTTCCTTCAGAATAGGCTTCGTATTTCTGCATTCCGGGAAATTGGAGCAAGCTAGAAATTTTCCATACCGACCCATTTTATAAACCATCTCGTGACCACAGTTTTCACAGTCAATTCCTGCTGGTTCATCCTTAATTTCTATTTTTTCCATTTCTTCGTCTGCTTTTTTCAGGCGCTTGTCAAATCCTTCATAAAATCCACCGATGATTTGAATCCACTGGGTTTTTCCTTCCTCAATGGAATCAAGATCGTTTTCCATTTTGACTGTAAAGTCTACATCGATAATCTCCGGGAAAAATTCGCTGAGTAAATCTGTCACAATTTCGCCGAGTTCGGTCGGTACAAACCGTTTATTATCCAACGTGACATAACCTCTGCGCTGAATCGTATCCAATGTCGGTGCGTAAGTGGATGGCCGGCCAAGCCCCTGTTCTTCCATCGTCTTGACTAGACGTGCTTCGGTATATCTCGGCGGCGGCTGGGTAAAATGCTGATTTGGGCGGATTTCTTCCGCCTTGATTACCATCCCTTCCTCTAGATCAGGAAGTAGCTTATCCTCTTCTTTCTTGTTATCATCCCGTCCTTCTATATATACCTTCATGAAACCTTTAAATTTCACTTTGGATCCGGAAGCACGGAACTCGACTCCCTGATTAACCAGATGAACAGTCATCGTATCCATCACAGCCGGAGCCATTTGGCTGGCTGCAAAGCGGTCCCATATCAATTTATAGAGTCGGTATTGATCACGGGAAAGAATACTCTTCAAGGACTTAGGATCGCGATAAATGGAAGTCGGACGGATTGCCTCATGGGCATCCTGTGCTCCTTCAGCATTTTTTCCTTTTTTATAGGTTCCGAGATACTCTTTTCCGAAGTTCTCTTCAATATAGGATGCAGACTCTTTTTTTGCTGATTCAGAAATCCGGGTAGAATCCGTTCTCATATAAGTAATCAAGCCGGTGATGCCCTGTTTCTTGCCCAAGTCAATCCCTTCATATAATTGTTGGGCGACCATCATCGTCTTTCTTGCACGAAAATTCAACTTCCTAGCCGCTTCCTGTTGAAGGGAAGATGTTGTAAACGGCTGAGAAGGATTCCGTTTGCGTTCCCTTTTATTGACTTTATCAATGGTAAATTCTTTTCCTTTTAGGGAACCAAGCACTTCATCTACTTCTTCTTTGTTCGCAAGCTCCCGTTTTTTTCCGTTAATGCCATAGAAAGCACCTTCAAAAGTGTCTTTATCCTTTAAAAAGTCTGCCTCTATCGACCAATATTCTTCCGGTTTGAAATTTTCTATTTCTCTTTCCCGTTCAATAATCATTTTTACAGCTACAGATTGGACACGTCCGGCACTAAGCCCCTTTTTCACTTTTTTCCAAAGAAGCGGGCTAATGTTGTATCCAACCAATCTGTCCAAAATCCGACGAGCCTGTTGGNATTCCTGCTGGTTCATCCTTAATTTCTATTTTTTCCATTTCTTCGTCTGCTTTTTTCAGGCGCTTGTCAAATCCTTCATAAAATCCACCGATGATTTGAATCCACTGGGTTTTTCCTTCCTCAATGGAATCAAGATCGTTTTCCATTTTGACTGTAAAGTCTACATCGATAATCTCCGGGAAAAATTCGCTGAGTAAATCTGTCACAATTTCGCCGAGTTCGGTCGGTACAAACCGTTTATTATCCAACGTGACATAACCTCTGCGCTGAATCGTATCCAATGTCGGTGCGTAAGTGGATGGCCGGCCAAGCCCCTGTTCTTCCATCGTCTTGACTAGACGTGCTTCGGTATATCTCGGCGGCGGCTGGGTAAAATGCTGATTTGGGCGGATTTCTTCCGCCTTGATTACCATCCCTTCCTCTAGATCAGGAAGTAGCTTATCCTCTTCTTTCTTGTTATCATCCCGTCCTTCTATATATACCTTCATGAAACCTTTAAATTTCACTTTGGATCCGGAAGCACGGAACTCGACTCCCTGATTAACCAGATGAACAGTCATCGTATCCATCACAGCCGGAGCCATTTGGCTGGCTGCAAAGCGGTCCCATATCAATTTATAGAGTCGGTATTGATCACGGGAAAGAATACTCTTCAAGGACTTAGGATCGCGATAAATGGAAGTCGGACGGATTGCCTCATGGGCATCCTGTGCTCCTTCAGCATTTTTTCCTTTTTTATAGGTTCCGAGATACTCTTTTCCGAAGTTCTCTTCAATATAGGATGCAGACTCTTTTTTTGCTGATTCAGAAATCCGGGTAGAATCCGTTCTCATATAAGTAATCAAGCCGGTGATGCCCTGTTTCTTGCCCAAGTCAATCCCTTCATATAATTGTTGGGCGACCATCATCGTCTTTCTTGCACGAAAATTCAACTTCCTAGCCGCTTCCTGTTGAAGGGAAGATGTTGTAAACGGCTGAGAAGGATTCCGTTTGCGTTCCCTTTTATTGACTTTATCAATGGTAAATTCTTTTCCTTTTAGGGAACCAAGCACTTCATCTACTTCTTCTTTGTTCGCAAGCTCCCGTTTTTTTCCGTTAATGCCATAGAAAGCACCTTCAAAAGTGTCTTTATCCTTTAAAAAGTCTGCCTCTATCGACCAATATTCTTCCGGTTTGAAATTTTCTATTTCTCTTTCCCGTTCAATAATCATTTTTACAGCTACAGATTGGACACGTCCGGCACTAAGCCCCTTTTTCACTTTTTTCCAAAGAAGCGGGCTAATGTTGTATCCAACCAATCTGTCCAAAATCCGACGAGCCTGTTGGGCATCGACTAAATCCATGTCAATGGAGCGGGGATGCTTGAAGGACTCCTTGATTGCATCTTCGGTAATCTCATTAAATACAACCCGGCAATCGGAATTTTCGTCTATATCGAGACTATGGGCAAGATGCCAGGCAATTGCTTCCCCTTCTCTATCGGGGTCAGCTGCAAGGTAGACTTTCTTCGCTTTTTTTGCAGCACTTTTCAATTCCTTTAATACCGGCCCTTTTCCACGAATCGTTATATATTTTGGTTCAAATGAATTTTCTACATCAATTCCCGTTTGACTTTTTGGTAAATCCCGCACATGACCCATTGAAGCCTTCACTTGATATTTTTTCCCCAAGTAACGTTCAATCGTTTTGGCTTTTGCGGGAGATTCTACAATTACAAGATAATCTGCCATGTTTGTTCCTCCCAAGAGGTATTCTGTCTCTATGTTTCCGTTGATCATTTAGTCTCTTTAACTTGTTTTTTACTGGGTTGTCAAGAAGTGTTTATGATTTTCTTTGATAAATCTTCCCTATTATTAAATACTTTTTTATGATTTGTCAAACATACAATCGGTTTTCATTCCAAAAACAGAAAGCGATTTCTTGTTATTCTGACATAAATCGACTTCATTTGCTACTTTTTTACTTCCATTCTTCTAATATATCATAGGTATTTTGTACTAATTTAGCCCCATCTTGTATCATTTTATTACAGCCAGCAGCCTCAGGTTGTAACGGTGAACCAGGAATGGCAAATACTTCCTTCCCCTGGTCCAGTGCCTGCTCTACAGTAATCAAACTACCACTTCTTTCCTTAGCTTCTACCACAAGTGTGCCGAAGGTCAAACCACTTATAATCCGATTTCTTTCAGGAAAATAGTACCGCTGTGGAGGGAAACCTGGTGGATATTCCGATACGACGAGCTGCGTTTCAGCTAATTCTTGAAACATATAATTATGTTGCTTCGGATAAATGTGCCGAAAGCCGCCCCCAAGCACGGCAATGGTTTCACCCCCGGAATCCATAGCAAGGCGATGGGCTATGCCATCTATTCCCATTGCCATCCCGCTGACGATTAACCAGCCATCTTTTATCAAAGGGGTCATAATCGTGTTCATTTTAGCATAGGCAGTATTCGTCGGATTCCTGGTCCCGACAACACTTATAGAGGGGGTATGAGAAAGCAGGTCGGCATTGCCGCATACATATAATACGATAGGACAATCTTTAATGTTTCGAAGTAAAGGAGGAAACGTTTGATCAAATATTGTAAGGGCTTGAAACGTTCGCAGGTCGTCTAGTAAAGCAGCCAATATTCGAGGGGAATGAAGGTCTTGAAAGAGTACAACGGCACGTTTATCGGAGAGGGAAAAGTATTCGCGAAAATCACTTAATGTATAATCATACAAACCAGCCAGATCAGGATCGACGCTTATCATTCTTTTGATCAATGACCTTGTAGCTCCCCGGCATCTATGGAGATGGAGCAATTTCAGCCGAAATTTTTTCACAATGACACCTCTTTTTTTAAAAAGCCGGCTTAAGCGAGATGCTCAAGCCAGCTAATTTGTTAATGGGTTTTACACTTATCGTGCAATCCTTTTTCTTTTAAAACACCAATCAATGTTTCTCCCATGACCGCAGGTGTTTCGGCTACCTGGATACCACAGTCATTCATCACTTTGATCTTTTCATCCGCTGTTCCCTTACCACCGGAGATAATGGCACCAGCGTGTCCCATTCTTTTTCCTGGAGGAGCTGTTGCACCGCCGATAAAGCCTACAACCGGCTTCGTCATGTTAGCCTTTACCCATTCAGCAGCTTCTTCCTCGGCAGTTCCGCCGATTTCACCGATCATCATGACTGCTTCTGTTTCTGGGTCTTCATTAAAAGCTTTCAGGACATCGATAAAGTCAGTACCGTTTACAGGGTCACCGCCAATACCAACCGCTGTCGATTGTCCGAATCCCTGTTCAGATAACTGGTGAACAGCCTCATACGTTAATGTGCCAGAACGGGAAACGACACCGATATGGCCTTTTTTATGGATATAACCAGGCATAATTCCAATTTTGCATTCTTCTGGTGTGATTACTCCAGGGCAGTTTGGACCTACCAATCTCGTTTTCTTTCCTTCCATATAACGTTTGACCTTAACCATATCCATTACCGGGATATGTTCAGTAATACAAATTGCAAGATCCAATTCTGCATCAACCGCTTCCATAATTGCGTCTGCGGCAAATGGGGCTGGTACATAAATCACCGATGCATTGGCACCTGTCTTACTAACTGCATCCTGTACCGTGTCGAATACCGGTACTCCTTCGACTTCGGTACCACCTTTTTTCGGGGTTACCCCGCCGACTATGTTGGTGCCGTATTCAAGCATTTGTTTTGTATGAAAAAGTGCTGTAGAGCCAGTAATACCTTGTACGATTACTTTGGTATCTTTGTTCACAAATACACTCATCTTCGTCCGTCCTTTCTGATTTGTACTAACTAATTCCAAGCTTTTAACAGGACAACATACTTGTTTGTTTCAAGCACTGTCATCTTGAAATCTATTTAACTAGGGAAACGATTTTCTCCGCGCCATCAGCCATCGATTCAGCGGCCGTAATGTTCAGGCCGGAGTCAGCCAGGATTTGCTTTCCTAAGTCAACATTCGTTCCTTCCAACCGGACAACCAGTGGAATTTCCAATCCTACTTGTTTGGTTGCTTCCACAACACCTTCTGCGATAACATCACATTTCATAATACCGCCGAAAATATTGACCAGAATGCCTTTTACGTTCGAATCAGAGAGAATGATTTTGAAAGCTTCTGTTACTTTTTCAGCTGTTGCACCGCCGCCTACATCCAGGAAGTTTGCCGGATCGCCGCCATAATGCTTGATAATATCCATCGTCGCCATAGCAAGGCCTGCGCCATTAACCATACAGCCTATATTTCCATCAAGAGCAATATAGCTGAGATCGTGTTTCGATGCTTCAATTTCCTTTTCATCTTCTTCGTCCAAATCGCGATACTCTGCTATATCCTTTTGACGAAAGATAGCGTTATCATCGAAGTTCAATTTAGCATCGAGCGCCAGGACATCTCCTTCTCCCGTTGTTACAAGCGGATTGATTTCGGCAATTGAGCAATCTTTTTCTTCAAAAACCTTGTAAAGACCAAGCATGAATTTAACAGCTTTTGATAAATATTCTTTCGGAATATTTATGTTGAAAGCCAATCGTCTTGCTTGGAAAGGTGTTAAACCAACCACTGGATCAATGACCTCTTTAAAGATTTTTTCCGGTGTTTTGGCTGCTACTTCCTCGATTTCGGTACCGCCCTCTTCAGAAGCCATCATCGTAACGCGAGAAGTGGCACGGTCCAGCACAAGACCGACATAGTATTCTTTTTTAATATCGCAACCTTCTTCAATTAGTAAACGCTTAACTTCTTTGCCTTCGGGACCTGTCTGATGTGTAACCAAAGTCTTACCGAGAATCTCATCGGCATATGTACGGACTTCGTCCAAATTTTTTGCAACTTTTACACCGCCCGCTTTTCCTCTGCCGCCTGCGTGGATTTGGGCCTTCACCACGGATACATTGCTGCCAAGTGCTTTTGCGGCTTCCACTGCTTCGTCTACCGTATAAGCAACACGGCCATTTGGCACTGCCACGCCGTATTTTCGCAATATTTCTTTGCCTTGGTACTCGTGAATGTTCATCTTCCATCCTCCCATCAAAATTTCACTGCAAACCCATTGTATAAAAAAACGTCACAAATTGTCTACACATTACCATTACTTATCGATAGATTGCTGTTGTTTCAACTTCATAGTTTCTTGTCTGCCCTGTATACGAAAGCAAAAACTTCTGCAACCGCCTGATATAATTCTTCAGGAATCGTTTCATTAATATCCAATTCTGCCAGCAGTTCTACCAAGGAAGAATCTTCCTGAATCGGGACATTGGATGCTTCTGCTTTGGCGATGATATTGTCAGCTACATACCCTTTCCCGGCAGCTGTTACTTTAGGCGCGGCAGCTTTGTCCCCCTCGTATCTCAACGCAGCTGCCTTACGTCTGGATGGATAATCATTCATATCCGGTAGTCCACTCCTTTATTCTGATTGCATTCATTTTGCCCAGAAAGGACGGGGCTTCCGTTCTCGAACTTACCATAAGGCTTCCAGCGCACCGATGTTAGATGATAGTCCAGTTGCTCCAGTCCTTGCTGAAGTGCTGGTTTAAATAAAGGAAAAAGACTTTCCAACTTTTGGTGTTCGTTAAATACAGTGATGCTGACCATCCGTTTTTGGATTTGCATATCGATTACGGTTTCTTTCATCTTTTCCAAGTCCAAATAAAAGACCACATGGCAAAAATCCGGATTTATTTTTCCTTCCTCATCCTTATTCCCTTCAAAGTCTATTTGTATATCGTTCTTCACCCCTATGTGGTCGCCAGGCAGCATCAAATGAAACTGAACGGTATTGACTGTTTCCTGGTGGTGGGTTAGTTGGACTCCATTTAAGTAATGCAGCAAGGAGTTAAGTTTCTCATTTCCGCCATTTCCACTCTCAGAGATGGCCTGCAGAACAATTGACTTCAAGGTTTGTTCTTTGATCGGCAATGCTGCGAGTTGATCTTTCGAAAGATTGTTCTCGTGATTTAAACCGGAAAACAGTAGTACCTGTTCTACCTTTCTCAAGAAGTACTGTTTTGGATCAGAAAGTAGTAGCCCCTGTCCTTCGGATGAATCAGAAAGCAGATGAGCCAATAAATTCACGGAACCAGATGGCAGCTGCCGGTCGATAACTTGTTTGACGGCATCAATATCTTGTGGTGAGGGCGTGCCAAGGGTAAGTTCCTGTAATGCATTGACATAACGTTTTGGCAACTGTGTGGAAAGCATAGAAAAAAAATCACTTCTAGACAGCTGGGTCCTCAGAACCTCCATTCTTTGCTGTCCGGAAGGGAGCAAATCTCCATTTATCTTTCTTTCCGACAACTCAGTCAGAGAACTCAGTTGTTCCATAAATTTAGCCGACAACGGTAGTTGCATCCGCTGCAGCTGTTGAAGTTCCTTTACCACTTCCGGGCTTGCTTTTTGCAAAGACGGGAGTACTTCTGACTGGCCAAGTGGTGTTTGCGCCTGTTTCAAGGATTTTTGCAAATCGGTAAATGAACCGGAGTCTGTAACAATTCCTGCTTTTTTCAATAATTGATATATGTCAGAATTCCCTTTTCCTGCTTCGTCATCGATAAACATTTGCAAGAGCTGGAAAAGCGGAGTGTTTTTTTGATAGGTAAATCCATTCAACCGGATTGACAGTGCTTCACGCATTTCGGAAGGGAGCTGCAACCCCGTAAGCTTATTTTGCACATCGGCTAATAAATTTCCAAATCCCTCAGCTTTTTTTGCTTGCAACGCTTGTAAAACCGAGACCGTCATGGGAAGCTTGCGGGAGATCATTTCGACAATGGTCGATCTGGCTGCTTGTTTATCCATTTGCTCTTCCATCAGTTGAAATGCTTGTAAAAGGGTTTCTTTTTGGAATGGTATTTTTTTCGTTACTAACTGGTTGAGCAAAGCGGTTCTATCCTTTGTATTCTTTATCCCTAATTCGTCTAACAAAGCGGCAATGCCTTGACTCGATTGTTCTGCCGTTGTTCTGCTTGATAAAACTTTCAAACGGATTACCTCTCCCACGGTAGCTACCTGGAACCAATACTTTCCGTTAGCTGTCAAAGGGGCTTCAAGCTGGGCTACGATATTCCTTCCGCCAAACTGAATGGAAGCTTTTTGATCTGGATAAAGCTTCATCACTTTACCCGCCAGAATTTGACCCGGTTTCATCTTTACAGCAGCTTGTACATTTGCTGGCTTCTGTAACGCATGAAATAGATTGGCTGCGGTCCGACTCATCGAAGACATGATCTAACCCCCTTTCACTCCATAATTTGTTCGCGGATAGGTGAAAAGCTTTTCCTGTGGCAAGGTGCGGCACCGTATGTTTTCAATGCATCTAAATGCGTTTTCGTTCCATATCCTTTATTCGCTTTAAATTGATACATCGGGTAGCTCTTATCCAACTCTAGCATCATCCGATCTCTGGTAACTTTGGCTATAATGCTCGCAGCGGCTATGGAAACACTCTTTTGGTCACCCTTTACAATTGCTTCCACCGTACAATTCATTCCATCCAGCGGGACGGCATCGACCAACAGGTGATCCGGTTGGAAAGCCAGATCATTTACGGCCTTGCGCATCGCTTGCTTGGAAGCCTGATAAATATTGAGCTTGTCTATTTCCTGGCTATCTGCAATTCCGATCCCATAGGAGGTGGCATGCTGAGTGATATAACGGAAATACTCCTCACGCGTCTGGCTGCTTAATTGTTTGGAGTCATTCAGTCCAGGCAGGTAAAACGAATCACCTAAAATGACGGCAGCAGCCACCACAGGACCTGCCAACGGCCCCCTGCCCGCTTCATCTATTCCGGCTACTATATTTCCTAGCTGGTAATGTTTTTTTTCAAATTTGCTCATTTTCACAAAAAGCTCCTGCTGTGCGGATTCTTTTTGTTTCCGCTTTTGATACGCTGCCACCAGCTTATGTACGCCTTTTCGATCGTCCATATGTAACTGTTCCAGAAACGAATCGGAAACTTGATCACGATCTAATCGTTCTTTTATTTCCGAAATTTTCATAAAAGAAGTCACTTCTTATTCCCCCATATGTATTATATCGACTGAATTTTCTTGTGTTGAAGCACGAAAAGACATCCGGAATAGCGGATGCCTTTTTGGTAATGGATGACGTCCAAATATCTTTCTTTATACAGGATCAGGCTGCTCTAATGTCAATCTGCCCAAACGCCCAGAACGTAAATCACGAATGATCACCTCTGCTGTTTTCTCGAAATTAACCCGTCCTCCGCTTTCCAGGCAGCCTCTCGAACTGCCGATTTTCTCAAAGATGATCCCCATATCCGGTTCATTTTCCAGAGAATATCGCTCCTGAAGTAAAGTCGGATAACTTGTCTTTAAATAATCAATAATAAAAGCGGCAACATCTTCTTTCGGAAGCAGTTGATCTTTTATCGTACCGATTGCTGCCAGCCGATAACCAACCAATTCATCTTCGAATTTTGGCCACAAAATACCAGGTGTATCAAGCAATTCAAAATCCTTTTTCACTTTTATCCACTGCTGACTGGTTGT
Organism: Virgibacillus senegalensis; assembly: GCF_000821245.2. GTDB lineage: Bacteria > Bacillota > Bacilli > Bacillales > Amphibacillaceae > Sediminibacillus > Sediminibacillus senegalensis. Next base: position 881,560 of record NZ_LN611425.1, read on the forward strand.
CACGCCAGGACGGTCGCCAGTCTTGGCTATTTTCCGGTTTACCAGCCGGTTGATTAAGGTTGACTTTCCAACATTTGGAATGCCTAATATCATAGCTCTGGATGGGCGCGGCCTGATCCCCTTCTTCTGAAGCTTGTCCTGTTTCTCCCTGCCCATTTCCTTAGCGGCATTGATCACCAACTGAACATCCTGTTTGTTTTGGACATCCACTGCAACAGATTTAACTTCCTCTGATTCAAATTGATCTATCCATTTACTCGTAACTGCCGGATCAGCCAAATCCTTTTTCATTAATACTCTCATACGCGGCTTGTTTTGCAGTACTTCTTGCAACATGGGATTTTGAGAGGAATCCGGCACTCGGGCATCGACTAATTCGATGACGAAATCAACTAATTTTAATTTTTCCTGAACTTCACGTTTGGCCTTTGCCATATGGCCTGGAAACCATTGAATGGTCATAGTATCCCACCTATTCTCTTCCATCTCTTACAGGGTAAAACAAATGCGTAAGGAGCTCCCATACTTTCTGTGGAACAACCATTAGTTGTAAAGACTGAAACGGTCAAATGGCCAATACAACAATTGAACTTCTCCAACAATTTGATCATAGGAGATCAATCCCAATAACCGACTGTCCGTTGAATTGCCACGGTTATCCCCAAGCACCAGTAATTGATTTTCCGGTATTTCTTCATAGCCGCCTGGTAGTTCTTCCAGACGGAAATCGACGGTGTAATGCTGATTTTCTTCTGTCATTTGCTTTGCAGACTCTAAATAAGGCTCTTCCACTGCTTCTCCATTTATATAAAGGGTGTCATCTTTAACCTCCACATGATCTCCAGGCAATCCAATCACCCGCTTAATATAATCCTTTTGGGCGGTTGCATGAAACACCACGATATCAAACCTTTCCGGTTCTCCTACAAGGTAATTGAATTTGTTGACAATCATATGGTCTCCATTATGCAGTGTCGGCAGCATGGACGGTCCGTCCACTACAATGGGAGCGAATAAAAACATCCTGACGATGAGTGCCAGCACTCCTGCAATCAAGAGTGCTTTGACCCAGTCAAGCCATTCGTTCTTTTTTTTGGCCATTATCTTCCCTCCATATAACAGCTTTATACCCGGAAATCTTTCTTTTAGGCATAAAGCATATACCAATCAACAGGCAGTAACCATCACCACCTGGATTCCTATTTTTCCATGTCAGTTGTTTTTTAGCCACCCGGCCAAATTACCTATTTTAAGTAGAAAAAAGGAGCTTGACTTTTCAAGCTCCTTTCCTGCATTCAAATTAGCGAATCTCTTTAATACGTGCAGCTTTACCACGCAAGTTACGTAGATAGTAAAGTTTCGCACGACGTACTTTACCGCGGCGGCTCACTTCGATCTTATCAATGCGCGGTGAATGTACTGGGAAAGTACGCTCAACGCCAACGCCGTAAGAAATCTTACGAACAGTGAAAGTTTCGCTGATTCCGCCGTTTTGACGCTTGATAACAACGCCTTCGAATACCTGGATACGTTCACGGTTTCCTTCCACGACTTTAACGTGGACCTTTACCGTATCACCAGGGCGAAAATCAGGATGATCAGTACGAAGTTGTTCTTTTGTCACTTCTTCTAAAATGTTTTGCATCCTGTTACACTCCTTCCAAACCAATGTTCATAACTTAAGAATAAAGACAGCGGAACATTGTTTATCCAGCTTAAACTTTCGCTTAAGCACAACAAATAATATACCATATCAAGCGGTCTACTTCAACTATTAATTAAAGATTCCTGGAAATAGACCTACGAACCGATCGGTAATGATGATTAATCATCATCATTACTTTCCAGCCACGCTTTCTCTTTTTCAGTCAATGGATAATCATCCAGCAAATCTTTGCGCCGTTGATACGTTCTTTTCAAGGATTGCAGGCGTCTCCATTCATCGATTTTACTATGATTACCTGAAACCAGCACGTCTGGAACCCGAAGCCCCCGAAAATCGGCCGGTCTGGTGTAATGAGGGTGTTCCAGCAAGCCGGTGGAAAAAGAATCTTCCGGAGCAGATGACTCATTACCAAGAACACCGGGCAGCAGCCGCACAACACTGTCTATTACGACCATGGCACCTAACTCCCCGCCTGTCAGCACATAATCACCGATCGAAATTTCATCGGTTGCCAAGTGCTGCCGGATTCTTTCGTCATACCCTTCATAATGGCCGCAAATGAAAATCAAATGATCCTCATTTGCAAGCTCCATTGCTTTAGATTGATTGTAAGGCTCTCCTTGTGGACACATGAGTACGACACGGGGCTTCCCTGTGGCCTCTGCTGACAGGTTTTCCACTGCATCGAACACAGGCTGGGGGGTCAGGACCATTCCCGCGCCACCTCCATATGGATAATCGTCCACTTTTTTATGTTTGTTTTGGGCATACTCACGAAAATTAACCAATCGATATTGAAAAGCTCCTGCTTCCTGCGCTTTTTTTAAGATAGAATGGTTCATCACCCCATCAAACATTTCCGGAAACAGTGTCAGTACATCTATTTTCATTCGTCAAGCAGTCCCTCCATCGGCTCTATCGTTACCCGCTTTTGTTCCACATCGATCGTTTTGACGATTTCTTCAATATAAGGGATCAACAAGTCTTTTTTTCCTTTTCTGCTGACCACCCATACATCATTGGCGCCGGGTGACAGTATTTCTTTGATTTTCCCTAAGTAGTCGCCACCTTCTGTATAGACTTCACAGCCGATGACTTCGTGATAATAGAATTCGCCTTCTTCCAACGGTTCTAATTGCTCTGCCTTAACTTGAAGCATACCGTTTTTCAAAGGTTCAGCGTCGTTGAGGGAATCATAGCCGGAAAAGTGCAATAAATCAAAGTTCTTATGCCTGCGATGCCCGTCAACGGTAAGAGCTGTGAGGCTATTTTTCCCATCAGACCAATACAATCTGCTGCCGATTTCAAATCTTTCATCAAAATCGGTAATACGTAACACCTTTACTTCACCCTTAATTCCATGGGTGTTTACAATTTTGCCAACGTTGAACATTTCTTCACTCATATCTTCACCTGCTATGTTATTTGAATCACGATGCCATCCTTAACGACAATGGATTTGTCATCAGAGATGTCATCCCAGTTATATCCTTCTTCAACTTCAACAAGAGTTTCAACTTCTTCTTCCGTTATTTCACTGCCAATAGGCAGGATGCTCAATTGTTCTAACTGGAATTCAATCCACTTTATTTTGTCCTTGCGTTTTTTGATTTCCTGCTGAAACCGTTTTGCTACTTCGTGCTTGGAAACCCCTTTTTTGTTTTGTAGTTTCCGCTGCTCAAATTGCAATTGTTGACACTCTTGTTCAAGCTGCTGTTTGTTTTGATTGAATTGTTCTACTAGTTTGCCCTTGCTTTTCTCGGTAATTACCTGCTTGACAGGTATTTTCCTAATTATTTGCAATACCAGCCCCTGCCTTTCCGCCAAATATCTCCAAGCAGCACAACAGCTGTCCAGATGAAAAAACTTGCTGTCTCCGTAAAAACTCGTTGAAAAGCTGTCCCCGGGACTAGGCATGATCTAGAGAGGCAGATAAAGGATGACAACTTTTTTAACTTGGAAAAAAGGGAAAGGTTATCCCTTTCCCTTTTTACATGATATCCAAATAGATTCGCTTTGTTTCATCCGAACCAGCGGCATAAACCACCGTTCGGACTGCTTTTGCGATCCTTCCATTTTTGCCGATCACTTTTCCGACATCTTCCTGATGGACAGTTAAATGGTAAGTCAATTTTTCCTCGTCTTCCTTAACAGTCACCTGGATATCCTCCGGATGATCGACCAACGGTGCCACCATCGTTTCGATTAAGGCTTTCATGATATCACTCTACTTTACTTTTGGTTTTTCGTATCGTGGAACTTCGTCATGATGCCTTCTTTTGAGAAAAGATTACGTACTGTATCACTAGGCTTAGCACCTTTAGTCATCCAGTCAAGCGCCTTTTCTTCATCTAGTTTTACTTCAACCGGGTTAGCTACCGGATTGTAAGTGCCAATTTGTTCGATGAAACGTCCGTCACGTGGAGAACGTGAATCAGCTACTACTACACGATAAAATGGATTTCTTTTTGAACCCATACGCTTTAAACGAATTTTTACAGCCATGTCTTGCACCTCCATCATTAATATTGCTTATCACAAGTTTAGATTCTATCAGATGTTTAATTGTCTGTAAAGGGTTTTTCCATTACATGAACGGAAATTTCATCCCTTTCCCTTTTTTGCCCTTTTGCATGTTGGTCATTTGCTTCATCATTTTCTTCATTTCTTCAAATTGCTTCAACAGTCGATTGACCTCCGACACCGACCTGCCGGCGCCTTTAGCAATCCGTTTTTTGCGGCCTGCATTCATGATGCTGGGATCCTGGCGCTCCTGTTTCGTCATCGACTGGATGATTGCTTCCACATGAGAGAGCTGCTTCTCATCGAATTGAACGTTTTTCAAGCCCTTCATTTTATTCGCGCCAGGGAGCATCCCGATTAAGTCTTCCAGCGGCCCCATATTGCGGACCTGGCCCATTTGCTCCAGGAAATCATCAAACGTGAAGGATGCGGAGCGCATTTTTTCTTCCAATTCCTTCGCTTTGTTCTGATCGACGGTATCCTGGGCTTTTTCGATCAGCGAGAGAACGTCACCCATTCCGAGAATCCTGGAGGCCATCCGTTCCGGATGGAATGCTTCCAGCTCATCCAGTTTTTCTCCCATACCAGCGAATTTGATTGGTTTGTCCGTGACTGCTTTAATCGATATAGCAGCACCACCACGAGTGTCACCATCCAATTTAGTCAATACTACGCCCGTTACATCCAGCTGTTCGTTGAAGCTTTCGGCTACGTTGACAGCATCCTGTCCTGTCATTGCATCGACGACTAAGAAGATTTCATCCGGATTTACGCTTGTTTTAATTTGCTGCAGTTCATCCATCAAATCGTTGTCGACATGCAGGCGACCCGCCGTGTCGATGATCACATAATCCTGATGGTCCGCCTTCGCCTGTTCGATTGCCTGATTGGCAATATCAACCGGGTTTGCTTCTGTTCCCATAGAAAACACCGGCATGCTCAACTGTTTACCTAATGTTTCAAGCTGGTTGATCGCAGCCGGACGATAAACATCCGCTGCTACCAAAAGTGGATTCCGGTTATACTTTTTGCGCAACAAATTCGCGAGCTTACCAGTAGTTGTCGTTTTACCCGCACCCTGCAGGCCGACCATCATAATGACGGTTGGGGGGCGGTCGGCTACCGCTATCTTGCTTTGTTCGCCGCCCATCAGCTCAGTCAATTCGTCACGTACTACCTTGATTACCTGCTGACCAGGTGTCAGGCTTTCCATTACTTCCTGCCCTACTGCACGTTCTTTGATCCGTTTAACAAAATCTTTTACTACCTTGAAGTTTACGTCTGCTTCCAATAAAGCAAGCCGCACTTCCCGGGTCATTTCCTTTACGTCCTGCTCGGTGACTTTTCCTTTGCCCTTAATGCGCTGGATCGTCCCTTGCAGGCGTTCGGCCAAGCCTTCAAATGCCATAGAAGGAGCCCTCCTAATCTAGTTCTTTAAGTGAATCAACCAATTCCCTTAAGGTCGATGTCTGATTTTCTTTCAACGCCCTGCCCATCTGTTCCAACAGATCGGTGCGTGCTGTAAATTTTTTATACAAGTGAAGCTTATCTTCATAGGCTTCTAGCATTGCTTCGGTACGTCGTATGTTATCGTATACTGCCTGACGGGAAACATCAAATGTTTCCGATATTTCACCAAGTGAATAATCCTCCAAATAATAAAGTTCCATGTAATTACGCTGTTTTGGAGTCAGCAATTCCTGGTAGAAGTCAAACAGAAAATTGATCCTTGTCGTTTTTTCCAGCAAGATGAGCACTCCTTGTTAAGTGAAATGCCTTTACATTGAAAATACTACCTAACTACGGCAGCTTCTGTCAAGTTGTTTCCTCTTCAAGCATATCGGCAAACAAACCATAAACAAAAGCATGGGCATCGAAGGACTGTAAATCGGTCACTTTCTCGCCTAACCCTACATACTTTACAGGGATCTGCAATTCATTGCGGATGGCAAGCACGATACCACCTTTGGCCGTACCATCCAATTTGGTTAGAACGATTCCCGATACATCGGTCGCTTCGGAAAACGTTTTGGCTTGGCTCATCGCATTTTGTCCAGTTGTAGCATCGAGAACAAGCAACACCTCTTGCGGCCCGCCAGGCACTTCTCTGGATATAACTTTTTTCACTTTGGCAAGTTCATTCATTAGATTCACTTTATTCTGTAACCGTCCGGCTGTATCACACAACAAAACATCCGCACCTCTGGATCGAGCCGCTTGAATGCCATCATAAATGACAGCGGCCGGATCACTGCCGGCATTGTGCTTAATCACATCCACGCCGGCACGTTCTCCCCAAATTTCCAGCTGTTCGATGGCTCCGGCGCGAAACGTATCACCTGCTGCCATCATTACTTTTTTGCCTTCCTGCTTCAGCTGATGGGCCATTTTTCCGATTGTCGTTGTTTTCCCGACACCATTGACCCCAACAAACAATATGACAGATAAACCATCTGCATTCAACTGCAACTGTTCTTTTCCGTCTTCCGATTCTCCATCGTATATATCGACCAGTTTTTCGGAAATAACTTCTTTCATTTCTGCACTGTCTTTAATGTTTCTGCGTTTCACTTCCATTTTCAATTCGTCGATTAAATCCATCACTGCCGTTACGCCCACATCTGCGGAAATCAATATTTCTTCCAGATCCTCAAAGAAATCCTCGTCGACTTTTCGATAGCGAGCCATCAAGTCGTTAATTTTGCTGGAAAAAGAGCCTCTCGTTTTCGAAAGACCTTCTTTGTATTTCTCTGGTTGTGCCTCTTGTTTATCCGTATCACCGCTGAATTTTTCTTTTAGTTTCTTAAAAAAGCTCATCTTATCTTCCTTTCTCGTGCTTTTATGCTTTTACTAATGCAGGAGCGTCTTCGAGTCGGACAGAAACAAGCCGGGAAACGCCCGATTCTTGCATGGTCACGCCATAAAGTACATCCGCTTCCTCCATTGTACCTTTTCTATGTGTAATCACAATAAATTGGGTCTTTTCGCTAAACTCTTTTAAATATCTGGCAAACCTATTGACGTTTGCGTCATCAAGTGCGGCCTCCACTTCGTCTAATACACAGAAAGGCACAGGACGCACACGCAGGATGGCAAATAACAATGCGATTGCCGTCAAAGCCCGTTCCCCGCCTGAAAGCAAACCTAAATGCTGCAATTTTTTCCCTGGGGGTCTGGCAATGATGTCCACTCCTGTTTCCAACATGTTTTCAGGATTGGTTAATTTCAATTCCGCATTTCCCCCACCGAACAATGCCGAGAAAACAGTAGAAAACTCCTCTTTTATTTGCATAAAGGTTGTTTCAAATCTTCTCACCATCTCGTCATCCATTTCGGAAATAACACCGAACAGTGTATCCTTCGCCTGCACCAGATCGGTCTGCTGCTCTGTTAAAAACTCGTATCGTTCTCTGATTCGCTCAAATTCATCAATCGCTCCGATATTGACAGTGCCGAGTTCTTCTATCGATCGTTTGATCAACTTGACGGATTGTTTCGCTTGTTCTATATCGTTGGTCTTTTCGAAAGTTTGAGCTGCTTTTTCAAAGGTTAACGCATACTCGTTTTGCAGATGGTTCAGTCGGTTCTCCAGCTCGACATCGAACCTGGCAGCTTTCAGCTCTTTATCCTGTAAGTCTTGGACCAGTGACTGATGAATCCGGTTTTTCTCTTTGATTTCTCTTTCCTGATCACCAGTCTGCTCCGTTCTTTTCATTCGTTCTTGGCGGCGGGCCTGGATTAATTCTGTCACCTTGTTTTTTTGGTTCAGTTTTTCTTCCAGTTTCGTATCGATCTCCTCTTCGGTTTCTCGATTGTTCTGGAAATCTAACATTTGTTCCAGTTGTTCCGAATTTTCACGAAGTGCCTGCTGCGTCTCTTCCAATTGAAGCTTAAGCGACTGGCATTTTTCTTTCTGACTGTTCACCGTTGCATCTTGTTCCGCCATGGTGATTTGCAGTTGATGATGCCTATCCTGTAATTTATCCTGGTTTTCCAGGTAGTCAGACTGCCGACGGTTACATTCATCGATTTGGGACTGGATACCCTCCAGAACTTTTTCCAAACCGTTCAATTCCTCTTCAAGTTTTGCTTCCCGTTGCTTCAAATCAGCATAATCTGTTTCATATTGATTGGTATCTTGATCATATAATTTTAAGTTTTCGTTATAGTGGGCAACTTTCACTTCAATCTCTTTTACAGAGGTCCGTATTTCCTGTTCCTCCTCTTGAGCTGCTTTTATCACCTCACGTTGGGTTTCAATCGTATTCTCCAACTCATCGTTTGCCTGTTTGCGTGTTTTTACTTTTTGTTCAAATTCCAACGCTTTTGTCTGAAACTCACTTAATTTATCCGTAACCTCTTGTAAATCCTTTTCGCGGGAAAACAAGGACTGGCCTGATTTCTTTTTTGCCCCCCCGGTCATGGACCCGCCGGGATTGACAATGTCACCGTCCAGCGTAACAACCCGGAATCTACGATGCATCCGAACGGCAATGTCGTTGGCTGCCTTTAAGTTATCAGCTATCACCACATTGCCCAACAAGCTTTGTACAATCCCTTTGTACTTTGGTTGATAAGAGACGAGCTCGGATCCCACACCCACAAAACCTTCATGCGTTTTTGCAGCCGATAATAAATCACCGGGAATGTATTTTGATTTAATTGCCGTGATCGGCAAAAAAGTTGCCCTGCCCTTGTTATACTTCTTCAGCCAGTTAATCGCCTCCCTGGCTTTGTTTTCATCTTCCACAGCAATATGCTGTGCCTGGCCGCCGAGTGCCGTTTCGACTGCTGGTATCAAATTTGACGGAACATCGATCAATTCGATTACCGCCCCGTCGATACCAGTTAAGGCTTTCTCCTCTCTGGCCTTTAGAACTTCTTTAACGCCCTGGAAAAACCCTTGAAAACCTTCTTTCAAATCCTCCAGCATTTCTTTTTTTGACTTTAACTTTTCGATATATTGATAGCCTTGATAAAGCTTGGTCTGAAGCTCTTGGTATCCTGCTTTATCTGCTTCCAAAGTCTTTCTCTGCTTTTCATACGTCTGCTCGGCTTCAATCCTTTTCTCCGAGCGTTTGGCCAATTCCCCTTGCAGTTCCGCAAGTTTCCTTTCCAGTTTTTCTCTTTCGTCAATCAATCCTTTAAATTTGTCCTGCTGACTGTTTTTCTTCAAATTGATTTGCTCTAACTGTCTGGCGATTGACTGTCTTTCATTTCTTTTAGCAGCCTGTTCATTAAGTCTTTCGATATAATCGCTTTTCAACTCTTCAATCTGCTCTTCGATATTTTGTCTGGAGGTGGAAAGCTGATCGGTAGTCTGTTTCAAATTGGTTTTCGTCGCTCGCCTTTCTGCTTCAAGACGTGCCAGTTTTTCCTGTTCTGCAGCCAAATCCGTTTCCAATTTGGCCGTTCTTGTTTTTAACTGCCCGTTTTCTTCCTCCAGCTTGTATTTGTTATCTTCAAAATGCTTGAACCGCTCATTAATCAGTTCCTTTTTTCCTTGTAAATGTTCAATTTGTTTCGTCAAGTCCAACAAAGATTCCTGTAGCTCTTCGATGGATTCATCCACTGCCTGGATCTGGCTCCGTCCATCTTCCAAGTCTGCCTGTTTTTGCTGAATACTTGTTTGGAGAGCGATCTCTTTTTGTTTTTGGGTTTCGATATCTGCCAAAATGTTTTTCCACTTGCCGTGTATTTCTTCAATTTCTGCAACTAATAGCGATATTTCCACTTTTTTTAATTCATCTTTTTTCTGCAAGTAATCCTTGGCCACTGCTGCCTGCTCTTTCAGAGGCTCAAGCTGGCCGTCTATTTCATAAATGATATCTTCAATCCTGTTAAGATTTTCCTGAGTCTCTGCCAGTTTGTATTCAGCCTTTTTCTTTCTTTGCTTATATTTGAGCACACCAGCAGCTTCTTCAAAAATCGATCTTCTTTCTTCAGGCTTCGAACTGAGAATTTCCTCGACTTTTCCTTGGCTGATAATCGAAAAAGCTTCTCTGCCAAGTCCCGAATCCATAAATAAATCGACAATATCCTTCAAACGGCAGGATTGTTTGTTGATTAAAAACTCGCTTTCTCCAGAACGGTAAACCCTTCTAGTCACACTCACTTCCTGGTAATCAAGCGGCAGTGCCTGGTCACTGTTATCGAGTGTCAGAGTCACTTCCGCGATATTCAACGCTTTCCGGGAATCGCTTCCCTGAAAGATGATATCTTCCATTTTGGAACCACGCAGGGACTTGGCAGACTGTTCTCCGAGCACCCACCGGATTGCATCGGTTATGTTGCTCTTCCCGCTGCCATTAGGTCCGACAACTGCTGTCACACCAGGTACAAAATCAACAGAAATCCTTTCGGCGAAAGATTTAAATCCTACTGTATCTAATCGTTTAAGAAACATACTCATTCTCCTAATTCACTAATTAACTGTTTCTGTATCGGAATTTGTGGACAAGACGCCCACAAGAAATATGTAAAATCACAAATAAAATTTTGCATTTCAACTAATATATTTTATCATAAAGAGTAGGGTCATAGAAGGAATCACAAAATATTGAGGAGTGTTAATGTGAGTTTACAGGAACCATCGAGGGAAAACTTGGCTATCATCATTGACAATATGGCAAAGAAATTGCAGGTCGTCAACCGCACTATTATGAATCCGGAAGATTACGACATCGAAAAATACCAGGAGTTAAAATCCCTGCATGACATGCTTGAACACAAAGGTCAGCTAAGCGTGGCAGAAACCCAGGCGTTCATCCAGGAACTGGCAGACCACCGCAAGTAATAGGCATCCCATTCAAGAGGAAGACTGTCCATGCGGAGAAAATGTCTACGAATAGTGGATTGCCCAGGACTTGTGCGGAAAAGGTGCTACAGAACCCCAATTTATTTTCTAAAAAAAGGAGGCTGTGCTTGTTCCTGTTTCAAGCTCATGCCTCCTTTTAGTTAGCCTGCCTCATAGCTGTCCAGCGCTTTTTTTGCAGCCCGCTGTTCTGCCTCTTTTTTCGTTCTTCCATAGCCTGTACCAGCAACTGTTCCCTGTATTCGAACCTCGGCAACAAATTCGCGATTATGGGCTGGGCCGCGCTCTTCCGTGATGGCATAGTCTATGCTGCTATTCTTGCTCCGTTGCACCAACTCCTGCAGCTGGCTTTTATAATCCATCGCATGCGAAAAAGCACCTTTGGTTATTTTGGGATAAACATATTTTTCCAAAAAATCGATCGAAACATCAAAGCCTTGGTCAAGATACAAGGCACCAATAAATGCCTCAAATACATCTGCCAGCAAGGCTGGACGGTTTCGACCACCTGTCATTTCTTCCCCTTTTCCAAGCAAAACGTAAGCGGAGAAATCTAAATCATTCGCAAAGCTTACTAAGGAAGGCTCACAAACGATAGAAGCCCTGAATTTAGTCAATTCTCCTTCTTCCATCTCCGGATACTCGCGATACAAATATTGGGAAACACCCAATTCCAATACCGCATCTCCTAAAAATTCCAATCGTTCATTATCCTGATAGTCCTTTTTCCGATGCTCATTCACATAAGATGAATGGGTAAACGCTTGTTGCAACAGCCTTTCATCGTTAAAAGTGATGCCAAGCTGTTTCTGCAGCTTTGAAAAGTCCATATCGCCCACCTCCTTTCGTATATATATGGAGAAAGCCCCGCTATCAACGGGACTTTTTCTATACTGCCATTTTCATAAACAACGATTCTTCCTGTAGCAAATAAATAAAAACTATTTATTATTGAATGCTGTTTATGTAATTAACAGCATCACCTACTGTTTCAATTTTTTCTGCCTCTTCATCAGAAATTTCCATGTCGAATTCATCTTCCAATTCCATGACCAATTCTACGACATCCAATGAATCAGCTTCCAAATCATCTTTAAAAGAAGCTTCCATTGTTACCTTGGATTCTTCCACGTCCAGACGATCTACTACGATTTTCTTCACACGCTCGAATGTATCTGCCATTTCTTTCACCCCCTTTCAAAGAAATTGTTTAAAAAAATCACATGACCATTCCGCCATCGACGTGGATGGTTTGCCCGGTAATATAATTGGCATCTTCAGAAGCAAGAAAACGGACCACTTTTGCTACATCCTCGCCATTTCCTAATTTGGCAAGCGGGATCAGTTCCTGCATTCCTTGTCTTTGTTCATCTGTTAATTGGTCTGTCATATCGGTCTCAATAAAACCTGGAGCAACCGCATTAACCAAAATATTTCTGGAAGCAAGTTCCTTAGCCGTAGATTTCGTCAATCCGATTACCCCGGCTTTTGCTGCTACGTAATTCGCCTGGCCAGGATTGCCACTGACGCCAACAACAGAAGCAATATTAATGATTCTTCCGCTCTTTTGCTTCATCATTTGACGAGTGACTCCTTTCGTACAAAGGAAGACACCTTTCAGATTAGTGTCGATGACCTGATCGAATTCTTCTTCTTTCATTCTCATCAATAGATTATCTCTCGTAATGCCGGCATTATTCACAAGAATATCCAGGCTGCCTAAAGATTCGACCACTTGCTTAATCATTTGTTTGACTTCTGCTTCTTCGGACACGTTAGCCTTGATTTTCAAAGCTTCTCCGCCAAGCCGCTCAATTTCCTCTACTACTTCTTGGGCTTTCGCTTCATTTCCTGCAAAATTGACTGCAACTTTTGCACCTTGCTTGGCAAGCTCAAGTGCTATTGCTTTTCCTATTCCTCTGGAAGCTCCAGTAACTAACGCAGCTTTTCCTTTCAGCATGCTTAAGATTCCTCCTTATACCATTCAACAAATGCCTGAAGAGATTCCGTATCCTGTACGGCAAAAGTCTTCATCCGCCGATGGATTTTTTTCACCAGTCCGGTCAGGACTTTTCCATTCCCCACCTCGACGATCGCATCAAGCTCTTTTTTCAACATCGCCTCGACGATTTCCTGGAATCTTACAGGGGAATACAGTTGCTGCACCAATAATTCCGCAATCTGTTCCCGGCTGGTCACTGGAGCAGCGGTAACATTCGCATAGACAGGCAGCTTAGCATCGGTAAGATTAGTCTTTTGCAATTCTTCCGCGAATTTCTCCGCAGCTGGCTTCATCAAACGAGAATGAAATGGTCCGCTGACATTCAACGGAAGAACTCGTTTTACCCCATTTTCCTTCAGTCTATCTCCAGCGGCTTCAATTCCTTGCTTCGTTCCGGAAATAACTAGTTGACCAGGGCAGTTGAAGTTGGCAGAATCGACAACCTCTCCCGTTTCCTCATTTACAGAATCAAGGACGGCTTGAATTGTTTCCGCATCACCGCCTAACACAGCAGCCATTGATCCTTTACCAGCCGGATATGCTTTTTCCATCAAGCGGCCACGCGAGCGAACGAGCGGAAGAGCCTCCTCAAGGCTGATCGCTCCTGCAGATACAAGTGCACTGTACTCTCCTAAACTGTGCCCGGCGGTCATTACCGGTTCCACACCTTGTTCCTTTAGAACCGCTGCAATCGCTGCACTCGTCAGCAGCAAAGCCGGTTGGGCGTTTTCTGTATTGGTCAATGTTTCCTGGGGTCCCTCAAACATAAGTGATGTCAGATCGCCATCCAACTGTTTATCTGCATGTTCGAACAGCTGCTTTGCCGTTTCAAAATGATCGTATAAATCTTTTCCCATTCCTACTTCCTGGGAACCCTGCCCGGGAAAAACAAAAGCAACTCGTTTCATGTTATTCCTCCTCTTCCTGCTGCATTTCTCGTATCGTTTTTTCAATCGTCTCGGTCACATTCAATTCCACCATGTTGCGTGCCTGTTTGACAGCATTATAAATGGCACGCCCATTAGAAGAACCATGAGCCTTTATAACCGGAGCTGCCAATCCAAACAAGCCGGCACCACCATATTCTGAATAATCAAGCTTGTCCTTCAAGCCCTTTAATTCCTGTTTAACTAAACCTGCCGCCAACTTCGCTTTCAAATTTGCCATAAACGTCTGTTTCAGCATGGAAAACATCGTCAGAGCTGTACCCTCAATCGTTTTCAGCGCAATATTGCCATTGAATCCATCCGTAACGACTACATCAGCAGCACCTTCCAGTAAATCCCGTGCTTCTACGTTGCCGATGAAATGAATTGGAGCCTGTTTAAGTTCAGCAAAAGCCCGCTTCGTCAGATCATTTCCCTTTCCGTCCTCTGTCCCAACATTCAGGAGACCGACACGGGGGTTGGGAATATTTCGGACTTTTTCCGAATAAATCGCACCCATGATGGCATATTGCAGTAAATGCTGCGGTTTTGCATCAACATTTGCCCCTACATCCAGCAGCAGAAACCCTTTTCCATCTTGTGTAGGCAATGTCGGGCTTAAAGCAGGGCGGTCAATCCCTTCCATTCTTCCTACAACAAATAATCCGGCACTCATTAGCGCTCCCGTATTACCCGCTGAAATACAGGCATCCGCTCGCTTTTGTTTTACTTCCTCTGCCATCAGTACCATGGAGGCTTTCTTTTTCCGCCTTACTGCACGTACGGGTTCATCTTGTCCCGTAATCATTTCCGTCGTATGTATAACATGGATTCTTTCTGTATTATTTAGCAGGGGGGAGATTTTCGTCTCATCTCCGATAAGCGTAACTTCGATATCCCGCCATTCTTTTACTGCCTCTATGGCTCCGGCAACAATCTCATCCGGGGCATGGTCGCCCCCCATTGCATCAATCGCTATTTTCATGACTTGATTCTCCTTTTTGGTGATGGGAACGAAACATCAGGAACTTGCCAGAAAAGACTTTTTCATTTTCAACAAAGCTGTTGACCTCCACGGCTGTTCTCCCCTTGGCATCATTGCCGGTTACCAAAGCTTTGGCAATCACTCTTTCCCCTTGTTTCACCTGTCTCGTGAATTTTATTTCCGCCTTGGCGGTCAAAGCCAATTCATCGTTGATCACGGCCACCGCCAGGGAATTTGCCTGCGCGAATAAATGATGCCCTCTTGCAATCCTATTTCTGGAAAAAACGTGTTCGCTTCCAATATCCAAAATCGATATGGCTCGCTCATCCAATTCTAAATCAATGACTTCCCCGATCACCTCGTCAATAGGCAATGCTTTCACTGTTTCATTCCATTGATAGGTCGCGACCGATTTTATCCGCTCACGAAGCTCAGGTATCGACATCTCCATCCGATCTAGCCTGATGGTTTGTATGCTGACGGCAAATTTTTTTGCCAGTTCTTCATCTGTTATGAAAGGTGTATCTTCTATCGTGTCCTTTAATAGCAACTGCCTTTCTTTTTTCGTTCGCTTCATCTTTCCACCGTCCAAATTAAGACTAGGTACTAATAGTAATATATAATACCAAATCTGAATATGCAAGAAAAAATCGATGGTGCTACCTTATCAATCAAGCGTTTCGCCTTTTACAATCTTGTCGTTGTAAACATACTGTGCGAGCTTCTGAAACACGGGATTCTCATCCAGCGCCCCTGATGCCAGTATCTGTTGTGCATCGGTTCTCGCTGTTTCTAAGGCCCGGTAATCATGTACCATGTCGGCGACTCTGAATTCAGGCATTCCGCTTTGTTTTTTTCCGAAAAAGTCCCCTGGTCCGCGTAGTTTCAGGTCTTCCTCGGACAACTCGAATCCATTAGTCGTTTCCGTCATGATTTTCATCCGCTCTTTTCCGACTTCCCCTTTCGGATCGGCCACGAGAATGCAGTAACTCTGTGCATCCCCCCTGCCGACACGTCCTCTTAACTGATGGAGCTGGGAAAGCCCAAACCTTTCGGCATCATAGATGACCATCACACTGGCATTCGGAACATTGACCCCCACTTCCACTACCGTGGTGGAGACCAGCACTTGGATGTCATTGGCGGCGAACTTCCGCATGACCTCTTCCTTTTCGTCTGCAGGAAGTCTTCCATGCATTAAACCCACAGCCGTTTTCGGGGCGTAAATTTCCTGTAATTGCTGATAAAGTTCAACCGCATTTTGAATGTCGAGCTTGTCTGATTCTTCTATCAGCGGACAAACGACGTACGCTTGATGACCATTGTCTACTTCTTTCTGGATAAACTGCAATACTCTATCCAGCATGTTTTCTTTTACCCAGTATGTCTCAACCTGCTTTCTTCCTGACGGCATCTCGTCTATTACCGATACATCCATATCACCAAAAGCAGTAATGGCCAAAGTCCGAGGTATAGGTGTAGCCGTCATGAATAACACATCCGGATGAAGTCCTTTATCCCTTAAGACACGTCTTTGTTCCACCCCGAATCGATGCTGTTCATCTACTATTACAAGACCTAAATCCTGAAAAACCACTTCCTCTTGGATTAAGGCATGAGTCCCTATAATGATGTCCGCCTGTTTATCGGCTATTTCCTGTAACACTTGCTTCCTGCGTTTCCCTTTCACAGATCCTGTCAACAACACGACGGAAGCCTTGTCGGCAAACAGTTCCTGTAAGGACTGAAAATGCTGCTCAGCCAGAATTTCGGTCGGCACCATCAATGCCCCCTGCTTTCCTGCTGTTATCGTGGCATACAAGGCGATAGCGGCTACAGCCGTTTTCCCGGAGCCAACATCTCCTTGCAGCAGCCGGTTCATCCGGTATGGGGAACGCATATCGGTCATTACTTCGTTCAAGGAGCGCGACTGGGCTGCAGTTAGCTGGAACGGCAATGCTTCCACAAATTTTTCAACGTCTTTCGCTTGATAATCCTGACTATTGCCAAACGTCGATTCCCGTTTACGCTTTCTGAGCAGCTGCATTTTCAGCTGAAAAAGCAGGAATTCCTCGTATGTAAAACGTCTTCTTGCATGTTTCAAAACTTGATGGTTATCGGGAAAATGCATGTGCTTTACAGCTTCCAAACGACCGGGCAGTTTGTAAGCAGACAAATATTCCTCCGGCAAAATTTCCTGCAAGTCATCCTGATATTGAGAAAGAGCTGTCGTGACAGCTTTCTTAATCTGAATATTCGAGACATCGCTCTTTAACGCATAAATCGGCTGGATTTTCGCATCGCTTTTTGCTCTGCCCTTTTGGTAATTACTTACAGTTATCTGTAAACGGTGCTGGTCCCACTTTCCCGTAAGTGTCACCATATCCCCCACTTGTAGTTGTTTTTTGGCAAAAGCCCGGTTAAACATGACAGCTTTGACTGTTACGTGCTCTACTTGCAAATTAAAACTGAGACGGGATTTTCTTTTTCCATAAAAAGTAAGGGAAGGTTCACTGCTCACCTTTCCCTCAATCGTTACTTTATCATCATGTATCAATTCACTCAGTGGTTTGATTTCATAGACATCATAGCGAGCAGGAAAATAAAACAGCAAGTCTTCGACTGTGTAAATTCCTAAACTGTTCAATCCCTGCTCCAGTTTTTCTCCGATTCCTTTCACATTTACTACCGGATCATTCAACACGTTTTTCACTCTTTCTTCATAGGAATTCCATAAATCTTGGCTTCCAGCGACCTGCCTGTAGGGGTCGCCGCCAAACCGCCTTCTGCCGTTTCTTTATGGGCAGACGGCATAGCTCTTCCGATTCGATACATAGCACCGATCACTTCGTCACACGGTATCCTGCTTGTCACTCCGGCCAACGCCATGTCGGCTGAAACAATCGCGTTCGAGGCGCCAGCCGCATTCCGTTTTACACAGGGAACTTCTACAAGGCCTGCGACCGGGTCACAGACAAGACCGAGCATGTTTTTCAACGTAATAGCGAATGCATCGGCACTCTGTTGAGGAGTTCCTCCAGCCATTTCGACAATAGCTGCAGCTGCCATGGCTGCTGCAGAACCAACCTCGGCTTGACAACCACCTGCAGCACCTGAAATCGATGCATTATTGGCAACAACAAAACCAAATGCTCCTGCAGTAAATAAATAGCGGATCATTTCTTCTCTCGTTGGGTGTAGACGGTTTTTGACAGCGAACAAGGTGCCTGGAACACAGCCAGCGCTCCCCGCAGTAGGAGTGGCACAAATGGTCCCCATGGCTGCATTTACCTCATTCGTTGCCACAGCTTTGCTTACGGCATCCAAGAGAAGCTCTCCGGACAGCGGCTGTTTTTCTTGCATGTACTTTTGCAGGAGAACAGCGTCTCCACCAGTCAGTCCAGAATGGGACTTGACTCCTTGCAGTCCTTCTTCCACCGCTTTTTCCATTACCGACAAGTTAGTTTCCATTTGGGCAAAGACTTCTTCACGCGTTTTCTCCTTGACATCCATTTCCTGGCGGATCATTACTTCTGAGATTTTAATGTTTTCGTTCTCTGCAATCCCGACTAATTCAGCAGCATTTCGGAACACATTCAAAACTCCTCTCTGTTGAGTATGGCGCTTTCCCGCTCACACACATTGCATGATGTTACTCTATCAATCTACGATTTTCGCCAACTGCAAAATATGTGATGCACTCTCCAATTCACGCATCACTTCATCTTCCACGTTTTGATCGACTTCGATCACCATCAATGCTTCTTTTCCGATATCTTTACGCGAAACTTCCATCCGTCCGATATTGATCTCATGTTTTGCAAGGATTTGGGTAACGGAAGCAATAGCCCCATGACGATCGTTATGCATGACAAGAATCGCCGGGTGGTTACCGGACAAATGTAGCTCAAAGCCATTTAATTCCGTGATTTCGACTTTCCCACCACCGATTGATATTCCGACAAGCTCCAAATCACCGTCACCGTCGCCTATTTTTATGCGGGCTGTATTGGGATGTTCTGTAGCAGCCTCATCTTCATGAAACGAGACTTTCATCCCCTTTTTTTCTGCCGTTTCAATCGATTTGCCAATCCGCTGGTCGTCTGTATCATAGTCCAGTAAACCGCCAACAATGGCGACATCTGTTCCGTGGCCTTTATATGTCTTTGCGAAAGATCCATAGAGATGGATTTCCGCCCAGGAAGGTTCCCTGCCAAACAAGTTTCTTGCAGCCCTGCCGATTCTGGCCGCACCCGCCGTATGAGAACTGGAAGGGCCGACCATTACCGGACCAATTATATCAAACACAGATTTGTATTTCATACTTCCATCTCCTTTCCCTTTTATTGTAAAGCCAGCCGTAAAGGAATGCCAGCTAATTATGCATTGTCAAACAGAAACTACCAGTGTCCGGAAAGCAATCGCGGGCAAAAAAAGCCCTCTTCCCAAACGAGAGGAGGGCCTGTACTTTTATTCGACTGCTATTATAAAAGCATATATCGGTTGATTGCCTTCATGAATTTCAACTTCTATGTCTTCATAGTTCTCTTCCAAAAAGGCTTCAAGGGCTTCCACTTCTTCCTGCGAGGCATCTTCCCCTTGCAATATGGTGACAATTTCATCTTCGCCCTCTATCATGCCCTCTAAAAGTTCCTTCACGACAGTAAGCTTGTCCTTGTTTGTCGACTTAATTTTACCGTCTGCGAGACCCATGAAATTGCCATTTTCTATCGCCAGACCATCTATTTGCGTATCTCTCACCGCATAGGTTACCTGTCCGGTTTTCACATGTTTGCTTGCTTCCAACATGTTTTTCTGGTTCTCTTCAATGGTTGCATCAGGGTGAAAAGCAAGCAAAGAACTCATCCCTTGTGGAATGGTTTTGGTTGCTACAACAGCGACGTTTTTTTCTGCAAGATCGGCCGCCTGTTCGGCAGCCATAATAATATTTTTGTTGTTTGGGAGGATAAGCACATTGCGAGCATTTGCCTGTTTGATGGCATCAGCTAAATCTTGTGTGCTCGGATTCATCGTTTGTCCGCCCTGTATAACAACCGATGCACCAAGGCTTTCAAATAACGTTTTCAACCCATCTCCCATGGCAACCGTAACGATTCCAAATTCTGAAACAGGCTCCTCTGACTTCTTGTTGTTCTTCTTATCTCCGACAATAGAGGTATGCTGTTCTCTCATATTTTCAATCTTCAAGTTGATTAAGCTGCCAAACCGCTGGCCAAGCGATAAAACTTCCCCTGGATATTCAGCGTGAATGTGGACTTTGACAATTTCGTCATCGGACACAACGAGAAGAGAATCACCGTGCTCCCCCAACTCGTTTCGGAAGGTTTCCTCTTCAAAAGGGTGCTCCTGCAGTTTTTCGTCTTCCAATTTAACCATGAATTCCGTACAATAGCCGAATTCTATATCCTCTGTATTCATGAAATCCTGAGCCATTTTATGATGCTCAGCGTTTACCATGTCATCTAAGTCAACCGTCGACTCGAGGCTTTGAGGAAGTTCTTCGCCTTTCAGGGAAGCCAGCATTCCTTCATAGATGGTTACCAATCCTTGACCACCNCCATCTCCTTTCCCTTTTATTGTAAAGCCAGCCGTAAAGGAATGCCAGCTAATTATGCATTGTCAAACAGAAACTACCAGTGTCCGGAAAGCAATCGCGGGCAAAAAAAGCCCTCTTCCCAAACGAGAGGAGGGCCTGTACTTTTATTCGACTGCTATTATAAAAGCATATATCGGTTGATTGCCTTCATGAATTTCAACTTCTATGTCTTCATAGTTCTCTTCCAAAAAGGCTTCAAGGGCTTCCACTTCTTCCTGCGAGGCATCTTCCCCTTGCAATATGGTGACAATTTCATCTTCGCCCTCTATCATGCCCTCTAAAAGTTCCTTCACGACAGTAAGCTTGTCCTTGTTTGTCGACTTAATTTTACCGTCTGCGAGACCCATGAAATTGCCATTTTCTATCGCCAGACCATCTATTTGCGTATCTCTCACCGCATAGGTTACCTGTCCGGTTTTCACATGTTTGCTTGCTTCCAACATGTTTTTCTGGTTCTCTTCAATGGTTGCATCAGGGTGAAAAGCAAGCAAAGAACTCATCCCTTGTGGAATGGTTTTGGTTGCTACAACAGCGACGTTTTTTTCTGCAAGATCGGCCGCCTGTTCGGCAGCCATAATAATATTTTTGTTGTTTGGGAGGATAAGCACATTGCGAGCATTTGCCTGTTTGATGGCATCAGCTAAATCTTGTGTGCTCGGATTCATCGTTTGTCCGCCCTGTATAACAACCGATGCACCAAGGCTTTCAAATAACGTTTTCAACCCATCTCCCATGGCAACCGTAACGATTCCAAATTCTGAAACAGGCTCCTCTGACTTCTTGTTGTTCTTCTTATCTCCGACAATAGAGGTATGCTGTTCTCTCATATTTTCAATCTTCAAGTTGATTAAGCTGCCAAACCGCTGGCCAAGCGATAAAACTTCCCCTGGATATTCAGCGTGAATGTGGACTTTGACAATTTCGTCATCGGACACAACGAGAAGAGAATCACCGTGCTCCCCCAACTCGTTTCGGAAGGTTTCCTCTTCAAAAGGGTGCTCCTGCAGTTTTTCGTCTTCCAATTTAACCATGAATTCCGTACAATAGCCGAATTCTATATCCTCTGTATTCATGAAATCCTGAGCCATTTTATGATGCTCAGCGTTTACCATGTCATCTAAGTCAACCGTCGACTCGAGGCTTTGAGGAAGTTCTTCGCCTTTCAGGGAAGCCAGCATTCCTTCATAGATGGTTACCAATCCTTGACCACCACTATCCACGACTCCCACTTCCTTCAAAACAGGAAGTAAATCGGGCGTCCTTTTCAGGGAGGCCTTTGCTTCTTCCAATACCGCCTCCATAAAATCGGTTAAATCCCCTGCTATAGGAGCGGTTTCTGCTGCTTTGGCAGCTGCGTCCTTCGCCACAGTCAAAATGGTCCCTTCAACCGGCTTCATTACGGCTTTATAAGCTGTTTTAACACCTATATCGAAGCCCTCCGCGAATGCAGCAGCATCCAATACGGTTTTTCCTTCGACACCTTTGGCGAAACCGCGGAAGAGTTGAGATAGAATAACACCTGAATTTCCTCTCGCTCCCATCAATAATCCCTTAGACAAAGCCTGTGCGATTTCACCTGCTTGATCGGAAACAGTGTTTTTGACCTCATTCGCTCCAGAAGTCATCGATAAATTCATGTTTGTCCCCGTGTCCCCATCAGGCACCGGAAACACGTTGAGAGAATCGATCATTTTCGCATTATTCGTCAAGTGCTGCGCCCCTGCTAAAACCATTTGTGCAAAAGCAGCACCGTCTATCGTCCTAACCGTCACTAATACTTCCTCCTTCTATCCACTAACTGACCAGCATCCGGAGTACTATCCGAAGACAGCTGGTTTTCCTGTCTGTGTTGTATGCCATGTTCATCCATGCCAGAGATCTCTGCTTAATCGACCGTTACCCGGACACCCTGAATATAGATGTTTACCGAGCTAATAGACAATCCCAGTGTCTTATCAAGTGTGTATTTTACTTGGGATTGTACATTGTGGGCAACTTCCGAGATTTTTGTACCGTAGCTAACAATAATATACATATCTATGTGAAGATTTTCCCCATCTTGCCTTACTACAACACCCCGGGAAAAGTTTTCTTTGCGAAGAATTTCTGCCAATCCATCTCTAAGTTGATTTTTAGAGGCCATTCCAACAATCCCGTAACATTCTATTGCTGCACCGCCAGCTATGGTGGAAACCACATCATTGGTGATGGTTACGTGACCATCATTCGTCGTCAGTTCAATGGACATCATGACTCCTCCTTGTATCTGATAAGTATTAAGTAATTTTATTATAACATATGTCTGGATGAAAGCAGTTTCACTATATACAAACCCCTTTATACAATGGACGAAAACGAAACATCTGTCAAGCTGATTTTCTTGATAATCAGGAAAACATCGATTGCATTATTTGTTGTCCTATGATAAATTAAACAAGTATGTGAAGATATTTACGGTTTTAGGAGGGATAAACATGGGACGTAAATGTGTTGTTACAGGTCGTACAACTCGTTCAGGTAATACCCGTTCTCATGCCATGAACGCAAATAAACGTAACTGGAAAGCAAATGTTCAAAAAGTGCGCATTATGGTAGACGGCAAGCCGAAGCGTGTATATGTTTCTGCTCGTGCTTTGAAATCCGGCAAAGTAGAACGCGTATAATCGCGTATAAAGAAACCATTCGTTCGTGCAGGGACTCCTGAGTCTTTACACTTTTTAAAAATGGATGAGAAAAGCAAAAAGCACCCTGTTTAAGGGTGCTTTTTGCTTTTTGAGAAAGTCTGGTGCCGCACTAATGTTTAGTTGCTCAATCTTTTTTAATCGTACCAATGATTGCTCGGACGAATCCTCCAATGAACCTCGGGAGTTTAAAGGTATAGAACTTCATGAAATCCCCCTCCTCTTTTCCGGATGGCTGTGCAGTCACTTTGATTCGTGTATGACTTTATTCATCTTTAAGTACATCACGGCTCTTTATAACCATTAATATGCCTTCACGGAAAGAAAAAGTACCTATTTCTGAAAGAAGGTGGTTGGATATGCATAAAGTTGATCCCCATTCCAATTTTGCATCCTCCAGAGGATAATAAAAATTACGCAGGCTTAAACCAGTTACATTGCTGGAAAAGGGAAGAAAGGAAATGTACGTATAAACTTCATCTTTCCCCACTTGATGGTCACCAGGTAAAGCAAGGGATATCTGGTTTCCTTTATCGATGATGGTTCCGTGAATTCCTCGATTTCTCAATTTATATAGTTGCTGAACATTAGCCAGGCTGTGGTCTACACGTCCACCTGTAACGCCAAAAAAGTAAATCGAGGTGAATCCGAGTTTGATGGCTTCCATTACTGCTAAGTCCAAATCCGTCTCATCCTTTTCAGGAGGAAATGTTTTTACTTCACGCGAGTGTGCGCGAATTTCTTTCATTTCCCCTTTCATCACCGAATCGAAATCCCCGATAGCCAAGTCAGGGACGATACCTTGCTGTACCAGTGTAACAGCCCCCCGATCTGCCCCAATCCAATAATCTACTTCCCGATAATCGGTTAAGTCGGGTACATAGCCTGGAGGTCCGCCTCCCACAATTGCGATTGCCATGTTATTTTTCGTCCCCTTTCCATTGAACCGTTCATCTGTTTTACGCTGACAACAGGCTGAATCCATGTTAAAAGCGAAAAGGCTGCCTGTCCGGCAGCCTGATGTTAATAGGCACTTCTTATCTCTTGAACGGCCTGCTTTCGGTCCTCTTTTGAAAAAACCGCACTCCCTGCCACTAGCACATTTGCACCGGCATTCACACAGGCAGCAGCCGTTTCCTTATTGACTCCGCCATCTACCTCGATTTCAAAATCTAATCCCATCTCGCCTCTCCAGCCAGAGATTTTCTCCACTTTTTCCAGCGCTTCCGGGATAAAACTTTGTCCTCCAAAGCCAGGATTAACGGTCATTACTAACACCAAATCTACTTTATGCAACACCGGTTTGATCAACTCCGCTGGTGTCGCCGGGTTGATGACAACACCGGCTTTCACACCTGTGTCTTTTATCAATTGCAACGTGCGGTGCAAATGGGTGCACGCCTCCTGGTGAACAGTCAGTATATCTGCCCCTGCATCAGCGAATGCTTGTATATACTGGTCAGGATTTTCTATCATCAAATGCACATCAAGCGGAAGGCTTGTGACTGGTCTTATGGCCTGCACCACTAGAGGACCTATGGTAATATTCGGAACATAATGCCCATCCATGACATCGACATGAATATAATCTGCACCTGCTGCTTCTACTTCTTCTATCTCTTCTTTCAATTTTGCGAAATCAGCAGACAAGATAGATGGGGCAATTTTTGTCTTCATCGTTAATACCTCGGCTTTCTATTCTGAATTTCTTCAAAAAACTGCAGATAATGCTGATACCTGTATTCCGGTATCTCTTCCATTTCAACAGCCGCTTTCACGGCACACTTCGGTTCTTTATGATGCATGCATCCTCGAAACTTACAGTCTCCCTGTCTCTCTCTCATTTCCGGAAAACAATCCGGAAGGTCCTCTAAAAGAATGTCCGCGAATTCCAGTGAGCTGAATCCGGGCGTATCTGCAACAAAACCGCCATTGATCTCCACCAATTCAACATGCCTGGTTGTATGCTTCCCGCGGCCGAGACTCTCTGAAATTTCATTGGTCTCAAGGTTAAGACGGGGGTTGACCGCATTTAGTAATGACGATTTCCCAACACCAGACTGGCCGGCTATCACCGATATCTTGTCCTTTATCAACTTTTCCGCTTCAGCCAGACCTTCCTCCTGTTTCGACGAAACCAATTGAACCAAGTATCCGATTCTCTGGTAATCCTCTTGGTAACGAAGGATAGCTGCTTTTTCCCTCTGGTCAACCATATCCATCTTGGAAATAAAAATAACCGGCTGGATTTGCTTTGACTCGACCAAAACAAGAAAACGATCGAGTAATAATGTACTGAAAGCAGGTTTTACTGCTGAAACAACGATGATCGCTTGATCTATATTAGCTACTGGCGGCCGTACCAATTCGTTTTTTCTAGACTTGATATCCAGGACATACCCTTCACCCGGATTGCTTTCTTCAAAATCAACAATGTCACCGACCAGAGGTGTTACTTTATTTTTTCGAAAAACCCCTCTGCCGCGGCACTGAAATATTTCTCCATTTTCTGCTTTGACATAATAAAAGCCGCTCAATGCTTTTATGATCTTGCCGGTTGTCATTTAGTCACCTTCCCCGTCCTCGTATGGCACCGTTTTTTCGGTAATCACTTCATCATCACGCATCACCCGGTATTCCGCACTATCTCCAGGAGGAATCGTCAATTTAATCGTGAATTCGGTATCTTCCGTGATCGTTTCCTGTTTGAACAACTCCGTAATGTCCCGATCTAAATCTCCTACATATATCCTTACTTCCTGCTCAGGATGCTCTACTTCTCCTTGCTCGTCGTCTGGAACCGATTCATCACCTGTGTATTGTACGGTAAAAGTAACCGAGTGATTTACAGGCGGTTTTTGCTCGGGACCAGTCGAGACGAATATTTCCACTTCTGAATCGAGGTTCACATCACTGTATGGTTCTGGCTTCTGCCGGATGACATTACCTTCCTTCACGTCTTCCGAGTGCTCTTCCGATACTGCTACCCGAAGTCCATCGTCTTCAATTGCCTCACGCGCCTCCGATTCTGACATCCCCTGATAGGATGGCAGTGTTACCGTTTCCGGCCCTTTGCTTATCTCAAAAATCACATTGGTTTCGTCAGGAACTACTTCTGCGTCTGGCTGAGGCTGTATTTGCGTGATGATTTCACCAACTGGTCTGTCAGAAAACTTCTCGTAAGCATTGATATTTTTATAACCGGATTGTTCCAGCAGACTCTCTACCTGACTGAAATCCCTTCCGAGATAATCGTCGAACGTCACTTTTTCCTTCCCATCGCTGGTAAAAACAGTAACCGTGGAGCCTTCCTTCACGGTGGTACCTGCTTCCGGATCTGTACTGATGACATTTCCCTCAGGTACTTCATCCGAAAACATGCTTTCCCGTTCCACTTCTAAATTCAAATTGTCCAGCTTGCTTAGTGCTTCTTCATATTC
The DNA here is from genome assembly GCF_000821245.2 of Virgibacillus senegalensis. Classification (GTDB taxonomy): domain Bacteria; phylum Bacillota; class Bacilli; order Bacillales; family Amphibacillaceae; genus Sediminibacillus; species Sediminibacillus senegalensis. Next base: position 908,214 of record NZ_LN611425.1, read on the forward strand.
CAATCCGCTTACGTCAATCAACTCGACATCTTTAGGCTGCAAAAGACCAGGAATGAAAAATAAGGCGGCAATCACTCCACCTATCAGAACAAGCATACTGATCAAAATCCAAATGAGTGTTTTTTTCCGCTTTCGTTTTTTATTCGCTTTCCCTTTTACGCCGTTGTTTTTCGTTTGATCATGCACAATCGTTTCTTCTGAGGGATTTGTTTGGAATGCGTCTTCAGTAATGATTGGAATGGCTTTGGTTTCCTCTCCATTTTCCTCCGGAGTCTGGAACTTTTCTTCATCGAGTCTTTCCGGATCAAGAGCGGTTTCTAGATCTTCTTCCATATCATGGACCGTGTCGTAACGATAGAATGGATCCTTTGTTGTCGACTTCAAGACAATGTTCTCCACACTTTGCGGTATATCCGGCTCCCACCTTTTTACGGAAGGTGTTTCACTCTGCAAATGTTTCAAAGCAATGGAAACCGCTGATTGCCCGGAAAACGGCAGCCTGCCGGTGAGAAGTTCAAACAGGACAATTCCCAGGGAGTAGATGTCCGATTTCTTATTCGCCATTCCTCCTCGCGCCTGCTCCGGTGATAAATAATGGACAGAGCCAAGGACGGAATTTGTTTGTGTCAATGAAGTAGCACTCAATGCAACAGCAATGCCAAAATCGGTCACTTTCACATTGCCATAGCTGTCGATCAGGATGTTTTGCGGCTTTATGTCTCGGTGTACGATATCATTTGCATGGGCATGTGTAATTGCCGATGTTACTTGTTTCATGATCGATAAAGCTTCTTCAACAGCAATTGGGCCATACGTTTGTATGTATTTTTTCAGCGTCATCCCATCCACATATTCCATTACCATATAGTAAATGCCTTCTTCTTCTCCGACATCGTAAATATTGACAATGTTCGGATGAGAAAGGCTTGTTGCAGAATGCGCTTCCCGATGAAATCTGGCAATAAATTCTTCATCGTTAGCATATTCGAGCCGCAGTACCTTGATGGCCACTTCCCGTTCCAAGATAATATCCCTTGCAAGATAGACATTGGCCATTCCGCCTCCGCCGATCGTTTGCTTTATCTTATACCTTTCATTCAAGATTCTGCCATTTAGCACTATGATTCACCTTCTCCCGCTGAATCATCATAGTCCACCAAAACTACGGAGATATTATCCTCTCCGCCTCGCTCATTGGCCAATTCGATTAATCGCCGGGCAGAATCCTGTAACGCTTCGGAACTGTTCAATATGTTTTCTAGTTCCTCATCTCGCAATTTATTCGTCAGTCCATCGGAACAAAGAAGCAATTTATCTCCTTTTTCCCAACCAATCGACTGAATGTCAGCCTGAACACCCTCTTCTGTACCAAGCGCTTTTAACAGGACGTTTTTCCTTGGATGGTGCTCTGCGTCTTCCTTGGAAATTTGTCCGGAACGGACTAACTCGTTTACCAATGAATGGTCTTCGGTGACCTGCTTGAAGCCCTGTTCGTTGACTAGGTAACACCTGCTGTCTCCCACATGAGCAATCGTAATGAAATCAACGGAGCAAATCACCGCCACGATCGTTGTACCCATTCCCTCACAATCTGCGTTACTCCGGGAGTATTCCAATATCGACTGATTCACCTGGGTCAATGTCTCAGCCAGCCATGTCTCTGCAGTTTCCGGAGATGTAAATGCTGTTGTTTTTCCCCATATATCGCTAAGCAATGAAGTCGCCATTTGACTGGCTACATCTCCAGCCTTATGACCTCCCATACCGTCAGCTATCACTGCAAGCACCTGGCCATCTGCATTGCTGAAGTAACCGCCGGCATCTTCATTGTGCGCTCTTACTTTCCCTTGGTCGGTCGAATAATAACCGTTCATCTGTTCACCTTCTCTCCTCAAGCATCGCTTTATTTGCCCGATTATCTATGCGTGTAACTGATTTGTCTGATCACATTCTTGTCAAACGGGTTAGAAAGAATCCATCCGTGTCAAATTCATATGGAAAGATTTGCAGCCCCCACTTACTGAGCCCCTCTGCCTTCGTTAAAGCTTCCGGCAATTCATTTACAAATTCCGTGTCAACTTTAAATTCTTCATGGTTAGACAAAAATGCTTGTACAACTGCTTCATTTTCAGCTTTATCAACTGTACACGTACTATATACCAGTTTACCACCTTTTTTTAATAATGCGGACACCTTTTCCAACAATTCAATCTGGATGGCGGATAATGTATGGATATCTTTTTCGTTTTTATGGTATTTAATGTCCGGTTTTCCACGAAGTACTCCTAAACCGGAACAAGGCGCATCCAATAAAATCCGATCAAAATGCTCAGCTTCATATACCTCACCGAGTTTTCTCGAGTCAGCTTGTTTCGCATCTATAATCGTCAAGTCCAGTTCCGCCGCACGAGTGGTAACGAGCTTTGCTTTCTTGCTATGAAGGTCGTATGCATGGATTTCTCCACGGTTGTTCATTTTTTCAGCAATATGGGTTGTTTTTCCGCCTGGCGCACTACAAGCATCGAGCACGGTCATTTCCGGTTCAGCTGCTAACACTTCTGCTGCCAGCATGGAAGTCTGGTCCTGAACAGTTAATGCTCCTGAATGGAATAGACGGCTTTTCAACACATTCCCGGATAACACATTGATACCCTGCGGCGAGAAAATGGAAGATTCAACTTCGTATCCCTCTTCCATTAGTTCCTGCATCGCCTTGTCACGTGCTATTTTCATCGGCTGCACCCTGACGCTGATTGATTTATGCTGTAAATTAGCCAGACACATTTTTTCAGTGGTATCTACCCCATACAAACTAATCCAGCGCTCGACGAGCCATAACGGATGACTCGTTTCAACCGACAATTTTTTTGCCTGGTCATCAATGGTGGAAAAATCAGGGAAGCCGTTCCGCTGCATATTTCGCAATATCCCATTCACAAAAGAGGAGATCCCATTATGCCCCTTTTGTTTGGCAATTTCGACTGACTCATGGATGATGGCATGATCAGGCACTTTATTTAAATAGTGCATCTGGTAAATCGACATATATAACAACCATTTCACCCAGCCATCAATTTTTTTCCTGCGGTCCAGAAAACTGTCCAAAAAATAATCTAAGGTGAGTTTCCGTTGTATCGTTCCGTAAACGATTTCTGTTAGCAACGCTTCATCTCTTTGGTCAAACCCTTGTTTTCGGATAGCCTGATCGATCAGCAAATGACTGAATCCGCCATTTTCACCTACTCTGATCAGGATATCGAGGGCCGTTTTTCGCAATTGATATTTAGCCATTTTCTGCTCCTAACTTTTCACCGGGCTTCATACTGCTTCCGGTACCCCTTAAAAAGTCCCCTGCTTCCATTTGTTTTTTCCCTGCCGGCTGAAGTTTGGTCACTTTAACAGCTTGTTGATCCCCGCAAAGTACAAAGATGCCATCTTCAGACAAGTCCACAATTTCTCCCGGTTCTCCGTCAAATGACTTTTCAACCGGTTCTGCCCACCATACCTTCATGATTTTATCCTGATACGTAGTGAAGGCTACCGGCCATGGATGTAAACCTCGAATTTGATTATAGATTTCTCTCATCGGCTTGGACCAATCGATCCTTTCATCTCCGCGCTTGATATTCGGAGCAAACGTAGCTTTTGTTTCATCTTGTTCCGTTGCCTGCAACTCTCCGGCCAACAGTTTAGGCAGCGTTTCGCTTAACAGATCCGCACCTGCTTCCGAGAGTTTATCATGAAGAGTCCCTACATGATCTTTCTCCTCGATAACGACTTTTTTCTGCGTTAAGATAGCGCCTGCATCCAATTTTTCAGCCATATACATAATCGTAATGCCGGTTTCCGGTTTGCCTTGCAAGATTGCATATTGAATGGGCGCGCCACCACGCAGCTCAGGCAGCAACGAAGCATGGACATTAATACACCCAAAAGCTGGGTATTCCAGGATAGCTTTAGGCAGAATCTGTCCGAAAGCTGCTGTGACAATTAAATCCGGGTTTTGATCAAGGACATATTGATATTCATTTTTTATCTTTTCCGGTTGATAAACTGGTATTCCCAGCTTTTCCGCCTCCACTTTGACAGGCGGCGGTGTCATCACTTTTTTTCTTCCTTTAGGACGGTCGGGCTGTGTCACGGCCAAAACTACTTGATACCCGTCATCGACAAGCTGTCTTAAGACAGGTACAGCAAAATCTGGCGTTCCCATAAATATTATTCGTTTCATGTAAGTCCCCTCTCTACATTAATTGGTATGGTTGCATATCTACATTAATTAATAATTCATTTTGTCGTATGTCTTCTTCAAACATTGCTAAAACTTCACGAATGGACTTACCTAGCCCTGGTTCATTTCTGTATTTTATCATGCATTGATATCGATATCTATCTTTGATCCTTGCCAAAGGCGATGGCGTCGGCCCCAAAATCGATGTCTGAGGTGACAACTGATTGTTCAGCAATAAAGCGATTTTTTTAGTTACTTCAATCGTTTTAGCCTGATTGGGATGTGATACGGTAATCAACGCAAGGAAAAAATAAGGTGGATAATGAAAAACCCTGCGCATTTCCATTTCTTTTTGGTAAAAACTTGGGTAATCGTATTGACTCGCCAATTCCACACTATAATGTTCGGGCGTGTATGTCTGAACGACTACTTCTCCCGGCAGGGTATGGCGACCAGCCCTGCCGCTGACCTGTGTTAATAGTTGAAATGTTTTCTCGGCCGCCCGAAAGTCCGGCAGATGGAGGAGAGAGTCTGCAGCCAATACGCCTACAAGTGTGACATTGGCAAAGTCCAGCCCCTTGGCAATCATTTGGGTACCCAGCAAGATATCCGCCTCCCCATTGCCGAACTGATTCAACAGTTTCTCATGCGCCCCTTTTTTCCTGGTCGTATCCACATCCATCCGGATGATGCGGGCATGGGGTAGGAGTTTTGTGAGTGATTCCTCCACCTTTTGTGTCCCTGTACCGAAATAACGGATTGTATCACTTTGACAAGAAGGACATTGAGCGGGCATTGGTTCTTCATGAGAACAATAATGGCATTTCAGTCTTTCATTTTTGCGATGATAGGTTAAAGCTATGTCGCAATGAGGACACTCGACAACATGTCCACAGTCACGGCACATAACAAAAGTAGAGTAACCGCGCCTGTTGAGAAATAGTACGATTTGCTCTTTTTTCTCCAACCGGTCCTCTATCGCTTCTTTTAGCCGTCTTGAAAACATCGAACGGTTGCCTTCATGCAGTTCTTGCCGCATATCTACCAAATCGACGGCAGGCATGCTTGCATTATTCATCCGCTTGTTTAACGTCAGCAGCTGATAAACTCCCTTTTGAGCTCTCGCATAAGTTTCCAGTAACGGAGTAGCACTGCCTAGCACTACCGGACAGTGATGGTACTTTCCGCGGAAAATAGCCACATCTCTGGCATGGTAGCGTGGATGATCCTCCTGCTTGTAACTAGTTTCGTGTTCTTCATCGATAATAATGATGCCAAGGTTTTCGAACGGGGCAAATACGGCAGAGCGCGCTCCGACCACGACCTGTACTTCTTTTCGTTGAATTTTCCGCCACTCATCAAATTTCTCACCTGCAGAAAGCGCACTATGCAGGACGGCCACATTCGATCCGAACCGTCCCTTGAACCGCTGGACCGTCTGGGGCGTCAGGGCAATTTCCGGCACTAATACGATGGCTTCTTGTCCCTTGTCAATAACTTTCTGAATGGACTGCAGATATACTTCTGTTTTTCCGCTCCCAGTAACCCCGTGCAGTAAAAACACATCATGCTTATCGGCGGCTATGTCATTTTTTATCGGGGCGATGGCTTCCGCCTGTTCTTCCGTCAACTGTAATGGGAGCGTCCGTTGATAGTTTTCATCTTCATACGGATTGCGATATACTTCCTGTTGATAATCGGACAGCAGACCACGTGCTATTAACTGCTTAATGGTTGCCCTAGTTGTTTGCAGAATGGAACACAGCTTTTTCTGGCTAACTGGTTCTGAAATCTCCGCCATATAAGAAAGTATTTCTTTTTGTTTGGAAGCCTGTGGAGGAAGTTCGGCAATGGCTGCTTCTAATTCCATGGAACTTTTTTCAGCCTTTATCATGGTTTCCGTTTTTTTGGTTTCTTTTGACTTAACCAGATAACGGGCTTCAATTAAACCCTCTTGGATCGCTTTTTGTAATGCTGCCAGACTCCCCTGCCGCTCTACGAACTCTTCATAGGCAAGAACATCGCGACCTGCAAAGATTTCCTCTAAAGCAACAGGCAACGTATCATCAGTCAACCGCTGCAATTCTTTTTTATATTTCGCTTTTAGTACTTGCGGCAGCATTGCCTGGTAGGCGGAAATATAAAAACTAAGTGTCTTCTCCGAAATCCATTTTCCAAGCTCCAATAGCTCCGGGGTCAGGACGGGGATAACATCCATCACTTCACTTATATTTTTTAACCGGTCAAAGTCTGAACGATCTGTCAGTTCCAATACAAAGCCCATGATTTTACGAGGGCCAAATGGAACGATCACCCGCATTCCGGGACGAACAGTACCAACGAAATGGTCGGGGACCAGATAATCGAATAAACGATTGGTTTGACTTGCAGGTACATCTACCACTACTTTGGCAATATTCACCGGCTCTCATCCTTCATGGTCGACCCGATCAATACCAACAATTGCTTTGCCACTTCCGTCTTTGCTGCAAGCTCTATCGTTTTTTCCAATCCATGTTTGGAAATGTACGTAACTGCATTGGTATCGGACCCAAAACCTGCACCTGTTGTTTTTATATTGTTGACGACGATCGCATCCAGGTTTTTCGATTCGAGTTTTTTCCGGCCGTATTCCAGAGGGTCCGTTGTTTCTGCAGCAAAGCCCACCAGGTATTGACTCTGTTTCCGTTTTCCCAATTCTAGTAAAATATCTTTCGTTCTTTCCATTTCTACTGTCCAGGCACCTGGTTGTTTCTTCATTTTTTCTTCATAGGTTAAAGCCGGACGATAATCTGCAACGGCTGCCGCTTTGATGACAATATCTTTTCCTTCATATTGTTCCAGCATAGCCTGATACATTTGCTCGGCTGACTCAACGTCAATCCTCCGGACACCAACAGGAGTTTCTAAGCCTACAGGGCCAGTTACCAGCGTCACTTCCGCCCCCATCTTAGCTGCTTCGGATGCGATGGCAAATCCCATTTTCCCGCTGGAATGGTTGGTAAAATAGCGAACCGGATCGACTTTTTCTTTAGTCGGTCCTGCAGATACGAGTACCCGCTTTCCTTTCAAGGTGGGAGTTGTCTCTCGCTTATTCAAGTCATCTTTGATGACTTCGACTATCGCTTCGGGCTCTTCGAGGCGTCCCTTGCCAACATAACCACAGGCAAGCAATCCATTTCCAGGTTCTATAAAACGGTACCTCCATCCTTCCAAAGTTTTCATATTTTCTATTACTGCAGGATGAGCATACATATGGACATTCATGGCAGGAGCGATATAGACAGGAGCCTGGGTTGCCAGTAGCATCGTGGACAACATATCATCCGCCAACCCGTTCGCCATTTTTCCAATGATATTTGCTGTCGCAGGCGCTATCAAAACAAGATCGGCCCAATCAGCAAGGTCTATATGGGCTATCTTTGCGGGATCTTTTTCATCAAATGTGTCTGTAAAAACGGGGTTCCGTGAAAGTGCCTGGAACGTCAAAGGTGATACAAACTTGGCTGCACTTTCCGTCATCACTACCTTCACGTCGGCTCCAGCCTGCGTCAACCTGCTTGTCAGTGTGCAAGCCTTATAAGCAGCAATGCCACCTGTTACTCCCAAGACGATTTTCTTGCCGTTAACCATATTATTCTCCCCTTTCATGCAACAAACTGCTGCAACATTTTGCTATTTCTGCATCGATCAGCTATATTTTTTTGATAATTGTAAAGCCATAATACGAATATCCGGCCAGATTGCAGTCAAGCAAATTGGTTACTGTGTATTCTCTCCGAATGGCCAATACGGATACCCATCGGAAACCGCCTCGTTAACAAAAGGAAGCCCTTGCAGCTGGAAGGCAGCAAGGGCGGATAATGGTTTCCTCTTCACGGGGAAAAATATCATAACCGAAACCGTGAACTATCTACTCTTCGTCCCGGCTGAATGTAAGTTTTTCATTCTGGATTTCTTCCAGGGCGATACCTACATACTTGTTTGATTTCGGCTTTTCTACCAAATAACTTTTTGTTTCCTGCATTTGACGGGCTCGCCGAGCAGAAAGTGTCACCAACGTATATTTCGAGTTGATTTTCTCTTGCAGTGCGTCGATAGACGGTTCTAACATCATCCCAGTTCAGCCTCCAGTACTTTTTTATATTGTTTTGCGACTCGGTCGCGTTTACAATGTTCACTCTTTACGATTGATTGTATTTTATCGACAGCTTTGTCTATTTGATCATTTACGACAACATAGTCATAAGCATCCATCATTTCAATTTCTTTTTTGGCTTCTGTCAATCTGTTGTTCACAATATCCTCTGTCTCCGTTCCCCTATTGATGATTCTGTTCGCAAGTTCTTGCAGGCTTGGTGGAAACAAAAAGATGAACACACCTTGCGGGAAATTTTTCTTAACCTGAAGTGCTCCCTGGACCTCGATTTCCAAAAACACATCTTTCCCAGAATCCAGCGTCTCTTCCACATAATCACGAGGCGTGCCATAATAATTCCCGACATACTCTGCATACTCCAGCAAGCGGTTGCCGTTTATTAACTCCTCGAATTCATCCCTCGTTTTATAGAAATAATCGACACCATCGACTTCTCCTTCACGTTTACCTCGAGTAGTCATGGAAATAGAGTATTTCAATTCCGTATCTTTTTCGAACAAAGCCTTTCTTACAGTCCCTTTTCCAACACCCGAAGGTCCTGACAAAATAAATAATATCCCTTTCTCTTTGATCAAAATGCTTCCTCCTAGCTATTCATCCGAAATCTCATCATTACTGATCACCCGTTGTCCAACTGTTTCCGGCTGGACAGCTGATAACACGACATGATCACTGTCCGTTATAATGACTGCCCTTGTACGTCGACCATACGTGGCGTCCACCAATTTATTATTATCTCGTGCTACTGTTATGATTCTCTTGATTGGAGCGGATTCCGGCGAAACAATCGAAATAATCCGATTGGCCGAAACCACATTGCCAAATCCTATATTTATCAATCGCAAGCTCACCATGTATTCCCCCTTTTCCAGGTTCTCTGCCCAGTCTCACTATTTTTCATTACCGTAAATGGAACCTTATACAATCGGCTGAAACATTATTCAATGTTTTGAACCTGCTCTTTGATTTTTTCTATTTCGCTTTTTAAATCGACGACCTTCTCGCTAATCTGTATATCGTTCGATTTAGAACCAATCGTATTCGTTTCCCGGTGCATCTCCTGAACGATAAAATCTAGTTTCCTGCCAACCGAACTTTGCTGAAGAAGCGTATGTCTGAATTGGTTCACATGACTTAAGAGCCTGGTTACCTCCTCCGTTATGTCGCCCTTCTCTGCGAGTAAAGCAGCCTCTTGGATAATTCTCGCATCTTCCTTGATTTCACCTTGCAAATAGTCTTGAATCCGATTGATTATTCTATCTCGATACTCCATTATAACAATATCTCGTCGTTCTCCCAACCATTTTGAAAGCTTTTCAATGTTTTCAACCCTGGACAGCAAATCTTTAGCTAATTCACCGCCCTCCTTCTCTCGCATTTGATATGCCTGGCTGCAGGCACCTTGTACGGTTTCGAGAAGCGATTCGGACAATCCGTCGAACTCCTGTCCCACTTCTTCGACTTGGAACAAATCAGAAATCCCGGTCGCCATTTCAAGGGGGATTTCACCAGCCAGATGATATGTATCCTTTATGGTTCGTAAGTGCTCTATGTATTGATCCATCAATTTCCAATCAACTACGAGGTTTCTGCTAACCAATGCGCCCCCCTCTAGATGGATGTGAACTTCTACGCGCCCCCTGTTGAAATATTCCTTGATTTTCTGCTTTATTTCCTCTTCCAAGTATAAAATGGTCTGCGGGATTTTAGCTGAAATATCTAAAAAACGGTGATTGACACTCCTTATTTCTACAGTAATATCCATTCGATCAATGGCACATACCTTTCTGCCATAGCCTGTCATACTCCGAACCATGATATCACGCCTTTTTGCTAAAACTGAATCCGTTTCGTAAGATTCTTTTTTTCCAACCACTGCAATCAACCATACTTTATCATAACAAAATTTTATCATTCTGCCTATCATCTAACCTATTAATCACTGAGAATAGGCTGGACATTTTCCTTATCAGATCGAATCTGGCCATACAACAAAGAAGCCAGGACAAAAGAAAAGCACCAAAGTAAATAACGTACGAATTAAAACTACCAATCCAACTTAATTCCGTTTTTTTGTTCCTTAGATAGACTTTCTTTTATCCTGTTGTTTGATGCGTGCTTCGTATCGCTACTGCAAGACACTACGCTTTCGGACGGGCACGGCTTCAACTTCCTCAGAAAGCACCAAACGCTTTCTTGCGGGATTTTCAGCTCGTGCTGTTCCCTTAGGAGTCTCCGTATCTTGCCTTCGTTACGTTTTCGTTGTCTAATTTCCATCAACAAGACAAGTTGAATAGAACCGTATTCTTCTATTGCTGATTGGGATCCCAAACAGTGTCGAAGACGTAAAGGCAGCATATAGGGGACCCTTATTATTCGAAATATAAAGGGGCTGACCAACAGTATAAAATGGATAAAGAAGTACTCCTTGTTTTTATGCGGCTTCACTTTCTACCCTTAACTTCAATGACAACACGGAAATCATGCCAGAAAAGAAAGTATCTCCAACGAACAGAGGCAAGGTACACAAACTCCCGCGGGGGGATGAACGCGAGCTGAAGATCCACTTGGCAAAGCATTCTTCTTTGCCAAGTTAGCTGAAGCCGTGCCCGCGAAAAGCGAAGTACCTTGCCGGAGTGGAGCGTTGCTCTTTTTAAAAGTGAATGCTAGAACGGTCTACCTTCTACCAAAAAAACCGAACGAATTGGTGAACGTCCGGCTCTTATATTGGTCACGATGCATTTGTCAAAGTCCCTTTGTTTCTTTCGCATACACTTTATTTTTTTGTGAAACCGAAAAGTACTGTCGGAATTGCGGAGAGCGCAATGATCAGCACCCAATCTTTTAACAACAAGTCCATCGTGTGAAAAACTTCCTGCAGTGGATCTACATAAAGTACAACTAGCAATAACAACATCGAAGAGATAACAGCTCCGACCAGATAGAGGTTTTGAAAGGGATTCCTGGAAAATACGGAGCGCTCTGACCGGCAATCAAATACATGAATCAATTGAGCCATCACCAATGTCGTAAAAGCCATCGTCTGGGCATATCGGAGGTTGTCAGGGTTGTCCTGGTAGGCAGTCATAAACGCAACGAGCGTCACCAGACCAATCAATAGCCCACGGCTGATAATTTTAAAACCAAGCCCACGAGAAAATATTCCTTCCTTAGGGCTTCGCGGCTTCCGGCGCATGACGTCCTGCTCTGGCTGGTCAAGTCCGAGCGCCATTGCCGGCAGACCATCTGTAACCAGGTTGACCCAAAGAATCTGAACAGGAATTAGAGGCAGCGGTAAAGCGAGCAGCATCGCAAAAAGCATGACGAGAATTTCACCTACGTTGGAAGCGAGTAAATAACGGATAAACTTCCGAATATTTTCGTATATATTTCGTCCTTCTTTGATGGCAGACTTAATGGTTGCAAAATTGTCGTCCAGCAATACTAGAGAGGATGCTTCTTTTGCTACATCTGTCCCGCTATTGCCCATGCTAATGCCAATATCGCTAGCCTTGATGGCTGGTGCATCGTTTACTCCGTCACCAGTCATTGCTACGACATGTCCCTTTTTCTGAAAGGCTTTGACAATTTTCAATTTATGCTCCGGTGTTACCCTTGCAAACACGTAAACATCATCAATAACCTCGCTTAACTGCTTTTCATTCATCGTACTGAGCTGGCTCCCTTCCAGCACCAGTCCATCTTCGGGTAAAAGCTCCAAATCCCTGGCTATCGCTCTGGCGGTTAGAGCATGATCGCCTGTAATCATCACTGTTTTTATACCAGCTTGCCGGCACTCGGCTATTGCCCCTTTTACTTCCTTGCGTGGAGGGTCAATCATCCCTGTAATACCGAGCAAGGTTAAATCTTTTTCAAGGCTGAAATCGTCGGGAATCTGGTCAGATGGAACAGATTTCACACCAATGGCAATCGTTCGCAGTGCATTTCCCGCCATTCTCGATACTGCCTGTTCGAAGGCGGAACGGTCTGCCGCCTTCATTGCTCTTCGCTGCCCATCTACAATAAATGCAGTCCTTTCCAATAACACGTCGGGTGCTCCTTTTGTTATGGCAAATCGGTTTTGCTTCTCATCCTCGACCAGGACTGTCATCCGTTTTCTATCTGAGTCAAAAGGAATTTCTTTAATGATTTTAAAGGAGGCGGCTGCCTCCTTTGTCACCCCGGCTTTGCGTGAAGCCACCAGGATTGCCCCTTCTGTCGGGTCGCCATCCACTGTCCATTTTCCTTTTTTGTCCACTAGCGAGGCATGATTGCAAATGGTTCCAAAAAGCATCATGGAACGGAGCTGGTCCGGGAGTACTTCTTTTTTGCCTTCGAAAAAAGCACCATTGGTGTCATACCCTTCACCGGTGACGTGATACCATTTACCAGGCATATATATTTCTTTTACCGTCATTTGGTTTTCTGTCATCGTTCCGGTTTTATCAGAGCATATCACCGATGCACTGCCTAGTGTTTCCACAGCGGATAGCTTCCTCACGATTGCTTTCCGTTTGATCATCCGTTGGACTCCCAAGGACAATGCCACCGTTACGATTGCCGGAAGTCCTTCCGGAATAGCAGCTACTGCCAATGAAACGCCGGCTAAAAACATTTGATATAGCGGATGGCCCTGATAAACTCCAATTACAACAACAAAAAGGGTTAATAAAAGGGCGATGATAATTAGTATTTTCCCGAGTTCTGCCAATTTCTTCTCTAATGGAGTCGCCATCTGTTCCGTTTTTACCAACAAGGAAGCGATTTGGCCCACGGCAGTATTCATTCCCGTTGCAACGACGATGCCCTCTCCAGTTCCTCTGCTTGCCAGTGTCCCCATAAACAGCATATTTTTCTGGTCCTGCGGCTCCAAATGGCCCTTCCCCATAGCAGCGGTTGCTTTTGCTACAGGTAATGATTCTCCTGTTAAAGCAGATTCCTCCATTTCCAAACTTGACATCTTCGTCAACCGGACATCCGCCGGCACCCTGTCTCCGCTGGATATTTTAATGTAATCTCCGACTACAATCTCTTTGGAAGGTATCTTGATCCACTCACCTTCTCTTTTCACATGGGCAAGCGGAGCCGAAAGTTCTTTCAGTTTGGCAAGTGATTTCTCTGCACGTTGTTCCTGGAAGAATCCAATAAAACCATTGATCAAGACAATAACCATGATGGCGATCGCATCGATATATTCTCCGAGCATGCCGGAAACGAGTGTAGCAGCTAATAAGACGAGCACCATGAAATCCTGAAACTGTTTCAGGAATACAAGCCACAGAGGTGTCTGTTTTCCATCCTCCAGGACATTGGCGCCCATTTTTTTCCTTCTATTTTCCGCATCCGCATTTGAAAGTCCCTTTTCTAGATCGACTCCTAGTTTTTGTGCTGTTTCCTCCGATTTTAATTGGTACCATTTCACATCGCATTCCTCCAAATCCTAGTCTGTCTGTTGTATATGTATTCAGACTCGTCCTAAAAAATGCTATAATTACGAACGAGGTGATTCCATGGCTTTTGATGGAATAGTCACCCGGGCTGCGGTACATGAATTACACAAAGAACTGGCAGCAGGGCGGCTACTAAAAATTTATCAACCAACTGAAACAGAACTGATTTTGACAATCAGAAGTAACGGAAGCAACAAGTCATTGCTGTTGTCCGCCCACCCAAGTTATGCACGATTTCATTTGACGGAAGATATATACGAGAATCCCAAAACGCCACCGATGTTCTGCATGCTGTTAAGAAAGCATTTATCTGGAGGTTTTTTACAGGAAATCGTCCAATATGAAAATGAACGAATCGTCATGCTTCATTTTAGAGGAAAAAATGAAATCGGTGATGAAACCGAGAAATCGCTGATTATGGAAGTAATGGGAAAACACAGTAATATTCTGTTGATCGACAGACAAAAAGAAACCATTCAGGACAGTATCAAGCATGTACCGCCTGCACAAAACCGTTACAGGACGATCATGCCTGGAAGTGTCTACAAACTTCCTCCTGACCATGGTAAAACCAACCCTCTAAAACTCGATAAAGAGGAGTTTGTACGGAAGCTCGATTTTAATGCCGGCAAACTGGACCAGCAAATCGTGAATCAATTCATGGGTTTTTCTCCGGTAATCGCCAAAGAAATCGTTCATCGGGCAGGGCTCGGTGGAAGCGATGCTTTTCTCCAGGCTTTTACAGAAATACAGACCAACCTTCTGGAACACGATTATCAACCCGGAATTTATCGGGAAAACAAAGAGGACTTTTATGTGTTGCCGCTTGATTCAAAAGCCGGTAAACCTGTCAACTATGATTCCGTGAGTCAAATGCTCGATACCTATTATTCCGGCAAAGCGGAACGGGATCGTGTGAAGCAACAGTCCGGAGACCTTTCGCGCTTCTTAAAAAATGAACGGGACAAAAATATCCGTAAAATCAAAAAACACGAGCAAACGTTGAAAAAGGCCGAACAAGCCGATAAGTATCAGCGGCTTGGTGAATTGCTGACGGCTAATATGCACTTGGTAAAAACAGGTGACAGAAAAGTAGAAGTAATAGATTATTATGACCCGGAGCAAAAGCAAATTACCATTGAGTTGAATGCCAATAAAACACCGAGTGAAAATGCCCAGAGTTTCTTTAAAACCTATCAAAAATTAAAAAAATCGAAACAAGTAGTTATCGAAGAAATTTCTAAAGCAGAGAAGGAAATAAACTATTTGGATGATCTTATTCAGCAAATTGAAGGTGCGAGAGAACAGGATATTGAAGAAATACGGCAGGAACTTCGGGAAGAAGGTTATTTAAAAACAAAGCCGGCCCAACGAAAAAAGAACAACAAACCGGCAAAACCGGATCCCGAGCAGTTCTACGCGACCGATGGCACCCTGCTTCTTGTCGGGAAGAACAACAAACAAAACGAATACTTGACCAACCGTTTGGCAGCACGGGATGACATTTGGCTTCACACAAAGGATATTCCCGGTTCCCATGTAGTCATCCGGGATCGCAATCCAAGCGAACAAACGTTGTATGAGGCAGCACAACTGGCTGCAAACTTCAGCAAATCAAAGAATTCTTCGTCTGTTCCGGTAGATTATACATTGATTCGTCATGTTAAAAAGCCGAATGGAGCCAAACCGGGATACGTCACGTATGATAATCAGAAAACGTTGTTTGTGACGCCTGAAGCTGATTTAATTGAAAAATTAAAGAAAAAACCGCAGTAAGTTACATGTCCGGGAAAACAGCATAGTGACCAAAGCAGAAACCGAACGATGAGTCGATATCAATGGCCCCCACTTTTGGGAAAGCCACCGATTAAGCACTCGAACTCGTTCGGTTTTTCTATTGTGAATCTTCAACTTAAAGATGTGANTCGTGAATCAATTCATGGGTTTTTCTCCGGTAATCGCCAAAGAAATCGTTCATCGGGCAGGGCTCGGTGGAAGCGATGCTTTTCTCCAGGCTTTTACAGAAATACAGACCAACCTTCTGGAACACGATTATCAACCCGGAATTTATCGGGAAAACAAAGAGGACTTTTATGTGTTGCCGCTTGATTCAAAAGCCGGTAAACCTGTCAACTATGATTCCGTGAGTCAAATGCTCGATACCTATTATTCCGGCAAAGCGGAACGGGATCGTGTGAAGCAACAGTCCGGAGACCTTTCGCGCTTCTTAAAAAATGAACGGGACAAAAATATCCGTAAAATCAAAAAACACGAGCAAACGTTGAAAAAGGCCGAACAAGCCGATAAGTATCAGCGGCTTGGTGAATTGCTGACGGCTAATATGCACTTGGTAAAAACAGGTGACAGAAAAGTAGAAGTAATAGATTATTATGACCCGGAGCAAAAGCAAATTACCATTGAGTTGAATGCCAATAAAACACCGAGTGAAAATGCCCAGAGTTTCTTTAAAACCTATCAAAAATTAAAAAAATCGAAACAAGTAGTTATCGAAGAAATTTCTAAAGCAGAGAAGGAAATAAACTATTTGGATGATCTTATTCAGCAAATTGAAGGTGCGAGAGAACAGGATATTGAAGAAATACGGCAGGAACTTCGGGAAGAAGGTTATTTAAAAACAAAGCCGGCCCAACGAAAAAAGAACAACAAACCGGCAAAACCGGATCCCGAGCAGTTCTACGCGACCGATGGCACCCTGCTTCTTGTCGGGAAGAACAACAAACAAAACGAATACTTGACCAACCGTTTGGCAGCACGGGATGACATTTGGCTTCACACAAAGGATATTCCCGGTTCCCATGTAGTCATCCGGGATCGCAATCCAAGCGAACAAACGTTGTATGAGGCAGCACAACTGGCTGCAAACTTCAGCAAATCAAAGAATTCTTCGTCTGTTCCGGTAGATTATACATTGATTCGTCATGTTAAAAAGCCGAATGGAGCCAAACCGGGATACGTCACGTATGATAATCAGAAAACGTTGTTTGTGACGCCTGAAGCTGATTTAATTGAAAAATTAAAGAAAAAACCGCAGTAAGTTACATGTCCGGGAAAACAGCATAGTGACCAAAGCAGAAACCGAACGATGAGTCGATATCAATGGCCCCCACTTTTGGGAAAGCCACCGATTAAGCACTCGAACTCGTTCGGTTTTTCTATTGTGAATCTTCAACTTAAAGATGTGACGTGTTGACCCCCGTTCATTTAAAGAGAAAATTAGAAACATTAAACGTTTGGTTTTGGTTATCCACTCTATGAAAACAGCTTTGTTAAAATTGTATCCTTTCCTCTTTGATCAGAGTATCTTACTTAGCGAAGGCAAGATACGGAGACTCCTACGGGAACAGCACGAGCTGAAAATCCCGCAAGAAAGCGTTTGGTGCTTTCTGAGGAAGTTGAAGCCGTGCCCGTGGAAAGCGTAGTATCTTGCCGTAGCGTTGTAAGGTACTTCTCATAAAACAGAAAGTTTATCTAATTCTTGAAGGGGTTTATATCAATCAAATTCCTGCCCTATGCCATGACTTCCGCTAATTATATTTACTTAAAAAATGAAACATAACCCTCGTCTTATCCGTAAAGATAGATAAGCTGCAGCAATTATCAAGATTAATAGTTAGGAGAATTTACATGATGGGAATACTACTGGCAACTATTTTATCCTTTCCTTTATTTTTCTTATTTAGCGCATTAGCCCTCATAAGAAAAAAGAAGACACCAGGGATGATTCTAAACTGGATTATTATTTTCCTTGCAGGCTTTGTTCTATGCGGCCTTTTCAATTACCTTGCATTGCCGGCACTGACAGTACCAAACCTTTTAGTCGAGAACTTTATCGTTTGTCTGGTGCTTGTTCCACTTCTCTATTACAAAATCGGCATGCCTTTTTCCTATAAAAAGCCTCACCGGTCCGCATCCGGATTTTTAATCATTCTTGTGATACTGGCTCTTCCAGTCAGCTTTTTTATTGGCTTGGCAGCACTCGATAACTCTTATCAATCGATTGCCAAACAAGAGTCTGGAGAAGCAGAACCATTTGATGAAGAGGATACGCCTGTTACTGTTTCACCGGAATCCGCTCGTAATAAAGTACAAAAAGCAATGAGTGTTGTCCCGAACACTCAGTTCTATGATTTAGGTAAGTTGCAAGTGCAAAAAATAGATAATGAAATTATGTATGTTGCACCTGTCGAATTCACCGGCCTTTGGAAATATCTTCGCGGAAAAGAGACAGAGGGCTTTTTCACCATTCCAGCCGCCGATATAAACGCGGAGCCTGAATTCGTCCAAAGTAAAATGCAATACACCAATTCAAGCTATTTTAACCATAACGTACAGCGGACCATTTATAATGAACATCCCAATTATGTGCAGAGTGGCGAAGCACAGATTGAGGTGGATGATGAAGGAAAGCCTTGGTATATTCAAACCTTGTATAAACCGATCAAGCTAACGAACAAACCAGATATGGATCAATTAAAAGTAGCAGTAGTCGACCCGGTATCCGGAGATTTGCAAATCTATGATCCTAAAGAAGCACCAGCCTTCATCGATAGTCCTGTCAGCTCAGAAATGGCTGGTAAACAGAACAATTATTTTGGTAAATATGTACATGGATGGTTAAATGCCTTATTCGGGAAAAAGGATGTCAAAATACCGAATGAATCCGGGACAGAAAATATCGTCACACCTATTTTCGACAATAAAGGGGAAATGTATTACTTTACGGATATGGCCTCTCCTAAGGAAAATATCGACTCTGCTTTAGGTTATACACTTATTAATGCGAGGACTGCAGAGTTGACCTATTATAATGGCAAGAACAATAACGGTATCATGGATAGTAAAGGGGCTAAACAAATCGTAAACAAAGAATTTCCTGAAAAGAATTGGGAAGGATCTATGCCTATTTTGTACAATGTCGACGGGAATCCAACTTGGATCGTGAATGTATTGGATCCAAATGGACTGTTCAAGCAATACGCCTATATCAAAGCTAATGATTCCGACTTTGTCGTATTCGGAGAAACCGCCCAGGAGACCTTGGCAGCCTACCGCATGCAGTTGGCACAAGAGACTAGTAACCCAGAAGCTAGCGAAGATGTCGAATTAGAGACAATAAGTGGCGAGGTGAATCGTTCATTGGTTACCTCCACATCTTCAGGACAGTCTGTTCAATTTATATTGAATGATGACACGACGATTTACACCGTGAATGCCAGTAAAGCACCGCTTGCCATCTTCTTACAGCAGGGTGACAGAGTCGAAATGGAAGTGAAAATCCGTGATAACGGGATCGGAACCGTGGAACAAATTGCGATTGCATCCCTTGAAAAAAATTAAATAGAAACCCTATGTTAACAAACTTTTCTAAAATGTTTAGATGGCTGCCTCCACATAAAAAGCGCCCATGGTTCCCTATCAGAACCGCGGGCGCTATTCTTTTTCGATACTTAATGAGGTTGACTATATTGGCTTGATTCGGAAGAACCAGAACCGTTTACCAACTGTTCTTTCGCATCCTTGACTTTGCTGCCTACCTCTTTAGCAGTTGATACAGCCTCTTGGGTATCGTTTTGTACGTCTTTCAGTTCATTTTTAAAATCCCCGTTGACTTTATTATAAAGCTCCTGGACATTGTTGGCAGCATCCTTTAGTACATCGCTGGCTGCTTTTACCCTTTCCATCAGCTGATCCTTTGTTTCTCTCGGATTTTCTTTTACATCGCTTGCGAGACTGGTCATCGACTCTTTCATTCCGCTCACATTTTGTTTCACATTGGACCGTGTATTGGAGTTTAGCATTGCCAAGGCAGCACCTGCCAATGCACCAGCAGCCATACCTACGATTAGTTTATTTCCGTTTTGTTGTTGGTTTTGCATATCTGTCACTCCTTTTGTAGACTTTGGTGGACTTTTTTCTCCATTTCATTAATACATGTACCACCTAACTCGTCTAGCTAAACAATCAATCCAGGAAACGGACAACCTTCCTTTTCTTAAACCGTTAGGAATGGGGCACTTGCCAATGAAAAGCTATCGCGCCAATCAAGCAGTTGCTGACGATCATTTTTTGTGTATCCTTCTACCTCCTCCAGGGAGTTTACTAAAGAGTCAAAATCCGAAATGGTAGATAATTTTATTCCTTGTTGAGTGAAGGCTTTATCAGCACCGGAAATTCCATATGTAAAGATGGCGAATACCGCATCGACTTCTGCTCCAGCCTCTTGTAATGCTTGAATTGCTTTTAGAGCAGAGCCACCAGTTGAAATTAAATCTTCTATTACAATCACGCGCTGACCTTTCTCTATTTTCCCTTCGATTTGGTTGCCTTTTCCATGACCCTTTGGTTTGGAACGGACATAAACCATAGGTAATCCAAGCAGATCAGCTAACCAGGCTGCATGGGGGATACCGGCAGTTGCACACCCGGCTATCACATCTGGCGATCTTTCGAGCTCATCAACCATTTGGCTGAAAGACTTGGCAATCTTTTTCCGTATTTCAGGATAAGACATCGTCAACCGATTATCGCAATAAATTGGCGATTTAATGCCCGAACTCCAAGTAAATGGCTGGTCCGGACTAATTTTTACCGCTCCGATGTGGAGTAAATCTTTAGCTATTTCCTTTTTCATTTCCATCATTCCACTCCTTCACCACTTTCTCATACGTTCTTTTCGGCTCAAAAGCTCTGGTGACACTGCGACCTATGACGAGGGCATCAGCGCCATATTCCCTTGCTTCAGCGGGACTTGTTATCCGCTGTTGGTCTTGATCCTCATCATTTTTTAAACGGATACCAGGTGTTACAGTATAAAAGGAAAATCCACAGTGCCGTTTGATCATCGGAACTTCCAATGGTGAACAAACAACACCATCGGCTCCGCTGTCCCTGGCAAGGACGGCCAGATGAAGGGCTGCATCATCAACACCTGCCGGAACCCCCAGTTCCTCTGAAAGTATCCGCGTGTTCATGGAAGTCAGCACGGTAACAGCGATTAATTTACCATCACTTCCCGGCCTGCTCCCTTCCAGGAATCCCTGTTTGGCAGCACGAATCATATCACTTCCTCCCCAGGCGTGGACATTGACTAAATCGACTCCTAATTTACCCAGATTTTTCATTGCTCGATAAACTGTGTTCGGAATGTCATGTAATTTTAAATCTAAAAACACGGAATGGCCGTTGTCCTTCAATTTTTCAATCACTTTTGGTCCTTCCCGGTAAAAAAGTTCCATGCCTACTTTAACTGGTACCCCTTGAAGGTGATTGCTTTGGATAAACAACTCCGTTTCCTGCCAATCCGCAAAATCAAGCGCGAGATAAATCGGCTTCACGGTTATTCCCTCCCCCTATTGCTTCCTGAACAGAATGGAAACCGTACTTCTCCAATACGGCAGGAAGTCTGTCAATGATGTTCACACAAGTAAACGGATCTTGAAAGTTGGCGGTCCCAACAGCTACAGCATTTGCTCCTGCAACAAGAAATTCGAGCACATCCTCTGCACTTGTTATACCACCCATACCGATGATTGGAAGGCTGCTGTGCTGCTTTACTTCATAAATCATTCGAATGGCGATCGGTTTGATTGCAGGACCGGAAAGCCCCCCAGTTTGATTGGCCAACAAGGGCTTACGTGCAGATAGGTTGATCTGCATACCTGTCAGCGTATTAATCATTGATAATCCGTCCGCTCCAGCAGCTTCCACGGCTTGAGCCATGTTCACTATATCGCCAGTATTAGGTGACAGTTTTACATAAACCGGTAGTAGAACCGCCTCTCTTACTTGTGCTGTTACCTCGGAAGCAAGAGCCGGATCCATACCAAACTGGATTCCTCCTTCTCTTACATTCGGGCAGGATATATTCAGTTCCAATGCATGTACCAAGCCGGTCTCTTCCAGCCTTTTGGCAACCTTAACGTATTCTTCGATGGACCCACCAGCTACATTTGCAATGACTGGGGTATTGTATCGAGACAAAAACGGTAGTTCATCTGAACAAATCGCCTCCACTCCTGGATTTTGCAGTCCAATAGCATTAAGCATGCCTGCAGTGGTTTCAGCAACTCGCGGAGTATCATTTCCGTACCTCGGTTTTTCTGTAGCAGCTTTGATCGTGACAGCTCCCAATGCATTCAAATCATATAATTCACTGAACTCCCGCCCAAATCCAAAGCAACCCGATGCTGGCATGACAGGATTTTTTAGCTGCAATCCAGGCAAAGCGGTCTCTAATGACATCATAGCGTCACCTCACCGGCTGCAAACACTGGTCCGTCTTTGCAGATTTTTCTATAACCGTTTCCTTCCTTAGTTGGCACTACACAGGCATAACAAGCACCTATTCCGCAACCCATCCGCTGTTCAACGGAAATATAGCCATTGCGACCGGAAAGCTTGTTTGTAACTGCTCGGAGCATCGGTGTTGGTCCACAAGAAAAAAAGTAATCAAAGTCTTCCTCCAGGTGGGCTAAGCTGTCCGTTACAAGCCCTTTCTCTCCCTCGCTCCCGTCATCGGTTACAATGATGGTTTGGCCGAGTTCCTCAAATTTTTCCTTGTAAAAGACATGACTTGCTTGCTGGAAGCCAAGAACAGAAAGCACCTTTGTTCCCTTGGATGCCAATGTTTTCCCTAGATAATATAGCGGAGGAACCCCGATTCCGCCCCCTATTAACAGCGCTGTATCGAGTTCCATGCTGTCAACCGGATAACCGGTTCCGCATGGAAGCAACGCGTTGACCCTTCTCCCTGGTGTTTGTTTACTCAATTGCTCGGTTCCGGTTCCCGAAACTTTAAATATAATCGTTAAAATGCAGTTATGATCAAAATCAGCGATAGAAACTGGTCTTCTAAGCATATGCCTTTCCGCTTCCCCTACCTTTATATGGAGAAACTGACCGGGAATAAACCGGTCAGGCTCCAGGTCAAAACCTGTTCCTTCACAGGATAGACGCATCTCAAACGTACCTTCGGCAATTCTCTCGTTTGTCAAAACGGTTAATTCCGCCTGCTTCATATTACCAATTCTCCCCTTTTTTGGGACACAGGCTGGGCCGTAAATGTAGTTGAATCGATCACATTTAAAATGGCCATGGCGGTATCCAGGCTTGTCAAGCAAGCAATGCCATGTTCAACTGCTTCCCTCCTGATCCGGAAACCATCTGAGCGCGGCTGTTTACCAGAAGTTAACGTGTTGATCACGAACTGCACCTTGCCCTCCTCGATAATAGACAAAACCGTTTCTCCAGCAGTGCCGACTTTGCCGACTTTTTGCACAGGAATCCCTGCATTCGCAGTGAACTCTGCCGTACCTTCGGTTGCGTAAAGTTTGAATCCGAGTTGGTGAAATCTGCTGGCTATTTCAATCATTTCCTGCTTATCTTTATCAGCAACCGTCAATAATACTGCACCCTCCTGCGGGACTGACAGTCCAGAAGCGATCAGCCCTTTATAAAGGGCTTTTTCTAATGTTTTGTCCCTTCCGATTGCTTCTCCAGTAGATTTCATTTCCGGTCCGAGCATTGTATCGACACTGCGAAGTTTTGCAAAAGAAAATACAGGCACTTTCACCGAGACCTGAGACTGCTCCGGAAGCAATCCATTTTCAAATCCTGCTTCTGTCAAGCTTTCTCCCAGGATACACCTTGTTGCCAGTGCAGCCATCTGCACACCGGTTATTTTGCTTAAGAAAGGAATGGTCCTGCTTGCACGGGGATTAACCTCCAATACATAGACTTGCTTTTCATGAATGACAAACTGAATATTGATCAGACCTTTTACTTGAAGCCTTCTCGCCAGCTTCGTGGTAATATCCACACATTGTTGCTTTGCGGTATCTGATAAACGCTGTGGCGGATAGACAGCAATAGAGTCACCAGAATGCACTCCAGCCCGTTCAATATGTTCCATCATTCCGGGAATGACAACATTTTCCCCATCACTTACCGCATCGACCTCCAGTTCCATTCCGGTTAAATACTTATCGATTAATATCGGGTGGGTATGTTTGATATGATTGCTCTTTTGGAGGTATGCAGCTAATTCGTCTTGGTTATAAACAATTTCCATTTGGCTCCCGCCAATAACGTAGGAAGGCCTGACTAGCACCGGATAACCAATCTGTTCAGCAGCTTCTATCGCCTGATCAAGATGACGCACGCTTTTTCCCTGGGGCTGCAATATATCCAGCTCCTTCAATAGCTGTTCAAATTTGTCCCGATTCTCAGCTGCGTCAATAGCCTCCAGATTGGTACCCATAATAGTGACCCCTCTCCTCTGCAACCCCTCGGCAAGATTGATTGCTGTCTGGCCGCCAAATTGGACAATTACCCCGATCGGCTTCTCCCACTCAATGACATGCATAACATCCTCCAGTGTCAGCGGCTCAAAATATAATTTATCCGAAATACTAAAATCGGTGGAGACTGTTTCCGGATTGCTATTCATGATGATCGCTTCGTAACCGGCCTGTTTTAAAGCAAGTACGGAATGTACCGTGGCATAATCAAACTCGATCCCCTGGCCAATCCGTATAGGACCGGAGCCGATAACCAGTACTTTTTGTCGTTCGGAAACAATCGATTCGTTTTCTTCTTCAAAGGTACTGTAATAATAAGGCGTTTCTGACTCGAATTCTGCTGCACATGTATCGACCATTTTATAAACCGGTAACAGACCATGTTGCTGGCGCAGATTATACACCTCATCAACTTTTGTCTCCCACAACCTGGCAATCTGCACATCTGAAAATCCAGTTTGTTTCGCTTCCTTCAATACTTCCAAGTTATTTTTATGTACTGCCACTTTATCTTCCAATCTTATTAATCCATGAATCTTCGATAGAAAGAAAGGATCGATTTTCGTGGCTTCAAACAACGCTGCCACCGTACAGCCCCGGCGGAAAGCCTCGGCTATGACAAAAATTCGTTCATCATCTGGATGCTTCAGGCATGCAAACAATTCATCCAGCGATTTAACTGTATATTTTTCCATCCATAGTTCCTCCGTTCCGATATCGAGGGAACGGACTCCCTTTAAAAGGGATTCTTCAAAACTCCTACCAACGGCCATTACTTCTCCGGTAGCTTTCATTTGAGTTCCAAGACTGCGGTTGCCGGTTACAAACTTATCAAACGGAAAGCGCGGCAGCTTAGTGACCACATAATCAAGCGCAGGTTCATAACATGCATAGGTAGTTCCTGTTATTGGGTTGATCATTTCATCAAGCGTTAATCCGAGTGCAATCTTTGCCGCCAATTTGGCTATTGGATACCCTGTCGCCTTTGAAGCTAAGGCCGAGGATCTGCTGACCCGCGGATTCACTTCGATAATATAGTATTGAAAGCTTTCCGGATCAATTGCCAGCTGCACATTACAGCCACCTTCGATTTCGAGAGCCCGGATGATTTTCAACGAAGCGTTACGCAGCATTTGATACTCCCGGTCGCTTAACGTTTGGGAAGGAGCCGTTACAATCGAATCTCCGGTATGAACACCTACTGGATCGACATTCTCCATATTACAGACGACGATCGCCTGGTCTTGCTTGTCTCTCATCACTTCATATTCGATTTCTTTAAAGCCAGAAATATTTTTTTCAACCAGGCATTGTGTAACAGGAGACAAAGCAAGTCCGTTTCTTGTAATTTCGACTAGTTCTTTTTCGTTATAGCACATGCCTCCACCTGTTCCACCCAACGTGTAGGCAGGGCGAACAATCAATGGAAAGCCGATTTTTTCAGCGAATTTCTGAGCCTCATCGATGGAATGGACAATTTGGCTTTCCGGAACAGGTTCGCCGAGCTCATGCATCAAGCTGCGGAATACTTCTCTGTCTTCCGCCTTCCGGATGGCAGAAAGGGACGTTCCGAGCAATTCCACATTGTATTCAGCTAGAATGCCGGTTTCCTCCAATGCCATTGCCATGTTTAGTCCCGTTTGTCCTCCTAATGTAGGAAGAATTGCATCCGGCTGTTCTTTGCGAATAATTTTAATAAGAAATTCCGTAGTCAGTGGCTCCATATAAACCGTGTCTGCAACCGTATCATCAGTCATGATGGTTGCTGGATTGGAATTCGCCAATATCACTTGGTATCCTTCTTCTTTCAGGGATTGACATGCCTGTGTTCCCGAATAATCAAACTCGGCTGCCTGCCCAATCACAATTGGACCGGAACCAATCACTAAAATCTTGTTTATATCAGTACGCTTTGGCATCGTTCTTCCTCCTTATTTTCAGCCGGAATATGGGCGTCTATGTTGGCAATAAATCGATCGAATAATTGATAAGTATCTTCCGGTCCCGGCGAACTCTCTGGATGGTATTGGACCGAAAAAGTCGGAAAACGTATATGGGTAAGTCCTTCGACTGTCCCATCGTTCAATGCTATTTGCGTCAGTTCCAAGTCTGTGTCAGCAAGCGATTCTTTCGTAACGGTGTAGCCATGGTTTTGGGAAGTCATGACCGTCTTGCCCGTTTGCAAGTCCTTAACCGGATGATTGGAACCTCGATGGCCGAAGCGCAGTTTCTCTGTGTTTGCACCACACGCAAGGGCAATCAATTGATGGCCTAGGCAAATGCCAAATATCGGGATGTCAGAGATGATTTCTTTAATCATTTGAATAGCAAGCTGGACATGCTTTGGATCGCCTGGTCCGTTCGATAACATAACCCCCTCCGGTTTCAGTCTTCTAATTTTTTCAGCCGAATAATGATAGGGGACAACGGTAATATGGCAATTGCGTTTGGTCAGTTCCCGCAAAATACCATGTTTCATTCCGAAATCGACAAGGACAATCCTTCTACCTCGTCCAGGAACTACGTACGGTTTTACAGTGGAAACCCGCTCGACATGATTGGAAAACACCTTTTGCTGTTCAAGCAGTTGTAAAGCATCTGTAACCGGATGATCAGCAGATGTAAACAGCCCTCTCATAGTCCCATGGTTCCGAATCAATCTAGTCAGCTTTCTTGTATCGATTCCTGCCAGTCCGGGTATATCATGCGCCTTCAAAAAACGATCAAGCGTTTCTTCCGATCGGTAATTGGACGGTGAGTCACAAGCCTCTTTGACAATTAGTCCATGGACCGAAGGGGTTATCGATTCGAAATCATCGCGGTTGATGCCATAATTTCCGATTAAAGGATAAGTCATGGTTACCAATTGGCCGCAATAGGAAGGATCCGACAGAATTTCCTGGTATCCTGTCATTCCTGTATTGAAGACAACTTCTCCACTTATTTGTCGATCACTTCCGAATCCTTTTCCTATGAAGCTTGTTCCATCCTCAAGTACGAGCTGCCGTTTGAACATATTCATCCTCCTCATAAACGATTTCACCGCCAAAAATGGTGTACTTCGGCTTTCCTGTCACCTTCCACCCTGTGAAAGGACTATTTTTTCCTTTCGATGAAAACTCGGTACTGTCTATCATCCATTCCTCATCCAAATCAAGGATAGTCAAATCTGCCTTCGCTCCAGCCTCCATCCTTCCAAAAGGTAAATCGAACACCTCTGCAGGTTTTACTGTCAGCCACTCAACCAACTGCTTCAAAGAGAAGAATCCTTGTTTCACAAATTTGCTATGAAGGAGAGCAAAAGAAGTTTCCAACCCTACAATGCCAAATGGTCCAGCTAAAATACCCCGGTCTTTTTCATCCTTTGTATGTGGGGCGTGGTCGGTTGCGATAAAATCGATTGTGCCATCCAGCAATCCTTCAAGCAATGCCTGTTGATCTTGCCGTGAACGCAGAGGCGGATTCATCTTAAAGTTGGCGTCATCCTTTACAATGTCTTCTTCATTCAGTAACAAATGATGCGGGGTTACTTCCGCTGTCACTGCAATTCCTGCCCGTTTGGCATCCCTGATTGCACGGACAGACTCTTTGGTGCTGACATGGCAGACGTGGTAATGACAGCCGGCAGCTTCCGCCAAAAGGACATCCCTCGCTATTTGCACAGATTCGCATACCGACGGGATTCCCGGTAACCCGAGCTTCTTACTGACCAGCCCCTCATGGACGACACCTTTATGTATCAAACTATTATCCTCACAATGGGCGACGATCGGTTTGTCGATAGCCGCAGCCTGTTCCATGGCCTGAAGCATTTGATCTGCCGACTGAATTCCTACACCATCGTCTGTAAAAGCAAAAGCTCCGGCTTTCTCCAAAGCTTCCATATCGGTCAGTTTCTTTCCAAGTAATCTTTCTGTTATGGAGGCGTATGGCAGCACTCGAATCAGGGCGTTTTCCTCAATCTTTATCTGAAGCTCATGCATCGTCTCCACTTTATCGGGAACCGGTCTAGTATTTGGCATGGCACAAACAGTCGTATAGCCACCTCGTGCTGCAGCCAAAGTCCCTGTTGCAATTGTCTCCTTTGCCTCTCCCCCAGGTTCTCTTAAATGAACGTGCACATCGATAAAACCCGGCGTGATCAATCGACCCTCACAATCTATCACCTTTCCTGCATGACGATCGAGCTTCTCTGCCACTTGCGTGATCACCCCATCCTGAATCATTATTTCGCAAGATTTCCATTGATTATCTGCTGACAATTGCATCCCGTTGATCAACGTTAACTGCATCGATAATCCCCCTATCTATTAATAAGTGCTTGATAACTGCCATTCTGGCAAAGACGCCATTTTCCATTTGTTTAAAAATTCTCGATTTTGGGCTTTCCACCAGTTCATCTTCTATTTCTACGCCCCGATTGACCGGGGCAGGATGCAAAATGACTGCGTGTGGCTGCATCTTACGTTCCCGCTCGATTGTCAAACCAAATTGCTGTAAATAATCTGTAGGATCCATTCCTTTGTCCTCCCCATGTCTCTCGTGTTGAATTCTTAACAGCATAATTGCATCACAGGTTTCTGCCGCTTCATCAATCGATACATATGAATAAGGAAGCGAGCTGTCCTCCCATTCCGGCTTGCAGGATAAACAGACTTCAGCACCAAGGGTTCTCAGAGCAAAAGCATTCGATCTGGCCACTCTGCTATGTTTGATATCACCTGCTATCGCTATCCTCAGCCCGGAAAATCGGTTGAACTCCTGGTAGATGGTCATCAGGTCGAGCAGTGACTGAGTCGGATGTTCCCCTTTTCCATCACCGGCGTTTATGACGGGGATGGACAAGTCAGCTGCCAATTTTGCCGCCATATTTTCAAGTGGATGCCTGATTACCAGTACAGAAGCACCTAAAGCTTCAAAGGTTCTGGCCGTGTCATATAAGCTTTCACCTTTTTGCAGACTGGAGAATTCCCCAGTGAAATCCAGACTTTCCATCCCAAGCTTCCGTTCAGCAATGGTAAAGCTCATTTTCGTCCTGGTGCTCGGTTCGAAAAAAAGATTTCCGGCAAACAATTGCTTACCAAAAGGTTCATGCTTTTTTGCTTTTATTGCTTCTGCTTCTTTGATTAACCGTAAAATCTCATGTTCGGATAAATCCTTCATAGATAAAAAGTGATCCATTGGTTAGTTCTCCTCCTTTTATAACAAGGGACTGTCCCTCTCTATTACAAGAAGAGTACAGCCCCTCTATTCTTAAACCAGATCAAGCCCTGTTTCGGACTTCTTGATCCTCCTCCGTATCGCTGAACATATTCCCATTCCCATATCCCTTTTCTTTTCCGGGAAGAATCAGGTTCAGCAATACACCGATAATGGCTGAAAGTGCCATGCCAGCAATCTGCAAATCATCCGTTACTTTAACGAACGCTCCGCCAATTCCGATTACCAAAATCACGGAAGAAATGATTAAATTTCGTTTATCTCCTAAATCAACTTGATTATCAACCAGCATACGCAGACCACTGGAGGCAATAATGCCAAATAACAGAATCGATACCCCGCCCATCACCGCAGAAGGAATGGCACCTATTACGGAGGTAATGATTCCGACAAAACCGAACAGGACGGCAAGACAAGCTGCGCCTCCTATCACAAATACACTAAATACTCTCGTTATTGCCAGCACTCCAATATTTTCTCCATAAGTTGTGTTTGGCGGTCCACCAAGAAAGGCCGCAATGATAGTGGCTGTACCATCCCCAAGAATAGAACGATGCAGTCCCGGTTGTTTGATGAAATTCCGGCCAACTACCTTGGATAAAACCATTTGATCTCCTGTATGCTCTGCAATTGTTACAAGGGCAACCGGAACCATGGCGAAAGCAATCTGCCAACTGATCACCTCAATTGGCGAATAATCAATAAATGGCAGAACAAAGCCGGGATTTTGAAATAAGGCTCCGAAAAACTCGCCAATCGAACCTGCAGAAGTCAGAGAAGCCCATTCAGCAGCAATTTCACTTGTATCGACAATGCCTTGAATCAAGGCGAATACGTATCCCCCGATAATCCCTGTCAGAATCGGTATCAGACCGAAGAACCCCCTGAAAAACATGGTTGCTATGATGGTAATCGCCAATGTTACCAATGCGACCGATAAATGCTTCCCGCTGTACACTTGCTCATCCAGTCCCGGTACATACATTGCCATATCGATGGCTGTAGAAGCGAGACTCAAACCGATAACGATGATAACAGGTCCTACGACGATAGGTGGCAGGATCCGCATCAACCAGTTCAGGCCAGAAGTGCGGATTAAAAGAGCTATAAGTCCGTAAACCAAACCGGCTAAAAAGCTTCCGATCATCGCGCCAGGAATACCGCTAGACTCACTGACTACAGTCAATGGATAGATAAAGGCAAAGCTTGAACCTAAATAGGCGGGTACTTTTCCTTTTGTAATCAACAGGTAGGCTAAGGTTCCCAAACCACTGGAAACCAGGGCAATGGCTGGAGATAATCCTGTTAGAAAAGGTACTAAAATCGTTGATCCAAACATGGCAAATAAGTGCTGTAAACTTAAGGTAAGCCACTTGTGAATTTTTGGTATATCTTGTACGTCCATGACAATTTGTTTACTGCTCATTTTGTTTCCTCCTCTGTTGTTTGCATAGCTTTTCTCTTAATCACTGACATTGGTTGCTATGCCCATAAAAAAACCTCCTTGCATGGCCGCAAGGAGGTAGACGTGCCGAAAATACACACGTATCCTGTCGCGACCTTGCAAGCCTCACGGGACTCAATTTAAAGGTCTCAATTGTTTATTCTATTATTTTTCATAAATGCTTACATCATCCCGGCTGTCTGTTTCATCCAGTTCTACCACGACAATTTCTTCCTTGGAGGTAGGGATGTTTTTCCCGATAAAGTCAGCCCGAATCGGAAGCTCACGATGGCCTCTATCTACCAAAACTGCAAGCTGGATTTGTTCAGGTCTTCCCTGGTCAACTATTGCATCCATCGCAGCCCGGACCGTTCTACCAGTAAACAGGACATCATCCACAAGGACAAGGGTTTTCCCCGAAATATCCTCGCCTATTTTGGTTTCTTTCAACTGTGGATCGCGACTTTCATCGATATTGGAAAGGTCATCCCGATAGAGGGTAATATCCAGCTCCCCGATCGGTACTTCTACCCCTTCGATTTGGGCGATCTTTTCTTGAAGGCGCTTAGCAAGCGGTACACCTCGGGTTTTTATCCCTACAAGCATCAAGCCTTTTACACCCTTGTTTTTTTCTAAAATTTCATGAGCTATTCTAGTAAGCGATCTGCGGATTGCAGCATCATCTAAGACTGTAGCCTTTTTATTCATCGTATCTCCTCCTGCCTGTATGCACATAAAAAAATCCCTTCTTCCGCAAGGAAAGAAGGGATTTGGATATACTTCTGCTATCATCATCGATCATATCCGTTCCTTTCCAGCCTCACGGGGCTGTTTTAAAGGAGATTATTTAATTAAGAAGTTTTGCACTTTATTTTCTATTAATGATTATTTCAAAATAGTCGTGTGCTGTCAACCTCATTTTTTCATTTTCGCTAAAATGCGCTTCAATTCATCAGGTAACGGAGCCTCGAATTCCATCCACTCTCCTGTTTGTGGATGGTTGAATCCAAGCAATCCAGCATGCAATGCCTGCCCTTCGATGTCCATGGTTTTTCTCGGACCATATTTCGGGTCGCCCGCTAATGGATGACCAATATATTTCATGTGTACCCTGATTTGGTGGGTACGGCCGGTTTCCAGCACACATTCTACGTGAGTAAAGCTGCCGAACCGGTCAATCACTTGAAAGTGTGTAACAGCCGGCCTTCCATCCCGTACAACCGCCTGTTTTTGCCTGTCTTTCGGATCTCTGCCGAGCGGTGCATCGATCGTTCCGTATTCATGCTGGATATCACCATGGACAATCGCCTCATATTTCCTGGACATCGTTTTGTCTTTCAGTTGCTCTGCCAATGACAAATGGGCTTGATCATTCTTAGCCACTACCAGCAGTCCGCTCGTATCTTTATCAATACGATGGACAATTCCCGGCCGAATAACCCCATTAATACCGGACAAATCATCACAATGGTAAAGCAGCGCATTAACCATTGTTCCGTTATAATGTCCCGCGGATGGATGGACAACCATTCCTTTCGGCTTATTTACAACCAAAAGGCTGGAATCTTCGTACACAATCTCCAATGGAATATTCTCCGGCTTTATATCCAGTTCTTCCAGTTCTGGCACTTCCCAGGAGATTCGTTCTCCGGCCTGGCATTTGTGATTGCTCTTTACAGGATTATCATTGACATAGACATGTCCGTCTTTAATCCATCCTTGCACCTGAGATCTTGAAGCTTCCTCATTTACATCGGTTAACAATTTATCAATTCTTAAACCCGCCTGGTTTTCCTGTACGGTATGACTTAATTTCGTCATTCTGTGGTTCTTCCTTTCTTTTTCTCGTCGAAAAATGTCATAATCAATACAATGACGACTCCGCAAACAAGGGCAGAATCCGCTACATTAAATATTGGATAGTCATAACTTCCAAAATAGATATCAAAAAAGTCAACGACCTCTTTCCGAAACAAACGGTCGATGAAATTACCAAGAGCTCCACCTAGAATGAGCGCCAGTGCCAAACCCATCCATTTGCTTGTCCGCGCATATTTCCGGATATAGTAAATAACAGTGATTACGACAATTGTCGTAATGATATAGAAAAACCACATTTGGCCAGCCAGTATGCCCCATGCCGCTCCCGTATTACGATGGGATGTAATATAGAAAACATTCTCTATAACCGGAATTTGTTCGCCGATTTCCATGTTTTTCACAATCCACCATTTCGATATATGATCGGCCAAAACAATGATTACTGCCAATATGTAAAATTGCACCCTGCTTCCCCCGTTCTTATTGCTGTCTTTAACCAATTAAAAGTTTACCACAAATAGGAGTAAGAAAGAAAATTTATCCCGGCAAATGTCTTTTCCTCTTTTAGCTTAGCAGGCAAAAAAGCATCTGTTCATCCCCTACTAAAGATTTCTCCTATGACCCATTGGCCCTTTTTAGAAAAGCATAGCCCGGCTTGAATCGAAAAAATACATGCTTGAATGGAGCATGCTACGGTTTCTGCATAGAAAAAGGCAGCTGCTTATCAGCTGCCTTTTTCCTCTACATTCTATGCATGGTATAGCTTTGTGGATTAAACGATATCTGAATAATGCTCCTTTACAACCTCTGCACAACGCGTACACAACTCTGGATGCTGTTCATCTCCTCCTACTGTCTCCGAGGACACCCAGCAGCGTTCACACTTGTCGCCTGCATGTTTTTCAACCAATACAGAAACATACTCGTATTGTTTAGCTGCCGTATTGCTCTCTTCGATTTGCAATCCCGAAACAATCAGTAATTGCTGGAGATGTTCAATACTGTTGAGTAAATCCTTTGTATCCTCATCGTTTGGAACCACTTTAATAGTAGCTTCTAGTGATTTACCGATCACTTTTTCCGCACGTGCTTCTTCCAATGCTTTGAGGATATCATCCCGAACCTTCATGAAATGGTCCCACTTTTCCTTCAGCTCGTCTTGTCCTTCGAATCGCTTAGCCTCCGGCATATCAGTCAATTGAACACTTTCCGCTTCCACACCTGGAATGTAATTCCAAACTTCGTCAGCGGTATGTGAAATAATCGGAGACAAAAGTTTGACCAATGCTGTCAATATTTCATGGTAAACGGTCTGAATGCTTCTTCTTCTATGGTTATTTGCCGCTTCGATATACAACACATCTTTGGCAAAGTCCAAATAGAATGAACTTAATGAAATCGAGCAGAAGTTATGAATATTGTTATAGATAGTCGAAAATTCATAATGGTCGTAAGCATACCGTACTTTTTCAATCAATTCCTGCAATTGAATCAGCATATAACGGTCTACTTCCTCCAGATCCTCATATAGAACTTTGTCGTTAGACGGATCAAAGTCCTGCAGATTGCCGAGCATAAAACGGAACGTGTTACGGATTTTACGATAACCTTCAGAAGTTTGTTTAATGATATCATCTGAAATCCGTACATCTGCCTGATAATCGACCGAAGCAACCCATAATCGTAAAATATCTGCCCCATATTGTTTCATGATTTTTGAAGGGACAACGATATTACCAACCGATTTACTCATCTTCCTTCCTTGACCATCCAGGACAAAGCCATGGCTAATAATTGCTTCATAGGGTGCCTTGCCAGTAACTGCGACTGAAGTAGAAATGGAGGAGTTAAACCAACCGCGATACTGGTCAGAACCTTCTAGATAGACGTCAGCAGGACGCTGCAGTTCCGGCCGCCCTTCCAATACTGCTTCATGTGAAGAACCAGAATCGAACCAAACATCCATAATGTCTGTTTCTTTTGTAAATTTGCCGTTTGGACTATGCTCAGAGGTATAGCCTTCCGGAAGCAGATCTTTTGCTTCCCACTCAAACCAAATGTTTGAACCGTGTTCTCTAAACAAGTTGGATACATGCTCGATCGTTTCCTCCGTAATAATCGGAGTACGGTCCTCCCCATAGAATACCGGAATTGGAACTCCCCAAGCCCTCTGGCGTGATATACACCAGTCTTCCCGGTCACGAACCATGTTGTACAGTCTTGTTTCTCCCCAACCAGGATACCAGTCGATCCGTTGAATCTCGTCCAGGATATCATTACGGAAGTCTTTAATAGAAGCAAACCATTGATTAGTCGCACGGAAAATCGTCGGTTTTTTGGTTCTCCAGTCATGAGGATAAGAGTGTGTAATAAACTCAAGCTTTAACAAAGCCCCGACTTCTTCTAGTTTTTGCGTAATTTCTTTATTAGCTGAATCATAAAACATCCCTTCAAATCCGGGTGCTTCATCGGTAAAGTTTCCTTTTTCATCTACGGGACAAAGTACCTCAAGACCGTACCTGTTTCCTACAAAAAAGTCGTCTTCCCCGTGTCCAGGAGCGGTATGAACACATCCAGTACCACTTTCGGTAGTGACATGTTCCCCAAGAACGACAAGGGAATCCCTGTCATAGAACGGATGCTTAGTGACAATTCGCTCTGCTTCACGTCCTTTAAACGTGTTAACTACTTCCGGCTCACTCCACTCAAGCACTTGCGCCACAGTTTCGAGCATGTCATGAGCGATGACGTACTTGTTATCCTCCACTTTGACGACAGCATAGTCCAAGTCAGGATGAAGACTGATGGCCAAGTTAGCAGGGATCGTCCATGGAGTTGTCGTCCAAATAATGAATTTCTCGTCACCCGAAAGCAAGTCTTTTCCGTCTTTCACATCGAATGTCACATAAATGGAAGCAGATCGCTTATCCTGATACTCAATTTCTGCTTCCGCAAGGGCGGACTCAGAAGACGGAGACCAATATACCGGTTTAAGGCCTTTATAAATGTACCCTTTTCGGGCCATTTCCCCGAACACTTTGATTTGGGCAGCTTCATAGTCTTTCTTCAAGGTAATATACGGATTTTCCCAATCACCTCTGACCCCTAGCTGTTTAAACTGTGTTCGTTGATTATCGACTTGCTTCAGGGCATATTCAGCACATTTTTGGCGGAATTCTGCCACCGTCATTTTCTTCCGATTAACTTTCTTTTTTGCCAATGCCTGTTCGATCGGCAATCCGTGGGTATCCCAGCCCGGGACATACGGTGCATGATAGCCGGACATTGACTTGTACCGAACGATAAAGTCCTTCAAAATCTTGTTTAAAGCATGACCCATATGGAGGTCCCCGTTTGCATACGGAGGTCCGTCATGCAAAACGAATAACGGCCGGCCTTCCGTCCTCTGTTGTACTTTTTCGTACATTTTTTTCTCGTCCCACTCTTCCTGCATTTTCGGCTCTTTGTTCGGCAGGTTTCCCCGCATAGGAAAAGCTGTTTGCGGCATCAATAATGTTTGTTTATAATCCATTTTCCTTCCTCCTTGTTCAACTTAGCAAATCCATATGAAAATAGTCGAGACAATTCACGAACGACAGTTAAATCTAAAAAGCGGTATAATTTTTGCCTAACACTAAGCAAAATGTAACGTTTCTATACAATAAAAAAAGCCCCTCTCATCCCGAAGGGACGAGAAGGACTCGCGGTACCACCCTTTTAGAAGGATTTTTCGAACAAACCCTTCCACTTCAAATTCGTAACGTGAACAAGACGTCCGCTCCTACTCATTTCAAAGCGGATACTTAAGGGTGATGTTCCAGAAAGCCGCTGCTCCGGGCTCTCACCGCCCCCGGATCGCTATGGCAGACTGTATCTTCCTGTACTGTCCCTGTCTTCGTATTTATCAATCAATTTATTTTCCAGAAAAATAGTAGCGTTTATGTTTATGAATTATATGTAAAATTCATGAAAACGTCAAGTTTAATAATTATTTTCAACTGCCTCTTTTTCATATTCTGTTTCCGGATCAATTTCTGTAGTCAGTAATCCATCCCAATCATCGTTTTCGACCATATCGAGTTGCGCCTCGACAAGCATTTTCAACCGGGTTCTAAATACTTTTGCCTGTTTTTTCAACTCTTCTACTTCCATTGCTATACGGCGGGATTTATGCAATGCCTCGTTGATAATCCGATCTGCATTTTTTTCAGCTTCTTTAATGATCAATTTTGATTCTTTCGTTGCGTTACCTTTTACTTCTTCCGCCGTTTCCTGTGCTACCAAAATCGATTTGTTCAATGTTT
Organism: Virgibacillus senegalensis; assembly: GCF_000821245.2. Lineage (GTDB taxonomy): Bacteria > Bacillota > Bacilli > Bacillales > Amphibacillaceae > Sediminibacillus > Sediminibacillus senegalensis. Next base: position 945,162 of record NZ_LN611425.1, read on the forward strand.
CTTCAATATTTGTAAAATGGCCCAATCGCTCATTTAACTGGTCTAACCTTTCTTTTAAATCCTTTTTCTCCCGAATGACCGTTTCATAATCCTTGATAACCTGGTCCAGGAACTCATTTACCTCATCTTCATCATATCCTTTAAATTTACGGGTGAATTCCTTGTTATGAATATCGAGTGGTGTCAATGGCACATCGGCCACCTCCTGTCTGATAGAATAATCTCATTAAATTAATAAGTTCGCAAAAACGTTTAACAGATAAATTCGACAAAATCATTATAAATCCTGCACAGATATTCGTTTATTTCAATATTTCTGCAGTGATTTTCCATTTTTCCTTTTTACTAAGACCATGGATTTCTTTCACATGGCTTCTCCCTTTTCCCCTTAAGGATAACAAGTCACCTTGTTCGAGTAAAAAAGCTGGCGTGTCAACGACCCGGAAATTGACTTTCACTATTCCTTTTTGAATAAATTGCGCAGCCGTTTGCCTGGAAACGTTGTATATTTCTTTTATCAGCACATCCAGGCGCAAGGAAGCGACCGTCAAATTTTTTTCCTGCCAGTTCTCTTCCTTCGCCATCAAGCTGTCCAACGTTTTTTCTTCAAAGCTGACACTAGCTTTTTTGATATTTGTCAGATTCATTTTGACGTACGGAGCGATTTCTGAAGCAGTGATGATTTGAATGAGCCCATCCCTCACGATCAAATCTCCGAGTTTCTTGCGTTTAATTCCCAGCGAAAGAAACGCTCCCATCACATCCCGATGGGCTAATTGGACAAATTTAACGGGATAAGATGCTTCAAGCAAGACCAATTCAAAATCTTCCTCTTCTAGTTCTTCGTAGAACGGGGCCAGGATTGCCCTCTTTCTTTCAGCGGAAGAACTTCCTCCGTACAGGCTCCAGCGGAAATCTTCATTGTTGCCGATGATTGAGCCGAAGATATATTGTTCGCGCGGATCGAGAAAATCGGTCACCTTACGCTGGTAAGAGCGTTCTACCTCTTCCTGCCAGGATATTACCTGGTCTATAAAAGGCTGTTCTTCTTTGCGAAAATGTTGATATATATCCATTGGTTCACCTAACTGTTCCTATTGGAATGATACAAATTACAAGCCGAACAATACCGCTAACCCTCTTGTTGCGAAGTTCAGCACAAGGATGGCAACAATCGGGGAAATATCAATCATACCAAGTGGCGGGATGATTTTCCGAAACGGTTCCAGATACGGTTCACAAATTTTTGCCAGAAAACTTCCGAACGAAGATTCTCTTGCCCCTGGAAACCAGGACATCAAGATATACGCAATCAAGGCAAAACTGTAAATTTCAATAGCATAAAAAAGCAAAGTGTACAATTGATACATAGCGTCTACCACCTTTTATCAAAATCTTCTTCAAACATATCGGAAATAGTACCGGAAACATCCACATTATCCGGTGTACAAAGAAAGGTATGACTGCCGAGTTTTTGGATATCACCCGATACGGCATAAACTGTTCCGCTCAAAAAGTCGACAATCCGTTTTGCCTGATTGTGGTCAACGCGTTGCAGATTAATGACAACTGCTCTCCGATTTACGATATTATCGGCGATCTCCTGTGCCTCACTATATGTACGTGGTTCTAGCAATACTACCTTGGAGGCTGGCTGTACACTTTTCAGGCTAACCACATTCGGTCCCTGTCCTTTTTGCTTGGAAGCAGCTTCAGGAACTTCCAGTTCTTCCTCTTCCTCGATATATTCGTATTCATCATCCAATGTAAAAAACGTCTTTAGTTTATTCTTGAAACTCATTTTTTTCACCTCGTGCTATTTTTGGCCTACAAGCTTTGAACCAATCCGTATGTGGGTTGCACCTTCTTCTATGGCCAATTGATAATCATTACTCATTCCCATAGACAAATAATCACAAGGTGCATGGCTGTATCGTTTTTCTTTCACTTCGTCCCGAAGCTGTCTCAGCCTGCTAAAGGTTTCCCTGATGACCGTTTCCTCTTCGACAAAAGGTGCCATTGTCATCAAGCCGACAACCTTGATTTTGTCATATTTCGCAAGTTCCACAATAAAAGACAGTGCTTCTTTCGGTTCCATGCCTTGCTTTGACGCTTCCCCGCTAGTATTGATTTGTACAAAGCAAGGGATCGGTTTTTCTGCCCGTTTGTTTATTTCTTTTGCCAGAGAAATTCTGTCAAGGGAATGCAGCATGTCGATCTTATTTATCATATCCTTTACTTTACGGGATTGCAATGATCCAATAAAGTGCCACTTGGCCTTGTCACCGATCGCTTCATATTTTTCTGAGAACCCTTGGAGCCTGTTTTCGCCTAGATTACGGACTCCTGCTTCCAATGCTTCCATTGTCCGCTCAATTGTAACATATTTTGTTACGCCTATGAGTGTTATTTCTTCCCGGTTACGACCAGCCTTCCGGCAAGCATCCTCGATATTCTGCTGAATGTGGTTTAAATTGGCTGCTACATCCATAAGATTGTCTCCCTTCCGCTTACTCTTGCCAACCGATAAATCCTAGCATCCGGCCGGTTTTACCATGGTCTCTGCGATGAGAAAAGAATAAATGGTTTTCTTGAAAAGTACAAAGAGTGGTCCTGCTAATATTTTCAGTCGGCACTCCTGCCTGCTGTAAAATACGTTCATTTAATAACTGCAAGTCCAAAAATGCGCCGGTTTCTTTCCTAGTCACAACAGCACCCTTCAGACCGTCGGGTATTTGGGAAATCACTTTGTCGTCGACTTGATAGGAAGATGGCCCGATCGAAGGGCCGATTGCTGCCAAAACGTTTTCCGCCTTGACCCCATTTTTCTCCAACTTGGCAATCATTTCTTCAGCCATCCCATTAACGGTTCCCCTCCAGCCAGCATGTGCAATCCCTATCCAGCGGGTTTCAGGGTCGAGGAAATATAGCGGAACGCAATCGGCAAAGAACGCTGTACAAAAAATACCCGTTTCATTCGTTATTAAACCATCCGCACCTTGAATGGCATCAGATGTCGACTTTGCTCCTCTGCCTTTATCTGCTTCTGTAACAACTGCTATTTCGGTTCCATGCACTTGCTGGGCGCTCACCCAATTAGCTAAAGGAAAGCCAGTCAGTCCTGCTAATCTTTCTCTATTTGCAATTACTGCATCCTGATCGTCTGTTACGTGTAAACCTAGATTGAAAGTATCAAAAGGTGGCACACTAACTCCGCCTCGCCTTGTGGTAAATCCAGCCATCAATCCTGGAGCCAGGTCATTCCAGCCATCGATGAAAATAGCGGAATCATCCGTACGTTGGAAAGTACTTTTCATAATGATTCCTCCTTATTTTTTCATCCATTTTATCATATTTTCAAGAATTTATGCTGCATGATTGCCATTAATCCTTTTTCTCGGTATATAATGTCAGTTGCTTCTGTTTTTTCACAAGAATAACATCAGAGCCGATTGTCACGATACTCTCCCAGGGAACGACTACTTCTTCCTCCTTACCGAACAACCCCATCATTTTTCCTTTTAAACCGATAACAAGAAAAGTGATTTTGCCACGGTCTACATCGATTTCAAGGTCGGTAATATTACCTAATCTTTTCCCGTCTTCGACCACAATCACATCTTTTATTTGCAGTTCCGAAAGGGTGATCATATCAACACCTGCCTTTTCTATCTACTATATGCAGGTGAAGGCTATGTTTTTCAAAAAATTCTTGTTTACACTCCCTTGTCACTACTAATCGTATACAAAAAGTAAAAGCCCCTGCATTAGCAGGGGTTTGCGTTTAAATAAATAACTGCGTTTGAATCAGACACAATCAATCATTCAAACATTTCTTTATTCATTTCCTGTATGGCGGCTTTCTCAAGTCGGGAAACCTGGGCTTGTGAAATGCCGATTTCTTCCGCTACCTCCATTTGGGTTTTCCCTTGAAAGAACCGCTTGTTAAGAATCATTTTTTCTCTCTCGTTCAGCCGTTGCATGCCTTCCTTCAGGGAAAGATTATCTAACCAAGTACTGTCTTTATCCTTATTATCACTTAATTGATCCATCACAAATATGGGATCCCCGCCATCATTATAAATCGGCTCGAATAAAGAAACGGGGTCTTGGATAGCATCCATCGCAAAGACGATTTCTGAGTGGGATATCCCCATTTCTTCGGCGATCTCCATCGGTGTTGGTTCTTTCGATGTTTTACTGATCAATTTTTCTCTTACTTGCAGCGCTTTATAAGCTATATCACGCAACGATCTGGATACACGAATCGGGTTATTGTCCCTTAAGTATCTTCTGATTTCTCCGATGATCATCGGAACTGCATAAGTCGAAAATTTAACATTTTGGCTTAAATCAAAATTATCTATAGATTTCATCAAGCCTATACAGCCAACTTGAAACAAATCATCCCCATATTCGCCACGATTATTAAACCGTTGAATGACACTTAAAACAAGCCGTAAATTGCCATTGACTAATTCTTCTCTGGCAGCTAAATCACCTGCCTGCATTTTCTTGAAAAGAATACGCATTTCATCGTTTTTTAGTACAGGTAATGTTGAAGTGTCTACTCCGCAAATTTCTACTTTATGTCTTGTCATGTGTCTTACCCTCCCTGTTGGAGATGCTATTCATGGAACAGTATCTCCCCGGGAAGGATTTTTATGCAGTTCACTCAGCTTGCTTTCGCTCATGGGAGCGGTTTAAATCCAGCCCTCCCAAAGGTTCAGACCATTTTATTAAATTCCTTCTTTAGCCTGCTGATAATCTTTTTTTCCAGTCGCGATATATAAGACTGCGATATGCCGAGCATATCAGCCACATCTTTTTGGGTTTTTTCTTCTTCACCGATCAAGCCGAACCTCAATTCCATAATTTGTTTCTCTCGATCATTCAACTGCTCCAGGGCACTTCTCAGCAAGTTTTTATCTACATTGGCATCAAGATCTTTTGTAGTGATATCTTCATCCGTCCCAAGCACATCGGATAACAATAATTCATTCCCATCCCAATCAATGTTGAGCGGTTCGTCAAAAGAGATTTCTGTTTTCAACTTATTATTCCGGCGTAAGTACATGAGTATCTCATTTTCAATACAGCGGGAAGCATATGTAGCTAGTTTTATCTTCTTTTCCGGATTGAATGTGTTCACAGCTTTTATTAATCCGATGGTACCTATACTGATTAAATCCTCAATATTTATCCCCGTGTTCTCAAATTTTCTGGCAATGTAAACGACAAGTCGTAAATTCCGTTCAATCAACATTGCCCTGGCAGCTTTGTCCCCTACCGGCAGGCGTTTTAACAATTCGTGTTCTTCTTCCTTGCTAAGTGGAGGCGGCAAAGCCTCATTCCCGCCAATATAATAAACCTCTTTGGATTTCACTCGCAGCTTGATCAGTAATTTATACCACCATAATTGCAACTTCAGCTTCCATTTCCCCATCTGTATCCTCTCCTTTTTACGATTATTAAGCAGATGTTGCTGCTGAATATTTAAGAAGACCTGGATGCAGCAGGCAGTGATAACTGCCATCTGATGCAAGCCTTCCAAACTGCATACCAATAAGCACCTTATTGGTGACGATTTGTTTATTTTGATAAGTAGTGTCGATGGAATCAGGTCTAAAGACAAGCATAAATGAATGCCCGCCGCCTACTCCTTGATACGGAACCAAACGTAATTTATCCTCCCAGACCTCTGGAAGCCGATCAAGCTGGAGATTTTCCTGGACCCTCTGAAAAGCAGCAAGTTCTTCTTCGCTGAACCAATAAAGCAGCAATGACTGTTCACAAATGATGACCGGCTCTTTCGTGATTGGGTCTACAAGTGAATTCCCACTGTCCATGTAACCTGTAGTCAAAACCTTCTTACCAAGAAAAGACAACGTGATAGAAAACAAATGATCGACTTGCAGTTTATCAAGTGCGTGCTTGTCCATACGGTTTTTCGTAAACCACCAGACACATGGAAAACCGAATAAAACAAAAAGCCAGCTAACCTGGTCCCCGAACCCTGTTTTAAATGTCAGCAATCCGCTGGAAGATGCAAGTACCTGTTGGCCGATCAAAAAGTGAAGCGCAATCAAACTGCCGCCAAGAACAAACGATACGAAGTAAAACCAGCCAACACTAGCACGGAAAGACTTGACATTCTGCCAGCCGAAAGCAGTCCAGACAATTAGTAGAGAATATAGCCCTTTTCCCCACCACGTACTAAGCGGGAATTCCGGGAAAAAAATAGTGAACGGAACGAGTAATGAAGCAATTAATGCACCTAATATCAGCCTTAAACGGTTATGCTGTCTTTTCGTTAAATAACTGGTGAGCATTAAAATCATCCAATCCAACATAAAGTTCAAAAGCCATATAGCATCTAAATAGATTGTCACGGACACTCTTCCTTTCAATCTACCAATCGGGACTTGTAGCAAGTATAGCGAACTGTAAAATAGAAGTCTGTCATTTCTTGAACTATAAAAACAACTTATTTTCAGAATTTATCAGTGATTTTGTCAAACGATTTTTTTAAAAGAAAAGCGGATAGCCAATCCATCCTCAGACCGTAAAAAATTGGTTCTACGTCAAATGTTGGGGTGGGAGAAATTTGCTCCTACTCCTTAACCCACTTGAAAGCCCCTGAATTCCTTCAGTTGATGATGTAATAACACTTTCGTTCTTAAGCGATCGTAACGACGAAACCCAAAAGCATTCCGTTTGATGACTTTCGTTTGGTTGTTCAATCCTTCAATAAACCCATTGCTATAATCGAGCGCAAAGCTATTCAGAATCTCTGTCTGCCAATTCTTCAAGGTGCCAATCGCTTGTAGATATTCTTCCATACCACTTTGCTTCACTCGGTCATAATACTGATACAATCGTTGTTTTACATAGCCAATATCGGTTTTCCCCATTGCTTTTGCCTCTTCAAACCAGCTGCGAAAAGCCTCTTTCAGCTTATAGGCGACTCGTAGTTCATCCGATAGATCGAGGTATCGGTTCAGATACCAGCGCTGCTTCTCGGTTAGTTCCTCCTGCTTCTTGTAAAAGATATGTTTCATCCGTTTACACTTTTTCCGGTCGTATTCATGGAAGTTCTTTTGGACTCGCCTGCGCACCTTTTCCAAAGCCCAATAAATATACCGACAANAATTGCAACTTCAGCTTCCATTTCCCCATCTGTATCCTCTCCTTTTTACGATTATTAAGCAGATGTTGCTGCTGAATATTTAAGAAGACCTGGATGCAGCAGGCAGTGATAACTGCCATCTGATGCAAGCCTTCCAAACTGCATACCAATAAGCACCTTATTGGTGACGATTTGTTTATTTTGATAAGTAGTGTCGATGGAATCAGGTCTAAAGACAAGCATAAATGAATGCCCGCCGCCTACTCCTTGATACGGAACCAAACGTAATTTATCCTCCCAGACCTCTGGAAGCCGATCAAGCTGGAGATTTTCCTGGACCCTCTGAAAAGCAGCAAGTTCTTCTTCGCTGAACCAATAAAGCAGCAATGACTGTTCACAAATGATGACCGGCTCTTTCGTGATTGGGTCTACAAGTGAATTCCCACTGTCCATGTAACCTGTAGTCAAAACCTTCTTACCAAGAAAAGACAACGTGATAGAAAACAAATGATCGACTTGCAGTTTATCAAGTGCGTGCTTGTCCATACGGTTTTTCGTAAACCACCAGACACATGGAAAACCGAATAAAACAAAAAGCCAGCTAACCTGGTCCCCGAACCCTGTTTTAAATGTCAGCAATCCGCTGGAAGATGCAAGTACCTGTTGGCCGATCAAAAAGTGAAGCGCAATCAAACTGCCGCCAAGAACAAACGATACGAAGTAAAACCAGCCAACACTAGCACGGAAAGACTTGACATTCTGCCAGCCGAAAGCAGTCCAGACAATTAGTAGAGAATATAGCCCTTTTCCCCACCACGTACTAAGCGGGAATTCCGGGAAAAAAATAGTGAACGGAACGAGTAATGAAGCAATTAATGCACCTAATATCAGCCTTAAACGGTTATGCTGTCTTTTCGTTAAATAACTGGTGAGCATTAAAATCATCCAATCCAACATAAAGTTCAAAAGCCATATAGCATCTAAATAGATTGTCACGGACACTCTTCCTTTCAATCTACCAATCGGGACTTGTAGCAAGTATAGCGAACTGTAAAATAGAAGTCTGTCATTTCTTGAACTATAAAAACAACTTATTTTCAGAATTTATCAGTGATTTTGTCAAACGATTTTTTTAAAAGAAAAGCGGATAGCCAATCCATCCTCAGACCGTAAAAAATTGGTTCTACGTCAAATGTTGGGGTGGGAGAAATTTGCTCCTACTCCTTAACCCACTTGAAAGCCCCTGAATTCCTTCAGTTGATGATGTAATAACACTTTCGTTCTTAAGCGATCGTAACGACGAAACCCAAAAGCATTCCGTTTGATGACTTTCGTTTGGTTGTTCAATCCTTCAATAAACCCATTGCTATAATCGAGCGCAAAGCTATTCAGAATCTCTGTCTGCCAATTCTTCAAGGTGCCAATCGCTTGTAGATATTCTTCCATACCACTTTGCTTCACTCGGTCATAATACTGATACAATCGTTGTTTTACATAGCCAATATCGGTTTTCCCCATTGCTTTTGCCTCTTCAAACCAGCTGCGAAAAGCCTCTTTCAGCTTATAGGCGACTCGTAGTTCATCCGATAGATCGAGGTATCGGTTCAGATACCAGCGCTGCTTCTCGGTTAGTTCCTCCTGCTTCTTGTAAAAGATATGTTTCATCCGTTTACACTTTTTCCGGTCGTATTCATGGAAGTTCTTTTGGACTCGCCTGCGCACCTTTTCCAAAGCCCAATAAATATACCGACAAAAATGGAAACGATCGGCCACAATGATGGGGCTTCCCACCGCCTTCCGGACAGCTGACTTAAAACTATAGCTCATGTCCATGATGACCTTCCGGACATTACCCCCTTTTTCCCGAAGGTACTGCTTGACGGTTTTGACGGATCGATCAGGCAGGATATCTATTGGATTTCCGGTCTCTCCATCGCCAATGATGACCTGGTATTTCCCCGCATTGGTATCGCCTTTATATTCATCAATCGCAATCACTTCTGGAAGCTCTTCCACCTCTTGAAGTTCTGGTGTGGCCACCTGATCGAACCGGCGAATGGCTGTAGCTTGTGAGGTACGGAACTGCGCAGCGGTATCCTTGAAGTTCATCCCCTGGATCACCCGAAGGCCAAGTGCCTGGTTCCACTCTCTTGAATGACGCTGATAACGGTCCACCATCGGATTGGCTTCTGCGAATCGTTTACCACAGGAACAGGCATAGCGTCGTTTGCGGTAAAACAAATAGGTGGTTCGTTCAAATACCTTTAAGTGCTGGATTTTCTGTATTCGGTAATCATGAACGCGGGAAGTCTGGTTACCACACGCCGGACAGGTTTG
>NZ_LN611425.1:955281-1076115 GCF_000821245.2 Virgibacillus senegalensis
GGTTCTACGTCAAATGTTGGGGTGGGAGAAATTTGCTCCTACTCCTTAACCCACTTGAAAGCCCCTGAATTCCTTCAGTTGATGATGTAATAACACTTTCGTTCTTAAGCGATCGTAACGACGAAACCCAAAAGCATTCCGTTTGATGACTTTCGTTTGGTTGTTCAATCCTTCAATAAACCCATTGCTATAATCGAGCGCAAAGCTATTCAGAATCTCTGTCTGCCAATTCTTCAAGGTGCCAATCGCTTGTAGATATTCTTCCATACCACTTTGCTTCACTCGGTCATAATACTGATACAATCGTTGTTTTACATAGCCAATATCGGTTTTCCCCATTGCTTTTGCCTCTTCAAACCAGCTGCGAAAAGCCTCTTTCAGCTTATAGGCGACTCGTAGTTCATCCGATAGATCGAGGTATCGGTTCAGATACCAGCGCTGCTTCTCGGTTAGTTCCTCCTGCTTCTTGTAAAAGATATGTTTCATCCGTTTACACTTTTTCCGGTCGTATTCATGGAAGTTCTTTTGGACTCGCCTGCGCACCTTTTCCAAAGCCCAATAAATATACCGACAAAAATGGAAACGATCGGCCACAATGATGGGGCTTCCCACCGCCTTCCGGACAGCTGACTTAAAACTATAGCTCATGTCCATGATGACCTTCCGGACATTACCCCCTTTTTCCCGAAGGTACTGCTTGACGGTTTTGACGGATCGATCAGGCAGGATATCTATTGGATTTCCGGTCTCTCCATCGCCAATGATGACCTGGTATTTCCCCGCATTGGTATCGCCTTTATATTCATCAATCGCAATCACTTCTGGAAGCTCTTCCACCTCTTGAAGTTCTGGTGTGGCCACCTGATCGAACCGGCGAATGGCTGTAGCTTGTGAGGTACGGAACTGCGCAGCGGTATCCTTGAAGTTCATCCCCTGGATCACCCGAAGGCCAAGTGCCTGGTTCCACTCTCTTGAATGACGCTGATAACGGTCCACCATCGGATTGGCTTCTGCGAATCGTTTACCACAGGAACAGGCATAGCGTCGTTTGCGGTAAAACAAATAGGTGGTTCGTTCAAATACCTTTAAGTGCTGGATTTTCTGTATTCGGTAATCATGAACGCGGGAAGTCTGGTTACCACACGCCGGACAGGTTTGCGCCTGCCTGGGCATCTCCACCTCTATGTGGTAAGCTCCCTCCACCTCTTCTACTTTCTTGATAGAAACACTTTCTAATCCGGGTAATGTCATGTTAGAATGCATGTACACACAACTCCTATCTGCTTGTTTCTTAGTCAATTCAAGTGTAGTAGAGATAGGAGCTTGTGTGTATTTTTTATGCGGAATTTTTCTAAAACCCCAACAAATATTGTAGAGCCAAAAAATTAAAAAACCCTTCAAGCGTTAACTTGAAGGGTTCTTCCAACCAATTATCTTCTGCGATTTCTGTTTCGAAGAAATGTAGGGATATCTAAGGTGTCCTCTTCCTGTTTGACCTGTTGGCCTTGTACAGGTGCCTCACGGCGAGGCTCTTCTTTTCGTTTTTCACCAGCACTGGCAGATTGTGTCTGGTTGTTGACAGCTGGCCGCTGCTTAGGCTGATTAGCTTTCAATTGGGATTCATCAAAACCAGTCGCAATGACCGTCACAACGATCTCATCTTTTAAATCTTCATTGATTACCGAACCGAAAATAACGTTGACTTCCTGATCCGCAGCAGAAGTAACCAAGTCGGCTGCTTCTTGTACTTCATACAGGCTTAAGTTAGCTCCTCCGGTAATATTCATCAATACTCCATGAGCTCCATCGATAGAAGTTTCAAGCAGCGGTGAAGAAATCGCCTTCTTCGCCGCTTCTGTTGCTCTATTTTCTCCCGTTGCAACACCGATTCCCATCAAAGCAGAGCCTTTATCGTACATGATTGTTTTGACATCGGCAAAGTCGACGTTGATCAACCCTGGTTTGGCAATTAAGTCGGAAATACCTTGGACACCTTGACGTAGAACATTATCCGCCTCTCTAAATGCTTCCAGCATCGGCGTATTCTTGTCGACGATTTCCAATAACCGGTCGTTAGGAATGACAATTAATGTATCTACATTACTTTTCAATGCGTCAATTCCACTGATAGCCTGAGTAGAGCGCCTGCGTCCTTCAAAGCTGAACGGACGAGTGACAACGCCGACTGTCAAAGCACCGATTTCTTTGGCTACTTGAGCGATAACCGGTGCTGCACCAGTACCCGTTCCACCGCCCATTCCTGCAGTGACAAATACCATGTCCGCACCTTGTAGAACCTCTTCGAGCTGTTCCTTACTTTCCTCTGCTGCCTTTCTGCCGACCTCAGGATTGGCTCCAGCGCCCAGCCCGCGGGTCAATTTCGAACCTATCTGCATTTTCACTTCTGCTTTGGACAGATTCAATGCTTGCGCATCCGTATTGACAGCAATGAATTCTACCCCTTCTACTCCATGCTCAATCATACGGTTAACCGCATTGCTTCCGCCTCCGCCTACACCGATTACTTTAATCGTTGCAAGCTGATCCATATTCGTATCAAACTCTAACATTTTCGTTCCTCCTAATTTGCAAGATTACAAGATTCATTGAAGTTATACATTCTGTAAGGGAACGCTTGTTTAATCAAAGAAGTATTTAAACAAATTAGCGATTCCGGATTCTTTTTTCTGTTTAGGCGATGTATCCTTTTGCTTTGTTGCCCGTTTTTGATTACTCTGCTTATGTACCTCCTGTTCAGCAGGCTGTACGGATGCAGAAATCTCTTTTCCTTGTATTTTCGCATTGCTGTATGCAAACTTCAAGATACCAACGCCACAGGTATATTGCGACTCTCTGACACCTATGTAGTCTGGTATCGCAATGCGTACGTTGGATTGGTACACATCCTGGGCAAGTTCCAATGCACCTGGAAGGCTGATTGTTCCGCCGGTAAGCACATAACCGCCCGCCAGCTCTTTGTATCCCATCTTTCGGATTTCTCTTTCTGCATAAGCATAGATTTCTTCTAGTCTAGCTTCAATCATATCAGAAATTTGCAGTTGATTAAATGTTTGTTTTTGATTGCTGCCAATGATGGTCGCTTCAAACGTTTCTTCTTCACGTGCATCATCAAAAAAAGCATGTCCATAATTCAACTTAATCAACTCTGCTTCTTCTGAAGAGGTACGGAGTCCGATCGACAAGTCCTTGGTTATGTTGTCACCGCCTAGTGCTATTACGCTTGTAGATACCAAATGATCATTCTCAAAAACAGAAACCGTCGTACTTCCACCGCCTACATCTATCAAGGCAACTCCCAGGTTTTTTTCATCTTTTGAAAGTGCAATAGAACCGGCGGCCAGTGGCTGAAGACATATATCAAGCACTTCCAGATTGGCACGCTCCACACATTTCAAAATATTATGTAATAAAGTTCTCGAGCAAGTAATGATCGTTCCTTCCATCTCCAGCCTTACACCGATCATTCCTCGGGGATCATTTATCTCGTCCAGTCCATCTACAATAAACTGTTTCGGCACGACATCAATAATTTCTCTTTCCGGTGGAATGGAGATTACTTGTGCGGCATCGATTACTCTGCCAATATCTTCGTTGCCTATTTCCCTTGTTTCACTTGACACTGCAACCACTCCGTGACACGGCTGCAATTGAATATGATTGCCATTTATGCCCACGACGACGCGGTCAATATGCATATCCACCATTCGCTCTGCTTGTTCAACGGCCGTTTTAATGGATTGCACGGTTTGATCTATATCGACGATGGCACCTTTTTTCATTCCATTGGAAGCTGCTGTACCGACTCCAATTATATTCAATGAATCGTTTAACACTTCGCCTATTATTACTTTAATTTTTGATGTACCTATATCCAGGCTGACTAATATTTCGCTGTTGTTCAAAGAAAGGCACCTCCTAGTCCAAAACATTTTAAGTAATTCATATACTATCGAACATTTTTATTTTTCTCAAAGAAAATAAGCTCTCCTATTAAGTAAAACATTTCTTGACAGTAAAGTATATGGAAATTTTAAGCTATCTGACGATTGTTATCAATAAAAATTATCAATTAAAATGAAATTCGGCTTCTTATGGCAACAGCATCCATCCAGATAGCCAACTTAGCTATCATTCCCTTTTTACGGTCGAAGTAAACTTGATTACCTACCGTATTCTACAAATATCGACGAAATCCTGTTATTTTCTTCTCCATTCATCTAATTTCTTGGAGAAGTATTTTTTGTCGATGACATATCGCCTAATTGTCGCGATATTTTGAAACAAGCGCACACCGAAGGCGAATACTGCGGCCAAATACAAATCGATACCGAGCTGTACACCGATAAATGCAAGAAGTGCCGCAAGCAATACATTAAAGAAAAAACCGCTAAGAAAAACTTTTTCATCGAATTTTTCTTCCAGGTAAGCTCTTATTCCGCCAAACAAGGTGTCAAAGGCAGCGAGTAAAGCAATCGATAGGTAGTCCGCGTACGCTTCCGGTACGCGGATATCCGTTAGCAAACCTAATCCTATTCCTACTATTAAAAACAATACAGGAAGCCACATTAGTTATCACCCGTCTCTTCTGAAACACGCATGGAATCAATGCGGACAGGTTCCTCGTATCCAGTTAATGTAACCTGTTCCTCATATTTGAACTCCATTTCCAAATTTTCAATAGCGAAATCGTCTTTTGAATGGCTGACTTCCATATAATCTTTAAGCCTTTCAGGATTTTCAGCCAACACTTTAATTTCCAATGGGACGGAAGATAATGGATGGTTATTGACATATGTCTCTCCATTCACCGAGCGTACCGGAGTTACGTCAACAATCCGTTCATTTGCAATTTGTATGTCCGTTGCCCCGTAAGTATTAAGCTCATTTATCAGCCGGTTGAGCAAATCCGGAGTGATAGAAGGATACGTCTGTCCACCTTCGCTTTCCACGAATATCGGCTCCACGCGGATGATGATTCCAGGTTGTTTGACAGCCGTCAACCCTGCTTCAGACTCCAGTTTTTCCAAAGAACCCTTCAATGCTTCAACCTTTTCAGACTCAGAATTTGCTTCATATTGCTCAATGGTCTGTTCCGCATCTCTTATTTGCTGATAAAGATTTTGCTGTAGCTTTTGTTCCTCTTGCAGCTGGGCCCTAATTTCCCACAAGTCTCTTGTATCCCGCTCATCAGGTTCGTGTTTCGTTTGAAACTGAATAGCAACCATCAGACCGACCAGTCCGAAAACAAAGGATAGAATTATTTTCTGTTTGATTTTCACTGCTATCCCCTTTCCAGGTCGACCCTTGCGCTCATTTCAATCTCATCCATCTTTTCCATTTCTACTTCAATATTGTCGTTGATCAATTCGTCTACAAGTCCATCTGTTAGATTAATACTTGCATACATAACTTCTCTGTCCCCAATCGCTGAAATGACAAAGGGAGCAGGATGTGTCTTCCCATCTACAGAGATTACTGGTCCGACACAATTGATATAACTATCTCGAAACACTCGTTGGCCATTGATCGCAATTGCTTCTGCTCCCGCACTAAGTAATTCGTTTACCACACGGTAAATGTGACGCTCGTGCACAATATATTGATTCGCATTTTCTTCTGAAGGTACATAGTCAGCATCACTAAGTGTTATTTGGACGCCTTCTCCAATTACAGGCAATTCTCCAGTAATCATCTGTAATTCCAGTTTGCGATCGACATAGCTATTGATTGTTTCTGTTTGTCCGCCTAATTCCTTCTCCAAATTCTGGATTTCTTTCCTTTTATGTTCCAATTCCTGTTTCAATTCTCGATTTTTTTCTTCGAGATTAATTAGCTGTTGACGGTAGTAGTAATCTTTTTCCCATTCCTGATCATTGACCTGGACTACTTTCGGTTCCTGTTTTGTATGTTCATAGCTGATAGCTATTAAAAAACCGGAAACGAGTAAAACCAATGACAGAATGACATGTCTACCCTTCACCTTCAACCTGGTCACCTTCTTCTATATCCTGCTCTTGCTCTTCACCTTCCTGATAGGATTCAAAGTAAGCTCCAACTCCGATATGAATGATTCCCTCGCTTCCCGGTTCCAGCTGGGCTACAATGGAAGGATATGCCTTCATTTTTGTCGAAAAATTACGGATCGTTGCTTCAACTTCGAAACCATCATTCATGAAAAGGGTAATTTTATATGGATTTTCTTCGGTAGGCTCCCAATTGATTTCGGAAATCAATCCGACAATACTCGCTGGCAGACGTTGCAATTCTTTCGTCATGTCCTGGAGATATGTATCCTTCGTAAATCCGGATAAAAGTGGAGCATCCGCTCGGGCCGATTTCATCTTTTCCTGTTTCAAGCTTTGTCCATTCTCCAAAACTGGATAATAGGCCCCGCTTTCCCTCACATATCCTACCCTGTTGTATTCTTTTACCTTTATTTCGATCGTTGTCGGAAAATGTCTCAACACTTCCGCATCCTTGACAACCGGGTGCTGCTGGATATTGTCGATTACCATTTGTTTATCCACGTTCCAGAAATTATCCTCCGTCGACAACCCACTTAACGATTTTACTTCTTGTTGGTCTATGTACTCGTTTCCTGCCACCTCTATGTGACGAACTTGACTTAAAGGGGATTGCAGGTAAACCACAATGGAAATCAAGACAAAGAAAATGGAAAGATAAAAAATCAACCGGCGGTTGGCTTTTTTCTTGCGCGCTTGTTTCAGCTTCGGAATACGATCTTCTATTGATACAACTTTTTTTTGACTCATTTTTATCTTCCCTTTTAATTTAAAGATATTAAATGTGAAGCACAACATCCCGTCCATTAGGATCAAAACCTAAACAAACGGCATCCCCGATGCCGTTACAATGGTTTCTGCTAAAATTATATCATATTTTCTAAAAGCTTCGTGACGTTTTAGAATAATACTTTCGTAGCAAATTGCATTTCTATTTTCATAAAGCCGCTAATCGCATTCTTTGATAGTTTTCAAACGTTAGTTTTTGAAATAACAAATAACAAGAGACCAGCTCCCCTGTGTTAGGGGAACTGGTCTCTTGGTTAGCACACTCAATCACAATCATAATTTTGCATACCTGCTTATGTTCAGCAATATCCCCATCGAACATAACGTTAAAGTAAGCGAGGAACCGCCATAGCTCAAAAATGGGAGCGTAATACCTGTTACCGGGATAAGGCCGATGACGACACTGACATTGATCATGATTTGAATCGTTACCATACCGACGATTCCTAAGCCGAGCAAACTGCCAAATGTATCAGGGGCTGCCAAAGAAATGCGGATCCCCCTCCATAAAAACACCCCAAACAGAATGATTAGAAATGTCCCGCCGATAAAACCAAGTTCTTCAGCAAGAATAGCAAAAATAAAATCATTATGTGGCTCGGGAAGATAGAAGAACTTCTGCAGACTTTGACCGAGTCCTAACCCCATCAAGCCACCGGGGCCAATCGCATATAATGACTGAATGATTTGAAATCCATTTCCTAACGGGTCTTCCCATGGATTCAAAAATGCCGTAATCCGGTTAATCCGATATGGAGCAGACAAAATCAAACCGAGGAATCCGGCGATGCCAAGAACGGCAAGCCCCGCAAAATGGGAGAGCTTTGCTCCCGCTACGAACAACATAACGAAACAGGTTAGTACAAGAACTACGCCTGTCCCTAGATCAGGTTGCAGCATAATCAAGCCAAAAGCAGTGAATATAAGAAGTAAAGCAGGAAAAAAACCTTTTTTGAAAGAAGTAATGTATTTTTGATTGCTGGCCAAATAGGTTGATAAGAATATAATCAAGCCGAGCTTCATGAATTCTGAAGGCTGAATACTGAATGCTCCGACCCCAATCCAGCTTCGAGCTCCTCCCCTCACAAGTCCAATACCAGGGACCAGCACAGCAAGCAACAATAGAAAGCATATAAAAAGTAGTGGCTTGGCGTATTTCTGCCAGGAAGAATACGGAACATTCATGACAACCAACATGGCTGCAATACCAGCTCCAGCAAAAAGCAGCTGTCGCTTTACAAAGAAAAAACCGTCATCAAACTTGTATTCTCCCCAAATTGCAGAAGCACTGTAAACCATGATCACGCCTATTGACAATAATAGTAAAATCGTGAAGGCAAGCAAATAATCCGGAGAATTCTTTGCACCTTTAAACCATTTTTCAGCCAAAAAAACACCCCATTTCCCTTCTTTCATCGGTACATGGGGGTGAGTAGTAGTACAAGCCCCCTACTCTAATGTATGCACAGCTTTCACAAACATGTCTCCTCTTTCCTCGAAAGTGCGATATTGATCCCAGCTGGCACAAGCCGGCGACAACAAAATCACATCCTCCTTCTCAGAAAGCTGATAAGCTTTACGGGCAGCCTCTTCTACGTTTTCAGCATATTCAATTGCTTGGATTCCTGCTTCTAATGCCGTTCCTGCCAATTTTTCCGCAGTCTCTCCAAATACGATCATCGCTTTCACATTCTCCAGCGAAGGGATTAAATCCGAAAAAGAGTTGCCCCTGTCCAATCCCCCGGCCAATAAAATGGTCGGCTGGGCGAAAGAAGACAGCGCCCTGCTGGTTGCCAAAATATTGGTAGCCTTTGAATCGTTGTAAAATAATCGTCCATTTTTATTACTGACAAATTGAAGCCGGTGCTTAACGCCAGTGAATGTATTCAAAACTTGCTTTATGCCTTCATTATCGGCACCACTTAACTTGGCTGCACTTACTGCAGCCATGATATTTTCAAGGTTATGGCTGCCGACTAAGGCTATTTCTTTTAATAAGATAATGGGTTCCTGTTTAAAATATAGATACCTGTTATCACACCAGGCACCTTCTGGCATTCTCTCCGTTTTGGAGAAAGGTACCCGGACAGCAGCAGACTTGGCTGCGATATCGGCAATATTCTTATCATCGGCATTGTACACAATGTAATCTTCTTCGGTTTGATTCTTCGTGATATTTGCCTTCGCCTGCTTATAATTTTCAAAGGTATGATGGTAATCGAGATGTGCTTCAAATAAATTAAGCAAAACAGATACCTTTGGCTTAAAACGATCAATTCCCATTAACTGAAACGAGGATAATTCAATGACCATCCGTTCCTCTTCGTCCATGTTTTGAGCCACTTCACAGGCCACATTCCCGATATTGCCAGCTAATTTGGTTTTGCAGCCACTATGATGGAGCATTTCGTAAATCAATGTTGTGGTTGTCGTCTTTCCGTTCGAACCGGTAATTCCGATAATCGAATCATTCACAAGCTGCCCAGCCAATTCCACTTCGGTATAAATAGGAATTTTCCTTTTTTCAGCTTCCTCTACAATAGGATTTTCATAAGGAATCCCAGGATTTTTCACCAGCAGTTCGACGCCTTCCAATACAGATAACGGATGTCCACCTGTTATCATTTCGATTCCTAATTCCGTCAATTCTCGGACTTGGGGGTCGTTTTGGTCTGCTTTCAGATCGTTGACCCGGACTTCTTTTCCGCTATCATGCAGCAACTTAGCAGCTGCTGTCCCGCTTTTGGCAAGTCCAAGTACAAGAACTCTTTTATATGGAAAATTACTCAATGTTTTCAAAATGACCACACCTCAATATAAATCC
This sequence comes from Virgibacillus senegalensis, assembly GCF_000821245.2. Lineage (GTDB taxonomy): Bacteria > Bacillota > Bacilli > Bacillales > Amphibacillaceae > Sediminibacillus > Sediminibacillus senegalensis. The sequence goes on from NZ_LN611425.1 coordinate 964,939, forward strand.
CAAGTGCTGCAAATACGAGCCCTACCAGCCAAAAGGTAGTAACTACCCGCCATTCTGACCATCCAATAAGTTCATAATGGTGATGTAAAGGACTCATTTTGAACACTCGTTTTCCTGTTGTTTTAAAAGATATAACCTGAATAATGACCGATAATGTTTCAATGACAAAAACCCCGCCTATGATGATAAGCAAGATTTCCATCTTGGTGAGGATGGCGATCGCTCCGATGGCCCCGCCTAACGCCAGAGAACCAGTATCACCCATAAACACCTTTGCCGGGTGCGCATTGAATACCAGAAAACCGAGCAAAGCCCCGACTACTGCCAATGAGAAAATGGTCACTTCAAATTGAGTAAAACCATACCACGCCAGGATTCCAAATGCCCCGAATGCAATAGCTGCTGTTCCTGCCAGCAAACCATCTAGACCGTCTGTCAGATTTACAGCGTTAGACGAGCCGACCAAAATGACAATAATAAGGATGGCATAAGCCCAGCCCAAATCCCATTGGATATTCGTTCCTGGAATTTGGATATAAGTTGGAAAATCATTTGCCCTCAAAATAAAATAAAAAATTAATGAAATAACAATTTGTCCAGCCATCTTTTGCTTAGAGGTCAACCCAAGATTCCGTTTCATCGCTACTTTAATAAAGTCATCAAGAAAACCAAGCAAGCCGAAACCTAACGAGACAATCAAAAGCAATACAATTTGAAAGCTGAAGGGGTGCGGATTGAATTTTCCGATCATCACTAGTGTTGTGACAGCTACACTGACGAGAATCATGATTCCGCCCATTGTCGGTGTTCCCGTCTTTTTCATATGGGATTTAGGACCTTCTTCTCTAATACTTTGTCCAAACTTTAATCTTCTTAAGAATGGGATAAATACTGGAGAAATCAGGACGGTTATTAGAAAAGATATTGCCATAGTTATTAGTAATACATATTCGTTCACTTCTTATTTCCTCCTTTAGTACAAAAACCCGCCCATTGTATTCTTCACAAAGTTATTCAGCGATAGCGATATCCTTTAGCATCGCTTCAAGTTTCATGCCTCTGGATGCCTTCAACAATACGAGTGTCCCTTTCTCGAGATAAGGAATAAGTGCAGTCGTCAATTCATCCAACGAAGCAAAATGCCGGACGACAGGCACTTCATTTTGTTTAGCCGTAGAAATCTCGCTCGCATTGCTGCCGACAGTAAACAACACATCAATTTCTTCGTTGATGCTGTCTGCTACGTCCCGATGAAGATCAGGTGCCTGCTTACCCAGTTCAAATATGTCACCAAGCACCAGGATTTTCCGTTTATAACCGGTTAATTGCCGGACTACATGAATAGAGGCTTTCATCGAAGTCGGAGAAGCATTATATGCATCATTGATAATTGTTGATTGGTTTCTTCCCCTCACAAACTCGAATCGCATCCCAGTCAATTCCAAGTTTGACAGGGAAGTCTTAATCTTATCTACCGGTATCGCTAAATGTTCAGCAATCGATATTGCAAACAACGCATTCTTAACATTATGTTCACCGAGCATATTTAATTCATATGCAGTGTGCCCATTGTACAGAAAAGTAGTTTTGTCGGACAGCATCCTGATATCAGCGGCAGTGATTTCGTTGTCCTGGTGAAATCCACAGCCTATGACAGTTTTCCTTTCCTTCAAAGGCGCTAGCAGTGGTTCATCTCCATCGATAAACAGTTTCCCTTCAGGTTTCAACCCTGCCGTGATTTCCGACTTAGCCTGGGCGATTCCTTCCCTTGAACCTAAGTATTCGATATGTGATTCTCCAATATTCGTAATGACCGCATAATCGGGTTCTGCTATTTGTGACAGTAATTCGATTTCTCCAAAACCGCTCATCCCCATTTCCAATACAAGGACTTCTGTTTCTTGCGCCATCGACAATATCGTCAATGGAACTCCGATATGGTTGTTAAGATTCCCCTTTGTCCGATGCGTGCGGTAATACGAGGCAGTTACCGTTCCGATTAAATCCTTTGTGGTTGTTTTTCCGTTGGAGCCAGTAATACCGATAACTGTAGGATTGACTTGTTTCCGATATTCACGGGCAAGCCGTTGCAAACCGTCCAAAGTGTCATCGACATAGAATATTGGAAAACCGGCTGGAAGGAAGTCGGGAAGCTTCCTTCCTTTTTCCCATAGAGCTGCTACTGCTCCATTATCAAAGGCCCCCTTTAAAAAGTCATGACCATCAAAGGAATCCCCGACCAGTGGGATAAATAAAGATTTATGACTTTGTTTGCGGCTGTCTGTAGTTACTTCTTCTATCTCTATACCATCCTTGACAGCTCCCTTATACTCCTTAAAAACTTCTGATAAAAACTTGGTGGTAAACAACATCACTTAATTCTCCTTATTCCAATTCAACTTAATTCTCCTTATTCCAATTCAACTTAATTGCATTTGCTGCTTCCAGTCTATCGTCAAAGTCATGAACCTCACCATCAATTATCTGGTATGTTTCATGCCCTTTTCCTGCGACCAGCACGATATCGTTTTCCTCCGCAAGGCTTATTGCCTCTTCAATAGCTTGCCTGCGATTCTCGATAATCCGGTAATTGTCCTGCTTCAAACCAGCAATCATGTCATCCAAAATCGCTTTTGGATCTTCTGTGCGGGGATTATCGGCAGTGAAGATAGCTAAATCGGCATATTTCACGGCAGAATCGGCCATCAACGGCCGTTTCGTTTTATCCCTGTCTCCTCCACAGCCAACAACAACATACACCTTTCCTTTTACGAAAGAGCGAATGGTAGTAAGTACATTTTCCAAAGAATCAGGTGTATGCGCATAGTCTACAATCACCCCAAAAGGTTGACCGAGATTTACAGGCTCAAAACGCCCGCTTACTCCTGTCGTGGATTCCAATGCTTTTTTGATCGTATGTAACGGGATTCCGGCACAGTACGCAGCCGAAGTTGCCGCAAGCATATTGTAAACGCTGAATTTACCCATTAATTTACTTGTGATTTGCACTTCTTCATCAAACACTCTTAACAGGAAGCTGCTGCCATTTGCATCAAGGTTGACGTCAATCGCCTGAACATCTGCCTGTTGGTCGATTCCATATGTGACGACAGGCTGTGAGGTACTCTTTATTAACTTCTCATGATTCTTATCATCTTTATTGATAACTGCAAATTTCGGTTTCTCTTTATCATATTTGTTTCCCAACTGGGCAAACAATAAGCTTTTTGCACGTAAATAATCATCCATACTCGTATGGTAGTCCAGGTGATCTTGAGAAAGGTTTGTAAAAATGGCTATGTCAAAATCACACCCGTAAACCCTCCCTAAATCAAGAGCATGGGATGAGACCTCCATAAAAACGGTATCTATCTTTCTTTCTACCATCTTCTGAAAGCTTCTCTGCAGGAACAGGGAGTCCGGTGTCGTATTTTTGACATCAAAACAGTCGTCTTCCATTTTCATCTGAATTGTTCCGATCAGCCCGGTTTTTCGCCGGTGTTCTTTGAAAATCGCTTCCAGTAAATACGTTACCGATGTTTTGCCGTTAGTGCCTGTCACACCAATAACTTCTAGCTTTTCGGTCGGATAATCATAAAATTTATTGGCGAGCATGGCTACGGCCTTTGTTGTATCATTGACAATAATAACAGGCAAAGAAACATCCAACGGTTTCTCGGAGATAATGGCGGCAGCCCCTTGCTTCTCCGCCTGCCGTGCATATAGGTGTCCATCCACTGTAAAACCTTTGATACATACAAACAGGTCGCCTTCACTGACCTTTCTGGAGTCAATTTCCATACCGGTAATATTTATGTTAGCAATATCTTTCGTTAGTCGATAAAAATGCAAAGCATCGACAATTTCACTAAGTTTCATTTATTCCACATCCTAACCTTCTAAAACCAAATTCTTTTAATCTCCCATGACATTCTGACTAAATTCCCTTTTTTTCACACTGTTAATCGTCCAATCGCCGCAGAAACGACTTTTCCACAGACAATTGAACGACAGTAGCCAGAAATGTTTTTACATCATTTTATTATAACAGAAGTTTTTACTGATGACCGAATCGATTGCTAATTTCCATCTGGTTTTTTATCAGAAAGATATATCCTGACTTCCTTCCCCTGTTCCAATTTGGTTCCGGCTTCCGGTGCCTGGTCGATAATATAGTCCCCTGTACCATTTGTTTCGATGGTCAAGTTTACCATATACTCCATCAACTCATTTTTGCTTAATCCGATCAAGTCCGGGACTTCCACCAATGGCTGGTCTGGCCATTGATATTCTTTTTCCAATCCATCTTTACGTTTCTCGACCCCGAGCGCCATGAGACTGTCTCCGATAATATTCCCGACAATCGGAGCAGCTACGACACCACCGAATTGCACCGTATTTTTAGGATTATCGATTGCTACATAAACGACGATCTCTGGATCATCGGCTGGTGCAAACCCAATAAATGAAACAATATGATTATTGCTCATATACTTGCCATCTTCGCCTACTTTTTGAGCGGTACCTGTTTTCCCTCCAACCCGATACCCCTCTACATACGCGCTTCTTCCGGTTCCTTTTGCAACCACACTTTCTAATGCTTCCCTGATCTCTTTAGAAGTTTCGTTGGAAATCACTTTCTTTCGAAGGGTCGGCTCGGTTTTTTCAATAACTTTGTCTGTTTTAGAATCTATCCATTCTGCCGCAACATACGGTTCGTATAGATATCCTCCATTAACAGCAGCTGCAACAGCCATTACTTGCTGAATAGGGGTTACCGAAACACCTTGACCGAAGGCAGTTGTCGCCAATTCTACCGGACCTATGTTTTCCGGCTTGAAAAGAATCCCGGTCCCCTCCCCTTGTAAATCGATGCCGGTTTTTTTCCCGAACCCAAATTTATCAATATAAGAAAACAATTTTTCCTTTCCCAGTCTTTCACCTAGCGTCACAAATCCAGGGTTACAAGAATTTTGAACTACTTCGAGAAACGTCTGATGTCCGTGACCACCACTTTTCCAGCAATGCAAAGTCGAACCTCCCACTTCTATCGATCCACTATCATGGAAATGTTCGTTCTCGAGGTCTACTGCGTCTTCTTCTAATGCAGCTGCCAACGTAATGATTTTGAAGGTAGATCCCGGTTCGTACGTGCTCCAAATCGGAAGGTTTTTGTTATAAACACTTGCATCGTAATCCTGATATTGTTCCGGGTCAAAGGTTGGCCTGGAGGACATTCCTAGTACTCCCCCGGTTTTTGGATCAACAGCAATCGCAATTGCCCCATCCGGGTTATATTTCGTTTCTGCAAGATCCAGCTCCCGTTCCATGATGGTTTGGACTCTGGTATCAATGGACAATTTCAACGTATTACCATCTACAGGAGAATTGTACACATCTGCCAAATCAGCCATTCGCTGCCCCTTAGCGTCGGAAAAGTATGACAGACTCCCCTTTTCACCGCTCAATTGTTCATCATAATATTGCTCCAGGCCCATAAGACCCTGATTATCAATACCACTGAACCCGAGTACATGGGATAAGTAAGATCCTTTAGGGTAATGACGCTTAGAATCTTCTGCAATGTACACACCATCGAGCCCCAGAGCTCTGATGGCATCGGCTTTTTCCTCTGAAATTTTCCTTCCTTCCGGATGCAGCCTTACGATATTTTCATTTTTGGTAACTTCTTGATAAGCCTTTTCTTTATCCATATCAAGTATTTTTGCCAAGGATTCTGCCGTATGTTCAGGATTCTTAATTTGACGAGGGACGAGCATAACAGTAGGTGCAGAAACATTTTCAGCCAAAACTTCGCCATTCTTGTCCAAAATTTCGCCACGCTCCGGTTCGAAAATGATATCCCTGCTCCATAACTCCTTCGCTTCTCCCGTCAGCCACTCCCCTAAGACAAATTGTACATAACCAAGACGAATATCGATAATCCCGAACATCAAAATTCCCAAAAGAAAAACAGTGACTAAACGTTTTCGCATTGTAACATTGGATACACGTTTCATAGGACATCTCCTTACAAAGGTATGCTTGTATCCAATATATGAATGGCTGAAAACGATTAGAACACTGCTGTTCTTATTGTTCTCCGGAAGACTCCTCGGCTGTATCCGAGTTTTCTTCCTGTTTATTTTCGCTTCCTTCTGAACGGCGAGGTGGGGAAAATTCGACTACTAAGTAATCATCCTTTTTAAGGTCTGTCCCCTTTTCAATGCTTTGTTTTACTGCATAACCATTCCCCATCGTTTCTATCTCAATTCCGAGAGTATCTCCAATTTTGAGCACATCCCGTATTGACCAGCCGGTTACATCCGGCATTTTCGGTTCATCTGTTACCAGGATGACTTTTTCGTTCGCCAAAAGCTGTTTACCCGACTGGACGCTGACAGATTCTACTTTATCCCCGGTTCCAATTACCGCAGCCTGCAGCCCTTTCGACTCCAATTTTTCTTTTGCTTCGTTAACGGAATGGCCTTGAATATCCGGCATGCTGACATGTTCCACTTTCTGTTCATTTTCCTTGTCAGGCTCTATATTCAAGTAATGAAGACTGTTTTCCATTACATTTTTGAAAATGAAGGAAACCGGAGCCGATCCGGATTCGTTTTCTTCTAAATCCGGTTGTTTCACCGATACATACATCATCAACTCCGGATCTTCTTTCGGCGCCATTCCAAGAAAAGAAAACAAATAATTTTCTTCTCCGGTCATATAACGTCCCGTCTCTGAATCCGGAATCTGGGCGGTACCTGTCTTACCTGCAACGGTATAATCATTCAGATTGTATATATTGTAACCTGTACCATTTTCGGAAGTTATTACCGTTTCCAGGATATCTTTGACTTCCTCTGCCGTTTCCTCAGAAACAGGCTGTCCCGATTGTTTTGGCTGATTCTCTTTTATGACCTTTTTGGTTTCAGAATCCACAATTTTCGAGATGACATAAGGCTTCATCATTTTCCCATGATTTGCGATAGCAGATCCAGCCATCATCAATTGTATCGGTGTAACAGTCGTTCCCTGACCGTAAGATGTAGTCACTTTCTCTATTGGCCAGTCATAAAGAATTCGACCCGGCTGTTCATTCGGTAAATCGATCCCTGTTGGTTTATCAAAGTGAAAATCCTTCAAATAATCGAGGAATTTTTCCGGTCCAAGCTTCTCCCAAACAAGTTTTGCTGCCGCGACATTGGAAGAGCGCTGGATACCCTCTTTGTAAGAGATTGTCCCCCAATTTCTTCTCCAGTCATGGATGGGACTGTTCATGTGATCGTTTTTATACGATCCTGATTCAAATGTTTCATCCGGATTAAACACACCTTCTTCTATTGCAGCCGCAAGCGTGAAAATTTTCATCGTAGATCCAGGTTCAAAAGGATTGGAGACTACGTCGTTATACCAATTGCTCACTTCTTCCAGTTTATTCGGGTTATAACTTGGACGGTTGCTCATGGCCACAATTTCACCAGTCTTGGGATTCATTACCACTGCCGTCATTTTCTCCGGGCTATATTCCTTGTCAACCTGACTCATGGCATCCTCCAATAACGTTTGGATTTTTTGATCAATCGTCAGGTAAACATCTTCTCCGTCATCTGCCTGTTTGATTACCTCATCCGGATCAAGCAGTTTCGTGTTAAAGTTGTCCCTTTTATAGGAGATCGAACCATTCTTTCCACTCAGCACATTGTCCATTTCAGCTTCTATCCCATTTCTGCCAACCAGTTTTCCCTCCTGCTGCTGGGCAATACCGATGACTTGGGAAGCAAAAGTGCCATTCGGATAGTAACGAATGGAGTCTTTTTCAAAGTTGATCCCTGGTATGTCCAAGTCTTCGATCTTTTCCTTTGTTTCCTGGGTAATATTTTTCCCGTGGACGCCAAATTCCACTTGGAACCTGCCTTCTTCCTGTCCTTTTTTCAAGGTGCTGGCAATTTCCGCAGCATCCATATTCAGGAGCGGGGACAGTTGTTCGGCAGCTTTATCAATATCCTTAACGTGCTTCGGTTCTTCCAACCCCTCCGAATAGCTTTCGTCAACTATTGCTGATAATTGATAAACTGCACGGTCATAGGCGAGGGTCATGCCATTTCGGTCCAGTATCTGCCCTCTATCCGCTTCTATCACATAGGAATTGGTCCGTTTTTTGTCCGCCCATTCCTGCAGGGAGACGCCATCCACTTCACCTGTTCCCTGTATGTATAAAAAGCGACCCGATATAACAAGGAAAATAACAATGAACAACAGCATAAACACCGATGACATGACATGGGTTGTCTTATTCTTTCGCACGTCATATCTCCATCCTTAATCACTCAGATATTTGGGTTGCCTGCTTAACTTTTGTATTTTGGATTTTCAAACCGTTTTTCTTGGCGATTTCCAAAATTCGATCTGGATTGCTTAATTCTTGCTTTTTATATTCCAAATTCTGATTCAGTTCCTGCTGGCTTTCCACACGCTGTTCGAGTTGCTGGACATCTCTGTTCAAAGCATCCGTGGTATTACTGAACGAAACAGAAAAATATAAGGCGCCAACAACTACAGCACTGAATACAGTATAAATGAATTTCTCTCCAGTTGTAATCCATTTTTTCTTTTGAACTTTTACTTTTACTTGTTTTGTCGGTTCCGGCCTTGAATGGCGTCCGGTTTCCTGCCAGGAATCCTGCCAATTTTTCAATGGGGATGTGCTCATTTTTTATTCCACCCTTCTTGGTAACTGAATTCGTCTTTCCAAGGTTTTATTTTCTCTAATATTCTCAATTTCGCTGAGCGAGAGCGACGGTTTGCGTCTAGTTCTTCCTCTTCAGGAAGAATCGGTTTACGATTCACCTGTTGAAACGGTGGCTTGCTTTCTTCGGGTATTACCGGAATATTCCTTGGCAGAGGTGGTGTCGTACTCCACTTCTTAAATGCCTGCTTGCATAGTCTGTCCTCCAAGGAGTGGAAGGTAATGACGGATAACCGCCCGCCGACGGCAATAACTTCCGCTGCTTGGTGCAACGCTTCGTCAAAAGCGTTCAGCTCATCATTTACGGCTATTCTGACAGCCTGAAAGACTCTTTTAGCAGGATGTCCGCCTTTCCTTCTGGCAGGCGCCGGGATTGCATCCTTGATTATATCCACTAATTCAAAGGTGGTTTCAATCATTTTTTCTTTGCGTCGCTCTTCGATTTTCCTGGCAATTTGCTTGGAGAACTTTTCTTCTCCATACCGAAAGAAAATTTTGACAAGCTGCTCATATGGCCATTGATTAATAACTTCATATGCCGTAAAATCCTGCGACTGGTCCATTCGCATATCCAAGGCAGCGTCATGTTGATAGCTAAAGCCTCTCTCTGCGTCGTCCAACTGAGGAGAGGAAACGCCTAAATCAAATAGCACCCCATCCACTTGATCAAAACCATGCTTGTTCAATTCTTCTTTCAAATTCCGGAAATTCGCATGGACATACAGAACCTGACCTTGATAAGGAGCGAGCCGTTGTTTGGCCGCTTGGAGCGCCTGCTCATCCTGGTCAAAAGCTATCAGCCTTCCACCAGAATCAAGCTTACTGGCTATCATCTCTGAATGACCGCCTCCCCCAAGGGTACAATCTATGTACGTTCCATTTGGCTTTACTTGCAAACCTTCTACCGCTTCCTGCTTCAGCACACTAAAATGTTCAAACATACCGTCACCTGCTTAAGCTTTGTCTATTGTAATCAAATATCAAAATCCATCATATTTTCTGCTATTTCAGTAAAAGAATCTTCAGATGCTTCGAAATAGGTTTCCCACTCACTGTCAGACCAGAATTCAATTCTGTTGGAGACACCTATGACCACACATCCCTTTTCTAACCCTGCGTATTTCCGTAAAGGGGCTGGTATATTTATTCTCCCCTGTTTATCCACTTCACATTCCACAGCGCCCGAAAAGAAAAACCTCGTAAACGCCCTGGCGTCTTTTTTGGTGAGTGGAAGCTTTTTCAGTTTTTCTTCCAATAGTCCCCATTCGTCCATGGGATATGCAAATAAACATTGATCAAGGCCACGGGTAAGAACAAAAGTATCTCCAAGCCCTTCCCTGAATTTTGCAGGGACGATGATTCGGCCTTTGGTATCAATATTATGTTGGAACTCACCCATGAACATAGAGACCGCCCCCACTTTCTAAATTAATCGTACCACATTCCCCCACTATTCACCACTTATTTTTCATTAAAACTTATTTACAAGAAATTTTGTTTGTAACAATTCAGTTACCGTCCATGATTGCAGCGAGAAACAAAGGATCCGAACGTTTAACACACAAAAAAACCGCCCCGTTAAAAACGGGGCGGCTATCAATTAAAATACATATTTCATTCAGGAAGGAAAGTGATCCAGCTTCTCCTTCTCCCACTTACCGAATAAGGTGGTGAAAAGTGGGGGAAGTCACGGTGCCTTATAAATAAACAACATAGTGGGCGTTGTAGTAATCAAAGGAAGATGCTGTAAGCTGCTTTAAAAAATCTTTGCCATATTGATTGACCCAAGGCAGGATATTCCAGCACCTCTCCTGCAATCCTCCTTCCGGATGCAAGCAAATATTTACTAAATCAAAACCTTCTAATGTTTTTCTATGTTTTTCCTGTAAGGCTTTTTGGATTCTATCTTCTATAAAATCAATATCTTCATATAAATACTCCAAATTTTTGTCTGCAATAAACTTGAGGTCTGCCCGTATTTCCTCCGCAGCTTTCCTTAATGGACGATGCACTTCTTCGATTGATTTTTTAACTTGATCAGCCAGTGCTTCTATAGGAGGATTTGATTGGGAAGCCAGCCAATTTGTCTTATCTGAATACACGCCACGTTCGACAACCGTCTTAATGCTCAAAGAGAGGTTATGGATTATTTTTTCGACATTCCTGTCCACTAGCGTAAAGGATAAACGCGGAAGTACCGGCGGCATTTTCAAACCAAGTGCATGAAATGCCGGTTTTAAAACCGACCAATAACCAACTTCTCCTGGTCCCCCAAAAAAGGCGAGCGTAGGAAAAAGCAATTCCTGCATGAGCGGACGCGTCACCACATTGTTGCTTAACTTCTCAGGATGCTCCATGGCAATCAACCGTAGCTCCTCTGTCGTAAAGCTACATTCATTTTGCTTCCCAGCCCAAGTGCCATCATCCTGTTTAAAAAGCAAAATCCTTTCCCCATCCTGATGGTAAAAAAGATGTCCGCTTTCTGGTTCAGCATCTAGTGAAACCGCATATCCCTCGTTACTGTTTTGTTGAATAGCCTGATAAACATCATGGCTGATGGCAGGCTGATTCTCAATCATTGCCAAGAAATTTTCACTCTCCAAGCTTCTAACAAGCGGATTTCCCGAATCAACCAGAACGATCCCTTCTTCATCAAATATCCAAAACACCAGCTTGGCGAAAAAGTCGACATAAGTTACAGAACTATGCAGCAACTCCTGACAGCAATCGTACAACTCCCTCGTATTTTCAGTTTCTGAAAGCTGCGAGAAAATCCTTTCCAGCCATTCTTCCAACATGGCATGGTCCATTTCTAAAGTGGACATGGAGTTTTTTTGTTCCGGTTGCTGTCTTACTTTGTTTTTTTTCATGCGATTTTTTTGCGGCATCATTATATGATTGATTTCATCGAAATCATGATCCTCCCCGGCAATCCAGAAGACAGGGATTACTGGCTTGCCAAGCAGTTTTTCTTGTTCTCTGGCAAAATGGAGGATGGAAATAATTTTATGTATTGTATATAAAGGACCGGTCAACAGCCCTGCCTGCTGCCCGCCGATTACAACCATGCTATTTTCTTCTTTCAGTCGTTCGATATTGCGCATTGTCGCCTGGGGTGCACCCCATCCTTGATTTAATTCTTCTAATACAGCGGACAATCCCTGACGGTTATATTGCTTGCCACTAAGATCCGCAGCCCTTTGGACATAAGTCTCCTGTTGGAAAGGCTGGTAATCAAATTTATCCTGAATCACTTTATCTCCTGATCTGTAACCAGAGATAAGTTTTGTTTGTTTGTTTATTTCAATTGGGTCGATCCGCACAATTACCTGCTCCTTTATTTAAATTAGCCTATTCGTATTTTACAGAAAACAAATAGGAAATTCACTTATTATGTTTACACCTCAAGAAGACTTGCTGTTACGCCGTAAATAACGAGCAAAAGATAAAGCAAGCTGAAAAGCAGGAAATTAAGCCTCCAATACTTTCTCCATGCGATCCGGAATAACACTTCTCCCCTTTGTTTAAATTGAACGATGATAAACACACTGAGCAAAACAAGCAGGAAAAGAGCGATATATCCAAAATAATTCGTTTCATATAAGTGATGTAAAATCACTCCTACCGAGAGAATATAGAGAAGTGTTGTATAATTAACCGACACATGCAGCGCTTTCAGCCGGTTCTTTCTTATTTTTCTGGCAATGAAATAAACAAGCCAGGATACAACTGCCGGCAAGGTCAAACAAAAAGCGAACAACCATACAATCAAATCAATCATTCCTCAATCCTCCCGCATTCCACTCCAAGGCCTTTATGCTTCGATAAACAAAAGCAGTATAAACAGGTTCACACAGAGCAATTTCAAGGATATAACCGGTTATTGCTTCGATTTCGGTCTTTCTTCCTGTTTCGATGTCCTTCCTCATGGAAGAGTGATTATCTTTTGTTTGAAATGCTATTCGCTTTACTCGCTCCCATGATTGTTCCAGACTTAAACCAAGCACTTCACACGCTTCCTGGCACAGCTTCCGAGCAAGCCACAAAAGATGTTCATTCTCCAACAAACTTCCATTTTTAACTTGAAACAAAGCAGTGAGTGGATTGATCACCGCATTGACAACTAGTTTTTCAGTCAACATACGATACCAATCATCTTCTATGCAAATCGGGAAAGAGGAACTTGCCAGCCTGCGCTCGATTTCGTTACTGGACGTATCACCAATGGCTAACGGAGCAATTTTACATACCCCTATCCCAGTCTGTTCGACGGTATTATCATCATGCTTCATCGCCCCGAACTCAACAACTGCTATGAAAATCGTATGGCTTTCATTCATTTTGTTCAATTGTGCAAGGTGCCCCATTCCATTCTGCATGAAAATCAAAGGCACTTTTGGAAAAGCATGCAAGCTTGGAAGGATTTCAGCTAACTGGTATTGTTTTACCGCCACCAGTATGATGTCTTCTTTTTTCATCTCATCCACAAGAAGCACTTTTACCGGAAAAGCTTTTTTATCAGGAACTAAAAAGACTCCATTGTTATTGATTCTATCTTTCTGCTCCTTCCTTCTTACATAGACAGTAACTTCATGCTCTCCTGCCGTTAAACGGGCAGCGGTAAGGAGCCCGACCGCCCCGCCGCCTATAATGCCGACATTCATGTTTTTACCCCCAATTAATCCAACTATTAGGATTGTAGCAAAGAATTCCGCAAATATCTGCAAAACTTTTTTGTTATGCAGTAAAAATATACAATTCATTTCATTCTGAAAATTTTTATATTATAATAAAATGGAAAGCAATAGGGTTCAGAAAGCTTTCCCTCTTCACCGGAAAGCTTGGTATATAATCTGGTGACAACCAGAGGAGAAGTACAGTAGGAAAGGGGAAATGATGATGCATCAAGTGAAGGTAGAAAGGCTGTTAGTCAATTACAAAACGCTGGAGAAATTCAAGCGTTTCAAAGAATACGGAAACCAGGAACTTTCGATGCTGGAGGATTTGGAAAGCAACATCATTGAAAATAACAGTGAATCACCTTTTTTCGGGATTTACTATGGAAACGCTTTAGTAGCCAGGATGAGCCTGTATAAAGTCGACGCCAAATATGACCAGTATTTTACCCCTCCACAAGACTATCTCGAGCTCTGGAAACTTGAAGTATTACCTGATTACCAAGGAAGAGGATACGGCAGCCGTCTGGTCGATTTTGCCAAAGAATATCAGTTGCCGATTAAAACGAATCCAAGGATCAATTCTCATGGTTTTTGGGAAAAGATGGGCTTTCAAAAAGCTAAATATAACATGGAGAGAGATTTAGGAGAGAACCCGCTAATATGGACTCCTGAAGGTGTAGCCGAGCAAAGTGTTTCGTGAGGTAACCGTTGGAGGATTGGATGAACACCAAAGCCGTCCCACTTGAGCACTGCCTGTTTTGGCGGTCTCTTGAAGACGGCTCTTTTCTATTGACCGGATTTTAATTTAACTCCGTGGTTCTTCCTCCTGGTTTTCCGCCCAGTTCCATAACTCCCTGATTTCGAGCCAGGCATCCTGGTACCTTTTCAACCGTTCCTTCAATTGCTCATTTTCCGTCTTTAATTTCTCGATTTCCAGATCGGTCGATTGTTTTCCGGCTTTTTCGTATTGGTGCCGCAGTTTTTCCAACAACGATATAGCGGTCTCGAGCCCGGTATCTTTCCCACTATTTTGCACTTCTGGTTGATAGACAGGATAATGGTCGGCCTGCTTTCTTTCCTGTTTTGCAAGCTGGATTTCCTGCTGATACTGTTTTCTTATGGAAGCATTCCATCGAAACCCACAGGCTGCTGGTGTTCTGGATAGTCTGTTTGCTACTTCCTTGAATGCTTCAAGCTGGGTTTTCCCTTCTCTAATATAGCGAAGAACAGTCTCAGCAAGCAGGATATCCTCATCCTGGCTCCACGCGTCCTGTCTCGTATTATTCATATCATCCCTCCTGTTCACGGTTTGCTATCAATGTATGCGAAAGATAGGAATGATAGAATAAAATCCGCTTCTATTTTTTTCTTTGGTTGTGAAATGCTTCTATTGCCTGTATATGTTCGGGGGAATCCCACAAAGAAGCACAATCTTTCACTTCCTTTTCCATTTCTCCAAAAATCTTTTCTACATTAACATCGTTCAAGTATTGTTTTTTTAATAGACGAAGCAAATCGGTTGATTTGGTAAGAAAAGGACTTGCAAAGTATTCCAACGATTTTTCTTCTGAATATATTCCATGCAGCCAGCCAGATTGCACTAGCTCTTTTGCCGAATAAATCTCCCCCCTCGACAACCAGCGAAATGCATGCGAAGGCAGGATGCGATGGTACAATAAGGCTCCGCCTCCCCAACCAGGGGTAATACCGAGTTTTGACTGAATAAAACCAAATTTGCGGCCGCCTGACGCAAATCGTTCATCGCATGCGGTAGCAATTTCACAGCCACCCCCAAGTGCATCCCCATTAAGCAGAGCGATTGTCGGTAAAGGAAAAATGAATAAACGATACAAAAAATTCCTCATTTGGTTCAGTCGATTAAACGCCTCTTCCGGACTCAATTCGACGTGAAAGTCACCCAAGTCTCCACCCGCACAAAAAAAGGGGCTCTCACCGCTTGTGACAATCAAGCATTTGATAGCCGCCTGATCAATAGCTTGTTCAGCCAACGACAGTGCTTCGTTTAACTCTGCAGCCATCTCTAGTGAGACTGCATGATGTTTCTCCGGGCGTTGCAAGCGGATGACCGCAAAATGACCCTCTACCATGTTAAATTCAATAAAATCCATCGATTCCCCATCCTTTTGATCAAATAAAAAAATCACCTTTCAAACCGCTCGGATAGCTAGTTCAAAAGGTGATTTCTTTATAAGACGCCGATTGATGATATTATTGCTCAACCACTTGTTTTCCGTCATAATGACCGCAATTTTTGCAAACATGGTGCGGTTTTGTGTATTCACCACAGTTAGAGCACTCAATCATGCCTGGTACGTGGAGTTTTTTATGCGTACGGCGTTGATTTTTGACTTTTTTAGAAGTTCTTCTTTTTGGTACTGCCATGTCTTACACCTCCTTCAACTAATAACGAAAATCTTTCCTTATCTTTACGAAAAAATAATTTAGGATTTTTTCTATTTATTCTAATAAGGTACAGGCAAAGCCCAAAAGCTTGCCTTAACGATTTTCTTCTTGATCATTTTTGTTTAGCAATGATTGCAGTTTTTCCAGACGTGGGTCGACCTTCTCCTCGGATTTACCCTCGGTTTGCAATTCCCAGCCTTCCCCTTCCGTCAGAGCATTTTCCTGCACCTTCGGATCATCGGAAAATACACGAAACGGTACTTCCAATAAAACATTTTCCTTTATATAAGGTTTTAAGTCAAGCATTTCTCCATCAACCGGATGAATTTCTGAATCATCTTCCTCCTGGTAATATGGAGAAGCAGAAAATACCTCCAAGGCATCGATATGGAATGGATAAGGAACATCCGCCAACGTTCTGGCACAAGGCAGAATCATTTCTCCATCAATCGTAAAATGAAAGGTAACTTCATTCCCCTGCGTAGTAGCTTGGCCTTTGACCAAAACAGGATCAATTTTCCGAATATCATTGTTCATTTCTTCAATCTCAGAAATATCTACATGGTCTTCAAATGAATAGCCTTCCACACCGGCCATCTTTAACTTTTGAAGAGGAAATTTCATTTATATCACCTCAAGGCAACAAAAAATATTTTAAAAGGAATTGTGGCATTTGTCAATATTTTTTCTTTACAGAGTTGATTTTATTCCAACTTAAATACTGGCAATGAGCGCATATTCTTGTATACTAACATATTCCCGATAAATACCCAAATTAAAATGCAGTTATACAGCTTATTTGGTAGAATGATGGTAAACGATGGACAGGAGTTGGTTTTACATGAAAGCGTGTGGACTGATAGTGGAGTACAATCCGTTTCATTTCGGACATCTTTACCATTTGCAGCAGTCACGGGGAAAATCTGGTGCCGACTGCGTTGTAGCGGTTATGAGCGGTAATTTTTTGCAGCGTGGTGAGCCTGCCATCATTGACAAATTTTCTCGTGCAAAAGCTGCCATCGAGTGTGGAGTCGACCTGGTAGTCGAACTGCCAGCAGTTTTTGCTGTGCAAAACAGTGACTTGTTTGCAAAAGGAGCCCTGCTCACCTTGGATGAATTAAAAGTAGAAACGGTGTGTTTCGGCAGTGAACATGGCAGGATTGATACTTTCAACCAGGCTTACGAGCATTACAACCAGCATCAGGAGAAATACGACCAGGAACTTAAACGTTCATTGAGAAATGGCTATTCCTTTCCTGAAGCAAGCAGGATTGCTTATCAATCAATCGGGTTGAACGCAGAAACATTCGACTTGTCCAAACCGAACAATATCCTCGGTTACAGTTATGTGAAAACGATCAGAGATTATGGATTATCCATACATCCTTTAACGATAAAACGTGTGCATAACGATTTCCATGAACCGGTAATCAATCACTCTATTGCTAGTGCAACCAGTATTCGGAATGAGCTAAACAAACACCAAACGATTACGGAAGATGCAAAAAAGACGCTCCCTGAACCCGTTCAACAATTGTTGTTTGAATACAAAGCAGAGGCCGGTTTATGGCATAGTTGGCAGGCTTACTTTGACATTCTTCAGTACCGCATACTTACCATGGAAGTTGAAGAAATCCGGGAGATTCATGGGGTTGAGGAGGGGTTGGAAAATCGATTAAAAGCAACTGCTGCCGAGGCGGACAACTTTATGGATTGGATGACCGCTTTAAAAACAAAACGATATACTTGGACAAGACTCCAACGAATAATGGTGCACCTATTGCTGAACAACAAAAAACAAACCATCCAACCGTTACTGGCTATTGAAAAGGTTCCGCATTTACGGATTTTGGCTATGAATAAGACCGGACGGGCTTACATCAATCAAAAGCGAAAGGATATCGAAGCACCACTTGTTTCCCAATTAAAAAAACAAAAAGGCCCGCTTGCCGTGATTGACGAAAAAGCTTCAAACGCCTATTATAGTGTCGCCAATCAGCATACGAGGAGCAAACTTAGACGCCAGGAACGTACTTCCCCTTACATATCATCTGAAGCATAGAAAAAAGAGTCCGGGTAAGCTTGACCGGACTCTTTTTCCATGACCAACTGGTTCATTCCATTTCCTGGAGATAGGATAACGCATCATCAAATGTATCTACTGGGACAACCTTCATATCTGTTCCAATTTCCTTTGCCGTTTCTACAGCAACATGATAATTGGAATCCTCGGCTCCTCCTTCATTCGGCGCAAAGAAGACCTCACAGCCTTCCCGATCAGCAGCAATGACTTTTTTATCGATGCCTCCAATACGACCAACTTCCCCTTCATAATTAATTTCGCCTGTTCCGGCTATCTGATGTCCATGCGTCAAGTCATCTTCTGTTAATTGATCGTAAATTTCCAAACTGAACATCAGACCGGCGCTTGGACCACCAATATTTCCACTGGCAAATTTCAGTTCAGGCTCAACTTCTACATTTCGATTGGTTACGAGTTGAATACCTACGCCTATTTTTTCCTGTCCCGGGAAACTTTCTAACTCAATGGTTTTATGGACAGTTTCTTCTTCTCTTTCCACCGTGACATCTATTTGGTCACCGGCTTTTTTACTTGAAACATAATCGATTAAGTCATCAGAGGTTTCCAGTTCTCGACCGTCTATTTCCACAATTTTGTCTCCGGCTTTCAGCTTTCCCTCTGCCGGCATCCCTTCAATTACCGCTACCACATATACCCCTTCATATTCAATGTCTATCTGTTTACCTGCAGCCTTATAAGCTACGACCGTGGAAGCTTCCTGGGAGCTTTCCATCATTTGCAATTGTGCCTGAAAGTAGTCATCTTGGGAGATTCCTTCTGGAAACACTTTGTCAATTGGTTCGATATCCTGATGGGGACGTATGGATGCCCATAAATACTGTAAAGGGGTAGCTTGTCCCCCTCTTATTGTTACAAGATGCATATCCCCTTCACTCTCATATCCATCTGCTACTTCTACAATCGGATTCAGCGCATCAGCACCGCCTGGCTTATAAATATAATAAGGCAACCGGTAACTAACCAAAAAAGCCGCAATAACTATTACTATGATTGCGGGAATCAGAGTCTTTTTATTGAATTTCATCTCTTTTCTCCTTCCAATCCTCGATGCTGCGAATAATCTCTGGTAGTTTGCGTAATGCTTCCCGCTCTCCTTCATCGACAATCGCTTCTATATCTTTAAATGCCCGGGAGCTATAAGCTGATACATTCGGTTTCAAAAGTATATCTGCCTGAGGACCCGACGCGTTTACCAACTCATCCTGCATGATATCGATACTTTGGATGATCACATCGTAAATGGATTCAATATCGGTATTCATCTCAAAATGAGCACAATCCACTCCTATAACGAGATCGGCGCCTAGCTGCTTGGCGACCGAGACAGGAACACGGTCCACCACTCCCCCGTCCACAAACAGCTGACCCCCGATATTAACAGGAACAAATATTCCCGGAATCGATATGCTAGCCCGGACGGCCTCTGCCGCATTACCTTCTGTGAAAACTTTTTTACTGCCATCATATAAATTGGTCGCTGTCACACCAACAGGAATATCAAATTGCTCCAGGTTTTTTTTGAATGTAAATAAGTGAATGTATTCTTTTATACGTTCCCCTTGAAGGAAACCCATATTCGGCAGCGTAAAATCGAGAAAATACTTTCGCCTGAACGTGCGGGCAAGCTGATATAAACTGTCAATGCCCTGACCGGATGCATAAAAAGCACCTACTAACGCTCCCATGCTGCTGCCCGCTATATAATCAATGGCAATATCATTGTCCGTTAAAGCTTTTAACACACCTAAGTGGGCAAATCCCCTTGCCCCTCCTGAACCTAACGCCAATCCAATAGATGGGTTCACTGCGGAACGCTCCTTTAACACCTATGTTTTTTACCTATATTATGGCATAAAACCAATAACTATGAGCGTATATTGTTAAAGGATTGCTTGTACTAAAGGAGCTATACATATTCTACTATTTCCCCTAATAGAAGTACAGAAATGTGTAAGCTTGTAAGCTCACCAACTGGGAGGCCGGAATTTTGAAATCAAAAATAAAATCGATTTTGCTTGCCGGTATAGCTTTGTTTCTGGCGGCTGCATTAATTACCTATCCAGACCAGACGTTGGAAGCAAGTATACGAGGATTGAACATGTGGTGGGAAATCGTATTTCCTTCCCTGCTCCCTTTCTTTATCACTGCCGAATTATTAATCGGGTTCGGGGTTGTTCGCTTTATCGGCGTTTTGTGCGAACCAATCATGCGTCCGCTATTTAATGTCCCTGGAGTTGGAAGTTTCGTCTGGGCAATGGGAATGGCCAGCGGTTATCCATCCGGAGCAAAGCTTACTACTCGATTGAGACAGGAAAAACAATTAACCAAAAACGAAGCGGAACGACTAGTTTCTTTTACGAACGCTTCCAATCCTTTGTTTATTTTTGGAGCTGTATCTGTGGGATTTTTTCATGATGCCCAATTGGGTATTCTATTAGCAGTTTGTCACTATGGAGGAAATACGCTTGTCGGGTTTTGCATGCGTTTCTACGGAAGGGAACAGAAAGAACGCGGGGAAGAAAAACCAAGCGTATCCTTATACAATGCCTTACAGGCACTTCATCGAACCAGATTACAGGATTCACGCCCATTCGGAAAAATATTCGGTGACGCTGTCATCCATTCTATCCAAACACTATTGATGATAGGTGGATTTATTATCATGTTTTCCGTGTTCAATAAACTGATTTTCCTGATCGGTATTTCCAAAATCCTCGCTGTCGGTATTTCACTGCTTTTCTCGATGGCAGGTATTCCCGGGGAATTGGCACTTCCTTTTTTTTCAGGCTTGTTCGAGATCACCCTTGGTGCTCAGATGATTTCTGGGGTGAATTTGCCGAGCATCCTTCCTCAAGTGGTAGTAGTTAGTTTTATACTTGCATTTAACGGTTTTTCTGTGCAGGCTCAGGTCGCGAGTATCTTAGCTGAAAGCGACATTCGCTTTGCCCCTTACTTCTTTGCGAGAATCCTTCATGGTGTTTTTGCGAGCACTTTGGCCATTTTATTATTCAAACCACTATACCAGGATCAGCTGACTTCTTCCTGGAGCAGCATCCCTGTTTTTGCTGCCGACGGAGATATGGACTGGCTCTATCCCTTTGAACTGCTTCAACACTTTGGACCAATGATCACCATGATATCACTTGCGTGCGCAGCGCTTATCTTACTTCGCAGACTATCAAGGCATTGAATGATCAAAAATTAAAGGCTGTGCCAATCCTATACGCCAAAACAGCGTACACAACCGGGCACAGCCTCACTCGTTTAAGTGAATTTTTTCTTAAGGGCGGATTCCACTACCTTTGGAACCAAATCAGATACATCCGCATGATATTTGGCAACTTCTTTTACCATACTAGAACTGAGAAAAGAATATTCATTATTTGTCATCATAAAAAATGTCTCTATGTCTTCATTAAGCTTGCGATTCATCGAAGTAATTTGCATTTCGTATTCGAAATCGCTGACAGCACGCAATCCCCTTATAATCGCGGTTGCTTCTTTTTGTTTGGCATACTCCATCAACAGTTCGCTGCTTGAATCCACTTCGACATTCTCCAATTCGATAGTAGCCTCTTTTAGCAATTCGATTCTTTCTTCCACTGAAAATAGCGGAGATTTCGATTGGTTATGGAAAACGGTCACGATCATTTTGTCAAAAACCTTAGCTCCCCGTTGTATAATATCCAGGTGCCCATTTGTGACCGGATCAAAACTCCCCGGACATATCGCTAATCTGCCCATAGTTATTGCTCCTTTCGATGGTAAATCGTAATTCCGGTTGTACCCCCGTAAATTTCGGTCTGTCGCCGAGAAAAGCTTCCACATTCATCTTTAAGTGTGTCCCTTCTTTCATGCTCGCACACAATAAGGCCTTCTTTTGTTAGCAAGTTATATGTATCAATTGCTTCTAGTAATTCCTCATAGGACACTTTACTGTAAGGAGGGTCTAAAAATATCACATCAAAAAGCAACTCTCGCTTTCCAGCTGCCTTTAAAGCCATAAAAGCATCCGTGCGAAAAACTTCTGCTGCCTCTTCAAGCTTCAGTGTACGAAGATTATCATATATCGTGCGGACAGCTTTTGGCTGTTTGTCTACAAATACAGCTTTTTCCATTCCCCGGCTCAATGCTTCAATCCCGAGTCCTCCTGAGCCGGCAAACAAATCCAAACAGCTCCCCCCCTGGAAAAACGGACCGATAATTTGAAACAACGCTTCTTTCACTTTATCGGTAGTTGGCCTGGTGAGCCGGTTAGGCACTGCCTTTAATTGTCTTCCTTTAAAATTACCGGAAATCACTCTCATCAGCGTCCACCTCTTCGCTTTATATTCGACCTCCATCCTATCATAAAAGAGAAGGAAGCGGAAATTTTCCTCTCTTTAAAATTATGTGCTTAGGAAGGGTATATTTTTAATACAGCCGTCCATACTAACGTAGTGAAGCAGCTGCCTATCCTGACGGCTGCTTCAGAACACGGAGAAGGCTTACGTTTCCCCATAAGTTCTTCTTCCGGTTTCTCCTCTCCCTTTGCCTTTTTGTTTTCTGGAAAGAGAACAAAAAGGGCCTGCAGATTTATCTGCAGGCTTTTTTTATGGAAAGGCTTTTTGTCCTTTTTTGCCGGATTTTCTCTTCCTCTATTTGCAAAGGCTTTGTCTCGTGCTAAAGTATGGTTGAAGAGAGGTGGACAAATGATTCAACGATTTGTAGAACTGGGGAATGGGTATGCAGATCTATATGAACTCTGTGAACTTGCAGAACACATGCCAGATAGGATAAGCCACTTTGTATCGCTCCGAACAGAGAAAAATGGCAAGAGGGTTACATCACCGGCGATCATCATGAACCCGACCAAACAGGGTGATTTTCAGCCGATTTATATTAGTTTGGAAGGTGTACCGGATTCAGAAAATGCTGCAAGTAAACGGTATGAATTGTTTAAAAAGTCAGCTGATAATAAGGGATTCGAAATCAAGTCACTAGTAGTAAAGCCCTCTACGGAGTTCCATGAAAAGGCATTGTACTTTCAATATTTAATCGGGATTTTTCAAATGAACCGGTTAATGAAAATTCATTAATCAGGTGTTCATGTAAAAGAATGGAACAGCGAAAAAACATCCTGCCGATTAACCGGACAGGATGTTTTTCAGATTCCCATTTTATAATCATATTCTTTCGCTTTGTCCATTTTTGCATTTTCGAATTCCGTATTGACATAAGGCTTATAAGAAAAATCAACCTTCGAGATAAACGGTAATTCATTCAGTTTACTGGCTGTTTCTTCCGCTTCTAGTAAATCCACATAAACTACCGCATATTTTCGCTGCTTCGATACATATATCAAATGGCCGAATCGTTTAATTTGTTTTATGTTTTTCATATGTTGAAACCAAACAATCAGCCCCTGGCGTTTTGTTCGCATATAGAATCCTCGCTTATTAACAGATTTACATCTACTTTATCAGAATATTTAGCATTCATCAATTTATGTGGATAAATAAAAAGGGCTGGACCATTCATTCCGTATGAGATCCAGCCACTCATGTATATATGGTAAGTTATGAAGCTTGGCAGCCGCAGCTTCCACCGCTGCCACAGCCACAGCCGCTATCCTGAAGGGCTGCACCATCTTTCGGCACTTTCACCTGCTCACTGGCGCTATGGGCAACCAAATCACTGATTTCATCCAAAAACTGTTGCAAACTGCGTTCAGCAATCTTAAAAGAAGCTACTTTTTCGTTCATGTCCATTTCCCGTTTCGTAGCCCTGACATCCTTCATTATTTGATTATAATCCGGATGGTATCGTCCAAACCGCTGAACTTCTTCGTATTGTTCTTTCATACGAGTGAAGGAAGCAATCAGTTTTTGCGCTTCAGCATCTTCTTGCAGCTGTCTTTTTTGCTGATGATACTCTTCCATGACATCAGATTGAAGAATCATTTTGCCAAGTGCTTCTGACTTATCTAAAATGTCGACTAACTCTAAAGTGGCAAACACTGTATTCCACCTCCATAACCTATATAATACCAACTATATAGTGAATTGAAAAGCAGTAGCGGCTGATTCAACATACGAAAGTCGACAATAACACCTTTAAAAAGGAAATAAAACAATCTTATTTCCTCAAAAAAAGCACAAATGATACAAATGATACAAATGACACGTAACGAAGATGAGTCTCTGCTTAATCTTTCATAGCTCCAGCCAACTGGATGAGCATCGTAACCATTTGCATTTGATCGCTTAATCGTTCCATTCGTTGCGGGATTGTCTTTCCATAAAAAACTTTGGCTGCTTTTTCCATTTCCTTCAGTTCATCGGGATTTCGGGTCAATTTCCGGTACCATTCCGGATTCATTCTGATAAAATGCTTCAAGTCGGGACGGTTGTTCAACTGTTGATAGATAACAGGCTGCATGACGTTCCCCTCCCTATTCTAATCTTTACTCCATGGGCCCTTATGGAATGAAGGCTGCTTTACTGAAGACTGTTTTTTATACTCTTGGAACTGACCGATTAACGTCTGGATATTGTTAATCGCCCCGTTTAATTGATGCATGTGACCTTGCACTTTATTTAGATCTACCTTCTCGATTATTTGCATGAACTGACTGGCGAGCTGATTCTGCTTTGTTTGGGACTCATCTTCTTCCGATTTTGCTTGCTTTTGTCCCCCACGCAGGCTGCCACTCTTGTAATTCTTCCATTTTTCATCATCTTCTCCAAGTAATACCCACATTTCATATATATCCTGCCAGGAATTCCTATTTTGATTTACTTCTTCAATCAATCCAGGATGCTGTTTTACAAAAGCTTTGAACTCCTGGACAGAAGGATGTAATGCACTCATTGAAAATCACCCGCTCCCCATATCCTTTTTCAATCATTATATGAATACTGAAAATATACTGTGAAGAACGAAGGAACGGTCTTCCCTTAAAATATAAACCGCTAATTACTATCGCTGGATTTATATAAAAAAAGACAGCCATTAAAAAGGCTGCCTCTTTCCCGCTAAGGTTTTTGCATAAAATTCTGGGTATAGTAGTAACGGTAGACACCTACACCTAGATGGGTATAGCCATCTTTTAACAAGGCCTCACGGTGCCCTTCACTATTAAGCCAACCTTCAACCGCTGCCGGACCGTCCGTGTACTGAGCCGCTATATTTTCTCCTGCAGACAAGTAATAAATTTCATGATCACTAAGCCGTTCTTTTAGTCCCTCTCCGTTTTGGGAATAATGAGAAAAGTAATTGTTGTCCGACATGTCTTTACTATGTGAGAAGGCAACTTCCGCAATCGGGTCATCCCAACTAAGCGTACTTTTATCATGCCGGCTTCTTATCACATTGGTTATATCAAAGATTTGTTTTTCCATGCCATTTTGCACTTCTTCCCATTCTTCATCCGTCAACTCCGGTTTTTCAGGTAATTTACCGCGATAATAGATTTCATAAGGGCGCTGTTTCAATAAAATATCTTTGGTTACAACACGTACGGAAGATAGTTTCTCCGTAAACGTATCAAAATATAGCTGCATGTAAGTTTGCTTGTCCAATTTTACCAAGGGGCGCACCTTGATTTCTTCATCCGTTAATTGGAACCGGTAAGAAGTGATCCCCTCTGAAATAGATACCTCATTCTCAAAATCAAAGTGAGAGGATGTTTCCTCATAAGATTGTCCAATGCTTACCGGATCAATCGATAAGTCATCACCTGTTGCAAAGATAGTGACCACTTTACCATCTGCCACCCCAAATTGCATATATTGATGTTCATCGTTTGTATAAATCCACCAGTCATAGCCATATGAACTCTTATCTTTCCTGAGCGGTTCTCCCAGTTCATCAACCAAATCGTCGGTTGACTCACCAATCCTGCTGTACAAATCACCTTCCAGGCCAATTTCGGAAGTAAAGTGGTCTGGAGTCGATTTACTTTCCATTTCTGTTTCCTTCGTCTTTAATTTCTGTTCTACTTTTTGTACTGCTTCATCGGGATTAAAATCACCTATTCTTACCAAATAAAAGATTCCGGTCCCGATAAGTATTAGCAAGATCCATCTTCCAATTCCTCTCATAGCCCTTAAACTCCTTTTTTGCCTGTTAAATAATTATAATAATTGAAATCCGAGTTTATGAAAAGAAATTGAGAAACCCTTTTTCTTTTCGTATAGAAAGATCAAAATATTGAAAGAAACAGGCTGTCCCCCATCTAAAAGGAATGCGAAATGGGGACAGCCTGTTCTTAGTTACCAGTATTAGTGAATTTGCGGACGCTCTGAAATTTCCTCCAGTGCATGTCCGGCAGCTAAATTGGATTTTTCCTCCAACGCTAAGTCCCCAAGGGAAACAATTCCCGTCAACTTCCCTTTTTCTACGACAGGCAAACGACGGATTTGCTTTTCCGCCATTAAGCTACTTGCTTCTTGTACCGAAGTATCAGGGGATACAGAGTAAAGTTTCCCACTCATGACATCACTTACTTTAGTCGAAGTACTTTTATCACGCGCCAAACCGCGCACCACCAAGTCTCTGTCGGTAATCATCCCTAGTAATTCCTGATTGGCTCCACAAACGGGAACAGCCCCGACATTGTGGTCTGTCATGATTTTGGCAGCTTCTGTCAACGTATCATCTGCTGAACAAACAGAAAGATCTGTTGTCATAATCTCTCTCAGTTTTTTCATTGCAGGACCTCCTAGCTGATTTCTGAATGGTACTCCCCACTCTGTAAGTATTGTTCCCCCAATACGCCCAAACAAATCGCACTCGTTGCGTAAAAACTTTCCAGTTCGATTGAAATACTTTACTAAAAAATATCTGGCACCATTTATCCTTACGATAATAATTGCAACTTATTGAAATAAATACTATTATAAGATTAGATATACAATTTTTGCGAGGTGGAAGTAATGAGAGTAGAAGGTACAGGAATCGAAGGCATAATCATGGATATTAAACCATTGGACCACTTGATGGATGAAATCGCTTTTGTGCGTGCAGGGCAGTGGGATTACGAAAGGGTTACATATGATTATAAAATTGGTTCTGCAGAAAAAAATATCACTTATTACATAAGAATCCAGGGGTATGCAGTCGAAGGCGAAGTAGATCGTGGAGATGCGGTCATAAAGCTTACAACACCGTTGCTTGGCAAGCACTATTACCCACATGGGGTCGAGTATGGTGAAGGTGAAGACTTCCCAGAAAGTGTTGTCGACCGGACAAAGTCTTTGCTTGCGAAAGCAAAAAAAGAACTGGACAATTTTGCAAAATAATTGCATGGTTACTGTCGGCTGACAAGCCGGCAGTTTTTTCTTCTTTCAGGTTAACTAGATGGCGCCTATTCCCAAGAAATTGATTGTTTTTTCAACAAACAAATGTAAAAACATGTTATGATTACCTTTAGAGAGCTCGCTGTCTAAACGGTTAAATCGTAACACAGAACCACTGCCCCGAGGCAGTTTTCTTTGTATACATAATCACGTTCCAATATGACAGCAACGATTTTATTTTTCATGCGCTGGAAAGGAGATACATTATCAATTGTTCCGTTACTTGTCAAAACGCCAATGGATTTTAATTATTGCTGCTATTCTTATTCTTATAGCTGGTTATTTCATTTTACCAGTGTCCATTCCGCTTATCCTGGCTCTGCTTACCGCCATGTTTTTAAACCCGGCCATTAGATGGCTTCAATTTCGTTTTAAAATGAATCGGAAAATATCCGTTACAGTTGTATTTTTGATTTTTTTGCTTATCACCAGTCTTGTCGGAACTTATTTTGTAACAAGAGCCGTAACACATGTCGTTAATTTCGCTGAAAACGCACCTTCTTATGTGAACCAGCTTAATACAAAGTTTACAGAATGGGAATCTGACATGGATCGGTTCACAGAAGACCTTCCTGCGGATTTCGTTGCTGAGGTGAAAGACGGGTTCAAAAGCAATCTTGAATTGTTAAGCACAAAGGTGAAGCAATATTTTGAGCTAGATAAAATTGCTTCAGCAGCTGCAAAGGTTCCTGAATATCTTGTCAGCCTGCTCGTGTACTTGATTGCCTTGTTTTTGTTCATGTTAGAGTTACCGCGACTGAAGGCAATGTCCTATAATCATCTGACAAAGGAAACGGCGGAAAAGGTAAAATTCATGAATGCCCGCCTGTCTTACGTTGTCCTTGGTTTTTTAAAGGCACAATTTCTCGTCAGTATTATCATATTTGTCGTTTCACTAATCGGACTACTTTATATCACCCCGGATGTGGCGATCATCATGTCAATTATTATTTGGCTTGTCGATTTTATCCCTATTATCGGCTCCATTGTCATACTGGGGCCGTGGGCGGTGTATATGCTTCTGGCCGGGGACACTGTGATGGGTATCCAACTCTCTGTATTGGCGATTATACTGTTGGCGATAAGAAGAACAGTAGAGCCTAAAGTAATGGGACGCCATATCGGGCTATCGCCCTTGGCAACGCTCATTGCCATGTATCTAGGCCTTCAGCTGATCGGAATCATCGGATTCATCCTCGGGCCATTGTTGGTTATAGCTTTTAACTCCGCGAAGGAAGCAGGAATCATAAACTGGAACTTTAAAGTATAATAAATTTCCCTTCTAAAAACGGCCAATCCAAACTTACATTGGATTGGCCGTTTGCTTATAACGAGTTGGTTCCCTGAAAACTCTTTTTTTGAACCGCTCTTCTTTTTTCATATACGAGTAATCCTTTATCATTGGCAACTTTTTTAAACCCGTTTTTCTTAAGTACTCGTTGGGAAGCAATGTTTTCCTTATCACAGCATGCCCTGATTTTTTTTATCTGTTGATAAAAAGCCCATTGGCAAAGAGAGCTTACAGCCTCTGTCGCATATCCCTGGTTTTGTCTTTTCTGTAAAATCCTATATCCTATTTCCACCGTTTTTTTCTCTTCGTCAAAAGACCGAAATCCAGCTTCTCCTATTATCCGTCCTTTTCGCTTGTCCCGAATAATCCACGGTCCCATTCCAAGCGGTACCTTGTTGTTTTCCAAATCTTCGAGGTAGTATGGCAACAATGCTTTCAAGGAGTAATGGGGCCACTCTACATCATATGGGATACGCTTTTCATAGTAGTACTCCATTGGATTTTTAACCAGCATTTGGCCTTCATCCAATGTTATTGGTTCTATAAGCAATCGCGCACTTTCAATATCCATCATATATCGTTCCTTTCGTTCAACATCTTTTATAGCCTATATACCATCGGATGAAGAGAAATAAACGTGGGAGCTGTCTGAAATGACAACTCCCACTTGATTTTTCTTAGGTACCTAGTATCGCTTTAATCATGCTAGTAGTTTCCCCACCATCATACAAAATATACAGCAGTAAATAAACTGCTACACCGGTTATGGCGGTGAAAAACCAAATGATGCTTGTAACGGGACCAATTTTGCGATGTTTCTTTATCCTTCTTTTAAAAGCGAGTGTTAATGTCACCAGCCCGAAAACGGCCCCAACGGTTGCAAGAATGATATGGAAAATCAAGAACAATGTATAATATAACTTGATGTCATCTGGACCACCGAAGCTCGTATTTCCAACAAAAATTGTCCTTGACATATAAATGATAAAAAACAGTAAGGCACTGACTGCCGCTGCAATCATCGTGCGTTTATGAGCGGAGAACCTATTTTTCGCAATCAAATACCAGCCGATTGCAATAAGTACTGCGCTTAATACAATAAAAAACGTGCTAATTGTAGGCAATATTGGCATGAAACTCAAACCTCTCCCTGTTTTGAATAAAAAAAGAATTATGCTTCAGTTGTAGTATTGGTAGCAGGAAGCGGATCAACTTTGTCTACGCCCTTTTTGAACCAGCCAAAGAAAATCCTTGCTAAAACAATACCATATACAATTTCCTGCATGATTTTCATCAAGATTCCCCCCAACTGCTGATCCTCCAATATCGGGATCGGCGAGAACATCTGAGGGCCAGTCAACGGAAGACCGTTTAGTACCGATTGAGGTACACAAAGTGACATCGCTTGAATCCAGCCACTTGTCTCACTGTACGTAGCATAAAGGGAATGTCCGGAGAAAATGATTAAACCACAAGCCGGAGTGATCAGTACGCCATTTGCGAAAATATAACCTATTTTCATCAATGGAGATAACTTGTCCCTTTCATGGATAGGCGTAAAAATTGGCCACCATACCAGGAATGCAGCTATCAGTATCACAGAAGTTATTACGGCATGGGCCAACACATTTGCTTTGGCGAAGTCGAAAATAACCGGCATGTGGTACATGGAAAACAAACCGTTGAACAATAACAGTGCAATCAGCGGTTTAGTCAACAGATTGAGCACCTGCTTTAAAACAGGAACGTCAAAAATTTTTCTCCATATCCATTCCGGAATTCCTTTGATGATAAAAATAGGAAAAACTAAGTAATAAAACGACATTTGCACCATGTGCGAAGTAAACATGATGTGGGAAAGCAAATCTATGGGCGATCCTTTGATAAGATATAGAATCACTAACCCTGTGTGAAAATAGATCATTTGTTTTCGATCTGGCTTATTTTCATTGGTGAATCTCGTCCTGAAAGTAACCGTAACCAAATAATATAACAAGCCAAGACCAACTACAAACAATAAATAATATGGGCTCCAGAGGGCACGAAATCCAAAAATTTGTAAATCAAGCCACATAACAATCTCACTCCATCCAAAAAATTGCTTCTTCCATTATAACGCATCCCGAAAACTTATCGAGCATGTATTGTGACAATTTAAAAACAGATTAACCGCCTGTACACTTCTCCATTATATCGCGTTTAACCAGTTTTTAAAATCAATGTAGAACGGTTTGTCATTGTCTAAACAAACTGCGACATAATGATAAATGCTTGGATTCGATTTGGCAGATACGATGCTTTCCGCGGGTACTTCCTCAGTTTCCTCAAAAGAAGCTCGCTTCTTGTGGGATCTTCGGACTCGTGCTGTACTGCAGTGTTGTTTCGAAGAAGCTCATCAGCCGCCTGCTAAAAGCGAGGATAATCCAGCAGCAAAATGGATAGAAAAAGGATTACTGCATCTCAGGCTTAAGTACAAATCCATAAAAAAGAGGCCGGGAGTTTTCTCCCGTGCCCCTTATAATTTACCACCAAATCAATACCGATAGAGTCAATACCGTCAAAAATGCAACGGCTGCTCCGCCATAAATCATCAGCGCTGGCATTTCATGACCCTTATGGCTCATATGCATGAAGTAGTAAAGCTGAAAGCCTACTTGAACAGCAGCCAATACCAATAAAATTGGTATGACAAATAACTTGCTCAAATCTGCCATCACCATACCGAAAGCAATGAGCGTAAAAACGATCATCAATGCAAAGGTGATAACCTGTTGTTTCATCTCTTCCTTATTTTTCTTCCGTTTATAATCCTCATGAATATTGGTGTTCTCGGCCATCGCTTAGATCACCCCCATCAGATAAACAACTGTGAAGATAAATACCCAAACAACATCGATAAAATGCCAATACAAGCTGGCAATGTAAAATTTAGGCGCATTGTATAAGTTTAATCCCCGTTTTGCATTACGCACCATCAAAGCAATAATCCACAGTAAACCGAATGTAACGTGTCCTCCATGGAAGCCGACAAGCGTATAAAAAGCAGAACCAAATGCAGAAGAACGAAGTGTGAATCCTTCTCCATGAATGTAATGATAAAACTCATAAAGTTCGCAGCCGAGGAAACCAAGGCCTAATAATACGGTAATGCCAAGCCATAGCTGCATTTTTCTAAAACTGTTGTTTTTCATATGGTACATCGCATATACACTTGTAAGAGAGCTTGTCAAAAGTAGCATGGTCATAATAAACACGAGCTCCAAGCCGAAAAGTTCCTCTGAACCAGGCCCATCATTTGTCGAATTTCTCAATGCCAGGTAAGTACCAAACAAGCTTGCAAACAATACCGTTTCTCCGCCAAGGAAAAACCAAAATCCTAAAAATTTATTTTTTCCTTCCAGGGTTGCTCTTTCGGGCTGTTCCGGCAGTGTTTCCGGATTCAATGTTTGATCACTCATTATTGTTCAGCCCCCTCTTCTACTAAGTCTTCTTTGTGAATATGGTGTCCGAGGTCATCCTTGACCGATCTGATAAGCATGCAACCAAGTGTAATACCCATTCCCAGGAACACTAACCACAGGTATGCTAAATTGTCGACCTGATAAATAAAGCCAAATCCGGCGATGAACAGGCCGAGTGACATAACAAATGGCAGGAAGGATGGGTTCGGCATATGAATATCATCCAACGGTTCTGCTGGGGTTATTCCTTTCCGCCCTTCCATCTTTTCAATCCATAGTGGATCAAGACCACGCACCAACGGTGTTTGCTTAAAGTTGTAATGTGGCGGTGGTGACGGAATTGACCATTCTAGCGTTCGGCCATCCCATGGATCTCCACTTACTTTTGGTGCTTTGATGGAGGTATAGATAACATTGATCAAAAAGACAATGGCACCAATTGCCATCAGGAATGCACCGAAAGTACTGACCAAGTTTCCAGTATCCAAATGTTGTCCAGGCAAATATGTCCAATAACGGCGAGGCATGCCCATTAGACCTAAGAAATGTTGGATAAAGAACGTTAGATGGAAACCAGTAAAGAATGTCCAGAAAGTAATTTGACCCAATTTTTCATTAAGTACTTTTCCAAACATTTTTGGCCACCAGTAATGCATGGCAGCGAACAATCCGAATACTACCCCTCCAACGATAACATAGTGGAAGTGGGCAACAACAAAGTACGTATCATGATATTGATAGTCTGCAGCTGCAGCGGCGAGCATGACACCTGTAGTTCCCCCAATCGTGAACGAAGGAATGAAACCCAACGCCCATAACATGGCAGAATTGATGGTAATCGTGCCTCCCCAAAGTGTGAACAGCCAGTTGAAAATTTTAATACCTGTCGGAACTGCGATAGCCATGGTGGCAATCGCAAAAATAGAGTTGGCAGCAGGTCCTAAACCAGTTGCAAACATGTGATGCGCCCAAACCATGAAGCCAAGGAAACCGATCAAGGTAGTCGCAAATACCATTGCTGTATAACCGAACAGGCGCTTTTTCGAGAATGTAGATAGTACATCACTGAATACCCCAAATGCAGGGAGAATTAGGATGTATACTTCCGGATGCCCGAATATCCAGAATAAATGCTCCCAAATGACCGAGTTACCGCCCATCGAAGCATCGAAAAATCCTGAACCGAACAGTCGATCAAACATTAGCAAAAACAAACCAACAGTCAATGCTGGAAACGCAAATAAAATCAGCGTACTTGTAACAAGAGCCGTCCATGTAAACAACGGCATCCGCATATAAGTCATGCCTGGTGCCCGCATGTTGATAATTGTGACAAGGAAGTTAATTCCCCCTATCAACGTACCTGCACCGGATATTTGCAGACCCAGCACATAGAAATCGACACCATGGCCCGGTGATACGGTTGACAATGGCGCATAAGCAGTCCATCCCGCGTCAGGAGATCCACCTAAGAACCAGCCGCAATTAAGAATAAGGCCGCCAAACAGGAACAGCCAAAAACCCAATGAATTCAAAAACGGAAATGCTACGTCCCTGGCCCCTATTTGTAATGGAACGACAGCATTCATAATTGCAAAAATTAAAGGCATTGCTGCAAGGAAGATCATCGTCGTCCCATGCATCGTCAATAACTCATTATAAAAGCCTGCGCTAACAAAATCATTACCTGGTTCTATTAGCTGAATACGAATAAGTAATGCTTCCAGGCCACCAATCAGGAAAAACAAACCACCAGCCACTAAATATAAGTGGGCAATTTTTTTATGATCGACAGTGGTTAAGTAATCCCAGATAAATGCGCCGAAGCCTTTTTTTTGCGCAATTGCAGTACTCACGCTTTTAAACCTCCCTTAACCTCTTCCATCCCTTTTTATTACTCGTTTGTCTCTGCACTTTCAGGAGTAATGTCCGATGGTTGTAATTGTAATAAATATTCAGCAATTTTTTCTGCTTCTTCTTGGTTCACTTCATAGTTAGCGTCTGTCATTTTGTTTCCGGGTTTCACACTCTCCGGATCCATAATCCACTCAACAATATTATCTTTGGTATGTTCTTCCACACCAGCTAACGTAGTACGGTCACCAAAGTTGGTCAAATTCGGACCCGTCGCAGCTGGAGAAGCACCGATAGCGTGACAGCCGATACAACTGTTTTCCTCGAATAATTCTTGTCCTTCCTGGGCGTCTGCTGTTTCCGGTTGTGCTTCCGGATCAACATTTTGCATGTCTTCTACCCATTGGTCGTACTCTTCGGGACTAACAGCGATTACTTTGAAGTCCATCAACGAATGGGAAGTACCACAAAACTCAGCACATTTTCCATCGTAAACCCCTTCTTCATCTGCCTGAATGTACATCGTGTTTTCGTTTTCCGGATGCAAATCCATTTTACCGGACAGTGCCGGTACCCAGAAAGAGTGAAGGACATCACTGGTTTTCATGTTCAAATACACTTTTTCACCAGTAGGAATATATAAGTCTTGACTTGTTTGAATTTCTTCCCCTTCGTAATTAAAATGCCACCAAAACTGATTACCAGTTACGTTTACGTTGATTGATTCATCTGCAGCGCTTTCGTCTGCCAGATCAAACGTGATGGCCACAGTAGGAATTGCAATAATGACCAGTAAAATAATAGGGATAACTGTCCAAATTACTTCCAACGCTTTGTTCCCCTCTGTTTGCGGTGGAATGTAACCCTCTTGCCCTTTCTTTTTTCTAAAGCGGACAATGACAATTGCGTAAATCACCATAACGACAACAAACACAAAAATCATGACGCCTAAAGAAATATTGATAAGGTTCAAGGCTGCTTTGGATCCATAACCTTTAGGTGTTAAGGCACTCAAGTTTTCTTTCCCACAGCCTGATAATACAAGCGTCAGGAAACCGAATAAAGCAAGTGCCCGGAACTTTCCCATCCAACCTTTCATTCGAATGATACCTCTCTTTCTCTTGTGTCCTTTTATTTAAATAATTAGAATACCCAGATGTAAAGTTCATAGTATGTAGACAGGACGGCTTGTTGTTGTACCCAAGGTAACATATTTTTACACAAGGTTCGAACAAGCCGCTCTTCCCGCCGATTTATAGGTGAACTTCGTTATAGTATTCTAAATTAATTAACAACACCTGGAAGCGTTACTAATACCATGGTTACAAATAGTATCATCAAATAATTCAAAGAATAAACAAACATGAGATTTGCCCACTTCATGTTGTTTTTCATAAAAAAGCCGCTTATGCCCATAATCAGCCAACCAGCGTTTAACAAACCGGCTATGATTAAAAATGTCTTTCCTAGTGAAAACAAGTAAAAAGGCAAAGGCAATAAGCATGCTACATAAATAACCATCTGTCTTCTAGTAATGGAAAAACCATGTACAGCCGGAAGCATTGGTATGCTCGCAGCTTTATATTCTTTGCATTTTTTTATAGCTAATGCCAAAAAATGCGGCGTCTGCCATAAAAACATAATCAAAAACAAAATAAAAGCCGCAGCATGCGGACTTGGATCTACTGCCGCCCAACCGATGACTGGTGGAACGGCGCCTGATAGACTGCCGACCGCGGTATTGATGGTGTATCTGCGTTTTGTCCACATCGTATAAAGGACAACATAGGCAAACCACCCGAAAGCACCAATTACAGCTGCCTCGATAGTCGTGAACGACAAGAGGACAAACCCTGTCAAAGAAGAAAGAATCCCCATTCCAAGGATCACCTTCAACGAAATACTACCTGTAACAGTCGGACGGTCTTTCGTTCGTTTCATGACTGGGTCGATATCCCGGTCGTAATAATTATTTAGTATGCAGCCACCGGCTATCAACAATGCCGTTCCGACTACCATTAATATCAATCTTCCCCAATAATCAGACAGGATTCCTCCTGTAAAATACAGTGCCAGCCAGAATCCGGCAAAAGCAGTGATCAAATTGGAATTTATGATACCAATTTTGATGAGAGCCATAATATCCGCCCAGAGAGCAGACTTATCCTTGCTGTCTGTCTTCCCTATTACATGAGAAGAAGTTGCTTCTACTTTATTCATTCTAGCCTACAACCCTCCTTCCAGCTCCCTTTGCAATCAATCGCCTGGAGTGGAAAACCTCTAATGCTGCTTCCCTTACTTCAAACCTGGTTGATCGTCAATGTCGTTAGTATAACCTATTTTTAACAACTACGCAGGTTATATCCATATTGTATCACGGATTCGATATTCAAT
This sequence comes from Virgibacillus senegalensis, assembly GCF_000821245.2. Lineage (GTDB taxonomy): Bacteria > Bacillota > Bacilli > Bacillales > Amphibacillaceae > Sediminibacillus > Sediminibacillus senegalensis. The sequence goes on from NZ_LN611425.1 coordinate 1,001,236, forward strand.
CTATTTAACTAAACGCCGTAAAACCGGCTTTTCCGGAAAAGAAATGATGACAATTTTGTGAACGGCAGGACAAAATAAAATTAAAGGCATAAAAGCCTTTAATCATTTTGACAGAACCGAAACAGCGGTCAAATCAGCTCTTTAACGTCGTTAAATACGAGAATCAAATCCTCATATTTATTTCTAGCAAACAAATATCAACAATGCAAGGCTTTTTTCGTTTTTTTTATAGTGAAAATAGCCGGCAAACATGGTAGTATAACCCTTGTATGTTTCGACGATCATCTATTGGCTGAAGACAGCCTGAAAATCTCTTCCACTAAGATTGTGAGGTGGAACCTTGATTAAGTTCCTAAAAAGTTTATCTGTTATAGCTTCTACTATCATGGTGCTCGTTCTGCTAGGAGGAGCATTGGTGACCAAAACCGGATCAGGAATGGGCTGTGGAGCGAACTGGCCGATTTGTGAAGGCGAACTGTCTGCAGAGCTGATCATAGAATTAAGCCATCGCCTTGTCTCAGGAGCTGCCGGAATTATTGTCCTGATTTTATCGGTGCTTTCCTGGAAAGTGGTCGGTCATATTAGAGAAGTGAAATTTTTATCCTTTGTGTCAATTTTCTTCTTAGTATTGCAAGGATTGATTGGGGCAGCTGCTGTATTGTGGTCTCAATCGGATTTTGTTCTTGCTCTACATTTCGGCATTTCGCTGATTTCTTTTGCGGCAGTGTTTCTGCTTACATTGCTGATATTCGAAATCGATCAGAAATTTGACGCAAGCTCCCTGATCATCACCAAGGGAATTCGCCGCCATTTCTACGGTTTGTTCATTTACACATTACTCGTAGTCTATACTGGTGCACTGGTACGTCACGCCCATTCAAGTCTTGCATGCCGAAGCTGGCCGTTCTGCGATAACCGAACTCCTTTTAACTTTGAGTTTCATTTTACTCAGTGGATACAAATGGGGCATCGATTTGCAGCAGGATTAGCTTTTATTTGGACCTTATACTTAATGGTGAAGATTTATCAACAATATAAACATAACCGTGTCATGCTTTGGGGTTGGGCTTCGGCTTCTTTCCTGATGGTAGCCCAGGTCGCATTGGGGGCACTAGTGATTTTTACAAAGGTTAATTTGGCAGCTGCCCTATTTCATGCTTTGGTCATTTCTATTTTCTTCGGAGTACTAAGTTATTTTGTTTTGCTTTCTTCCAGGAGCGCGAAGTATGAACGATAGTTGGAATCTCAAATCATCAACAAGAAGCACCCTTTCCGGATTGGAAAGGGTGCTTCTTATTTTTCGATGTAATCTATTGAGAAACTTTCATTGCAGCTGAGACCATGACCTTCGCTGCCTTACCACTTTGCTATTTTTTTCGAATGGTTTATCATCCGGTATCGTTTCTTTTGTCATCCGTTGTTCATTTGCCCGCACAGATTTTGCAATATTATTGAGTATTCCCATTGAAATCAACAGGATAAGCAAGGATGAACCACCATAACTGACAAATGGTAGTGTCACTCCTGTAATAGGCAAAAGCCCGCTAATAGCACCGAGGTTAATAAATGCTTGTATTCCAACCATGGATGAAATACCGATTGCCATGAGAGATCCAAAGCTATCTCTACATTGATGTGCAATATATAATCCACGAAGGACAATTGTAGCAAGCATTCCCACGACGATAAACACTCCAAGGAATCCTAACTCCTCTGCAATAACGGCCATGATAAAGTCGGTATGTGGTTCAGGGAGGTAGCCCAGCTTTTGAATGCCTTGTCCAAGTCCTTGTCCCGTAATTCCACCTGTTCCTATTGCCAGATAAGACTGAATCAGATGGAAGCCATTCAAGTCGGGATCATCGAAAGGCTGATATGCTCCGGTAAATCGTGAAATACGTTCTGGTGTAACCATTTGGGTTGCAGCCAGTCCGATTAACACGAGTAAAGAGGCAGCCACCAAGAAAAGATGACGGAATTTTATGCCTGAACTGAAAATGACAGTAGATGCTATCAACAATATCACTGCTGCAGTACCGATGTCCGGTTGTTTAATAATCAACGCCAGCAAAATGCCCGTCATCACTAACGGTGGCAATACCCCCTTAAAAAAGTCATCAATATATTGTTGTTTCTTGGAATAAGCTGATGCCAGATAAATGATCAGCCCCAGCTTCGCTAATTCAGCTGGCTGCAATCTTAATGGTCCGATAACCAGCCATGACTGCGCATTATTTACTTCATCTCCAAACAAAAGAACAGACAGCAACAAGATAAATATCATCATGATCATCGGCTTGATAAGCTTTTGATAATGGCGATAAGCAAACATGCTGCAAAACAAATAAAAAACAAGGCCAATGCCAAACCACATTAGTTGCCGAAGCATGAAAAAATTACTTGGCACCTCATTCTTTACAACTGCAATTACCATACTGGCACTGTAAATCATCACAATACCGAACGCAGACAATAGTAACGGGGTGATAAAAAGGGTGAAATCTAAATCTTTCCATTTCTGTTTCAATGTGATGACTCCTTACTATGTATTGGTAGCCAAATCCCATTTGACTCTTATCGTATTCGTGAGGAAAAGGATGTTTTTGAGACCCAACCGCATCATTTATAGTACTTGGTAACAAAAAAACCCCGCCGTCATAGGCAAAGGTTTTCGTCTTTATGACGGACCGCATTCCACCCGTCCTTCTTTACGATTTTTGAGCCGCTTCATGCAGCACGTTCAATTGTCTTTCCAAATTTTCAAGCAACGCTTTGCCGTCTTCTTCACTTACCAAATTCAAACGGACAGCAAAATCAATTTCGCGCGACAAACCAAACATTTGCGTATCTAAAACCTCTTCATATAAAGGACACTGAGGCATTGTCAGGTTATCCATTTGTACTTTAATCAATTTCAATATTTTATTTGCATCAGCCTCTAGAAGGGCATAGGCTTTATCACGATTGCTAACAGCCACTTCAGGTATCACAAAATCCCCTCCGTTTAACAGACTCTCTTCTATTTATATTAGCTGTTGTCCGTAAAAAATGCAAGATAAGAACAGAAATAACTTTGGAATGGAACCTATTTTTCAACAGGGTTTCATTTTATTTGGAGAGATGAATTTCCAGGCGAAGTCTGCTATTCTTGTAAACGAATACTATAATAGAAATAGAAAGGGACTGGTTACGGATGATTGTCCAGCTGACGGGAAAAGTAAAATATAACATTACATTGGATCCCACTGTGTGGATCTTTGATGATCGCAAAATTGAGTTTGAAAAGGCGTTTACTGCTTTCGATAAACACCAGGAGAAGGATGAAGAAGAAGCGTTGAGACAAGCCTCCACCCGTTGGGAGCGCGAAGTCAACCAAAGCAGCAAACCACCAGTTAACCGAAGCATCAAACGCTTTGAGAAAGAACAAATCCTCAAAGGAACATACGTGATGCCGATCAAGGATTTTCTTAATACAGCTGAAATTGAATCAAATGCCAGTCAAGCCAGGCTTGTTTTGAATGGCCATGAGGAAATCATATCTTTATCAAATTTGGAAAACGCCTTGTTCTTATTCGCAGAAAACGGAAAACCAATACAAAATAACGGTCCGGTACATATATATTTTGCGGATGGTTCCGATCGAACAGAACCGATTGAAGGCGTGACCAAAATAATCATTGAGTGAATTCCCTATTTTCTTTTAACTTTTCTTAAACGAGGCGCATGCCGCTTTTACTCCAACCCATGCATAAACTGAAAAAGATTTGAAATGATAGGAGTAAAAGGAGGACTGCCTTATGTTTAAACGGTTTATTTTCCTATGTACAGGCTGCTTGTCGCTCGGACTTGTGCTTGTTGGTTGCCAGCAGGAAAAAAGCTTGCCTGACCAACAAAACCAGGATCCTACCATACAGGTCGAAAATTCAGACCCTGGTGACGGACAGCAAAAAAATTACAGCAACCAGGAGATAGCGGACCACCTAGCCAGTTTAGCTGCTGATGTACCTAATGTGCATGATGCTTCCTCTGTCGTGGCTGGCCCTTATGCAGTAGTCGGCATAGATGTAGATAAGGATTTAGATCGTTCACGTGTCAGCACCATCAAATACTCGGTTGCGGAAGCGCTCCACCACGATCCATATGGCAAAACAGCAGTAGTCATCGCAGATGCAGACGGGATGGAACGAATCAGGCACATGGCAGATAAAATTCAACAAGGACATCCTGCCCAAGGATTTGTGGATGAACTTTCCGCGGTTGTAGGCAGGTATATGCCGGAAGTTCCTATCAATGATGATCAGCCAGAAGAGCCTGATCAAAATAAAGAAGTAATACCGCAAAAAGAACAACAGGAATTGGACAATATTGAAAACGACCAATCCAATCACCAAAAAAGTCAATAACAAGCCATTTAACAAGGCTGATTTGCACGGACCATCATTTTTTGGTGATGGTCCTTTATTTAGCCCCTGGTCATTGGCCCGTTTTTTCAGGAATAAGCATTAGATGAAAGCCCCTTGTCTATGTTACAATGGTAGAAAGAGTTACCGCGAGGTGATACTAGTGAAAGTGAAATGTGTCTTATGTGATATCATTGAAAATATAGACAGCAACTGTTTACAGGCGAAAAGGTTACGAAATCGTCGAATCCACATGTATATTTGTAAAACTTGCTATGCCAGAGTTGAAAAGAACACCAATGAAAGACATGCAAGTGGGAATTTTAAGTTATACAGAGAAAAAAAGAAAAAGAATCATTTGATTTAATGAAAAAAGGAACGCACCGCTAACTTTTCGTTGGTGTGTTCCTTTTTTATTACTTTTCATTTGGGTTTGTCTGGTTATTTCGCCGCTTTCGATCTTGGGCAAGACGGAATCGGTAGATACCAAGTACTAGCGCAATGATAACCAGACATTCTGCCATAGGTAGTTTAAGCCCGAGCATTGCTATAACAAAAGCCCCGATAAACAAAAAGATATAGACAATCAAAGACTTAAGCAGCGGTAATTTTCTGGCAAATCCCAATTTATAACTAATCGCCAACAAGATGGCAATGGTCAGGTACAACAAAAGAAAACCAACAAGGAGGTCTCCATTTGCCGCAGTATTAAACAGAAAATCGACAATGGGCAAATTATTGCCGACATCGATTCCATTCGTTGTTTCCTCCACCTTTTTCACTCCTTCTTTCCGATTAACTCCCTCCCTATCATACTAAAACATAATCGACTGTGCTAGCATAAGAATATATCGTTTTCAATGCCAGAAAATTTCGTTATACTTATGTTAGAAGATTAGAGGTGAAACCATGAAAAAAATTCAACTACCTATGCTGTTACTGGCTTTGCTGGTTATCTCAAGCTTTGTAGCAGCGGGAATTGCTATTGGCTTCCGGAACTACTTATGGATGGTTTTATTTATTTTGGCAGGATTTCTATTGATGGGGGCAGGTCTTACAAGAAAGCGGAAAAAACAGTCGCTTTCCTGAGTGTCATTCTATTAAACTTCATTCGGGCAGGGTCTAAAGCCGTTTTTTACCAGGAAAAATCATCAGCAGGGAACAGCTGATGATTTTTCTTTTATTAGATAGGATAAAAAATTGTAAATAGAACTTAGGATCCTCCATAGAAATCAGCATAATTCCTGTTATTTTTACTGAATGGGAGTTCTTCACTTAAGCTCAATGTATTCTCTCACAAGTTCCTGTTGGATCTTGGGATTACAGGATAGAAGGGTATTTTCTTCGAGAATATGAATCGGACTTCCATCTGCTCTAGTCGTCATGCCGCCTACTTCGCTGACAAGGACAAGACCTCCGGCAATATCCCAAGGTGCCAGCTTCATTGTCAGGTAGCCATCTGCAATTCCTTCCGCCACATAGGCAAGTTCCAGAGCTGCAGAACCATACGATCTCGTCCCTCTGACTTTTCTTACAAGAGCCTGCATTTTCGTCTCTTCTATCTTCAAATTCGGCCCTGTCCAAAAATTGTTCAGAATGAGAATCGCCTCTTCTAAAGGGAGTTCCTGTTTTAGCGGCTGGAGTTTCTCCTCATTCCGGTAGGCTCCATTGCCTCGCTGGGCAGCGTACAACACATCATCCATCACATTGTAAATCAACCCGATTTCCCCGATCCCATCTTGGTAAATCCCAATAGAAATAGCAAAGTTCCTTTTTTGATGGACGAAATTCATGGTTCCGTCAATAGGATCAATAATCCAGACTACCCCTTTATCACTTTCCAATTGATCTCCATATCCTTCTTCACTGAGGATGGAATGGTCAGGGAATTGCTTCCTGATTTTATCGATGAAAAACTGTTCCGTTTGCTGGTCCATATGGGTAACAAGATCATTTGCGTTCGATTTGGTATCGATTTTCAAGGGTTCGTTAATCACAGCACGGATATTCTCCCCCGCCTCTAGTATCCATTGCTTCGCTGTTTCAAAGAGTTTTTGTCTAGCTTCCAGTTCCATAGCCAACATCCTTTTTTCTTATTTATCTAACCCAAACAACCACTACATCGTATTCCTTATTCTAATGAATACGTCCTGAAATTTCTAGGATGACACTCGCTTTCATCAGAGCATCGATCTTCCGGATGATTCTTTAGAGAGGATGGAAAATAAAATAATCCCATCGGAGCGGACAGTCACGGTACTTTATCTACCTAACCTCTTTTTTTTACATTTCCTTTCTTATTGTAAATTTATAGAAGGTTTGAAACAAGCAACAAAGAAGTGAAAAAGGGTAATAAAAAAGAACGAGCAGAAGCTCATTCCTTTTAAGATAGGGCAAGCATTTCACGTCGCAATTCATTCAAGCGTTCTTTGGAATTATCCATTGCTTCTCGATCATTATCTTTCATAGCATCATACAAGGTAATTAATTCATAATCAATTTCCAACTTTATCACCGGCAGTTTTTCTTCCGCCTCACGTTTTTTTATTGCTTCCATTACGTATTTCACTTTTATCCCCTTCCCTTTGGTTTTTATGGTCGTTAATTTTTTGCTAATTTTAACGTTTTGTTAATTTTTAGATACCCCCCTGTCCATTTACTTAAACCAAGGCTGTTCCATTTGTCTTGGTAGGACACTATGATAAAATAAGTACTAAGCAACATAAGGAAGGAAGAGCGCATGTGGAAATAAATGGATTTTCAAAAAAAGATTTCGACACATTTAAAATCGATGGTCTCGAAGCCAGAATGGGAGCAATCAGAGAACGAATCCAACCAAAGTTTCAAGTTATCGGTGATGAATTAAAAGATCACCTGGCTGCAAAGCTCGGTAACGAAATGTTTTTACATATCGCCCAACACGCCAGGAGATCCGTCAATCCTCCAGCAGATACTTGGCTGGCCGTAGCGGCAAACAAAAGAGGATACAAGAAGCACCCTCATTTCCAGGTAGGGTTGTTTGATGACCATATGTTTATATGGCTGGCATTGATTTATGAGCTTCCGGAAAAACAAACCATAGCAAAAACGTATCTGGATAATATGGATGCATTGAAACAGCTGCCGGAAAACTTTGTAGTCTCTCTTGACCACACCAAGAAGGCGGCAATGCCGATTTCGGACTTGCGTGAAGAGGATTTAATCCGATTCAGGGATGTTAAAAAANNNNCCGCCTCTAGTATCCATTGCTTCGCTGTTTCAAAGAGTTTTTGTCTAGCTTCCAGTTCCATAGCCAACATCCTTTTTTCTTATTTATCTAACCCAAACAACCACTACATCGTATTCCTTATTCTAATGAATACGTCCTGAAATTTCTAGGATGACACTCGCTTTCATCAGAGCATCGATCTTCCGGATGATTCTTTAGAGAGGATGGAAAATAAAATAATCCCATCGGAGCGGACAGTCACGGTACTTTATCTACCTAACCTCTTTTTTTTACATTTCCTTTCTTATTGTAAATTTATAGAAGGTTTGAAACAAGCAACAAAGAAGTGAAAAAGGGTAATAAAAAAGAACGAGCAGAAGCTCATTCCTTTTAAGATAGGGCAAGCATTTCACGTCGCAATTCATTCAAGCGTTCTTTGGAATTATCCATTGCTTCTCGATCATTATCTTTCATAGCATCATACAAGGTAATTAATTCATAATCAATTTCCAACTTTATCACCGGCAGTTTTTCTTCCGCCTCACGTTTTTTTATTGCTTCCATTACGTATTTCACTTTTATCCCCTTCCCTTTGGTTTTTATGGTCGTTAATTTTTTGCTAATTTTAACGTTTTGTTAATTTTTAGATACCCCCCTGTCCATTTACTTAAACCAAGGCTGTTCCATTTGTCTTGGTAGGACACTATGATAAAATAAGTACTAAGCAACATAAGGAAGGAAGAGCGCATGTGGAAATAAATGGATTTTCAAAAAAAGATTTCGACACATTTAAAATCGATGGTCTCGAAGCCAGAATGGGAGCAATCAGAGAACGAATCCAACCAAAGTTTCAAGTTATCGGTGATGAATTAAAAGATCACCTGGCTGCAAAGCTCGGTAACGAAATGTTTTTACATATCGCCCAACACGCCAGGAGATCCGTCAATCCTCCAGCAGATACTTGGCTGGCCGTAGCGGCAAACAAAAGAGGATACAAGAAGCACCCTCATTTCCAGGTAGGGTTGTTTGATGACCATATGTTTATATGGCTGGCATTGATTTATGAGCTTCCGGAAAAACAAACCATAGCAAAAACGTATCTGGATAATATGGATGCATTGAAACAGCTGCCGGAAAACTTTGTAGTCTCTCTTGACCACACCAAGAAGGCGGCAATGCCGATTTCGGACTTGCGTGAAGAGGATTTAATCCGATTCAGGGATGTTAAAAAAGCTGAATTTCTTGTAGGAAAACATATAGATCCTGATAGCTCCACAGCACAGGATGGTGATAAATTGTTACAAGAAGTTAAACAAACCTGTGATACCTTGCTTCCTTTTTACAAGCTTGCCATTTCAAATCGATAAGAAACGAGACAGGCAAAAACAGAAATTCCGGCAGAAAGTAGCTGCATCAACCGGAGGCAAGGTAATCAAAAATCCGAACGAATTGGCATCGTTCGGATTTTATATTGGTCGCAATGCTTATGTCCCAGGCTCATTTTTGTAATGACAGGCGTACCTTAATCATCCTGGATTTCTTCGTATGTATATATTACATGTTTATTTTTTCTCCAGAGTCTGCTTCTTTTGCCTTATTTACTGTTCGATAACAAGAGTAGCCAGACTCTTTTTCGAATTTGCCACAAAGCTGCTTTTCTTCACTTTTCGAAGGAACGATTTGTTTAAACCGCGTATAAGCCAACATAAGGTCTTCACGTTTCACACCACTTTCATATGCCTGCTCCACCAATGAGTAAAAATTCACCACATCAATTATCTCCTGTTTCGACCATGTCTCATCGATTGGATAACTATAATTCATAAGTCCCTCTCCTTTCCTACAGACCAAGTCCTTCGAAAATCGTTGGCCTCACCAATCATTCTTTCGATTAAATTTTTCACACTGGGGATATCGGTTATTCTTGCCGAAATTTGCCCAGCCCATCCGAAACCACTCGAATCATCACCCAAATGAATATAGCGTTTGTTGGAATCCCCGCTAATATAAGGTTGTAAAACCTCAAAACCAGGATTGTCTTGCTCCAGCTCTATTATTTTTTCTGTCCATTTATTACGGAGCACTCTGCCAGGAGCACCGAGTGATCGTTTGATTACCATCGTATCCTGTTCTCCCGCTTCTATAAGAGCTTGCTTATATGCCTGGTGAGCATGAATGCATTCTTTAGTGGCGATAAATCTGGTTCCCATCTCCACTCCCTCAGCTCCCAAAGCAAGAGCAGCCATCATTCCTTTTCCATCTCCTATCCCGCCAGAAGCTATTACAGGTATGGAAACCGATTCGACAACCTGAGGCGTCAAAACAAAGGTCCCCATATCCTCTCTGCCGATATGTCCGCCCCCTTCCTGTCCGACAACAATCACTGCATCTGCACCCAACTCTTCTGCTTTTTGGGCTTGTCGCTTAGCTGCAACAAGGACCATAGTTTTGATGCTTGACCCTTTTGTCATTGCCAAGATAGGTTCAGGATTACCTCCAGTTACAGTGATAACAGGAACTTCTTCATCAATTGCGGTTTGTACCATTCCCTTAAAAGGACGGCGCTGCTGTCCAATGGCAAAATTGACTCCAAACGGTTTGTCTGTCATGCTTCTCACTTTTTCTATTTCCTGTTGTAATTGTTTTTCATCTGTAAGGCTCATAGCGGTTACTTGCCCAAGTCCACCAGCATTGGATACTGCAGCTGCCAGGTCCGCATAGGCCAAATACGCAAGTCCTCCTTGAATAATCGGATACTCAATACCTAACAAATCCGTCACTCTTGTTTCCCAGTTCATAAAATCCCCCTCTTTCTTTCTTAATCGTATCACTAACCTGTCCATTTTTCTAAAAGTAGCGATTCTCCTTCTGTTTTGCTATAATTTCTGATACACTGCACATTCACAAGAGTGAGCGGCAAATAAGAGCTATTAATTGAATTCATCCGCTTTTCGAAGCGTTCTAAAGAGGTGTATTTTGAACAATGACATCACAGGAAAACACGCCCTTATTTACTGGATTGGTCAATCATATGAAACAGAAACCAATTCAATTCCACATCCCCGGGCATAAAAAAGGTGTAGGAATGAACCCGGATTTCCGGGATTTCATAGGAGATAATGCGCTTGGAATCGATTTAATCAACATAGAACCGCTTGACGATCTCCATCATCCTCAAGGAATGATCAAACAAGCTCAGGATCTTGCGGCCAAAGCTTTTTCGGCAGACTATACTTTTTTCTCAGTCCAAGGAACCAGCGGGGCCATTATGACGATGGTGTTAAGTGTTTGCGGGCCTGGAGACAAAATTATCGTCCCGCGCAATATTCATAAATCGGTGACCACTGCAATCATTTTTTCCGGTGCCACACCTGTTTTCATCCATCCAGAAGTGGATAAAGAACTGGGGATATCCCATGGTATTACACCGGAAGCAGTCAAGAAAGCATTGAATGCTAATCCGGACGCTAAAGGTGTGTTGGTCATCAATCCAACTTATTTCGGGATTGCAGCAGACTTAAAAAGGATTGTCGAAATTGCCCATTCCTTTGAAGTACCTGTTTTGGTTGATGAAGCTCATGGCGTTCACATTCATTTCCATGAAGAGCTTCCCGTATCTGCGATGGAAGCAGGTGCAGACTTGGCTGCCACCAGTGTCCACAAGCTAGGAGGATCTTTAACACAGAGCTCGGTACTCAACTTGAGAGAAGGACTGGTCAACCATGAAAGGGTACAAAGTGTCCTTTCCATGCTGACTACCACCTCCACTTCCTATCTGTTGCTTGCTTCCATCGACGCTGCCCGCAAGCATCTGGCAGTGAACGGACAAGTATTCATTGAAGAAACGATTGTACTGGCAAATAAGACAAGAACCGCTATCAACCGAATCCCGAATCTTTACTGTGTGGGAAGCGAAATACTTGGCAGTGAAGCTACATTCGACTTCGATCCGACCAAATTGATCATATCCGTTAAAAATCTCGGCTTAACTGGCTATGATGTAGAAGTTTGGCTCAGACAACAATACCGCATCGAAGTGGAATTATCGGATATGTACAATATCCTCTGCATTATCACGCCCGGAGACACGGAAAAAGAAACGAATTTACTCGTCGAAGCTCTGGACAAGCTTGCATGGGAACGCAGCAGCTATGCGATACAGAAAAGTGTGCCAGTCAAAATTCCTGAAATCCCGTTGCTGTCCATGTCTCCGAGAGATGCCTTTTACGCAGATACGGAAGTCATACCTTTCCAGGAAGCGTCTGGCCGCATTAGCGCCGAATCGATTATGGTGTATCCGCCAGGTATTCCGATTTTTATCCCGGGTGAAATCATCACTACGGAAAACATTCAATATATCCAGGAAAATTTAAAAACCGGATTACCTGTTCAGGGACTAGAAGACGAAACGCTACATTCCATTCGTGTAATAAAGGAGCATAAGGCATTCAGGTGAAACAGTCAAAATATAAGGAAAAACCTCACAGGGTCGTCAGAACCCGTGAGGTTTTTTTTGTTCATTCTTTTGCGGTTTTAATTAAAGCGGGGTCGACGATTTCGTAGCCTTTATCTCGTAAACCTGCCACAATATCAGAAAGTGCCTTTGCCGTCCACTCCCGATCATGCATCAGCAGATTTGCTCCATTTCCTAACAATTCCGTATTAACCATAATATCAGAAAGTGCCTCTTCATTCATATACTCTTGATTCCAATCATAGCCATACGACCAATTCATTAGAAGCATGCTTTCTTCTTCTGCAACCTGTTTAGAATAGTCTGTGTTTTGACCGTTGGGAGCCCGGAAAAATTGTGGCCTTTCTCCAACGATCTCCTCTATCAAATCATTCAGGCTGACAATCTCCTGCTTCTGTTCTTCTTTCGTTATATCGCTCAAAGACTGATGATGGTATGTATGGTTTCCGATTACAAAACCCATATCGTGGATTTTCTTTAGAACTTGTTTCTGTTCATCACTTTCCAGAAAGTGTCCATTAACGAAGAATATCGCTTTGGCATCCAGGCTTTTCAATGTCTTAGCCATCTCAAGTGCATGCTTGTCCGGTGCATCATCAATGGTCAATAGCACCACTTTTTCTTCCGCTTGATCTACAATGGGTTGAATCGACCAATTTTTTTCTGTCAGTTCGTATAGCGGTTCGGAAATCCCATCTTTCTGTGAGGCGTCAGATACTGCTGTTTCGTCCATTCCCTCTTCGCTTTTACCTGAGTCTTGAACTTTTTCTTTTATCTCGGCTGCATTTGATCCTTCGGCCTTTTCCTGTGTTTCTTCCTGCTGTCGGTTAGCGTCCAGGTTTGATGAAGTAGACAACTGACTGCAGCTGGAAAGAAAAATGAGCATGCCCGCTATCCCCATCGATATAGCGATATACTTCCTCAAAAAAATACCCCCTGCGTTTGTCGTTTCCTGTCTTTTTATTATAATAATTCTGCCGGTTGTATGAAACCAGTAAATGCATTTATTTTCTAGTCAAAAAGATGGAATTTTTACGGTGTTTCGGCTATTGTAAGATAGGGGTAACATAAAATATTGTTGTATTTTGTCGAGTTTTTACAATACTCATCCCCCTTTTCCACCAACAGAATCACCTACAAAAAGATGGACATATTAAGACAAATTCCGTCACCGTACACTGCAAACCATTTTAAAATCTGGACGATTTATGTTTTAATAAATAATTGTGGCTTAAAAATAGCAAATATGTACGATGAAAAATAATAGAGAAAGGAACGAGGGAAAATGAATAAAATTACACGAGTTTTTTATATTTCTCTATCTGTAGCTATCATTTTTATCTTGTGGGGTTTGATCCCGGAAGATGTCCTGCCTGCCGGCAACCTGGATAATGTCACCGGCACTATACAGGGATTTATAGTTGAAAAGTTCGGTTGGTTTTACTTACTCTCAGCGACAGGGTTTCTGGTCTTTGCTTTATTCTTGATTTTTTCTAAATATGGAAATATAAGGCTTGGAAAACCAGAAGATCGGCCAGAATATAACTACTTGACCTGGTTCGCTATGCTTTTCAGCGCGGGAATGGGGATTGGTTTAGTATTCTGGGGAGCAGCAGAACCATTGTCCCATTTTCATACTCCACCAGATGGAAGGATTACCGAAGGATCGGCTGAAGCTGCTCGGACAGCAATGCGATATAGTTTCTTCCACTGGGGCTTACATCCATGGGGGATATATGCTGTCATTGCGCTGGCACTTGCTTATTTCAAATTCCGGAAAGGAGCTCCGGGACTTGTAAGTAGCATCCTTGAGCCGCTGTTTGGTGAAAAGATAAAAGGCGGATGGGGTACGGTTGTCGATTTTGTCGTTGTGTTTGCCACCATTTTCGGTGTCGCTACATCACTTGGCCTCGGTGCTATACAAATTAGTGGCGGTCTTGCTTACATCTTTCCGGGGATAGACCGGACATTGTCCGTTCAATTAATCATCATCGCTATTGTGACCATTCTTTTCTTACTATCGGCGATGACCGGGCTGAACAAAGGAATAAAATATTTAAGTAATACAAATCTTGTGTTGGCTGTTCTGCTGATGTTGTTTTTACTTTTTGCAGGTCCGACCAATTTCATCATGGATTTATTTACGACTTCTCTGGGAAACTATGCTTCCAATATTGTCAGTATGAGCTTCCGTCTCACTCCTTTTGATCAGGACAATACTTGGATTCAAGGCTGGACGATTTTCTATTGGGCATGGTGGATCGCATGGGCTCCATTTGTCGGTACTTTCATAGCGAGGGTATCAAAAGGAAGAACGATCAGAGAATTTGTCCTTGGTGTCCTTCTCGTACCGACAGTTTTCGGCGCGCTTTGGTTCTCTGTCTTTGGTGGATCTGCAATCAACCTTGAGTTTTATGGAGGCGAAAACATCATTCAATATGTCGATGATATGGGAACAGAAATAGCATTGTTCGCAGTGCTGGAATCTTACCCACTAGGATTGATCATGTCGATTGTGGCTGTATTGCTGATTAGTACATTCTTTATTACATCAGCCGACTCTGCCACTTTCGTCCTTGGCATGCAGACTACTGGAGGTGGCTTGAATCCGCCAAACAAAGTAAAATTCATTTGGGGTATCATCCAGTCTGCAGCAGCGGCGATCCTGTTATGGCAAGGTGGGTTGGAAACTCTCCAAACAGCTTCTATCATTGCCGCTTTCCCGTTTGCCATCATCATGATACTGATTGTGTTCTCCTTGATCAAATCCTTCCGTGAGGAAGCCAAATCTGTTGATTTACGTCGACCTAAAAGAGAGAATAGATAAAAATAAAAAAGTTGACCTTCCGAATTGAGCAAAAGCACCTATGCTGCCTTTCCCTGAATAGTCCAGGGAAGGCAGTTTTATTTTGTAAATAGTCGTACAAGGTGGTAATAATAAACATACTTCAATTGATTCCTCCAGGGTCTTATTCTGCTGTTTCCTTCTATCACAGCAACTTTAGCTGTTAACCAGTATCAAATTGATCTCCTTTTTTCTTGTTTAGGATAGATTTTTTCACATTGTTACACAATTCTCGCTCCTGTTTCATTTTGTTAACAATTGAGTAATAGACGCTAATTTTGCCGATTTTTTTGTTATGATGAAATCACCACAACAAACAAGAGGAAGGTGCGGCGTATCAACAAGAAAAGATGGCTTACCTTTATTTTTGCGGCAATGGTTCTATTCTCCACGAGTTGTAATGCAAAGCATCCAATAGAAGAAGTAAGCTTCACACCGAGTGATTTTCAAGTCTTTTTTTATACAACCAATTCCAATCCAAAAATAGAAAATGAGTACTTAACTGCTATTTGGGATTTAAAGAAGGATTATCCCGAGCAAATGGATAATATACAGCTAAAAGAAACAACCAAAGAAGCTGCTGAAAGAAAGAAAATTGGCGAATACCCTGCACTCGTGATTATAAAGGATGGAAAAACCGTTTCGAGTATCAGCGGTGATACAGATAAATCAAAGGTATTGCAGCATCTGAAACAAACCGTCAATTAGCAAATAAACTAATATGTTGAACTTTACGGCAAATCCGACAGGGTCAAACTGCTTCACAGAGTTGCTATTCACCTGAAATGATACACCCTATCCTATGTTAATCCTCAACCAAAATAATAGCTGATTTTAGAAAAGGATTCGTTTCCATTGTAGAAACGAATCCTTTTTATGCTTATTAATGACCATAGGGTTCGCTGCTTAGAGTACAACGTTTGATATGGTTCTCTGTCAAATGTGGTGGTGTGGTTTTTCATCCACCCTCCTCTTAATCTGAAAGGCTCCTCCAAAAAAATAGCTATTTTCCTCAGGCCATAGAAGAAATAAACTCGCTTTCCGCGGACGCCCGTTTTTCCGCAGGAGTCTCGCTTATTTCCTCTGCTACGCTATTTCGCTCTATAGAGCCCTTTTCCAAACATTCTTCCAGCCCTTTTCCGGCTGTCTTCGCATCACTTGTCTTAAACCATTGTTTTCTCTTTACAGAACGGGCACTTTTGTTGCCTTTGTCTTGTGTAAAGCTCTACTCTTAAGGCGCTTCCTTCTTCCTCTATATTCCATACATCTACTTGTTTATCTTTAATCCCCAGTAATTCTATGACAAAATGACGTTGCACTCATATCCCTCTCTTTTTCCTTTGGTGTCAGCAACTTTAGGGTAACAGAGAGAGGGAATGAGTGTATTTTTTTGCACACTACAGGAACACCCATCACAACAGGGGACACCACCACATTCAGTATAGAGCCCGATTTTCACAGCTAATGTGAAACGAATCGTTAAACTAATGAAGGAATAAAGGGCACAAATCACTTGAAATTAGATAAAAAGCGGTCTGTATGGAAATCAAATTCCATACAGACCGCTTTTTTAAAATTCTACTTTTCAAAGACCTTCATTTTTTCAGTGCCTCAGAAAACTTCTGGGGTTTTGTTTTGAAATCACAAGTCTATATTACTTTGTAATATGAATTGGGCTACCAATAGCTACTTCTGCAGCTTCCATGGTAATTTCACCAAGCGTTGGATGTGCATGGATTGTAAGAGCTAAATCTTCAGCAGTCATGCCTGCTTCAATAGCCAAGCCTAATTCAGCGATCATGTCGCTGGCATTCGGTCCGGCGATTTGAGCTCCGATAACCAAGCCATCATCTTTTCTAGTAATAAGTTTTAAGAAACCATCACTTTCATTTAGTGACAATGCACGCCCATTAGCAGCGAATGGGAATTTAGATGCTTTTACATCATATCCGTCATCCTTGGCGCTTTGCTCGTCATATCCAACTGTAGCCAATTCTGGCTCGGAGAATACAACAGCAGGAATTCCATTGTAATCTATTTCAGATTTTTCACCGCCGATAACTTCAGCAGCTATTTTTCCTTCATAGGAAGCTTTATGAGCAAGCGGAGGTCCGGCTACAATATCACCAATAGCGAAGATATTATCTACGTTTGTCCGGCACTGCTTGTCAATTTTGATCAAGCCTCTATCATCCATTTCAATGCCTACCTGCTCAAGACCGATTTCAGCAGTATTTGGACGACGACCAACAGTGACTAGTACGTAATCAGCTTCGATAACCTCTTCTTTATCTTTTGCTTCATAGGTCACTTTTACCCCATTGTCTGTTTCTTCTACGCCTTTAGCCATAGCATTGGTGACAATCTCCACACCTTTAGACTTCAGACGGCGTTTGACGATGGAAGTCATCTGCTTTTCAAATCCGCCGAGAATATCATTCGTACCTTCCAAAATGGTTACTTTTGTACCAAAGTTAGCATATGCTGTACCAAGCTCAGTACCGACATAGCCTCCGCCGATTACAATCAATTTCTCAGGAATTTCATCCAAGTTAAGTGCCCCGGTAGAGTCAAGAACACGATTGGAGAATTTGAAAGTTGGAAGTTCTATCGGGCTAGAACCTGTTGCGATAATACAGTTGTTANTATGACAAAATGACGTTGCACTCATATCCCTCTCTTTTTCCTTTGGTGTCAGCAACTTTAGGGTAACAGAGAGAGGGAATGAGTGTATTTTTTTGCACACTACAGGAACACCCATCACAACAGGGGACACCACCACATTCAGTATAGAGCCCGATTTTCACAGCTAATGTGAAACGAATCGTTAAACTAATGAAGGAATAAAGGGCACAAATCACTTGAAATTAGATAAAAAGCGGTCTGTATGGAAATCAAATTCCATACAGACCGCTTTTTTAAAATTCTACTTTTCAAAGACCTTCATTTTTTCAGTGCCTCAGAAAACTTCTGGGGTTTTGTTTTGAAATCACAAGTCTATATTACTTTGTAATATGAATTGGGCTACCAATAGCTACTTCTGCAGCTTCCATGGTAATTTCACCAAGCGTTGGATGTGCATGGATTGTAAGAGCTAAATCTTCAGCAGTCATGCCTGCTTCAATAGCCAAGCCTAATTCAGCGATCATGTCGCTGGCATTCGGTCCGGCGATTTGAGCTCCGATAACCAAGCCATCATCTTTTCTAGTAATAAGTTTTAAGAAACCATCACTTTCATTTAGTGACAATGCACGCCCATTAGCAGCGAATGGGAATTTAGATGCTTTTACATCATATCCGTCATCCTTGGCGCTTTGCTCGTCATATCCAACTGTAGCCAATTCTGGCTCGGAGAATACAACAGCAGGAATTCCATTGTAATCTATTTCAGATTTTTCACCGCCGATAACTTCAGCAGCTATTTTTCCTTCATAGGAAGCTTTATGAGCAAGCGGAGGTCCGGCTACAATATCACCAATAGCGAAGATATTATCTACGTTTGTCCGGCACTGCTTGTCAATTTTGATCAAGCCTCTATCATCCATTTCAATGCCTACCTGCTCAAGACCGATTTCAGCAGTATTTGGACGACGACCAACAGTGACTAGTACGTAATCAGCTTCGATAACCTCTTCTTTATCTTTTGCTTCATAGGTCACTTTTACCCCATTGTCTGTTTCTTCTACGCCTTTAGCCATAGCATTGGTGACAATCTCCACACCTTTAGACTTCAGACGGCGTTTGACGATGGAAGTCATCTGCTTTTCAAATCCGCCGAGAATATCATTCGTACCTTCCAAAATGGTTACTTTTGTACCAAAGTTAGCATATGCTGTACCAAGCTCAGTACCGACATAGCCTCCGCCGATTACAATCAATTTCTCAGGAATTTCATCCAAGTTAAGTGCCCCGGTAGAGTCAAGAACACGATTGGAGAATTTGAAAGTTGGAAGTTCTATCGGGCTAGAACCTGTTGCGATAATACAGTTGTTAAAAGTGTATGTTTGAGAGTTTTTCTCATCCATCACTCTTACCGTATTTTTGTCTACAAAGTACACTTCTCCTTTTACGATGTCCACTTTGTTCGCCTTCAAGAGTCCTTCTACACCGCTTGTCAATTTATTGACAACAGAACCTTTCCATTCTTGGACTTTGGAGAAATCAACGCTTACGTTCTCCGTTTTAATGCCAAGCTCTTCGTCGCCATGCGCTTGTTCTACACGGTGGCCCGCTTGAATTAAAGCCTTGGAAGGAATACATCCGACGTTTAAGCATACGCCTCCCAAATTGCCTTTATCGACAATTGTAACCTTTTGGCCGGTTTGTGCAGCCCGGATGGCGGCTACATAGCCGCCAGGTCCAGCGCCGACTACCAGTGTATCTAATTCGATTGGGAAATCTCCTACTACCATAATTTACGCCTCCATCATAATTAATTGTGGATCGTTCAACAGACGCTTGATTTGGTTTAGTGCCATTTGGGCAGTAGCGCCGTCTACGATACGGTGGTCAAAGCTTAAGGATAGAGCCAATACAGGAGCTACCACAATTTCACCGTCACGTACGATAGGTTTTTCAGCGATACGTCCAATTCCTAAGATGGCCGCTTCTGGGTAGTTAAGCACAGGTGTGAACCACTGTCCGCCTGCAGAACCAATATTGGAAATAGTGCTTGATGCACCTTTCATTTCGTTCGGACTTAGTTTACCATCTCTGGCTTTAACTGCCAATTCATTGATTTCTTGAGAAATAGCAAAAATGGATTTTGCATCGGCATTTTTTACAACCGGAACTAGCAAGCCTTTATCAGTATCAGCAGCTATACCGATATTGTAATAATGCTTCTGAACGATTTCATCCGCATTTTCATCAATCGATGCATTTAAAATCGGATATTTTCTCAATGCAGAAACCAAAGCTTTTACTACATACGGAAGATAAGTTAACTTGATTTCCTGTTCTGCAGCAACTTGTTTGAATTTCTTTCTGTGTGCTACTAGCTCGGTTACATCCACTTCATCGTGAAGCGTTACGTGTGGAGCTTTTGTTTTCGAATTAACCATCGCTTTAGCAATCGACTTACGGATACCGCTCATTTTCTCACGAGTTTCAGGGAACTCTCCTTCTGGAACCGTCTGAGCAGCTGCTGGAGCAGCAGTTTTGTCCTCGGCAGGCTGTTGCTCTGTTTGTTCAGCAGCAGGCTGGCCTCCGTTCAAGTAGCTGTCCACATCTTCTTTTGTAACTCGGCCATTTTTACCTGAGCCCTGTACCTTCGAAATTTTCACGTTGTTATCGCGGGCATATTTACGTACAGAAGGCATGGCGATGACACGTTTGTCAGAATCTTCATCGCTCTCATCTGCACTTGCAGCAGGCTGTTCGTCTGCAGCTGGTTTTTCTTCTGATTCAGAAGCTTGTTCTTCTTTTGCAGGTGCTTCTTCTTCCCCACTATCTTCATAACCTTCTGCGTCAAGCGTGATAATGACGTCACCTACTACGGCAACCGTACCTTCTTCCACTTTCACATCTTTGACAGTACCCTCTACTGGAGATGGAATTTCTACAACTGCTTTGTCGTTTTGCACTTCACAAAGCACGTCATCCTCATTGACTTGGTCGCCTTCTTTGACAAACCATTTTACTATTTCACCTTCATGGATACCTTCACCGATATCCGGAAGCTTGAATTCAAAAGCCATTTATATTGCCTCCTATTCAGGTTCTCTTTAGAAATTAACTACTTGGTTGACTCTTTCAATAATGTCGTTATAGTTTGGAAGCCAAACTTCTTCTGCTTGAGAGAACGCATAGACCGTATCAGGAGCAGTAACCCGCAATACAGGTGCTTCCAAATGAAGAATAGCGCGTTCTTGAATTTCAGCAATGATATGAGCAGCAACACCAGCTTGGCGTTGTGCTTCTTGAACTACTACTACACGGTTTGTTTTCTTCACAGATTCCAAGATTGTCTCCATGTCGATCGGCATAACGGTTCTAAGGTCGATTACTTCCGCGCTGATGCCATTCTTTTCAAGCTCTTCTGCAGCTTTCAAAGAGGAGTGAACCATTGCCCCGTAGGCTACAAGCGTTACATCTGTACCTTCACGTTTCACTTCTGCTTTGCCAAGTTCGATCGTGTATTCCTCTTCCGGAACTTCTTCACGGAAAGAACGGTACAGCTTCATGTGCTCAAGAAATACAACAGGATCATTATCACGAATGGATGAAATCAATAATCCCTTTGCATCGTAAGGAGAAGAAGGAATGACAACTTTCATACCAGGCTGCTGTGCGATAAGTCCTTCCAATGAGTCAGCGTGTAATTCTGGAGTATGAACACCACCGCCGAACGGAGAACGGATTGTGACCGGCTGTGCCTGTGTACCGCCAGAACGGTAACGCATACGAGCCATTTGGCCGTTGATTGCGTCCATCGCTTCATATACGAAGCCGAAGAATTGAATTTCAGGTACTGGGCGGAATCCTTGCAATGCAAGTCCAATGGAGATGCCGCCGATACCAGATTCAGCAAGCGGGGTGTCAAACACGCGATCTTCCCCGAACTCATCTTGAAGTCCTTCAGTGGCACGGAAAACACCGCCGTTTTTACCGACGTCTTCCCCGTAAACCAGCACATTTTCGTCATTTTTCAATTCAGTGCGCAAGGCATCTGTAATTGCTTGGATCATTGTCATTTGAGCCATGATTTACTTCGACTCCTTTTCTGTGTATTCTTCCAACTGTTCTTGCAAATGAGAAGGAAGTTCTTCGTACATATTCTTGATAAGGTCTGTTACCTTTTGTTTTGGCTGTTCGTCAGCTTTTTTGACTGCTGCTTTGATTTCTTCTTTGGCTTGTTCGATTACTTTATTTTCTTCCTCTTCAGACCATAGGCCTTTCTTTTCCAGGAAGCTTCGGAAACGAACTAGCGGGTCGCGTTTCTCCCATTCACTATCCATGTTTTCCGTACGGTAACGAGTAGGATCGTCTCCAGCCATTGTATGAGGACCGTAGCGATAAGTCAGTGTTTCAATCAAAGTAGGACCTTCTCCATTGATCGCACGCTCACGCGCTTCTTTTGTCGCTGCATAAACAGCCAACACATCCATACCGTCTACTTGGATACCTTCGATACCAGCGGCCACTGCTTTTTGAGCCAGCGTAGTCGCAGCTGTTTGCTTTTCTACAGGCACCGAAATTGCAAATTGGTTGTTTTGCACCACAAAAATAGCCGGAGCTTGATAAGCACCTGCGAAATTGATTCCTTCATAGAAATCACCCTGGGACGTACCACCATCACCAGTATAAGTAATCGCAACAGATTTCTTGCCACGGCGTTTCATACCCAAAGCTACACCAGCAGCTTGCGTATATTGAGCACCAATGATGATTTGCGGGCTAAGCGCATTTACGCCTTCTGGCATTTGGTTTCCATGGTAATGTCCACGTGAGAACAAAAATGCTTGATACAATGGCAGACCGTGCCAGATCAATTGAGGTACATCACGGTATGCAGGAAGAATAAAGTCTTCTTTCTCCAATGCATAATGTGTACCCAGCTGTGAAGCTTCCTGCCCGGCAGTTGGTGCATAAAATCCTAGACGTCCTTGTCTGTTCAGCGCAATAGAGCGTTGATCAAGGATACGTGTATACACCATTCTGTGCATAAGTTCTTTTAATTCATCATCCGAAAGATCAGGCATGGCATCTTCATTGATAATCTCGCCGTCTTCGTTCAGAATTCGAAACGTTTCAAATTGGTTTTCAATGTTTTCAAGTGTACGTTTCAAATTGACTCACCTCTTCCTTTCTCTTATCCTTTAGATTTGTCCCGCAAATAACGGGTAAGTAATACTGAGTGGGCGGAAAGACCTTTCCGGCAACTTTTTAAGAAAGCACGCACGAAGGCATAACTCCTTTATGCTTCTAGCTTTCCCTAAAGTTGAAAAAATCTGTACCAATTTTGATAAAAAACAATACCCTATATGTTATCTACTTAATCGTTTGATAAAGCAACCAACAAACTGTTACATAGTTTTTCTAGAAAATGACTGGTACAATTCTCACTCTGGTTTAATTTTAGCTCATTAAAATTGGATGGTCAAACACTTTACCTTTGCGGTTTGTATTTTTTTCTAAGATAAACGGGCGGACTACAGGTCCTCCCCGCCAAGTTGCCGTCCTTTCTATCAAATAGCTGTTTCAGCATTTTCACCTTACTGTATTACTAGTAGACAAATTTTAATAGGCTTCCATTCTTTCTGCACAAAAAAACCTCCACACATCCATTGTGGAGGACGTTACTCTATTCAGCTTTTTTACTATCCTGCTCATGGTCGTCTTCTTTACTATCGCTATCTGCGTCGCCTTGATTGTCTGACTCATTTTCCACTTGTCTTTCATATTCAACATTCAAATCAGCCTGGTTATAGAAATCTTGCTTCAATTGATTATAATCTTCCGTTTTTTGGTTGAACGATTCATTGGCAGAAATCACTTTATCGTAGTTTGCATTGATTACATCAATTTGCTCCTTCAACTCTTCTTCCTGGAGACTCTCATCTTGAAGCATCTCGTACAACTTCCGGTCCTGCTCCAAGGCTGATTGGTAAGATTCATTCAGTTCCTGATAAGCCTGATACCTTTCATCCATGACACCCATCATCTCAGTGGCAGTGGTCTGTACCTTATCGTCTTCCAATTCTTCGACCAGAGATTCAACTTTATCGAATTCCGACTTCGCCGATTCGATGCTTTCTTTTTCAGAGGCCAATAGTTCTTCCCTCTGGTCAATTAATCCTAAAGCTTCCTCTGATAATGTTTTAACCTGGTCAAACTCTTCCATTCCCAGTGTAATGATTTCATTATATAGGTCTTTTTCCTTCTTCTCGAGTTCCACCAGCGGCTGTTGCTGTTCTGCAAAACCCTTTTCCTGTGTAACAGCCTCCTCTAAATGGTCGTACATTTTTTCTGCTGGAGACTGCCCGCTACAGGCCGCCAACACGAACACCAGTATCCCTGAAAGGATTAAAATACTCTTCCGCGGCAATGATTCTCCTCCTATCTTCCGGCTGAATGATCTTTTATGTAGTTTCGATTACTTTTTCAATCATATAATAATTCAAACAGATTATAAAGCGGTTTTCCATCCTAAAACGGTGGATATTCTAGTTTATGAGGAAGAACTTCAAACATTCTTGCTACGGGTGAAGTATTTCCTTTTCCGCCGTTTGCAGTTGTGTGTTAAACTAAAAATCACCAAAGTATGCAGCTTAGGAGTGAAAGTTATGATAACGATGGATGATATTGTCCGGGAGGGCAACCCGATACTGACTAAAACGGCTGAAGAAGTTTCTCTGCCGCCGACAGAGGAAGAAACAGAGACACTGAAAGAAATGCTGCAATTTTTAAAAAACAGCCAGGATGAAAAAATTGCTGAACAATATAAATTACGAGCAGGTGTCGGACTTGCGGCACCGCAAATAGGTATATCAAAACGTATGGTTGCAGTCCATTTTGAGGACTTTGATGGCAAACAATACAGCTACGGCCTTTTCAATCCCCGGATTGTCAGCCATTCTGTGGAGAAAGCTTATCTTTCAACTGGCGAGGGCTGTTTATCCGTAGACCGTGAAGTGCCTGGTTACGTTCCTCGCTATGCGAGAATTACCGTGAAAGCAACTGATTTGGAAGGAAATCCGGTAAAACTCCGTTTAAGAGGATATGCTGCCATTGTATTTCAACACGAAATCGACCATCTGAATGGTATCATGTTTTACGACTACATCAATCCAGCCAACCCATTTGAAGCGCCGGAAAACTCCAGGCCAATCGAGTAATTTCAGCACGTAAAGGGGGCTGCCGGCATAAGCTGTAAAAGTTATGCCGGCAGCCCCTTTTGTCTAACAAAGGTATAAAACAGGTATCAAGACCAGCTACCGATATGTCTGTCCCCTCAGTCTGTTTGAATCAAGTTAAAAGAAACCTGTTTTTATTCTCGTCCCCTACAACAAACCGAGTTGCGCCATACCCTTAGCCAAGCCCGCATCGTCTACTTCTCCGATGACATGGTCGGCCACTGCTTTCAATTCAGGTACAGCATTCCCCATTGCCACTCCGGTACCTACATGCTTAATCATTTCGATATCATTAAGCCCATCTCC
Source organism: Virgibacillus senegalensis (assembly GCF_000821245.2). Classification (GTDB taxonomy): domain Bacteria; phylum Bacillota; class Bacilli; order Bacillales; family Amphibacillaceae; genus Sediminibacillus; species Sediminibacillus senegalensis. The sequence continues at coordinate 1,026,326 of NZ_LN611425.1, forward strand.
AAACGCATAAGCATCTTCTATGTTTAACCCGCTTGCCTCAATCAGTTTGTTCACCCCTACAGCTTTCGATCCACCGCCTGGAAGCACATCGCATGAATATTCATGCCACCTGATCAAAGTGAAGGAATCATCGTCGGTGTCGTATGCCGTCTCTTCATTATTCTCACAAAATAACAACGCCTGGTAAATTTCCTTTTTGTAAAAATATTCAGGATCCACTTCCGGATACGCAAACTTCAAAGTGGACAGGCTATCAGCAATAAACGGGTCTTCCTTTACTGAAGCACGCATCCCTTCGTGGTTCAAGTACACCATGGCATGTCCGGATTGCTTTGCTTTTTTAGTGAGCGCGGTCAGCTGCTCCATAGTCAATGGATTCTCATATACTGTTTTCCCATCTAAGACCACATATTGTCCATTGAAACAAACATAAGAATCGATATCCAAATCTCTACGGATCCCTTCAATCATGAAGGGTGCCCTTCCTGTCGCGATTGCCACGTGGATTCCTTTCGCTTTCAGTTTTTTAACCGCTAGTTTCGTTTCCAACGGGATTTTCTTTTCGTGATCGACGATGGTGCCATCTATATCCAAAAATACAATCTTATCCGCCATATTCATTCCCCCAATATCATCTTTTCAGTCATTTATTCCATCTGCAGCCCTTGTTTCCATTAAAGCTGGCAAAATGCGAAATTCTGCATCCAGCTAGTATAAGTTGGCTGGTTCAGTAAAAAATATCATCACACGAGGCAGCAAAAAACTCAAGAAAAATACGGCTGAAACAGAAAAAATTAAAATTAGAAGCGCGTTTCTATTTCAATATTTGCCATTTCATACTATACTATAAACAATAGGGATTGGATCGGTAAACGTTTTTCTGTTGCTTTTCTTTGTGTATAAGGAAAGGAGCTGTACGTAATCATGTTAAAACGTTTGAGGGAAAAATTGAAAAAACAATGGAAAGGTCTGTTAGGTCGCGGTCGCAAAGGCGTACCTAGTACTTTTGAAAATGACTGCCACTGAATACCCCCCGCTGCGTTTTTGTTACTGTATTTTTACTGATAATCATACGCTATGAAAAAGGATAAAACTGGTAATACAAGCTATTAAGGAGAGATAATAATTATGGTATATAAAATACTTTACCAGGAGTTACCGGAAGAAATTCCAGTGCGTGAGCGCACAAAAAGCTTATATTTCGAAGCTGAATCAGAACGTCAAGTAAGAAAAGAACTAGCCAATCGCAAAATTAATATCGAGTTTATCCAGCAGCTTGATGAAACACACCTTGAATATGAAAAACAATCACCCGATTTTAAAGTGGAGTCTGTCTGATAAATGAAATTTGTGAAAAATGATCAGACAGCGGTTTTTGCACTAGGCGGTTTGGGAGAAATCGGCAAAAACATGTACGGGGTTCAGTTCCAGGATGAAATCATCATTGTTGATTCTGGAATCAAATTCCCGGAAGATGAATTGCTCGGTATCGATTATGTCATCCCGGATTACACGTACCTTGTGCAAAACCAAGATAAAATTAAAGGGGTATTCATCACCCACGGACATGAGGATCATATCGGCGGTATTCCTTACCTGCTGAAACAAATCAATGTCCCGATCTATGCTGGAAAACTTGCGATTGGATTAATCAGAAATAAATTGGACGAGCACGGCCTCTTGCGAAATGCTAAATTAAATACATTCCAAGAAGACGACGTCATTAAATTCCGTAAAACATCAGTTACCTTTTTCAGAACCACTCATAGCATTCCTGATTCCTATGGAATCGTAATCAAAACACCACCAGGAAACATCGTTCACACCGGTGATTTCAAATTTGATTTCACACCGGTAGGCGAACCGGCAAACCTGGCGAAAATGGCCGAAATCGGCAAAGAAGGTGTTCTCTGCTTATTATCAGACAGTACAAACAGCGAGGTGCCCGGTTTCACCAAATCCGAACGTGTTGTTGGCAGCAGTATCAATGATATCTTCGCCAGAACAAGTGGCAGATTGATATTCGCAACCTTTGCATCCAACATCCACCGCTTGCAGCAAGTAGTGGAATCCGCCGTTCGGCATAACCGGAAAGTGGCGGTATTTGGCAGAAGTATGGAGGCGTCCATTAATATCGGTCTCGAGCTTGGCTATATAAAAGCTCCAAAGGATACCTTTATTGACGCTCAGCAACTTAACAGACTGCCGGCAAATGAAGTGACGATTCTTTGTACAGGCTCTCAAGGCGAACCAATGGCTGCCCTTTCCCGAGTTGCCAATGGAACGCATCGGCAAATTCAGATTATACCTGGCGATACGGTCGTATTTTCTTCCTCTCCAATCCCTGGAAATACCGTAAGCGTCAGCAGAACCATCAACATGCTATATCGTGCCGGTGCTGAAGTTATACACGGACCGTTAAATGATATTCATACCTCGGGTCACGGCAGTCAGCAGGAACAAATGCTGATGCTGCGCCTTATCAGGCCTAAGTATTTCATGGCTATTCACGGGGAATACCGGATGTTAAAAGAGCATACCAAGCTTGCAAATGCTTGTGATATTGATCCTGGCAATTGTTTTGTCATGGATAATGGAGATGTCCTCGCTTTAGGTAAGGATAATGCTGCCGTAGCCGGCAAAATCCCGTCCGGTTCTGTCTATGTTGACGGCAGCGGTATCGGCGATATCGGAAACATCGTGCTTCGTGACCGCCGTATTCTTTCGGAAGAAGGTTTAGTAATTGTAGTCGTGAGCATTGATATGAAAGAATTCAAAATCGCATCTGGTCCAGACATTATCTCACGAGGATTCGTCTACATGAGAGAGTCAGAAGACCTTATCAAAGAGGCCCAAAAGCTTGTTTCCTCTCACCTTAATAAAGTGATGGAACGGCGGACGACACAATGGTCGGAAATCAAGAATGAGATAACCGACACGATTGCACCTTTCCTATACGAAAAAACGAAGCGTAAACCTATGGTCCTACCTATCATTATGGAAGTTTGATTAAAGTAACCAGCTGGTCGCAAAACTTGCGGCCAGCTTTTTTCATAATAGAAAAGCGCCCTTTCCGGGTATGGAAAGGGCGCTTCTTTATTTGTAATTAGTCCTCATCGACTACTAATTGTTTTTCAAACCTGCTAATATCTTTATCGGCCCCGATAACGATCAATACATCGTCATGGTCGATTACTTCATCCGGCATCGGTGAAACATTGATATTCTTTTCCTGCTTAATCGCCACAACATTACATCCATAGTTAGCACGGATATCCAGATCAATCAACGTTTTCCCGCTCATTTTGCTTCCAGCCTTTACCTCCGCAATGCTGTATTCATCAGAAAGCTCCAAGTGATCGAGTATATTATTGGATATCATGCTATGGGCGATGCGCTTACCCATATCTCTTTCCGGATGGACGACATGGTCGGCACCAATCTTATTCAGTACTTTTTCATGGTAATCATTTTGTGCCTTGACGGTTATTTTATTGATACCTAATTCCTTAAGCATCAGAGTGGTCAAAATACTTGATTGAATGTTATCACCTATCGCCACGATCACATGATCGAAGTTCCGGATTCCTAATTCTTTTAATACCTTTTCATCTGTTGTATCTGCGATAACAGCGTGTGATGCGATATTTTTAAACTCGTTGACTTTGTCCTCAGCCAAGTCAATTGCTAAAACATGCATCCCTTCTTTACTAAGTTCACGGCAAATACTTCCGCCAAATCGACCGAGTCCGATGACTGCAAATTCTCTACCCATGCCTTTTCCTCCAAATCTAATCAATGCTTTCATCATTCTACCATATTTTGTGCAGAAGAGGCAGTGGGAACACTACTTTTTCCCTTTTACATAGTCTGCGTCAAATAAAAACATACGCATCAGCATATAAAGAGAAGGAATGAGTAATAGTAAACCGAGAATAAAAGCGATCACCAGAGCAAGACCCATTGCTTCATGTGTTGCCCCTTCCTGAATGGTTACATAGGGATACAACAAGTATGGGAGATGTCCTGCACCATAACCAAAAAAGGCAAAAAAGAATTGAAGCATAACAAATACAAATGCAAGTCCATAATAGAACCCTCGATAAATCAACCAAATCGCCACAAAGAAACAAATCAGCGACAAGCCGAACATCCACCAAAGATCAATCATGTTTTGATAGTGTTCCATGTTATGCTGGCTAAGTGCGATAAAGGTTGTGAGCGAAGCAATAATGGTAGGAACACTCCAAAATAGCGCATACTTCCTGACAAGTTCCAAAGCATGGTAGTCGTTTGCCCGATTTGCATAGAAGCTAAGAAACGCAGCACTGATATAAAGCACCGATACAATCGCCAGAAATACAACGCTCCAGGAATAAGGACTCGAAATCAATTCTCCTGCAAGCAATGTAACCCCTTCTTCTGTTTCCTGAATAAATCCTCCTTCTGATATGGTCAGCGCAGCCGACAACGAAGCGGGTATCAGTAGGCCGGTAGCACCATATAAAAACATATAGATATTGCTTTTCTTTGAACCATAGTTCTCAAATGCATAAAAAGAGCCTCTAATAGCCAATAACACGATGGCAAAGCTGCCTGGAATCAACAACGTCTGACCGTAATAATAAGCGGTATCAGGAAAAAAGCCGACAAGACCGACAAAGAAAAATACGAAGAATACATTTGTCACTTCCCACACGGGTGAAAGGTATCTGGATATCAACTGGTTAATGATATGGTCGTTATGAGTGATCTTAGCATAAAATGCAAAAAAACCTGCACCAAAATCGACAGATGCGACAATCAAATAACCGTAAAGGAACATCCAGAGAACGATTATTCCGATCATTTCATAACTCATTGAACATCATCCTTCTTGCCAATGTGGGGAAACCGCTGTTCCAGCTCCAATTCAACTGGATTGTTTTGGAATAGCTTTCGCAGTACCCGGACACCGATAACCCCCAAAACGATATATAACCCTAAAAACAATAAAAACATCCAGCCTACGTGCGGAGAAGTCGTGGCAGCCTCTGTAACCTTCATGTAACCTCTCAAAATCCAAGGCTGGCGTCCTACTTCAGCAAGGATCCAGCCAAATTCTATAGCCAGCACCGCTAGGGGACCATTGATGACAATCATCCACAATAACAGGGGATGTTCTTCATTCCACCGGCGAATCCTCAACGATATCAAATACAACATAGCGATTCCCAAGGCATATAAACCCAATGTCACCATTCCATCAAATAAATAATGGATCCATAAAGGAGGTGTCAACTCTTCATCAAATGCTTCCAATCCTGTCACTTCACTATTGAAATCTCCAAAAGAAAGGAAGCTCAAAAAATTTGGCAGACGAATAGCATGCTCCACTTCATTTTCTTCATTGAGCTTACCGAATAAAATCAAATCGGCTCCTCTTTCAGTAGTAAAATGCCATTCATAGGCCGCCAGTTTTTCAGGCTGATGTTCGGCCAAATACTTTGCTGATACGTCACCAGCGATAGCAGTGGCCAGAGCAAAAATCAAGGTGGATACCATTGTCAATTTCAATGCTTTTTTGTAGTACGGGTGGTTTTTTTTCTTCAGAATAGTAAAAGCAGTAATGGCAGCCAGGATAGCAGCGGATGCTAGATAAGCCGAAGTTACCACATGAAACACTTTAGCAGGTGTTGCCGGATTTAAAATGGCTGCAATCGGATCAATGGATGTGATGGTTCGTCCAACCAATTCAAAGCCTTGCGGGGCATTCATAAAGGCGTTCACCGTCGTGATAAAAACTGCTGACATGGTTGAACCGATTATAACGGGAATGGACAACAACCAATGGTAGATCGGTTTCTTGAATCGATCCCATGTATAGAGATAAGCCCCGAGAAAGATAGCTTCAAAAAAGAAAGCAAAAGTTTCCATAAATAAAGGAAGACTGATGACATTTCCTGCGATTTGCATAAAGCTTGGCCAAAGTAACGATAGTTGAAGTCCGATGGCAGTACCAGTCACAACTCCAATTGCTACTGTTATGACAAACCCACGAGTCCATCTTCTTGCCAGCAAAATATAATGCGCGTCCTTCTTTTTAATGCCAAGAAATTCGGCAATCGAAATCATCAACGGAACGCCTACCCCGATAGTTGCAAATATGATATGAAAGCCAAGCGTTAGCGACGTCAACGCTCTGCTCATCGCTACACTATCAGCAAACAAACTGCATCCTCCCTTTCTTTAACCCTCCGTTAGCTCTTTCAAAAGAATCCTATCTTCATGTGTATTTTCCTTAACAAGCAAACGATAAACGGAAAAAAGCACTTATTTATGAACACTTTTTGAAAGTTGTCCCGGATACCCCTTCCAACTATATGCCGAATTTTTAACAAACATACAAAAAGCTGTCCGCCATACCCAATGATTTTATTTGTGGGATTTTTTTATCCGGATTACTATCCCCGGAAGTTTCGATGTTTCTGTGATCTCGTCATTCAGAAAAAAATAAAAGCAAGTAGAAAAAAATTGTTTTTTCTACTTGCTTATTAATGGGAACCCCTGTATCTAAAGGGCGTTTAACATTTGAAATTGAGATTTGACAAGATCGAAATATTCTCCTCTTTTTTGCATCAATTCCTGATGGTTTCCTTTTTCCAGAATCTTTCCATGCTGCAATACAATGATTTGATCCGCTTCTCTGATGGTAGAGAGTCGGTGTGCTATCATGATTGCTGTTCGCCCCTTCAACAGCTTGCGTAATGCCTGCTGGATCTTCATTTCTGTTTCCGTGTCAATGCTCGCTGTTGCTTCATCAAGTATCAATATGCGAGGGTCAGCCAGTAGTGCACGTGCAAAGGACAATAATTGACGCTCACCAGCTGATAAAATATTACCTCTTTCTTCTACCTCTGTTTGGTATCCTTCTGCAAGACGCTGGATGAACTCGTCTGCACCGACTACTTTGGCTGCTTCGTATACTTCTTCATCCGCGGCATCCGGTCTGCCGAACCGGATATTTTCCATGATGGTTCCTGAAAAAATAAAAGTATCCTGCAGTACCACACTGATATTTTTTCGCAAGCTGTCAAGTTTTAAATCCCGGAGATCCAATCCATCGATTTTGACAGCACCTTTCGTCGGGTCATAAAATCGGCTGATCAGGTTAGCTATCGTTGATTTTCCTGAACCGGTATGACCAACAAGCGCAACGGTCTGACCAGGCTTCATTTCTAATGAAATTTCGTGCAAAGCAACCCTGTTTTCATCGTAGGAAAACTGTACTTTATCAAATTCAATATGCCCTTCCATATGATCAATTCTTTTTGCGTCAGGCTTCTCTTCTACATTCGGCTGTTCATCGAGAAATTCAAAAATCCTTTCCGAAGAAGCCATCGCAACCAAAAGCTGGTTATAGATTTGTCCGAGCCGTGAAATCGGCTCCCAAAACATGCCAAGGAAAAAGGCAAACGAAACGAATGTACCGATTTCAATGCCTCCATTTGCTTCTCCCAGCAATAATAAATGCGCTCCGTAAGAGATCAGGATGACGGTACCGATTGCATTACTCATTTCTACGAACGGACCGAAGTAAGCACTCTTTTTCGTAGCTAATCGTTCACTTTCGTAGTTATCCTTGTTCACTCCGTCAAAAAACGCCGTATTTTCCTGTTCTTGTGAAAAAGATTGGGTAATTCGAATCCCCTGCATGCTTTCATTAAGGTGAGAATTCAGTCTGGATTTTTGGATACGTACGTCCTGCCAAGCACGTCTGATATTACGACGCAGCTTTGTAGAAATATAGAACATAATCGGTAATACGATCATGACAGCCAATGCAAGTGGAGGACTGAGTACAAATAGAATGATGACAATTCCGAGCAGCATCACGACATCCATCAACAGATTAATAATTCCGTTAGTAAATAGCTCTTGCAGGGAATTGACGTCGTTCAATATCCGGACAAGAATTGAACCGGCTGACCTTTTATCGAAAAAGTTATGGGATAAGTGCTGTACGTGCGAGAAAAGATTTCTTCTCAAATCATATATGACATTCTGACCAAGGATGTTTACCCATTTGATCCGAAAAGTATTGGCCGCATAACTAATCAAATACAGGATGGAGATCCCGATGACAAGGTAAGTCAGAAAACCGACATCTTTATCTTTTATGGCTATGTCGATCGCCACTTTACCAATCAAAACAGGTACAGCCATCCTGATCAGCGTAGAAATAAACATGGCGATGATGGCACCTGGCACCAGTTTACCAGTATAAGGCTTTACGTACGTCAGGAGACGCAGCATTTGTTTCCAGTTAAAGGGCTTTTCCACTGCTTGATCCAGTGGGTAATAAAATCTGTTGAGATGCCTGTTTTGCTTCGGCTGATTTGCCATTGTTTTTGCCATAATACTCCCCCTTTATTTTACAGCGCTCATAATTTCCTGTTTATCCTGATACTGAATATCATATATCCGCTGATACGGTCCACCGTTCGTCAACAGTTCTTCATGTCTACCGCGCTCGACTATCTCGCCATCCTCCAGGACCAGCACTTCATCCGCGTGCTTCAAAGAAGAGATCCGATGTGCGATGATGAAAGTAGTTCGATTCTTCATGACTTCTTTTAAAGCCTTTTGGATTTTGAACTCTGTTTCCATATCGACGGCAGAGGTGGCATCATCCAATACCAAAATGCTCGGATTGATTAGAATGGCCCTGGCAATGGCAATCCGTTGCTTTTGCCCCCCGGATAGTCCCATTCCCCTTTCGCCAAGCATTGTTTCATAGCCCTCAGGCATTTCCATGATAAATTCATGTGCCTGTGCACGCTTAGCTGCATCCACGATTTCATCCATACTGGCATTCGGGTTGCCGTATGCGATATTTTCTTTGATAGAGGTAGAGAACAAAAAAGATTCCTGCAATACAAAACCGATATTACGGCGAAGGGATTTTAAATCGTATTCCTCCACTTTTCTTCCATCAACCAGCACTTCTCCTTTTTCTGGTTCATAAAAGCGGGTGATCAATTGTGTAATGCTTGTTTTACCTGCTCCGGTAGAACCGATTAAACCAACCACCGTGCCTGGAGGGGCATCAAAAGTAATATCTTTCAAGGCAGAATCATCATCTTCAGAATAGGTAAGGGTGACATTGCGAAAAGTGACATGACCTTGCAGACGGTTGGCTTCCACCGAATCCTCGATATTTTGGATGTCCTCTTCTGCCTCCAGAATTTCCAGTAACCGTTCTCCAGATGCCTTTGCTTGAGAAAACATGTTCACAATGAAACCAAGCTGCATTAATGGTCCCAATATATAATTGACAAGACTGAAAAAGGCAACAAGTTCACCCATACTTAGATTCTCGCTGATAACCAAATAGCCGCCGTAAGCAAGCAAAGCCACCATGCAGATATTTCCAATGAATTCCATAAGCGGGAAGTAACGTGCCCAAATATGAGAAGTGGCAATATAATTGTCTTTGTAATTATCGTTTTTATCTGTAAAACGGTAAATTTCGTAATCCTCTTTCGACAAGGATTTCACCGTATTCATCCCACTGACATTCTCCTGAATTCTGGTGTTAAGCCGGCCCATCGATTTTCTGATCTTCCGGAATGACGGATGGACTCGCCTGTCGAACTTATAGACGACAACTCCTAAAAATGGCATGGCTGCCATTGTGACCAGAGCAAGCGGAAAGGAATAGTAAAACATAACACTCAGACTAAGAAGCATCAGAAGCACTACTTTGATCAGCTCTTTACAACCAGCCGCAAGAAAAAATTTAAAGCCTTCCACGTCCATGGTAAGGCGAGACATCAAATCCCCTGTTCTCGCGTTGTCATAGTAGGAAAACGAAAGCCTTTGCAGTTTTTTGTATAAGCTATCCCTTAACGTATAAACAGATTTAACCCCGAATAACTCGCCTAAATATTGCTGGGAAAAGTTAGCGATACCTTTTATAGCCATAATCAAAATAAATCCGACCGATAAATACGGAATCAACTGGTACTGTCCATCCAACACTACATGGTCGATGGTCAACTGCAGAACCACTGGATAAACAACCGTTATTGCTGTTACAAGCATGACGAAAAACAAGGAAGCAAAAAACAGCTTTTTAAATGGCCAGTAATAGGAATGCAATTTTTTAAAAGTATCCAAGTATATCCCTCCTCCTGATGGTTTTTTTCACGTATGTATAAATATATCGGGTTGCGAAATATTTTTCCACCCATTTGACTCAATTTTTTTAAAATTTTTAATCGCCTGTGAATGGAATGGTTTCTGTACTGTCTTTCCTTTAATAGGATGGAAAATGGACATCATTTTCTATCGATTTTCTTTGAAGAAATATGTTGCTGGAGAATGAAATACTGCCAATAGATGATGATTGATAAAGTACAATCCCTATAAAGAAGCCGAGAAATTCGAAGAAATATCGAGAGAATTGTTGCGTATAGTTGCAATCAATATTTTTTTCTTTTAACCTAAAATAATAGAGGAAGGAGAACTAGTATGAACTTATTTCAAGAAGGTTTATCCTTGGATGTTAGCGCACTCCTGGAGCTGATCATCGGATATGGTTTGCAAATCATCCTGATCATCATCGGCTTTATGATTGCTGCTCCACTTGGGAAAAAGGTTATTTCTAACGCGCTATCCGGGGCTGGCAGAAGGGAAAAAATATCAAAAGGCAGAATGAAAACACTCGAAAAACTGCTGATCAATGTGTACTCTTATGTGCTTATTTTTCTGTTCATTGTCATGTTGTTTGGCATATTTGAGATACCGATTGGTCCATTGCTTGCAGGTGCTGGTGTCCTCGGTCTCGCAATCGGCTTTGGGGCCCAAGGATTAGTCAGCGATGTTGTCACTGGTTTTTTTCTTCTATTAGAAAAACAAGTAGAAGTAGATGAATACGTGACATTAGGTGGATTTGACGGAGTTGTGGAAGAAATTGGTTTGAGGACGACCAAGATCCGAAGCTTCGACGGCACATTAAATTTCGTTCCGAATAGAGAAATCACCAGTGTCAGCAATCATTCCCGCGGTACGATGCGTGCTCTCGTCGATATCGGAATCAGTTATGAAGACAACATAGACGAGGCAATGGCCGTTCTCCAGCGGATTTGCGATGATTTCCGCGAAAATGATGAACGCTGTACGGAAGGTCCCGACGTTCTCGGCGTACAAAGTATCGGCTCCTCAGATATCGTTCTGCGCGTACTCGGACAGACCGAAAACATGAGACAGTGGGAAGTAGAGCGAGACTTGCGAAAAAGAATCAAAGAAGAATTCGATGCTGCTGGTATCGACATTCCCTACCCGCATCAGGTTAATGTGGACAAACAGCCTAAATAATTACATGAAAAGACAGAGGCAGGCTTCTAATCGAACGGAAGCCTGTCTCTTTTCATGCTTGCCCACTTACCGAAAACGATTGTCGACCTGCTGACAAACCTCGTCTGCAGTCATCCCGTCTGCATTGATAACGGGAGCCTGCGTACTTGCTGTCGCCATTCCCATCACGTTTTTATCTTGACCGGAAATAACACAGCAATCACAATTTTGCACATCTGCTTCCTGTCTCAATTCCACCAAATCATAGCCCCGCTCCTGTAATGCTCCTTTCACATCAGAAAGCGTGCCTTCTATCCCGATTCGCGGCATCCAAATACCTCCCGTCTAATTGAATTAAAATATCTTTCATAAACTCCCCAAAAACCCTAAAAAGCATACAAAAAAACAGCTGTACTAGGTCTATCATTGAACAGACTCATGCCGGGACAATTTTAGTGGCCGTGCGCAACTGATCAATTTTTCTCCAGAGATTCCCCTCAATGTTCTGTTCATACCGGAAAAGTTCCTCAGGGGAGAAAGGCAATAAAAAAGGAGACGCCACAAACTCTGGGTCTCCTTGGAACTAGCTAGCAAAAGACATATTCCGTATCGTTTTCTCCACGATTTCAACACCTGTCAACAGTGCATCCTCTGAGGGGCTCAACTTACTATGATGCAAACCATAAGGGGAATCGACACCTAGCCAAAACATAAAACCGGGTATATCTTTCAGCATATAGCCAAAGTCTTCACCTGTCATCGCTGCTTTGGCTTCTTTCCATGTATATCCCGCTTCGGTAACGACTTGCCTAAACATTTCCACGTACTGCTCTGAATTGAGAACTTGGTGGTAATTAGCTCCGTAATCGATCGTTATTTTGCAGTCAAAACTAATCTCATGCCCTTTGGCAATTTGTTCGATGTGTTGTTTCACGAGATGAATCGCTTCCGGATCAAGCGTTCGAATTGTCCCTTCCAGACGGGCGTTTTCTGCAATAACATTTTGAACGAAACCACCGCTGATTTTTCCGATTGTCACCACAGCACTTTGCAATGGATCGATGCGCCTTGCTACAATTTGCTGCAGCTGGGTGACAAAACTGCTGGCTGCAGTTACCATATCATTGGTTAAATGCGGATAGGCAGCATGCCCTCCCTTGCCTTTGAAATCGATAAACAATTCGCTCGTATTAGCAAATAACAGGCCTGCACGAGTCGAAACCGTACCAGCAGGAAGCTCGGGGGCTACATGCAAGGCAAAAATCGTATCAGGTTTCCATTCACCTACCAGGGCGGATTGAAGCATGGGCAAAGCACCACCGGGGCCCTCCTCTGCCGGCTGGAAAATAAACAAAACATCATCTTCTACCGGTTGCTCTGCCAAACGTTGCAATGCTCCCAAAGCGATGGTCATGTGAAAATCATGTCCGCATGCATGCATGTTCCCTTCATGCTTTGAAGCAAATGAGAAGCCTGTTTCCTCTTTAATCGGTAACCCATCTATGTCTGTACGGTATCCGATTAGTCGGGAAGGATTCGTACCCGATATTTTTACTAATAATCCCGTTTCCCATTGTTTTATTGTCAAATGTTCCTGACGAAAGTGCCCGATCTTGTCCTTTAAATATTTTTGGGTCTTAAACTCCTGAAAACCCAACTCGGGGATCTGGTGTAAGTCTCTTCTGGTAGCAATCAAATCCTCCTGGTTCATTGCTCCACCCTCCATTCAATGTGTTGTAAACAAAAAATTTCTCTTTGGCTGTTACCGAAGCCAGGGTCGAATTGGAAAAAGCAGGAGAAACATCTCCTGCTTTGATCTCTAATGATTCACTTTACTGATCTAGTTTTCTCAGTTCTGCCTTAATTTCTGTTTTCGCTTTAGTTTGGTCATCGATTTCCTTCAGAACCTTAGCAGGAGTACCTGCCACCAAGGTATTGGCCGGAACGTCTTTTGTAACAATTGCTCCTGCAGCAACGACCGCTCCTTCACCGACAGTGACTCCTTCAAGAATCACTGCATTGGCACCTACGACCACCCCATCTTCAATTACGACCGGTTTTGCGGAAGGCGGCTCAATAACGCCTGCAAGTACAGCACCAGCACCGATATGGCAGTTTTTACCAACCGTAACTCTTCCGCCTAATGTTACATTCATATCAATCATGGTTCCTTCTCCAATGACCGAGCCAATGTTAATCATGGCTCCCATCATAATGACGGCACCCTCACCGATTTCCACTTGGTCGCGGATAACAGCACCTGGTTCAATTCGGGCATTCACCTCTTTTAAATCGAGTAAAGGAATAGCCGAATTTCTCCGGTCGTTCTCGATTGCATAATCCTTAATTTGCTCCTTATATGTATCCAATACAGCAGCGATGTCTTTCCACTCACCAAAAAGAACACCTGTCTTTTCATCCACAAAATCCTGGATTTGTTCACCAAAATCAATCGTATTCAATTGATCGCCTTTTACATAAACTTTTACAGGTGTCGATTTTTTGCTATTAGAAATGAATGATATAATTTCATTCGCATCCATCATTTTCATCAGTTTCCCTCCAATATTCATACTCTGTTATCCACTTTATCAAATTTTCAAACATGGATACAAGCATTTTAATCCACAAGCGAAGATTCTTATTATCTTCTTTCAAAAAAAGGTTCTCTGCCAAATGTAGTGGTGTGATTTTTCACTCCACCACTCTATATCGAAAGGTCCCAAAATAACCAGGCCGCGGAGGAATAAACTTGCTTTATCGCGGACGATTGTCCGAGCCTTCTCGCAAAGCCAGTTGTCGGATTTCGACACCCCGTTTTTTTCACAAAAGTCTGGTCTCTTATGCTCTACTATGCTATTTGGCTCGACTAGGAACACTACTACATTCCGTTTTGGCCCATAAGCAAACTTTTTCCATATAAAAAGGGCTCCTGGATAACCAAGAACCCTCTATAATATGAAGATTTTAAATTTTTTCAGTTATCATTTCTGTTTCTGTAGAATACTTGCTTGCGTGAAGGTTTTTATTCAACTGCTTTAAAATTGCCCTTCTTGTTACTATCCCGTCGAAATAACCTTGTTGGTCAGCAACGCATACGAAAGGATAATCAATGACTGCTTTTAATGCAGTAAGAAAGTCATCTTCTTTTGAGAGGCAGGGTATGTCTGTATTCATCACTTCATGGACCGTTGCCACTGATAGTTTCTCCATCTCAAATCGCTCTAGTCCAAGAATACCGTTCAAAATGATCGTTTTACCAATCGTTCCTTGCAATTTGAACGAAGCATCCAGTACTGGTACTGCTGAATAACCTGATTTCACAAGTACGAGCAGTGCGTGTTCCAATGGGTTGCCCATTTGAACGTGCGCTACTTTTTCTGCTGGAATCATTAAATCTTCCACTACCATATTTGTCATGTTTTTGTTTTGCGTACTACTCATTTGTTGACACTCCTTTTTAGCAGTTGAAGGAGTTTTCACGCTCTAAACCCACCATTATTTTACCATAACTCCATAATGAAAACCATTCGATGCCCCATATTCTCGCCGGGAAATAGCGACCGAATTCGACAACTGCCACTTCCTCTTTTCACAAATTTCGCTTAATCGAAACCTCTATTTCCTTTATAAAAAGCACCAATACGTGTATAATAAAAACTAAATGCAATAATCCTCTTGCGGAAGGACGATGATTTTTTGGCTCAAACGCACACTTTTTCTAAAAATGAAGAGATTGCCAATGCTATCACTCATGCTGTCGGTGCCGTTTTCAGCATCGCCGCCTTGGTAATCCTGGTTATGTATGCAAGTCAGTTCGGAAACGTATGGCATGTAGTTAGTTTTACTCTTTTTGGTGTCACCATGGTTCTGTTATATACATCTTCGACTTTTGTGCATGCTTTGCCAAAAGGTCGCGGAAAAGATATATTTGAAATTCTCGACCATTCTTCGATTTACTTTTTTATCGCAGGTTCCTATACTCCGTTTTTATTTGTAGCTGTAAAAGGATGGCTTGGCTGGACCTTATTCGGAATAGTATGGGGAATTGCGATAGCTGGAACCATATTTAAATGTTTTTTTGTCAAAAGATTTTTATTCGTTTCCACAATCGGATATATTGCTGTCGGTTGGCAAATCGTTTTTGCCTGGAATACTCTCACGGAAAACATCCATTTTAATGGTTTGCTTTTGCTTGTGATCGGCGGTTTGCTCTATACGATAGGATCGATTTTTTATATGTGGAGAGGATTTAGATTTCATCATGCAATCTGGCATCTGTTTGTTCTGGCAGGGACCGCCCTCCACTTCTTTTCCGTTATTCTTTATTTGGTTTAGTAAAAAAAACAGACGCCAGTCTCTGAAAGCTGCGTCTGTTTTTCTTGTATACCGGCTAAAATGGACGTTTATTCAACCATTGTCCCCCATCCATCGTGATCACTTCCCCATTAATATACGCCGCATGTCTGGAACAGAGAAAATGGGCCAGCTCCGCTATTTCTTCCGGTTTACCGAGTCGTTGAAGCGGTACGGATTCCACTGTTTTTTGAGCAGCTTGTTCTGATTCGAACAATTTGTCTGCTCCGCCTGTTCGCTCGATTGGTCCCGGGGCGATTGCGTTTACCCTTATTCCATAACTGCTTCCCCACTCCACAGCAAGCGTCCTGGTCATAGAAAGAACTCCTGCCTTAGCAGCTGCTGAGTGAATGACTCCTGCACCAGCATTCCATGCATAGGTGGCAACCATATTGACGATATTCCCCTTTTGCTTGTTGGCGATCCAGTAGCTGCCGATTTCCCTGCTGCAATAAAAACTCCCATTCAGAACGATATCAATAACCGCATTCCAACCGTTCACGCTCAATTCCTCGGCACGACATAGAAAGTTGCCTGCAGCATTATTAACTAAATGGTCGACACTTCCGAATATCCGGACGGTTTCCTCCAGCATCTCCGAAACGTGTTCGGGCTTCCGGACATCCATTACTTTGTACGCGGCTTTTCCATCCCCTGCTTTTTCAACTTCTTTCACGGCCTCTGCTAATTTTTGTTCCGTCCTGCCGGTGATCATCACCTTAGCTCCGGCTTGTACGAAACGTTTGGCCATATATTTTCCCATACCACTGGATCCCCCTGTGATAATGACTGTTTCGTTTTCCATTCCCATCTCTCCCTTCTCTATATACATTTCCATATAATGATCGAAAACCCTTTCAACAATAAAAGGTTCTCTTAGACACGAAAACTTTTAATCCGTGCTATAATGCTACTAGATTACTCTAGCAGAAGAAGGGTTTGGACATAGATGAACCGAAGATCGTTCCTGAAAAAAATGACAGCTTCTGTCCTCGCACTATTAGGGATTGGGGGCGGATCCTATTATTATGCCAGGGAAATAGAACCTGGTATGTTAAAGATTCATAAGGAAACACTTTCCTCAACAAATATCCCGAAATCATTCGATGGTTTAAAAATACTGCAATTCTCCGATACACATGTTGGTTTTCACTATACACTTGAGCAACTAGACCAGCTAACAGCAGAAATAAACAGCCAAAACCCGGATATCGTTTTATTTACTGGTGATTTAGTTGATGAACCTCATCAATTTTCCTGGAATCGCCGAATCTCAGATATTCTGAAAAGCATACACGGACCTGAAGGCAAGTTCTGGATTTATGGTAACCATGACCACGGCGGTTATGGTACGGAAACCGTAAAAGAAGCAATGGAAGCTGGTGGGTTCGTACTTTTACAAAACCAGCACACAACGATTAAAAAAGGAAATGAATCGATAGTAATGGCTGGTGTAGACGACGTGATGCTCGGACAGCCTGACTTGGATACGGCGTTAGAAGGTGCTGATCCTGATGCCTATACAATGGTAATGATTCACGAGCCTGACTATGCGGAAAAAGCAAAGCACTATCCAATAGATGTCCAATTTTCCGGTCACAGTCATGGAGGACAGGTACAAATACCTTTGATTGGTCATATTTACACTCCGGCTTACGCAGAGAAATACGTGGAAGGAAACTATCAACTAGGTGACAGATTGCAGTTGTTTGTGAGCAGAGGTATCGGTACTACCCGGCTGCCTTATCGATTTTTATGTGCTCCGGAAATAACCATTTTTCAATTAAAATCTGAACAATAGCCACACCGAATATGGAATGCTTCACAGAACGGACATGGTATTTTTCACTCAGCCATGCTAAAATGATGGACAAACAGAAATGGAGTTACGGAGGTTCTTACAGATGACTCGAAGATGGATTGCAGCAATAGCAGGGATTGTTACTCTGTTATTATTAGCTGCCTGCGGACCAAAGTATGAAGGGGATTTTTCTTATGAAGTAAAGCCCTTCGCTTATGAAAATCAAGATGGCGAAACTGTCTCAAAGGAGGATTTGGACGGGAAATTTTGGGTAGCCGACATGATATTCACCAATTGTGAAACCGTGTGCCCTCCTATGACAGCTAACATGGCTCGATTGCAAGATAAATTGAAAGCGGAAAATTTGGATGTTCACCTTGTTTCCTTTAGTATCGACCCAGAGCATGATACCCCACAAGATTTGAAGCAGTATAGTGAAGAACGCGGGGGCGAATTTGACAACTGGGACTTGCTTACTGGATATGATTTTGACGAAATCAAAGAGTTTTCGGTTAAATCATTTAAAGCATTGGTCGAAGAACTCGATGACGGTCAATACTTACATGCCACAAGATTCTATTTAGTATCTCCAGAAGGCAATGCCATCAAAGCTTATGATGGTACAAAAGCGGCTGAAATGGATAAAATTGTGGAAGATATTAAAAAAATGAGCAATTAATCTTACTCTTTCGGCCTGGATCCACCAGGCCGGAAACCCTAAACAATTTATCTTTCACCTTGAGCAACAAGGAGGACAAAACATGAGCAGAAAAACAAATGATCTGGACGAAATTGCCAAAGCCCTTTTTATCGTAAACCGTCATGCAAAGACGGCGCTTAATCCCCGTGGGCTTTATGATATGAAAAAACAGGCTATTAATAAATTGCTACAAGAAAAACAAGCTGAAAAAGTAGGCTTGCATTTCTCTGACCGTCCAAAGTTAAGCAGGCAACATTCCACCTTATTGGTAAAAGTAAGTAACTTTTACTTCCATATCCCTCCCGCCAAACAAGATTTTCAAGATGTAAAGCATCTGGGACCGACAGATAAAAATTTCCGCAATCCTAAACCCCAAATGAGCCTGAACACGGCAAAAAAAATACTCTCCGGATACTTGGGATGGACTTATCCCGAGAAGGCGGAACCTGCCAAAAGACGCCCTTCCTCCTATTATACTCCCTCTTCACTTGGCCAGTGGGAAAGACGGCCGCGTAAAAAACAAAAAAGATGATAGCTTCTCTCGGTCAGCTTGTAGATAATCGTGGTTTATCTACAAGCTTTTTCACTTCCATTCCGTTCCGATTAAAAAAGAAAGTTGAACATGGCAAACAGATATGGAAATTCTGCTAGTCTGTAACAACTATTTTCATTGGATAGTGGTTTATTCCAACAAAGAAACGGAAATGGTTCCATAAAAGGAGGTTATTACATGCTTGAATTGCAGGATTTTCTATATGAATTGAATAAATATATGGATCAGACATCCATCCTGAAAGATGCATATAATAGACTATCGGATTCGGAAAAGCAGTTTGTTTTATCCCAATCACCGAACCAAACTCCACCTGATGTCTTAGCAGAAGATGCTACCAAATGGCTGTCCGCCATGCAAACAGAAATGGGTATATCAAATGAGTAAACGACCAGCGTTTCCTATGGGTAAATAGGTAAACATTAGGTTTGAAAGCATTTTTGTCCATTTAATTCTAAATTTATAAGCTTTTCCCTTTTTGGTTCTCTGTCAATGTGGTGGTGTGATTTTTCACTCCACCCTCTCTTTATCGAAAGGCTCCCTCCAAAAAAATAGCTATTTTTCCTCAGGCCGCAGAGGAAATAACTCGCTTTCCGCGGACGAACGTCCGAGCCTCCTCGCAAAGCCAGCTGCGGAGTCTCGGTCGTCCGTTTTTCCGCAGGAGTCTCGCTTAGTTCCTGCTACTCTATTTCTCTCTAAAAAGCCTTCTTAACCGCTTGCTGCCCTAAAATTTGATGCTTTAACCATTCATCCAATCACTGCCTGATGAAATGAAATCAGTTGGAACCTTTCTCCTCCTGCATCTCCTTTGAACTCATCAATAGCGATTGGACCTTGGATGACTTGATTTCTATACCCATGTAACCGTTTGGTTTTCTTCTTGGAAAACGGGCACCATACGAAATACAAAAAAACACAACAATCCCCATTAATTAGAATGAGGAATACTGTGTTCTTTTTTTGCTACTGACGAGCTTGTTTTTTCTGAATTCCGGCCAATGTTTTGAAGAGTTTTACAATAAATAAAAAGCCTCCGAAAAACACAAAGCCAAGCAGTAAAAAGGATAGCTGTACTCCCTGTTCCTCTCCTCTCATCCCGTCCTCTGCTTGAAAAGCAAGCAATAAGACAGAAAGAAGGAAGATACCGCCAATAAGGTAAGTTAATAAATCTGCCCAATGCAGCAAAATCATAAATTTCACCAACGGTCTGATTAGCCAAAAACATAACAGAATACTAAAGAATCCCAAAAGTGTGTACAAATAACGGTCCGAGATGCCCAACGTATGCAATTGATTGGTATTTATAATGGAAGATAATTTGCATATAGGTATCGTAACCCATACAGTCATGGTACATCCTCACCTTTTCAGTCTTTTGGATTCAGCCTATCCACCTGATGGAAGCTTTATACATCAAGACAATACCGGTTCACCTGCAGTGCTGGCAAAGCGAATAATTTCATCTTTCTTCTGTTGGACCTCCTGATATCCCTGACGATATAGTGCGTCAAGTTTCGATTTGTCCCGTTCAATTCTGCCAACTTCCAAGGGCTGTTCTGGCCTTATAATATATACTTGGTTATTTCTTTCCATCTCTTCCAGCATCTTAACCCTGCTATTATACTTTTCATATCGGCTTTGCATGGCCTGAAGAAGAGCAGGATGTGCTTTGAATGAGCGTCTAAACAACCATGCAAACTTCATCGGTTTCTTAACATAACCTTGATTCCTTGTTAGAATTACAACATGTTTACGATTTCCCGCATCAATAGATGGTTGTATAGGAATAGGATCTGCAATCCCTCCATCCATCAAGTTCCTCCCTTGAACCGAAATACTTGGCGACACAAAAGGGAGAGAGCTGGAAGCCCGGATAATCTTAAGTAATTCTTTATCCGAATGAAACGTATCAAAGTACACCGGCATACCGGTATCAATATCTGTCGTACCTGCTACAAAACGGATATTGCTGTTAAAAAAAGAATTAAAATCAAAGGGGACAAGCTGATTAGGCAGAACATCAAAGATAAAGTCCATGCCAAACAGTTCTTTTCTCGTAATAGCTCTTTTGAGTGATATGTACTCTGGATGGCTTCCATATTCCACCAATACTTTGTAATTTCGTCCTCGCTGTCCCGCCACATAGGAAGTAGCATTACAAGCACCAGCCGAAACCCCTGTTACAAAAGGAAAATTAATCCCGTGGTCGTGAAAAGCATCAAGCACTCCAGCTGTATATGCTCCTCTCATGCCTCCGCCTTCCAAAACTAATCCAACATCCTGAAACATGTAGACACATCCTTTTTCATCTATAAGCAATTGGAAATTAATAGGTTTAAAATAGAACCATTATATCGAATTTAAATTCATCTAGCAAATTCAAAAGACGGGATCCGGTCGATGGAACATAAGTTTCTCTAACTATAAGAGTTTTTAGAATAAAACGTATTATGGTATCATCAGTTTACCAGTCGAATTATCGGGCTGTTCTATTTGGCTTGCATCCTAGTTTCCATTTGAGGATTTTAAAAGTTCTTCTTTCTACGAACTTGATGTAATCGCAAAACTGTTACTACCTGGTATTGATTGGTATCTCTCACGTTAACCTGATCGTACATACTCCCTATATTTATCCTCAGGTTGAACAAATCAGAGAACTTTTCAGGAGGTTGGCAAACATGGAACATCTTCTTAATGATCAAGTAAAAGCACTGCAAATTTCCGGAATCCGAAAATTTTTCAATATGGTAAGTGATAAACAGGACATTGTCTCCCTGACAATTGGTCAGCCTGATATCCCTACTCCCGAGCATGTGAAACATGCCGGAATACAAGCCATTCAAAGAAATCATACGACGTACACGCATAACGCCGGAATGCTGCCTTTACGTCAAGCAATTGCGGATTTTGCAAGGGGAAAATACAAGTTATCTTACAATCCGCAAACGGAAGTAATTGTGACGGTCGGTGCTTCCCAGGCAATCGATATTACCTTACGGACGATTGTCGAAAATGGGGACGAAGTAATCCTTCCCTCCCCGGTTTATCCGGGATATGAACCCTTAATCCGCATGGCCGGTGGAACACCTGTTCATGTAGATACTCGCACAAACAATTTCAAATTGACGAGGGATCTGATTGAACAGCATATTACAGATCATACAAAGTGTATCATTCTACCGTATCCTTCCAATCCTACGGGAATGACGCTAACCAAACAAGAACTTCAGGAGATTGCCAATTTATTGGCTGATAAAGAAATCTTTGTTTTAGCAGATGAAATTTATAGCGAACTCGTATATGAGCAAGAGCATACTTCAATCGGTACGTTTCCCCAAGTGAAAGATAAAACCATCGTTATCAACGGCTTGTCTAAATCACATTCGATGACCGGTTGGAGAATCGGCTATTTAATGTGTCCAGAATGGCTATCTCAACATATTTTGAAAGTTCATCAATATAACGTATCCTGTGCTACATCCATTAGTCAGCATGCTGCTTTAGCTGCATTGACAGAAGGCAGACAGGACCCTGTGGAGATGAGACAGCAGTATAAGCAAAGGCGTGATTACGTTTACGATCGCCTGCTGGACATGGGATTGGATGTCACCAAACCAGACGGAGCTTTCTATTTTTTTATCGGAATTCAACTCGGAGATATATCATCGTTTGATTTAGCGTTAAAACTTGTAGAGGAGGCTAAGTTGGCGCTAGTTCCAGGAGATGCTTTTTCTGCAGGGGGACAAGGCTATTTACGTCTTTCCTATGCTTATGATTTACCTACTTTAGAGGAAGCTTTAAATAGGCTTGAAACATTTTTAGCTAATTATCAGTGAGAGGTTGACCGGATATGGTTTGGCCCTCATCCAGCTCTACACCTTCCCCGTAAAGCTCATCAATCGTTTTTGCTTTAATACTTTGGGTTTTACGAGGAGTTGGCTGAACCGGTCAAGGCGTACGTTTTTAAAAAAATAAGGATTTTTGCCAACATTTTTCTTTCTTCTCCCGACTTGTAAATGTTGGCAAAAATCCAAACAGTTAATTTCTACTTCAGCGCCTAGCAACTAGCAAACTTCCCTTGCCTCCGTACGATAAGTCAACATGGATTCGCTCCGCTCATCCTGTTTCCTTTATCTCAAAAAGCAAGGCTGTTCGATCGAAAACCGCCGCTTTGCGCGGCAACGTCGAACCACTCCCGTTGCGGGAGTGCAGTTTATACGTTGCTGATCAAGACGCTTTCGCTTTTCTTATTTATTCATCTATTTTTTGATAGTGTTTTGTTTTTTCGTAGGTGTTTAAAAGGTGGTCCAGTTCCTGGCTTAATGAAATGGATTCGTTACTGGTGAAGCCTTTACGGAGGGCTACTTTCGCCATTTTGTTGCGTAAGTATTCAATTTTTTCTAAAAGCACCTGAGAATTTTCCATCTTCGGCTTGGTTACCCCCTAACAGCTTGCTGATATACTCTCTCAAATTGCTTTTCTGGGTGTAACTGCTTCCTCTTTCTTTACATTTCGATTTTTTATGGTCTGTCCGTCTTTTGCATATTGATTAAGCAATCCATCAAGTTCCTGGCTGATTTTCAATGTAATGAGACTAGACAGCCCATTTTTATTTGCCGCCTGTATCATTTGGCCGCGTTTTTCCGCAATTCTTTCTTGTAAATGATAAAAATCTCTTCCGGCTATTTTCCCTTTCAACATCCCCAAAACCTTTCTCTTTTTCTTTTTTTCAAACCTTCATGATTATGTCAAAGGAAATTAAAGAAGTAAAGCGAATCGCAAAATTAGACAAAATTTTATAACAATTTATGATGAATTAAAAAGAAAGACAGAGATTTCGACACCGGAAGAAAACCTATTCAACAATTTCGCAAGCAATTGCTCTCTTTCCGGCTATTTAACATAAATAGCTCTCCATGCTACTACATGGAAAACCTCCCGCCTTTTAGCGGGAGGTTTCTTCGCGCCATTTTCGGTTAACTGTTATCAAAAATGCAGTACCCGATATTTACTACGAGAATTGCTACTGAAATTACTGCTAAAGCGGCATTAACCATCTTCCTACACCTCCACTTATATTGTAGCCTTTGATTCATTTTACAGCAACCAACTCAATGGATTTTTGTTTTACGATTCCCTTATATTCTCCTGGCTATTTTATTCGTGTGATTAACAAAAAATGGGTACGGATGTTAGGGGGATTGTGGTAAACTATTCTTTGAGACTCTCGACATAAAACTAGTTTCCCAGAAAAGAAAGCGGGTGTATTAATGCTCTATTGCCCATATTGCGGAAGCAAGACGAACGATGACGAACTGTTTTGTATTCAATGTGGAAAAAAGTTACCGGAGGATCGTTATGATCGGATTGCTGAACCAGGACCCGATCGGCGAATTTGGTATTTACCTGCCATCTCCCTCCTATTTAGTTTCCTTGCTATAGGATTTTGTTACCTATTCCTGCAGCATCAAACTGAACAGGCAAAGGAAGCTTTCCGATCAGGTGAAGAACAAGCTTTGGATGGAAATTATGATGAAGCACTCATCCATTTCGAAAAGGCACTTGAAGAAAAAAATAACTTTCCTGCCGCCCACGAAAATAAATCATTTATGGAGGTTGCACTCCGTTCAAGGTTAGATTTAAAACAAGCTTCAGACTATGCAGCTGAAAAGGATTTCCAAAAATCACTGGAAAAAATCGATGAAGCAGAAAACAACCTGAAAGTATATAATGGGGAAGCAGTCGATGTCATTATTAATGAAGTGGTGGAAAAAAGAAGTGAAGTCCAATTGGAACAGCTACAACAGTCCATGGAGAACGATCCATCGATTGAAAAGTTGAAAACGTTACTTTGGCAAGCGAAAGCGATTAGCAGTGAAGAAGCGGAATCCATTACCGAAACAATAGAAGAGCAAATCATTTCCTATATTTTTTCTACAGCAAACGAGCAATTGTCACAGAAGCAATTTACCGACGCACGAGACATCGTGGAAGAAGGACTGAACTTCGTCCCGAATTCAGATAAACTCCAAAGCTTACAGACGACAATTGAGAAAGAAAAAACTGCTTTTGAAACGGAACAGCAACATAGAATCGAGCAAGCTGCTACAGCCGCTGAAAAAGAGCAAAATCTAAATAAAAATGACGCAGTGGAAATGATCGATGTATCGATATCGAGGGATGAACAAGGAAATGCAGTTGTCAGCGGAAAATTGAAGAGTGTGGCTACTGTTCCGGTTTACTCCATATCTGTCGATTACAAAATACTCGATAAATCGGATAGCGAATTGCTTTCAAATGAAGTATATATCTATCCGGATACCCTTTATCCAGGTGAAGAAGGAAAATTTGAATTTACCCACTTTGATACGAAAGCAGCTGATACTTCGGATATCGAAATTGAAAAAATAAAATGGTTCTTGGATTAACCGATATACAAAAGACGGAGTGAGATAATGAAACACAAACAACTTTTTCTGCCGGTTCTGTTAACTTTTCTTCTTCTAATCGCGGGTGCAGCAGCAGTTTTTCTAATATACCGAAATTGGGATCATCAAGCCATAGAAGTAAAAAATACGCTCGCTCACCAAGTAGAAGAAAGACAAGACACAGTGAACTTGAAATCGATTATTCACCAATCACAGAAAAATGTAGTGCAAGTGGAAGCCGTGGATAAATGGAATGAAACCATTGGATCGGGATTTTTGTATAATGATAAAGGCGATATTATCACCAATGCCCATGTAGTGAAAAATGCCGAAACAATTTATGTAAAAACGGCAAACGCTCAAACGTATACTGCTGCCTTAGCTGGAATTGGAGAAGAATTGGACATTGCTGTTATCCGTGTTCCTCAGCTTGCCAATCAGTCTCCTGCAGTCCTTGATACCCAATTCGAAGCGGAGCTTGGCCATGAAATCCTAGCTGTCGGAAGTCCGCTGGGGTTTCAAAATTCTGTCACCCTTGGGATTATATCCGGTATGAATCGATCATTTGAAATTGAGGATTTCGATTATGAGGACGCCTACCAAATCTCTGCCCAGATCAATCACGGAAATAGCGGTGGCCCACTCATAGATCGTTCTTCTGGAAAAGTCATTGCGGTCAATTCAGCTGGGATGGATAATGGCAGTATGGGATTCAGCATTCCGATACAGCAAGTAATCGATCAAGCTGAACAATGGTCGGAGGAAGCAGACGAAAAAGACCTGGACTATGAAAGCGCAGTGGATAATGCTCAAGAGGTAGATCCGGATAAATTAGAAGAAGATGCCAAATACATGGTTAATTATTTTTTCGAAAGTATTTCCATTCGTGATTTCATCAATGCTTATACGTTACTTGGCAGTGACTGGCAAACCAGTACAAGCTATCAGCAATTTAGGGAAGATTATATTTATATCGTCGATACCAAAACATCAGACATGCATATACATTTCGATGAAGGAAGCAATCTTGCAAAAGTAACGATGGAAGTCGAACATGATGAACGAAGAAGTCCTGAAAAAGTTTTCACCAGGGTATATAAATACCGTTTTGAAGTTGGCTATGAAAATGACCAGATCCGTCTCCTAAAAGGAAATAGAGAATTGATCAGTGAAAAAGAAAAGCAACAGGATTAAAGAAAGA
Organism: Virgibacillus senegalensis; assembly: GCF_000821245.2. Taxonomy (GTDB): domain Bacteria; phylum Bacillota; class Bacilli; order Bacillales; family Amphibacillaceae; genus Sediminibacillus; species Sediminibacillus senegalensis. The sequence goes on from NZ_LN611425.1 coordinate 1,052,705, forward strand.
AGTAATAGAAATGGAATGCCAGCAGCCCAGATCGCTTGATGATTTGGGCTTTTTTTATTCAAACAGAAAAAAATGAAACCCGGCTCCTTCTCCGCGTTTTCTACCTCTGTTTACAATCCGAGTTTTTGGCATTTGTTTTACTATATGTAACAAACCGTTCCAAAAATAGAAGTTGCATGTAACTGCCCAAATCCTATAATCCCTTTTTCACTGGGCAGACGTCCATACACACTGGCCACTTCTCCCATATAGTAAATTGTAAACATTCAGGAGGTGAGTATGTATGTCTTATGGTTATCCTTCTAGAGGAGGCTACTGCGGTGGCTACTATGGCGGCGGTTACGGTTACGGTAACTCCTTTGCTTTGATCGTGGTTCTATTCATTTTACTCATCATTGTTGGTGCTGCTTTCTACTACTAAACGTACCTTGATTCGACCACCACACCAAAACAACCCCCGATTTTGGGAGGCCACTGAAAAATTCCTTTTAATCTAAAGTGGCTGTCAATGCTCGTTGTTGATTCCGCGAATCGCTTGTCGGTGGATGCTTGCCGCGGGCACGACCTCAGCTAACTTGGTCAAGAAGATCACTTGACCAAGTGAATCTTCGGCTCGCGCTGTTCCCGCAGGCGTCACCACCGCTCGCTTATCGTGGAATTACCAAGGGCCAATCTAAAAAGAGTTGATTTTCTTTGATTTAAAAAAGAAAATCACTCTTTTTTCTTGTACAAATGAAAAGGAATATATAAAAGGGAGAGATTCGATGCTAGACCCGTCAATTATCCATGAGTTTAACAACGTCTTAAAGACAAAAATCTTTTAGATCTCCTGATTGGAAAAACGGTGGAAGTCGCTCTTGAGAAAGGCGTGATTCAATCGAAGTCCCTTATTCTTGATGCTACGCACACCAAAGCTCAATACAATCAAACATCTCCTCAAGAGGTATTGCGCGCCCGTTCCAAGAACGTCCGAAAAATGAATTATTCCGTCGATGAATCGATGAAGGAAAAGTTTCCAGAGAAGCCAACTGAAGACACGCTTGAAGCTGAGTTAGACTATTCAGAACGCCTTGTCGAAGTACATTGAAAAAGAACCAAAGCTCGTCTCTATCCCCCAAATCAAAGAACCGGCGAACTTTCTTCAAAGAGACGATTGCCGATGACCAACTAGAACTACAAGAATCCCTGCTCCTGATGCCCGTTTAGGGCATAAATCAGCTGACTCTGCTTTCTTTGGATATAAGACACACATAGGCATGACGCAGGAACGTATCATTACGGCGGCCACAATGACTACCGGAGACCTGCGTTGGTAAAGAAAAGCCAAGTCTCGATTTTGGAGGGGTTGTTTTTTTATTACACTATTGCGCCTGTAGAAACAAATCGCTCGCTTCCTCAAGTGGAAGTGGTTTGTAAAAATAATATCCCTGGATCTCATCACAGTTTTCCTTTTCTAGAAAAACAAGCTGATCTTCGGTTTCCACCCCTTCGGCAATTACTTTCATTTCCATGGAATGCGACATTCGGATAATCGATTTTACAATTGCTTGATTGTGTTGTATCTCTTGTTGTAAAAACAGCTTATCAATTTTCAACTTACTAATAGGAAAGATACTTAAATACTTTAAAGAGGAATACCCAGTTCCGAAATCGTCAATAGATACTTGGATTCCGAGCTCCCGGAGCATGATTAGATTATCCAACGCTTTATTATTTTGCGATATTGCTGTACTTTCCGTAATTTCCAATTCCAGATACCCGGCAGAAAGTCCGGTCTCCAGTAAAATTTCTTTTACTTTATCCGCCAAGCCTGGTTGCTGTAACTGCCTTGCAGATAAATTGACGCCTATTAGCCCGCGATAATTTCCTTGGCTGTGCCATTCTTTATTCTGTCTGCAAGCTTCCCGCAAAACCCATTCACCCAATTCTATGATCATCCCGTTTTCTTCAGCCACCGGGATAAAAAGGTCAGGAGGTATATATCCTCTATCAGGATGCTTCCACCTCAACAATGCCTCACATCCTACAATATTTCCTGATTTGATATCTTTTTGCGGTTGATAATGAAGTTCAAACTGATTTTCTTTTAGGGCTTTTCTCAAAGAAAACTCCAAACTGTAGCTATTTTTCCATTCAGCGGAAATGCTGGGATTGAAAAAGTAATAATTGCTGCCGGGTCTGTCTTTAATTAGTAGGGAAGCCATTTCTGCTCCTTCTATCAATGCATTGGCGGACTGTTTATCTTCGGAATACGGACAAATACCTAAACTAACCGTCAAGTAGATTTCCGTTCCGTTAAACAAGAACGGATCGGAGAACGCTTCCATAATCTCTTGAGCTGTTTGTTCTGCCTTTTCGGTATTTGTTAAGTCTTCAACCAGAAATAACAATCCTTCCCCACCTTCTGCCACGCCGTAAACCCCACTGATGATTACTTGCACCCTTTCCGCACATTTCCGAAGTAAATCAGTTCTAGTATAGTCATATGTATGGCTGATCTTTCTCAACGAATCCACGCCAAGATATAGGACAGCTGGAGAACTGCCGACAGCCTCACACTCTCCCAATTCCTTGGAAACCAGCTGCAAAAAATAATAGGCTGGTACTGGTACTTGAGGTTTCTTCCCATCTTTTTCACCGATGGAATGGAACATCCCTTCTTCAACATCTTCCAAAAAAATGGCTTCCGAATGGACGTCTGATCTCCCGCTGCGCAATGGTAATTCCTTTATTTCTGGTTTGTTTGACATGCCGTTGCCTCCTCAAGTCCATGCTTCTATTTGATTGCTTTCTATCTCCTTAAGGAGTATGTTGCCTTTACATTCCTTGCAGGAAGAGGTTAAAAATTAAATTGTTGAAATATTAGGAAAAATAATCAAAGAATTAATCCGGACTAATTTATCAAACAGTCCGGCCTTCCAGTAACAACAGACGCTACTGTCACATTCTGTCTTTAAACTGTTCCAGCAGTTCGTCCCCCTGGTACCCTTCTTCTATTAATACCTTTAGTGTACGCTCTATCTCTCCCTTTTTACGATCGACCAATGTACCTAAAAACAGAACATTGATATGTTCACCAATCTTATTGATATCAATAACGGAAGCCATGAAAGTTGCCGGCTGATTACTTTCTTTGGTGATTTTCCCCTGAATCATTACTTCATTTTCTTCTTTCAGTGTCTGAAAATAAACTTCATATGACTTGTCTAAATAGGCTTCCAGCAGCCAATGGTTTTGGTCATCTTCTCGATTGATAATCAATCCGTCAAGCAAAGGAATATTCCGCGGGCGAATTTCCTCCTGCTGATCCTCCAAAACGTCAAGAGAAATAAGCTTAAAAGTTTTCATGATTTCCTCCTATCATAACCGAAACCTATTTTCTTTGAAGATTGATCTGGTTTAGAAGGTCTTTTTCTCACAATCTTCTTTTACATCATTGTACCAAAACCCGCTAAGTTTCTAAACAAACAGAATCGTTTTTACCCTGCCGGCTAACTCATCCGATTTTAATGGACGCTTCAAGTTTTATCCAAGCATCCCTGGGGTATCTAGATAACAGAAGGAAAAACTTAGTGATTGGCCGGATTGTTTACTTATCATTTCTGATCAGATAGACCGATTAAACAACAAAAAACAGAGAGGTGGTTACCTTGAAAGAAATTACATCCTATCAAGTAGATTTAACTTGCCAGTTGACTACACAAGAAATGATGAAACTGCATCGATATGTAGCTAAAAGTAAATATGATGTTTACTTATACCAAAACGGACAGGTAGCGGATGCTGGAAATTTCCCTAAGCTATTATCCTTTTTCCTGGTAGCTTCAATAATGAAACCACTCGTGGTCATCGTTGATGGCGAAAAACCGGAAGAAGGTTATCAACATATCAAACAACTGTTGATCAAAAATGTGAAGCAAGCGAAAATCCGAAATCGACACAAAGTGGAAAATGACATCTCCTTTGTCATTTAACTAGCTGATTGCTTCTTATTAAGAAGTTTATCATAAAAAATCATCCTTTTCTCCATCTTTATTCGACAAAATCTGGATCAACCGGGTTTTGTCTTTTTATTTGTCTTTTTCTTATCTTCCTCGCTCTTATTCAGATCGTTCGAGTTCCTGTCATCTGTCTAAGCTCCATGATTGCGTCCTTCGATTAAAATTATCACCATTACCTATGCAATCTTTTCTGAAAAGGGTTTCTGAAAAGGACTAAAAAGAAACCAGGCAGGATCACCTTTGCAGAATCCAGCCTGGTTTTCTTTCACTTGCTTTTTTGTTCAGCTTCCTTTATTTCTTCTTCAAGCTTATTAATAATTTCGCCGGCATTTCCTCCTACCTGGTCAACATATTGTTCTCTGACCGGCATGCTCGCATCGCGAAATGCTTCCCTTTGTTCATCTGTCAATTCAGTAATTTCGATATTACTATTTTCCTTTACTTCGTCTAATGCTTTCTGGTTGGTTTCTTCCTGAATGGAAAAAGCCTTATCCTTCATCTCTTCTATTGTTTCGTCGATCATCTTTCTGACGTCCTCTGGCAACCCTTCATACAAATCCGGATTCACTGCCGTGGTAGTTGTATATAATGAATGCTTGGACAGGGTTAAATATTTTTGTACTTCGTAAAATTTCATCTGCTCTATCGCAAACATTGGATTGGTCTGACCTTCAATCATATTCAGCTGAAGCCCGCTGTAAACCTGTTCATAAGGAACAGGAGTAGGGTTTGCTCCATACTGCTCATAAGAAGAAACGATCAAAGGAGATGGCATAGTCCGGAACTTCATACCCGTGAAATCTTCCGGTTGTTCTATCCTGGTTTGCGTTGTCCATTGATTGAACCCCTCTGTCCAATAGGACAATACTTTTATTTTCTTTTCGGCGAATTTATCTGCCAATGGTCCATATAATGCCTCGCTATTATTCATGATTTCCTTGTTCACTTCCATATCGTCTGAGAAAAGAAAATGCAATAATAATAACTGGGATTCAGGGACCATCGTACCGATATTACCTGGCGAAATAATCGCAAAGTCAATGGCTCCGATTTGTAACAATTCAGCCTGTGTTGTAGCATTTCCAAGTTGTCCAACCGGATAAATTTCGATTTTGATGTTTCCGTTGGATTTTTCCTCGATTATTTTTTTGAATTCTTCAACATACGTATTTTGGACTGAGTCCGGCGATTCTTCATGGGCAAATCGGAAAACATATTCAGGAGCGCCCTCTCCTCTAGTTGTTTCCGTTCCACCAGATCCACAGGCACTCAGTAAGCATAAAATAACAAAGGACATTATGATCGTTATTCTTTTCATTACGTCACCTTCTCTCTATTCCGAATAAAAGTATTGATAAGAAGTGATAATCTCCGGAAATAAGATAAATAAAGCGGAAGCAGCCATTAGTATCAAAATATATGGCCAAATCCCTTTAATGATTTCTTTATAGGGTCGTTGAAATACAGCAATAGCCGTAAAGATATCCACTCCGAACGGCGGAGTAGCCGAACCGATGGCCGCCTGCAGCGTCACGATAATACCAAGCGCCACCGGATCGACACCTGCATCCATTGCCACCGGGTAGAAAATTGGCGTCAAAATCAATATGACTACCAATGGATCGACAAACATACAGCCGACAAAGAAGAAAATAGCTACGATCAGCAGCACATATGTCGCCGAAGGGTCATTTCCTAAAACAGCCGAGGTGATTTCTTGCGGCAGTTTTGCATAAGCAAGTATCCAGCTTAAGCCTGTTCCAGCAGCTACCAAAATAAACACCGCAGCAGTAACGATCGCTGTAGACTCAGCTATTTTTGGCAAATCACTGAGCTTTACGTCCCGATAAATTACAACTTCCAGGATAAATGCGTATAATACCGATACAGCAGCTGCTTCCGTAGGACTAAAGATTCCTAAGTATATCCCTCCTATAATGACGATAGGAAAGCCCAAAGGCAATATTGCCTTTTTAAAAGCTCTGCCGCGTTGCTTCCAAGTAGCCTTCTGTTCCTGGCCCAAATTTTTTGCCGTCGCCAAAAAGTAACAATAAAGTGCAAAGAACAGAAATATGATCAGTCCTGGTACAATTCCGGCAATAAAGAGCTCACCGACCGAAGTACCTGTGACAACTCCATAAACAATCATTGCGATACTCGGCGGAATCATAAGAGCCAAATCGCTGGCGTTAATAATTAGAGGAATCGCCTGCTTATCTTTATAACCAATTTCCTTCAGCCTTTCTCTCGTCGGTGTACCGACAGCAACGACCGTTGCCTGTGTTGAACCAGAAATCGAGCCAAACAAGGCACAGGCAGCAGCAGTTGTGATTGCATAACCCCCCCGGATGTGGCCAATAAAGCTGCCCACAAGATCCAATAGCCTTGTTGATGTCTTACCAGAAGACATAATGTCAGCGGCAAAAATAAACATAGGAACCGCCAAGAGTACAAACGTCTGGATGCCTATTGAGAATTGTTGGATCAGCACCATCGGATTTAACTCAGGAAAAAAAATAAGGGCAACTGCCAGGGGTGCCACAATAAGCGGAACCATAATCGGGTAACCTAGAAATAACAGAATAAACATAATTCCCAAAAGTATCCATATCATATCGTTTCATCCGCCTCCTCTCTGTTCCAGTTTGGGTCCTCCGTCCCGTCAATCATTTCATCTTTGTACTTGTAATTAAGCCAGAACTCCCTTAAGTACTGAAGACCACTGAATAAAAACCCTATAGGTATAAACAATGTGATTAAATATACTGGAAATCGAAGGGCCGCGGTCACTCTCCCTAGCTGATATAGCGTTATGGTATAATCTAGGGAGATATAGCATAAGTAAAAAAGCAATAAAGAGGTTGTCGCTGTAATAATCAGCACAAGAACTTTGCGAGTTTTAAACGGTAAAAATTCTACAATTGCTGTCATTTTCAAATGTCTGCCCCTTCTGGCACAATAACTCAACCCGATGAAGGTCACAATGATGATGAAAAATTGTCCAACCTCTTCGGCAAAGGTCAAGCTGTTGCCAAATGTTCGGGCAATGACATTGGCCAGTAATATGATGGTCATCCCGAATATGGCCATAATGATGATCCATCTTTCTATGCCTGCCTGAATTCTATCTATTTTTCTAAATACATTCATCCTGATCATCCTTTCATACTTTAAGCCCGTACTATTAATTACCTGCTAGGAAAAGAGAATAAACTTCCGATTTACCAACTAAGCAGGAAATTTGTCTTGCTTACTCGCTCACTTGCCTTGTTACTCTATTTATTTTGCTTGCCACGAGGAGGCTTACAACGTTTCTCAAAGGAATTCAAAAAGGAATGAACTATTTAAAGAAAAGAAAAAAGACCAGCTAAATCCAGCTGGTCGAATTTTCACTATTCAGTTGTAATCGAACAGGCTTTCGCCGCTCCAATTCTATTTCCATTTCATAAATGTTCATATCCGTCCCCCACTTCTTATCATGTAGATTCATTATAAGAAGCGGAAGACTGTTTCGAAACGTTACATGGATGGATTGTTTCTCAGTCTCTTGGCCGAACGATGCTCAGACTGTAACCTCTATAGATCAGTACCTATTGTTTTAAAGTGTTTTTCTTTCTCTGCTATCAAGTAATAAACATTCGTGTTTAAATTGCCATTTGATACAGAAAAACCTGCATTCTCGAGTTTTTCCTGTAATGCTTCTTTGGGAAGCCGGACATCCAAAGGCGGTCCTTCCTCGTTGCCGGATTTTTCCCATTCCATGATAAGTAGTCTCCCCTCTTCGCTGATGACCCGATGGATTTCCTTCAAGGCATTTTCCAGCTGATCAACTTCATAGAAGACAAATGCCGCAACTCCCCGTTGAAAAGAGTTGTCAGGGAAATTCAGATAGTCGATACCACTGGGCATCCTGTCAATATTCTCTAATCCTTGTTCAGCGGCGCGATCAGCAAGCTCTTCTAGCATCTCCTGTTGGATATCAACCGCTACAACCCGATCTTCCGTCTTTTTTGCTATTGGGATTGTTAAATAACCATTTCCCGCGCCCAAATCAATCACTTTTTCATTCCCATGTAAATCCAACAGATCGACAACTTGATTGATAGGCACTACCTCCTCACGTTCAGGATTAAGTAATTGTTCTGCTTTTTGATAAGAAAATAGTTCTCCTGCCATGTGTAATCCCCTTTCCGTTATAAGTATACTGGTATGTAGCCTATTATTTTCTCCTTCAAACACTCCTTCTTTCCCATTCACATTTGGAATTTTTTTCATATCAGCCGATTAGGAACGATAAATATAGGGAATTGTAAAACACATGATACAAGGAGGAAACGAATATGGCATGGATCTTTTTTATAATTATGTTTGCCTTTCTAGCGGGTGTTATCGTCTATTTCAAAACGAATGGGAGAAAAAGAAAGAATGATACTGACATGACTCCGGAAGAACTGGAAGCATTCAATGAGGATTACATCAAGCGTGGAGCCGAACATGAAACAGATCAGGCAGAAAAACTTTAACAACCAACAGCGAGGCGTGCCTTGCATGCACGCCTCGTACTTGCTATAGACCTTGTTGTCTATTGACTCTTTCTTCAATATAAAAACACAAGTCACCGATTGTTCGGAATCGCTGGAATTCCTGTCCGCGGATGGCTTCCTGCTGTTCAGCGATATCCCAATAGCTCATTATCTCTTCGAAGGCATCACGGAATTTTGCCCTGTCTCCGGCAAACAAACTCAATAGGTCTGCTTCCGTGGTCAGGAAGTCGCTAGCATCGATTCGTTCCTTGTCAGCGTATTTATACACATACTTAACGACGATCAGATAGATTTCATAAACGATCCCTTTCGATTCGGCGATCTGTTTCATCCTCTTCTTTGTCTTTTTCTGATCGAAATCAATTAGATTTCCCATTGTCAGCACCTTTCCTGCCACTTAAGATGTTTTCTCCATTATATTAAAAATCATCTTAAAATACTCTTACCACTTATTTTAAAATAGAAACTTATTTTTATCAGCGAAGATCCTAGCAGCCTTGCCCTCAACTCCACATGCTAATGGAGATTTTGCCCCATCCAACAGCCTTTTCCCCTAATCTTTTTAACAAAACTTATGTATAATGAAAACAAAGCATTCAATAAATGGCCGGAGGTTGACAAAATGCGTGCAGGAATACGATTACTAACCTGGTTGATTTTAATGATTATAATGATGATGGTTTCGGCGTGTTCCGATGAAGAAGGCCAACCGGTACTCGTCAAGTCAGAAGAGCAAGCGGATGCATCTGAAAAAAAACCGGTATTGGTTGAAAAAGAAGCCGAAGAGCAGGATGAGGATTCTGAGCAGGAGGAAATGTTTCTTGAGTTTACCTTGCCTAGTGAACAGGTCGTCATTGATTTGAATCAAGTAAAGATATTGAAGCATTATTTATCTGCTGCAGAAGATAGGGAGACGGAAATAGACGGCATGTCGATAACCAGAGTAGACATCCCGGATAAAGATACGATTTATCTTTTAGAATTTTCCTGCAGAGAGGATAACTGCTCTTACCTTTTACTGAACCAACAGGAAGAGGGTGGCTCCTTTCTTGCTGCAGACTTAGCGATGTTTAAATCTGCCTCTATTTCACCTGAAAACGACCTGCTGTTACTTCTATTCCAAAGAAAACAGCCCAGTATCCACGAAGACATTACCAGAGATAAAATGGTAATAGTAGATTTGACAGACATGAGACGGCAAAAAACGTTAATGGACAATGGCGAACCCTTTAAAAATGAATACAATTGGCCGATTCTGTCCGCTTCCTGGAAAAACAATCAAAGCTTGTCCGTGACTCTTCCCGACAGTGAGGAAACAGATGAATCACTGGAAACCTGGTATGAGTCCGAGCAACCGACAAAAACGCTAGAATTAACAATCCAATAATCGAGCATTCTGAATATTGGATTGTTACCGGAAGATCATTTCTTTTTCCGCTTTAATATTTTTTCGTTCTCCGTCTATGAAAAATTCACAATCCATGAACAAAGTGTGTTTGCCCTTTTTTAAGGGATTGTATATTTTGGCTTCCTGGGGATGATAGACATCTCCGGGATTGAGTTCCTTGGTAACGGGACTGCCGGTAAAATTTTTCGTGTCATGGTTGACATGGAGTGAAATTAATGGAGTACGATGAGATAATACGACCGGTTCATTTCCTGTATATTCGAGCGACCTCAAAACCTGAAACCCCTCGTCCGTTTTTTCGACTTGTACGTGCATGATAAAATCCTCTGATTCCTTGCTTACCTGCACAGGCTCCGCCAGCTTTGCACTGGAGGTCTCTACAAACCAATAAACGGCCACTGCCCCGAAAACAACCAATGCCGCACAAATCACCAGTATTTTTTTACCCATATTTTTCCCCCTCTTGTTTCCAAAACATACATCTGTGTCATACCATTCTCCTATATTATAGACGATGCCTATATGGAAAAAGTTTCATATTACCGACATTTTTTTTACGATTGAATGACAGAGATTGTGGGAATTGTTTTATCAGCGCCCGTTATTACTGGAGGTGAAATTTTTGGAAAAAATAAAACTGAAACAAACGAATATAGAAACGAGCAAACTTGGTTTAGGCACGTGGGCGATCGGAGGCTTTCAATGGGGAGGCAGCGATGAACAGGAAGCGGTTAAAACCATTCATGCCGCCTTTGACAAGGGAATTAGGTTAATTGATACGGCTCCGTCATATGGATTTGGGAAAGCAGAAGAATTAATCGGAAAGGCGCTGCAATCCGCCGGTTTGAATCGGTCTGAAATAACGATATCTACTAAAACGGGACTGAATTGGAATGAGAAAGGTGAACTGTTTCGGGATTCCACCAAATCCTTTATTCACAAGGACGTTGAACGATCACTCCGGAACCTTAAAACCGATTATATCGACGTGTACCATGTCCAATGGCCGGATACTTTGACCCCATTTCACCATACAGCGGAAGCTTTGAATTATTTGTATAAAGAGGGCAAAATCAGAGCAATCGGTCTAAGTAATTTCACCACGGAACAAATGGATATTTTTCGGGAAGCTGCACCAATACATGCAATTCAAGTCCCGCATAATCTTTTTGAGCGAAGTAGTGAAGATGAACTCCTCCCATATGCGGAGAATAATGAGATAACTACATTTTTTTACAGTTCATTGACGAGAGGGTTGTTATCTGGACAGATTACCGAAAACACCCACTTTCCAGAAGGAGATGTCCGCCGTGCAACGGATCCAAAATTTCAACAACCTCGTTTTGAGCAATACATGAAGACTGTCAATGAATTAAACGACCTGGCTCAGGACAGATTTCAAAAAAACGTGCTTGAGTTGGCCTTACGCTGGAACCTTCAGCAGCCAGGCGAGAATATTTCTTTATGGGGTGCACGTCATCCGGATCAGCTGTCTCCTATGGACGGACTTTGGGATTTTTCCATTGACGACGATACGATAAAGGATATAGATGAAATTCTCATGCGCTCCATTCACTCTCCAATTGGTACAGAGTTTATGGCTCCTCCTAATAAGCAGGAATTATATGGATAAACACCTTCTTCCCTTCAACTTGTAGAGAAACCCCGGTTTTTCTACAAGTTTTTTCTTTTGGTCATTTTCCCGGATTCACCTCGTCCTTATCCATTACCCCTATCAGAAGCACCCGCTATTCATGAAAACCATAGATTTTTATACTCCTCTCCTGCTTTTTTACAGGTAATTTATTGAAAGTATATTTATCCATGATAAGTTCATGCTAAGACGGCAGGAATTTACACTGCTTTTTGTTTTTCATTCTGACTACTACAGGTGATGCAAATGAAAGGAATATTGATAACAATCACAATGCCCGTTTTACTATTGACTCTCTTTTCCTTGGCAGGCTGTGGAAACAATAATGACGGACGCAGTGCCGGCAATGATTCAAATTACGATTTAACACAAGTGAGCAATAAAGCGGACGTCAGCCAGGAAATAGCTAACCAGGCGAAACGGACTTTGTTGAAAAATAAAGAAGTGATCGGTGCTCGTGGAGTCAATACTTCCGATCAGTTGCTTATAGCGATAGAAGTCCGGCAAATGGATCGCCTTCGCCTTAAAAAACTGGAAAAGAAATTCACTACGGCACTACAAAAAAAGTTTAAAGATAAAAAGGTGACAGTATCTACTGATAAAAAAATTTACTTAGAGCTGGATGAATTAGAAGGTCAATTGCAAACAGAGGATGTATCAAAGAAAAAATTACAAAAACAAACCGACAGGATAAAGAAACTGATTTCAGATCAGGCTTAAAGAACGAGGGATAAAGATGACTTCCAAAAACAAACAAACAAATCAACAATATCAACAATTCGCTAAACAACGGGAAACAAAACGTCCGGTATTCATGAATTGTGTCCGAGCCTTTCTCATCGGTGGTCTAATATGTGCATTCGGCCAATTAATATCCAATTTTTATATTCATTTTTTCCATTTCACCGAGCAAAATGTCGGAAACCCGACAGTGGCCACGTTGATTTTTCTCACGATGTTATTGACAGGTTTTGGTGTTTATGACAAAATCGCACAATTCTCAGGTGCAGGGTCGGCTGTTCCAGTTACTGGATTCGGCAATGCGGTCATCTCGGCAGCAATTGAACACCGGACAGAAGGATTCGTGCTCGGGGTCGGTGGTAATATGTTCAAACTCGCCGGGTCTGTTATTCTCTTTGGCGTGTTCTCTGCTTTTGTGATTGCGTTAATTAAAACATTACTTATCCAATGGGGTGTATTATAATGCTAACTGGCCAACGAACTTGGACATTCGCCAATAAGCCGGTTATTATTTCTACGGGAACAGTTGGCGGACCTTTTGAGGCAGAAGGAAACATAGCAGAAGACTTTGATCTGCTTCATCCCGATTTATATATGGAACAGGATACTTTTGAAAAAGCACATAAAGTACTACTTGAAAAAGCCGGACAAAAAGCGATCGAAAAAGCAGGAGTGACCAATGACCAAGTCCAGTTTTTTCTAGCCGGTGATTTAATCAATCAAATCACGCCTACAAGTTTCTCCGCAAAAACGTTGGGAACGCCCTATTTAGGGTTATTCGGCGCCTGTTCCACCTCAATGGCCGGACTTGCACTAAGCGCCTTCTTAATCAATGCAGGAGGGGCAAATTATGTGTTGACCGGAGCATCCAGTCATAATGCAGCTGTCGAAAAGCAATTCCGCTATCCAACCGAATATGGCGGTCAAAAGCCACCGACAGCCCAATGGACTGTTACAGGTGCAGGTACTGCTCTGCTAAGTAAGGATGGACAAGGTCCCGTGGTTACTTCCGCTACAATCGGAAAAGTAATTGATATGGGCATGAATGACCCGTTCAATATGGGTGGAGCCATGGCACCAGCTGCAGTGGACACAATAGAAGCCCATCTTAACGATCTAAACGTCGATGCCTCTTATTACGACTTAATCATTACGGGAGACTTGGGCAAAATCGGGCGTCAAATTTCCCTTGATTTATTCAAAGAAAACGGAACGAATGTACCGGAAAAAAACTATGTTGATTGTGGTTTGACCATTTACCGGGATGAGCAAAACGTCCATTCAGGAGCAAGTGGCGCAGGTTGTTCCGCAGTGGTCACGTACGGTCACTTTCTCAATCGTATGAAACGCGGTGAACTGAATCGTATATTGGTTGTCGCCACCGGAGCCTTGTTGTCACCGCTCACCACGCAGCAAAAAGAGTCTATTCCATGTATCGCCCATGCGGTGGCAATTGAATACGGAGGTGAAGTATCATGATGATGTATTTTTGGGCATTCGTTGTCGGGGGTATTATATGTGTCATAGGACAATTGATGTTTGACGTACTCAAACTGACTCCCGGCCATACACTTAGTATTTTGGTTGTAATCGGAGCTTTACTGGATGGGTTCGGTTTATATGAACCGCTCATCGACTTTGCAGGTGCCGGGGCCACCGTCCCTATTACCAGTTTCGGAAACTCACTGGTACATGGAGCCATGCAGGAAGCTGAACAGCATGGTGTGATCGGCGTAGTGACTGGTATGTTCGAAATGACTAGTTCCGGTATAACCGCAGCGATCATTTTCGGTATGATTGGCGCGATTTTGTTTAAGCCAAAAGGATGAGCCAATCTAGGGATGCCAAAAAATAAAGGTCCGGTTCTCCACTTTGAAGAATCGGACCTGTTTTTTGGAAGGAATTTACTGATTAATCTGTCGAAGCAATACGAAGTGCCACCTTGCCAAACTGTTTTCCTTCTTGCAAATAATCAAATGCTGCCTGTGCCTCTTTCAAAGCGAAAGTGTTTCCTACAACCGGATGGATGTTATGCTCCTCAATAAAGCGAAGCATGTCCCGCAATTCTTCCCTGCTGCCCATTGTAGAACCGAACAGCTGGTATTGCCCATAGAAAAACTTCCGGATATTGATGTTGATTTCATCCTCTGTTGTGGCACCAAAGCTGACAATCCTGCCGCCTTTTTTCAATACATCCAATGATCTATTAAAGGTAGCTCGGCCGACACTATCAATAACAAGATCAATATTTTCGTCTGATAAAGCTTCTCGCCAATCGACGTTCGTGTCTATTGCCCTGTCAGCGCCAAGTTCCAACGCTTTTTCTCGCTTCTTACCGCTTCTGGACGAGACAAGAACCCGAGCACCTTTTACTTTGGCAAATTGAATCAAAAAGGTAGCAACCCCACTTCCTGCCCCTGGAATAAACAAGGTTTGCCCAGGCTGGAGATTTCCCTTGGTAAACAGCGCCCGGAAACCGGTCAGAGAGGCTAAAGCGAGAACTCCAGCTTCCTCCCAGGTTAAAAAGGCAGGTTTCTTTTCCACATGTTCTGCTGATAACACAATATATTCGGCGAATGTACCGTTATCCGGCATGCCTAAAATTTCAAACCCTTCAGGCGGTGCTTCACTGTTATCATACCAGCCTAATCCCGGATTGAGAATTACCTCATCTCCAATCTTAAAACTGGACACGCCTTCTCCGATTTCCTCAATTGTCCCTGCTCCATCCGAACCCAACACTAATGGTTCAGGCTGGCTTCCTCTTCGTTTCGGAATGTTTAAGTCACGGTGATTCAAACCTGCAGTCTGAAGTTTGACCTTGACCATGCCCTGATCGACTCTCGGTTCCTTTACATCCGTATAGACAATTGCGTCACCCTGATGGACAAAAGCTTTCATCAAACCATCCTCCCTATGGAATATGTACTGTCCTACTAGCATTTATCGTATCATAACTCTCACCAGGGAACGAAACAATTCGTTCACCAATGAACAGAGGGACAGTCCCCTGACTTTCAGGGACTGTCCCTCTACTTCATCCGATTAGAAAATAAATAGCGCGAGCAGGGTAGAAATACATAGGCCCGCCATAACAGGGATGAAGTTTTTGCGGACCAGTTCCATGACCGGTATTCCGCAAAATCCGGCTATCGCTACTAAGGAGGACCAGGCAATAATGGTGCCTCCCCCGGTCCATATCGAGCCCATTTGACCGATAGCAGCCAGTACGGATGGATCAATCGTGCCGTTAGCCAAAGCCCCGGATAATGCTCCGGTTAAAGGCAGGCCGGAAAATCCAGAACCATCAAGACCAGTGATAATCCCGATAAGCAAAATACTGAATCCTGCCAGAATGGTACTTTCCGGAAGATAGGTTTGGAAAGACTGGACTAAATCAAAAAGCAGGGCAGGTGTTCGGTCTTCCTCTATAGACAGAATAGAGCCGGCAAAATCAGCACTGCCCAAGAAGAAAAATCCAGCAATCGGTATAACAGGTCCCATAGCTTTAAACGCAAAAACAAATCCATTGGTGATGTGCTCACTAATATAATCCAACGCACGGTGTTTGCCAAATGCCACGGTCGATAAGAGCAGCAATACGACTGCTACACCCCCGATAAAAGCTGCTCCGTCTCCCCCTTCAAATCCTCCCATTCTTCCGGATGTTAGCTTGGTGGATACCATGTAAATCATGACAGCCAGCATCGACAGTGGAACAATCACAGCAAAAAACTTTCCCCAAAGCGGGACTTTCGGTTTATCTTTTTCCTGTTGATCTCCCTCTTCTATTCCCCGCATCATCGTAAGCTCTGTTTCGTTTCTCGGGTCATTTTGCGATCGGATATGCCGTCGGTTGATCAGATAAGCAAGGAAAATGGCAATTCCTCCGGTTATCAAGGATAAAATAAATCCTTTATCCAATACGTCGGCCGTTTCCACTCCGGCGGATGCCGCAGATAAACCAGGGGCCACTTGGATAACATAATCAGAGGATAAAGCCATCCCTTGCCCGGAAAGAGCAACAGCAACGGCCGCTGCAGCCGCAGGTAGTCCTGTCCGGATGGCAGCTGGAACAAGCAGCGCGCATATAAGCGGGACAGCAGGTGTTGGCCAGAAAAACAATGAAATCACATAGGTTACCACTACTAAAACAAAAAAAGCAAGATGACCATTAATCATTACTTTTTGAATAGGCTGAATCATTCTTCTGTCGGCATCCAGGTCCTTCAAAGAATGAAGTAACGCCACCATAAAAGTAATTATCAAGAAAATATTAAAGAGTTCTTTAGCAGCTACAAGGTTCGCATTAAAAACAGCGGTAAAACCACCGATAACATTACCTTTGAAGACCCATGCAACCAGAAAAGTGCCCAGGAGGGTCGGCAATACCACCCCTTTTCGAAACATCATGGTGATGATAATCAGTAAAGTAAAGAAACCATACATCCAATGGGAAACAGTCAATTCCATAGCAAGGATCCTCCTTCAATTGTGCTGCTATGTGTATGTGCTATAGCCTATGCGACAGGGACCCAGCGAGTGCCGGCTTCTGGACTGACCGTTCTACCACAGTGCACCGAATTGACGCCTTTCCAGTTTGGATAGGCAACTAAAAACCGTCCTGCTATGCAGACAGAACGGTTTTGAATAGTTATTGCTTATTCAAAAATTGCAATACTTCTTTATCAATTTTTCCGGGTTCCAGTTCTCTTTCTTCAAAATTTTCCGTATGAAGGTATGCCGTCAGCCCCTTCTGGAGTTCTTCCATGGATACTTCTCCGTTAGGAAGGTACCCCTTTCTGACCAAACCTGCGATCACTTTCTGTTTAGTTGCTCCTTCAATAGAAAGTACGTTTTCCGGCTTGGTTTCCCCAAAATATAGCTGTTGGAGCTCATACAGACGAACAAGTTCTTTGATCGGTTCAGGATGATCATCTACCCTCAAGTCGACCATTCTGTCATTGAAGCCGCCGTAACCTCCCTTATCTTTCACTATATAGAGGGCTGCTGACTGCTTCCCCCTGCTATCTCCGCCAGCTTTTTGTGCTGCTTGCAACGATGCCAGCAACCGTTTTGCCAACGTTCCGTCTGTTTCTTGGAAGGCATTCCCCATTTGTGTCACAGTCGCTTCATTTACGAGTATATTTCCTTGTGCTGCAAAATTTTCGCCCCGAATGCCCCCAGCCCAGTCAAAACATCGCGCACCTGTGTATGTAGCACTGTTTCCCTTGGCATCGACTATGCCTACTTGGCGTTCCTCATGCTCAGGATCCTCTTTTATCAATTGTTCAATCGCTTCTTCAGGTGTCAGGCCATTTTCCAGTAGCTCTAGTCCCCGCGGTCCGTAACCAGGATTAGCAAGCGCCTGTGTTGCAACGGCTCCCACTCCCGCTTTAGCCCACGGAACCACAGATCCAACTGCAATAAATTTCGATTGAACGGCTATGCCGTGCTCCCCTGTAACCGGGTCTGCACCTACAATCGAAAAAGTAGCTACAATATTTTTATTTTTCATGAATATCCCCCCTTAGTGTTATCGTCCATTTATTTTAGAACATATTTGGAGCTGACAGCAATTTATTTGACTGAAAATTCGATTTTTTCTATCTCATAAAGTTCCGCATTGTTTGAATTTAGGTGTTGAGGGTATAGGACCAATGTAATCGAAATGAATAAGGAGGATTTAACATGCCATTTATTCGAAAATATACAAATGACGAGAAATTACAGCAAGACGTAAACAAGCTAAGTCAAAAAGGCGTTGATAAAGACAATGTCTATGTACTAGCCCATGATAGCGATCGAACCAAGCGGGTTGCCGATAACGCTGATGCAAACACCATTGGATTGAATGAAATGAACCTGAAAAATGCTGTCGGGAATTTGTTCAACAAGAAAGGTGATGAACTTCGGACAAAATTGAAAGAAGTAGGTTTATCTGATGTTGAAGCTAATAATTACGAAGAGGAAATGGATGAAGGAAAAGTATTGTTAATTGTTACCGGTACAGACAACGTAGAACAAATCTTGAGCGATACCCCTTATTAATAGTAAGCCGGACTGACGAATCGTCAGCCGGCTTCTTTATTTTATTGTGGAACAAAGCATATATCGGGAGGACGTAGAAGACATTAGCCGGCAAGCTTTGATGTTCCCGTTAAGTAATAAGCAAATCCATATTGACTAAAGGGCCGACTTCTTACTGTTCCCCGTATTCCATTCTTTCGGCACAGTCTGGACAAATCAGTTTCCCCTCATACTGAATCCCGTCAAAAAAACCATCTCTGCAATAAACCGTTTTTTCACATTCCGAACATTTTCCGATAATCTCCTTCATTGTGGATCCTCCCTATTGCATAGTAAGTAGATAACTTTCACTCGTCATCGTCTAACTAACACCAACCGTGGCTGCTTATAGAGTAAAAACCCAATTATAATGGAACTTAAAATAAATGCAGGCAACATGAAAGAGCCGTTATAAATGACGGAATATAGCCAAACGGGTTGTCCTTCCGGTGCATATTCCGCAAAGAAAACTACGCCTGCCGCCACATGCCCAAAAAATCGTAACAGACAGCCTAAAAGCACACCGAGCGAAACGTAGACAAAAAATGATCGATACTTGTTGACCTTCAATGTGGATTGGACCTTATTGGAAACAACTCCGGCAGCCCCTAGTACTGTAAAAGCCAACCCGTATTCGATAAGCCCCTGCAATGGAGTCAGAATATACGCTGTACCGATCACTACTTGAAAAATACCGAATAACAGACCGCTCAACAGTCCCCCCTTCAAGCCCCATCGAAATGCGACAAGAAAGACAGGAATCATGGCAAAAGAAACAGAACCACCCTGCGGCCAGATTTTAAATGATAAAAAAGGAACGATATCAAGAACAAGTGCCAAAGCAGACATAATCGCTACTTCGACCAAAAACAATGTTTGCTTGGAATTCATAACGGAACACTCCTATCCCACTTTTTTTAAACTCAAGAAGCAATACGAAAAGGAGCTTCCTGATAGACATTTCGATTGCATAATCGTATATGCAATCAAAACAACTATAATAGGTTTCCAGGATCGGGCCGTTTCGATTCACGCTCAACTGGGAGGCTTTGGTTAATCAGGAATGATGGTTACAGGGACTGTCGATTTCTGTAAGACTTTATAAGTGACGCTCCCAAGGGTCTTTTTCCGGTTACGTGGAGCAAGATAAATTCCCTTTATCGCTTCTGCTTTTGCTTCTAAACAAATTTCCTCGGCAGGGATTCCCTGCCTGGTTTTACAAACCACTGCAACCCTTCCGTTTATCCGTTTTTTTGCCTCTTTTAGTATTTGGCTGGAGGTTTCTTTTTTATAGGTTTCCAACGTCTTTTTCCCTACTTTTGACTGAGCGTATTGCGTATGAATTTTCGGCTGGACATTCAACAATTGAATAGTATAACCAGTTATAATGGCGGATTGCACAGCATGGTCAATTGCAACTAAATTCCTTTCGCTGCCATCCACGGGCACTAAGTAAATATTCTGCATAGGCATTCACCTCTATTGCAGTCTATTCAATTAAGGACGGAAAGACACCGCCCGCAGAAAAAAAATTCTAAACAGCATGGATGGGCTTCTTATTTTTCTTTCTCTTTTGTCAACGGATATACCCCAATGCTTTGAAAGACAAGAGATAAGAGTATCGCAGCGAAAGTTAACGATACAAGAATATTATCATTGTCTACACCAGCTGCCAATCCCAACAACAGTGCTACCGACATTGTCCCTTTTATCCCCGACCAGGTGATCAGTCCCACATCACTGGTTTTAAAATTTTTCCTCCAGGCAGGTACCACACTCGTGATTCCAGTCAACACAAGGAAACGGACAACCAGGGATAAAATAAAGATGATAAACGCAAGTATCCACCCGGGAAATGCCAGGTAATCTGCCGCATCTATCCCGATCAATAAGAAAATAAGCGCTAATACCGAAGGCTCAACAATGTTCCAGAAACCGTCCAATGAATCATGGAAATAGTCTTCTTTGTCTGTTTTTTCAAACTCCCAAGACAGCATGATCCCCGCTGTAACAGTAGCCAGAACACCGGAAACGCCAATTTTTTCTGCGATATGAAAACTTCCATAGGCTACAATGATACTTAGCATCACCTGATATTGTTTATGGTGCGTATAATATACAGCTCGTCCGAGGAGCCAGCCAAAAATGATACCAAGAATGATGCCGCCTAAAGATACTAATGCAAACTCACTTAAGAAGTGGAGAATAGAAAAAGATTCTCCGCTTTTGTACATGGTTAAGAGAATAGAATAAACAACGATGCTAGTACCATCGTTAACCATTGACTCTCCTTCCACAATATCGGCTATTTTTTCATTTCCTGTCGATTGTTTTAAAATGGATACAACGGATACAGGATCTGTCGGTGTCAAAATAGCTGCAACCAACAGTGCCCCTATCAAGGATATTTGAAGAAAGGGGCCACTGACAAAATAGATAGCGATTCCTAAAAGACCCGCAGTCACTATTAATCCCAAAGTTGTAAGGGTTGCGATGATCCATTTATGTTTTTTTAAGGAATTCAGGGAAAACTGGTACGCAGAGGTAAATAATAGTGCCGGCAAAAATACATTAAAAATAATTTCTTTGGTAATGTTCAGTGTATCGAAATACGTAATAAACGAAAGAGCAATACCTAACAGTACCAACACCATCGGAACTGGAAAATATTTCTTCTTTTTATCGATGGCAAATACGATATAACCTATAAATAATAGCAAGACGATCTGATGAGCAATCATAGCTTTGGCTCCCTTCTGCGATTCACTTCTACATCTTTCTTTTAGCCTTATAAGTTAAAGTTTAAACTGACAGAGAATCCTTCCAAAATGCAATGGAAGGATTTTTTCCTGGTAAGAGTTCTGAGAAAAAAGTTTCGTAGTCCCATATGATCTTACATTGAACGAACTTACTTCACGAGAGGAAACGCCACCACATTCAGTATAGAGCCAAAATTCTCCATAATTGAAAACGGAACAACCGCTTGTGGTTGCTCCGCCCAAATACCATTCATAATTAAGTTCCAGCTCGTTACGCTTCGGTCAATTTTAAAAACTCCTCGACATCATCTATGCATAGTTGGATCGCTTTCTCCCAAAACTCCATCCGGTCAAGCTGGACACCCAAATGCTTTTTAGCTAGATCTTCTACATTCATACGTCCCGTATCCCTTAACAGAGCGATATACTTTTCTTCAAAGCTTTCAGCTGATTCTAACGCATCCGCATAGATACCAAGACTGAACAAATAACCGAATGTATATGGAAAATTGTAAAAAGGTACATCGGTAATATGAAAATGCAGTTTAGAAGACCAGAAAGTCGGATCATATCCATGGAGGGCATTACAGTATGCATCTTTTTGCGCCTGTTTCATCAAACCATTCAGTCGTTCGGCAGATACCAGGCCACGTTTACGTTCCTCGTAAAATTTTGTTTCAAAGAGAAACCTGGCATGAATATTCATAAAAAAAGCTACGCTTCTCTGAATTTTATCATCCAACAGGGAGATTTTTTCTTGTTTGCTGTCAGCATTCTTTACTGCGGCATCCGCCACAATCATTTCCGCAAATGTAGACGCTGTTTCCGCTACATTCATTGCATAATCCTGATTCAGTATTTCAATATCATTCATGACATGCTGGTGGTACCCGTGTCCCAATTCATGTGCCAATGTAGCCACGTTGGAGGCAGTACCCGAGTAGGTCATGAAGATGCGCGTTTCCTGACTGTCAGGAAAGCTCGTACAAAAGCCTCCCGGGCGTTTGCCCGAACGATTCTCGGCCTCAATCCAGCGATTATCAAAGGCCATTTGGGCAAATTCGGCCATTCCCGTACTAAACCGATTGAATTGCTCAATGATAATCCTTGCAGCCTCATCATAATCGACAGTCTTCGAGTTTTCCCCAACGGGTGCTTCAAGGTCGAACCAGCTCAACTGTTCCAATCCGAGTAACTCGGCTTTTCTTTTTAAATAGGAAACGAAAGGCGTTTTATGACTGGAAATTGCCTCCCACATTGCATGAAGTGTTTGTTCTTTCATCCGGTTATACTGAACCGGTTCTTTCAAAACATTTTCCCACTTCCGATGTTTGTAAGTCTGTAAACGGAAGCCAGCTAAATGATTGATGGTTTCACTAAATAAATCTGCTTGTTCAAGCCATGCTTTTTCCAACCTGTCAAATACTTTTTTCCGTATATCACGATCAGGGTTGCTCAACAAATTGGCAGCCTGTCCAATGGATAGACGTTGTTTTTGACCGTCTTCTTCCCAATCTATTCCCATTTTCGCCACGATGGCATCATACATTTCCCCCCAGGCATGATAACCGTCTACTGCCAAATCGTTTAACAGAATTTCCTGTTCGACCGGTAGCTTATCCATTGCTTTTCGGCGTCTTTCATTGAGAATGAAGGAAAAAGGAGTGAGGGTAGGCTGTTCCAACAAACCATTCCAGACATCGGAATCAATCTGCACAAATTTCCGATCCAAGATAGTCAAGATCGCCGAATATGCGGCACTGAGCTCACTTCTTTTTCCTACTAACAGTTTTGCCTTGTGGTCATGGACATCCTCAGCCGTCAAGCAGCTGACATAAGCGGAAACTTCCCCGATTTGCTTCGACACTTTTTCTAGCAAACTGATAATGCTTTCCAAAAAACCGACATCATCCGGCTTCTCCGGAAGCGGAAACCCATTCACTTGCTGGGTAAGGTGATCTAAATCCGTTTCCAATACTTTTATGTAATCTTGCAGCTCGGTCGATTCACTTCCACCGGAAAAAATAGATTCTAAATCCCAGCGTGGATTATATCTGCTGTCCATCCAACACCTCTCCTTTTTACTACAGTTTAAATAGGCGGAAGGGTAAAAGCGATCTTCTATCCTTTCCAATTGATTCTGAAAATTCCCTATTTTGGTATTTCATTATACCGCTTTTCCCGCCATATTAAAATGGATTCAGCAGCAATCGGAGAAAGAAAAAACGGCGGGGG
>NZ_LN611425.1:1077040-1101067 GCF_000821245.2 Virgibacillus senegalensis
ATTATCCCGCTTTCCCCGCCATATTAAAATGGATTCAGCAGCAATCGGAGAAAGAAAAAACGGCGGGGACTGACCCCAAAACAGCAAAACCTGCAAAAATTTGCATAAAAGCGAGCTTTGGGGTCAGTCCCTCTCCTTGTTACGGTCCCCGCTTTGTCCCCTCCTTGTTGCTGCCTCGTTAATGCTTTCGTCGTTATACTATTCGAACGAAAGCGGGGTTAGCGGTAAGGTAATAGATATCCCCTTTCGAGTTTTTGACTTTATACTGATAGCTTTTGCCCACTTTTACTTTATCAACGATTTCCGGAAACCCGATCCCTTTGTCGATTGTATTGACAACATACTTGTCACTCCAGGAAGGCCGGCTATAGAACCGCAAGTTATTCACTTTGCTTTCTGCTCTGAGACCGGCATAGCCGGATTTTTCGGAACCTCTGTCTTTTCCATTGACAATTTTAGCCCCTGTGCTTGGAGCTGCGTAGATTTGTACTCTTCCGAAATTAGCTGTTTCAATAATATAAACATGGGTTTGTGTTGATCCTTCGATTGTATATTCCAATCCACGAAACTTGGATGGTTTCAAAAAGCCTTTTTCATTTCCTTTAACCGGGGAAACACCTAGTGGATACACACGCCAGGTTTCAGCATCAGCGGGCAGAATCAATAACCGCCCAGCGGAACCATTACCTGTTGCTGACTCCCCTGAAGTATTGTTTTCCGGTTTTTTTACACTTTCGATACGTTGAGTGGTTGACGATGGAGAACGATAAGGATATCCTGCAAACTGGCAAAATGCTTTTACGACTGCTTCCGCAAAATCTCTCCAATTACTCCTTAATTGCTGTATATCATCACCACTAGAGTCTGCAAAACCGTACTCTATAATATTCGTTTCGACCTTACCGGTATCCCTGATCATAAAATAGTAATCTCGCTGACTATTGGTCGGCAATGTTCTAGTATAGGCACTCCGAAAATTTTGACCGGCCTTTTTCAACTCCTCTCCTATCATCTTTGCCATTTTGCCGTCACTGTAAATGGAATGGATAACTTCCGCTCCATCCCCTCCGCCTGCATTGATATGGTTGGAATGACAATATTTGGCACCACTTGCTTTTACCCGCCTTGTCCTTTCCTCTGGAGTAAGGGTTTCGTCTTTCATTCGCGTCATGCCAATAGGAATACCTAGTTCCTTATATCGGTTATACTGATATAACGATATTTGCAAATTGAGATCCTTTTCCTGCCAATATTGATTGGTACCTCCGCCTGCGTCTTTTCCTCCATGGCCTGGATCAATCATTAATACAGGTGCCACTTATCCATCCTCCTTTACTTTGATAGACCATTTTTCCTTAGAACTTCCCGCTGCTGCTTTCCTTTCTGGGTTACATAATTGTTTTTAAACCATGCATGCACGGAAGTGACAATCGTGAAAATACTGGCGGTCACTTGCTCTGCCATTTGATTGTCAATTGGAAGCGGAGACTTAGAGAACATGACAAGCACCTGGTTTACCAGTGCTAAAGCCAATATGACTGTCCTTATCCATGTACCTTTATCCATTTTGTCACCTCCTCAGTACGTGGGATGAAAGCAAATGATTCTACTATTATTAGAATCAAAACAAGCATTGTTGGACACGGCAGTTGCTAGAGTGTTTATGAAATCCGCATTCATCTACGGTACAAAAGGGATGGTTCTCTGTTATAATTGCTAATACTTGGAGGATGGTGCTATGAGTTTAAATGGAGGATTACCAGTAACAATCAAATCGGTAGAAGAGGTGGAAGCCCGGGAAATTTCCTCTTGGAAATATGGAAAACCGTATGATTTATATAATCATGATGGCAGCCCTTCTCTACTCAAGGAGCTATTGAATGGTTCCTACTTTGGCGTTCTATTCAATGAGTCGCTGATAGGGTATTACTGTTTTGGAGAAAGTGCCCAAGTACCTTCAGGGGCAAAAGAAGGCTTTTATGATGGAAAAGCTCTCGATATCGGACTCGGACTCCGTCCAGATTTGACCGGCAAAGGCTATGGAGTAAGTTTTTTAAACAAAGGTATTGAATTTGCCAGCAGCAACTTTCAACCAAGTGTTATACGATTGACCGTAGCAGCTTTCAACCAGCGGGCCGTAACCGTCTATAAACGGTCTGGCTTCCTGATTAAGGGGGTTTTCATGAATAACAATATTGAATTTATTGTCATGGAGCAGGCGCTAGCAAGTACAGAGAAGTGAATATAAAAAAGAACTGCCCGGAAAGTAATAAATACTTCCAGGCAGTCCCATCAGTTAAACATGATCCAACCAACACTTTCTCTTTTCCGGCTAGGCTGCTGTTTCTCTCCTACCGGTTACTCCTGCACCTGAGACAGAATCTTTCCTCCCGTTTCCATGAAGGAAAAACCGGATTTCTAAAGCCTTTCCTGCAAACGAACTCTCAACACTTCTATCTCATCTCTAAATTGCGCTATTTTCTCTTCTTCCAACTGCTCTTCTCCATAACGGACCCGTTGATAAAGTTCGGTATCACTTTCTTTTAAATCTATTCTCCGGAACCAGTCCTCTATCGACTCAAACCGTTTTCTGCCAAATCCAATCTTGGCGGCAAATAGCTCAAAATCCATAAAAACCTGACGAACTTCATTATAGAGTGACCCAATAATATGAGACAGGAAAAAACACCCCCAGAGTCGTATAAAAGTATTTATCGACATTTGGAGGTGTTTTTGTTATGGGAAAGAAGATGGTTTATCCTGAAGAAATCAAGAGAGAAGTTATACGCTTAAAGCTTTCTGGAGAACTCACGAACAAGGAGATTATGGAGAAGTTTGGCATTAAAAATGAGACACAGATCAAAACCTGGACGAAATGGTTTAGGAATGGAGAGGAGCACAGGTTGGCTCAACCAATTGGAAAACAATATGCTTTTGGAAAAGGGCCTGATGATGATAGTGAAATAAATCAGTTAAGGAAAAAAGTGAAGTATTATGAAATGCGAGATGAATTGTCGGGAAAGTACCAAGAAATCGAAAGGAAGTGGTTCCAGAAGTATTCGTTGAAGTCGTAGAAGCTTATAAAGAGAAATACACGATCACTACTATTTGTGAATGCTTCAAGATTCCAAGGTCAACTTATTATCGTTGGAAGGAGAGGATATCAGCTGAGTTGCCCCTTCTCCATCAATTAGTTATAGGTATTTGTCAAAGTCTTTCATTTAGGGTGGGACATCGAAACGTAAGGGGTATTCTCAAAAATGATTACAAAATGATGGTGAACCGAAAGACAGTACAAAAAATCATGCAAAAGTATAACCTTCAATGCCAAGTGAAAGTGAAAAGAAAGGTTTACATTGCTGGTGAAAGCAAGTTTGTGGTACCAAACCTTCTCAAACAGGATTTTAAGACGGACCGACCTAATCAAAAATGGGTTACAGATATCACTTACTTGCCTTATGGAGAAAAAATGCTTTATTTATCAACCATAATGGACTTGTATAATAACGAAATCATGGCCTATAAAGTTAGTGACACCCAAGATGTTAAGCTTGTGTTAGATACATTAGAAGCTGCTTGTAAAGGAAGAGAAACTCATGAAGTTATTCTGCATAGTGACCAGGGTGCTCAGTACACCTCTTATGCTTTTCAGGAACTGGCTAAAGAAAAAGGCATTACCACAAGCATGTCCCGAAAAGGAAATTGCTTTGATAATGCCGTAATCGAATCCTTCCATTCCTCGCTAAAGTCGGAAGAATTCAACACTCAAAATAGAGTGCTCCTTACAAACTCTATTGTACTAGAAAAAGTAGAATCTTACATGTATTATTACAACTACATACGACCGTTTTCAAAATTAAACTGCCAC
Organism: Virgibacillus senegalensis; assembly: GCF_000821245.2. Lineage (GTDB taxonomy): Bacteria > Bacillota > Bacilli > Bacillales > Amphibacillaceae > Sediminibacillus > Sediminibacillus senegalensis. Next base: position 1,080,909 of record NZ_LN611425.1, read on the forward strand.
AGTCCTGTAGAATTCAGGACTATAGCAGCATAGGTGTTTTTTCTTGTCCCGTTTTGCTGGGTCAGTTCAATTATCCATCTCCGGTTTCTTTCTTTTAAAAAAACGCCAGCCTTTTCGTCGATCTTCATGGGGAATCGTCTCATAGGTGACCATCGAGTATGAATTGTCAGCCGCTTCAACAGGCATCCGCTTCCGATAAATCTTAAGGACGATCCAGATGACGACAACGATTGCACCAATAATGAGGACCCATTCGATCAGATGGAATACGCGGTTCATTGCCTCTCCATTGAGATCCTCTGGAGGGTTTTTTATTGGATCAGAAGCCCCCTGATCTTCTACCACATTGTTTCCATTACGTTCATTCTCTTGCCATTCCATCTCCATGTTAAATGGACCAAGCAACGCCTCAACGGTCCCTCCCGCTAAGTAAGACAGGATCCTTCCGACGAGTAAATATACGGATCTGAAACCATTGTACAAAGCGGCAATAACCAACCCAGCCAAAACAAATACCCCAACTGTTCCGCTTATGACAGAAACTCCAAACCCCCGATCCTTTTCCATGCTCACGATATTGCGAAGCAAATAACCCGTCAAAACGAGTAAAAACTGGACAAGGGCAATTGCCAAAAATACATGGTCGTTACTAAGCAGTAAATAGATGGATAGAAGAAAAAAACTTAAGCCAAGTACGGTTATTTCATGCTGATGATCAGCATCCTCCTGGTGCTTCAGGAATCTCCAGCAAAATACTGCTCCTGTCATAATCGCAACCAGCCACGGGATAGGAAAAAAGGTAGCAGCCAATACAGTGATGATAGCCGCAAGGCCAATAAACGCACCAATCACCGGAGTAAACCTGACAATCAGCAAGCCGGCAGCTAATTGAACTCCTACCAGGAGAAAATAATCCCAAAACGAATACTGCAAATGAAAAACAAAAAATAACGGTACCGCCAGCAAATAGATCAATATAACCTCACTTGCAAACTGATAGATACGCGTAATTGTAAGTGCCGCATGATTCATCGATAACCACCCCAAGTTTGCATCGTTCCTGTTCCATCTGTTTCTTCCACATAGAAAACCGGCATCCCCTGATTACTCCAACGGTTTGCATAACTTCTGGCCGCCTCGTCCATCTCTCCGAAAAACACGACGGATTTCTGCTTGTACATATGATTATCTACAAAGTGAAGCAATTCATCCGACGTTTTCAGCCTATACTGGGTATCCACTCTTGCCAGCATTTCCAACGCTTCCTTCAAATGTGATTTCCCACTTCCAGCTTCAATGGAGAAAAATCGTTTTCTGCCAGGCCGTTGCAAATTGAGGTAGATTTCAAATGGGTATCCTTTTTGTACAGCTACATGGCACAAATACGTGACTTGGGAAAGAATCGCTTCCATCGATGTAGTAAAGTAACGGTTTCCCAGCCTGCTCGTTTCCTGTAAATTGACGACCATGACCCAAGTAAAATCCAGATTTCGTTCATAAACCTTGGTTTGAAGCTTTGCTGTTTTTGCAGTAGCTTTCCAATGAATTCGCGAAAAAGAATCAGAACGAACATAGTCCCGTGCACCGACCGCGTCCATAGTATCTTCGAATGGAGAAAATATGGTGCGCTGGATCCCTGGTGCCTGAACAAAAACGGTTTCCACTCCACGAATCGGCGCAGGCTCAGGATAGATGATCAACTCCGTACGGTAAAATCCTGTAAAGTTCAAGAGAATGGAATCAAAACCTGTAAGATGAGGAAATTGATAGTGAATGTTATGTATCCTAGTCGTCCCTCTTTGTTTTGCTTTGAATGGAAATATGACATTCGTTTTCCCTTTTCTAGCCATCGAAAACGGCATACCATACTTCCGGGAGGAGCCACTTTCCTCATTATCCATTACGCCTTCCACTATTTCATCGACAGCAAAATACAATCTTCCATTTACAATCGGTAACCGGGAAGGATTAGTGAATGAAAAGGAAATGGAACTCTTTTCACCAGGAAACAAACGGATGCTCCTTGAAGGATTTTCGAGCTTCAACCGGTTACCTATGTTTTTTTCATATATTTTGTTGATGAACAAATAAGCTGTCATCATGCCGATCAATGCGAATAACAACGGACGATTGAAAACAATGCTGAAAACAAAAAGGATGATGACCAGGATGACCATTAATTCATAACCATAATTCAACTGATCACCGATTCTTTTTTCAAGCTTCATGATACAGGCTCTCCTGATTCCACCGGAACGTCTATTTGCCCAATTACTTCTTTCATTACTTGAGCTGGCGTCTTACGGATAGACCCTTCCATGTTTAACACAAGTCTATGCTCAAATAAATACGGTGTGAGCAATTTGATGTCTGCCGGGTTCACGTACCCTCTGCCCTGTAGCATCGCATAAGCCTGTCCCGCCCTCATCAAAGCCAGCGCTCCCCGAGTACTTATTCCTAACTCAATTTCCGGATGTTCCCTTGTTCCTCTAACTAAACTCAGGAGGTAATCCCTAACAGCTTGTGAGACTGTTACCTGTTTTACTTGCTTTCGCCAAGTCAATAATTCTTCTATATCGATAACTTTTTGTAAATCAGCAAAAGGTTCGCCCCCTCTATATGTATCGAGAATCTCTTGCTCCTCCTCTAATGTCGGATACCCCATATCAATCTTAAACAAAAACCTGTCTAATTGTGCTTCTGGTAATGGGAAGGTGCCGTGGTTACTTTCCACAGGGTTCTGTGTAGCGATGACCAAAAAAGGGATTGGAAGAGGAACAGTCCTTCCATCTACAGTCACCTGTTTCTCTTCCATAGCCTCCAAAAGGCTGGACTGGGTTTTCGGAGTCGCCCGATTGATCTCATCAGCTAGCAAAATATTGGTATGAACCGGGCCTGTCCTTAGTTCGAACTCCTGTGTTTTCGGGTTATAAAACTGGATACCTGTGACATCACTTGGCAGTACATCCGGTGTGAATTGAATTCGTTGAAAATCTCCTGATAATATTGTTGCAAAGCTACGCGCAAGCTTTGTTTTTCCAGATCCCGGAATACTCTCCAGCAGAATATGCCCTTCGGCTAGCAATGCGGTAAACAGTAGCTCTACAGCCAGATCTTTACCGATAATGACCTTTCCGATTTCCTTTTTAACGCTCTCTACTTTTGATGACAAAGATGACATCAAACGTCCCCCCTTGTTTCTTTTTACATATTTTATCATTTCCATCCAGAAAAAAGGTCGAAATCGACAAAATTTTCAATAAGATATCCCTGTCCATCTAGCCGCAGCTTAATCCCTTTCTATTTCCAAGAAGGATCGTGCTGTACAAATGGAGCGTAAACTCCATAAAAAAATCTGCCTGTTAAGGCAGATTACTTCATGCTTGGATCTGGAAAATCATCCGAATTACGCATGGCGAACAACGGGGTATTGTAAATATACGGTGGTGCTGGACGAAGCTTCGGCCTTTTTCCAAATGGTACTGGATGTTCTACATAATTGAACATTCCGCATCCGTCCATGCTCGGACCGTGGGCCCATCGTCCCTCTGCGCTGGCATTTCCATCGGAAAAGTTGAACAGTGTATAAGCTACTTCCTGTTTTTCAAGATTACGAGGGAACGTGCTAGGCACGACGATGTTTTCTTTTGATTCAAGCTCTCTTATCGCAGCAAGCCACTGGTTTTGATGCATAGTATCTCTGGCAATCAACCAGGATAACATATCTTTCACGCCGCGGTCATCCGTCATTTCATACAGACGGCAAACCTGCAGCCGGCCTTGAGATTCTGCATTCAGGTTAGCACGAAAATCAGCCAGAAGGTTGCCACTAGCGATGATATAGTCTGCTGTCCAGCGGTTCCCGACACTATCAGCAGGCATCGCACCAAGACCAGAGACAATTGCATGTTGAGGATTCGATCCTCCTAAAATTGCTGCTACCACCGGGTTCTGAGCAGCTTCATCCAGTTCTACATCAGGCGCCCCATCTAACAATCTGGCAATCATTGTGGCCAACATTTCAATATGGGCAAGTTCCTCAGTCCCGGTATCCATTAATAAATCGCGATACTTTCCATCTCCCCTTGTATTCCAACCTTGAAACAAATATTGCAACGCAACAGAGATCTCTCCAAACTGTCCGCCTAACACTTCCTGAAGTTTTCTGGCATATACAGGATCCGGACAGTCAGGCTTTGAACGATATTGCAACTCCCTTACATGATAGAACAATTTATTCACTTCCTTAATGTCAGTTTTGGTAGGTAAGTGCCCTCCTTTATTAGGTATTCATCCCGTACGAAAAAGGTGAATGGAATGGTCGATTTTTTACTCGCAACAAAGTATTTCCAACTTGAGACCGTTTACAAGACTAGTTGCGATTCAGTTTACCGCAGTTGATACAGGTTACCTATTTTAGGTTTCAGAATACTGCCTTCTCTATTACAATGAATTTACTAGAGAGAATGGAGGAAGAAAATGATAAAGCTTGAGTATTTTACAGAAAACGACTTTAATCTGCTAATCAATTGGATCAATTCTCCTGAATTGGCAATGCAGTGGAGTGGACCAGCTTTCAGCTACCCACTGACCTATGCTCAGTTATCCGAATACATAAAAAGTGCAAATAAGGAGGCCGCAGACGCTTATGTATTTAAAGCCATCAATGTGGATAGCGGGCGAATAATCGGACACATTTCACTTGGACGGATTGATTACAACCATTTAACCGGCAGAATCGGCAAAGTTTTCGTTCCCGAACAGGCGAGAGGTAAGAAAGTGGCAAAAAGGATGCTTGAACCACTATTAGAGCTCGCCTTTCAAGAGCTAGGATTGAATAGGGTGAGTCTTGGAGTATTCGATTTCAATATTCCTGCCATCAAAACTTATGAGCAAGCAGGATTTCAGAAGGAAGGATTAATCAGGGAGGCAAGAAAAATAAACGATGATTTTTGGAGTTACTATGAGATGAGTCTACTCCGAAGGGAATGGGAAGCATGAATAAAATGCCCCCATCTAACTATTGAAAAGATTGAAGTCAATAGACAGGGTGGATTGGGACATCATCTTGCACAGCCCGTTTTAAACGCTGCTGCATATGCCCAATTCCTGTGCAGCCCTCAAGCGGATAATTTATATCTGGACTTACAGATGAAAAACCAGCTGAGATAAACGGCTTGTACTTTCTCCCGGTAAGTGCAATTAGTTGTGTGTAAACATCTAGGTGCTTTGCTTTGACCTGACTAGCCAAATATGCTTTTGTAACAATTTGATCGCTCTTATGATTAAAAGTTAAGTCGTAATTTTCAGGAACAATATCAGACGGAAAAAGGAATCCATGCTTAGCAGATAATACAACCCAATCTATTTTAAAATGATCAGCATATGCCTCACACAACCGATGAAAGGTGCCAATGTAAGCTTCTTTAGCCGTAACAGGACCTGTCTCAGCTTGTTTGTCCCATATCTTTTTCCTTCCACACGGAATGATGCACAATTGCTTCATTCTTTCCCACTCCTTTGACAGCCTGGATTCTGCCTTTTCGCTGCTTCAACGATATAGTTTATTTGGGCGGATTTATCCCCAATACATTCTCGTTTGAAGGGCTTCCTCCCCTGCTCTGTTTTCTTTTAGAACGTGAAAAAAGGCAAACCTCGAAGGTTTGCCTTTTCTTATAATCAGCTATATTAGTTTTTTACAACGTTAGCTGCTTGTGGTCCACGGTTTCCTTCTTCTACATCAAAAGTCACTTCTTGACCTTCTTCAAGTGTTTTGAAACCTTCTTCTTGGATAGCAGAGAAATGAACAAAAACATCGTCTTGTCCTTCTACTTCGATGAAACCGAAACCTTTGTCTGCGTTAAACCATTTTACTTTTCCTTGTGCCATGAAACTTTTCCTCCTTGTGTGGATCTTCCACACACATGTATTACTATTCTTGCTCTTCCCTCAACAAAGAATGTTGGCGTTTCAATTACTTGAAGCGGTCACGAACAAAATAGCTAATATTATAATAACAAATCCATCAAACATTTCCAAGTCTTTTGGCTATGTTTGATAAAATTTTTCTTAATCGCTATCAATAATTCCAACAAAGACGGCTTTGATCCAGCTGTCGGTAATAGGAAACCAAGCACATGATCATCAAAGAATACTACTACTAAATGAGCATTCCCCTTAACCATTAATTAGAAAAGATTATCCTCTATGATTGTTATAAGCTCAAATCGTTTATAAAAGAAAAAATCCTGCTATTCGGAAACCTTTCCAATAAGAAACTTTTTGGGTCTGCCAACTGGACTACCTCTCCCCAGAATCTTCTATCTTTTGAAGTCGAACCTTTTTTATCGATTTTATTTTTTATGATTGTCTACTTATAAGGAATACAAGCACGATAACAAAAATTTTAGAAAAAAAATTACTTTGTCAGATTTATTGACAAACAAGCATTGTAAGCGCTTACCGATTTTCTGATTTATCAAAACTATCAGAATATTTGTGATTTACCTGTTGACCTTCCCTGTAAATGGTTGTATTATTGTCGTCAATCCTAGCCTTTACGAAATAAATAAAGCTTGGAAAAACTTTTTAATGACGGGCTTGCAAAAGCTGTTTTCAATTAACACGGACGTCGGTCCACCCCATTTTCACCATCGCAAAATAAGATAACTTAATTTAAATTTTAACAAGAAAGGAGTGGTTGAGTATGAGTAGTCAATGGATATTTCTAAGTGGCAAATTCGTAAAAAAAGAAGAAGCAGTTGTTTCCGTTTATGACCATGGTTTTTTATATGGAGACGGGGTATTTGAAGGAATCCGTGCATACGCCGGTAACATTTTCAAACTGAACGAACATCTGCAAAGACTTTACGAATCTGCCCAATCCATTCTTTTGGAAATCCCATACACCAAGGAGGAGTTGACACAGATTATTGTCGGCACCATCCGCAAGAATCAGCTTGAAGATGCTTATATCCGTGTGGTCGTTTCTCGTGGCCAGGGCAATCTGGGATTAGATCCATCCAACTGCTCAGAACCGCGCCTTGTAGTAATCGCGGAAGCTCTCGCTCTTTTTCCAAAAGAACTTTATGAGCGCGGTCTAAGGGTAGGTTCAGTGGCCAGTCGAAGAAATCGCCCGGATGTACTGAGTCCGCAAGTGAAATCACTCAACTATTTAAACAATATACTTGTAAAATTGGAAGCTAATCAGGCAGGAGTCGATGAAGCACTAATGCTTAACGACCAGGGCTATGTGACAGAAGGTTCAGCAGATAACGTCTTTATTGTAAAGAACGGTACCATTTTCACACCTCCTGTCTACCTTGGAGCTTTGGAAGGAATCACGCGCAATGCCATCATCGATCTTGCCGAGAAAAATGGCTATACCTTAAAGGAAACACCTTTTACCAGGCATGACGTCTATGTTGCTGACGAAGTCTTTCTGACTGGAACAGCAGTAGAAGTTATTGCAGTCGTCGAAGTTGACGGCAGAAAGATCAATGACGGGAAACCAGGAAAGGTAACCAATCATTTATTGAAGGAATTTAGAAATGCCGTCACGCAAGATGGTATAAAGTGTTATCCGGAAGTTGATAACAAAGCGGTTGTTAGTTAAAAATCGTTCCTTTAAACTGAATAACCATAAATCGATGACGGGAACAAAGGAATAAGAACCTGTATTCACAGAGAGCCGGGGTTGCTGGAAGCCCGGAAATACACCTTATTCTGACATCGTCCCCGAGTGTCAGGCTGAACAGGATGCTAAGTAGGCTTGAACAGGCAGTTTGAATCTTGCCTGTTATCAAAAGGAGCAATGGATGAATCTCATTGCTTCCCGAGGCAGTCTTCGTAAGAAGGCTGTAAAACAGGGTGGTACCGTGAAAAAGACCTTTTCTCCCCTGATATTCTGCACAAGCGCAGTCTATCAGCGGAAGAAAGGGTCTTTTTTTATAATGTATCATTTGAAAATTGCCAAAATTCATTTTTATATTGGAGGGATTCAAAGGTGAAAGTAGAAACAAAGCCGGGTACAGCGCCCCGAACCGAAACAAAAACAGGAGCAGATTTACTTGTTGAATCACTGATAAAAGAGAAGGTAGAAACCTTATTCGGCTATCCCGGGGGAGCTGTTCTTCCTATCTACGATGCTATTTACAGAGCGAAAGATTCATTCAATCATGTCCTCACCCGTCACGAGCAAGGGGCCATCCATGCTGCCGAAGGGTACGCACGTGTATCCGGGAAGCCAGGGGTTGTCATCGCCACTTCGGGACCAGGAGCAACCAACCTGGTTACAGGGATCGCTGACGCTATGATTGATTCCTTGCCCCTTGTAGTGTTCACCGGGCAAGTTGCCCGAGGGGTGATTGGAACAGATGCCTTTCAAGAAGCAGACGTCATGGGCATTACTACCCCTATTACCAAGCACAACTATCAAGTCCAGGATATCAGTGACCTGCCGAGGATCGTGAAAGAAGCTTTCCATATCGCCACTACTGGGAGACCTGGACCAGTCGTAGTCGATATTCCAAAAGATATCTCGGCTAATCCCTGTGAAAAGGAATACGACGACGAGTTCCAACTACCTGGTTACCAACCGAATATAAAACCAAATCCTCTGCAAATCAAAAAACTTGCAAACGCATTGGAAACTGCGGAAAGACCCGTAATACTTGCTGGTGCCGGTGTCTTGTTCGGGAGAGCATCGGATGACTTAAGAGAATTTGCCGAATACCACTCCCTCCCTGTCACGACAACTTTGCTCGGGCTAGGCAGTTTTCCCGGAACCCATCCCCTTTCATTAGGAATGGCTGGGATGCATGGAACATTTACCGCGAACAGGGCGCTATATGAGTGTGATTTACTGATTAATGTCGGTGCCCGTTTCGATGACCGATTGACCGGAAATCTGGAATATTTTGCACCTGAGGCAACCGTTGCACATATCGATATCGATCCTGCTGAAATCGGCAAAAACGTAACAACCCAAATACCGGTCGTTTCTGATTCCAAAGCAGCATTGCAGTCACTTTCTTATCATGTCGAGTCAACGGCTAAGCATGATGAGTGGCTGGAACATCTATCTAACTATCAAAAAGAAAACCCGCTTTGGTATCAAAATCCAACGAAAGAGATGGTTCCGCAATGGCTGATTGAGGCAGTCCATAAAGTCACCGAAGGTAATGCCATTGTCACGACAGATGTTGGCCAGCATCAAATGTGGGCTGCACAGTATTACGCTTTCGAAAAACCGGATAAATGGGTCACATCCGGCGGTCTCGGTACAATGGGATTCGGTTTTCCCGCCGCAATAGGCGCCCAGCTGGCAAAACCGGACGAAACCGTAGTAGCCATAGTAGGTGATGGAGGCTTCCAAATGACCCTCCAGGAGCTTTCCGTTCTGCAGGAACGAGAACTGCCGGTAAAAGTAATCATCGTCAACAATGGAGCACTCGGCATGGTAAGACAATGGCAGGAAACCTTTTATGAAAAGCGCTATTCAGAATCACTACTCCATTCACAGCCGGACTTTGTCAAGCTAGCCGACAGCTATGGGATCCGAGGATATCGAATCGATAATCAGGAAGACTTAGTCAATTTGCTTCCGGAAGTGATTGATTACAATGGTCCTGTTGTTCTGGATTGCCGGGTACTTCAGCAGGAAAACGTGTATCCGATGATAGCTCCAGGCAAAGGACTTCATCAAATGTTGGGAGTGAAACCATGAGACGTATTATAACAGCCACTGTCCAAAACCGTAGCGGTGTTCTAAACCGGATTACCGGATTATTGCAAAAACGCCAGTTTAACATTGAAAGTATTTCTGTTGGCAGGACGGAAATAGACAGTATTTCCAAAATGACGTTGGTAGTCGAGGTGGAAGACAGCCAGAAATTGGAGCAACTGACGAAACAGTTGAACAAACAAATTGATGTACTGAAGGTCTCCGATATAACAGATAACGCCATCGTGGCACGGGAATTGGCATTGATAAAAGTCGTTTCTGCCGGCCAACTCCGAAACGAACTTCAAGGAATTATCGAGCCGTTTCGGGCATCGATTATCGATGTATCAAAAGATAGTTTATCTATTCAAGTGACAGGAAAACCGGAAAAAATCGAAGCACTGATCGAGTTGCTCCGCCCTTATGGAATTAAAGAAATCGCGCGGACCGGAATGACTGCTTTTTTACGGGGACACCAACCGCAAACGATGGAATTCCCCTCCTATTCTTTATTAAATAGATAAATGTTGGTAGCAGCCAATTTTTATACAAAAAAAAAGGACCGAAAGGATGTTTACAAATGACAAAAGTACTTTATCACAACGATATTCACGAAGAAAGCTTAAGAGCAAAGAAGATTGCGATCATCGGGTATGGATCCCAGGGGCATGCACATGCTCTGAATTTAAGGGAAAGCGGTTTTGACGTAGTTGTCGGCCTGAGAAAAGGGAAATCATGGGATAAGGCGGTCGAGGATGGCTTGGATGTTCAGTCCGTTGCAGATGCAACTGCCCAAGCTGATGTCGTAATGATTTTACTTCCAGACGAACTGCAACCGAAAGTTTACGAAGAAAGCATCAAACCGAATTTATCCGCTGGCAATGCATTAGCATTCGCTCATGGCTTTAATATTCATTTTAACCAGGTCGTGCCACCAGCAGATGTCGATGTTTTTCTAGTTGCCCCGAAAGGTCCAGGTCATCTTGTCCGGAGAACCTTCCAGGAGGGTGCGGGTGTTCCAGCATTGTACGGCATCTATCAGGACGCCACAGGAGAAGCCGTACAGACGGCCCTGGCTTACGCAAAAGGTATTGGTGCCGGCCGTGCCGGAATTTTGCAAACCTCCTTCCAGGAAGAAACAGAGACAGACTTGTTTGGAGAACAGGCAGTACTTTGCGGTGGTCTTACCAGTCTTGTGAAAGCTGGATTTGAAACCCTTACCGAAGCCGGATATCAGCCGGAAGTAGCGTACTTTGAGTGTATGCATGAATTAAAGCTTATTGTGGATTTGATGTATGAAGGTGGATTGGAAAACATGCGTTACTCGATTTCCGATACTGCTCAATGGGGCGATTTCGTTTCGGGTCCCCGCGTTGTAAACGAAGATACTAAAGCCCGGATGAAGGAAGTACTTTCCGATATCCAGACTGGCGCTTTTGCCAAAGGCTGGATTTTGGAAAACCAGGCGAACCGTCCGCAGTTCAATGCGATCAATGTTAAGGAAAACAACCACTCGATCGAGAAGGTAGGACGTGAGCTTCGTGAATTAATGCCATTTGTCAAACAGCCACTGAACGCAAAAAAGAAAGAAGTGGTTACACATGGGACCAATTAGAATCTTTGATACTACCTTGCGGGATGGCGAACAATCGCCCGGGGTCAATCTAAATCAACTGGAAAAGCTGGAAATTGCCAAGCAATTGGAACGGTTTGGTGTGGATATTATGGAAGCGGGATTCCCCGCTTCCTCCAAAGGCGACTTTGAAGCAGTGAAAAATATTGCACGCACTATCAAGAATACATCAGTGACCGGTTTGGCAAGAGCAAAAAAATCCGACATCGATATTGCTTGGGAGGCATTAAAGGACGCAGATGAGCCACGACTGCATATCTTTTTGGCCACCTCCCCTATTCATATGACCCATAAACTAAAGAAAACACCGGAAGAAGTGATCCAGACTGCGGTCGAGATGGTGAGTTATGCAAAAAAGAAATTCCCGCATGTGGAATGGTCTGCGGAGGATGCCACCCGGTCTGACCGTAAATTCCTGGCAACAATCATTGAAAAAGTGATCGATGCAGGAGCAACGGTTGTTAACCTGCCGGATACAGTTGGTTACACAACTCCTGAAGAATATGGTGCATTATTCCGGTATATGACAAACCATGTGCCAAATATCGACCAAGTTGCTCTATCTGCTCATTGCCATGATGATTTGGGCATGGCAGTAGCAAATTCACTGGCTGCAGCAGAAAACGGTGCTACCCAGATAGAAGGAACCATTAATGGAATCGGCGAAAGAGCCGGAAATGCCGCACTCGAGGAATTTGCCGTGGCGTTGAATATCCGTAAAGATAAATATCCTTACCATACTAACTTACATTTGAAAGAGATCAAGCGTACGAGTGATCTCGTCAGCAAATTCACCGGAATGGCAGTACCTGCAAATAAAGCTGTGGTCGGACGGAACGCTTTTGCACACGAATCAGGCATTCACCAGGATGGCGTCTTAAAAAACGCTTCGACCTATGAAATCATCACTCCCGAACTCGTCGGTGTACAGTCAAACAATCTCGTATTAGGCAAACATTCAGGTCGGCACGCCTTTAAAGATAAAGTTGAACAACTGGGCTACAAGCTTGCCGACGAGAAGGTTAGCGAAGCATTCCAAGCATTCAAGCAGCTGACAGATCGTAAAAAAGAAGTAACGGATGATGACCTGTTTACCATTTTAATCGATGTACAGACAAATATAGACGACGTTAAAAAATATAGTTTACAAGCCTTTCAGGTTCAATATGGATCGTCCAACATGCCAACCGCAACAGTAGCCCTTACGACACCAGACGGATCCAGAGTGGAAACAGCCAGAACTGGCCAAGGAAGCGTCGAAGCACTCTACAACACTATTGAGTCCCTGGTCAAAGAACAAATCCACCTTACTGATTTTCATTTAAGCTCCATCGGAAAAGGCAGGGATGCTTTAGCAGAGGTCCATGTCAATATGACGGTCAATGATGTATCAGTAAGTGGACGTGGATCTGCACAAGATGTATTGGAAGCCGCTGCCCATGCTTTCCTTAATGCTGTAAACAGAGTGTTTCTAAATAAGCAAGCAGTCGTTCAGGAAACGGTGTAATCATCCAGATTTTTACAACAAACTGAGACAGGAGGATTTTTCAATGAAAAAACATATTGTCCTGCTTCCTGGAGACGGAATTGGCACAGAGGTCATCCAATCAGCCAAAGATGTGCTGGAAGCAGTTTCAGCAGAATTTGATCACAGCTTCACGTTTGAAACGCATGATATCGGTGGTTGTGCTGTAGACATGCACGGCACTCCCCTTCCGGAATCAACGATCACTGCGTGCAAACAGGCGGACGCTGTACTACTCGGCGCGGTAGGCGGGCCAAAGTGGGATGGTCTCCCCTCCCACCTCCGCCCTGAGAAGGGATTGCTTGGGATCCGAAAAGCGCTGAACCTGTTTGCAAATCTGAGACCGGTAAAAGCATTTCCTAAATTATTGCATGCATCACCTCTAAAAGAGTCGGTAGTTAGTGGCAGCGACCTTCTTATTGTAAGAGAGCTTATCGGAGGATTGTACTTTGGCACACCGAGTGAACGCAGTAGTGACGGCCAATCTGTTGTGGACACCTTGGCTTACACAAAAGATGAAATCGTTCAAATTGTCGATAAAGCTTTTCAAAGTGCCACACTCCGCAAAGGACACCTGACTTCGGTCGACAAAGCAAACGTATTGGAGTCCAGCAAATTTTGGAGAGAAATTGTGGAGGAAAAACGAACACAATATCCAGAAGTGACGGTGGAGCATATGCTTGTCGATGCAGCTGCTATGAAGCTCGTTACGAATCCTGACGCTTTCGATGTCATCGTAACAGAAAATATGTTCGGCGACATTCTAAGCGATGAGGCTTCCGTATTAACCGGCTCGCTGGGGATGCTCCCTTCTGCCAGCATAAACGAAGCCGGTGTCGGGCTTTATGAACCGGTTCACGGTTCGGCTCCTGATATTGCCGGAAAAGGTATTGCCAATCCTTTAGCCACGATTTTATCAGCTGCACTCATGTTGAGACACTCCTTTCAAATGGATGATGAGGCTCAGTTGATCGAAACAGCTGTACAGTCCGTACTGGATGATGGCTATCATACTGCCGATTTACAAATCGAAAATGGCCAGAAGGTCGGCACAAAAGAAATAACTGATTTAATCGTCGAATTGATCAAATCAAAAAGCGCAACCATCAGTATTTTAAATTGTTATGTATAATATCAAAAACTCGAATGTAAGGAGTTGATAAAATGAGCAAACCCAAAACGATTATTGAAAAAATATGGGAACGGCATGTCGTCCATCAGGAACCAGATAAACCAGATCTACTTTATATCGACTTGCACTTGGTTCATGAAGTGACCTCCCCTCAGGCCTTTGAAGGGCTTAGAATGAAAAAAAGGAAAGTACGCAGGCCTGAACTCACGTACGCTACAATGGATCACAACGTCCCTACCATTCATCGTAATATAATCAAAGATGCCATTTCCAAAAAGCAAATGGAAACATTGAAGGAAAACTGCAGCCAGTTTGGTATTTCCCTTGCAGATATCGATCATCCGGATCAAGGTATCGTTCATGTTATCGGACCGGAACTTGGCTTAACTCAGCCAGGAAAAACAATCGTATGCGGTGACAGTCATACTTCCACACATGGAGCATTTGGCGCATTGGCTTTTGGAATCGGCACAAGTGAAGTCGAACATGTCTTGGCAACACAAACGCTATGGCAAGCCCCGCCAAAAAGTTTAAATGTCCAGGTAAACGGCAAGCTGGGCAAAGGAGTTACTGCCAAGGATTTAATTTTGGGAATCATCGCCAAGTTTGGCGTCCGCTTTGGCACAGGTTATGTCATTGAATATACTGGTGAAGCAATACGAAATTTAACGATGGAGGAACGCATGACCGTATGTAATATGTCTATCGAAGCTGGAGCCCGCGCCGGGTTAATCAGCCCTGACGACACTACCGTAGACTATTTAAAGGGACGGCGACACGTTCCTCAGAATGAAGAAGAATTTGCGGCGGCTTCACAGGAATGGAAAGCACTGGCCACAGATCCTGGAGCTGAATATGATGCAGTAGTCGAAATTGAGGCAGATGAAATAGAACCCCAAGTTTCATGGGGTACCAACCCAGGAATGTGCATCCCTGTAAGTGAAGCAGTTCCTGATCCAGCACACGCTGAGACTGAAAGCAAAAAGGAAGAAATCGAACGGGCATTACAATATATGGGACTTCAGCCCGGCCAGCCGATTGCTGACGTTCCAATCGAACACGTATTTATTGGTTCTTGTACCAATTCCAGGTTAAGCGATTTGAGAAGAGCTGCAGATGTTATAAGAGGCAAGAAGGTACACCCTGGTGTTCAAGCAATCGTTGTACCAGGCTCGTTCAGTGTCAAAGCTGCTGCCGAGGCAGAAGGACTGGATACGGTATTTACCCAGGCGGGATTTGAATGGCGTGAGGCTGGTTGCAGTATGTGTCTTGCTATGAATGATGATGTTGTTCCTCCGGGAGAACGTTGTGCCTCCACCTCCAACCGTAACTTTGAAGGACGTCAGGGGAATGGAGCACGGACTCATCTTGTCAGCCCTGAGATGGCTGCAGCAGCCGCCATAGAAGGCCACTTTGTCGATGTCCGAAAATTTACCGAAGCAACGTTGCATTCATAGGAGGGATAAGATGGAACCGATAAAAAAGCATGAAGGATTAGTCTACCCATTGAACAGAGCAAACATCGATACGGATCAAATCATCCCGAAACAATTTCTAAAACGGATAGAACGTCAAGGATTTGGCAAATTTTTATTCTATAACTGGCGATTCACAGAGGATGGGAATGAAAAACCGGATTTCTCTTTGAACGATAAGAAATATAGCGGAGCTTCGGTACTGCTGGCAGGTGAAAATTTCGGCTGCGGATCCTCACGTGAACACGCCCCTTGGGCATTGCAGGATTATGGATTTAAAGTAATTATCGCCCCAAGTTTCGCCGATATCTTTTATAACAATTGTACCAAAAATGGTATTCTCCCTATCCGATTAAAGGAAAAGGAAACAGCGGAATTAATCAAAAAAGCGGAACAACAGCGATACTTCCTCACGGTTGATTTGGAGAAACAGCTCGTATCAGACGGACAAGGGTTTCAAGCCACCTTTGAATTGCCGAACTACCAGAAGGAGATGCTTCTTAATGGATGGGATGAGATCGCTGTAACGCTTACTCATGAAGAAGATATCGCTAATTACGAATCAGCTCACTGACAAGTAAGAGAATAGCACGGACCTGCCTGATAAAAAGCTATAGGCAGGTCTTATTTGTTTAGTTTCCATACCCGCCTTTTTGTTGTTTTGCATAGCGCTTATCCTTCATAAACAACTTCCAAAAATAAATAAATCCAGGGAACAAAATAGCGAAACCAAAGATATATGAAACAAACAGCGCACGGAATGCATTTGGATTGGTAAAGCCATCCTCAATGGTCATCGTCGGGTAAACGAGATAAGGCAAGTGAGCTCTTCCATACGCATAGCTGGCAAGTAAATACTGCAAAACAATGACGATGACTGCCAGTCTTGGCCACCCCATTTTTCGCTTGCCTACAGGAAGGTAAAGGAAAATCCCGGCCAGTAAAAAAGCGAACACAGATGCAAGCAAAAATGGCAGGAGCTCCATCATACCCTGATAAAGCCATACAGCTTCATATCGCATCGTAAGCATAACCAGGAGCGCCATTATTAATGTAACCGGTCCTAACAAAAGGGCATCACGTCGATAAATTTTGTAAGCTTCTTTTTCATCTGCATGGTTTGAAAAATCTGCCAGTAACAGTGATGACAAAAACAAGGTACTACTCACAGCAAAACCGATAAACGACCAGGCATGATAGCTTGTCAGCAATTCCCCAATCAGCAACTGTTCCACCCCGTTCTGGACCTCGATATAATTCCCATGGGTTACCGGAAGCACCATGATCAGCAAACCTGGTATCATAAACCCAGTAATACCGGAAATATACGTCAACGGCTTCCGATATTCTTCTGCTATGTGGGAAAAAACCAGGAAGCCGCTTCGTATGGCCAGTAAAAGAAGGATGATGCTGCCCGGTAATAGAAGAACCGTTCCCAACGTGAATGTAGCTCCGGGAAAAAAGCTGAACAACGCTACCACAATCGCCACGATAAAAACATTGGTAACCTCCCATGTAGGCGAAAGGTAACGGTTTGCTATATTTGTCGCATTGGTCTTTTCTTTATTAATATATACCATCGACCAGAAGCCTGCCCCAAAATCCATGGTAGCCATGACCGAATAGATAAAAATGAAACCCCAAAGAACCGTAATCGCTATTAACACATCCGACATGAAGCCCCCTCCTTCCTACTGTTATTCCCGTAAGTCAATTGCATCCTGTACCGGATGCTTTTTAAAATAAAACCGCAATACAAGGATGACCGCAATACCAAGAATGACATAGACAAGGCCGAATATCGGATAGAGCACCCCCAGCTGCCTAGAGCCTGTAACAGCGTCTTCTGTCGTCATCATCCGATAAATCACCCAAGGCTGCCGTCCGGTACAAGCAAATATCCAGCCAAATTCGATCGCTAAAACAGCCAAAGGTCCCGAGGCTACAAATAAGCCCATCAAAGGTTTGGGGAACAAACGCTTTTTGAAAAATTTATGCCAAACAAGTCCGGCTGCTGCAATAAGGATCAACAGCGAACCAATCCCCACCATGGCATTGAATAACGTATGCACATATAACGGAGGCCACCACTCTTCCGGAAAATCATTTAACCCCTGCACGACGGTATCAAATCGATTTCCGGACAAAAAACTAAGTGCCCATGGAATTTCAATAGCCCATTTTACCTCTTCTGATTCCCTATCGGTATAACCTCCAATAGCCAGCGGAGCATAGTCCTGTGTCTCGAACAGCCCTTCTGCCGCAGCTAGTTTTTCAGGCTGGTATTCATGCAGCATCTGTGCAGATTGATGTCCATTTAATGCGGTGAGCAAAGAAAATATCCCACCTACTGTCAACCCCAACAGTAAAGCTTTTTGGTGGAATCTGCGTACTCTGCTTCCTGGAGGCTGTCTCAGCATTTTAAAAGCGGCAATCGAGGCAATCACAAACCCACCAGTAGTGTAAGCCGACACCACTACATGTCCGGCCGTCGTAAAAAAGGACGGATTAAAGAAAGCTGCCCATGGATCGACATCGACTATTTCCCCATTTTCAATGCGAAACCCTGCAGGCGTCCCTTCGAATGCATGTACATTCGTAATAAGAATAGCGGATGCAACTGCTCCCAAGGCAACCAAACACAAGCTCACTATCCTCATCCATGGAGAAATTCGATCGGCAGCATATACATAGATCGACATGAACAAAGCTTCCACAAAAAAGGCGTAAATTTCAATTTGAAAAGGAAGGGCCATTACTTCACCGATTACTTCCATAAACCCTGGCCACAGCAGGGACAATTGTACCCCGGCAATGGTTCCGGAGGGTATGGCAACCCCGAGCAAAACAGCAAATCCTTTTGTCCAGCGATTCGCCATTACAGCAAAGTCCCGATCCTTGGTTTTCTGATACAATAGTTCGGAAAACAAAACCATGAGCGGGATACCGACACCCAATGTAGCGAAAATGATATGAAAAGCCATTGTAGTTCCAAACATTGCCCTGGCTGTTTCTAAATGATCCACAAAGCTTCCCCCTTTCGAATTTTCCAACGATCTTTATCTTGGAAAATTAATGGCTGTGCCTTTCACTGTGAATGACCTCTTCGATAGTGGAAGCACTGCGCGTATGGTGATGCAGGTCACAATACCAGACATCTGTCTTCACTCGATGGGAAATTTCACATTCGCGAGTTTTTCGGATAAAGTTACGCCAAACAGTATATGTATGGGTATCGATTGGAATGGTCTCATACTCTGTATCCATTCGTTCCCAATTATGTTCTCCACCAGATTCTTCCGCTTCCTCCGGGGAAGCAAAAACGGGGACTGACCCCAAGAACCCCAGTAGAAATGTGAGTAATAATATTTTTGCTTTCATATGACGTGCACTCCTTTTTGAGAACTGACAAGCTTCCACCTCAAGTCTTACCAAAATATCTCTAGTAATCTGCCCACAACGAGACACTTCTATGCATATGGCTCATGCTATATAAAAAAAGAAACCCCACTGTTTTGCGAGCCTTCCCATACAAAAGTTGGAGAAGTACACTTGGCTACCGAAATTTCCAACCTCCCTGAAAAAATTTTCTTTTTAATCATAAAAAAATGAAACAAACCTATGAAGAAAATCGTCTTATTTATTAAGAGGAAACAACGTTCCAGTTTCTAGAAGCAATCAGAGTTTACCTCCCCTTTTAAAACTCTTATGGATTGTTTCCTCTTCTATTCCTATACAAAAGACAACGTATCAGTAGGTTTATCCGCTCGAACGGCAGGGTAACAATTAAAAACAATAACCCGCAGCAGGAGAGATTGAACCCATGAATCTTATTAAAACATCATTTCGAACAGTTGTGATGGTATCAATCATGTTAGTGGCTTTCACAGGCTGTCAACAGCAAGATGACGCTGAAAAGATAGATGTCGAAGGTGAAGTAACTTTGATAGAAAAAGAAGAACAATTGCTTTATATCGATGGAAATCCCATCTTGGTTCAAAATCCTGACCATTTTCAGGTCGGACAACAGGTTACCGCTGAGTTGATTGATACGAACCCCCACACTGATTGGGACCCTGAACAAATTGTTGTGGAAAACATAGATTTTCATAAATAGCAGCCACAAAACAGAAATACACGGGGATGGCACATCTTTTATGTTAGCCACTCCCCGATGATTAAATAAACTCCCCCCAATATATAAAAAAAGAAACCAGCGATATTTTGCGAGGCCACTGAAAAACTGAAGGTCTTTAAAAAGTAGAATTTTAAAAAAAAGCGGTCTGTATGGAATTTGATTTCCATACAGACCGCTTTTTATCTAATTTCAAGTGATTTGTGCCCTCTATTCCTTCATTAGTTTAACGATTCGTTTTACATTTAGCTGTGAAAATCGCCATCGCACCTTGCATGCGCATGCCTTCGAGACCCGAAGGACATTTATCCCAGCTTATTAGCTTACTTCCGTCGTAAACGTCTGAAAGACATCAACCTTTTAGATCTCCTGATGGGAAAAACCGTAGAGATCGCTCTTGAGAAAGGCGTGATTCAATCGAAGTCTCTCATCCTTGATGCGACACACACCAAGGCTCGATACAATCAAACATCCCCTCAAGAAGTATTGCATAGCCGTTCCAAGAACGTCCGTAAAATGATTTATTCTATCGATG
>NZ_LN611425.1:1101113-1122417 GCF_000821245.2 Virgibacillus senegalensis
AAAAAAAGCGGTCTGTATGGAATTTGATTTCCATACAGACCGCTTTTTATCTAATTTCAAGTGATTTGTGCCCTCTATTCCTTCATTAGTTTAACGATTCGTTTTACATTTAGCTGTGAAAATCGCCATCGCACCTTGCATGCGCATGCCTTCGAGACCCGAAGGACATTTATCCCAGCTTATTAGCTTACTCCCGTCGTAAACGTCTGAAAGACATCAACCTTTTAGATCTCCTGATGGGAAAAACCGTAGAGATCGCTCTTGAGAAAGGCGTGATTCAATAGAAGTCTCTCATCCTTGATGCGACACACACCAAGGCTCGATACAATCAAACATCCCCTCAAGAAGTATTGCATAGCCGTTCCAAGAACGTCCGTAAAATGATTTATTCTATCGATGGATCCATGAAGAAAAAATTTCCTGAGAAACCAACCGAAGATACGCTTGAAGCTGAGCTGGACTATTCGGAACGTCTTGTCGAAGTCATTTGAGAAGGAACCAAAGCTCGTTTTTCGTTTACCCTCTGTTGATTCCACGATGAGCGTTCGGTGGTGACGCCTGCGGGAACAGCTCGAGCCGAAGATCCACTTGGTTAGTGATCTTCTTGACCAAGTTAGCTGAGGCCGTGCCCGCGGCAAGCATCCACCGATAAGCGATTCGTGAGAATCAACAACAAACTTTAAAATCTCTTCTGGTTTAGAAAGGACTTTTTCAGTGGCCTCCCGATATTTTGCTGGTTTCTTTTTATATTAATCCCTGAGCAACGGCAATGTACAACAACGAAAGGACCCGCCAGACTTGATGATTTCGGTTATATCCACTTCGATCACACGGTAACCCCTTGCCCGCAGCTGCTCGTTTACTTGTTTGTTTACAGGAAGGCTGAAGATTTGGTTGTCACCGATATTCAAAACATTGGTCCCAAGCCGGAATTGTTCTTCCTTGCTGACTTCTATTAAATCATATTTAGATGCAAGAAAATCGATGTCCTTTTGGCCTAATGCTTCCGGGAAATACAGTGCTTCCGTGGGAGAAATCACATTGAATACACAATCCAGGTGCAAAAATTTTTCTGTGAAAGCAATCGGAATGACCTCAAAATTGGTCAGCAGTCTGCTTAAATGTTCGGCTGCCTGCAGGTTGGTCCGATTGCTGAGGCCGATATAAACCACATCTCCATCAATCATGACATCTCCGCCTTCTATACGGTTGCCTATCAGGTTATAATAGGATATTTCCTCATCTTCAAGCCACTGTTTTAACTCATCCTGTTCTCCTTTTCTTACTTCACTGGCCATTTCTGCTACAAATATCGTTTCACCGAGCGTAAAACCGATATCACGTGTAAAAACTTGTTCCGGATATTTTTTATGATAAGGCAACAATACCACTTCTACTCCGAATTCCCGAAGCTTGCTGACAAACTGACGATGCTGCTGAACTGCTTTCTCGATATGGATTCCTTCATTTTTAAATTTCTTTTGCACTTCATTGATGACATCCCGAATCGTCATATATTGGGGCTCGCACAAGACCACCCTTTTAAGGCGGCCATACTCACTGTAACAATTGGTGAATTCACTTTTGATTTCCATTTCCAACCCTCCGATAATAAACATCTCCGTTTATTATGACCGGCCGGGCGGCAAATTATTGTCAATAAGACAGTAAAAAACCGCGCAAAGAGAGTTGAAGCACCGCAAAGCAAAGCTCTGTATCGTAGTAAACATTTCGCTTGATTTGTTCGATACACTCGTCAATCGGAACTTTCAATACATCNTACGATGAGCGTTCGGTGGTGACGCCTGCGGGAACAGCTCGAGCCGAAGATCCACTTGGTTAGTGATCTTCTTGACCAAGTTAGCTGAGGCCGTGCCCGCGGCAAGCATCCACCGATAAGCGATTCGTGAGAATCAACAACAAACTTTAAAATCTCTTCTGGTTTAGAAAGGACTTTTTCAGTGGCCTCCCGATATTTTGCTGGTTTCTTTTTATATTAATCCCTGAGCAACGGCAATGTACAACAACGAAAGGACCCGCCAGACTTGATGATTTCGGTTATATCCACTTCGATCACACGGTAACCCCTTGCCCGCAGCTGCTCGTTTACTTGTTTGTTTACAGGAAGGCTGAAGATTTGGTTGTCACCGATATTCAAAACATTGGTCCCAAGCCGGAATTGTTCTTCCTTGCTGACTTCTATTAAATCATATTTAGATGCAAGAAAATCGATGTCCTTTTGGCCTAATGCTTCCGGGAAATACAGTGCTTCCGTGGGAGAAATCACATTGAATACACAATCCAGGTGCAAAAATTTTTCTGTGAAAGCAATCGGAATGACCTCAAAATTGGTCAGCAGTCTGCTTAAATGTTCGGCTGCCTGCAGGTTGGTCCGATTGCTGAGGCCGATATAAACCACATCTCCATCAATCATGACATCTCCGCCTTCTATACGGTTGCCTATCAGGTTATAATAGGATATTTCCTCATCTTCAAGCCACTGTTTTAACTCATCCTGTTCTCCTTTTCTTACTTCACTGGCCATTTCTGCTACAAATATCGTTTCACCGAGCGTAAAACCGATATCACGTGTAAAAACTTGTTCCGGATATTTTTTATGATAAGGCAACAATACCACTTCTACTCCGAATTCCCGAAGCTTGCTGACAAACTGACGATGCTGCTGAACTGCTTTCTCGATATGGATTCCTTCATTTTTAAATTTCTTTTGCACTTCATTGATGACATCCCGAATCGTCATATATTGGGGCTCGCACAAGACCACCCTTTTAAGGCGGCCATACTCACTGTAACAATTGGTGAATTCACTTTTGATTTCCATTTCCAACCCTCCGATAATAAACATCTCCGTTTATTATGACCGGCCGGGCGGCAAATTATTGTCAATAAGACAGTAAAAAACCGCGCAAAGAGAGTTGAAGCACCGCAAAGCAAAGCTCTGTATCGTAGTAAACATTTCGCTTGATTTGTTCGATACACTCGTCAATCGGAACTTTCAATACATCTATTTCCTCATGGGCTTCCAATTTTTGGCCTGATCCAGAGCTAATAGAATCACTATAGTAAACATGCGTTACCTCATTCGTAATCCAGGAAGCAGCATACATTATTCCTAAGTACATGGGTTTCTCACAGCGTAAGCCAGTCTCTTCTGCAAATTCGCGTTTTACAGCGGCATCTAAATCCTCTCCATATCGTACCCCTCCACCTGGAAGCTGGACAACATAATCTCCGACAGGTTCCCGATACTGCTTGATTAAAATGAATGAATCACAATCTCTTGCCAGCAGAACAACGGACTGGTTATCCTTGTATTGAAAATACGTTTTATGATGTTCGTTCGTAATGATTTTCATCCCATTATCCTCTTTAACAGACAAATATTCTGTCATTCCGACTCTCACCCTTTTCCTCCTTTTATTTAGACAAGTTAAGCTTCTGATCGATTGAAACGAATGGTAGCCAATACAACAAACAGGATACTGAGAATCAAAACCACTATCATTTCCTCCGCAAAAGATATGACATGACCGAAGACCGCCAAATTCAGACCCATTGCCTCCCGCAAAGCAGGCGCCAAGTCCTCCGGCCGAAGAATGATCTTCTTAAACATATCGACTGAATATGTCAGGGGGTTGATTTTCACCAAAAAGTTCATCCAGGCAGGCATGCCATTCAAAGGAAATAACGCTCCAGACAAGAACAACATCGGAAAAATCAATACTTGGATAACCATTTGAAAGCCTTGGGACGTTTTTAAGCTCGTGGCAATTAAAAGTCCGATGGATGAAATGGCAAAAGCAACTAAAAACATGACAGGGATCAATTGGAGAATGATCGGGACCGTAATCGTTATACCGATAAACGGAACAAAAACAAGCATCATCAATCCTTGGAATAAAGCCACGGTACTACCTCCTAGTACCTTACCTATGGCAATGGACGTCCTGGACATCGGTGAAACAAGGATTTCCCGCAAGTAACCGAATTCCCTGTCCTGAACAACCGATAAAGCAGAAAAAATCGCCGTATTGAAAACCGTCATACCGATAATTCCCGGAAACATGAATTCAACGAAGTCAAAGTCACGGAGCGGACCTGCTGCTTGCTCGCCTCCCATCATCGATCCGATTGCACCGCTCATTCCACTACCGAAAAGGATCAAGAACATAAAAGGCATTGCAAAAGAACCAATCAACCTGGCCCTATCCCTGAAAAATTTCAGGACGTCTCGCTGCCAAATTGCAAACATCGCTTCCATTTAAGCGCCCCCTCTTCTAAATCTGCTCTTCATCTTATCCTTGGCCGAGACAGTCTCTTCCCGTATTTCTCTTCCGGTCAGTGACAGGAACACATCATTCAAAGTCGGGCGTCGGAGATTCACCGTTTTAATCGGGATGTCGAATTCTCTGACAAACTGAACGAGAAACTCGCTCCCTTTTTCAACCTGGAAGGTAAGTGATCCCTCCGCCTCTTTCACTTCTGCTTCATATTTATTTTCAAGCAAAGCCGCTGCTGCCCGGTTGTCCTCTGTTTCGATTTCAATAATGTCCCCTCCGACATTGGTTTTTAGCTGGTCAGGAGTGTCAAGCGCAATCAATTCTCCATGATCCATTACGGCAACCCTGTCACATATCTCCGCTTCATCCATATAATGCGTGGTCAGGAAGATAGTGATACCGGCTTTCTGCTTTAGACGCAGGATATATTCCCAAATATGGTTACGCGTTTGTGGGTCAAGCCCTACCGTCGGTTCATCAAGAAACAAAACCCGAGGATAATGAAGCAGACCACGTGCAATTTCCAGTCTTCGCTTCATTCCGCCTGAAAAAGTATCCACGATATTACTTCGCTTATTTTCCAGGTCCACGATTTCCAGAACTTCTTTTACTCTTTCTTCCCGCTTTTCTTTTGGAACTCCGTAAAACTTACAGTGGAGCATCAGATTTTCATTTGCAGTCAGCTTTTCATCAAGCGTCGATTCTTGAAAAATAAGCCCGATGCTTGCCCGGACTTTGTTTTTTTCGTTCACAATATCGAATCCATTGATGTTGGCTGTTCCTTCCGAAGGTTTAATGATGGTGGACAACATATTAATCGTGGTGCTTTTTCCTGCTCCGTTTGGCCCGAGAAATCCAAAAATCTCCCCTTCTCCTACCTCCAGATCAATACCTCTCACTGCTTGAAAATCCTTATATCTTTTTTTAAGTCCCTGTACTTCTACGATATTTTTCATTATGCTCCTCCTGCTCCCTCTTTTTTACAAGTATGTAAACAAGTTCGAACCAGAACATTTCACACGTAAACTATGTTACCACAAATATCCGGACGCCTATCAAAAAAGTTATGACAAATCTCCCATTTTTTCGACTTCTTTTATTATAATAGATAGGAAGCATTTACTTATAACATATCAGGAAGGTACATCCATGTCTTATAACAAACTGGCCACAAAATTAACGATCAACCACTTGATTGGCTCGATTATCGCTGTATTAAGCTTTTGCAGTATATTTATGCTGCCTCCGTTGCAATTCTCTTTCCAAGAAGCGTTGATATTCTTAGGAATAGTTGCTATTTCTTTTACATTGATGCTGACAATGGAATATAGCGTTTATTCCAAACATATTTCTCCGATCAAGAAAGTACTGAAGGCAGCGTTCCCTTCCTTGACAGAATTGGAAGCTGCCTATCAATGCGCTCAACGATTTCCGCTGCTTTCGTTTCAACGGATTATGGTCCCCCATTTTGCCGGCATAACAGCTCCAGCGTCTGTTCTTACTATTTTGGCGATACAGTTAGGTGGACTGGATATTCCTTACTATTTCATAGCTATTGCCTGTGTAGCGGCATTATTGATCGCTTTCATGCATGGAATGATCGAATACTTCTTAACCAGTATAATCATGCGCCAGATTTTGAACTATTTAAAAGAAAAGGGAACGGAGCTATATAAAAAAGATATATCCAAAGGAACAACCATACTGCTGACAATCAAAAAAAAGTTTCAGATCAGTGTTGCATTTCTGAGTGTCTTCCCAATGC
The DNA here is from genome assembly GCF_000821245.2 of Virgibacillus senegalensis. Lineage (GTDB taxonomy): Bacteria > Bacillota > Bacilli > Bacillales > Amphibacillaceae > Sediminibacillus > Sediminibacillus senegalensis. The sequence goes on from NZ_LN611425.1 coordinate 1,107,180, forward strand.
TTTTGTTTGCCGCAGCTACTACGCTGAGACTTTATGAATTCGGTTCAGATTTAATGACGGAATATATGGTGTGGGCAATCGTTGTGGTAAGCTTTGTCCTGTTGTTCGCTCTATTCGGCTCCAGCCTGTTGAGCCGGAATATTCAGGAGCCGCTTGAACTGCTGCAAAATGGTATCCGGGAAGTAGAAAAAGGTAACCTGGTAACGTTAAACAATTACTATTCGGATGAATTTAGTCATCTAATCGATGGATTTAACCACATGGCAGATTCCATTTCGGAAAAAGAAAAAATGAGTGAACAATTACATGAAAGCTTTTTTACGGTTTTTGCGGCTACGCTAGATGCAAGAGATCCTTATACCGCAGGACATTCCTTGCGCGTCGCCGAGTATGCTCAACATATCGGCCGAACATACGGCTTACCTGAAAGCTCGTTAACTTTATTAAAACAATCCGCATTACTCCATGATATTGGCAAAATCGGTATCCGGGATAAAATCTTGTTAAAGGACGGCAAACTTACCGAATCAGAGTACGAAACCATTAAACTCCATCCCTTAATCGGTGAACAAATTCTACAAGAAATTCAACCGAGAGAGACCATCGAACCATTGCTCCCGGGAGTCCGGCACCATCACGAGCGTTATGATGGAAAGGGCTATCCGGACCAGCTGGCAGGAAAAGATATCCCGATGTTCGGTAGAATCCTGGCTGTAGCTGATGCATTCGATGCGATGACCTCAAACCGCAATTATCGGAAAGGAATCTCTTTTGAGAGAGCGATTGAAATTTTGAAAGACGGAAAGGGGACCCAATGGGATCCAAGTTTTGTCGAGGCGTTTGCCACCTGGTATGAATCAGATAACAAAAGGAACATGGCCGCCAATGAATAAAAACCCCCCATGTCCAGAATGCAATGACATCAAAAAAACTCGCTAAAAAGCGAGCTTTTTGCGTAGATAAAATGATAATCTTATGTATGAAAAAAAGCCCCCTGTCCTGGCAGGAGGCTTTACGTTTGCGGCGAAAGACCGCCGACCACATTTCGGCGTTTAGCATACGCATATCTGTTCGTCTTACGCAAATTAGCTCATCGCCAACTAAATATACCACGTTTCTTCTCAAGTTGCAATGGAAATTTCAGGTCCAAGATAACCATTAAACGGTCAGTTCTCCAATATATTCAAGTTTTTCAACGGTCAGATTATCTGCTTTCCCTTCCATGATTGCCTTCACATTTTCCAAGGTATTCGAAAGCGGAACAGACTTTCCTGCCTTGCCGGAGAATTCCTCTGCAACAAACAATGGTTGGGTTAAAAAAGCAGCCAATTTTTTGCCGCGTTCATAAATAGTTGTATCTGATTCTGAAAGACTTGTTATCCCCCGTTGCTCTACAACAAATGCTAATTCTTTTGAGCGGCGTATCACTTTACGTGCGTGTTGCTGTACTTCCATATGACTGTTGTCTAAATTGAGTTCCTCTACCATGGTCGAAATGGATGTCAATGGATTGACAGCAGGATAAGCATGCTTAGCCGCAAGTTCCATATCAAATTCCCATAAGGTTTCAAGCGGTCCATATGGTAAGTCTTCATCGACTGCCTCCCCGCTTATATCTATGACAGCAAACGTTACATTTTTTAAGCCGCTTTCATTTAATTGCTCCTCCAATCGGTAAAACTTATCAGATAAAAAGATGGAACGGTCCACTCCCAAAATAACTTCTGCTGGCTGTGATGCCTCAATGTAATCAAAAATTTCATCTGTAGAAGAACTGTAAAATTCTGCTTCTGCAATCGCATCGGCTATACTGCTTTTTCGGCCATCCGCTAAGAACAAGGTGCGGAAACCTTGCTTTTTCAATCGAAAAAATAACTCTGCCAACATTACCTGTTGCCCCATTCCTGCTCTTGCAACCAACCCAGTCTTCCCACCTTTTACAAGGGGAGCAAATAAATCGAGCACTTTGATTCCAGTTTCAATCATTGTTTCTCCTCCTTTTTGAATAATTAAATCATCCAGTTTGCAACTTGCTAACGACGCCAACCGTACCAAAGTTCTTACCTCTGCTCTAGCCACAGGGATTTTACCAGTACAAAGGTTCGACACAGTTGCTGGCCTTAAACCGACAGAACGGGCTGCAACGGTTAAATTTGGTACCCTTTTGCGAAGTAAATCAACATTAAGTTTGAAGTCATCCACTTTCTTCGCCCCCTTTACTTTTAATAGTAATTTATTTTACTTTTAAAGGAAATACAATTTCAGTTTTTTTCAAAAAATACTTTTAGAGTCATAGGCTGTCCCAAAGACGGCATATATGTAAAAGAAAGAAATACATTTAAAAGGAGAGGAAAAAATTGCGGTTATCGATATCATCCCTACAACTAATCCGTTATGGTGTCGCTTATGTTTTTATTGTTTCAGGTATTTTAAAATTGCTAGAGCCTAGTTTTCAAAAGGTGTTTGCTAACACCGGCCTTCCTGCTCCAGGTACATTTGTCTTACTGGTTGCTTTGACGGAAGTAATAGCTGGAGGATTTATTTTGTTCCAGCTTTATGTCAAGAGAGCAGTCATTCCTTTATTAATCATCATGATCGGAGCTTTGCTGTTGACAAAAATTCCAGTTCTTCATACCGGCTTTTTTCCATTCCTATTTGAGGCAAGGCTTGATATTGTCATGATTCTCATGCTGGCAGTACTATGGCAAAACTACACGAAGTAAAAAAACAGGACAGCCTTAGCCGTCCTGTTTTTTCCTTCTTTTCCAATTCCAACATCCCGTCAAAATAAGGGAAACAAGTGCTACCGCCACTGTTAAACCAAAATAAGGGGGATAGTAGACCATTCTAATGTTGTTATGACCAGGTTGAATTTTAGTACCGAGAAAAGCATAATTTGTCTTGTCGATTTCCTGCTTTTCCCCATTTATATACACACGCCATCCTTTTTCATAAGGAACAGGCACTGTCATGTAGCGATCTCCCCTCTTATTTTCAAACGATATCTCTATTTTGTTTCCTTTTAACTCAACCTCAGCATTTACCCCTTTTTGTTTGTCAGCCCTTTTTAATTCTTGATAATCCTCCTTAAATAGTTCAATATTTTTCAATGAATAACTCCCTTTGGGAACCCTGAGGGAAATAACCTCCTCTTGCGGCACCCGTATCGTAATATGATCCACCTTTGTCCGATAAATGGATTGTCTGGACTTTCTGCTTGTTTTATATTCGTTGACATGCAGCGGATATAACGGGGCATGCTTGTCATTGTTCAACAAATAAAAAGATAGATAATAGTCTTCGATGTCTGAACGGCCTTGATTATCCGGGTAAATATCAATCCCGCCTGTTTTACCGGTAACGTTCAATTGATTGCCGTCATATGAGGCATCGACCGGTCTGATCTTTGCCCGATCGATTACATTTTGTTCAGTATCTAATTCAGCCGACTGATGCTGCTCGTTTTCGTCAGCCAGCACGATCCCATTCAACATAGCATGTTCCCGATCGAGCACAGACGCATCTGCCAATGCGGATTCCGTGTATATCCGATTTGATGTACGGACAAACGGGAGACTGTTTCGGTTACGGTAAACCATATAATGTTCACTTTCCATATACTCGGTAAAACCATAGGGAATGTTTTTCTTCTCGTTTTTTTCAAACATGATATACTTACCGCCGAACAAACTGTACAAATTGGCGCGGTCCCCAAAACCTGACAAACGGCTTACACTCTCCCTTTTCATATCAATCTCCAAGTCGTAATAATAGAAATACAATAATTCTTTGTTTAGTATGCTGGAATACACACTCGTCCCCGGGAATCCTTGAATAAGCGGCGTATTATTCCTTCCATCGGTTTTCCATTCGATACGCGGCAACACATCCTTATCCGAGGCGATCACATCATCAATTAAGCGTTTCTGTTCTTCAGAGTAATAATCACTGCTGGCAACATAATCTTTCGTAGATTCCTTCACTTCTCCCCCCTCATATAATTTTTCGACTTGGAACTGATTAACCATAATTAAATGTGATAGGAGTAAAAAAACAATTAAGCATTTCCATACCAATCGATTTCTTACAGCTCCAACCGTCAACAACAAAACTCCTGCCGCAGCACCTGCAGCCAGCATCGGCAGTGTGTCTTCCAATGATAAGGACTCGTCGTGAACATAAAAAGCAACATAACAATAAACCATCAGGACAGTTGCCGGAATCAATTCTCGATAGTCCAGTCGATGGAAATGGTGTAATCCTGCCGCTACGGCCCCTCCAATCGAAAAGAAACCCACATATTCAAATCGATGCTGTGGAGCGGACATACCATTGAAAAAACTGGCTGCCAGTGGTACAAAGTGTAAAAAAGTGAACAACAATGCCAAAAAGGTAAACAAACGAAAGACGTTGTTGCGGTACAACGGAGAAATAAAAACAAACAAAACAAAAATAGCTGGAAGCAAGTAAAGATGGCTATCAAATAAAATATTACTTGTATTGTCCAATAAAGGTATATCATGGTCATAACCCGGCCGAAAGTTATGAAAGAGCCCCCAAACTGCAGGAACAAAACCAACCGATCCAATCCCAAAACCCAAAAGAATCGCTTTCGCATACTGCTTTAATTGAATCATCGGTTTTGCTTCTTCCACCGTCAACCGAATGAACAATCGAAGACCGGCATACATCCCGATGAAACAAAAGTTCGTAAAGGCAAAGTAAAAGTTATCGAACAAGGAAACAGCCATTGCCGTGATCAACCACCATGGCTTCTGTTCCCGAATTACTTTTTCTACACCCAGTACTAACAGCGGCAACCATAAAAAGGCATCACCAAAAAACTCCCAGTATGTCACATGACGAAAATACATGACACAGGCAGCATATAATAAAGCCCCTGTAAAAGCAGGAACTGCATTCATTTTCATATAACGGAACAAACAAGTACTAATAACCAGTACAATGGTCATTCGCACTATACTAATAAAAACCGTTGCTTGCAGCCAAAACTGTACATTCGGCTCTTTGACAATCGACAGCAGTTCCAAGCTGTACACAGCAATTGTCGTTATGTAAAAAAAAGCATTGATCCCATAATAATAAGCAAGCTGGGTGAAGGTGCTCCCTCCAAGCCCATAGATAAAAGAATAGAATAGATTACCTTCAGTAAACTGTTGGTAGAGCATGCTTCGGAAAGGGGCCATTTGCGAGAGGCCGTCATTTGGACCAGCCATCAAGCCTCCCTGACCCAATTGGTATAAAAAAAATGCGTGGGCTGCAACTGCAGCCAGGACACTGAAGCCGACAAGCTTTGCATAGTAATTATATTTTTTCATAGACTGCCACCATTACTTTTTCAGTATTTTTCCAGTAATCAAAAATGTGACTGGCACTGTTAAAAACAGGGCAGCAAACGGCGCTGCATTTCCATTCCAGCCTAACAAGTCGACAAACACAAACATTAAAAACGATGACAAACTTACATTGGCCAGCTGCGTCAGCGGGAACTGCAGAAATTTTGCAAACGTAGGTTTGACACGGTAAGTGAAGTAGACATTCAGAAAGAACGAAATTACCATACTGACAACAAAAGCAATTACATGTGATGCTAAATAGTGCCAGCTAAGAAGGTTATAACAAATTAAATAGATAAGATAATAATGAGCGGTGTTCAGGCCGCCAACAATAATAAAACGGGTGAACTCATTGTTAATCCGGTTCATCATAAATCCCTATCCATATTCGTATCTCGAATCAAATAGTGTGGCCTGCGTTTTGTTTCCGCGTAAATTCTGCCGACGTATTCCCCGATTATTCCCAAGCTGACCAGCTGAACACCACCAAGGAACAACACCGAGGATATGATCGAAAAGTAACCCGGCACCTCGATGCCTGTCCGAATAATCTGGACAAACATAAGAAAAATATACAAAAGGGCCAGAAACATGATAATCAAACCACCATATAAACAGATGCGGAGAGGTTTTTGGTTAAAGGAAACAATCCCTTCAATCCCGTAATTAATCAGTTTTCTGTAAGACCACTTTGAATCACCATTTCCCCGGATATGGTTTCGATAATAGATGATTTTCTTTTCAAACCCTATCCAGGAAAACAACCCTTTTGAGAACCTATTCCCTTCTGATAATTCCAGGACAGCTTCCACCGCCTTTCTACTCAGCAGCCGGAAGTCCCCTTCTCCATCTTTTAACTTCACATCGGTAACCTGATCAATCCATTTATAATACATTTTCGATAAAAAAGAACGAATTCTGGAATCGCCATCCCGATTACGTTTGGCGACAACCTGGTTGAATCCTTCCTCATATCCTTCGATCAAATCGCCGATCAAATATGTAGGATGCTGCAAATCGGCATCCATCATGATGACAGCATCGCCTCGAGCATGTCTAAGGCCGGCTAACAGTGCAGCCTCCTTGCCGAAATTTCTAGTAAAAGAAACATACTTTACTTCATCATGCTCTGTTGCCAACTGGTGGATTTTTATGAACGTATCATCTTTGCTTCCATCATCGACAAATAAAATCTCGTAACTACAATGCAACTTCTCTAATTCATCCGTCAACGCTTGATGGATCAGCAGTATATTGTCTGATTCATTATAGGAAGGGATTAAAAAAGAATAAAAAGCGTCATTCATATGCGTTCCTCCGATATTGGTCATCGCTCTAGCACTTATTGATATACCCTTTCCCCTGCTCAGCTAAAACTCTGTCAATTGACCCGTTCGTCTTCCAACTTGTGTCAGTTAGAATAATTTTTTGTTCATATAGAGTGTTTACACCATTACTTATAGAATGATACGGTTTCATTATTGGACGTCTGGGGTATTAAAGAAAACAGCTATACATACGAAAGTCTGGGATTCCTGCCTATACTTATTTTACACACTTGCGATTAATCTATTTACAAAAGAAAGGGGTGATCTGCGCCAATTAAGCGCAGACATATTTCATGACTGAAAAAAATTATTCCTATTCTACAGAAAAACCAGGTATTGTATTTGTCATTTCTGCAATTCTGGTCGCTTTATTCGTTTTATGGGGGGCTACTTCCCCCGGCACTTTGCAGGAGGCAGCCAGTAAAGCACTTGGCTGGATGATTGAAAGCTTTGGTTGGTTTTATATGCTGATTACTGCATTCTTTGTTTTATTCGTCATCGTGCTGGCTATCAGTCCATTTGGGCGTCTTCGTTTGGGCAAACCAGACGACAGACCTGAATACAGCTGGTTCTCCTGGATTGGCATGCTGTTCGCCGCTGGTATTGGGGTAGGGTTTGTCTTTTGGGGTGTTGCAGAACCCGTACTTTACTATTTAGACACGCCTGTTGGTTATCAGCCGGAAACAAACGAAGCAGCTATCGCCGGGCTTCGCTATGGCGTCTTTCATTGGGCTTTACATCCATGGGCAATTTTTTCCATCGTGGCCCTGACCCTTGCATATGTCCAATTCCGTAAAGACCGGCCTGCATTGATCAGCTCCGCTTTCTACCCATTAATCGGAGATCGGACCGATGGTTGGATTGGACGGACTATTGATGTACTAGCTGTACTGGCCACTTGTACTGGTGTCGCAACGACTTTCGGCCTGAGTGCCATGCAAATTACCGGCGGGCTATCCTACATCAGCTCCATCCCGAATAATGCCTGGACCCAAATCCTGATCATTATTATCGTTACCTGTTTATTCATGGTCTCTGCAGCCAAAGGGGTTAACAAAGGGATTAAATTATTGAGTAATGTTAACTTAGTTGTTGCCGGGGTGCTATTATTATTTGTCATCATTGTCGGACCTACCTTGTTCATCGCAGAGAATTTCGTCTCCACTTTAGGCGGTTACATCTCAAATTTAGTGCCGATGAGTCTTACGATGACTCCCTTCTCTGACAGCCAGTGGCTTGGAACCAATACCATTTTCTTTTGGGCATGGCATATTTCCTGGGCTCCGTTCATGGGCATGTTTATTGCCCGGATATCGCGCGGACGGACGATAAGAGAATTCATGGCAGGTGTATTGATTGTTCCTTCATTACTCGCTGTCATATGGTTTACTACCTTTGGCGGTACAGCCTTGAATGTCGAAATGTTCGGATCAGGAGGTTTGGCGCAATTAGTCACAGGAGACGTAGAGCTCGCATTATTCGCAACTTTGGGAGAACTGCCGCTTAGCTCGATTACTAACATACTTGCCATTTTGTTGATCCTGATTTTCTTCATTACCTCTGCTGACTCAGCATCCTATGTGTTAGGTGCAATGACTTCCAAGGGAAGCCTGGCACCAACAATGACGGCAAAACTTGTCTGGGGATTTTTGATTGCTGGAACTGCCAGTGTACTATTGCTGAGCGGTGGTGGCGGGTTGGATGCACTTCAAACGGCCTCCATCATTGCCGCCTTGCCATTTGCCATTATCATGGTGGTGATGGTTGTAGCCATTATGATGATGTTCAGCCGGGATTATAAGCTGGAAGGAACACGAAGGCGAAAACGGCGCATAACGAACTTAAAAAACCAATTCCGGGAAGAATTAAAGGAAGATGTTAAGGCAGAAGTGTATGATGAAATGAAAGATGAAATGTACGACGAAATTAAAGAAGAAGTAAAAACGGAAATGAAAGATGAAATTATCGAAGAAATTTCCGAAGAAGATCACGATACGCTTCATCCCAAAAAGAATGACTAGACTATTGAAGGGATTCACCAATTTGGTGAATCCCTTTTCTAGTTATTTTTGAATAAACATTTGCGTCCAATAGTTGCCATTGGAGTCAAACCCTACCCCGATATGGGTAAGATTCTCATTAAGAATGTTTTTCCGGTGGCCTGGACTGTCCATCCATGCTTGTACCACAGCCTCTGCGGACTGTTGACCTGATGCGATGTTTTCTGCTGCCGATCGATACTCGATACCGAATTGCTGCATCATATCAAACGGGGAACCATAAGTTGGCGAGGTATGCGAAAAATAATTATTCTCAGACATATCTGTTGATTTTTCTTGTGCTACTTCAGTCAAATCAGCATCGGCTTTTAGTTCAGAAAGTCCGTTATTACGTCTCTCGACATTTGTTAACCGGATTACTTCCTGCTGTATATTACCGATATCCGCATTATTATTGGTTTCGCCATTCTGACGTTCGGTTTGTTGGTTATTTTGTCGGGTATCAGGTTGATCGTTTCCTTGGCCAAACTGGCGATAATCCTGTTGGGAATTTTCATTTTCTCGTCTTAACTGTGGATTTTCCCTCATATTAGGATAAGGACTCTGTCCACCTGGGTTGAGAAAAAATTGGGCATTGCCATCGGCGTTATCAGGATTCCCGCCATTTTGTCCTCCGCCATGGAAACCGACCTGACGAAAATCCTCGTCATTATTCGGGTATTGTGCTTCCTGGTTGTTAGTATTACATCCAGTTAAACCACTTAATAAAACGGCCGCCGCAACAGTAACAAATGTTTTTTTCATCAGTTAACCTCCATTATAGTGGACTGTGGCATATTTACTATTTGTCAACTGGGTTGAAATATACACATGGAGCAAACCGTATAGCAACCGAAGAAATTCACCATTTATCCTGTTTTTCTTTCTATAAGAGGCGCGCTTCGACTCCCTTGTTTTAGCTGGTAAAAATCACGGTAAATACTTCCTGTCATTCTGCAATCGGATTCGTTAAAAATGTGTTGATGCATCTGTATAGCGTGACTTTCATCCGCACAATCTAATTAAAAAAGCAGGTGATCTTTTATGCATCTTTTAACGAAATTGACGGAATGGAATGCGGCCCGCCAGAAAGTACGCGAAATGGAAATGGAGCAGCAGGGAAAATGCCCGGATTGCAGCGGCAGGGGAATTGAAATGTTCCCAGAAAAGTATCTATACTCCAGTCATTATATATGTCCGGGATGTAATGGCAGCGGTCTTTTTGAGGATTGGAAAAAGTAACGGAAGGAAAATATTTTGTCCATTACCACAATAGATTTTTTGTAAGTTTTAAGCTTTAAACAATTTAAAACTTCAACAAGCGTAGGCAGCATACGCAGGCTCCTGCGGGAACAGCACGAGACCGAAGATCCCGCAAGAAACGAGCTTCTTCTGAGGAAGCTGAGGCCGTGCCCGCGGAAAGCCGAGTATACTTCCGAAGCGAATCCAAGCATTATGCCGAAGTTTTTATCGAAAAGTGTAAGGACTTGAAAAACAATAAAGTCTGGGAATGAACAAAAAAAAGCCACTTTGCAAGAAGAAATAAATTCTTGCAAAGTGGCTTTCTAGATAGCTAATTTCCAAGCATTTAAGCCATGATATTATAGCCAGCATCCACATGAACGGTTTCGCCCGTTACTCCTCTTGATAAAGGACTTAACATAACTGTGGCCATATCTCCCACTTCCTCTTGAGTAACATTCCGTTTCAGCGGGGCTCTCGATTCAATATCGTGGAGCATTTGATTAAAACTCGGAATCCCTTTCGCTGCAAGAGTCCTTATCGGACCAGCAGAAATCGTATTCACCCGAATGCCATCGGCGCCTAAATCCAAGGCAAGATAACGTACCGAGGATTCCAGGGCAGCTTTGGCCACTCCCATTACTTTATATCCTTCCAGCGTTCTTTCTCCTCCAAGCGCACTCATCGTGATGATTGATGCACCCTCTGCCAAATAAGGTTTTGCCTCTCTGGCCACAGCTATCAGCGAATAGGCACTAGTATCCTGAGCAAAAGCGTACCCGCTACGAGAGGTATGGACAAAGTCCCCTTTTAAATCCTCCCCGTGGGCAAAGGCAATGGAATGAACGACACCGTGAATAGTGCCTGCCTTCTCGTGTATCTCAGCAAATGCATCTTTGATGCTTTCGTCTTCATTAATGTCACAGACCACAATATGCTCAGCTGTTATTTCACTTTTCTCCAGAAGTTTGTTCAATTTTTGGTAAGAACGTTCCTTCCGATAAGTAAATGTCAGTCTGGCTCCGGCTTTTGCTAACGACTTAGCCACTCCCCATGCCAGGCTGCGTTCATTGGCCACACCCATTACTACAATATGTTTGTCTTTTAACTGCAATATATCTTCCATAACTGCCTCCATTAAATAGTTTCCATTCTATCATATCAAATTTGAACAAGGAAAAAACAGCCTGAATTACAAGGACTATAAAGACGAGCTTCCACTTCGGTTTTACGGAAATACAAACAAATCGAAAAGCATCACTGTGAAACGAAGATTGCTTTTGTTTTTTAATAGGAATCAGTGGCTGACTTACTATGCTATAACTCCCCTATATCCCTATTCTTCCTAATAGTTAGCAACAGTAGTCATTTTCCTGACTTTCCCTTAAAATGGGGAGAGATTTAATAGGAGGTATATGATGATCATTAGAAATGCAGAAAAAACAGATATCCCTTCCATGTTGGAAATATATAATCATGCGGTGGAGTACACAACAGCTACATTTGATTTAGAAAAGCAAACCATTGCACAACGTGCCAAGTGGTTCTCTAAATATGGCGGACAATTTCCATTGATTGTCGCTGAAATCGATGGAAGAGTAGTTGGCTACAGCTGTTTGAGTCCCTATCGTGAAAAACCAGCCTATAGCCGCACCTGCGAGCTTTCCGTATATGTCAATCCTCGCAGTCAGGGAAAAGGAATAGGAAAATCTTTAATGGAATCGATCCTGCAGCAGGCAAAGACACTTGGGTATCATTCGGTAATAAGCGGGATAACAGCAGGAAACCGAGGAAGTATCAAGTTGCATGATTATTTTCAATTTAAATTTATCGGAAGCTTTAAGGAAGTCGGCTACAAATTTGATAGTTGGCAAGATGTTTGGTTTTACCAATTGATTCTTTAACCAATTACTGTGTTTCATCAAGCCTCTTAAACATTAAGCGGTGCGGACCAATAGGCTCGATGTCAAATACTTCTCCTCTCTGCTCCATCCCTAATTTTTGATAAAAATCGCTGACATTCGTACGAGCATTGCACCACCATAAGGAAATCTCCCTCTCCTTCATTAGCGATTCGCCTCTCTCAATCAGGGATGTAGCAGCTTGCTGTCTCCGATAAGCCTCCAGTGTCGCCATTCCCCGTAATCGGTATTGTTTGCTTTCCTGAAACTCTGGATGTTTTTCCGGGTAAAAAGAAGCAATGCTAATCAACACCCCGTCTAAGTATGCCCCTAAATGAACGGTATCCTTCTGGAAATCATCCGGATACTGGCACTGTAAAATGCTTTGGTTCGGCCGCAGAATCGTATGACGCAATGAATAAGTACTCTCTGGTTTAATGTGTTTGATTACAAGCATCAATATCCCCCTCTCTCCTCAATCTATCAACTATTTCGCCTTTGACCAACAATCTTCCTGCTATTTTTTTATGGTGTAAGCATGTATTGCTGGAGAATTTGGCAAGCTATACAAAAACAGGAGGTTGCGTTTGATGAAGAAAACATGGAAGGTAATACTAACCATCATTTTATTTTTTGCCCTGGTCCAACCAGTAGGGGCATTATCGTTTGAACCTGTAAATGAGGCACCTCACAGCGGAAGCATCATAGTCGGATCAAAAGTCATTCAGGAAAAAACAGATTATGTAACGCTTGATTTAAAGATACCGATTGTAAACGGTCTTTCCGATCGTAAATTTGAAAAGAAGTTGAATAATACAATCAAAAAACAAGCTTTGGAAGCCAAGAAGGAAATAATCGTTCAGGCAAAACAGGGGCAAAAAAGTGCAGAACAGGAAGACCGGCCATTCCATGCCTATGAATTAAAAATCGATTATGAGCTTAAAAACACAGATCAAATCCTGTCTTTCACTGTCACTACTTACACCTTCACCGGAGGTGCACACGGTATTACAGGAACCGATTACTATAATATCGATATAGGGACCAACCAACAGTTAAGCCTATCTGACTTATTTAAAGAGGACAGTAATTACAAACAAATCATCAATAAGGAAATCAGAAAACAAATCGAAGAGCAGGAAGCAAATGAGGAAGGAAGCTATTTCCATCCAGACGATCCCTTTACAGGAACAAGCGCATTTCATACGGTTACGGACGATCAAACCTTTTACATCGAAAACGGCGATGTAGTCATTGCTTTTGGCCAATACGAAATTGCTCCTGGTTATATGGGTGAACCCGTCTTCTCGATCCCCCTCAATACTTTGAAGGATCAACTGAAAGAAGAATACCAAGGCTTAATTAAAACAGAATAATGTTCGTTTCTAATAAGCTGCGTCCATGAAACTAAGCCGGGATTACCCATAAAAAACTTCTCTTGATATATTAGCGCCTGACCTTTTTATAGAGAGTACAAGGACCTAGACATCCTAAAGGCTTGGCAATGCTAAGCCTTTAGATGACCTCTAACACAAATCTAACACTCCCTCCCTAAAAAAGTGATTGAATCTTCCGACGACTTAGCGTACAATGAAGCACATGCTTTGTCACAAGGAATATTATTTGGAAAAGGGACGGGATGAGCATGGACTTTCCTGAACTGGAAACAGAACGACTGTTGTTGATAGAAATGGGTAAGCAATATGCAAAACGATTTTTTGACATTATGTCTAACGATCAAGTTACCAGGTATTATGGAATGAATAGTCTGGTTAATATGGAACAAGCAGAAGAACTAATTCATTCGCTGCACGAAACCTATAAAAGCGGGAGAGGAATCCGCTGGGGCCTTGTTTTGAAAGAGGATAACAGCTTCATAGGGACTGCCGGACTAAACAATTTAAGCATATACAGTAAAAAGGCCGAAATTGGATATGAGTTAGATCCGGATTATTGGAGAAAGGGGTATGCATCGGAAGCAATCAATAAAATACTGGAATACAGTTTTCTGGAACTGTCCTTATTCAGGATGGGCGCGATTACTTTTCCCCAGAACGATGCCTCCAATCAGTTATTGCGTAAATTGGGCTTTACCAGAGAGGGTACCTTAAGAGGATACCTGTATCAAAACAAGCAATCCCATGATGCATTTATTTTTTCTCTTTTACAACCTGACTGGATTCATAGAGAAGCTATAGAGGAAGATAAAACAAGAGGTTGATCGAAATGGTTGTTGAGAAGAAGCACTTCTCCTTAGAATATTAACATCCACCAGACCAAAATGCCGATAAAGACTGCCGAACCTATTACAGCATTTTTTATGGCATATGGCACTTGATATGGAATGAAATGAAAAGGAATTCCTACAAGCAACGCCGCTACGCTCATAAACAAAATTACATAGAGGAGCATTCCTAAAAAGTTGTCGACTGGGAATTTCATCGTTTCGATTATGTATGTCATCTTTCCACCTGCTTCGCAATTATTATACAAATTAAAATCCCAATCATATATATTCCATACGGCTCAAAATATTCCTCCCTTCGACGAAAAAAAGTAAACAAAAAACTGGCTAGAAAGCCAGTTTTCCTGTGTAAAAATAAAATTTCAAGACTCAAAACGGTACTATTGTTCTAATAATGAAGCAGGGAATCGTACGTTTGGGCGCCCATTACTCCTTTAGTTCCCGATATATAGCAAGGAACAGCGCTAATCCCGATTTCCCTGGCTAGTTGTACATCGGCTAATACTTGCTCCTCATAACGACCCGTAACCAATGCTTCTCGTAACGATTCTTTATCAAGACCAATGCTCTCCCCTATTTCGACGAGTGTATCGATATCGTTAATTGTTTTGTCCTGTTGGAAGTGCGCCCGAAAAACAGCATCATGGTACTCATTTTCTTTTCCATATTCCTTGGCGAATTTCGCTCCCTCTAATGCATGGCGCGAATGTTTGCTTTTATCATTCCAGCGCATTTCTATTCCATAATGCTTGGACATGCGATCCACATTGGCTTTTGCCTGTTCATAATATTCCGGTGAATGTTCAGCGGTTGTTTCTCCTTCCGGTCTGAGTTCAAAAGCCTTCCATTCAATCTCTATGTCATTTTCCTTGGCCACCTGGTCAAGCGGGAATTTCCCGATAAAACAAAAAGGTCATAAAAAGTCCGAAAAGACGGTGATTTTTTTGTTCATTGTAATTCCTCCTTCGTTATTTTCTATTTTGAAATAAATGGAGTAATTGTTCATACAAACTATTCATTTCCTGCTCGGAAATCGTCCGAAAATCAAGCAATACTTTTTCTTCCTTTATTCTCGGAATAATGGCGGGATTTCCTGAACGCAAGATGTCTGCCAAGCTTTGGGCCG
>NZ_LN611425.1:1123633-1179713 GCF_000821245.2 Virgibacillus senegalensis
GCCCCCGCCAATTTGGGAAGTGTCTTCTAACAGTTCAAATGCAAGACGAGGAAGCTTATCCGCAAGCCGCGCTATCATTGTTTCTGCTTGGCGTCTGATTTCTTCCGGGCTTTTAACGATATCCCGCACGGTAGGCAATTGTTCTGACGCGGTTCCGGCAATGTAAGCACGCAAAGTTTTTTCGAGCCCGGCAAACGTCATTTTATCTACGCGCAGCACACGTGCAAGTTGGTGTTTTTTCAATCGTTGAATCAGCTCCTGCTTTCCGGCTATTATGCCGGCCTGAGGGCCGCCCAGAAGCTTGTCCCCGCTGAAGGATACTAGATCAGCACCCTCTTTGATGACTTCCTTGATTAATGGCTCGTTTCCGATTCCCTTTGCTTGAAAGTCATACAGCGCACCACTTCCTAAATCTTCATAAAAAACGACACCCGGGTATTGGCTTTTCCATTCTGCCAATTCTTTCGTACCGACTGTTTCCGTAAAACCGATCGTTTGGAAATTACTTGTATGGACTTTTAAAACCATTCCTGTTTCATCATCTACAGCCTTTTCATAGTCATATAGATGTGTCTTGTTGGTTGTGCCGACTTCCACAAGTCGAGCTCCACTCTCCTCCATGATTGCAGAGACACGGAAAGACCCGCCAATTTCCACCAGCTGTCCCCGTGAAACGATGACGTTCTTCTCATTCGCTAATGCTCGCAAAACGAGATATACAGCAGCTGCATTGTTGTTTACAACCATAGCCGCTTCAGCACCCGTTAGCTTCACGATTAAATCCTCGATGATATCATGACGCGACCCTCGTTTACCTGCATCTATGTCATACTCCAAGTTAGAGTAATTGGCTGCAACCTGTCCAACATGTTCAATTGCTTCCTTACTGAGACGGGCTCTTCCAAGATTCGTGTGCAAAACGGTACCGGTGGCATTTATTACGCCACGAAGTCGATCCTGTTGAAAGCGTCGCAAACGCTTCTCGGTGTTGTTCCAAATGTATTCCATAAAGCTTTTATCCTCGTTATTTTCAACAGGGTTAACACCATCCAGCAGCTTTTGGCGCAATGCAGCCAATTCGTTTTTTATCGTATTGGTCACTTCCTCTTCCGGAAAGCCAAATTGTCTTGTAAGGCTTTCGAATCTTGGGTGCTGCTGTAATTCATGAACCGGCGGAAGTTGCCGCAGCAAATGCTTCATCTCTTCGTCCTCCATTGTGCCTAACATCCTATTATATTTCATTATAGCCCGAATGTTCTCGTTAAACCCATTAATTCGAATCCTGTGCATTGACAAAAGGAAGAAGAAGCCGTGTAATTACCGGCTCCTTCGAAAAACGCCTGTTTAGGTTAAGGCATCCATTTGATTGATTATTGCTTCCACTTCGGGATATTTTCCCGTTTTTCGTTTCGAATACAGAATACTACCGTTCACATGAATCTCAAAAGCGCCTCCGGAACTGGGAATCAACTGGAGGGATGTAATCGAAGAACGATAGTGTGTGAATAATTGTTCCGCAAAACTTGCGGCTTTTGGAGCATAATTTCATTGCATGCAAAATTCTATTGTCACTTCGTATTTCATCTTGCACCTCCTCCATTACATTTCACTTTATCTATTTTACCTAATCACTTGCTTGGCGAAAAACAAAAAAATTCTGCTGCGGTCGCAATCAATTTTCTGATACCAGCCAGCGCCGGTTGCCATCTTCACGGGTAGTCCAACCCCACTCATCCAACAACTCAAGCAGAGGGATCATGAATTTTCTAGAGACATTCCAAACTTCTTTCACATCTTGTAAATTGAACGTTTCCCCGGTCTGACTACGAAGTTGTTTTACAGCTTGTTGGAATACCTGGCGGTCGATGACCATGTCATCCGTAAGCGCATAAGCCTTCTCTGTTTGCAGCAAATAACTTTTTAAATCTCGTGCAACTTCTTCAGGGAGCGGTGTGTCACGGAAGTAATCCTCCCATTTCCGGATTTGCAATCCATCCTGGTTCAGTTGGTCGATGATTTCTTCCAGTCTCGCTTTCCACCGGTTTGGTAGATGCTGTTGGAATTCTGCATTTGTCAGGTACTGTTCCTGTTGCTTTAAAAGCTTCTGATCAAGCATTTCGGCTATAACAAAATCGATAAATGCCTTGGGAAAACGGCTTCGAAGTATTTGGCGTAATTCCGCTTTGTTCATTCCAGCGCGCATGGGATACTTTTCTTGAAAATCCCTCAAATATCCGAGTATGAGTTCTTTAGCTGTTTCAAAGGATTTCGTCAAAACATATTTTCCTCCTGAAGGAAGAAATTGTCCTGATTGAATTCCGCTGTTCAATGCTTCATTCACAACCGCTTTATCTAAAGAAGTGTACTGAATGATTTGCTGTTCATTCAACATAATGTGATCATCTAATACGGCCGCAACCAAATCCGCCGGGGTACCTTCCTTCTTCTGTTCCAGCATTGCCATTGTTTCCTTGCCAAAACGGTATTTTTCCCCTTTTGGATCGATTACCCAGCCGCCTCCGATGGTTTCTACCGGTGTTGGTCTCCGAATAATGAAGCGATCGCCCCTCCGAACAACAACTTCGTCATCCAGTCGTAATTGGCAAACAATCTCTTCAGATGATTTTTGTACTTCATTCCGATCAAAAAACACGATTTTCCCCATCACTTCAGAGGTCCCGATGTGTAACTTGATGGGAGCGCGCTGCTTGATCGGGAACTGCATATCATCCACTAACCGAATCGATACATCGATCGTTTTACTAACCAAGAAGTGATTGGACGCGACTAAGACATCTCCCCTGTTGATTTGTTCTCGATCCACTCCGGTCACATTTACTGCGGTGCGCTGCCCAGCCCTTGCTTCCTGCACATCCTCATGGTGAACTTGAATATTACGAGCCCTTGCCTTTTTTCCTGAAGGTAATACCGTCAACGAACTGCCCTGTCGAACGACCCCTTCGTAAATGGTTCCACGAACAATTGTACCTTGCCCTTGCACAGTGAAAACCTGATCAATAGGCAGACGGAAAGAGCCAAAACGATCCCGGAACTCCACTTGCTTCAAAGCAGTGAAAATAGAAGTTCGAAGCTCTTCAATCCCTTTTCCTGACACACTGTCGACAAATAGCATGTCTGCATCAGCAAAAATGGTTCCTTCCAACGCTTCTTTAATATCCGTACCGACCAGCTCCTGCAATTCCTGATCGACCCGGTCTATTTTAGTTACTGCCACCATACATCTTTTGATACCAAGAAATTGCAGGATTTCCAAGTGTTCCTTTGTTTGGGGCATCACGCCTTCATCTGCAGCAACAACCAATACCACCAAGTCGATTCCAGCAACCCCGGCTATCATTTGCCTGATAAACCGTTCATGACCGGGAACATCCACAATCGATACGTACGTCCCATCCTCTGTATGTAAAGGAGCATATCCAGCTTCTATTGAAATATTTCTTTCTTTTTCCTCTTTCAAACGATCCGTATCCACATTGGTCAGTGCTTTGGTTAATGTCGTTTTCCCGTGATCAATATGACCAGCCATTCCAATTGTGTAATAAGCAGCGTCCATCTACCCACACCCGCTTTCTTACAGTAATGATACTATCACTTTAATCATCCCAAGCCCGTGATTCAAGCAGTAAGTATCAAGAAAGAAAAATAAAAGGGTCAGGAAGAGGGGTCAGCAGGAAGAGGGGTCAGTCCCTCCAAAGCAAGTGTCCATTATTTTGGACAGCTTCGGGGACTGACCCCCTCCGACTCTTAAAACAAAAATCTTGTTAAATGGGGACAGTCCCCTATGAATACAAGTGCTAAACAACCCGTGCCTCTGCTGACAACACTGTCTCACAGCCCCAACGATTGAGTGCTTTCCTCGGCGTTTCGGGGACTGACCCCAAAACATAAAAAGCATGCTATGTGACCGATTCGGGGTCAGTCCCCCTTTCTCCGTTATTCCCTTCAATTTATGCAAAATTGCGGATAGGGGGACTGACCCCGATCTTAGACCCCGATCTTAGTCTGATTATTTCTCTTCTTCGTTAATGCCGTATTGTACTCGGGGGTTTTTGGACATGTCGATATCGACCCCGGTTCTATTTTTTTCGTAGGATGGTGTTTGTGGTAATTTGGCTTTATTTTTTCCTCTTGAATGTCGGTGTTCATCTCTTCCCATTATTTCCACCTCTTTTCAATCGATTTCCTGCATAGTATTGCCCGTCCTCCCATTCCCATGTAAGCTGGTAAAAATTATTGAGTCTTTGTACTTGCACCTCAGGAAAATTCATTATAAACTTGTTTAGGCTTGGCGATAATGACTGATGGGGCTGGATGGGTGACTGGTGTCCCCCTGGGTCTTCAAAACCCTGAGGGAGGCGCGTGCCGTCTCCGGTGGGTTCGATTCCCACACAGTCCCGCCATACATAAGGAAAGCAAAGCCGCAATTCCTGGAAAAGGATTGCGGCTTATTATTTGCTATTAAGGGGTAGAGTAAGAGCAATAACATCGCACTCCATCTTCATTCTGCTCCATTATTTCACAACAGCGGATTGGGAGCTTTATAATCGTCATCAAAGATCTTCTCTATAAAGGATGTGTACGATGAAGATAATCCTGGCTACGCCGAATTATCATCAACAACGCGGCAATACTGTAACAGTACAACGGATTTCTAATGCACTAAAGAAGCTGGAAATACAAACAGAAATCATCTCCATCACCGCTGATAATCAACAGAAACAGCTGCCGGCTGCCGATTTATTTCATGGTTTCCATGCCTACCGTTCTTATCAGTTTATGAAACAGCTTAGAGATAAACCGGAAACATATGTCATCACCATTACCGGCACGGATTTAAGCCAATTTCTGTATGAGAAATCGACAAGACCGGATGTAATCGATTCGTTGACAGGAGCTGGCGCCATTCATGTATTTAATGAGGAAGCCAAGTCTACCCTTTTGAAAGAAATACCGGAAACAGCCGGAAAAATCCATGTCATCCCACAAGGAACAGATGAGTTCCTTGAAACAGATGACAAGCCCGAAAAAGAACCGGATACCTTTCAATTTTTACTGCCAGCCGGAATCAGGAAAATTAAAAATGTTCCGGAGGCTATCCGAATGTTGAAAAAGCTTCATGATGATCATTCTAATGTCAGGTTGTCGCTAGTGGGCCCGATACTGGAAGAAGAAGAAGGAACCCTAGTAAAACAACTCGTGGAAGAAAATAAAGACTGGGTCCATTATCATGGACAGGTTGAGCATGAAAAAATGGGAACCCTATACCACTCGGCAGATGTTTTGCTTAACACCTCTATTTCAGAAGGGCAACCGTCAACGATATTGGAAGCGATGAAAGCCGGGATACCAGTATTAGTTTCCAATAACCAAGGGAATCGAAGTATTGTTACTCATGAACAAACCGGCTTCATTTACCATGAGGAAAACGAATTTCTTGATTATGCGGAAAAAATCATGAATAATTACAATTTAAGACAAACCATAGGACAAGCTGCTGCCAGCTATATTTCAAAACATCATTCTAGTGAACAGGAAGCTTCTCGTTTAGCAGAGATATATCAACAACTACTTGATTAATTAAATGAGAAGTACAAGATGGCTGAGCACTGTCCTTCAGGTATAAAAGGAGTGTGGGATATATGTCTAAAGAAGAAATTGTAAAATTGACTTCTTTATCGAGCAAAGGTGGCTGAGGATGCAAAATTGGTCCTGAGGACCTGACGCAGGTGCTGCGTCACTTACCAAAATCCGTACCGGATCCAAATCTGCTTGTCGGATTGGAAACATCAGACGATGCAGGTGTTTATAAAATTAATGAAGATACGGCCCTCGTACAGACGTTGGATTACTTCACTCCTATTGTGGATGATCCATATATGTTTGGGCAAATTGCAGCTGCAAATGCATTGAGTGATGTTTATGCAATGGGTGGTAAACCAATAACGGTCATGAACATTGTAGGCTTCCCGATTAATGACTTAGATAAAAGCATACTCGCTGATATCCTTGCTGGTTCATCTGATAAAGTGAATGAATCAGGAGCTGTACTAGTCGGCGGTCATTCCATCGACGATCAGGAACCTAAATTTGGCTTGTCAGTTACTGGTACCGTACATCCGGAGAAAATCCGAGCAAACGTCGGTGCAAAACCGGGTGACAAGCTGATTTTGACAAAACCCATCGGGGTTGGAATCTTAACAACCGCCATCAAGAACGGTTTGTTGGACGAACAATCAACCGATGAAGTAATGCAAGTGATGGCTGCATTAAATAAACAGGCTGCCGAAGCGATGGAACACCATACCATCAATGCATGCACAGATGTCACCGGCTTTGGATTACTGGGCCATACCCGGGAAATAGCGGAAGGCAGCAATGTTGGAATTACTGTACATTATGATCAAGTACCGTTGCTATCCCGCACCAAAGAGCTAGCTGAAAAAAATGTTATTCCTGGAGGTTCTAAGAAGAACCATAAATGGCTTGCTGATTGTATCGATTACAGCGAGGAAATAACCGAAGTCGACCAATTGATTTTGTGTGATGCCGTCACATCCGGTGGACTTCTAATTGCTGTACCAGAAGCTGAAGCTGATGAACTACTGCAAAAACTGGAAAACAGCAAAGTTCCATCAGCGATTATCGGCGATGTCTCCAGTGAAAATTGCGGACGTATCACGGTGATATAAACTTTCTGTTTGTAGGGAAAAGGGCTCAAAAGAGTCCTTTTTCTTCATGAAAATGACGCATAATATTAGACGTCTAAACGAAATGAAGAGGTGATGAAGCATGAAAAAATGGACATACTTATTACTAATTTTAGGATTGACCATCCTTCTCTCCGCATGTGGGAATGATCAGGAGAAGGATAATGCAAACGAACAGGAAAATAACGATACAGAGGATACCTTTACCATCGGAGTTATTCCGGCTCAGACTGAAGGCGAAATGCAAGAGGCAATGGATAAACTCCAAGCGACTTTGGACGATGCGATGGAACAGGACGTCACTGTCGATGTTTATCCCGATTATAATGGTGTTGTGGAAGCGATGAATTACGACAAAATCGATATGGCCTATTTTGGACCGTTGACATATGTTGTAGCCCACGAGAAAAGCGGTGCAAAAGCAATCATCACACAGCTTATAGATGGTGAACCATACTATCATTCCTATATTATTACTCAAAAGGATAATCCAATGGAATCTTTGGATGACTTGCTAGCAAATTCAGAAGAAACCGATTTTGCTTTTGGCGACCCTAATTCCACTTCAGGAGCCCTGATACCAGAAATAGAACTTCAGGAACAAGGGGTTTATCAATCGGAAGATGAGCATTCCTTTAATTCTGTACGGTTCACCGGATCTCATGATGCAACAGCACTAGCTGTACAAAATGAACAGGTCGATGCGGGTGCAATTGACAGTGCAATTTTCAATCAGTTAGTGGAATCAGGAAAAGTAGATGGTGACCAGATCAAAACCATCTGGCAATCGGAAGAGCTCTTCCAATATCCTTGGGCTGTCCACAAAGACACGGATGAAGAAACGATTTCCATTTTGCAAGAAACATTCCAAGGAATTGAAGATGAACAAATCCTTAATGCTTTTGGAGCGACAGGGTTTACAACTGCTACGAATGAAGACTATGAAAGCATCCGGAATGCCGCTGTCAAACAAGGCGTTATAGAAGAATAGAGCTGATTACCATGTGGTTTAAAAGACAAAATATAGTGACTTTGCTAATCCTTTGTCTTCTAATATATTTTAGCATGCGCCTGACCGAATTTGATCTATCCAAATTTCGTGACTTTCGCAATATGATCGATTTTCTTGCCCAGTGGTTTCCTATGGACACTTCCAAATTGCCGGGAATGATCAATGACAGTCTGGAAACATTGGGAATGGCTTTCTTAGGAAGTGTTATCGGTTTAATTTTCGGTCTTCCAGTCAGTTTTATCGCTGCCTGGAATACCTCCCCTTCTAAACCGATGTACCATTTGTCGCGCTTCATTTTGAGTTTCATGCGCTCCATTCCCGAAATAGTGTTTGGACTAATTTTGTTAACAGCGTTGGGGCTCGGCCCATTTCCCGCTGTTCTTGCTATTGCCTTTCACAACATCGGAGTGTTAGGCAAGCTTATTTCCGAACTGGTCGAAGCGTCCGACCCCGGGCCGCAAGAAGCGATGAAAGCAGTCGGATCAAAAACCTGGTTTGCCCATCTATTCAGCATCATTCCGCAAATCTGGCCGAATGTTCTCTCGCATTATTTCTACAGGCTCGAAGTAGCGATCAGGACTTCGCTTGTTCTCGGTTTTATCGGTGGCGGTGGAATTGGACAGCGTTTATTCAACGATTTCAAGACTTTCCAATACTCCTCTGTTTCGCTTGATGTATTGATCATTATGGTGATTGTAATTATCGTTGATTTACTAGGAAGCTTTGTAAGAAATCGGGTCATATAAGGAGGTACGGCCTATGCTGGAGTTAAATGAAGTGTCTGTCCGGTATCCTGGCAGTAAGTTGGATGCCTTGTCCGATATCAACTTAACATTTGAACAGGGAGAATTTGTTTGCATCCTTGGTAAGAGCGGGTCTGGGAAATCTACAATGATCCGCTGTATAAACGGGTTACAAACACCTACCACCGGAGAGGTCCGATGGAAAGGTCAGGCGTTATCAAATATGAAAGAAGAACAATTGCGGAAGGTCCGCAGGCAAATGGGAATGATTTTTCAACATTTTAATTTGGTACCCCGTCTTAGTGTCATCCAAAATGTACTGACTGGTACTTTCGGTTATCGCAATAGTTTTAAAAACCTTATAGGATGGTTTAGTGACCAGGAAAAACAACAGGCCAAGCAAGTCATTGCAGATGTCGATTTATCCAGTATGGCTGACCGGCGTGTCGAACATTTAAGCGGTGGACAGAAACAGCGAGTCGGCATTGCCAGGGCCTTGTTACAGCAGCCACAAATCATGCTGGGGGATGAGCCGGTCTCGAGCCTTGATCCTGGAACGTCCAACCATATTTTTTCCCTTCTCGACCAGATGCATAAGCAACGCAATCTATTGACGATTATCAATGTGCATGATGTCAACTTGGCGAAAAGATATGCAACCAGACTTGTCGCCTTGAAAAATGGGCAAGTTATTTTTGATGGGAAACCCGAGGAATTTACTAATCAAGAATTCCTCGAAATATACGAGTCGAAAGACAATTACACAGACAGTAATACTCGTTGATTTAACGGGAAGTTTTAAAACAAGGAGGGATAAAGATGACAAACAGTCCATGAATTGCAGATCAATCAAGAGTCGTGTACGACTCAAAAGATGAGCAAATCATAACCAGCCTTCCGAATTCGATGGAAAAAAGCGTAATGTTGACCTTTGATGACGGTCCAAGCAGTGTACTGCCTGAATTGCTTGATATTCTTAAACAGGAAAATGTACCAGCGATGTTCTTTTGGCAGTCCAAGCTCCTACATCCAAAGAGACCTTGGAAAAGACTGATTCAAGAAGGACACCGCATCGGTAGCCATACTATTACACATCCTAACTTGACCAAACTCGATTTCAATGCGCAATATCGGCAGCTGGCTGCCAGTGTCAAAAGTATTGAAGCGATTACTGGGGAAAAAGTCGACTATTTCCGTCCTCCTTTCGGGCAGTATGACGAAAATACAAAACGCGCTGCAGAGAAGCTGGGATTATCGGTCGTGTTATGGAAAATCGCTTCCATTGACTGGGAATTAAAAGATAACCCTCAGCAAATTGTTGAAAATACGGTTCATCATTTGCAGGATAAATCGATTATTTTACTTCACGAGCTAGAACAAACGGTGGAAGCACTCCCCCAATTAATCCAATCGATTAAACAAGAAGGGTACACATTTCAATTGTTACCATAAACAGCTAAGAAAAGCGTAAGCGCCTTGCTGACCCCCGACAAGCTTAAGCCAATCCTCATAGTGGTGCTTTTTATCACCTAAAGGATTGGCTTAAGACCTCGAGGGGGTAGGCGCTGAAGCTAGACATAGAAAAGCGTAAGCGCCTTGCTGACCCCCGACAAGCTTAAGCCAATCCTCGTAGTGGTGCTTTTTACCACCTAGAGGATTGGCTTAAGACCTTGAGGTTAGCAGTAACCCATCGCATTTGAAAGTTTTTAAAATTGAATGGTGCCCGACGTCCTTGGACGCGGGCACTTTTTTACACAATTTTAAGACTCAGCGAAAGCTTTGACCTGCTCCTCCGGCATAAAGCCGACAGAACGATCTGCTTCCTCTCCACCGTCTTTTATTTTTACTAATGTCGGAATACTTTGAACCCCGAACTGTTGAGCTAACTCTCCTGCTTCGTCTACATCAACATAGTAGAAGTCTACAGTGTCAAGCTGCTCAGCAACGCTTGAGACCACCGGTCTCAACATACGGCAGCCTGGTCACCAGTCAGCTCCAAATTCGAGGATGATTGGCTTGTCCATCGTATTTGTAAGTTCTTTGAATTGATCTACTGTAATCTTTTCAGCCATGGTTACCCTCCTTTTCAGTTCATTTGCCTTCTTCGAAAAGATGGCACATCAAATCATATCACTTTCAAAGTTAGTTTTCCACGAAATTGTTTGTGTAAAACAACGGGGAACTAATAACCGATAGATAAAGGACTTATGATTCGGCTTAAATAGCCGTTTTGGAAGCAGCTTGGCCATCTTCAGAGTCTTCCTTTAATTTCCTAATCCCAAATCCACCCGTCACTGGTGCAAGGAAAGCATATAATGCTGAAAAGATAATTCCTCCTAGATTAAATATCGCCCATGGAAGGAATTCGAAGTTTCCAACCCCCAACGTTGTGGCCATAAAAACACCGGATACAGTCCATGGCATCAACGCTTCTGTTACTGTTACCGAATCTTCCATACTGCGAGATAAATTGACTGGATGCAATTTCTTCCTTTTATAAACATCTCCATAAATGTCTTGAATCAAGAAATATGTCACCAGAGCATTTGATGTGCAATTAATAACAGCAAAACCTGTAATTAACGAAGCTGCAACCACACTACCTACTGAACGGAGGTAGGTGATGACTTTTTCCAATACAACATTGAGGGCTTGGGATACTTCTAGAGCCGAAGCGAAGAAAAAAGCACAAAAAACAAAAAACGTAGCTCCATACATGGAGTACAAGCCACCCCTATTCAGTAAATCCTGCATATCCTGTCCAATTACAGAAGCATCGATTCCCGGTAAAGAAGCTGCGATCATCTCGACGTTAAACCCTTCTACAGCTGCTGTAATCAGATTGCTTACCGTGGCATGCTGAAAAATAAAAGCAACAAGCATTGCACTAAGAGCAGAAAGGAACAACACGATCAGCGGAGACTTCTTCATAAGTGAACCTGCAATTACTATGATTGCCGGCAGCAAAACCACAATATTTAAATTGAACAGTTGTCCTATTCCATTAAGCATCTCCTCCACTTGGTCAAGTTGATCTGTCCTTGCGTTGATTTGTAAGCCCGCTATAAAAAATATGATAAGGGCAAGGATGGAGGAGGGTACTGATGTGTAGAGCATATGGCGAATATGTTCGTATAAATTGGAACCAGCGGCAAGAGAACTCATGTTGGTTGTATCTGAAAGCGGTGACAATTTATCCCCAAAATAAGCACCGGAAACGACTGCGCCCGCTGTAATAGCCATTGATAAATCCATAGTTTGAGCAATACTCATCAATGCTACTCCTATCGTACCAGCAGACCCCCAAGACGTACCGACACATGTGGATACAATTGCCGTTACAAGGAAGGCCATAACATAAAGGTGAGCCGGATTGATAATTTCCAATCCGTAATAGACAAAAAACGGAATGGTTCCAGAAATCATCCAAGTCCCGATTAACATGCCTATACTAAACAATATCAATATGGCCGGTAATGCTTTTTTGATTTTATCACCCATCACTCCTAAAATTTCTTCCCAGCTATGACCATAACCGATTGCGAATAAAGCAAACACCGCACCAGCAAATATTAACATCAGTTCTGCCTGGAATTTCAATATCCCGATACCAATAATAAAAATAGCCAATGCTAAACTTAATGGGATTAATGCCATCCCAATTGACGGCCGTCTTATTTTTGCCTCGCTCATTTTAACCTCTCCTTATTAATGATTCTTTTTTATTCGCAGCTTAACGCTTGGAAAGCTTGTTCCAAATCTTCGATCAATACATCAGCTCCTTCAAGACCTATTGATAATCGGATCAAACCGGGGCTTAATCCCTGTTTATTCAATTCCTCTTCATTCCCTCTTTTTACTGGCGCATTTACCAGGCTTTCAAAACCACCCCAGCTAACACCGATTTTAAACACCCTTAAATGATTTATAAATTGGGATACCTGATCGAAACCAGCTTGCTTCAATTCAAAACTCAACAGACCCGAAAACCCTTTCATCTGTTTGTTAATATAACTCTTGGTATCTGCTTCAAGACTGGGATGATGGATTCTGCTTATCGCTTTCTTTCCCTTCAAATATTCAATTACTTTAAGACAATGCTGTTGATGTTGCTTCAGTCTCAACGGTAATGTACGCAATCCCCTGATAATCAGAGATGCATCATGTGGGGATAAGACAGCTCCATTTAGTTGAAAACCGTATCTCGATATTGTATCAATTAATTCTTCATTTCCGATTACTGCCCCACCTACAACATCACTGTGACCGCCAATATATTTCGTCAAGGAATGGACAGATAAATCAAACCCATCCATCAATGGCTTTTGAAAAATCGGTGTAGACCACGTATTATCGATTGCCGTAACAATTCCCCGTTCCCTCGCAATTTGGGCAACCTGTTGTAAATCGACCACTTTCATCAGCATCGTCCCCGGGCTTTCCACGTATATCAGTTTTGTTGTTGGTTTGATTGCTTTTACCATTTCTTCCAGGTTATTGTCTACCGAACTATAATCGATTGAGAAACGATTTAAATGCTCCATTAGCTGTATTGTGGGTCCGTAAATGTTATTGACAAACAATACATGATCTCCACTTTTCAGCAATGAAAAAAATATACTGCTGATCGCACCCATACCTGAGGCAAAACATTTACATTTCTCCCCCCTCTCCAATAAGGCTAATTTCCTCTCTAGTATTTCGGTCGTAGGATTTACCCCCCTGGTATAAACATAATTTTCCTGCTCCTTTTTTTGGGCCTCGGTAAATGCTTCAAACGAATCAAATGCAAACAAACTTGTCTGGTAAACAGGCGGCGACACTGCCCCATGGTGTTCATGATAAGATTCTCCGAAATGGGTGCAAATCTCTTCATCGCTGAAATTCATTTCTCATCCTTCTTTCTTGTAGGGTCATACTGCTAAAATATTTATGCACACCCACATACTATCATACTATCTACCTGTATGAAAGGTTTAATTTTTCTGATAATTTTTTATCCTCATTATCTTCCCTGTTAGAGAATCCGTTCCCTACGAAGTACGGTTCTGCTTGAGAAAAAATTACGTTCCCACCCGGTTACAAAGCCTTTTGCCGGAGCAAATGTTACAGCCACATGTAATTATACGGAATAAAACGAAGGGATAACTATATCGCAGTTGTCCCTTTCCCGGCTCAGTTTAGCAAACAGACTCCTGTTCCCTCAGGTTGTTATGCCTCCCTTTTTACATTTTTGTTATAATAGAATAAGTTGATTTGCGGATAAAAGAGGTGCTTATATGAAAATGGTGAAGAAAAAACGGTTGTCCGAAATAGTCGCCGATGAAATTAAACATTATATTAAAAAAGAGAAGCTTTCGACAGGAGATCGACTGCCTCCTGTTGCCGAATTAATGGATTCCCTGGGCATCGGGCGATCTACACTCCGTGAAGCATTACAGTTGCTCGAATCCCAGGATGTCCTTGAGATAATAAATGGAAAAGGTACATATATCAAAGACGTTAAGCCTTTTTATATCAGGACTGCTTTTGATGTGGAGAATGAAAAGAAGTTTTTATTGGATGCGCTTGATGTCCGTGTAGCATTAGAAGGAAAAGCGGTTGATTTGGCCTTGAACAAAGCAACTGAACAAGACCTAGAGATTATGCAGAAGCATCTTACTGACTATGTGAATTTTATTAATGATGGAAAACGTGATTTAGCTAACCAGGCTGATGCAGGATTCCATCAGGCATTGTACAATGCTGCCAACAACCCTTTGCTTAGCAGCATTATTGATTCTGTTTGGGATACTTTCCACCAATTTTGGAATGAACCCTTCGGCCAGGATGATATTTTTGATCAAAGCTACCCTTTTCATGTAGCTTTACTAGAAGCAATCCGAAAGGGAAACAAGGAAGAAGCTGCAGATGCTTTCCAAAGTATGATGAATTCCGTTAAAACAGCAATTGAAAAATACCAGCAATAATATTAGGCATTTATAACTGTTTCTCTGTGCATACTTCTTCTTTTTAAGCGCTCTCGATCACGTGTCCCAGCAAGGTACAATTTTTATTCACAAAATGCTTCCTATTTCTTCCCAGCAAAAAAGCCAAATCGGCTACGTCGTGAACCGGTTTGGCTTTTTGCGATTGTCGTTGGAGGGGCGACAATCATTCAGACACCTTGCAAAGAAATAGGGAGACGCAAACATTCTTGTACAAAACCTTCAGCTGTCAACCAAATGGCGGATGGAAAGTGTTCCGTTTGGGCCAGCTATGATGTTCTGTTGGTTAAATGTAACACAGCCTGCAAATTGAATGCTTTACTTTTGTCATATCTTCTGACATGCTATTTAACGTTTATTTGTTAAAGTCCATTTTCCAGCTGAAGTAATCATTCGATTCATTCTTTTGATAGCTTAAGTAGGCGTTGAATTTCTTGCCTTTTTTACTGGTCAATCCTTTGACATATACTCTTCCGTTTTTCAACAATCCTTTTACCAGTGTCTTTGTCGCCCGTTTTCGCATAGTGGCTAAATATTTGTCATTTTTCCAGACAACAAATTTACAGCCACTTTTCCAATTGCTGCAACCGAAACCCTTGCTCCCTTCCACAACCTTGCCGCCGCACACTGGACAGTTCCCCAGTATCTCATAGGTAGCTTTTTGCCGGACAACCTTATTAATCGTAACTTCTGCTTCCTGTTTAATCGTTCCAACCGATTGTTCGGTAAAAGCAAATACTGTGTCCAGAAAGCTTCGTTTATCCACTTTCCCCTTTTCTATATCCGCAAGGGATTTCTCCAATCTACCTGTGAATTCCAAATCAAATAATTGCTCAATCGGGAACGTTTCTACCAGTTTGATTCCGAGTTCAGTACAAAGGAGATTCTTTCTTTCCGTCTTGATATAGCCTACATCCTTCAATTTTTTAATGGTTTCTGCTCTAGTTGCAGGAGTGCCGATACTATAGCCTGATAATACTTCGGTTACCTCCTCCTGTTCTTGGCTCCTTTCTTTCGATATCTTGCCGCATGTTTCCATTAACCGCAGCAACGTCTTTTCCGTATGGGGTTTAGGTGGCTTTGTGACATGGGAGGAAACGTCAGTTTCCTCCACTGCTAATCTTTCCTGAGGTTCCACGAATGGAAGGATTGTCTCCTTTGACTGGATATTCTCCACCCTCTTCCAACCATCTTTCAACTGGACTCTCCCCCTCGAAAAGAACAAGCCGGGTAACTGGGGTTCCTCCATTTTACTGATAAGCCTTGTTTCTTCATATTCTGCTACAGGCATAAACTGCATAATAAATCTGTTTTTTATCGCTTGATAGACGAGTTCCTGGTCTTTTGTAAGCCGCTTCGGCTTTAAGTAAGTTGGCATGATCGCACTATGACTTTCTACTTTTGCGTTGTTGAAAACCCGTTTAGACTTCAAAAAACGAATTTCTTCTTTATAAGGTAAATCTTCTGACAGTGATTTTAACACTGTTGCTGCTTTTCCTGTCAGGCTTTCATCAAGAGCTGTGCTCGCAGTACGCGGGTATGTGATCCATTTCTTTTCATAAAGAGATTGAGCAACCTTTAAAACCTTGTCTGATGTCCAGCCATTATACTTATTTGTCATATATCCTTGTAAGTTAGATAAGTTGAACAGAAATGGCGGGAATTCTTTCTTTTTCTCTACTTGTTTATCGACTATTTTTGCCTGTTTGCCAGCTATTTGTTTTGCCATTTCCTCTAAAGGCTGTTTCTTTCTGAATTTCTCTTGTTCCTCATCCTGATAGACTCCTTGAAAAGTATTTCCGCTTTTCGTGGAAAAAGTGGCTGTAAGCTTGAAATAGTCCTCTGGGACTAATGATTTGATTTCTTTATCCCTGTCATAAATTATTTTCAGTGTCGGTAGCAGAACTCTCCCTATATTAAGGGCTTTCCCGCTCCCCTGTTGATATTTAAGCGTCGCAACAGAAGTTAAATTGATACCAATCACCCAATCCGCCCATTGACGGCTAATGCCAGCATCCTGCAGTGGGCGCAATTTTTCATTCGGTTGCATATTCTTCAGCCCCTGAAGGACTTCTGTCTGTGTCCACTCATTGATCAATAAACGGTATACAGATTGTTTCGGATTTAAATATTCGATGATACTGTCCCCGATTATTTGGCCCTCCCGGTCATAGTCACAAGCAGATACGATGGTTTCTACATCTGACCGGTTCATCAAACGCTTTATGGTAGTGAGTTGTTTTTGGGCTCCCCCATCTGCCTTGTTGCGATTTCGAATGTCTGTCTTTACTTTATATTGAAATGAATTCGGGATGAATGGAAAGTTTTCCATCCGCCATTTTGCCATTTTACGGTCATAATCTTTTGCATCATATAATTGCAATAGATGGCCGAAAGCCCAGGTAATCACATATCCGTTTCCCTGAAAATAACCATCCTGTTTCGTTTTTATGTTCAAAGCATCTGCGATGTTTTTTGCCACAGAAGGCTTTTCTGCCAAAATTAATATCATGTGTCATCACCAATCTATATGGATTCCTCTGGAAATTAGAAAGAGAGTTTATAAAATAAACACGGAGAGAATCAAGAGGATCTACCGTAAGTTACTATTGTGGTTATTATAACATGTGTAAGCATTCATCGGAACATTTGTTTGCCTTTTAACCTGTTTTTCACACGATTCCCTACTCTTTGTCTTTTACACAAATAAAACCGGAATTCGTGAAGAATCCCGGTTTCCGCCTTTACCAAAAATCTTTTTGTTCTTCCTGTTTCCTCAAAACTACGGCATAAACAACCGTAGAAAGGACCGCAAGCAGTGTTACTAGAAATGTATTTTTCAACCTACTTCCCTCCCTGAGTGTTTTGATGACCTGAATTAAAATGGACGCAGTTTTCCTTTTTTCAAGACCAGTTTTGGTCCGCCTAACATGAATAGATAACGGTTATCAATCACGTTTTTCATTGCTCTGGCAGTTTTACCATACAATTTATATCCAGAGAAGACTGTTCCCATTGCATGGCTTCCGCCTAGAGATGCAACGGTTCCTTTGTTATCAAATACGAAATCTTCTACCCTGCCGCCGCGCAGCAATGCAGTAAGGTTGTCAGCAGCTGTGTCGGCTTCCTGGATAGCAAGCTGTGCAGTCGGAGGATATGGACGATCGTTTTGTTTATCCATTACCCATGAACAGTCACCAAGGATGAAGATATTATCGTAGCCAGGTACACGCAGATCGCCGTTTACATTTACCTTGCCTTTAAATACTTCAAAGCCGGATTTTTCTAAGATAGAGCTTCCTTGTACACCGCCTGTCCAGACAATGGTGCCCGCCTTAATTTCTTCGTTGTCGTCTCCGACGATAAAGGCATCTTCTCTGCACTCCTGAATTTTGGTTCCTATTCGGAATTCTACACCACGGTCCTCCAGGGATTTGCGAGCATAAGCCACCAATTCTTCATCAAATCCAGGGAGAATGGAAGGAGCAGCTTCCACATTGATAATGCGGACTTTACTGCGGTCGATATCATATTTCCGGCAAAGCTCAGGCACTTTTTCAGCCAGCTCCCCGACAAACTCGATACCAGTAAAACCGGAACCTCCCACAACGATGTTGAGTGTATCGTCATTTGTTTCTTCACCGCTGCTGTAACGGGCAAATTGATGCTCAATATGCTCACGGATCAAGCGGCTTTTCTCCACGCTCTCAATGGACATTGAATTTTCTTCCATACCGGGAATCCCGAAAGAAGCTTTTTCAAATCCTAAAGAGAACACTAAATAATCATATTCCAATTCGCCATTTTCTAGCACCACACGCTGCTCGTCTTTTTTTACTTCTTGTACGGTGTCAAAGATAAGCCTGACCCGGTTTGTATCAATTACATCGCTGATCAGCATACGCACTTTATTGACATCGATTGTACCTGCAGCCACTTCGTGTAGCCAAGTAGATTGATAGTGATAGTTATGCTTATTGACCAGAACGATATCAGCCTCGTCAGGGCCTAATTTCTGCGTTAATCGTTTTGTCGTCATCATACCGGCATAGCCCGCTCCAAGAACGACAATTCTAGGTTTGTTGTTCATATTCGTAGTCCACCTTTCTCTATTATATAAAAGTGCATAGCCATAAAAGCTACGCTTATAAACATGAGAAATCCACCCGCTACAAGAAAATAGGGATAATTCTGTCCAGCATTTCTCGACAGAAGGAAAATGAAAGGATATATGTATCTTCTTCGTCTGCGGGCACACTCCGGGAAAGAGGGTGATTCCTGATTAATTCTACTATCTTCACAAACATAAATCTTTTACTTGGTTGTGTCAAACATTTACCATTCACTAGATTTTTCGTCTGAACGTTTGCCTATTAAACTCTATTTTATCTTGTCTCTTGCCTGTTTGACTTTTTCCGTATATGTGGCAGCAACTTGTTCTATATGTGAGAATTTGCCTTGGCTGATTGCCTGGTTATCAACCAAATTCCCTCCTGCTCCGACTGCCGCTGCGCCGGCTTTTATGTAATCGCCTGCATTTTCTGTTGTAATGCCTCCAGTTGGGATCATCGTGATATTCGGCAAAGGTCCCTTGATATTTTTAATAAACGAAGGTCCAACTGCAGACGCAGGAAACACTTTGACAATGTCTGCTCCCAGCTTCACTGCTTTCATTGCTTCTGTCGGTGTCATGATACCCGGTACAGAAACTTTATCAAGTGCAAGGGTTGCCTCGATGACTTCTTGTTCCAACAGCGGGCTGACAATAAATTCGGCACCATGTTCTATGGCGGTTCTTGCAGATTCCGCGTCGAGAACAGTACCTGCTCCAATTACTGCTTTCCCGGCAAATTTCTCACTCAAGGATTGAATCATTTGATTGGCATTTTCCGCATCAAGCGTTACTTCCAGTACATTTACGCCGCCATTAATCAAGGCTTCTGCCACTTGTTCTACATCTTTCTCCGGTACTTTGCGAATGACCGCTATTACTCCATTTTCCACCATTTCTTTCATGATTGCAGCTTTTTCCATTTGTCTTCTGCCTCCTAATGTTTAACGCAATATTTCCTTTTTTCTCTGTTCCTTATCGACTTGATGCAAGTATGGATACCCCTCCACATCTCCGGCGACAGTCAATGCATAAGCGCCTATACGGTTTCCTAACTTGACAGAATTAGCAAGACTCCATCCTCGAAGTTGACCAGATAAAAATCCTGCCGCAAAACCATCTCCCGCTCCTACGGTGTCGATAATCCGGTCTACTTTGTAGCCTTTGACATAATCTGATTCACTGCTTGTAGCGTAGTATGCACCTTCGGCTCCTAGTTTGATGACCACCAGCTTTGAACCGTTGTCCAATAATGCAGCGGCAATTTGCTTCTCTTCCTTGTAGCCCGTCATTAATTCCCCTTCGTCTATGCCTGGTAAAACAATATCGCTGACAGCAGCAATCTCCATCAGGGTCTTGGCCGCTTCTTGCTCAGACCACAATTTCAAACGTAAATTAGGATCAAAGACCACCTTTAGCCCGTTTGCTTTGGCCATACGGATTGCCTCTAATACCGTTTGTTTACACGTCTTGCTTAAAGCTGGCGTGATACCGGTTACATGAAGGTATGAAGCTTGCTTTAAATAATCCTCATCTAAATCGTCAGGCGATAACCGGCTTGCAGCAGACAGCTTGCGGTAGTAATAAATCTTGGGATCTCCTCCCGTCAGCTTTTCTTTAAAAAAGACGGCTGTCGGCGCTTCCTCATCAAAAGAAACATTGGATGTATCTACACCTTCTCCGCGGATAAAATTACGGACAAACAGTCCAAATTCATCGTCCCCTAGCCGGCTGATCCAGCCTGTTTGATGACCCAGTCTTGTCAAAGCAATCGCAAGATTAGATTCCGCTCCGCCTACTGTTTTATGAAAGCCACTGACATAACGGAGCGGCCCTTCTGTATCAGGTGTAAATAAAACCATGCTTTCTCCTAAAGTTACCACATCCATGACTAAACCCCTCCTTTGTTTATTACNTCGAGAACAGTACCTGCTCCAATTACTGCTTTCCCGGCAAATTTCTCACTCAAGGATTGAATCATTTGATTGGCATTTTCCGCATCAAGCGTTACTTCCAGTACATTTACGCCGCCATTAATCAAGGCTTCTGCCACTTGTTCTACATCTTTCTCCGGTACTTTGCGAATGACCGCTATTACTCCATTTTCCACCATTTCTTTCATGATTGCAGCTTTTTCCATTTGTCTTCTGCCTCCTAATGTTTAACGCAATATTTCCTTTTTTCTCTGTTCCTTATCGACTTGATGCAAGTATGGATACCCCTCCACATCTCCGGCGACAGTCAATGCATAAGCGCCTATACGGTTTCCTAACTTGACAGAATTAGCAAGACTCCATCCTCGAAGTTGACCAGATAAAAATCCTGCCGCAAAACCATCTCCCGCTCCTACGGTGTCGATAATCCGGTCTACTTTGTAGCCTTTGACATAATCTGATTCACTGCTTGTAGCGTAGTATGCACCTTCGGCTCCTAGTTTGATGACCACCAGCTTTGAACCGTTGTCCAATAATGCAGCGGCAATTTGCTTCTCTTCCTTGTAGCCCGTCATTAATTCCCCTTCGTCTATGCCTGGTAAAACAATATCGCTGACAGCAGCAATCTCCATCAGGGTCTTGGCCGCTTCTTGCTCAGACCACAATTTCAAACGTAAATTAGGATCAAAGACCACCTTTAGCCCGTTTGCTTTGGCCATACGGATTGCCTCTAATACCGTTTGTTTACACGTCTTGCTTAAAGCTGGCGTGATACCGGTTACATGAAGGTATGAAGCTTGCTTTAAATAATCCTCATCTAAATCGTCAGGCGATAACCGGCTTGCAGCAGACAGCTTGCGGTAGTAATAAATCTTGGGATCTCCTCCCGTCAGCTTTTCTTTAAAAAAGACGGCTGTCGGCGCTTCCTCATCAAAAGAAACATTGGATGTATCTACACCTTCTCCGCGGATAAAATTACGGACAAACAGTCCAAATTCATCGTCCCCTAGCCGGCTGATCCAGCCTGTTTGATGACCCAGTCTTGTCAAAGCAATCGCAAGATTAGATTCCGCTCCGCCTACTGTTTTATGAAAGCCACTGACATAACGGAGCGGCCCTTCTGTATCAGGTGTAAATAAAACCATGCTTTCTCCTAAAGTTACCACATCCATGACTAAACCCCTCCTTTGTTTATTACACAAGTAGTACTTGAATGTTCTTCTCCTGGATCTGTTGCTTTGTTTCCTTATCCAGACGGCCATCGGTGACAATGATGTCCACTTGATCTATATCGGCAAATTGGATCAGGGCAACCTTTCCGAATTTGGAGGAATCAGCAACAAGTGTTACCTCTTCCGCGCATTCCACGATCTGCTTTTTCCAGTCTGCGTGCAAACTTGTGAAGACAGATAATCCTTGCTTCACCGATACACCTGTTGCACCAAAAAACACTCTGTTAACGTGCAGCTTTTGCAGAAACTCGGTAGCCTGTGTACCAAAAAGAGAACTTGAGCCCACTATTCTCGCTCCTCCCGGAACGAGGAGCTGCACGTTCTGTTTGTCTTGCAAAACATGAGCGATGTTCAAATCATTCGTAATGACGGTTACCTCCTGGTCGCCCAGCAATTTGGCGATTTCTACCGTTGTGCTGCCACCATCCATCAATATGGTTTCTCCTGGTTCAATTAACTCTACTGCCCGTTTGGCAATCGCCTGTTTCACCTCATTATGGCTTGATTGACGCTCTTCAATCGGCAGTAAGCTTTCCTCCGACTTCTCCAGCATCGCTCCACCATGTATCCGGGTTAGCAAGCCTCGTTTTTCCAGTGTTTCCAAGTCAATCCTGATCGTCTTTTCAGTCACCCCTAATTGTCTACTTAAAGCGGAGACTTTGACAATTTTCTGTTTTTCCAGTTCAGCTAATATACGTTGATAGCGTTCAATTGATAGCATATCAACCCTCCTGCAGATACACTTATTTTTAACCTACCATAATCAAAGTAGAATGTCTCCTACGAATTTTCCCTCTTCCAAAATTGCCGTGCAAGCCAGTCATATGACAAACTGCCATCCACTTCATGTCCGCCACTATGGAAGTGATGCTGCAATGCTTCCGGGCTGCCGCTTTGCAGATAAATTTTCTCCATTTGCTTGATAGCAGTTTTGGCACTTTCCGATGGAAATAAAGGATCTTTTTCCCCTGTTTCAATAAATAGTGGACGTGGGGAAATCAATCCCAGCAGACCAGGCAACTCTGATAGTTGCAGGATGCCAGGAAGATAGTTGTCCAGGCAGTGTGGAATTTCCAGGATGCTGTCCCTAAACTGGCTAGGATATCCCGCTAGAACCACCGCTTTGGCTCTTTCATCTAATATAGCCGTAAATCCAGCGACAGCAGCGCCCCCGGAAAATCCAAAAATACCAAATCCGAGAGGAAGAACGTCCTCAAAGGAGGAAAATACATCTATTAATCTGCCAGTCTCCCAAACTCTGGCACCAAGAAGTGTCCTTCCTTCCATTAAAAATAACTTTGCTAACTGTTCGCATGATTTATCTCTTCCCGCCTCTGCATCCGCTTGGAAAATCCGCTCTCCTATCCCCAACAATGCCGGTGCAAATACTTTGCAGCCGCGTTTGACCAGTTGCAAAGCATAGTCAGACTGAGCGTTAGAACGAAGATTCCTCGTTCCCTTTTTTGTAAGCCCGATTATTTGTTTCGGTCCATATCCATGGCCATGAAGAGCAAGGACTGAAGGATGAGCCGCTTTGCCATTTAAAGGGGTTAGCACGTAGAAAGGAACCTCAAGCTGGTTGCCTAATTGCACGTGATACCGCTCCTGCCGATAATCCTCAAATTCCCTTACGGTCTCTTTTACAGGTTCTGAAGCCGGTTTATCCCAATCCGGAAATTCTCCCAGCAAAGCTTCCAACTTCTGCTTTAACTGGTACCGATGGCTTTCGTACTGTTCAAGTGTCCGTTTATGGCCAGCCGCTTGCTTGTATTGTTCATAAAAAAACTGTTCCAGTGTTTTTTCCATACTCCATCACCAACTTCCTGTTCCGTCTGTTTTACCGTACTAAAAATCCGATTCACTGTTAACAATGAATCGGATTGAGCGAGCTTGTTTTCACTTAAAAAGGTTATTTTAGTTCATCCATCGATACGCTATCCATATCGGTGAACGTGTAATTTTCTCCTGCCATTGCCCAAATAAACGTATAATTATCCGTTCCTACTCCGGAATGGATGGACCAAGGTGGAGAAAAGACGACTTGTTCATTTTTCATGACGATATGCCTGGTTTCATCTGGACGTCCCATAAAGTGAATGACTCGGGAATCCTCATCCATATCAAAGTATAAGTAAGCCTCCATACGCCGGTCATGTACGTGTGGCGGCATTGTGTTCCACATATTGTTGGGAGCAAGGAGTGTCATTCCCATCATTAACTGGCAGCTTTGTATTCCACCAGCATGGATATATTGATAGATTGTCCGCTTATTGGACTGGCTGTCTGATCCCAAATGATTCGGGGTCGCTTCTTCAATGGCAATTTTTTTGGTCGGATATTGTTTATGTGCGGTAGCAGAAACGATATAAAACCTGGCAGGTGTATCTCCGTCCTTGCTGGCAAAAGAAACATTTTCATGTCCCATCCCCACATATAGACAATCTCGTTTATTTAGTTCATGTTTTTCCCCGTCTACTGTCACTACACCAGTGCCATCGGCAATATTGATAATCCCTACTTCTCGTCTTTCCAGAAAATATTCCGTCTTCAGCAAATCTCCGGCTTCAAGCTTTAGTTCATTGTTTACCGGAACTGCTCCACCAGTAATAAGACGGTCATAATGAGAATAAACGAGATTCAGTTCTCCGGTTTCAAACAGATTTTCCACCAAAAATTCCTTGCGAATCCGTTCTGTATCATACTGTTTAACATCTGTTGGATTAGTCGTGTATCTGATTTCCATTTCCTTTTCCCCTTTCCGGTTAAGAGCTCATCCATCCGCCATCAACACATAGCACATGACCATTAACATAATTGGACGCATCTGAAGCAAGAAAAACAACCGCACCTTTTAAGTCTTCTGGAGATCCCCATCTGCCTTGCGGAATTCTGGACGTTATAAATGCATTACGGTCACGGTTTTCTCTAATTGGTGCTGTGTTATCGGTAGCCATATAACCAGGCGCGATAGCGTTTACATTAATTCCCTTGCTGGACCATTCATTAGCAAAAGACTTGGTCAATCCCGCCACGGCGTGTTTACTCGCAGTATATGCAGGCACCTTCAACCCACCTTGGAAGGATAGCATGGAAGCAACATTGATGATTTTGCCCGATCCATTCTCAAGCATATGTTTTCCGATTTCCCTGCTCAGTTGAAAGACTGCATGCTGATTGACATCGATCACCTTATACCAGTCTTCATCGCTGAACTCCTCCAAGTCAGATCGTCGGATAATCCCTGCATTGTTTACCAGGATATCAATTTTCCCTGCAAGTTCTATTGCTTCATTGGCAAGTGCAACAGCTGCCCCTCGTTGGGATAAATCCTGGATAATTTCATAAAAATTGCCTCCGGCTGCTTCCACTTTTGCTTTTGTGTCACCTAAATCGCTAGTACCTGTCCCTATTACTTTGGCTCCGGCTTCAGCGAGACCGATAGCCATTCCCTGCCCGAGACCCCTGCTGGCACCTGTCACGAGCGCCGTTTTTCCTTTTAACGAGAATAGTTCGACCATACCCATGCTCCTCTCCTATTTCGCATCGTTCTGTTTGTGTTCGTTTTTGTTCGTTATGGTTTGATTTTAGCACGTAGTCGAAAAGATAACAAGGCATTGTTTCAATTTGCCACTGTTCATGACAAATGGGACTAATTCTGATAGAGCATTTGTTTTAACGTGTCTTGCATGCCAGCCGAAAGGATCTGACGAATATAGGCACTGACTGTCTGCGTCAGCAATTCGATTTCATTTAAATCCTCTTCCCAGATAGCACGGTTACCCAAAACAGTAAACACAAATTCCTCCAGACTGATTCTGTCCTGTGAGAATTCTTCCCAACATTCCGTCAGTACTTTGTTGACCAGTTCACTTTCCCTGGTTTGATAGTTTATTCCGTTTCGTTCACCGACAATTCCCTTTTCATTCGTTTCTACTGGACGGAAAAAAACAAGAATAGCCGCAAGGGATAGTGCGATGGCATTGGGGAGCGTGCCATTCTTTTCTGCATATCTGCTAAGGGTTGGGAGCAGCCTGGATTTGAATTTATACACTGCATTCATCCCTATATCCTGTAGATAATGGTGATTATAAGGGTTCAAAAAACGTTCTTTGACTTGCTCTGCATATTCAAATGTTTTCTTTCTGTCCAGGCTTAGGCTATCGATAATCTCCTCAAATCCTCGTTCAATAAAAGTACGAAGTGTTTCATCTTTCATTACTTCCAGTACCGTATTGGCACCTGCCAAATAACCCGTTGAGGCCATCAAAGTATGCGGACCATTCAATAATCGCACCTTCAGCTCCCGATATTGTTCGATATCCCCCCACTTCACCCGTAAACCTGCCTGATCAAGGGGAAACACTTGCTTTATCTCCTCAGGTCCATTTATACAAAATAAGTGATACGGTTCCCCCACTGTTATAAAATCGTCTTCATACCCGAGCCTTTTAGTAAACGCTGTTGAATCTGATTTCGGATATCCGGTGACAATCCGGTCCACCAGTGTGTCATAAAATCGATTGGAAGCCTCAAGCCAGTGTAAAAAATCAGGTGGAAGCTCCCAATCTCTTGCGATCCGTTTCACGATATATTTTAACTTGCCACCATTTTCTTCTACTAACTCACAAGGAAGAATATGCAAACCCGCACGTTCGTCACCCGCAAATTGTTTGTACCGATGATAGAGAAGAGCTGTCAACTTTCCCGGAAAGGATAGCGGGGAGGAGTCCTCCTGATAAGGTTCTTTGATGTAAGTGATACCTGCCTCCGTTGTATTGGAGATAATTAGTTCTAATTCCTTGGAGGCGGCTGTTTCCAACACCTGTTGCCACTGTTCATATGGGTTCAGCCCTCTTGATATAACCGGTATTACTTCTCCTTCATCGACTTTTTTTCCGTCTGCCATACCGCGAAGTATAACGGTATACAACCAATCCTGCTCCTTCAGCTTCGGAAGCACACGTCCATGGGGTGTCGGCTGCACGGCCACAACAGAACCATTGAATATCCCCTGTTTATTCATCTGGTGAATCATCCAATCAACAAACCCACGGAGAAAATTTCCCTCTCCGATCTGTAATACTTTTTCCGGAAGACTACTAACGGACTCCTGGTATGCCACGTTGGCCAGAGTCTCCTTTGGAATATTACGTTTTAATTTGACCACGATAAAAATCATCCCCTATCAAGAGTTGATGTCTATAAAATAACTCCATCTTTGAAAATGGAAATCTCTTTGAAACCAAATTTTTCATTATTCGCCTGTTTAGCGCCGGAAGCAAGATCAACAATGTAATCAAAAAATTCTTCAGTAAGGTCTTCTTTGCTTTTCCCTTCTACCAATTCACCGGCATTAAAGTCTATCCAGTTCTTTTTCTTTTCAGCTAAAGAGGTATTGGTGGAGATTTTAACAGTGGGAACAGGTCCCCCAAACGGTGTCCCGCGACCGGTTGTGAATAACACAATATGTGCTCCAGCTGCAGCAAGCGCAGTCGTAGAAACCAAGTCATTTCCTGGTCCTTGAAGCAAATTCAATCCCCCTGATGTCAATCGTTCCCCATACGGCAAGACATCTACTACTTCACCAAATCCTCCTTTTTGTACATTTCCCAAAGACTTTTCTTCCAGGGTGGTGATTCCACCTTCCTTGTTTCCAGGAGAAGGGTTTTCGTAGACATTCTGTCCATGCCGCAAAAAGTACTCCTTGAAATCATTGATTAAATCAACAATTTTACGGAAGGTCATTTCGTCTTTTGCCCTGTTCATCAAAATCGTTTCAGCTCCAAACATTTCAGGGACTTCCGTTAGGACAGTAGATCCTCCCTGTTGAATCAGCTTATCTGAAAAAGCTCCAAGCAATGGGTTTCCGGTAATACCGGAGAAACCGTCTGATCCACCGCATTTTAGTCCTACCTTCAACTTTGAAACGGATACGGCTTCCCTTTTAAAAGTACGAGCATAGTCAGCTAGCTCGTCGATTAAATCTAAAGAATGCTCTATCTCATCTGTTGTCTCTTGGACACTGATAAACTTGACTCGGTCTTCATCATACTCGCCAATCACTTTTTTGAATTCAGCAATATAGTTGTTTTCACATCCCAGGCCCATAACAAGTACTCCTGCAGCATTTGGATGATGCACCAAACAGCTGAGGATTTTTTGAGTATTATGCAAATCATCACCAAGCTGCGAACAGCCAAATAAATGCGAAAAATGAAAAACTCCGTCAATCTGTTCATCCTTGTGTTGTTCATTAGCCATTTTCGCTACGACTTCAGCTGTTTTATTAATGCAGCCGACGGTATTGATAATCCAGATCTCATTCCGGATGCCTACATCACCGTTTTTTCTTACATAACCTTGGAAAGTCCGCTCTGATTCTCCTTGACTGGTGACTTTATCTGTCGTTGGCTGGTATTCATATTCCAGGGTCCCTTCCAGGTTAGTTTCTACGTTATGTGTATGCACCCAATCACCGATATCGATAGGTGACGATGCCTTTCCAATTGGATAACCAAATTTGACAACGTTTTCACTTATGGCGATTGGTTTCCTGGCTATTTTGTGGCCTGCTTTGACCTCATGATTAACAATGACTTCTTTTCCTTCCACTGTAATCGAATCCCCTGGATTAAAATCCTGAAGGGCTATTATCACATTATCCCGCTCATGAATAACGATGGTCGACTCACTCATGTTTAACCTCCTGAAAAAATAGATTTGAAAAACAATAACAACGTTGTTATTATTATAGGGTGCAAAGAATATTCTGTCAACGGAAGCTGACAACGTTGTCATCGGCATCTTGCCATTATATACTGGTTACAAACTATCCAGAAAACGGAGGAAGACCTATGGGCGTCACGATTAAAGATATAGCAAAATCGGCGGGAGTCAGTTATTCAACCGTCTCCAAAGCATTGAGGGACAGTCCCCTGGTAAAAGAACCGACTAAAAAACGCATTACGGAATTGGCAAAACAATTAGGGTATCAGCCCAATGTTGCTGCTCGAAGTCTGGTATCCAAAAAATCCTTTACCATCGGCGTCGTTTGGCCCACTATCGAACGGGCAGCCCACGCCGCACTAATTACAAAACTGAACCAGAAACTTGAACAGTTATCGTATACGACACTGATTTCCATAAACGAACTAGAAGATGCCGTAAAGACCTTCAATAGATATCAAGTCGATGCCATTCTCGCCTTTGAAGAAGGTACCGGTCAATCAAGTGTGGAAGCTTTGGTTCCTATGGTCACCTATGGCATTGCAAGTAGAGACTCAACAAATGCTGTCATTGATGCCAACCGGCGTAAAGCCATCAAAGCCGCAGTGGAACATTTGATAGATACAGGCCATCGCCATATTGAGTATGTAGGGGCAAT
Source organism: Virgibacillus senegalensis (assembly GCF_000821245.2). Classification (GTDB taxonomy): domain Bacteria; phylum Bacillota; class Bacilli; order Bacillales; family Amphibacillaceae; genus Sediminibacillus; species Sediminibacillus senegalensis. Next base: position 1,152,765 of record NZ_LN611425.1, read on the forward strand.
GCTGGAAAGCGACCGGTTGCAGGCCGACAAAGTCAAAGGATTCCAAGAAGCAGTTTCTGAAGCTAAACCGCTTATAAAAGCACAGTTGAATCAAGTATCTGGGTTGGAGCAATATGACGGCTATGCTGCTGCTAAAAAAATTCTGCAACAGCCTGACCTGCCCACTGCAATTGTCAGTGGAAGTCACGATCTGAGCAAAGGAGTGATACGCGCTTTCCATGAACAAGGATTCAGCATACCGGAAGATGTTTCAATTATAGGTTACGATAATCTGCCTCAAACCGAAGACATGGAAGTTTCCCTTTCCACTGTAGGAGTCCCCCTGGATACGATTGCGGATGAGCTGGCAAAAGCATTGATGGCTGTCATAGAGGACAAACCTTTGGATCCTGCCATCTATCTTGAACCCGAATTAACTTTATCCAGTTCTTGTCGGCCAATATCTTGAACAGTCGAAAGTGGAGGAGATAAAGTGGATGAATTACAGATTTACTTAGCAGGTGATTCTACCGTATGTACTTACGGCAAAGAAAGAGCACCACAGGCTGGCTGGGGGCAGATGTTTCCCCGTTATTTAAAACCGGGAGCGGTGTGCATCAATCATGCTGTCGGTGGAAGAAGCTCAAAAAGCTTTATCAATGAAGGAAGATTGAAAGCCATTGCCAATGAACTAAAACCAGATGATTATTTGCTGATTCAATTCGGCCATAACGACAGCAAGCCGGAACACGAGAGACGCACACATCCGTTTATTACTTATCAAGATTATTTGAAACAGTATATTTCATTTGCAAGGCAGAAACTAGCAAACCCTGTTTTAGTGACTCCAGTCCAAAGACGTTACTTTTCAGAGAATGGCAGAGTGAAAGATACACATGGTGATTATCCGATAGCGGTAAGAAAACTGGCCACCTCTGAATCGGTACCACTCATTGATTTAACCAAGGATACGACTGTCCTTCTCGAAGGACTAGGACCAGAGATATCAAAGAAGCTGTTTATGTGGATCGAACCAGGAGTCTCCCACAGTTATCCATACGGTTTAAAAGACAATACCCACTTTAACGAACAAGGTGCCGATAAAGTAGCAGGATTAGTCTGCGACAAGATAAAAAAATTACAGCTACCTTTGGCTGATTTTCTTGCATAATTATTCCGTCCAGTAAATCAAATTAGGGGTGATACCGTGAGCATCGGGGTTTTAGCACATTTATTTGGAAAACAGCATTGGGATCAATTGGCTAAAAAAGTGGATATCGAGGGTTTTTCTCATGTCCAGCTTGCTTTATGGAAAGCATTTGAATCACCGGATTTCCGGAAACCAGGATATTTAAGTCCCGGCCTTGCCAGGAGCATTAAGGAGGCATTCAAGCGAAGAGGGATTTCTATCTCGGTACTTGCCTGCTACTTACATCTTTTTGAGAGAGACCCAGAAAAGCGACAGGAGAACCTTGATCGGTTTAAAGAACTGATCCGTTATGCACCCCTCTTCGATTGCTATGTTGTCGCCGCAGAAGTGGGGAAGATGCCTGGAGGTTTCACTACCAATGATTGGAAGGTATTATCGGAAAGCTTGGCGATACTTACAGAAGAAGCGGAAAAGCACGGTGTGTTTATCGGGATTGAACCTGCGAACGACCATTTGATTGGTGACGCCGATACACTTGATAACATGCTAGAACAACTCCCTTCCAGTAACATAGGAGCCATACTCGATCCTGGAAACTTGCTGACAGCGGAAAATTTTCATAAACAGGATGACGTCATCGAACAAGCTTTCGAACGGCTGGGTACTAGAATTCTCGCATGCCATGCAAAAGACAGAATCATAAAAGATGGACAGATTATCACCGTCCCCCCTGGCAGTGGGCAGCTGAACTATGATTTCTATTTCCAATTATTGCAACGTTATAAGCCTGAGGCAGATATTATCATGGAAGCTGCCAATACAACCGATCAGCGAAACATTTCTAAAACCTTTCTTGAACAAAAACGAAAAGAAGCAAAAGTCGCTGTTCATCATCCATAAAGTAAACCGGATAGATAGATGGTAATCGTTACCGTAAACATGCTAAAAATGGTAGAAGCAAGGACAATCTGGGCGGCAAGTTCCGGCTCGTTCTTATATTCTTGTGCAATGATGGCGCTATTGACAGAGCTTGGCATCGATGATGACACGAGCAGTGCCTGTGCAAGCAGTCCCTCATATCCAAGACTCCAAATCAAAAGGACGGCTAAGGCTGGCCCCAATGCCAGCCTTACCGCCAGACTGACATAGACAACCATAAGTTTCGGACGGAAGGTTAATTGTGCCACCTGGGCTCCCAAGGTCAACAAAGCCATGCCAATCATAGCACTGCCAATATACTCTCCCGGTTTAAGCAAAAAAACAGGCAGTTTGACTTCCAGCACATTCAATAATATCCCCGCTGTCATCGCGTATATTGCAGGCATGCGTAACAAACCAGTTAACGCCCTGATCCTCCCTTCACTTACTGCTTTCAAAGAAAAAATACCGAAGGAATAAGACAACACATTTTGAAAAGTCATAACGATCACCTGGATGGTTGCTGCTAGCGGATCTTGTTTAAAAGCCAAATCATTGACCGGGACACCATAATTCCCTGAGTTATAAAGGAGTATGCTATTGGTAAACACTCCTTCTAAACTTTTACGGTACCTGCCAATTCTAGCTATTATTTTGACGATCAAATACAGACCTATGATAAACAAAACGAAAAAGCAAAAAACTTCCCAAAGGATTTGAAGAGAAAAATCAGATTCATAGAGATTTATTAAAACAAATCCTGGGCTCAGGAAGTAGATGTTTAGCTTGGCTAATGTATAAAGATCTAATGTGAACAGCTTGTGCAGCCATGTTCCGATGCCTATAAGAATAAAAACCGGAAGGATAATATTTAAAAATATAAATAAGAGTTCCATATACTTATCACCTGTATGTAACATCGTTTTTTGAGTTTATAGGAGATTTTTCAAATCTATTCATTAATAGTCGCTAGTGGTATTAAAAAGCGAAAAGGAATTCAGAATAAAATCGAAGAAAAGCCGAATCGACAGCAAAAAGCATGGCCTGTAGAAGTCACCTTCCATCAGACCATACTTGCATCCTTATGAAACTACCCCTTCAGAGAATTTCGCTTCCTCTAGTTGGTCAAAACATTTCAGTGACAGCCACATATTTATATGAGCAAAAACTGTCAGGCCGAATAATGGGATTAACCCAGGGAAATAAATGAAGAAGTAGTACGATGATAACCCTATAATTAGCATCAAGACAAGATTGGCCGGGTGCAGAAAACCTATGATCAGCGCTTGTTTGATACACCCTCGAATATTCAGGTCATAATGAACAAAAACCGGAAGAATATACAGCAGCAAGATAATAAATATCAGGCCGATCATGGTCATGGCATAATTCATCAAGGAATAAAACACGCCTTCAAACTGTCGGAAAAAATGAAGATCAAAGTACCATACAGATCCTATGCCAGCCAACAACCACACCAACCCGTTGGCCCGGAGAAATTCTTTGCGGTAAACCATCCAAAACGTACGGAAAAGAGGCGCTTCCTCCGTCAGCATTTGTTTTCTTGCTACCGAATACATTGCCGCAGTACTAGGCGCAAGCCCGAAAAACACTCCCCCTAGCAGGGTGAAGCCAACCCATAGTAAATTTAATAAGGCAAAGTGTGTTATCCATTTACAACATGCCATCACGCCATTCAACAATCTTCCCATCTGCATGGTTATCCCTCCCGGTTTGCTCCCTTATCTCTCTTTCCATAATACTAATTGTCAAGTGCTTACTTTTTGTTGATTCAGCAGTTCCTCAATTCGAACAGGCATGTTTTGCTTAGCAGACTTCCATACAGCTTCTCCCAACGTTACGGCATATGATCCATCCTTGCTTCCCGATAAAATGGAATAAGGTCTTTTTGGGTCCTCTCCCAAAAATATATCTTCCTGTATGACCGGGTCACCACCGCCATGTCCGCCTTCCCGCTTCAACACATGGATCGTTTCCTTTGAGCCAAATAAAGGGTAATATTCAATCGTCTGTTCCGGCACGGGAAACGGAACACGGGAAGGGGCATGGAATTCCGTTGTCTCTATCCTTCCCTCTGTACCATTAATGGCCAGTCGGTAACCTTCATAAGGCAAAGAAAAGTTGATCGAATAGCTTAATAGAGCACCTTTATCGTACCTGACTGTCGCCGTATAGGTGTCTTCGATATTAATCGCAGAATCAAACACACACTGATCAGGTCGATAACTGGTATAAGCATCTTTTCTCGCTTCATCTGAATCGATGTGATCATCCTGGACAATCACATTATCGCTTCTGGAATTCCAGCGCATGTAGTACTCACATTCTTGCTTGACATGGCAAGTCTTACAGTGGCGTCCGTCTTCCTTCAAAGGGTTATGCTCCCCTTCCGGTCCATAGTAATTTAGCGCGCCAAAAGCAAAGGCCTCCACGGGCTTTTGATCAAGCCACCAGTTAACTAAATCGAAATGATGGGAACTTTTGTGAATGGAAAGGCCGCCCGAGAATTCACGCTTTCTATTCCAGCGCTGAAAATAACTCGATCCATGATACGTATCAATATACCAATTCAAGTCCACAGAGGTAACACGCCCCACCTTGCCGGCAAGAATCAACTCCTTAATCCGCATATGGTAAGGACTATAGCGATAGTTGAAGGTAACAGTTACTTTTCCTTTGCTTTTCGCTTCGGCGTCCATCACTCTCTTGCTATCAGCTGCCGTGGTCGTCATAGGCTTCTCTGTTATCACATCAATGTCCCGTTCCAATGCTTTCAAAATATACTCCACATGGGTATCATCCCTGCTGGCGACGATGATGACATCCGGCTTGGTTTCGTCCACCATTTTGTCAAACTCTGTTTCCCTGTACTCTGGTACATTTTCTATTGCAGGGAATTCCGCTTTACAAACAGCAAACCGCTTTGAATCCATGTCGAGGAGGGCTGTCAGCTTGCTATTCGCTGCGAAGCTCTCCAACATGGGTTTAATAAACATGCTCATTGCACGTTTACTCACCCCGCACACGGCAAATTTTTTCATCGTTTCCCCTCCATACTCTATTAGACTGATTTATAAATTAGGCAATAGATCTTCCATTTCTATACTAGCCAGAACAAATGCCCCGACTCCATGTAAATCGTTTTCTGTTTTTGGTCGGTTTATATAATGCTGATAGTCACCAACTCCCGTACCAATACATATATCCGGCATGATAAATCGCCCGTTGGAATCAAATTTCATCCGTTGGATTAGACCCCTGTATCCTTTTACTGCATATGGAAGATAACTTTTATCCAGATGTCCTCCATGAATAGCACGTGCGATTGTGTAGATAAACAATGCTGAGCAAGACGTTTCAATCCAATTGCCAGGTTGCTCCGGTTTATCAACTATTTGATACCACAACCCCGTTTCATCATCCTGATATCTGACGAGACTAACAGCCAAATCTCGCAGAGCTGACGCGATTTCCATCCGGGATGCATGACTGTCAGGTAGAAAGTCCAGAATCTCATTAAAGGTAATGCCATACCAGCCAATAGCCCTGCCCCAGAATTCAGGAGATTTTCCAGTTTCCATATCAGCCCATGGTTGTTTCTTACTTTCATCCCAGGCATGGTGATATAGGCCTGTTTTCTGGTCCCTCGTATGTTTTCTCATTAGCCGCTCTTGTTCCAATACCATTTCCAATAGCTCGGGTTCATCAAATTTTTTGCCATAATTCAAGGCAAAAACTCCACCCATGTACAGGCCGTCGAGCCACATTTGATAAGGATAACCGTCTTTATGCCAGAAACCGCCATCTGAGGTCCGATTTAAGGTTGGGAACATATTTCGTAATTTTGCTGCCGCTATCCGATATCGTTGATCATCCGTTTTCTCATCTAGTTCAAATAACAACAGTCCTGCTTGAATGGCATCCAATTCCTTTCGGTTCCACAAAAAATTACCGTTTTCATCAATATTGTAATCTACATAAGCTTTAATATAGCTTTGGAATGCTTCTCCACCTGTACGCTCTTTCAATTGGCGCATGCTCTCCAGAAATACCCCCTGATGGTAATGCCAGCGTCCATCAGGCGGCAGTTCTGATGGTTTATACACATCCATAAGTGATTCGCAGGCAGCCTTTGCCCAGTCCAACGGTGTCTTTAATTGATCATTCGTCCTTGTTCGATTGGTTGTCACCATTCCAAATCTCTCCTTTTTATCCTTATGATTTTAATCCACTTGTACTAATGCCATCGACAATGTAGCGCTGGAAGATAAAGAAAATAACGAAAATAGGCACGATGCTAAGCGTTGACATAGCGAACATAGCTCCCCAGTTTGTCACCGAGTTTGGATCGGAAAACAGCTTTAAAGCCAGGGAGACTGGATATTTTTCCGGGGTAGATAAATAGATCAGCGGTCCCATGAAATCATCCCATCTCCAGTAAAAAGAGAAGATAGCGGAAGTCATCATGGCTGGTACAATCAATGGAACGATAATCCGATAGAAGATTTGGAAACTATTACACCCATCGATTTTCGCCGCTTCATCCAATTCAGTCGGTATTGTACGGATGAACTGCATAATTAAAAAGATGAAAAATGGAATACCGAAGAATGTCGGCAATATCAGCGGTAAATAAGTATCGATCCAGTGAAATTTATTAAACATGATATACTGCGGGATCATGACCATTTCAAATGGCAGCATCATCGTCAACATCATACAGACAAACCAAATATTTTTACCTTTAAATTTGATTCGGGCAAATCCATAGGCAATCAAAGTCGAAGATAAAATACTCCCTATAGTAGCCACTACAGAAATAATGGCCGAATTGATAAAGAACGTATTAAAGGAGATTCCGCCAAAACCTTTCCAGCCAGTAATATAATTCTCAAAATGCCAGCCTTCTGGTATCAGGGAATGGGCGTCGACAAACACACTGGAACTCTCTTTCAAGGAACTGCTGATCATCCATACAAGCGGATAAATCATGATCAGAGTGAAAACAATCATAACGGTATGCTGCACGAGCTTTTTCCATTTTTTATTTTTCATGCCCAAATTCTCCTTTCCTTATTTATTGTCGGATTCATAATGAACCCAATGGGGAGAGCTTTTGAAAATCAGTGCTGTGAAAATAGCAATAATCACAAGCATTACCCAGGCCATGGCAGAAGCATAACCCATGTCAAAGTATTCGAATGCACGCTGGTACATATAAAGAACATATAGCAACGTACTGTTGACCGGTCCGCCATTGGTGACCACGAAACTTGGCGTGAAAGCCATAAACCCTTGAATCACCTGCATGATTGTATTGAACAATATGACGGGTGTGAGTAAAGGAATAGTAATAATGAAAAATTGTTTTACCGGCCCGGCACCATCTACACTGGATGCCTCATAATAAGTTTTGGGTATGTTTCTTAGACCGGCCAGAAATATCAGCATCGACGAACCAAACTGCCAGCCATAAAGCACAATCAAGGTCCATATGGCCGTGTCCGGGTCGCCAAGCCAGGAATGAGTCGGTAAGCCAAGAGCACTTAAAATCGAGTTGACTGCCCCTTCATTTCCGAACAATTGCCGCCACATGATGGAAACGGCAATACTGCCACCAACAACAGAAGGCAAATAAAGAAGTGTCCTGTATAGCCCAACCATCTCCACAATTTTATTCAATGCCAGGGCAACCATAAGTGCAAAAACGAGACGTATCGGAACGGCAATTCCGGCATAAAAAAAGGTTACCTTCATCGATTTCCAGAAGGTGGGATCATTCGTAAACATCCTTACGTAGTTATCGAGTCCGATCCAACTGGGAGTCCCCATCAAGTCATAATCGGTGAATGATAAATACAAGGAATACAGGATTGGAAAAATTGTCAACGTGAAAAATCCCAGCAAAAATGGTGAAATAAACAAATAACCAGTTGCATTATGATTGCCTGACTTCACTTTTCGCCGGGCAGGCTTGAGCGGCTCCATCTGCTTTTTTACGTTGGGTTTGGGAGACACTTCAGTTACGGTTGCTGCGGTTTCTTCTCTTTTCGGTAACATTGCCCTCACCTCTTTTGTAATTAATGTAGAAGAATCAACTTCCTCTCCGTCATACAACAACATTACAAGGGATGTTCTGTAATGATTAAATTAGAAAGATGACCCTGATCACCTCGCTCAGGGCCATCTTTGTTTTTTTATTATCTGCTCAGGATCGATGTTGCTTTCTCTCTAAACTGGGTTGCACCTTCCTCTGGAGACAATTCCCCATACATAACCAGCTCATCTACTTCCTCTAAAGCCGCTAATACTTCAGAAGACTCTGGTGGGAAATTGGAATCGATTGGCGAACTGTTTTCTGTTACCAATTCGATGTAATCGAATACCTTCTTGTCAGTCTCGCTCAATTCATCGGACATTTGGTTACGAATTTCTTCTTTGATCGGTACCCCTCTGTCTGATCCACCGATTTTGTAGACCTCTATATTATTGGTAAAGAAATCGATAAATCTTACAGCTTCTTCCTTGTGTTCGGAGTTTTCACTAACAGACCAAAGCATTGCCGGCTTTAAATACATTCCTTCCGTATTATTAGTACCTGGCAGCAAAGTCATTTCCAAGTTACGATCTCCGGCAGCACTAGTTAAAGCAGTAGCTTGGTTGGACCATCTAAAGTCGAAAGGTGCTTTTCCATGGACAATCAATTCATCTTCAACACCTTTTATTTGCTGGATGGTGTCATAACCAGGTGCTACCCCGTCATCCACCAATTGCTTGTTCATGGTGAAATAATCGGCAAGTAGTTGATCATCATCATAGCCTAAATCTGTTCCATCTTCGTTGAACAACTTTTTGCCCTTCTCGCGCAAATAGTATTCAAAAAGGTTTTTCGGTTCCATCAATCTAGCTCCGAATTCTCCTGTCTCTTCATGTACTTTTCTTGCTGTTTCTACATAGTCTTCCCATGTCCAATTTTCGTCAGGAAGTTCTGCTCCAGCCTCTTCTAACATATCGGTATTATAGAAAGCAGTTAACGCATTGGTTCCAGTCGGGATACCAAGCAATTTACCATCCTTCATTCCTGACTCCATTACCGTGTCACTCACGCCTTCAACATTGATTTCACCACTATCTACAAATTCGGATAAATCTGCAAGAAGACCTTTATCCGCATACTGATTAAGGTATTCACCGAAGTTTTGCTGCATGATATCTGGAAGATTGTTTCCGGCAGCCTGTGCAGCCATCTTCTCGAAATAACCATCAAATCCGGTGAATTCGGCATCAATCTTGATGTCCGGGTTTTCTTCTTCAAATTTCTTGATTATTTCCTGTGTTTGGTCATGACGGCTTTGGGATCCCCACCAAGTCATCCGCAAGGTCACTTGATCGCCGTCGTCTCCTCCCTCATCACTGTTCCCCTCACCGGAAGCTTCATCAGAACCTGAACATGCGGATAACAATAGAATCAAAATTAATGATAAACAAAAACTCCACAACAAATTCCTCTTCATCTTTACATCTCCCCTTTGTTTTGAAAGCGCTTTCTATCACTTAAACCCATCATAAATCAAGCCATCTACAGAAAAAATAAAATTTTCAGACTTCTATGTACAAAAAACAGATATGGTCATTTACCTTAAGATTCCTTTTGGAAACGTTGCTTGGAGTTTGAAACGATAAGTAGTTTTTCGGCTAGTCTTTCTCCAAATTTAATGATTTCAAGTGGTTGACCATGCTGCGGGAGCACTCTCGCTTTCTACGGGAAAAGGTCTTCGACGAGATTCCGCAGAACACGAGCACAGTCAAGGAAGCTCACCAGTCCTACGTAGAAATTATTACGACAACGGTTAATCTACATGTTTTTACTCAACGAAACTAAGTCAAGAGCCATTCATTTCGGAGTTTCTATTAACTGCGTCAAAGCAACTCATTTTCAGCATAGCGATTGATAAAAAATAGAGTTGATCCCTTTACTGGGTCAACCCTGTTTTTCAACGATATTTGTTTTGAATTCAGTGGGGGTCATCCCTGTATATTTTTTAAAAACTTGTCCGAAATAACGGGGGTTATTTCCGAATCCTACAGCTTCTGCTACTTCAAACACTTTGACATGATCTGTCTCTTCTATCAGTTCTTTGGCTGCATCTATTCTAAGGTTAACCAAAAAGTTTGAGAACCGCTCCCCTTTCTCCTTTTTGAAGAGCTTTCCTAAGTAGTCAGGGTTCATGTAAAGTACATCGGCAGCAATCTTTGACAAGGATAATTCCTGCTCTGCAAGGTTGTTTTCCACATATTCTATCACCCTGGTGATAATGTTTGTCTGGGTTTGCTTTGTTCGTTCATAGTGATGAGCAGTAATTTCTTCCGCAATCTCCATAATATATTGTTTTATTTCCAGGAAATGATTGTACTGCTGAAAGAAAACGATTTGTTGAAAGTAATGATCCATCGCCTGCTTTTCCGCCTGACGTATAATCGACATGTATAATTCCAAACAATGGGATTTTACCAGACGTGCCTCAAGTTTTCGACTGTGTATGTCTTCGAAAAAATCACTTAAATAACGCCGCATCGCTTCAGCGTTACCACTACGTACGGCCAGCAGCAAATCTTCATGATCGTATTGCAAGTCTTTAAATCTGGCACCCCCCGGATTCCCAACATCCTGAACCGTGATAATGCTTCCATCGGCAAGATAAAATCGTTGGGTAAGGCAATTGATCGCTTCGTTGTACAGCATCCTCAATTCGCTAATACTGCCGGGATTGCTAATTGCAGTAGTAAAAGTCTTTTGATAGAAACTTGTATACGACTTCTTAATTTCTTTCAAATGATGAGATAATTCTTCCACCGATATATCCTCAAGCATGAGCACGATTCGCTCACCTATGGTCGTAGACATAAGCACCGACTGAACTTCACCCAACTGTCCGGTCACCATTTCTTTGAGGGCAAATTGTTGTTCGTATTCATGTTTGCCGTCAACTACCAGTACCAATAACCGGAACAATTTCGATGTTGTTTGCAGACCGAACATTTGACTGTAGTTTTCCCAATCCTGAATACTGTAGCTCTTATTCGTAATGTAGTCTTTCAAAAATTGCTCTTTTGCTTTCGGCATCACTTTTTGCAAATGGCTTCTCATTCTTTCCAGGAATGCTTGCTTTTGATTTTTTTCATCAAGATCTCCTACAATTTCTCGCAATGCTGCCTCGATCTTCTTTTCATTGCTCGGTTTTAATAAATAGTGCTTTACGTTGCATTCCATGGCCGTTTTGGCAAACTCGAATTCATCATATCCCGATAAGACGATGAAACGGATTTCCGGGTTTAGGCTGTAAACTTGTTGAATCAGCTCCACTCCATTCATCCCTGGCATTTTTATATCGGTAATGACGATATCAGGGGGACTTTGCTTGATAAGGTCAAAAGCCATTTGCCCATTGGAAGCTTTGGCCTGTAAAGACGTTTTACAAGCTGTCCAGTTGACCAAAGCGGCGATTCCCTCCAATATATTCACTTCATCGTCTACTAACAACACATCATACATGGTCCTCACCCCACCATATTCGGTATTAAGATACTTACCTGTGTCCCCTCTCCAACACGGCTTTCAATCATGATTCCATAATCCTTGCCAAACATCAGCTTAATTCGCTCGTTAATGTTTTTTAACCCGATACCTGAACTTTTCGAACGGATCTCCCCTTTGTAAATTCCCTCCAGCTTACTTGGCTCAATTCCAGGTCCATTATCTTCTACTACGATTAGCAGGTTCTCTCCGACATGCTCAAAACGGACCGTCACACAGCATTTAGTAACCATTTCTTCCAAACCATGCTGAATTGCGTTTTCTATGATTGGCTGGATGGTCAACTTAGGAATCTGGCAATCTTTAAACGGTTGCCATTCACTAAGATGAAATTCCAGTCTGTTTTCATAGCGATACTTTTGTATCGTAATGTAATTGTTCACGATTTCCAATTCTTCTTTTATTGTGATCATAGCTGCTTTTTTACTGATAATATTCCGCATCATATTGCCTAGCGCCTCAGCCATTACCGATATCTTTTCCTGTTGGTTAAGTTTAGCCATCCAATTTATAGAATCAAGCGTGTTATAGAGAAAATGGGGGTTGATTTGAGCCTGTAATGCTTTATATTCCGTTTCCTTGATAATCAATTGTTTCGTATAGTTTTCTTTGATTAACTGATTGATTTTATCGAGCATCAAACGAAAATTAACATGTAACTGTCCAACTTCATCGTTGTAATAATTTTCAGGAACAGAAGCCTGCTCTTCAAAGTTACCGTCCTGGACTTGTTTCATCCGCACAGACAACGCTTCCAGTGGCTTTGAAATGTACTCTGCAGCCTTTCTGCTCAAAAGGACGGTCAACGTCAGCATAAACAGGAAACAAATGACCATAATTCGTTTTATTGTTTTGGATTGCCTAGTAATATCACTAAATGGCAGTGCTTGAAAATAAGTAAGTTTGGAAAATCGTGAATGTTTATAAGTGAGCAGATAATCCTTTCTGTCCAATTCCATGATGTCGTAGCCGTTTTTCCTTGTCGGCAATTCTTTTAGATTTAAATCAATTTCCCCATTTTGGTAGTAGATTTCATTCCCATTCGTTACGATGAAGTTTTTATGTCTGGAAAAATCAAGCGTCTGGTCCACAAATTTATTCATGTCGATAGATACAATCAGAATTCCCATGTTTGCCAAGTTGACATTTTCCGTTCTGCGTATTAACCTGGCAGCGGAAATTCCGTTCTTTCCAGGGATTTTAGACCAGTTATTCGAACCTTCCGAGGCATATACCAGTTCCCTTATTTTTTCAACGTCGTTTTCTATCTTTGTGTCATAGCCCGTCGTATACTTTTCACCATATCTGTCTACTACTTGAATGGAAGAAATGTATCTTTCGGTTGAGGCAAAAGTAAGCAGACGATCGAGCAGATTTGCTTTCGTTTTATAATCTTCAAATCCGAGTTTCCGCTCATTGATCGTTTCCATATATTCCTGTACGAGGGAATCGGTACTGACCTGGAAGGTCAGATTCTCTATTTTTTTCAATTCTTCATCAATGACAGTGGAGGACAACTGAAGCATATCTGCCGACTCCTGATAGATCCGTTCTTCATAAAGCTTTGTAAAGTAATGGTATGTAACCATTCCAATGATGCAAAAAATTAGTAAAAGCAGTAACGAAATCGAAAATATTTTATTTTTTATTTTAATGCTGCTGTAAAAAGGACGAAACCGCATAATACCCCCCTGTCAAGCGCTTACATTTTCTATCATTATAGCACTTTCTACTGGACAGTAGGCGGTGACATTTCACTTGTTTGTTATCCTGCCCCCAAGTCCTGCTTTCTTCGTTTTTGCTGCCTCATCATCTGGTAGACGATCAAGCTAACAAGTCCAAGACCCGCCAACTCACCCAAAGACGCAGCAAATGAACCACTTATGCCGTTCCATTCCGGAAACAACCCGACAAATAACCAAATACTAAGAATCACAGTCATCATGTTAAAAAGCTGGGCGATCAGCATTTTCCTCGTTTGACGATTCAACATTAGGAAACCGTTTAAGAAGTCCACCCAAGGGAATACAAAGGTTTTTATGATAAAAAATTTCATCACAGCTAATGTCGAGACAGCCAATTCTCCCTTCGCCCCCATAACAGTATCCATGAACCAAAAGCCAGCGGGTGTATAACAAAGCAGCAAAAGGAGCAGAGTTGGGAGAATACTGGCAACAGCCATGAATCTGACCACTTTTTGTTTATTAGTTTCATATAATTGTAATACCAGTTGATGGGTGTACATAAAGAAACTCAACAGCATCTGGGTAATGCTGTAGGCTAGCGCGAACGACGCAATCCCTATTTCCATATTTTCTGATTTGGCTAAGAAGACATAAATAATCGGAATCAATATGGTTTGAATTACAAAGTAAAAGACCAAAGGCATATAAAACTGTACTATCTCTAACATCGCAAGTGGCTGGACCTCTTTTGGATAATGCGTTGCTAGAATCTCTCTTCCTTTCCACACACTAATGCCACACTCAATAATCATTCCCGTCAAAAAAATCACAGAACCTGTTGCACTAGTAACGTATCCGAAGAATACAAACAAATAGGCAATAAGAAACATGGCAAGCAGACGGACAATAACCCCTATGGTTAGCCACTTCGTCTGTAAGTGATTGATGATAATACCTTGATATATTCCACGAATTCCTGAAAAAATGATGACAACGGTAATTACTTTAAATGCAGACGAAATCGTCTGGACCATGTTTTCATCGGCATGGAATAGGTGGATATATACCCAGTCACCAACTGTACTGTAGGCCATCGCCATACTTAGACCGATAATGACTGTCAATATATACACCATGAACATCAACAGCTTCCTAAAGGCAAGTTTATCCTTAACCAATGCTGAACATGTCTGACGAAACACAATGATTGGTCGTTCAATAATTCCGAATAACGAAAATGCTACTGCATAACAAGCTATAATAAACGCTGCATGCTCGCCACGACTTAATGTCCCGTTAATAATTACGTGCGTAATCGAAGTCAAGCTTGCCGAAAAACCGAGCGGAATAAAAAATCCCGCAAGTTCTTTATAGCCAAATGTTTGGGATTGTTTAGTCACTGGTTGTCGCCCTTCTTTCCATGCTTTTACTTTCGTTTATTCACCGAATGAGTATATCCGGTCGTTCAATAACCTTTGTCCCAGCTTTCACTTCCAGCATTGGATAATCACCTGTATAGCTGATAATTTCCGATCCCGTTTCCCCGACGAGGATGGTGTCTTCCGATTTCACGCCTGCAATGCTCGGATTCCACGCAAATACCTGCCCAACCTGGACAACCGTATCCGCATGGTATGGCAGAAGCAGTTTTTCCCTTGAATTATAGCCGGAGAGTCCTCCTTGATGATGTTGCTTCCATTCTTGAGGATAACCAGCATCACGATAGGCAATTTGCATCTGCTCGTACAGACTCCGAAAATCAACGCCGGCTTCTGTAGCTGCAATCAAGCGAGAATCTACCGCGATCACTCCGCGATGCCTCTCTTTAATCGTCTCAGAGGGTTCTCCGAAATGAACAAGTCTTGAGGCTGATACCACCTTCCCGTTTTTCCTTGTACAGACAACCAGCATGGCATATTGATTCAAACGCATGGAAGTGGGAAGTGGATGACGGCGCTTGAATATCCGTTCATCTACTGCGGCCAGATTCACAATCGGCTCCAATCCTCTTTCCAGGCATGCCTTGGCAATCCGTCCGGCAAGTTGATATTCACTCTCCCCTTGTTTAAGTTCAAAAGCAGCTTGTTCGATTGCTTTTCCGGTCAGTACTCCCTGCTTACGAATTTCCTCTATATCAGTGCCTGTCAATATCGTTCGAACTCCGATTAGCTGCTGCTCTACATCCGTGTCTAATAAAAGTTCTTGGCGGTCCACGTAGTCAAATAGCAACTCTTCAAACAGCTTTGGTTCATACCAGGGAAATACTTCGATGAAATCAAAATCGAAATCAAATTCCTCTTCAACCAGACGTTCTGCTTCTATGTTATTAACAAACAATCCTACCTCTGTTTCGGTAACCAAGATACTTGCCGGAGATTTTTCCGTTGCTGTATTGATAAAACTTCGTCCGTTTGTCAGCCAAGATATATTTTTTTGCAGGGAAAGCAATAAACCGTTTTTTCCCGAATCTAATAACACACCACGTATCCGATCTACTTTTCCACTATTGACACCCATTCCTTTCAACCCCTTTTAGGAACTCCATAAATAATCCATGTTACTACTTCATTCTTCCTGGAACTTGAGTGAATGTTTCCATGTTTAAAAACAAAACAGGGAGCAATCCATGCCCCCTCTGTTTCTCTTCATTATCCTCAAATTCCCTACTTATCATGCAGCCATTTGTGATCTGGGTCTTCATAAGGATTGAGTTTCCGACCTGACTCTCCAGCCATAAACCACAAGTAGTAAACCTGATAGCCACCAGCTGCGCCAACTGGATGGTAACCTATATCAATCGCAAAGCTGTCTCCGTGTCTAATCGGATGGGCAGTATCAATTTTTCCGTCTTTCGTATAATGGTGCTGCACACCAAATCCTTGCTCTGGATTTACTTGGTAATGATAAATTTCTTCCAAGTTAGGCTCTTCCGGCGAAAATTCCCCATCATGCTTATGTGGTGGATAACCAGACCATTGACCAGCTTCGTTGATTGTTTCCCCTAGTACCATCCGATGGACTCTTCCATCTGCATTGTCGGCGATAATATCGCATACGGTTCGATTCCATTGTTTCTCTCCGCGCTTATGTACGACGATATCGTCAGGTTTGACGACAAAAGGTTCGAATTTTTCTTCCGCTTTCACTTTACAGACAGCAATTTGTACATCTGTATCAGCTACGACTTGGTAAGAAGACTGACAAGGTATATAAACAGTAGTTGCCTTCCCCGAGAAAACGCTTTCTCTTCCACCCAGCTCGTTCCAGTTTTGACCTTCTGTTTCAAGTGATGCAGTTCCTCTTAAAATCACTAATGCAGTTTCATAGGAGCCAGTATCTGCAGTAAAGGATCCTCCTTTGTCCAAAGTTAATTTCCCAAATGCAAGGTATTCAAGTAATTCATAATCCTCACCAAATATGTCTTGATATCCTTTTTGGTCTGAAGCTTTTATAAAACGATCCATCGATTACCCTCTCCTTTTAATAACAACGTTGTTATTTCAGTTTATAAAATATTCTGATGATTTTCAAGTCTTTTCTTTCGCATTTTTCTTTAAAGACTAGATTTGATTTTAATTATAAAAAAAGCGGCTCCCATTAGTCTAATAAGAGACTTATGGGGCAGCCGCACGTCTTCTATTTAACTAGTACTTCCACCTTCCCCTGAAAAGGAAGTCCATAGACAAGCTCTCCGTTCAACGTTATCATCTGGTCACCTTTTTCGAGTTTCCTTTCCAGTTCACTTTTGGAAAATTGTAGTTTCAGCTCTTGGGTACCATCATTGTCATGGTCCACTATTTTGGCTGATTTTCCACTGACTGGTTGCAAATCTCCGTCTAATCTGACCGTTTTTTCCTCTATGTCTTCTGGATTTATAGCCCGATTCAATTCAATAAACACGTTTAGCTTAGCTCCTTGTTTACTAGACTTATTCTCTTGCCCCTGTCTTTTTTTGATGACAGACGGGTCGATGGTGACTGCTGCTGGCAATAGAACCTGAAGAAAACCTCCCTTTATAATATTCCCTTCTCCATCGCGCTGGTATGGCAATGCAGGCTCCAAGCTGACAAAACTTGCATCAGTAAGCTGTACACCATTGCTGTTTTCCGAGGAATCTCCGTTAAAGAAAAAGTTCGACTCGGAAACCAGTTCACTCGGCAAAGAATCACGTACATTATACTGCGTTTGGTAAGATACAAAACCATCAATCGTAAAATCAGGTTCAATCGTACTATAGGTAGAAAAATCGATATTACCACCTGCATTATCATAGGAGACATTATTCACTGCAATAACTCCAGGATTACTATTACTAGTAAAACCAGCCGCACCGTTGCTGAATGCGATACTATCTTTTATGACATGCGGTACATGTATCCCTTCCCCACCTAGTTTGAAACCGTTTTTATCCCCGTCACCGACCGTGCCGTCGGTAAGAGTGCCATTTTGATAAGCAATACTATCCTCAATCAGGACGGAGCCGATTGCCCCTGTTCCTGCCTTTGTATATAAGTCCCACCCGTCATCAATATTGTGGTGTGCAATGCAGCCACGGAAAACGTTGTTCTCTCCCGCTGTCAGTTTAGCGGCAAATCCATCTGCATTATTTTCAGAGGGATCACGGTTATCGAAAGATTCACTATTCAAAATCAAATTATGAGACGGCCAATCTTCTCGGGCTGAATCTGGACTTGTGCGGCTTATTTGCAGACCGGTATCTCCGTTTCCATAAAATCTGCTATTTTCAATAGTGTTATGACTACCTCCTACCGTGAATCCCTTTGTATTCCCAGCTGACCCTGTAAAGTCAATACCGGTTACATGCCAATAGTCACCGCTCAATACCACCCCTTCGGATTTTTTGTCAAAATCGATTACAGGGCTTGCCCCTTCCTCCGCCATCAAATACTTCCTTTTTTCTTTCGTTCCATCATTAAACTTCTCAATCAGTAATCTCTCTTTCCGCTTATACGTTCCATCAGCAAGAATAATTTTTTGACCTGGCTGGACATAGGCAATTGCCGTGTCAAGGTCAAGCGGATTGTCTTTTGTACCGTTTCCCAGATTATTCCCATCGGGAGAAACGTGAATATCCTGACCGTTCCGGTATGTCTTCATGGTAACCGTATAGTTACGTATTATTTTATTATAATTGGTTAAATCCTGCGTATCATCTGGTATAAAAGATATGCTAAAGTCATTATCCGCACTTGCTTCCAATTCAGTTGAAAAAACACTCGTCTCCTCTGCCTGAATCGGCTGGTAACGGACAATTGTGTCCATACCTTGCCTAATGGTGACGAAACCATCTACGTTAGGTTGCACCAATAATTCATAGTCTGTTTCAGAAGCAGTAGTGCGTGATAGTACATTCAGCTCGGGTTCAATCGGCTCGTGGGGCGGGACAACTTTGGGTGGATCAGTAGCTTGAGCTGTTGACTCAAACTCCAGATTATGAACTTCGATATCAGCCAGTCGTGCTGCATAAAACCCTAGGTACATCTTAGCGTCCTGAACATTTAATATTTCCGGTTCAAAAAATATTGCTTGCTCCCCATCATTTAATTGACCTGTAAAGCCACTGTTAGTCTTGGAAAGTGTTAGACGATAATCATTTTCGGGGTAGGTGTTTTCAAGTCCGGGCTTTTCGGCCTTCAACATGTTTTTCATTATGCCATTGCTGCCAGCTCCATCTGGCGTCTCTACCCCTGTCCGGATAAACAGTTGGGTACCATTTTCCTCCTGAGTTCCGCCGCTGAAGCCACCAATCGCTGCTATATTTGAGGCGAAAACACTTGAATCATCTTCCTCCCCGATTGCATCCCTTGCCATGATACCAAACGATTCCTGTCCATCATGGGCTGGGCTTTTGGCATATTCATTTACCTTAATGTCAGCCGAAATCCGGAAATTATCCGCTTCCGCATCCAGTTCCGTATAATAAAAAGTGATGCCGTCATGATCACCGGTGATTTTGCCGGCTCCAGGCTCCGCAACCAGCCGGATTCCTCCATCACTCAATGGTTCGATATAGTTTTTCTCCGCTCCTGTTGATTGACCAAACTGGGTTACTTTCCACTCCGGTTCAGAAGTTTCCCTTACGGTAACCTCGAAGGTAACCGGTTCGATATCAGCAATACTCGGGATAATCTCGACAGTATAAACTCCAACGCGTTCCTTATCAAATCTAGAAATGTCTATTTCATAATCTGATTCATCGATTAGCTCCACGTTTTTATTTGCGTAGAATTTTCCGACTTGAATACCGCTAGAATCAAAGTCTTCCCCAATATGATAGGTAGTTTTAGGGTAGTTAACAAGCTTCAAACCTCTTACTCCGTTTTCTTGTACCTTAACGGAGAAGGCTGTCTCGGCATGCTTATAAAAAAGCTTTACCTGCTGTTCTCCGATTACTTCATCATCGATATCAGATGCAGTTAGCTGCTGTAGCATTACCCGTTCCGTAGTGCCATCACTGTAAGTTGCATTGACGATCAAACCAGCCAAATCCAACTCATCCCCCGGGTAATAGGTAGTCTTTTCCGGAAGCTGTTCAATCTCCAATCCGGTAAGTGCTGCGTTAGAAACAGAAACATCAAACGAACTTGTGATGCTAGGTTCTTGCTTTGATTGAACCGTTACCGTCTTGACACCTGGCTCGGTAAATCGATAGTCCGAGGAATCGATGTCTTCTCCATTAATAACAAACCGGAGCATCTCTTCATCAAGCTCCTTTACCAGGTAACCATTGTCATATTCACCCTCCACAACCAATCCATCTGCTTCAAAAGAATCATCCAAATGATAATCCAACTTGGCTGGATAGTATTTGACCCGCAAATCTGTAAGGACTAATTCGCGGATGGTCAAATCCAAAACAGCCGAAGCACCTCCATAATGGAAGGTAATCTGATTGTCGCCTGCTTCCATACTGTCAAAGCCAGTAACAAAATATTGCTCCGTATCGAGCAGCTGTGTGCTGCCATCAGGATAAACAGCTGTAACTTGAAGTCCTTCTAGTTCGAGCTTTTCCCCGATTAAATAATCTTTCTTCATATTTTCAGCATCGAGTAGCAGCTTGTCCGGTTCCGGTTTTATTACTTCGACAGAAAAATCATCAAAAGTAACAGCAGCCTCACGAGCCACATAAAACCCGACATATAAATTGTCTGAAAAGCTTTCTGTAAGAGTAACCACCTGTTGTTCTCCGTTGACCGCAACTTCATACGCTTCCCCGGACTTTTTAATGGATAAGTCATAAACTTCACCTGTCACGGGAGGGTTACTATCTGAAAAGGAATCCATTTTAGTTAAACCGTCCTGGTTATAAAAACCACGCATTTTATCATCCAGCCCCCCGACGGCCAAATAATTGGAAGCCGCTTTGCCGGAATCTCCATTTCCTTCTACTTGGTCCCGAATCATTAATCCAAAAGAACGTTGACTGTCTGGGTTATAGCGATCCACCTTCACTCTCGTATGGAATTCAAAATTAGACTGAACGGATATCTCCTTAAAGTAATAAGACAATCCTTCTTCACTGCTCGCTATTTTTCCACCGGCCGCATCTATACTGAAAGACCCATCTTCATGAAATACCGGAGGCGGATTTTTTTCTTCACTTGTATTGGATCCGAATGCAGCAAACTGCCATTCATCGGTATTCAAGTAGGTTTGAGCAGCGAAAACAGTCGTGGTAAGATTACCAAATAACAGCAAAAAAATGGCACAAACAATCAACAAGCGAAAGCATTTTTCCTTCATTTATTCACTCCTCCTATTTTCTATCCTTCAAAACCTTGCGACTTTCCCCCCCTCCAAGCAAACGCTTTCATTTTATAACAACGTTGTTATGTGCTGTATCATAAAACTCAGTCAACAGATTGTCAACCGAGTTTGCTGAAAATTCCTACAATTTACCTATTTTTATGTTTTTTCCTCGTCTATAGAGAAGGATAAAGCTGCTTCAGTAACCCATATACCGCGCCAAGCAGATTCGCATTTTGCCGAAAATGACAGGCTGCTATCTTAGGCTTAACGGTAGCAATATCCACTTTACGAAGAATCATTGCTAGTTTCTCGTCAATTTTGTCAATCAAGTCTGGTCTGGCACTAATTCCTCCACCAATTAAAATGACTTCCGGATCGTATATGTACTGCAAGTTATAAATGCCTACAGCCAAATGATGGTAGAAACGTTCGATCGCCTTTAAACATACAAGATCTCCAGCTTCCGCCATATCAAAAATAGCTTCTCCAGTCAGTGAACGATTGTCTACTTGCTTTTCGGCTGCTACGTGACGAATCAAAGCTGCGGTTGATGCAGTCGCACTCCACGTAATATTTTCTTCGCTCAAATCCGGCCGTAAAAGCATATATCCAAACTCGCCACCATGTAGATTGGCCCCTTTATGCAAGATTCCATCTTTAATAACCGCTCCCCCCGATTCCGGTACCGATTACAACAGCCAGCACGTTTTGCTTACCTTGGGCGGCTCCTTTCCAAACCTCTGCATAACCAGCACAGTTGGCATCATTCTCCATAAAAACCGGTAACTTCGTTTTTTCCTTTACCAATTGTAACAAATTGGGTCCGTGAATATATGGTAAAGCACTGGCTCCATATATTATACCTTCTCCTGAAACGGCACCAGGTGCACTGATTGCTATACCTGCAGTTTCTGGATTTTCTCCGGCATACTTCGTTATCAATTCTATTAATCCATCAATCGTTTCAGGTGTTGCCGATTTTGTTTCCTCCAAAATTGTCGCGTCTTCCTGAACTAAAGCAAATTTAATAAAGGTACCGCCTATATCAAATGCTAGATAGTTTTTCATTCCTCCATCCACTCCATTTCTATATGATTGTGCTGCCATGAATGCAGATAAACAAAGAAGGCAGCCTGTGGCTGCCTTCTTTATTTCCGATTAGCTGATTTCCGCCGTCTTTTCTCGGTTTTGGGAGGGAAATAACCTCGCTCATAAACCCTTCCTTTTTTACATCCATAGAAGGCTGCCAAGGCGTTAAGGTCCTCGACCTGTTGAAGCTTTATTGCTTCCACCATTAATAACGCCGCAGCCCTTGCGTCCTCTAAAGCATTGTGGTGGTAAAATTCGATTCCATTATGACCCGCAACTGTATGCAATTTATGATTTGGCAATTCCGGCCAAACCTTTTTCGACATGGTGACCGTACAAAGGTAATCAAATTCCGGATAAGTAAGTTCGAATCGATCCAATGTCTGTCGCAATACACTCATGTCAAAACTAGCATTGTGGGCGACGACCAGCCTGCCGGATAAATACGGCTTTAATGTCGGCCATAGCTCATCAAAGGTTGGTGCGTCAACGACATCTTGTTCCTCGATCCCATGGATATACGTATTCATAGAATCGAACTCCATCAATGGGTTAATCAAGCTATAAAATTCATCTATTATGCCGTTCTCATTGGCAATCACAACACCAATCGAACAGGCACTCGTACGGTAACGATTCGCTGTTTCAAAGTCTATAGCTGCAATTTGCAAAATATTCCCTCCAGATGAGGTTATTTCCTCACTATTAAAGGTTTATTATATAATACTTGTCATGGACAAACAAAAAATAGTCTTTTTTTAATTTTTGCCACAACAAAATGAATTTAAAACCTAGCAGGAAAATGTAATGAAACAAGACAGTCCAGATGCATTGAAGAAAAGTTGTTTCTCTTGCAAATGAGTTGGTGAACTCTACACTCCGCAAGCTCTCTATCGAAAGGTAACTTCCATCAAAAGAATTCGTTTCCCGGACGCACGTGCCTACTCTCAAATTCGGACTAGGGCCTCGATCGTCCGTTTTTTCGGAGGAGTCTCGCTGATTTCCTCCCGCACTATTTCATTTTATAGAGTCTCTTTAACCATTAATCGGAGTAACTGGTTGAAGGTCATTCTGTACAAACAGGTTGTGTGGTAATGATGATGTTTCCCATGTACTCGTAAGGTGCGTCATCAACAAACATATGAGTACAGCATAACTTTAGGGGAACAAAGGAAAGGAGTTTTTTTCGCACACACTGATCCAGCCTATATCAAGATAGAGAAACACCACCACCATCAAGATAAAACCATAAATTCTTCTAATCCTTTTAAAAAAGACCAAACCCTAGGGTTTCAGCCTTTAAAAAGCACCTTTTCACCTGCTATTTTTGCTCTTGTTTTTTCAACAATTCTTCCATGTTACTATTCATCCGTCCTAATTGGCGTATAATCATCCAATTCTGTTCTACCAGAGTAGATAAATAGGTAACTTTTGCCTGTTCTTCTGCTTTTGCAAAACTTAATGCCATTCCGGCCTTAAAAAAATTATTACCTGCCAAATCGTTGGCAATCCGTTGGAGAACTACCAAATCCTTTTCATCCAAATCCTCTAACTGATATTTTTCCATAAATTTTTGCAGCTGCTTTTCTTCTTTTGATTGTTTCTTTTCATTATTTCCGCCAAATAGTCCCATATACTTATCCTCCTGCATAAAATCTCACTACACCCATTTTTACTTACACAGGAGGGAAAATCAAATGAAACGCCAATAAATTAGTATTTCATTTAACATTTTTTAATCTTCGTTTTTTTATATCCTTTCTCTACTATCTTGTTCTTGTTTCAGCCACCCATATACGGCACCAAGTATATTGGCATTCTGTCGGAAATGGCAGGCTTCAATGCGCGGCTTAATTTGAGCTAAATCAATTAAATCAAGAATCCTGTCCAGCTTGCCGTTTATGTGTTCTATTAAATCTGGACGTGCACTTATTCCACCACCGATAAGAATGATTTCCGGATCATAAATATATTGCAAATTATAAATCCCGACTGCCAATAGATGGTAAAACTCATCCACTGCCTCACGGCAAACAGGATCG
Organism: Virgibacillus senegalensis; assembly: GCF_000821245.2. Classification (GTDB taxonomy): domain Bacteria; phylum Bacillota; class Bacilli; order Bacillales; family Amphibacillaceae; genus Sediminibacillus; species Sediminibacillus senegalensis. The sequence goes on from NZ_LN611425.1 coordinate 1,177,014, forward strand.
CCAGTTTCTGCCATTTCAAATATTTTTTCTCCAGTCAGCCTTGATGGATCTTGCCGCTTTTTCTTCGCAACCTTTTTTACGAGGGCTTTTACAGAAGCAATCCGGCTCCAGACTTCGTCACTACTATGGATATCAGGGGTAAGCAGCATGTAACCAAACTCTCCGCCGTGCAAACGATCTCCTTTATGCAGCTCTCCATTTTTCACAACAGCTCCGCCAATTCCCGTCCCGATAACCATTACCATTACATCCTTTCTACCTGCCGCCGCCCCTCTCCATATCTCTGCATAAGCAGCACAGTGGGCATCATTATCCATGAAAACCGGCAATCCAGTTCTTTCCTTGATCAACTCTTTCATGTTAGGACCGTGGAGATAATGGACAGCACTCGAACCATAGACAAAGCCAGCCTCTGATACGGCTCCCGGCGAACTCACAGCAATTCCGGTAAGAAGAGGTTGAGACATTGCTCGGGATTCAAGAAATAATAGCAATTCATCGATCGTTTTCGGTGTCTTCATTTTGCTGCTTGAAAGGATATCCCCCTCCCTAGTAACAATCCCATACTTTAGAAATGTCCGCCTATATCTACTGCTAAAACATGATCCACGGCTTTTCTCCTCTCCTCTTTCACTTAAAGCGAACCGATTTCTTCTCCGTGTTTATCCTTATGAATGAACGGTCATCTCACTTATACTCGTCAACTATCGTTTCGAATTGTCTTTCGGCAATTAACCGCTGATACCAGTAGGCAGATTTTTTAAGATTGCGGTTCCTGTTATCTTCTAAATTGATCTCGACGAGACCATAACGATTTTTAAATGCATTCATCGGGGAAACATTATCAGAAAATGCCCATAGCATATACCCCCTGCAATTCACGCCTTCTTCGACTGCTTTTAGCAGCCATTTTAAATGGTCACTGATAAATTCTATTCGATAATCATCCTCAATCATGCCATCCTTATTTTTGAAACGCTGTTCGTTTTCTACTCCCATTCCATTTTCGGCAATGAACCATTCGATATTGCCATACTCTTCTTTCATTCGAACGCCCATATCGTACATAATTTGCGGATAGATTTCCCACCCTCGGTATGGGTTCATTTTTTTGCCAGGCAGGTCAAATTTTTCGTAATAAAAGGCGGGGTGGAAAGGGGCCCCTTCGTTCCAGGCTGATGTACGAGCCTGGACACGATGTGGAAAATAAAGATTGAGCCCTACATAATCGACCGTATTGTTTTGTATGATTCGTAGTTCTTCTTTCGTATGCTCAAATGTTATATCATGTTTTGCCATTAAATCGAATAGTTCCTGAGAATATTCCCCTTTAATTGAGGGATCCAAAAAGACACGATTAAAAAACAAATCATAAATTCGGGCCGCCTCCTGGTCGTGAGGCGACAAAGATCGGGCATAAGTGACCTCTGGATTTAAAATAACACCTATTTTCCCCCGTTGGTTCAGCCCTCTTTTATTAAACAAAGAAACCACCTTGGCTGTGGCAAGTGCCTTGTTAAAGTTCCATTGCATCCATTTCTTTGTATTCTGTTCGAAGGGATAACGGATGGCATCCAAATATACCCTTGTCTGAACAACAATCGGTTCATTGAAAGTGAACCAATGCCGGACTTTGTCACCGTACCGCTCGAACACTCTCTCTGCATATTTTACAAAAAGCTCGACAACATGCTTTGAGTTCCAGCCGCCATAATTCTCAAATAGAACAGCCGGTACTTCGTAATGCTCCAGACAAATCATCGGTTCTATACCGTTCGCGATTAATTCATTGATCATGTCATCGATATAGGCAGCATAATCTTCATCAACAACAGCATTTTCATAATCTTCTAGAAATCGAGACCAATTGATGGAAGTCCGGAAATGCGTCAGACCGATTTCCTTCATATAACCGATATCCTCTTTATAGCGATTGCGAAAATCGGTGGCTACAGCCGGTCCGAACCCGTCATGCCAGACATTTTGATTATTTTTGTACCATAAATCCAAATAGGAATCCTGACTATCTTTTTTCCCTGACCAGCCTTCTGTCTGCCAGGCGGATACTGCTGCTCCAATCATGAAATTCTCTGGTACTCGAATCGTTTTTGTTTGCATCGTTATCGCTCCTTTTTGGTAATATTGGAATTCGGCAACAGTAAATCCGCCGATTCACTTTACTGGGGTCGTGTTCCATTTTCGATACTCTGTCGGAGTCATCCCTACAAATTTTTTAAAGACTTCTACAAAGTATTTGTATTCATGGTAGCCGACCTGTTCTGCGACCTCTCTTACTTTGAAAGGAGTGTCGGCGAGTAGTGTCTTCGCTTGTTCGACCCGAAGTACATTCACATATTCATTAAAATTCCTGCCAGTTCTTTGTTTGAACAAAGAACTAAAATAATTCGGGGAAATATTGATGACATCGGCTACTTCCTGTGCTTTGATGTCTGTAGTGTAATAATTCTTTATGTAGGTTTCCGCACGCTCCATCAACCAGTTGTTGTTTTCGACATGAGTTAACTGGCACTTATTCATCAGATTTCTGATATCGTTTTCAAACAAAAACTGGATTGCCTGATACGTGTTGTAGCACTGAAAGTCGAGTGAATGAAGCAAAGTCGCATCCAAATCGGTCTTTTTTCTCATTAACCCCTGATACCTTTCATAAACAGAGGAAACTACTCCCCTTGCCACAGA
>NZ_LN611425.1:1180923-1313999 GCF_000821245.2 Virgibacillus senegalensis
CCAGCCGCCATAATTCTCAAATAGAACAGCCGGTACTTCGTAATGCTCCAGACAAATCATCGGTTCTATACCGTTCGCGATTAATTCATTGATCATGTCATCGATATAGGCAGCATAATCTTCATCAACAACAGCATTTTCATAATCTTCTAGAAATCGAGACCAATTGATGGAAGTCCGGAAATGCGTCAGACCGATTTCCTTCATATAACCGATATCCTCTTTATAGCGATTGCGAAAATCGGTGGCTACAGCCGGTCCGAACCCGTCATGCCAGACATTTTGATTATTTTTGTACCATAAATCCAAATAGGAATCCTGACTATCTTTTTTCCCTGACCAGCCTTCTGTCTGCCAGGCGGATACTGCTGCTCCAATCATGAAATTCTCTGGTACTCGAATCGTTTTTGTTTGCATCGTTATCGCTCCTTTTTGGTAATATTGGAATTCGGCAACAGTAAATCCGCCGATTCACTTTACTGGGGTCGTGTTCCATTTTCGATACTCTGTCGGAGTCATCCCTACAAATTTTTTAAAGACTTCTACAAAGTATTTGTATTCATGGTAGCCGACCTGTTCTGCGACCTCTCTTACTTTGAAAGGAGTGTCGGCGAGTAGTGTCTTCGCTTGTTCGACCCGAAGTACATTCACATATTCATTAAAATTCCTGCCAGTTCTTTGTTTGAACAAAGAACTAAAATAATTCGGGGAAATATTGATGACATCGGCTACTTCCTGTGCTTTGATGTCTGTAGTGTAATAATTCTTTATGTAGGTTTCCGCACGCTCCATCAACCAGTTGTTGTTTTCGACATGAGTTAACTGGCACTTATTCATCAGATTTCTGATATCGTTTTCAAACAAAAACTGGATTGCCTGATACGTGTTGTAGCACTGAAAGTCGAGTGAATGAAGCAAAGTCGCATCCAAATCGGTCTTTTTTCTCATTAACCCCTGATACCTTTCATAAACAGAGGAAACTACTCCCCTTGCCACAGAGGTTGTTTCCGTCAAAGAACAAGCATTTATTCGAAAGCTATCAAACAATTCAGTTATACGGTCCCTTACCTTGTCTTGTTCTCCTCGCACGATGGAATCAATCAGCTTTTCACTCTGAAGATCTGGCGAAGTGCAGCCGTTTTTCCAAGAGTCGGGAACAGGCAGTTGGAGGATACCTTCATCAGCCAGTGGCAAAAATGATAACGATTGGTCAAATTGGCGATATACGTACGCTAGCTCATCCAGCCGAATATACCTGTTATAGAGAAGAGCATATAGCGGAATTTCCAATTCACTCATCCCCGAAATCAACGAACTTTTAACATCTTCGGTCTTTAGCCCGTCCTTTTTTACGATCAGACAAGTCATCAACATATTTTGTCCGGTAAAAAATGAAATACAATAGTCCACATCCCTCTTGGTAAACACATCAGAAATTTTATTTTCCCAGTGTCGTTTCCATTTACAAAGCTGTCCACGACTTTCTTTTGACTTCAGAACCGAGTAATTCTTGATCAAAGTGACAAAAGGATATAGCTTTACTGTTTCAACAAGATTTTTGTCAGGAGAATGACTGGCAGGAGTCTTAACAACCTGGTAATATAGTTCATTTCTGATCGCTGACTGTTCTATTTCGGCATTCCGGGATCGCTCTTCCTGGATTTCTTCGGACGCTTTTCTGACCACAGTAATCAGTTCATCGATGTCTACTGGTTTTAATAAGTAATCTTTGACACCTGCGTGCATCGCCTGCTTAGCATAGTTAAATTCATCATAACCGCTTAGAATGATGATGCGAATGGTGGGGTAGTGTTCATCTAAATAAGCAGCAAGCTGTAAACCGTCTTGATTCGGCATTCGAACATCCGTTACAACAATATCTACGTCTTCAGCAGCGTTTATTTTATTGATTGCATCTAACCCGTCATGTGCTGCTTCCGCAATTTCGATATTGTATTTTTCCCATGGGATTGTTTGAGTCAATCCATTACGGATAATCGGTTCATCATCGACGATCAGCATTTTACACTTCATTCCAATCACCCGCTTCCTTTCTACTCTTCTGTTCCGGTTTCTGTTTCATTAGCGGCAGCTTTATTTGCATCCAGGTCCCGATCCTGGAAGGTATTTGAACTATCTTTCCATCCTCTCCAAAAGCAAGTGATAATCGTTCTTGCAGCTGATTCAGCGCAAAGCCGCTGGTCTCACTTCCCCTTTCTCCGTGCGGAGGGAATCCTCCCCCATTATCCACCACATCAATCCAAATTTGATTCCCCTGTCTGTATCCCCTGATTCGGAGTTCCCCCTGATAAGAGATGTTTTTAAATCCATGGCGGATACTGTTTTCCACGAGTGGCTGTAGAATCTGTTTGATACTGTATGCCTCGCCGATTTCCGCTTCATAAAAGATACTGTAATGAAGACGACTTCCCATCCTGCTTTTCTGCAGTTCGAGATAATGCCTAATGTAAGTAAATTCCTCATCTAATTTGACCCACATTTTCCCATTATTCAAATTCATGCGGAACATTTGTGAAAGCTGTTCAATCAAATATCCCGTTTTCATCGCATTTTCCAGCCGTGCTGTCCAACGAATCATATCCAGTGTATTATACAAAAAATGAGGGTCTATTTGGTTTTGCATGGCTTGTAGTTCTGATTCTTTTTGTTTAATCTTCAGCTTATATTCCTGGTTTATGTATGTCTGGATTGTTTTCACCATCTGATTGAAACGCATGCCGAGCTTTCCGATTTCATCATTAGTATTTACGGGTACATTGGCGTTGAAATCCCCATTTTCCAGCTGTTTGGTTTGCTCGGTAAGTTCCATGATGCGTCGAATGTTAAAAAAATAAAATCCAGAAAAAGCGATACTGCCAAGTAGCAAAAGCAACAAGATCATGTCCACAATGAGTGACCGAACATTATAAAGTTCTTGAACTACTTCCCCTTGGTTCACGACAGCCACCGAAAACCAATTCATACCGTCTATTTGCTTTTTCACGACTAAATAACGGCCTTCCTTTGTTTCATAGCTAATCGACCGATTACTGCTTGCGATAATCCGATCAATCAACTTCTGATCAGGGAACGGTTTACCAACCATGCCTTGATCTGGATGCAGGACCACATCCCCCTTATCATTCATGACAAAAAAGTACCCCTGCCCACCAGCAGTATCGCCTTTGACAGTTCGGTACAAATCCTCCTGATCCAGTCGAATTCTCACTCGTCCGATAGGCTTTGTTATGTGATTGAGATCATTTATTTCTCTTGAAAGACTGATTACTTGTTTTTCACCCTCCCAATCACTGTCGACCTGATAGGAGCCGCTCCAGGTCAGGCCACCGCCCTTCTGTGCGGCATCCCTGTCTAACACTTCTTCATCTGCTTTGACTGGATTACCAAAATGAAGTTCGTTTCCACTTCCTGATTCCAGCATGATAGAATCAATATAATCAAAAGACGTTAACTGAAAAGTGAAATAGCCTTTTATGCCCTCTTCAGCCTGATTGTAGTCCTCACTAGTCATTTCCGATTTCGATGAAGTGAAAAATGTACGGAAATTTTCGTCATAAATCATGAAGGAGGTCATGTTTTCTACATTACGTATAACCGATGTCAACGTTTCTTCGCTTGTTTCCAAACGTCCGATAGTGTGGTCGGCTGCTTGTTGTTTAAAGGCTTTTGTTGTTTGATAATAGATCAAAACACCGAAAAACATCGTCGGAAGAGTGATCAATACCAGGAAAACGGTGGCAAACTGTTTTTTCAATCCCCATTGACGGAACATTCCATCCATCCTCGGCCATAAAGTGATAGCTTTATCTTATCCTTTAACCGCCCCGGCTGTCATACCTTTTACGATGTCTTTTTCAAGCATTAAATAAATGGCGACTATCGGAACCAAGGACATAGTCAACCCTGCCATTTGCGCTCCATAGTTGGTTGTGAACTGACCGGCGAAATTTGCCAGCCCCAGCGGAAGTGTCTGGAACGCTGGATCATTGATCAGCACCAGTGCGAAGGAAAACTCATTCCAATTATATATGAAGTTGAGAATGACCACGGTGGCCAGGGCCGGGCGGGACATCGGCAGTACGATAGACCAGAATATCCGGAAAATGCCACACCCATCCATGATTGCCGACTCCTCGATGTCCTTGGGAAAAGCTTTCATGAAGCTTGTTAAGATAAAGATTGTTATCGGCAAATGAAAAGCAATATAAGGAAATAACAAGGTAATAGGCGTATTCAACAATCCGAGATTACGCATCAGGATAAACATTGGTACCAGGGTAGCATGAATAGGAATCAGCATTCCGAAAATAAAGAATGTATAAATGGTTTTATTCATTATAAATGTGAATCGGGATAAAAAATATGCAGCCAACGCGCCTGTTAATACAGTAATGACAGTAGCAGCGACACAGATGAATATACTGTTTTTAAAGAGGACACCAAAGTTGGCTATCTCCCAAGCGTTTTGATAGTTTTCCAATACAAATTCTTTGGGAAACCCGAATTGATTAACAGCAAACTCACTTTCTGATTTGAATGAATTGATGACCATCCAAATTATCGGATAAGCATTTACAATGGCAAACAAGATAAGGGTTATATAAATCAAAAGCCGTTTCCACCCAGGCTTTTTACGGCCTCTTCGTTTTTCAACCTGTGGTCCAGCGGCCGTTTTCACTGTCGTTTCCATCTTGTTCCTCCTTTTTATAACATTTTACGTCCCAGTAATTTGGTGACGATAAAAATCAAAATTAAACTGAAGAAAAAAATGACAACAGATACTGCACTTCCATATCCATACTGCAGCTGGCTGAAAGTTTCATTGAACATATATAACGCCATAACGTCAGTCGAGTGGGACGGCCCCCCGTTGGTCATGACATAGATCAAATCGAAAGTCTTCAAACTGCCCGCAATGCATAAAATGACCGCAACGATGATGGTATCCCAAATCATCGGTACTGTTATTTTCCAAGTGGTAGTCCATTCAGAAGCTCCGTCGATTTTCGCTGCCTCCAATACTTCTTCCGGTACATTTTGCAAAGCGGCTAGAAATATAATTAAATACAGGCCGACAAATTGCCAGATAACCGTGACACAAACAGCAACCATCGACCAATCCGTATCGCCGAGCCAGTTTTGCACCAATACTCCAAGGCCCAGTGTTCGTAGTAGTTCATTGATTAAACCATTTTCCGAGTTATAGATTAGGCTCCAGGTTAACGAGATGACTACAGTAGATAAAACGACGGGTAAAAAACCGATCGTCCTGAAGATTTTCAATCCTTTCAGCTTCCTGTTCAAAAGTAATGCAATAAACAGTGCGATGGGTACTTGACCCAATACCGATGCCAACACGACATAAATGTTGTTTTTCACTGAATTCCAAAACAAAGTGTCTTGGAACAGTGCTTGAAAATTTGCCAATCCTACAAAAGACATATCGGAAAATCCATTCCATTCCATTACCGAATAATAAAACGATTGAATAATCGGCAGAATGGCAAATACACTATATATTAGGATGGCAGGTAATAAACCGATGATGATGGCCCCTTTTGCTTTTCCGGCTGCCTGCATTTCCATTCCTCCTATTTCATGGGAAAGGCCGCCATGACGGCAGCCTGCCACGATAAATTTATTTTACTCCGTTTCCTTCTCCATCTCTTCCGCTAATTCTTCAGGCGATTTTTCCCCAAGGCTTATCGACTGTAATCCGTTATTGATGATATCCGTCAATTCCGGTGTCAATGTTGCATCATAGACAGGGGCCAGTCCGCCTTGTGCAAAGCTGTTGGCTTCCTGAAATACCTGTGGGATGCTGTCGTCCATTTCTACGTCAGCCGGCACGATAATATTTGCTTTGACTAACTTTTGGAACATTTCATCACTGTAGAAGTATTTAAGAAATTTAAAAGCTGCTTCCTTTTTCTCTCCACTCAAGTCACTGTTTAAGGCAATACCGCCACCTGCAACTCCTGCTATTTTGGCAGGATTACCGTCTCCGCCTTCAAAGGATGGAAAAGGGGCCACTCCGATTGCATCCTGGTTTTCCACACTGTCCAATATCGGCCCTATTGCCCACGAACCGGCAAAATGCATAGCTGTGTTGCCACTGACAAACTCGCTTCGCGATTGTGCTTCATCGATTGTATTCATATCTCCGTTAAACGCTTCCATATTTGCTAACTCTTCAATGACAGATAATGCTTTGACAAATCGTTCATCGGTGAAAGAAGCTTCCCCATTCAACGCATTTTCTAAAAAATCACTTCCGGTATAACGGTCTGCAATCGTCGATATATATACCGATTGAAGCGGCCAAATCGCTTTGTTCCCAAGAGCGATAGGTGTGACGTTTTGTTCTTTCAATTTTTCGATCAGACTTTTCAGTTCTTCATAAGTAGCAGGAAACGTATCGAAACCTGCCTCAGCCAATGCATCTTTATGATAAAAGATCAAGCTGGTTTCACTGATATTTGCCGGAATTGCATAATGCTCTCCATCGATGGCATAATCCTTCAAAATTCCTTCCGGGATTTTCCCTTCCCATTCATCGACAATTTCATTTAAGGAAAGCAGTGCGTTTCCCTCTACCAACGGAGCAATTCTGGTACCGGGCCATACCCGAAACATATCAGGCAGTTGCTGTCCTGCAGCTTGTGTACGTAGCTTGGTTTCATACTGGTCATGCGGGATACTTTCGATTTTCACTTCGATCCCTTCGTTTTCTTCATTGAATTTCTTAAATATGTCTTTGTAGACACTATTCTCTGGGCGATCCTCCGTCCAGTCATTCCAAACGGTTAATTCTACTACATCACTGCCAGAAGCTTCGTCACTTTCTCCGCCACACGCTGCTAAACTGATCAGTACAAGCAAACCTGCCAACAGCCAACCTATTTTTTTCATTTACTATCTCCTCCTGAATGCTAGCGCTTACATTGTATTGTAACAACTTTCATTAATCTTACTATCCGGTAAATCTACAAAATCATCCGAAAATTTACTGGATTGAAATATACTCCAATAATAAAGAGACATAATAAAAACAAGATTAGGACTCAACTCTCTTCCATTTAATCCAGATATAGCGGTCTTCAGAAAGGTTGACCTTTTTTGCTAACTAATTGCCTTCCATCCTTTCACTCCAGGTTTTGATACACAAAAAAATAAAACCGCGTTGTTCTAGACACAATTTATTATGTAAAAAGAATTTGACATTTTTAAAGCTAATGCTACAATAATAATTGTCAAATACTTTTTACATTTCCAATGAGGAGGAGACGAAAAATGGATTGGGTTAAAATGGTGTATTCAATCATTTTGTTGGTTTGCGGAATTTTGATTCTTGTGGCAGCAATGTCTCAAAAAGGCGATGAAAGAAGGGCTTTTATCAAAGCAAAAGCTCAATCATATTCATTTATCGTAGTAATGGGTATGCTTATTTTAGAAGTTGCACAATCAATTTATCTAACTTATCAAGGGAATGCTTCAAATGGTATTGGAATTTCGCCAATAATGTTTTTGACGCTGATTTTAATTATATATCTGGTAACGTTACTGATTTACAGGAAAAAATATGGTGATTAAATGAAAAATCACATTAAGAAACTAAGAAAATCAGCTAAATTATCGCAGGAAGAACTGGCTAAGCTCTGTAAGGTTTCCAGACAAACCATAAATGCAATTGAAAATGATAAATATGATCCTACTTTACAATTAGCGTTTGACATAGCCTCTGTGTTGGATACCACTGTAGATGAGCTTTTCATCAGTGGTTCTATGGATAAGTGATACATCGACCTCCTAGCGAGGTCTTTTTTGTACTCCCGATAGGGAACAGTCCTGTAATTTGTTTCTTGAACCGCTGAAATAAGCATTTGTTCCACATGTTTATCAGAGGTCCGTTCTTTAACTATTTCGAGCAACAATCAATAACCCCTTAAATTCATCTAGCTATGAGCGTTATTATTTTTAGATTAGGGCAATCTTGAAAAACGGGTAGACACATTGAATGATTGGAGAAGGCTATATCTTATCAAGCCTCTTCACTTTCTTTTTTTATTGGTAAACGCGATAATAAACCATATTAAGGAGGAATAATTCCATGAGATGCAAAATAAATCGAAATGCCGCCAAAAAAATTAAACAGTGGCTTGCCGAAGAAGGTAAAGAAGGACAAATGCTGCGCGTGTTTGTTTCCGAATTCCACGGAAACCATGCCCATTACGACCTTACACTTGATTACCCGAAAGAGCATGACGAAATCGTCAAAACCGATAAAGAGATCGATGTTCTGATGGACAGCAGGGAAGATTTTTTGGATGGCGTATGGATTCAATACTTCTATATCCCGACCGAAGGTTTTAAAATTACCAATTCATCAAAAGGGCATCCGCCACATGTCCATTAAAACCAATGCCGCCGTTTACCGGCGGCATTTTTTAATAAGGAAGTGCTTGTTCACCGCTAAGGGCTAACATGGCTCCATCCCTTCTGCAAAAACAGGATCATGCGGATTGAAAGATTCCTATTGTACTGAGAAAAACAACAATAATCGTAATAGGAACGAGATATCGCATTAAATTTTTCCAAATCGGGTACCAGGGAGAAGCCATACCGGAACTAAGCTTGAATTCTTGTTCGACCAACGACCTCTCCATTCGATGAATAATAAAAATGGCAATAAGGAGACTGCCAATCGGAAGAAGTATATTACTGACCAGATAGTCTGTCGCATCAAATATTGTCAGCCCAAATAGATGGAAGCTGCTTATCGTGCTAGAAGACAGAGCAGCTGGTATCCCTGCAAAAAACACCACGACACCCGCGATGAAGGTGACAGGCTTTCTTCCTCGTTTACCACTCTCCGTGAAGGCAGATACGATGATTTCCAATAAACTAAACGAAGAAGTCAAAGTTGCGAATAAAAATAATAGCAGAAAAAGACTTAAAAATAACTCACCAAATGGCATTTGAGCAAATACAGAAGGGAGTACAATGAAAAGCAGCCCTGGTCCTTCTGTCGGTTCCAGACCGAAAGAGAATACAACCGGGAATATTGCCAATCCAGCTAGTAAAGAAACAAAGATATTCATGGTGACAACGCTGCCTGCAGCTGAAGGGATACTCACTTCTTTTTTTAGATAGGAGCTGTATGTAACCATGCAGGAAAAACCGACTGCCAACGAGAAAAACGACTGGCCTAATGCATACAGTACTCCCTCCCCGGTTATATTGGAAAAATCAGGACGCAAGAAGAAACGCACTCCCTGCATCGCCCCCTCCAATGTCAAAGATCTGATTACAAGAATGATAAAAAAGATAAACAATAACGGCATTAAGAGCTTGCTTGCCTGCTCAATCCCTTTTTTTATCCCGAAAGAAACGACGATGATGTTAATCAGCAAGAATAATGCAAGACCAAGTAACGTTACCAGCGGACTTCCTGTTACAGATCCAAACATTTCCGCATAGTCAGCCTGGTCGGTAATCACCATTCCGGGAATGGATCTGGCACTATAGATCAGCACCCATCCACCGACGACACTGTAAAAAGATAAAAGCAGAAAACAGCCCGCAATCCCTAACCGCCCAATCCACGGCCAATGGGAGTCAGGTGCAAGTACTTTATAAGCAGTGACCGCTTCTTTCCCGGCTCCCCTGCCAATGATAAGCTCGGAAATCAACAAGGGAAGCCCGATCAATATCGTAAATGCGACAAAAATCAGGAAAAATGCTCCTCCACCGTTCATTCCGGTGACGTAGGGAAATTTCCAAATGGCTCCAAGACCGATTGCCGCCCCAGCCGTCGAAAGGATAAATCCTATTTTTGATGACCATTGCTCTCGATTCGTTTTCATATCAACCCTCCAATTCTGCTATTTTAATATAAACGTCAAGGTGTTTGCTAGATTTTCGTCCTCAAATTCCAAAGCTCTGGAAAGAAATAGTGATCAAGAACTTTTTTTAAATAACCAACTCCAGAAGAACCACCAGTCCCTGTCTTATGACCAATGATTCTTTCTACCGTCTTCATGTGACGAAACCGCCATTGCTGAAAGAAATCTTCGATATCTACCAGCTTCTCAGCCAACTCATAAAGCTGCCAGTATTGAGCAACGTCACGATAAACTTCCAGCCATGCTGCTTCTACGGTAGCGTCCCCCCTGTATGAATCGGAAAAATCTCGTTTGATGACATCCTGATTGAGCGGAAATCCTGCTCTATCGAGTGCCTGGATTACAGCATCGTACAAGCCGGGGGCACGGTAGGCTTCTTCCAGCTGCTGGTAAATAAGCGGATCCTTTCGATATATTTTTAAAGCGTGCGGCGTTTTATAACCCAGGGAAAACTCAATCAACCGGTACTGATAGGATTGGAAGCCGGAAGCATTCCCAAGCTTATTGCGGAACTGGATGTATTCACTGGGAGTCAACGTCGACAAAACGTCCCAAGCAGCGATGATTTGCCGCTGAATCTTTTTCACTCTTGCCAGCATTTTAAAGGCTTCCGGCAATTGATCTTTGTTGACAGCCTGAGTTGCAGACTTTATTTCATACAGGATAAGCTTCATCCACAATTCACTCACCTGGTGAATGATGATAAACAGCATCTCATCGTGATGGTCGGATAAACGGTGCTGGCTGTTCAATAACTGATCAAGACTCAAATAGTCACTGTACGTCATTTTTTGTAAAAAATCGGTATGTATACCTTGTCCTTCAGAAGAATGTTCTTTGCCAGCCATCTTCCTCCCTCCTTCTTTAGAGTCTGCGCAGGACGGCCCGCACTGGACTGCCATCCGCTTCCGCTATTGCCAAGGGCAGCGCAATCAGCTCATAATCCCCTGGATCAACATGATCGAGCATGAGGTTTTCCAAAATATAGACGTCATTTTCGTATAAAGCATGGTGAACAGCCAATTCCTTGCTCTCTACCGCATCGACAGAAGGCAAGTCGACTCCTAAAAGTTTTACTCCCAATCGTTTTAAATAGGGGCCGATATCCGGATCGATACTTGGCATTTTGCCAGGAAATCGTTTTGGATTGTTGGGAAGAGATGTATGCAGCAGCAGCCTTTTTACACCATCCAGCTGATGACCAGCAAGTGACGCTGCATCAATCATATCCGTATTGGAAACGTCGATTACTCTCGCAGGTCCAATATATGTGTCTATTGGTAAGTCGAGAACGCGTTCCCCGTCATTATCGAAATGGAATGGTGCATCAATATGGGTGCCTATATGACAACTGGAACTTATCTGGCCAATATTTACCGACCCGGTTTGCTCTATCGTATGAGCGAGACGATAGGAAAATGGTTTATCTCCTGGCCAATGTGCAATGTTGTCCGATAAAGGCTGTGTCACATCAATCCATGCAGAAGTTTTCATTTACGCGATTACCTCCCGTTTCTTTTCAAACTGTTTATACCGTTCCTCTACCATAATGGTGTGCAATATATCGACGACCTGCCATACTTCCTCAAATGTATTGTATAAGGCAACAGGTGCAAGCCGAATCCCATTGGGAGACCGAAAGTCCGGGACAACGCCAGCCTCCTTCAACGCTTTGCAAATACGAACGGCTTCTTCATGCTCGAGGAAAACATGGCCGCCTCGTGCTTTATGCATCAACGGATTAGCTACCGTAAAATGATAGCCTGCTAAGAAATGATCGATTAAGTAAAGCAAGTAATCCGTTAGTTGTAATGATTTGGATCGTATTCTGTCCATTCCTGCTTCTTCAAACATGTTCAAGGAACCGATCAACGGGGCCATGCTAAGAATGTGGGGTGTCCCTATTTGAAAGGCCCCCGCAGTAGATGCCGGGGTTAGTGTATGTTCCATGTCGAATTGTTTTTCTTTATCGGAGCTGAACCAACCAGCTAAACCTGGGGCCTTGCCAAAATGTCGCCGATTTACGTATAGACCGCCGACACTTCCCGGTCCTCCGTTCAAATGTTTATAAGTACACCAGAATGCAAAATCGACTCCCCATTCATCCAGTTGGTGTGGTACAGCTCCGATAGAATGGCACAAATCAAAACCGATCAAAATGCCCCTCGAGTGGGCAGCTTCGGTCAATCGTTTCATATCAATAATTTGGCCGCTGCGGTATAACACACTCGGCAGTACAATCAAAGCAATTTCATCCGACATCTCCGCTATAATCGCTTCTTCATCCAGTGTTTTGCCATCGGTGCTTTTTACCTGAACGAGATGCTCATTCGGCTCATATCCTTTTTGCCTTAATTGACTCTGCAAGGCATATATATCGGAGGGAAAATTCAATTCATCTGCCAAAATTTTCGTTCTATTTCCGTTCGGTTGATAAAAAGCTGCAACAAGTTGATGCAAATTGACCGTTGTCGATCCAGTGATCACCACTTCTTCTTGTCCTGCTCCTAATAACGTTGCAGATAAATTCCCTAATGTTTCTGCCATGTAATACCAGGGATGTTCTCCTGAAGTCCATCCATCGATCCCATACCGCTTCCACGAGTCCATTACTTCCTGAACCGATTGTTCTGCCCGCTTTGAAAGCAATCCCAACGAATTTCCGTCAAAATAGATGACATCCTTGTTCAGGTAAAATTCATCGCGGAATCCTGATAATGGATCCTGCTGATCCAACTCCCTTGCATGTTCTCTGCTCCAGCGATCGCTATTATGATCTGCACTCAAATGGAACAGCCTCCTTTTGAAAAATTCTGTCAATTCGACTATATAGTTTACCAGATTGGTTGTCAACGCGCGCCTCGACAACTCCCTCTTTCCTTTTCTAAAGCAAAGGGATTCCATAGCTCCTGGTAAAAAGGCGATGATGCTATGTATCTATGTTTGGTTTCCATAGACATAGCTTTTATGCCGTTTGCACTACAACAACTGAAATTGGATTTGTAAATCTTAAAAAAGTGAAGAAAATCTTAAAATTATCCAGTTATTAAATCTGGTATTTATGTTAAATCCTTTTATATTTTATGTAACCGCTATCATTTTCATGTGTATTAGTCCCCTTCTCCCACCATTGTCCTATCTCACATTTTCCGGGGATAAAATCCAAATCGAAGTTTCTTTATTTATTATAAAGATACTTAATCTATTACTTGGAAAGGAGGGCCAACTTATACGTTTTCCTGTCTACACCACAATAAAAAGGAGGAAGATTGGATGAAAAAATGGACATTCAGCTGCCTGGCATCCTTGTTCATCATGTTCAACGTATGCTCGGCCGTCGATGCAGCCGATAGCTCGGAACCGGAATGGAACAACAATCCGGAGACTTTCCAAGTGAACCGGGAACCGGCTCATACCACCTTGATGCCTTATAAGACTATTAAATCAGCATTAAATGGGGATCGAACCTCCTCCCCTTATTACCAATCCTTGAACGGTGATTGGAATTTTCATTGGGCCGAAAACCCTGAAAAACGACCTGCGGATTTTTACAAGGATTCGTATGACACATCATCGTGGGATACTATTCAAGTTCCCGGAAATTGGCAGCTCCAAGGCTATGACTATCCTATCTATACGAATATTACGTACCCGTGGACCGGATATGAACAGCCGGAAGCCCCAAGGGCACCTACCGTTTATAATCCAGTGGGTTCCTACAAGCGGACCTTTACTGTTCCGGAGGACTGGGATGAAAATCAAGTATTCCTTACCTTTAAAGGGGTCGAGTCAGCCTTTTATGTATGGGTGAATGGAGAAAAGGTCGGTTACAGCGAGGACAGCTATACGCCGGCTGATTTCAATATTACTGAATATCTTCAAACGGGAGAAAATACCGTTTCGGTAGAAGTATATCGTTGGTCGGACGGCAGCTGGCTTGAAGATCAGGACTTTGTCCGACTAAGTGGTATTTTCCGGGATGTTTACCTGTACAGCACCCCGTCCGTTCATATGAATGATTTCACGGTGGTGACTGACTTAGACGAAGCATATACAGACGCTACCTTAGATGTAGAAGTGGACATCCGCCATTTCTTAGAAAAGGAAGAATCAGCTGAATACCAAGTGGACGCCTTGCTTTACGATGAAAAGGATAAGCTAGTCGTTGATGAACCAATCAACATGGACGTTAGCTTTGATGGGAAGGATTCTGTAACGGTTAGCGGAACCCAAGAGATCAAAAACCCGAAAAAATGGTCTGCTGAAAAACCAAATTTGTATAAATTAGTATTGGCGCTAAAAGATCGGGATGGAAATTTGATCGAAACCGAAAGCAGTAAGATTGGGTTCAGAGAATTTGAATTAAAAGATGGGCAAATGCATATAAACGGAAAACCTATCGTTTTCAAGGGCGTCAATCGCCATGAAATCGATCCGGATAGCGGACGGCATATGTCTGAAGAAACCATGATAAAAGATATCGAACTGATGAAAAAATTCAATATCAATGCCGTACGTACCTCCCACTATCCAAACAATGAACGATGGTACGAACTAGCTGACGAATACGGCCTCTATCTAATTGACGAAACCAATTTGGAGTCACACGGTGCCAGCAGCATTTTACCTGCCAGTGATCCCCAATGGCTGGATGCTTCCCTTGACAGGCTGACATCGATGATAGAAAGAGACAAGAATCATCCTTCGGTACTGATTTGGTCATTGGGAAATGAAGCCGGCCGAGGAGATACATTCAAAAAAATGGCAGAATTGGCACATGAAGCAGACCCTACCAGATTGGTCCATTACGAAGGTGACAACCGCTGGACAGATGTAGAAAGTCATATGTATCCTTCTGTTGCCGCAGTTGAGAACTATGGCAAGTCAGGCAATGAAAAACCGTATATTCTATGTGAATATGCCCATGCGATGGGTAATAGTGTCGGCAACCTATACAAGTACTGGGATGTCATAAATAAATACCCGAACCTGCAAGGCGGGTTTATCTGGGACTGGGTCGATCAATCTCTCCGTGAACCGACTCCAGTCAAAAAACTCATCAGCGATCAAAGCGAACAACCTGTCGAAGGCAGATTGTTCGGAGATTTAGTGGAAAGCCAACAAGGAAAAGCTATGGATGGATTTGTCACAGTACCAGACGAATCAAAGCTTGATATAACAGGTAACCAATTGACATTAGAAGCATGGGTGAAACCTGAAGAAACATCTACTCACAGCCCCTTCATCGCCAAAGGAGACAGCCAGTATGCCCTGAAACAAAATGGCAACCAGCTCGAGTTTTTCGTCTATAACCGAAATCTCTCAAACCCATGGGTAACAGTTTCAGCACCTGTTCCGGAAAACTGGGAAGGCAAGTGGCATCATGTTGCCGGAGTGTATGATGGGCAAACATTGAAGATTTACGCAGATGGCGATTTGCTAACAGAGAAAGAATACGATGGAGAAATCACCAGCAATGCTTATGCGGTAAACATTGGCCGAAACGCGGAAGCCAACCGAACTACTTCTGCGGTCATAGACCAGGTTGCAATCCATAACCGGGCCCTATCAGCCGAAGAATTATCAACCGACAGACAGCCAGACCAATCGACGATGCTATGGATGACTTTCGATGAAGTAACTGAGGAACAATTTGAGCAAAAAGAATACTTTGCTTATGGCGGTGACTGGGGAGACAATCCGAACGATGGGAACTTCCTTGACAATGGTCTTATTTTTCCGGACCGTACCATCCAGCCGGAATTATGGGAAGTAAAGAAAATATATCAAAACATTACGGTTTCCGAGAAAGACTTGTTGTCCGGCTCTGTCATCATTCAAAACGATTTCTTATTCACCAATCTTAGCGACTTCGATTTGGAATGGGAGCTAAAAGAGAATGACAAAACAATTGATAAAGGAAAACAGAAAAAGCTGAATATCAAACCAGGAGAGGAACAACAAATACAGTTGGAATACAGTCAGCCTGAACTAACGCCTGGTGCTGAGTATTGGCTTAACATCCGTTTCAAGCTAGCCCACAAAACGGAATGGGCGGATAAAGGACACATAGTCGCTTCTGAGCAGCTGCAGGTACCTTATGATGTACCGGAGCTTCCTGTGGAAGATATTTCTCAAATGCCGGACGTGGCCATGGAAGAAACAGATAATATGGTCATTGTCCGAGGCGAGGAGTTTCAGTTGGATTTCGACAAAACGGCTGGTACCATTGCAGGCTTTACCTATCGCGGAAATGAGTTGATTAAGAGTGGTCCTGAGCCTGATTTCTGGAGAGCGCCGAACGACAATGATAAAGGCAATGGGATGCCATCCAGAACGGAAACCTGGCGCGAGGCTGGAAAAAACCGGACAGTAGACAACGTCTCGGTCAAACAGATTGGAAACAAAGCGGTCCAGTTTGATGTAAAAACAACGCTGCCAACTACCAATGCCTCTTCCTATACAATGTCTTACATCGTTTTTGGCAGCGGTGATGTCGATGTCAATACGACGTTGATTCCTGGAGAAGGATTACCGGAAATCCCTGCCATCGGGATGGAAATGACTTTACCGGAGGAGTACGAAGCGATGACGTGGTTCGGTCGAGGTCCGCACGAAAACTATTGGGATCGTAACAAATCTGCAGATATCGGCATGTATCAAAGTACGGTAGATGAGCAATTCATCCCTTATCTGGAACCACAGGAAACCGGTAATCACACAGGAGTACGCTGGACAACTTTTACAAATAAACAAGGTATCGGGTTGATGGCAATCGGCCAACCGACACTGGAAGTCGGGGCACTGCATTATACCGAGCAGGACTTGGGGACTGCTGCCCATCCATATGAATTAGAAAAGAAAGATGATATCTTTGTCAGCATTGATTTTCACCAGATGGGACTTGGTGGAGATGACAGCTGGGGGGCACGGCCACATCCCGAGTTTACGTTGACTGCTGACAAGACGTACAACTACAGCTATCGACTCAAGCCTATTTCCAATGAGCAGTCAGCAATGGAAGAAAGCAAAAAGAATATCACTACCAATCTGGTAAAAAGTATTCAAGTAGATGGCGATACTCTGACATCTTTTCACCCAAATCAAACGGATTATACAAAGAGCTATTTAACTGGTAGTATCACGGAGATACCGAAAGTAGAAGCAGTCCCGCTTGGAGACAATGTCGAGCTGGAAATCTCCCAGGCTGAAGAGATACCCGGTGTAGCGGTTATCAAGGCACGTTCAAAGGATGGTTTATTGGAGCAAACCTATAAGGTTCATTTTCAAACCTTTGATGAACTATTCCTCAGCGATACAGAATGGCAGTTTGCCGAAAGCGGGTGGCAATCAGTACAAAAGGATAAATCGGTGGAAGGCAATGACTTGAGGTTAAACACCTCCGAGGGAGTACAGAGATTTGAAAAAGGAATTGGAACGCATGCCCATTCTGAAATCGTTTATGATCTGAAGGGTAGCGGATTTAAAACTTTCGAGGCGATGGCAGGTGTTGATGCCGAAGTCGGCAGCAGAGGATCTGTCACATTTGAAGTCTATGGAGATGACGAAAAGCTTTTTGAAAGTGAAACGATGCATGGAGACACACCGGCAGTAACCATTTCACTAGACATTGAGGATGTTGAAACGCTAAGGCTTGTGGTTACCGACGACGGCGACGGCAATAGTTATGACCATGCTGATTGGGTAAATGCTAAATTAAGGTAAAAAGGAATGCACAGCTGTCTTTTTTGAAAAGGCAGTTGTGTATTTATTACCATTTCTTTTATAGGTATGCTTTTTTGATTTCTTGTCAATCCCATTAATGATACAGTTTATCGTGTAACGTACCAGCTGTAGAAGACGTCTAATCGACAAATGATACGGGAGGTTATGGAATGAAAAAAGCATTCCTTTTATTGTTTTTGACAGTCATTGTCATCCTTGGAGGATGCGGATCAAACAATCAAACAGAGGAGGCAGATGAAGTGAATGGTGACGGAAGCGATGCAAACAACGAAGTGCATGCCGAACTGAAGGAACAGAGCCCGCTGATGTATCAGTATTCTGTTACAAACGAAAGCAACGAGAAGGTAGAACTCGAATTTTCCAGTTCCCAACGATATGATTACGAGATTACGAACAAGGATGGGGAACAGGTTTTTCTATTTTCCAGTGTTACTTCCTTTGCTCAAGTGATGGGAGAAGAAACGCTGGCACCTGGCGATATGCTCAACTACCAGATTGATCTAAGTGAACGTGACTTGGAACCAGGCAATTATCTATTGACAGCCTGGTTGACTCCGAGAAGCGGTGACAAATACAAAGCGGAGCAAACATTCACTGTTCCCGGAGAAGAATAAAGCAAACAGCCTGGACATGTCTCCAGGCGACAACGTCTACTCCATAAAAGAAAGGGCGCCCGATTCGGGCACCCTCCTCTCTTATTTCACTTTGGCATAAATGCATGTGTTTGTAAGATGTTTTCCGTCTGCAGACAAATCATCCTTTTTCAAAATCCCCTCTAATTCGTATCCCAATTTTTCCGGGATGGCACGGCTTTTCAGGTTTTTTTCTTCGCATCTTATTTCGACCCGATTGCAATTCAAATCAGAGAAAGCAAAGGCAGTCAATGCATCCACGGCTTCTTTCATATAACCGAGCCCTGTAAATTTTGTATCGATCCAATAACCTATTTCACACTTCGGCACTTCCCAATCGATATTATGAAAACCGGAGGAGCCGATAAATGCATTGGTTTCCCGATGGAACAGCAGGTATCTTAATTTTTCCCGTTTCAAAAAGCGAATGTGCGCTTCTCTCGCTTCACTTTCACTTTCGGCGACTGTTGGCGTGGTTTGCGCAAAGGGCATCCAGGGGCGCAACTCGTCAATAGAGTTTTTGATTGCCTGGTTCACCGCTTCCCCATCTCCCGGTT
This sequence comes from Virgibacillus senegalensis, assembly GCF_000821245.2. Classification (GTDB taxonomy): domain Bacteria; phylum Bacillota; class Bacilli; order Bacillales; family Amphibacillaceae; genus Sediminibacillus; species Sediminibacillus senegalensis. The sequence goes on from NZ_LN611425.1 coordinate 1,199,785, forward strand.
CCGGTCTGCGTAACAACAGTCTATCCGTTTCTATTTCAGCTGGTATATTCATTAAAATTGGATTCAATAGCTATCCTCCTTTTTCTTTCCCTGTTTACTCTAATTGTTTTAGGACTATTGCCGGTGCACCGCCAGCTACAACATTTGCCGGGATATCTTTTGTGACTACTGATCCAGAAGCGATTACGACATTATCACCAATCGTTACCCCTGGATTGATAACAGACCTGCCACCAATCCATACATTGTTTCCGATCGTGACCGGCTTGCCGAATTCAGCACCAGATTTCCGGATTTTGGCATCTAACGGATGGGAAGCAGTGTATATATGTACGCCTGGAGCCAGTAAACAATCATCCCCGATCCGGACCTCACATACATCCAGGATCGTGCAGTCAAAGTTGGCATAGAAGCGCTCGCCGACATGGATGTTATAGCCATAATCACAGCGAAAAACCGGTTCTACGAAAAAGCTCTCCCCTGTTGTTCCAAAAAGTTCTTTTAGTATTTCCCTCTTTTGTTCATCCTCTGTTTCGATTGTCTGGTTGAAGAGCCTTGTCAGCCTGCGTGCGTTGTTACGGTCAGATACCAATTGTGGATCACCGGCGTTATACAACTCGCCGTTGATCATCTTCTCTCTCTCTGATTTCATCCCCTGTCCTACCCTTCTTTAGCAATTTACTAGATTATATACAGGGTACCATAAATTTTCAATATTCAAAGAATAAACAGGAACAAAAACAGTCCCCCACCACTCCACCCTGGAAGATTGGCGGGGGACTGACCCCGGTTTTTTATTGTCTTTTGGCAGTTAGCAGCTCGATGGAGCGGGCCAGCAAGGCTGTTCTTTTGGCGAATGTTTTTAAATCCACATACTCTTCAGACAGGCTGTGTGAATACTCACCCAACGGTCCCATTCCATCGACGGTCGGTATTCCCTCGTCTGCTGTATAGGCGGCATCTGAAGCGCCACCAGTACCGACATCCTTTATCGACATGCCAAGCTCTTTTCCGGCATCGCGTATGACATCCAAAAGCATTTCCGTTTCTTCCGTTTTTTCCATCGGGGGCTGCGCCATACCGCCCTCCAATTTAGTCGTTGTCCCTTCGACCGTATCTTCATCGGCTATCTCCGATATTTCTTTGGTAACTTCCTTTGCTTGTTGCTTATCTTTTACTCTGACATCCACTTTAGCGTCGGCATCAGGCGGAACCGTATTACTGGAGGTTCCTCCATTAAACAACCCGACATTAACCGAAAGTCCAGATTGATAGTCATTTAAATCCTGCAATTTGATAACCTTATGGGCCAGTTCGTTAATTGCGCTCCTCCCCAACTCGGGTTCTACTCCGGCATGCGCACCTTTTCCCTCGACTTCCAAATCGAATCGGCCTACCCCTTTTCGTTCTGAAACCACAGCATCATCCGGCCGACCCGACTCCACAACTAGGGAATAATGCTTATCGGCTGCTGCTTTTTTTATCAAAGGCTTCGATGTAGGAGAACCGATTTCTTCATCGCTGTTAAATATAACATGAACATTTTTATATGCTTCCGATCCGTTTTCTTTTAACGCTTTCAGTGCGTATAAAACGGCTACATGGCTCGCTTTTTCATCGCTTACACCAGGTCCATATGCCTTATCATCAATTATTTCAAAGGGCCGTTCCTTTGCTGTCCCTTTCGGAAAAACCGTATCCATATGTGCGACAATCAAGATTTTGGGATCACTGTTACGCTCAGCTTTCACTTCTAAGTTGTTACCTTGTTCACTCTCTCTGTGGAGATGCACATACATCCCCTGCTGCTCGAACTTTTCCCTAAGCAATTTACCAATTTGATCGACGCCTTCCTTATCATAAGTGTTGCTGTCCGTGTTAACCAGTTCTTCAAGCAAAGCGATCATTTCCGGCATTTGCTGTTCCAGCTGTTTTTCAAGATTCATTGAGAAATAGAACCTCCTTTAATTCTTCTATTCTACCTATTCCCATTCAGAAATCGATAACACGTGAAATCTCTTCACAGGCACCATTCTTAATCAAGTAGACGCATCCGGATTACGAAAAGATTTTTTGGCAATAAAATAACACCATACATGATGGTGTTGGTTTGAATGAATCCTCTACACGGTTTGCAAAAAAGGAAGTAGGATATATGGGATTTCAATTAACTTTATACATTCATCCGAGCAGTCAAGTGCTGATCAATCTTTTCATCGAGTAATTCAATAAGCGTTATTTCTTTTTGCCTGTCCATGTTGCGATAATGATGGGAATCCCCTGGTTGCTTATCCTTTTCATCAGCCAAATGAATTACTTGCTGTAAAGCATTCAACTGAACATTCCCTTCAGGCAGTGCAGATTCAGTGTGAAATAATATAGCATGGGCAATCTCTTTTGCAGCCTGTTTGTCCTCTCCGAGACGAACGAGTAACTTATGAGCACGCTCCGCCCCTTTTATGGGATGAATGTCATAAGCCCGGTATAGCTGATAATCCCATTCACCATTTCGGTACCATTGATAGTGCCCGATGTCGTGCAAAAAACCTGCTTTCGCCGCCCAGTCGGGATTTACTCCATAGGATAAGGCCAATTTGTAGGCGTGAAAAGCTACGGAAATAGCATGAGCCATTCCGGAACGACGGACATATTTCTGCGCAATCGAGTGATTGTAAATGTTTTTCATTGTGACTGTTCTCATCTTGCTGCCTCCTCTGTTGTTGGTTTTTGGTTAAATTATCGAATATCGTAACATTTATAAAATACAGAATCAATTAGCTAGTCAAGTTATCTTACAAGAAATGAATGGATGATTTTCCAAACAGATTGTCATTGCCAAACGTATACCCATTTCGCTTAAATATCAATCTATTTTAAAAAAAACGAGTGCTGCTGCCCCATTAGGCATCAGCACTCGTTTCCAAATCAACGAAAAATACGATCGATTTCTTTTATCTCTTCTTCTGTCAGCTTCACATCCAACGTTTTCAGGTTATTCAGTACTTGCTCAGAATGTTTCGCACCTGGAATAATGGCATCGATGGATGGACGGGTCAAATACCAGGCAAGTACCACATGAGCGACCTCTGCACCTTTCGCTTCTGCAATGTTTCTAACTTTATCAACTTTCGTTAAATTATTCTTGTAAATTTCACCTTGGAAATGCGGCATTTCTTTGCGCAAATCATTAAAGGTCGTTTGTTCGGTGTATTTGCCGGCCAATAAGCCAGAGGCAAGCGGGAAATACGGGATGAACGAAATATTATTTTCCTTTGTATATGGCAATAATTCTTTCTCTGCATCGCGCTGAAGCAAATTGTACTCGCCTTGATAAACGTCGACATAACCATCTTTATTGGCTTCTTTCAATTGATCAATCGAAAAGTTGGATACGCCAATTGCCTTGATTTTCCCTTCATCCTTTAATTCTTTCAGTGCTCCGACTGCTTCATCCTTTGGAGTGTTATCGTCTGGGAAGTGGATATAAAACAAATCAATATAGTCGGTTTGCAGCCTTTTCAAGCTGTCTTCCAATGCTTTTTTCAGAAATGCAGGAGAATTATCCATGACTGTTTCATCACCGACAAACTTATGCGCCCCTTTTGTAGCAAGGACGACATCACTCCGTTTACCAGTCTCCTGAAGTACCTCACCTATCAGCTCCTCAGACCGTTCGGGGCCATAGATAAACGCTGTGTCTAAAAAATTGACTCCATTATTGATCGCCGTCCGAACTAAATCCTTTCCTGCTTCTTCATCCAAATTCGGATAAAGGTTATGTCCACCGACTGCGTTTGTACCTAGTCCGATGGGATTGACCGTCAATCCAGACTTCCCTAATTTTGTTTTTTCAGCCATTTGATCCCAACTCCTCTCTTTGTTTACGTTATATGATTACACAATTTAAACGGAATTTGAAATAGAAAGCTTAGGCTTTCAGATGTGTTAAAATAGAATACATTTAAAAATAAAAATGGTAAACATGCTTCTGAACAAGAATAAAAGGACGTCAAAATGGAAGTAAATATGCGTTCGAGAAATTACTACACTGTCCATGGGCGACTGGTGAGATATGTCGAGTAAAAGCGACTCTTAAATTAAAACAACAGGAACAAGTCTATTTCTTAGAATTGTCCGGATAAAATAAAGGACGGATTGCCGATTAGTATTCAGCAGCCCGTTCCTTTATTAATTGGCAACCACAAGATGACTTTTCTTCCTCTCATTTTCCTGTATCTCGTCTGCTTTGCCCGCACATCCAACCAGCAAAATCTTGGAATGAACCAAATCTTTTGCTGCTTGTTTCGCTTTACTTAAATACTGACGGGGATCCAAGGCTTCCGGTGTTTTTATAAAATGATCACGTATCGCTGCGGAATAGGCATTTTTTAATTCTGTCGACACATTCATTTTTGCCATTCCTAATGAAATACACCGCTTTACATCCTCATCAGGAATTGCAGACCCGCCATGGAGTACCAATGGAACATTCACCAATTGAGCAATTGCATGTATTCTATCGAAATCAATGTCCGGATCCCCTTTATAAATGCCATGCGCGGTTCCTATTGCCGGAGCCAGTGTCGGTACATCTGTTCTTTCAATGAATTCTACACATTCTGCAGGTACTGCTTTTTGAGCTTCATCTTCAGAAACAACAATGTCATCTTCGACTCCACCCACTTTCCCCAACTCCGCTTCGACATTTATATCCAAATGCTTTGCAATTGCCATAACCTCATTTGTCCTTTTAACATTCTCTTCAAATGGATGCATAGAAGCATCAATCATCACAGAAGTATATCCGGCCCGTATACATTTCACGAGCACCGAATAGTCGGTACAGTGATCGAGATGGAGTGCCACGGGCACATTGAATTGGTTCGAGGCTTTTTCGGCAGCAGTTACAATATTATCGGCACCAAGCGATTTAACAGACCCTACCGTTGTCTGCAGAATTACCGGCGATTTCAATTCATCTGCAGCTTCCACTACTGCATAAAGCATATCCAGTGAATGTACATTAAAAGCGACAATTCCATAACCTTCACTTCTTGCTTTTTCTAACATACGTGTAGATGATATCAATCCCATACAATCTCCTCCTGATGTTTTATTGTTCTAACGCTTCTCCGATTTTTGATAAGATTGCGTCCTCATTATCTGCATATAGGAGTTCCTTTCTGTTTTCCTTATGAATCAACATTCTTGATAAGGAAGCTAAAGCCTGGATGTGTGTATTTCCCGCTTCTTCTTTAGGAATTAACAAGGCGATAAAAAATTGTGCTGGTTTATCATCAAGCGAGTTCCATTCAATCCCTTTTTGATTTTTCACAATGACTACTCCGGCTGATTTTATTGCTTGATTCTGTGTATGAGGAATAGCAAAACCGTCTTGAAATCCTGTCGTGCTTTCCAACTCCCTCTGTTTTAATCCTTCAGCCACTTGCACAGCAGAGGAAGCTAACCCTGCATCAACTGCCAGATTTCCAATTAACTCAAATACCTCCTCTTGAGAAGTAAGAGATTGATTCAAGCAGATTTGACTTGGACTAAGCAATTTGTTCGTTAGTGTCATCCTCTTCACCTCTCTTCTTTACATCTTTCTGACTACTTTTTTTATAGAAACCATATATGAAGGCTCCTGTCAGTGAACCAGCTAGAATCGCGATTACCCATTGGACAGCCCCTGTTACCACGGGTAATACCAAAAAACCTCCATGCGGAGCAGGAACCTGAACTCCCATTAAATAAGTCAAAATAGCTGATACAGAAGAACCTATCATCAAGATTGGAATAACGACAATTGGATTCTTGGCCGCAAATGGAATCGCGCCCTCTGTTATATGGGTTGCCCCAAGGATGAAATTGACCCCGCCGGCATTACGTTCTGCTTGATTAAAGTATTTTTTAAAAAATACGGTTGCGAATGCGATAACGAGCGGTGGAGTAATACAAGCTGCCGATACACCAGCCATAAAATAAAAGTTTCCTTCAGCAAGTAACGCTGTTCCTGTTACATATGCAGCTTTATTCACCGGACCGCCCATATCAAACGCTGACATAGCACCGACGATTAAACCGAGTAGAATTGGATTGGCATCCTGGAAATTGGATAAGAAGGTTTTCATCCCTTCATTGATTGCTGTCATTGGTTCCACTAATAAAGTCATGACAATTCCGATCAGCAAAATGCCGATTAAAGGGTATAAAAAGATCGATTTTAATCCATTGAGCGATTTCGGCATACGGCTAAACAATTTGACAAGCAATAAGACGATATATCCACCTGCAAAACCTGCTACAATTCCTCCAAGAAATCCTGCTCCTCCATTACTTGCAATTAAACCGCCGATAAATCCGACAACCAGACCCGGCCGTTTTGCAATTGATTCTGCGATGAATGCAGCCAGAATCGGTACCATAAGTTGGAAAGCAAGTCCTCCTGTACTATTTAAAAAGGCTGCAATAGAGTTATAGGATTCGTGTTCAGGGTCTGCTGAATGAATCCCGAATAAAAACGACAAAGCAATCAACACACCACCACCGACTACGAAAGGCAACATATAAGAAACACCATTCATCAAATCTTTATAAATTGAATGTAATATTGCCTTTTTTCCACGTGGGTGACTTTCAGCCTCACTATTCACTTCCCGCTCGTTGTCTTTTTTTGCTTTGTAAACGGTTGCTTTTCCATCAATAATTGTCTGGATCAATTTTTCCGGTTCGTGTATACCTTTAGCGACAGGAACTTCCACTACTGGCTTGCCATGAAAACGATTGGCAAGGACATCTTTATCAGCTGCAATAATGACGCCATCAGCTTCTGCTATTTCCTGATTTGTTAAACCATTCTCTATTCCGGCTTGACCATGTGTCTCTACCTTTATTTCCACACCTAGCTTTTCAGCTGCCTGTTTTAACGCTTCCTCCGCCATAAAAGTATGCGCAATACCTGTCGGACAACCGGTTGCTGCTACAATTTTAATCTCAGCCATTAATAAACTCCTCCTTAATTTGATTAATCTTTACCTCTAGTAAAAGTTCCTCTATATCAGTAAGGCTGCAAAGACCTTTACTAAATGCGGTTGCAGATCCTGCAGCTGAGGCGTGTTGCAAAGCTTCCTCCAACGGGAGACCTTGTTTTAATCTTGCGAGGAATACCGCTAGCAGCGTATCTCCTGAGCAGGCGGTATTAACCACTTTTCCCCGAGGAGCAGAAGCTTTTAGAACATAACTAGGGGATACATAGATCGAACCAGCTGCTCCACGGGACACAAGGACCTGTTGAGCCCCTTGATCCAATAGTTTTCTGGAACAATTAATTATCGTAGCTTCATCCATGCTTTCTTTTGTTAGTCCAAAAAAAGTTGCTAACTCTTCATCATTTGGTTTGATAAGAGAAGGTTGAAAAGGTAAACAGTTAAGCATTTCTCTCGAGCTGATATCCAAGATTAGTTGTATATCGTTTTGTTGACAAATCTTTGCAATCTCTGTATAAAAATCGTCATCCACTCCTCCTGGCAAACTGCCAGAAACGAAAAGCGTACTGTTTTCAGGGATCATAGAAACCTTTTCTAACATTTCTTGCTGCCGCTCTAACGGTATTTCCGGACCTCTGTTGACTATCTTGTATTCTTTATCAGCATTGGCAAAAATGTTGATTCTTGTAATTCCATCTACTTCAACAAATTCAGTGGAAATCTTTAACTTTTTCAATTCCTCCTTAATAAAGCAGCCGGTAAAACCAGCAATAAATCCAAGAGCAGTATTATCGATTCCCAGCTTTTTCAACATGATTGAAATGTTAATGGCTTTTCCGTTTGGTTGATATTCCTCCTCATAAGTACGATTTACATGGTCTGGTTTCAGTTCTTCCAATCCAACATATAAATCAATAGCCGGATTCGGGGTCAGGGTGTAAATCATGGGAGCACCTTCCTTCTGTAAATTCCTTTGTCAACATTGTCACATATAATTCAACGAAAATGTTTTCATCTTTTGTAAACGTTTTCTTATAGTGAAAAATAAAATACAAAACGTCCCTCGCGCTGGACAGGATTGTTTTACGGGGTTACAAAATTAACGGCAATTTAAACCAAAAGTGCCTCAATTAAAAAAATGCCCTGTAATCAGAGCATTCTTATCGCATAAGCATCGAGTAATATTCTGGACAACACACTCAACGGAAGACGAGAACGGACTTCATAATCAGGAAAGTATGATTGGCTCCCCTTGTATCCAATAAAGGCCATTTCTGACATTATTCCTAAACTTGATTCCACCCTTGTGGTTAAAGTAATAGTGGTTATCTGGCGAATATTCAAGTTTTTACATGCCTCTACTAGTTCACTTGTTTCTCCATTTAGGGAAATAAATACAGCCAACTCGCGGTTTTTTATCTCCCTGGACTTTGTACGTATGATATTAGGATCATCATGCAATTCGCAATTCTTTCCCATTAACTGCAGCTTGATCGTCATTTCATGAGCAATCATCTCTGAAAAACCTCGAGCAAATATGTAAATCTTTTCAGCATCATAAATTTTTTGCACAGCATCTTCAATTTGACCAATGCTTTGCAATTGTATCGTTTTAACAACTTCTAATTCGTTCTTTTTGATCGCTTGTTTAATCTTTGAATCAATATTTTCCATTTCATCGTGTTCATCGGTAAGCTGTACTTTCTCTTTCAAGCTGTACTTAAATGATGTATAGCCATCATAACCTATCTTTTTCATGAGCCTGACAATTGTTGCTGTAGAGACGCTTGCATTTTCGCTCAATTTTACAATCGACATAGTAGATATTTCTTCCAAGTGATTATAAATGTATTCAAGCAAATACCTTTCTGATTCGCTTAGCGTTTTATAAACATCTGCAGGTATATCAAACAATACATTGTTCATTCCTCCAACTACCTTTCTCCACTACCTTTTTGCTGAATTTTTTTTATTATCTCATTTTTTTGAGCCTTTGGCACTAGGATGGGCCTATTTAAAATTTATCGGGTTGGGAAAATAATTTCTATTTTTTCTCTATTATAAAAAACACTTAGCCAAAGGGAACGGTTTGGCTAAGTGTTTAATAGTCATTTTAATAATATTTCTTATGTTTAGATTTATTATTTTCTCCCCTTCCATACGTGTCCGGCCAATCAAAAAATGTCTGAAAATCCATCAGGAAAACGGTTTTGTCTTTCACTACCAGTTTTGCTATGATAATTTCACATAAACACAAACAAACCAGAACGATCAAACCGCTGATCATCATGCCTTCACCCTTTCTTTTGTACTATCAAGAAAGTAATGTATGAAACGCGTTTCAGGTCAAGAAAGAATTTTTTGGTGAAAGGAAGACACATGCACATGGCCAACATTCGTGAAATTGCCAGCCTTGCCGGTGTTTCAGTAGCGACTGTCTCGAGGGTGTTGAATGAACACCCTTATGTACGGGAAGATAAAAGAATAGCTGTCCAACAAGCTATGGAAAAACTTGATTACCACCGGAATCTTACTGCTATCCATTTATCAAAGGGGACAACTAATTTACTAGGTGTCGTCCTGCCTTCCATCGAAATTCCTTACTTTAGTAAGATTGTTGAGGGGATTGCAGAAGAAGGAATAAAGCACAACCTGCAGTTAGTCCTGATGCAAACCGATTATGAAATCGATAAAGAACTGGAAGCGCTAGAGCTGCTGCGCGGTGGACTGATTGACGGGCTAATCTTTACTTCAAGAGCCGCTTCCCTGGACATAATAAAAGAGTACCAGCAGCACGGCCCGATTGTTCTTTGTGAAGACTCCGATCAAGTAGAACTTCCCTCGATCAGCATTCCGCATGAGCAGGCTTTCCAGCATGGTCTGGAGTATCTTATTGCCAAAGGGCATACCAAAATAGCCTATACGCTAGGCAGAAAAAAAGGTACCAATAGTTATAAACGCAGCAATGCTTATCGGAGAATGATGACCAAAATCAATCAACCGATTCGCGAGGAATGGGTTTTTGATAAATGTTTATCAATCGAGGATGGAATGCGTGTCATGGAAAGCTGGCACAAGCTTACCGAGAAGCCAACTGCATTTCTTGTGACCAATGATCAAGTAGCTGCCGGTCTCGTTTTTGCAGCAAAGGAGACAGATATGCTGATTCCTGAGGACATTGCCATATTAAGTTTTGACAATCAGCCGATTGCACGTGCGATGCATCTTTCTACCATCGACATCCCCATCAAACAAATGGGAAGAAAAGCTGTTCAATCCATTAAAAAAACAGACCAATCGAAAAAAAATAAAATCTCTCTTCCCTTTCAATTAATAGAGCGTAAAACGGTTTAAAAGACCTTTTTCAGGAAAGCCGGTTTTCCTTCTCACCTATTAGGGTATATTTTAAGTTACAATCTCTATCGCTTGAAAGGATGATAAAGATGATTGGATTTATCGGATTAGGAATAATGGGAGAAAATATGGCATCTAACTTACTAGCTGTAGGGGAAAAACTTACCGTACATAACAGGACGAAGTCGAAGGCTCAGCCCTTACTGGACAAAGGTGCGGAATGGGCCTCATCCCCAAAAGAAGTTGCCGAAAAAGCTGACATCGTTTTTACGATGCTTACCAATCCAGGTGCGGTGGAATCTGTTGCATTAGGAGAAGACGGACTTCTAAAAGGCCTGTCTGAAAACAAAATATGGGTGGACTGCAGTACCGTCAATCCAGAATTCAGTAAAGCCATGGCCAATAAAACAGAAGCAGCAGGCTGCCGTTTTATCGATGCCCCTGTTGCTGGTTCAAAAGATCCGGCTGAGAAAGGACTCTTGAACTTTCTGGTTGGCGGAAATGAGCAAGATGTAAAAGAAGTGAAATCATACTTAGATATAATGGGAAAGTCGATTCAATATATGGGGAGCCACGGAAATGGAATTGCAACAAAACTGGCGGTTAATTTATCCCTGGTTACTTCGATGGCGACGTTCGCAGAAGCAGTCACATTTGGGGAGTCACTCGGTCTCGACCGGAAACAGCTGATCGATGTCTTGTTGACCCTCCCTGTCACTGCGCCTGTTTTAAAAGGAAAACGCGAAATGATGATAGAGAACAGTACGTTTGAAGCTCAATTTCCTCTGGAGCATGCACACAAAGACCTGCAGCAAATAGCGGAAACAGCTTACAAGACCGGGGCTCCGTTGCCAGTAACCCATGGCGCCAAAGAACTTTATGCATTTGCCAAGCAAAACGGGCTCAGCAAAAAAGATTTCGCAGCTGTTTATCAATTACTAGCTAGTGAGGGGGCCGATTGACAAACAGCTTTTCCACCGCTTTTCAATGGTAGTAAAATCGGGTATAATAAAAGCAGAAATGGAATAAAACTAAACAGACCACAGCGGGCACTGTGGTCTGGCAGATAAGCGGTTCCCCCAGAGGGATCGGCTATCAACGTGTGATAGGCCTCTCCTAGTTACTTAACGGGCAAATAGGGAGGTCTATTTTTTATTGATCAACGAAATGATCAAACCGAGCAGTGCAATCAAGAAGGTACCAAAACCAAAGAGTACCATAAAGCTTTCATACATGCTCAAAAGGCATCACCCCCTTTCACGGGGCTAGCCGACCCACCCTAAAAGAACATTATCTGTTATTCATTATAGCATAGACAGGCCTGCAACCGAATAAACGCAAGGGCCCATTTTTTCCTTCCGCCTGTATGGATTACTTTTCTTTTTTTGTGCCACTGGGTTATAATATGAGTAGAAGTGCATGCATAAAGTGGATATTTCAGCAAATTCCATTATAAAATCAAAACAGACCACAGCAGGCACTGTGGTCTGGCAGATAAGCGGTTCCCCCAGAGGGATCGGCTATCACAAGAGATAGACCTCTCCTAATCGGTTAAAGGGAAATAGGGAGGTCTATTTTTTATTGATCATCGTAATGATCAAGGCGAGCAATGCAATCAAAAAGGAGCCAAAACCAATCAGCACCATTAATACTTGATACATGCTCACAAGCATCACCCCCTTCCACGGGGCTAGCCGACCCACCCTAAAAGAACGTTATCTACTTTTATTATAGCACGCTGCAATGGTACAACGTACGGACATAAGGATTATTTCTTGTCCTTTCTATGCCTAAATCATAGTTGCTAGAATAGAAAAGATTCGCCTTAACGGACACCTTCTTTGTTCCATTTTTTCAACAAGTTGTCGACAGATTGGTTCAATTCGGTGATACCTGCATTTTTCACGTGTTTATCTTCCAATTGATACTGTTGCTTCATCCGAATGATTCTTTCCACACTTTCGTTGATACGCCCCTCGGACAGAACCCCCTTCTCCACCGCCTTGCTGATCTCTTTGATAACATGTGTGATTTTTTGATAATCGTGCGCCACCAGAATAATATCACTACCAGCTAATACGGAATCAACAGCCGCCCTACCGATATCATAGTTGTCTGTAATTGCTGCCATGGTCATGTCATCGGTCATCACTACTCCTTCAAAGTTCAACCGTTTTCGGAGCAGATTCGAAATGATCTCCTTTGACAAGGAAGCTGGATGCGTTTCATCTAAATTCGGGAGGAGAATATGTGCAATCATAATTGCTTCAGCCCCTTGTTCCATCGCCTTCCTGAAGGGGATTAATTCTATCTTTTCCAATTGACTCAACGACTTATCGACTACCGGCAATTGATAATGCGAGTCAACAGAAGTGTCACCATGTCCCGGAAAATGCTTTATCACTGGGATGACTTGTTTTGACTGGATTCCCTTCATAGTTTGGATGCCCAGTTCACTGACGATTTCAGGATTGCTGCCAAACGATCGATCTCCGATTACCGGGTTGTCCGGATTACTGTTTACGTCCAAAACAGGGGCGAAGTTCATGTTGAAGCCAAATGTTGTGAGTCCGGTTCCTAGCAGTTGTCCTACTTGAAAAGAAAAATCCGGCTCGTTCCATTTTCCAATCAGAGCGTTTGTGGGAAGTTTCGAAATGTTTCCAGGAAGTCGGGAAATCCGCCCCCCTTCCTGATCAACGCTCAACAAAAGCGGCAGTTTATTTTGTCTGTTTTCCGCCTTCAATTTATTTAGTAGCCCGCTTATTTGATCGGGTGTTTCCAAATTTTTGGCGTAAAAGATGAATCCGCCGATATGATAATCTTCAATTAACCTTTTTTCTTGCTCCTCCATCTTTAAACCAGCTACACCAGCCATCACCATTTGCCCAATTTTTTCTTGCAAGCTCATCTGTTCCAGCAAAGAGGATACCGGCTTTTGGTGTAGTTGTGTACTGTCTTGACCCGTGTCAAACAAGCCTTGTTGCGGGTCTGGATACGGTTTCGGCTTAATCTCCATTTTAAATGGCCGTTTATGCGAATGATCTTGAAAGTACTGTTGCTTTCTATTTGGCACTTCTGGTGAGGGTGAAGGGAATGGAGAAACTTGCTCTTCAATGGAGTTGGCTTTCTCACCATTCTGAATGTTAAATACAAACACTATTACGAACGCGGCGGCCAATAACGTCCAATATTTTTTGTGCTTCACTTCTTTAACCTCCGTATAATCTTACGGTAGTTTACCTCCAATCAATCCCTTCATGCGAATAAGAGCCGTCAAATTGTCCAAACAACCAACAAATATCCTAATAGAGCCAATGCAATCGATCCAATTAATCCTGCTGTAAACGATCTTGTTCCTGTAGTCCGGAAAGTTTTGAAATCGACGTTTAAACCGACACCAGCCATTGCCATTCCAATCAGTAAATAAGCTAATGAAACGAGCGAATCTGCAACAGCCGGCGAAACGATGCCAAGAGTTTTAATGCCACTCATTGCCAGGAAACCAAGGATAAACCACGGCACAATGGAAAAAGAAAACGCCGATTTGCCAGGTTCATTTTTTTCTTTTGAAAATTTTACACCGAGAAATAAAGCTACCGGCACAAGCATTAATACCCTTGTCAATTTCGTAACTACCGCTATGTCTACTGCCTGATCGCCTCCGACCGCAGCTGCGGCTACTACGTGTGCGACTTCATGCAACGTCCCTCCGGCAAATACACCATATTGGCTTATATTTAATTGTAAAATTGGATAGGAAAACGTGTAAACAAAGGTAAAAATAGTGCCCAGCACTGCTACTGTAGCCGCACTGATGGCCGTATGGCTATCCTTTGCCCTAATTTGTGGGGCGATGGCAATTACTGCAGCTGCTCCGCAAATAGCTGTTCCACAAGCCGTAAGGATTCCCAGCTTTTTTTCTACACCAAGCAGTCGGGTCAACCAATAGACGACAAGCAAGGTGAACACAACATGGATAACAGCGATAGAAAAAACACCTAACCCAGCGTTGTAAATATCGAGTAAATCAAGTCGCATCCCCAACAAGATAATTCCCGCACGAAGTAGTTTTTTGCTGGAAAATGATACACCAACCATCGCTGATGCCGGCAGTCCTATCGTCGCCCGCCAAACGATTCCTATAAGAATTGCCAATACTAGCTGGCCCATTATCGACAAGAACGGAAATCTTGCGACATAATTAGCAAGAAGAGCAATCAATAAAGTTATACCTAATCCCGCTAAAAAACCTTTCCAATATCCGATCATGCGTTTTTTCTTGTTTTCAATCATGCTTGCCACTTCCTTTAATCAATTACTATCCCCACTTTAAAAAAAGCACAATCATTAGTAAAATATATATTTATAATCCTAACTATTAATAAAACTAATTATAAGGAGACAGCCATGTACTACGATGCCCTGAGGACATTTATAACTGTTGCGGAAACGAAGAATTTCACAAAGACAGCCGAAAAATTGCATATTTCACAGCCCAGCGTCAGCTTGCATATCAAAAACCTGGAAAAGGAATTTCAAACAGAATTATTTGTTCGAACACCTAAACAATTCCACATTACACCAACTGGTGATCTCCTTTATCATCGGGCACGTCAAATTGTCCAAATTTACGAGCAGACGAAACAAGACATTCTGGCGCACCACCATGCCATCCAAGGGGAGTTAAAGGTAGGGGCAAGTTTTACGATTGGAGAATACATTTTACCTGGATTGCTAGTTGACTTGCAAAAACAATTTCCAAACCTGGAATTACAGATAACGATCGGAAACACCGAAGAAATCGTAAAGTCCGTTCGGGATTTGAAGGTAGATGTAGGATTGATTGAAGGACAAACAAATGAAAAGGAACTTACCGTCGAGCCATTTAAAGAGGATCGATTATGCATTGTAGCAGGTACGGACCATCCGTTGGCCAGGAAAGATAAAGTAACCATCCATGATTTGCAGAATCAGATTTGGATAACACGAGAAATAGGTTCAGGTACCAGAGCCTACATGGATCATGTCCTGCGCTCGCTCGGAATAAAGGTAAAGGCCAAGCATAGTATCAGCAGCAGCCAAGGAATCAAGGAATTTATTATTGAAGGCACCGGCCTCTCATTACTTTCCGCGAGTGTGATTGACAGAGACATAAAAGAGCAAAATCTTTCCATTATTAAACTGGATGGTCATCCTTTTAAACGTACATTATCCTGTATTTACTCCCCGATTATGCTGCAAAAGCAAAATGTGCAAATGTTTCGGAACAAGTTATTGCAACGCTTTGAACAGGAAAATTTGATTTGATTAAGTTCATGAGGAAATTACATAATGTGGCCGTGTAAAATAGAAAAAAGGGGCTGAGACAAAATTTAATATGAGTTTCGTATCACTACAGCAAGATACTACACTTTCCACGGGCAAGGCTTCAATTCCTCCGTAAGCAAAAGCTTACTTGCGGGATTTTCAGTTCGTGCAGTTCCCCTTGGAGTCTCTGTATCTTGCGTTCGCTACGTTTTCATGGTCTGGTCTCATTTCCGCATAGCAAGACAAGATGAATAGAAACGTATTCTTTTCTTCTATTGTCTGATAGGTGTCTAAACGTGATGAAGACGAAAAATCAACATATGAGCGCGCCTTTATTCTTCAGAAATTGGAGGATGCGGACCAATAGGATAAAAAGGATAAAGTACTTCTGGTTTCCATGTAGCTTCGCTTTCTACCCATAACCGCAAAAAAATCCCGCGGCAAGCGAAGTACCTTGCCGGAGTGCAGCGTTTCTCGTTTTAAAAGTGAATGCTAGAACGGATTTCTTTTTTTAATTAAATAAACCGAACGAATAGGAATCGTCCGGTTTATATATTGGTCACGATATTTTGGCCCAGGCTCTTTTTTGAGCTAAAAGGGCTTAATTCATTGTACCTGTTGGTTTATACCAAATTTATCAGAATCGGACGTTTTTCGGTATAAAACCAAAATAGCGACGACACCGCTGATTCCTATCAGTATCGGATAAAACGCGAATGGCACAATGGATACCGAAGAAATCGAAGCAAGTCCGGCAGCCGCAAGCATTTGTCCGCCATAAGGAATTAAACCTTGAAAACAGCAGGAAAATAAGTCGAGTATAGATGCAGAACGTTTCGGTTCTATTCCATACTTGGTCGAAATGTCTTTGGCCAGTGGTCCAGCCATCAAGATGGAAACGGTATTGTTGCCCGTCGAAACATCGACGGTACTTACCAGACCAGCAATACCGAATGCCGCTCCTCTTCTGGTTTTGATTTTACTGACGATAAAATTAAGCAAGAACGCAATACCGCCATTATGCTTAATAATTTCCACCATGCCACTTATCAGAATGGCGATAATCGCCAGATTTTCCATTCCTTGTATGCCTTCTCCCATAACACCTAGCAAACCAAAGAAATCAAACGAACCATTAGCCAGACCGACTATTGCAGAGAAAACAATCCCTCCTACCAAGACAAACAAGACATTGACCCCCAGCAACGCGATGACGAGAACAGCCAGGTATGGCAGTATAGTGATTAGTTGATAGCTTTGATCCGAATTGACAGAGGCTTCACCTACCGGGATAAACGCCAAAATCAACGCAGTCAAAATAGCTGCAGGCAGAACAATAAAGAAATTTGATTTGAATTTATCCTTCATGCTCGTACCCTGGGTTCTTACTGCAGCAATGGTCGTGTCGGAAATCATCGATAAATTATCACCGAACATGGCACCACTGATTACAGCTCCCACTGCCAAAGCTGTTTCGGCTCCCGTTTGCTGCGCTACCCCTACTGCAATAGGCACAATGGCTACAGTCGTTCCTGTTGAAGTTCCCATCGAAATTGAAATAAAACAACTGACTACAAATAACCCGACCATCAGTAAATTCGACGGTAAAATCGATGTGCCCAAATTGACAATCGAGTCCACACCGCCTGTAGCTTCAGCCACAGCTGCGAAGGCGCCTGCCAAAATAAATATGAGTGCCATCAAAATAATATTATGGTCGCCTCCACCCCTACAAAATATTTCTACTTTTTTTGTAAAGCTTTCCTTTCGATTCATTGCCAATGAAAACAAGCCAGCAATCAAAATGGCCACTACCACCGGCATGCTGCCGAAATCTTTGGTTATTGCTGCCGTACCAAGAAATAATAATACGAAAACGACAAATGGTAGCAGCGCAAACGGGTTTCCCTCAATTTTTTCTTTGCTCATTTTTTCATCCCTTTCTCTTCCTCTATCGTTTGGGTCTTTAATTCATGGTCATCCCACCGGTGACATTAATGCTCTCTCCAGTAATATAATCTGCACTTTTCGAAGCCAGGAATAATACGGAATCCGCTACGTCTTCAGGTGAGCCTGTTCTTCCCAATGGCACCTGGGAGTAATCTTCTGCTTCGATAGCAGCAGCATCCATACCACGCAATTCTCCTCCCCAAATTCGTTCTGTCTGCTTCATCTCTGTTTCAATAATACCAGGGCAAACAGCATTGACGAGAATACGATCGGCCGCCAACTCTAGTGCCATCACCTTTGTCAGCCCTAACACAGCATGCTTGGAGGCGACATAGCTCCCCATGTATTTATAACCATTTTTTCCTGCCTGGGAGGATATATTAATAATCTTCCCACCCTTCCCAGCTTTTTTCATTTGTCTGGCGGCAAATTTACTGACTAGAAAAACACCTTTCGCATTGACGTCCATGACGGTATCCCATTCCTGTTCCTGCATTTCCACCACTTCTGCCATAGTGGAGATTCCGGCATTATTGACGAGGATATCGATCGTTCCAAAGCGGTCAGCCACTGTTTCAAAAAACTGCTCTACCGCCTTACCATTGGTAACATCTATCGCAAATTGTTTTTGACCGAGTTGATCAGACTCAAACCCTTTATCCACGACTATAACCGTGGCCTTTTCTTCTTCCAGTTTTTTCACGATTGCCTTGCCGATTCCTCTGGCTCCGCCTGTCACTATTGCTATTTTCCCTGCCAGATTCCCCATTTTTATTCCTCCTTAAGCAGCAGGCATCTTTTGCCCCAATGTTTGCCGCATGAAAAAAACCCTCCGAGTAAGATGGAAGGTTTACGCTAACTCTTATCTCTCAACCTGCTGGAAGTAGCACCTTTCTGCGCAGCAGAGGTTGCTGAAGTATCATCGGGCCAGTTCCCTAAACTTCTCTTGATAAGATTATACAATTGTAATACACATCATAATTGCAACTATTCCTAGTTGTCAAGTGTGAATTGATGGAAAATGCTTTTGCTTACGACTCCTCTTCTCTTTTAATCGCCGGCCTTTTTTATAATACAGTTTTCGTATTATGAGCTCGGGTATTTATCTATTATCCTTCAACCATTTTTAGATAAGGAATTTTCCTATCATTTACACTGGCAATATATATTTGTGTATCTGTTTCATATATTCTTGTTCCAATGGGGAGTATGTTAGAAGTTCCGTTACTAAAATCTTCTGCTTTCTCAGTTTGTTTTGTAATTTCTCCAAATTCTTCGGCTATTATATAGTCTAATTCTTTAACCCAGTCAACGTGTTCTACATTTGAATAGACAATGCCACCCAAAACGAAAATATCTGTATTTCCATCTTCAAGAAAATCCTCTGGCGTAGGATTACCTATTACTTCTGATTGTTTATTTTCTTGAGGATTTTCACATCCAGCCACCCCTACAAGTAAAACAACTAAAATCAATAGAAAAGTTCCTTTATTAAATAAAGATTTATCCATTTGGTGTCCCCATTTCACAGAATTATTTTTCCAGAAACTTGGTATGTTATAAATACGCTTAAAACAACAGTCTTTGAAAAAAACAGCCTTTTTAAAAAGACGCTTGTCAGAAAGAATAGAGATAAAAGGTTGCATTACACGGCAATTGGTGGCATTGTTGATAGATAATATTTTTTCTGGAGGGGAATTCATGATCGAAATCAAAACGTCCCAAATCAGTGACGGAGAGTTTAACCGGGGAGTGTTTGCCACCCGTGATATATCAAAAGGTGAAATCATCCACGAAGCACCTGTCATTCCGTATCCGAATGACCAGCATCAATATATTGAACAAACAGTCCTAGATGATTACGTATTTGAATATGGAAAAAATCACACGGCAGTCGTTTTGGGGTATGGCATGTTATTCAACCATTCCTATCAGCCAAATGCAGATTACGATATCAATTTCTCAAAACATACTTTCGACTACTTTGCTTATAAGGATATAAAAGCCGGCGAAGAAATTTTCATTAACTATAATGGCGATGTCGATAATAATGATCCACTTTGGTTTAATATGGAGAACGAATAAGAACCCATTAAGACTGTAATCGAATGTTTTGATGCCAAGCCAGCGCCATTTGTTCAATCTCTTGGACAAGCTGACTTTTTCCATTTATATAGGCTTCCATATCTGTCGGAAATTGCCCGGCCAGTTCTCGTTTTTTGGCACCGTATTTCCGGGCAATATCCGGGTGTGACCGTAAATAATCACGAAATGCCAGATGCCGGGTCACCCCTTTATCTCCTTGTTGAAAGACATGGACATGGTGACTGCGGTTGTCGCCGCCTTTGCGAAAATATCGCCGTCCTGGAATGCCGAATTCTCCTTTTCCCTCATATCCGATAGCCGCCATCTGTCGATCATATTGGTCCACCTGCATAATATCCCGGACTACCGGCATGATATCGATGATCGGCTTTGCTGCTAATCCCGGAACAGCAGTACTACCGATATGATGTATGTCGATTACCTCTTCTCCGAATACTTCTCGGATTCTTACCGCCTCTTCTAAAAACAAATTCGGCCATTGATCTTTGTATGGTACTACTTGTACTTGTCGCATACCTTCCTCCACCCCATTGCTTTAATATGCTTATCTGAAAAATTTATCATATTTATCAATCGTATCAGGATGCAATCC
Source organism: Virgibacillus senegalensis (assembly GCF_000821245.2). Taxonomy (GTDB): domain Bacteria; phylum Bacillota; class Bacilli; order Bacillales; family Amphibacillaceae; genus Sediminibacillus; species Sediminibacillus senegalensis. The sequence goes on from NZ_LN611425.1 coordinate 1,220,080, forward strand.
AGTCGTTTGCTGGGCTTCCTGCTGCATAGACCGGTTACACGATTTACATACATAGCGTGCCTCTGGATTCTTTTTGATTTTCAAGTACTGGGAGTCCGAAAAATCAATGGTGAATTCCTTTTTACAGAAATAGCAGGCTACTTTCATCGAAATCCCTCCTTTCTCTATACCTATTCACTCCTCACTATTCGTCATTCCAACAACTTTTTCCTGTAGTAATGGTAATACTATATCAAAAAAAGCAGCTGACAAACGCCAGCCGCAACTTTTTGAAGTCATTGATTTATTGTTAACAATTCTCTGATATCTGCTTCTGTTAACACCGTGCCATCGTTACCTTCTGAGGGCAGGACCTCGCCTATAAGATTCCGCTTTTTTTCCTGAAGCTCATTCATTTTCTCTTCAATTGTTCCCCGGGCAATCAGTTTGATTACTTCCACATTTCGCAGTTGTCCGATACGGTAAGCACGATCGGCTGCTTGCTCCTCTACAGCAGGATTCCACCAGCTATCATACAGGATTACGGTATCTGCACCCGTTAAATTAAGGCCCGTCCCGCCTGCTTTCATGGAGATCAGAAAGAAATCACACTCCCCTTGATTGAACCGTTCGCCCATATCGACGCGCTCTTCTCCCGGAGTCTTGCCGTCTAAATAGAAAAAAGTCCACCCTCTATTGGTAAGCTCTCTGCTGATCAAACTGAGCATTTTCGTGAATTGGGAAAAAATCAGCACCCTTCTCCCGGCAAGCTTGGCCTCTTTTAACAGCTCCAACAGTTGCTGGAACTTGGATGAACTTCCTTTGTACCCATCAACAAACAAGCCCGGATGACAGCATATTTGCCGCAGCCTCGTCAAACCGGCCAATACCCTGATTTTATTTTTATGAAAGGTCTCCTTGTCTAAATGTTTCAGCGTGTCATGGCGCAATTTGGCCAGATAAGCTGTATAAAGTTTTTTCTGTTCAGGAAGCAGTTCCAGTGTCACCATGCTCTGGCGTTTTTCCGGAAGATCGGTAAGCACTTCGGATTTTATCCTTCTTAAAATAAATGGTTTCGCCCTTTTGGCGACTGCATCCTTTGACAAAAAACTAAACTCTCTAAGTCCTTGGAATAAACCAGGAAACACGACGTGAAAAATGGACCATAACTCTTCCAAATTATTTTCTACCGGCGTGCCTGTCAGCGCGAATCTGTGGGCGGCTTGCACTTTTTTGGCAGCACGTGCCGTTTGGGTAACCGGATTTTTGAATGCCTGTGCTTCATCATAGAAAACAGTGTGGAAGTCTATCTTTTCGATGGTCGTGATATCTCTTCGCAAAAGCGGATAGGAAATAACGAGGACATCCTGTCCCTTCGCATGTTTCCAGATTTCGTTCCGCTTCGCTTTATCTCCATCAATGACTTTCACCTTCAATTCGGTTGCAAATTTGTCCAATTCGTTCAGCCAATTATAAGTAACAGACGAAGGACAAACAATGAAAGCTGGCTGTTGCTTTTCCCTGATTTGCTTTAACTCCGACTTTATAAAAGTGATTGCCTGGACAGTCTTTCCGAGTCCCATATCATCGGCAAGAATGCCTCCAAAGCCGAAGCTTGCAAGTGTCTTCAACCACTGAAAACCGAGAATCTGATACTTGCGCAGTATTATTGCCATATCGCCGGGCAGCTTGAATGCTGTCAAATTTGGATGTTGTATGCTGGTTAAAAACTCCCGAAATGATTCATCCACCTCTAGTAGCGGGTTGCTGTCAACTTGGTCAAGCAGTTGAAGGCTTTGTTCGAACGGAATCTTCAAGCCACTTTCTATGTTTCCCTCTCCATTTGGAAGGCCGTCGAGAAACCGGCTAATTTCTTGGAACTCTTTTGTTTCAAGGGAAAGCAGCGAGCCATTCCGCAGCCGGTAATACTTCCTTTTCTCTTCTAAAACGTGCAGCAATTCCCGAACCTCATCATCTGCAATCCCCGTCATTTCAAACTTGTATTCAAGCCAGTTAATTCGGTCTTTATGCAGTTTCACTCTTATTCTCGGAAAAACAGGATCTTTTTTCACACGAACGCGAACCGCTGTCGTGGTGTAGACCCGGACCAGCTTTTGCAATTTGGGCAGTATATGGTGGAGGAAATCATATTCCAACTCTTCGTTGTACAAGTAATAACCACTGTCTGTTTTGGTGAACAGACTTTTCTCCATCCATTGCAGAATCTCTTTCTCTTTTTCATACTCACGAATAATAAGTGAATGCAATGGAAGCTCCCGTTCTTCAATTGGGTTAATGACTACATTGCCATAATGAAATTCCAGCCCAGCAAGCAGGCGGCTGTTGACCCTGTCTAAAAATAGCTTTGCGACAAGCGGCTTATTAGACAGACTGAGATGCCTCCCTCCGGCTAGAGAAACCTTTCCGAGATTTTTCAAACCTGGAACGACTTTTTCCAGAAAAATGGGGAGTTGCCCATGTTCAATCGGAATCTGCTTCGTACCGAGGGGCTCCAACATCCGCTTCAGTTCGGCTAGCCGTTTGCAATCGTAAGGATCCAGCTTTATCAGCTTCCCTTCGGCCAATGCGGTTTGGAAGGCTTCCACCAAAACGATTTTTTCCAACCCCTCAACATGAAGCGAGCCTGCCTGATTGTCTGTTTCAAGCAATGCAAAGCGCAAGGGCAATTTTTCCTCCGAGACGTCAAAACGTTCATAACGTTGACCATGGTATTCAAGCTTTACCTGTTTTATATTGGCCAGCAACGAACAGAGCTTCTCCCACGAAGAAGATGAAATCGGCAATAATTCCTTGTCTGTATTCTCGAAAGTTTGCCTATTATCCTTGTTTAAGCCCGCTAACAGGCGAAGCACTTCATCTGCTTCATTGGAGAAACAATGGGCTAGCAAATCAACCGTTAATGACGGGGATATGTAAGCGGGTTTCCCTTCCTGCAGATTGTCTAGAAATTCCCGGATATCGTTCACCTGTATGGTTTCGACTTCTAATCCTAAAGCAAAACATTCCCCGATACCTGGACAATCGATTAGTTTACACGTAAACAGAACATCAAGCAGCTGCCGATTTTCAAAGTGGGATTGTTGTTTTCCTGGGCGCATTTTTGGCTGTTGAAAAAGGGAAACCAGATTATTTGCTAACTCCTTTTCCTTCATGTCGGAACGGAAATCATCATGTTGTTGTTTTTCAATCAACAACAGTACTGCCGCAATATGCTGGCAGTCTTTCGAAAATCCCGACAAGGAAGGACAACTGCAAGATGATCGTACTTCTCCATTTTCCTCCAATTCGATCGAGACGAGGAAGTCTTCCTTTCCAGCAACGACACCTTCACAGAACCTCTGTTCATACGTAGTCAGCTTTACTTTGTTATTTCGATAAAAAGCTTCACCACTTTTAAAGGAAACCGATCCACATCTTTCTTTAATCATTTTCTTGTTTATGGGTACTTTCATAAGAGCCGCTCCTATATATCGGTGGTTGTTTGAATGATTTATTTCATTATATCATGCATTTTGTACCAGCTGGCATTTACCAATCTATTCTCCCCCTATCGCTTTTAGCCAATCCCCTTTATAATAGATAGGATGATATCAACAAGAAAAGGTGTTTACAATGAGTATATTGACGGTAACTAACCTGAGCCACGGATTTGGAGACCGGGCGATTTTCGACGATGTTTCTTTCCGCCTGCTGCAAGGAGAACACATCGGGTTGATCGGCGCAAATGGCGAAGGAAAATCAACTTTTATGAATATTATTACTGGAAAACTTGAACCGGATGCTGGAACTGTAACCTGGTCCAAGCGATCCCGTGTCGGATATCTTGACCAGCATGCCGATTTGAAAAAGGGAATGTCGATTCGGGATGTTTTACGGACTGCTTTTCAATATTTATACGACATGGAAGAAGAGATGAATGTTCTATATGCAAAAATGGGAGAAGCGGAACCCGAAGAACTCGATAAAATCATGGAGGAAACGGGACAGATTCAAGATGCCCTTACCAATAATGACTTCTATACGATCGATGCCAAAGTGGAAGAAGTAGCAAACGGACTTGGGCTGGATGATTATGGTCTCGATCGGGATGTGCACGATTTAAGCGGCGGCCAGCGGACTAAAGTATTACTGGCAAAACTGCTGCTGGAAAAACCGGATATCCTCCTGCTCGACGAACCAACCAACTACTTGGATGTCGAGCATATCGAATGGCTGAAAACGTATCTATTGGAATACGATCATGCTTTCATTTTGATTTCTCATGACATTCCTTTTTTGAATAGCGTCGTAAATGTCATTTATCACATGGAAAATCAGCAAATAACCCGCTATCCAGGGGATTACAATGAATTTCTCCGAGTATATGAGATGAAAAAGCAGCAATTGAAAGCTGCGTACAAGAAACAACAGAAGGAAATTGCCGATTTAAAAGATTTTGTCGCCCGCAACAAAGCAAATGCGGCAACGAGTAAAATGGCTATGTCCCGCCAGAAAAAGCTGGATAAAATGGATGTCATCGAGCTGGATGCAGAAAAACCGAAGCCTACCTTTCAATTCCAAACAGCTAGAACTCCAGGGAAATATTTGGTTGAAACAAATGAACTGGTTATAGGATATGACGAACCTTTATCCCGTCCATTGAATCTTTCGATGGAACGAGGAGAAAAGATAGCGTTGTATGGTGCGAATGGCATCGGAAAAACAACATTGCTGCGCAGCATTCTCGGTGAAATCCCTGCTGTTTCCGGTTCTGTCCAGTTAGGGGAACATCTTCATATCGGCTATTTTGAACAAGAGTTGAAGAAAGAATCACAAAATACGTGTATTGAAGAAATATGGAATGAGTTTCCGCATTTCACCCAACAGGAAGTCCGTTCCGCTTTGGCGAAATGCGGGTTGACAAGAAAGCATATTGAAAGCAAGGTACAAGTGTTAAGCGGCGGAGAAAAAGCGAAAGTCCGACTATGCAAATTGCTTAGCAAACCAACTAATCTGCTCGTTTTGGATGAGCCGACCAATCATTTGGATCCTGATGCAAAAGCAGAATTGAAGCGTGCCCTTTCCGAATACAAAGGGAGTGTATTGCTGATTTCTCACGAGCCGGAGTTTTACGAGGGAATTGTCACGGATAAATGGAATTGCGAAGATTGGACGACGAAAGTGTTTTAACAGACAAAAAGACTTCCCTAGTCCGATAAGGGGAGTCTTTTTCATTTTCTTACTTTCGAATCGGACTCATCGCTTATCCCTTCCTGGTAACCGGACAGTTATCATGGCTAATGCAGACTTGGGTGTTTATCAATTGAAAGGTGTAATCGGTCAAGTGTACAAGCACTAGTTCCTCAACGAAACGGATCGTTTTCATTGCCCCGGAACTCCTCTTATTGCTTTCAGACTAAAGAGGACTGCCTATTTGACAGTCCTCTTTGGTCAATCCATAATCGACCAATATGCAGGTTTCACGTTGTACTCCGTATCGAAAACAAACGGCGCGTCTTTTCCAACGCCATCATTGTACTCCTCGGCCCTATCGTCCAGCCAGGTATGGTCATCAGCAATGCCCCAAAAGGTGACGTTGCTGATTTTATCGTCCAGCTTCTCATATAAGGCAAATAAATCATCATAGCGCTGTGCCTGTGTATAGAAAACACTGTCTGGAATAGCATTGTATGTTGCGTATGCAGGTGTAGGCGGCCAACCGTAAATACTGACATCGAGTTCGGTAATTTGGTTATCAAGTCCTAAATCAGCGAACATATTGATGGAATCCTCTATCTCTTGAAGGGATGGCCACGCCAATTGAATATGGGATTGATGTCCCACTCCGTCTATCGGAACCCCTTGATCCAACAAGTCAACAACAAGATTGTACAAATATGTGCGCTTCGGTTCTACTTCTGTATTGTAGTCATTGATATAAAGTTTTGCATCTTCCCCAGCATATTTCCTGGTTGTTTCAAAAGCTGTTTTGATGTAGTCCGTACCGGTGATTTGATACCACGGTGATTCGCGCAATCCTTGTTCATTAGAAGAATATTCATCGATGACCTCATTGACTACATCCCAAGAATCTACGTCGTCTTTGTATCGTTTAACGATAGTCTTAATATGTTTCTCCAATCGTTTCAGTAATAACTGCTTATTTTTCTCCCTTTGTTGAGGATCGGTTTCGTCCACCATTTTATTCCCTTGTTTATCGAGGAAAAACCACTCTGGTACCTGGCTATGCCAAACAAGATTATGAAAACGGATCTCCATGTTATTTTCCCTAGCAAACTGGACAATTTTGTCTGCTTCTTCGAACTCATATCGCTTTTCTTCCGGGTGAATATTGACGGGTTTCATGACATTTTCTGCAACAATACTGTTATAGTGGTGTTTCAGTATTTCTCCCTGCGTGCCTTCTAATTGGTATGGCTCCACGGCAGCTCCGATAGCAAACGAATCTTGATACCTTTTTTGAATAGATGGTACCACTAGCGCATCGACATCACTCGTTTGTGCCGCCCCCACTGTATTGGCACCCATAGGAATCAGCAAAGCGAATGCAAAAATTGTTATAATGGGTTTTCTTAGGGCTTTGAACAATGATCCATTCCTCCTTTTTACTAAGTTAAAATGTTGTCAAAAGTTTTTTTCCAGCCCCCCTTTTTTAAACTTCAGAGAAGAATGATTTTAAAAACATTCCACCTCATTTTTTTGTAAGCCCTTTCATTATAAAATTGATTACTTTGTTTATCAATTAAACGAACAAACTTTTTCTGAAAATAAATAAATGGACCTAACCACTCTCTCCTCATTCGCCTCCTAAAGAACTATCATTTCCACCATAAAAAAGCAGACTGGATATGCCAGTCTGCTTTTAGCTTTAGATGTTCTATGCTTATCAATCAGATGAGCAACGATTCGTTCTCAAAAATAAAGGCATAACGAATATCGATAAACAAAAAGTATTCCTCTGTCAGCGGGAAACTGAATGTCCTAATCATTTCCCTCGTTTCGATATCGGAATAGATTTCGGAAAGTATGCCTCTGCTCCATGTCTTCATTTGCATCGTGTTTTCCAGAAAGTAAGGTCGGAATGCCCAGTTTGACCCTTTTTTATCTGGCTCTATTTCCCATTGTCCCTCTCTTTTTCGAAAGTTAGAGGATATCTGGTGACCATCGCTGTCACATATAAACATCCGAAAGCTCTCTTCTTCAAAATCGTTTGTCAATCCCTCGATAAAGGAATCGGCCTTTTTGGTGCCTTCCCAAAACGGAAGCAAATTTTTCACCTTTTGCTCCCAATTTAAAACGTGGTGCAAGCGTTGTTCTACTAGTTGTTTTTCTCGCTGGATGTATTCGGAGATTTTATCCGTCACATTGACAGCTAGTACAGATTGGCCGTCCAAAGCAAATCCTGGTTTCGCCAAATAGTAGCCTTGATAGAAACGGCCGCCATGCTTCCAGGCAAAATGCAACTGGAAATTATCTTCGATGTTTTCAAACAGTAAAGCCGCACCAATCCTACGAGCCAGCATGGACAAGGAATGCATAATATCCTGGAACCCATCTGCTTTTTGCCGGCGGATGATATTCGTGTCTATTTTTAAAATATGTGGTTCTAATTGACGAATTCGATCGATATTGGAACTTTTCGCTCCCACATGATCGACGGCAATTTGGATTCCGAACGTTTTATAGTAAAGCAACAGATGGTTCAAATTTTCAAACGCCTCATCAAAATCATGCTCCGTCACTTCGATGACAATCCGGTTCATTGCAAACCCTTTTTCTTCAAAATCGAGCAGCAATTGCAATAAATCTTCACCGTCATTAATCATCAGTTGCTTGGCATTCCTGTTAATGAATAAATAGCCGTCTATTCCGGCCTCAAGCATCTCAGTAAGAGCAATATGCAGCAGGTGTTGATCGACCTCCACTTTAAACTCTTCCGGCACATCTTGATCATGAAAAAATGGCCCCAGGCTCTCCCACTCATCTTCATTCCTGCATCTGCCTAAAACTTCATACCCTACTACGGTATGGCGGATTGCACTGACAATCGGCTGATAAACAGGTTTTATATCGTCTAAATTGTCCAAAATATCCAATGGATCCATACGTTTCCCTACCTTCCCTTACTATTCCAATCCTTTTTGCTTAGGAAGCCTGTTTGGAGGAAGGTACTGGAGCAGTTGTTTTTCGCAGGATTAAGGCTGGTGCACTACTTAATACCAATACGAGCAAAATCGAACACAAAACAGCTGCACCTAATGCTGTCACTCCATTGGCAACAAGGGAAAACCAGACAGGATTCATCCCCTCGGGTGCATATTCACCCCAAAATATAAAGCCGGCTATGAAATGCCAAAAGTAACGGGCGACACTGCCGACAAACACCGCCATAATCACCAGAAATAATGCCGATGTTTTTTTCCCTTTGCGAAACGCAGCCTGAACAGGCTTGTAAAAAAATCCGGCAAAACCGGTAAATGCAAAAGCTACAAAATACTCGATAAAGCCTTGTAATGGGGTAAGGATGGAGCCTGCAGCATCGCCAAGCGCCACTTGCAACAGTCCCCAAATAAAGCCCGCTAACGCACTGACTTTGAATCCCCAGCGAAATGCCAGAAGAAAAATCGGCACCATGGCAAACGAGATGGAAATCGATGGCGATAATCTGATGGAAGGCAATAAATCAAAAATGAATGCCAATGCCGCAAAAAATGATGCTTCGATTAGTGCCACTAGTCCTAACTTCTTCAACATATAAAAAAACTCCCCTTTTCCAAACGAAACACCAAGGGAGAACATGTATACAGACAGCAAGAACCCGATCCACCATCTTCCACATCCCTGCGCTAGCATTAACTAACAGGTTCTAAGGGTCAGAACGACATTGTTCACTCTCAGCTTAAAGCTCCCCTTGTGGTTTCGCTTATGTAATTTTGTGTTACGTTATATTTATTATAACCGATTCTGGTTCTGGTTGGTAGAAGAATGCATGCATTGATTGACTACTTTATATCGCTTTATTCAACAAATACTGAAAATGTTTGATAAAATCACTTTGTTACCTTGTTAAAATAGAAACAGTTTAGAAAGGGAATACTGAAAATAGAGCCTATTAAAGGAGACATGAAAGATGGCAGCAACTTTCACAGAAGCCGTTCAGCTGAAAGATGTATCTTATTCAGTGGACGGACAAGAGATTTTGAAACATGTGACAGGGGTTTTTCCAGAGGGAAAAATAACCACATTGGTCGGACCATCTGGTGCTGGTAAAACTAGTTTGTTCCGTTTGATCAACGGGCTGCGAGCACCAAGCTCCGGTGATATCTTTGTACAGGGTAAACCTATCGAGGAATACAATCCAGTAGACCTCCGTCGCAAAGTAGGAGTCGCTTTACAAAGCGCCACGATGATAAGCGGCAGTGTCTACGAAAACTTGGCCCTTCCGCTTAAATTACAAGAAAAGCAGCTTGCAGAGGAAGATGCCCAGGAGCTTCTCGACTTGGTCGGGCTGAAGGAAGACACCCTTGACCAAAACATCAAAGATTTATCCGGAGGGCAGCGGCAAAAACTGTCAATCGCCCGTACGCTTGTCAATCGACCTGACGTTTTACTGTTAGACGAAATTACCGCTTCCCTTGATCGTGTGTCACAACAGGATATTGAAAAATTAATTGTAAAAATCAATCAAATCTATCAGACAACGATGATTTGGATTACCCACAATCTCCAACAAGCGCGAGATATCGGCGACTATACGTGGGTGATGATTGCTGGAGAAGTCGTGGAAACAGGGGAAAGCAGTTTATTGAACAACCCTTCAACCGAACATGTCAGACAGTTTGTCAGGGGGGAGGATTCATGAGTTACCTTACGTTGTCCCTCGCACTCATTTTTGTCGTTATTCCACTTGTATTATCAAAAGTGCTGAAACTGGAATTGGAAAAGGATACTATCATTGCATCGATTCGTTCTATCATTCAGCTGCTAATAGTCGGATATCTATTGCAATATGTATTTAATGCCGAAAACCCTATATACATCTTGTTAATGGTCCTGCTGATGATTGCAGCAGCTACGCAAAACGCCCGGCGTAAAGGCAGGTCGATTCAGGGGATTACCTGGAAGCTGATTCTTACTTTTGTCATTGTCGAAGTACTGACCCAGGGAATTTTGCTAGGCCTTTCGATTACGCCGGCCACACCCCAATATATCATTCCGATCAGTGGGATGATCATCGGGAATTCTATGGTGCTGTCAATATTGTTTCTGAACCGGTTCACCTCAGAAGTGGAAGACCATGAGGACGAAACGGAATTGATCCTTTCCTTGGGAGGTACGCCCAAGCAAGCGATTCATAGACAGTTGATCGCTTCCATCAAGGCAAGTACCATTCCAACGATCGAGAGCCAAAAAACAATCGGGCTTGTACAACTCCCCGGAATGATGAGCGGGCAAATTATTGCAGGGGCTGACCCGGTCCAAGCCGTCCAATTTCAATTGCTTATTTTATTTCTTCTTCTGACAACCGCTGTCGTAACAAGCATTTTACTCGGGTACCTATCCTATCCGACACTATTCAACGAACGCATGCAGCTCGAAAAAAGCAGAATGAACGAATAAAACCGGAAAAAATCTGAACAAAACCGGGGACAGTCCCTCCAGCCATGTGTCGATACCCGACCACCGCTGGAGGGACTGTCCCCGGAACCTATTCACAGCTATAACGTCACTAATCAGGGACATACCTTGAATGTTCTTAACCCTTGTCTTATCAACATTCACTCTCTTTAAGCAATCAAATCAACCCTTTTTGGGGTCAGTCCCCCATCCGGAAATTGATTTAAAAAACTTCCGGTTGGGGACTGACCCCACATCGTTCTAAATCAATCTCTACAATGATTTCTGGCGGTTTTGGGGACTGTCCCCGTCTTTGAACCAGTTGAACAGGTAGTCTTGTGTGTAAAGGTCGTTTGGGTAGTCGATGAAGGCTGTGTTTTCTTCTTCATAAAGGTATTGAAGAAATTCGTTTAATGCACCCATGTATTCGCCATAAAGGAATTCGAAACTTACGGTTTCTTTCGGCATGAGGCTTTTCTCACAAACTGCAGGATCTGCATAATTCACATAGGTCCGGCATGGGATGGGCCGTATCTCATAAGCCATGCATTGATTCGTTACGGTATCGAGCATGACACACGGCAGTTGCTTTTGCCGATAATGTTGTTTAAAATCCTTGTCGGCATCTGTCTCCACGCTTTGTAGTTCTTCCAGCTGCCTGCCATACTTTCGGTGGTACTCCTTCCAATGCACTTGCAGTTTCTCTCGACGTTCTTCAGGAAAGCTTTCAATGGCTTGCTTCATCAGCTTCGCTTCCATCTTGTTGATGATGATTGGGTAATAACAGCAAAAAGCACAGCCCATCCGACACGAAGGCTTCAACTCCAACGTATTTTCAATCGTTTCGATTTCCCCGCTGACTACCTGTAGCAACCCACGAAAGCTTCCAAGCAATTTTTCTTCTGTAGTAGTACTGGCTTCCGCCCATCCTTCCACAACGTTATAAAACTTGTCTTCATCTATTTGATATTTTTCATGTAAATTCCCACATTTATCCTGGATTTCTTGAAAACTTAAATAGTTGCCCATCTACTAGTCTCCCTTATTCGTTGCTGTTCTCTTATTGTTAACTTTTTCTCGAGAGATGTAAATAGGACATTCCTATCTTCACTCTTTCCCCTCACAAAGCAGTTGGGCATCATATTTAAAAATATGCCACACCAACCTCCCCCTGATCTTCATGTATTAGTTTTTTCGTATAGCTGTAATGCTTGATCGAGTACTTTGTCTCCCTGAATCATGCCATAAGCAATTTGGTCAATCACCTCTACTTTAACTCCTTTTGGTTCCAATTGCTTTTTTATCTTTTTTTCCAAATAACACACCTGTGGACCGATTAACACAACATCAAGCCCATCAAGATGATGCTTTAAAGCAGATTCCGGTACAGCAGTAATGGTTACATCAACTTGTCTCGCTTCTGCGCTTTTTTCCATTTTTGATACCAACATAGAGGTCGACATTCCAGCTGAGCATACCAGGACAATTTTCATCGTGACTCCCCCTTCTATCGTATGCAGCCGTTGTGAAAATCGGCTACTCCTTTCTATATTTATGCTGCATGGCAGGCTAAGCCTTCACTTAGCAAAGAGATAGATTCCCGTGCCAAAGCATTCCCAACGTGAAGGTAGTTGTGAAAGAAACTTCCTATGGTCTTTCCTGTTCAACCCTCCATCCGCTGTTTCAGTGCCCGGACCCCTGCCATGACGAACGGGGTGTAAAGGACCACTGCCAACGCTATATTAAAAACCTGCAAGGCAATTCCCCGCCAACTACCACCAGTGACAAGGTATCCGCTTAAAATCGGCGGAGTGGTCCATGGAAGGATGGCCACCGTTTTCGGAACCATACCAGTGGCAAGGGCAACGTATGCGGTCACAGTAAGAATTACCGGTATAAAAATGAAGGGCAGCAACATGACGGGATTCAATACAATCGGCAAGCCAAAAATGACCGGTTCATTAATATTGAAAAGACCTGCAGGAGTCGAAAGCTTTGCCACTTCCCGATACGGGTGATTTTTTTCCTGGCGGACAACAAAAAATATGGCAATCAGTAAAGCAATCGTCGTACCGGACCCACCCATGAATACAAAGGAGTCTAAAAATGGTTTCGTAACAATATTTGGGACATCAAAGGCAGAAACGCCACTTTGATACAAAGACAGATTCTTTTCAATTAGTGGAAGGTACACCGGTTCGATAACGGAACCGATAATATTGGTGCCATGCAGGCCGAAGAACCATAATAAATGGTTAAGAAACGATACGACCATCGCAGCAGGAAGTGTATTCCCCAAACCTTGCAATGGCTCCTGAAGAATGGTGAAAATCCATTCAAAAATACTGATTTCCGCAAAGTGACTCATCAACGCTTGAAACAAGCCCACGATTACCAATATGATCGATGCGGGAATCAATGCAGTAAACGACCGGGCCACCCCGGCAGGGACACCTTCAGGCATTTTGATAGTAAGCTTGGAATAAAGCAGGAAGCGAAATAATTCTGTAAGGACCAACGCAAGGATGATGGCAACAAACAAGCCTTGAGCGCCGAGCCAGGCGAAGCTCAACCCCCAGTCTGCCGTTTCCGGTACAAGCATGATATAAGCAGCAGCCGTTATTAAGCCTGAAGATAACCCATCCATTTCATAGGACTTTGCCAGGTTGTAGGCAATGGAAAAGGCAATCAGCAATCCTAAGACCGCAAATGTCCCATTCCAAATGCTTCCCCCCACCTTTTGCCAGTTTCCTTCTCCAAAGATACCATTTAGAATACTCGGCAAATCAAAGCTGCCAAAAGGCGGAAAGTTATTAATGAGGATACCAAGCGATCCAATAATCACAAGCGGCATAATTGCGACAAACCCATCACGGATCGCGACAAGATGACGTTGAGCCCCTATCCTTCCCGCTATCTCAATAAACTTTTGCATCAATGGATGATTCATTCTAATTCCCCCCTACATGAAATTGTGGTAAATATGCTTTGTGTTTCCAACAATTCATCAAGCACCCGTTTACTACCTCTTTCTGAACCGACCAGTGGATTCAACATCATGGCTAAATATGCGTCATACATACTCCCTCTTTATACATTTACTGTCTGACCAGGAAGAGATATTGGTCACGAGACATGTATATGCTGCTGAAAAACAAAAAATGTATCATACAAATAATTCGACTTCCATACAAATTTAATAACCACCAACTTTGTAATGACAAAGTCATAATTTTTTATCGCAAACATTTAAGTGACTTGTGAGATAGGAGTTAAGGGATGGAAAAAAAATCGTTACATGCCTTTATCAAAGAGGAGATTCTTACCAGAATTAAATCGGGACACTTTCAAGTAGGGGAAAAGATTCCGACGGAACTGGAACTTTGTACCTCTTTTAATGTGAGCAGGACAACCGTGAGAACCGCCCTGAATCAATTGACACAGGAAGGGTATCTTTTACGCCATCAGGGTAGGGGAACCTATGTCGCGGATCCAAAAGTTAAACAAACCCTTTCCCAAACCATCAAGCGGTACAGTGACCAGGTTGCAGGTCAGGGTAAGAAACCAAAAATCTCGCTTCTCGACATCCAGGTGATACCAGCTAGTGAAGTTCTATCCCAATCATTAGACTTATCGAGAAACGAAGCCGTTCAACGCATTGAAAGAATCAGGCTAGCAGATCAGGAAGCCATCCAATACGAAGTTTCGTATATCCCATGGAGCGTGGCACCTGGACTTACAAAGGAGCATGCCGAAACGTCCCTTTATGCTGCTTTACAAGATGTCTTTGACGTTCATATTGCTAAAACGACGGAACAAGTGGAAATCACCTTTGCTGATCAGTTGATTTGCAATCATTTACAATGTGAGGCCGAGTTGCCGCTCTTTTATATTGAAACAACAGCAGAGAACAAACTGGGGAAAAAAATAGAATTCTCCCGCTCCTACTTTCGGGGAGATAAAACTAATTTTGTTATCGAGCGATTGTATGAATGAATTGTTAGAAAAACAAATCGGTAGCGAGGGGGGATTTTGTGGAGGTTTTAGTTAATGCGGATGATTTTGGACTTACAAAAGGAGTGAATGACGGTATTATCGAAGCTCACCTCAACGGTATTGTTAGCTCTGCGACCATGATGATGAACGGACTGGCCGTTGAGGAAGCGGTCCAAGCGGCAAAGCACCATCCCAGCTTAAAGGTCGGTGTCCACCTTGTTCTTACATGGGGTAAAGCGCTTTGCCCAGATTTACGACTTTTAGTAGACGAAGAAGGAACCTTTCGCTATCGGAGTAATTTTCGAGAAATGAACGTACCTGATCTTGAAGAAACGGAAAAAGAATGGCGGACACAATTGGAGGCGTTTCTTGCTACAGGTCTGCCTCTCCATCATATCGACAGTCATCACCTTATCCATGGATGGGAGCCATTAAAAGAGTTGGTCCACAACTTAGCTACAGACTATCGAGTGCCCGTTCGCTATGTACCCTCCCTGCAAAACTCTCCAGACATACTGCTGACCGATGTGTTATGGACTGAATTTTATGGGAAAGGGGTAACCTACAACATTTTTGATCAGCTTCGGAGCCTAAAAGCAGAAAGTGTTGAAGTTATGACCCATCCAGCTTTTTCAGATAAGCAGCTACAAACAATAAGTTCTTACAGCACCCCTCGTAATCGAGAAAGGGAAATTCTATGTTCTCTTCAAGTCCCGGATTGGGTGACCATCCTCTAAGTTTTCTTTAGGAAATTTCACGGTCGGACTTTTGAATAATCCAGCCAAATCCCTGCCTGGAATCCATGTTCGATATTCGCTATAATAAAAAAGAGAAGTGCGGCAACACTTCTCACAGTCCCTGTCCCGAAACAGGGACACACTAAACACTTTGTTTTTCAGGGAAGCTTTCTTTTTTGCTTTGTACAGTAAAAGAGAAAGCTTTTCGTTTGCTTTTAACAGTCAGCTGGGTGATATCTCGGCTAACGAACAATGCTTCATCTCTTTGCATGCTAAGCACCTTTCCATCTCCTCATCCTTGTTTTTTCCGGTTGGAACCGGTAAAGAGCAGACCGAGAAGCAGTCCGAAGCCAGCCAGAAAAAACACCATAAAAGAACTGATTCCTATAAAGACTTCACCCGTAGCAAAACCGGAAGTCAAAGCGGTATACAAACTGAACAAAATCAAACCAACTGCTAATCCATACAAAATCGCCCGTACCTTGGTCATTGCGTATTTTTTGTCGGTTTCCCTGGTCAGCAAGCTATAAGTGATGATGGCCCCTCCCAGTACGACAAAAATAGCTGGCCCGACGACGGCTTCAGGTGGCAATCCCATAAAATACAGCATGGCTGTAGTTAATAACCCGAACAGTCCGACCAATATGCCAGTGATCAACCCTGTTGTGGAAATACGGGCAGTCATGGAAGAATAGACAGATTTTCTCGCCTTATCCTGCCCCAACTGTCTCATATCTTCGACTAGACCGCTTAAGTCCCCCAATGAACTTACCGCCTCTTTGAAAGCCTCTTCTTCTTCCATACCGGACTTTTGATAATCGCCTATTTTTTCTTTTAAATTTATGGTCAGCTCTTCCTTCAACTCGTATAATTGCTGACTCTCCCCTACCCCGGCAAACAAATTATCTACATACGATCTTACTTTTTGATTAAGATCCTGTTTAGTTCTCCTCATTCGCAATTCCTCCTTCAATTAATTCATTCAACACATTTTTGGCAAAATGCCAATCTTGCTTGTTTTGTTCGTAACGATCCACCCCTTCCTCGGTGATCCGATAATACTTCCGGCGTCCTCCTTGTGTTTCGTCCCCCCAGTAAGAAACAATATATCCTTCCTTTTCCAGCCGTCGAAAAGCGGTATAGAGGGTCGCTTCTTTTAATTCATACTGATTGCCACTTAAAGTAATGATGGTCTTATAAATCTGATATCCGTAACTGTCGCCTTGGCGCAGTACATTCAAAATAATCGTATCTGTGTGACCTCTTATCAAATCGGTCGAAATTTTGCTAGCCAATAAAATTCACCTCCTTAAATACAATTTAAAGCACATTACTATGTCTGTCAAGGTAATTTGTGTGGGATAATAATCGGCCAGGTGAAAATGGATAAAAATCAAACACATACCATGCGTTTTCACAACCCTGCCTTCCCCCCTGACTTCCCGTTTCCTGGCTTGAAATTTCGCTTGCCATTTTTCTGTTAACATCGTGCCAAGCTTAAAAATGCCATTAAAAATGTTGAAACCATAAGCCTGCGACTTACAATTTCAACATTTTTTCTGACTTAACTATTTCTTTACTTCACTCGTTCCAGTTATAGCAATTCCGCGCAAAGCCTGTGAAGCCAACTGATCCGCTTCTTTATTCAGCTTTCGGGAAACAAGCTGGTAGGAAGGATCAATACCAAGTTCTTCAAGCATGTTTTCAATCCGGTCTATCCACTTAGAAAGTTCCTCTTCGTAACAAGGCCATTCTCCAGTTAATTGTCGTATGACGACTTGCGAATCGCCGATAATAGTAACGGGCAGATCATGAACTTCCATTAAAGCAAGCTCTTGCAATGCCAGATGAAAAGCAGCATATTCCGCTTCATTGTTCGTTTCCAATTCATCTACTTGGGCATTCTTTCGCAGCCGAAGAGACTTTCCGTTTTGCTCATAATAAACCGCACACCCTAAACCTGCAGACTGTGACTCCCGGTCAAAGCCGCCATCAAAGTAAACGGAGATGAAATGAGGTTCTGTTTTGATTTCTTCTGTATACTTTTTTAATTCCTTCAACGTCCAAGTAGAATCCCGGCTGTCTAGAAACGTCATTTGTTTTGCCCGCCCCGTCCTTTCCAAATCTTCTGCCATTAAGATGGCTTTACCCGGGTTCATTTCTTCTGAGATAAAATTGACAGCCGTTCCTTTCGGTGTCTGGTATGTCATTTCAATCCGAATATCCATTCCAAAACCTCCTTAATAAAAAACGGGATTTCTTTCAAATCAATCGTATTACGGACATTGTTCCCGCGATCGCTAGGATTATAGCACAAGATAGGAAGCATAATCCTCATAAAAAACGAACAAAAATTTGTACACTGGGTGAATTATTTCGGGTTTAACCACAAATATCCTTTGACATCCAAGCGAATATGATGTAAATTACCTAATGTACGAACAATTCTTTTTAACGTTACTATAATATTCGTGTTTAGAGGTGTGTAACATGGAAAATGTATTTGATTACGAAGATATTCAATTAGTTCCTGCAAAGTGTATTGTAAATAGTCGGTCCGAATGCGATACGACGATTACACTTGGCGGCAATACGTTCAAGCTTCCTGTCGTGCCAGCCAATATGCAGACAATTATCGATGAAAAAATTGCATTATATTTAGCCGAAAATGGTTATTTCTATATCATGCATCGTTTTGAACCAGAAAAACGTCTTGCATTTACCAAAGATATGAAACAACGCGGGTTAATCGCCTCCATTAGTGTAGGGGTGAAGGAAGAGGAATACCGTTTTGTAGAAGAACTCGCCAACGAACAAGTTACACCCGAATATATTACAATCGACATTGCACACGGCCATTCCAATGCCGTCATTGAAATGATTCAGCATATTAAAAAACACTTACCTGCCAGTTTTGTCATCGCTGGTAATGTAGGTACTCCGGAAGCAGTCAGGGAGTTGGAAAACGCAGGCGCTGACGCTACGAAGGTCGGGATCGGCCCTGGTAAAGTATGTATCACGAAAGTCAAAACAGGATTCGGCACAGGCGGCTGGCAATTGGCAGCACTGCGCTGGTGCGCAAAAGCCGCCAGTAAACCGATTATCGCGGACGGTGGAATCCGGATTCATGGCGATATAGCGAAATCAATCCGCTTTGGTGCTTCCATGGTGATGATTGGTTCACTGTTTGCAGGCCATGAGGAATCTCCTGGCGAAACGATTGAAAAAGACGGAAAACTTTTCAAGGAATACTTTGGCTCCGCCTCTGAATTCCAAAAAGGCGAAAAGAAAAATGTCGAAGGTAAAAAGATGCTTGTCGAACATAAAGGTTCACTTGCCGACACTCTAAAAGAGATGGAACAAGATTTGCAATCATCTATTTCCTACGCAGGCGGCAACAAGCTTGAAGCCATTCGTAATGTGGATTACGTTATTGTAAAAAATTCGATTTTCAACGGAGATAAAGTCTACTAATAAAAAGGCGAGCCCAACCCGGCTCGCTTTTTTTGTTTATGTTACTGGCTACGTAACTGATCCTGCAAGGAAAAGATTAATTCATTTGCTTTTCGTTTGTTGAGCCGAAAGGTCTTCCCTTCAAGGGATAATTCCCTAGCGAGTTCTTTGATGGTTTGTTTCTGTGTTTCGGTTGGCGGCTGTTCCTCTATCAACCGCTCGTAATTTTGATAAGCAACTTTGACGGCAGTATGCGGTGTTAATTGATCAATCAGTTCATACATCGCACGATAAGCTTTATCGATTCCGATTTCCACCCCCGAATCAGAGCCGAGGAAAAATTGATCAGGATATTTTTCGATTAGCGGGACAAACTCTTCCAGCTGGTGACTGCTGTTGGAGTTGTATGCAGTAAAGCCTGCAAAAAAATCAATAAAAAGATTATCAAATTCTGCTAGCAGTGGATCGAGATTTTCTGGTGAGTTAAAGACATTGGCATGGGCAAAAATGAAAATTGTTTCCGGATGCTTTCGAAGCGCAGTTTTTAAATAATTAATATTTGTTCCCTCTGGCGGATCGATATGAAGTAAAATCGGCGCTCGATAGGATGCCGATAATTGATAGATGTCCGGGAGCACGCCCCAGTATGGATGCTTTCCTTTCCATAAAACATCGGAGCTTGGTGAATAAATCGATGCAGCATATATTTCCCCTACTGCAAGGTAACCTTGTTCCAGGTTTTCTTTTACCCTCTCTACTCCGCCTTCTCCCCTTTCCAAGGGAAAGCCCGAAAAAGAAGGGTAAATTAAATCCGGATATTCTTGGTAATAACGCCAGGAAAGACGGTCGGTCCTTACAGCCGAGGGGGCAGAAACATCTCCGAATAAGACTGTTTTATCGATACCATACTTTCCCCATACGTCTTTTCCCGTCGTTACATGGCTCATGTCCCGCGTTTCACTTCTATGTAAATCATGAACACTATGGCTGTGCACATCAATGACCGGCAAGTCCTTGTAGACCTCATGCAGCGGTTCATTTCCCTGTTTGTTTCTCATCTCAGCTACCGATTTTGCTACACCGGTATCCTGCTGGTAATCCGTGTCACTTACAATCGTGACTTCTTTTCCCCGGTTCATGACCCCATAAAGAATCCCCGCGATAAAAACGAGATAAACCAACAAATATAGTAAATACCATTTAGACCTGCTTTCCAGCACTTTTTTCCTCATACCACCTAATCATTCTCCATTCCCCGTCATGTTCTTTTTTCCATACTTCCAACGAAAGAGCGTTTACTAGTTTACCGTCTGACTGATGGGTGATTTGGTAGGACACAGCCGCTTGATGATCGGATTGTGGAACAATTTTCAAGTCCGAATAAGAAAATTTTATATCCTTTCCATAATTATAAGCTGCCGCTTCTTTGTTACCCCGCTTGATTTCCTCCCCTGTGAAGGTCTGTACCTTATCTTCCCTGGGCATGTAAAGCTTGCCGACAAAGTGATCCGAATAATGATCATTCATTTCCTGGTAAGACCCTTGGAAAAGTTTTCATGAAGTTCTCTCATCCGATGAACCTTCGCAGCAATTAGTTCTTCCATCTGCAAGTCCCCCCTCCCCTCTCCTCCTTTAAAACTAATTTCTTTATGAATGACGATATTCCTGCAACTATTTCGTATGCAGGAAGCTATAAAAACTATTTTTCTACATGCGAACCGATTATAGGAACCTTTGCTTTGCGGCTCGATCTGTCAATGTCCGACAGATGATGCATGGATTTGTGTTTAGCTGGTTTGCCTAATGGGTTATAGAACAAAATAGAATAGTGACAGGAGAACACAACCATCTTAAAGCTTGCTTGTTTAGAAGGGGTGGGACTTCCTTATTTTTAGTATCTGCTCTTTTTTTAACGTCAAGTCCGATTACTACAAGTTTTCTTTTAATTAGGCTAAACTAAGGGGTGGAAACTCTCTTCTGTTCTATCACTATTCAGAAGAAGTGATTGAAAAACGGTAAAGGAGTGGAAAGATGCAAGCAAATCAATTGGAGAAAATCAGAAACGGAAAAGGCTTTATTGCAGCCCTTGACCAAAGTGGCGGCAGTACGCCGAAAGCACTGGCTGGTTATGGTGTTTCAGAAGACGCTTATTCAAACGAGGATGAGATGTTTGACCTTGTGCACGAAATGCGGACCCGCATCATTACGTCTCCTGCTTTTGACTCTACGCGTATTCTAGGAGCCATTTTATTTGAACAAACCATGGACCGGGAGATCGAAGGTAAATACACCGCTGACTACCTTGCAGATGAAAAAGGGATCGTTCCTTTTCTGAAAGTCGATAAAGGATTAGCAGAAGCATCCAACGGTGTGCAGCTGATGAAGCCTATTCACGATTTAGACGAAACATTAAAGCGTGCAAATGAACGTAATATCTTTGGAACAAAGATGCGTTCTGTCATCAAAGAAGCCAATCCAGAAGGGATTAAAGCTGTCGTTGAACAACAGTTCGAAATCGGAAAACAAATCATTGAAGCTGGTCTAGTACCAATCATTGAGCCAGAAGTAGATATTCACAGTAATGAAAAAGAAAAATCCGAGCAAATTTTGAAAAACGAAATTCTTGGGCATTTAAATAAACTGGATGAGCAAGACAACGTAATGTTGAAATTATCGATTCCTACTGTAGCAAACACGTATAAGGAATTGATCGACCATCCTCGCGTGGTACGAGTTGTCGCGCTTTCCGGCGGGTATTCCCGTGATGAAGCCAATGAGAAGTTGAAAGAAAACGATGGATTGATTGCAAGCTTCTCCCGGGCATTGAGCGCTGATCTAAACGTCAACCAAACAGACGAGGAATTCAACGCTGCACTGCAGGATTCTGTCGAATCCATTTATGACGCTTCCGTAAACAAAAAATAATTAGGACCCAATACGAAAACCAGCAGGCTCACTTCGAGACTGCTGGTTTTCTTATCATTTTTCTTTGTTTATTGATCAGGGTGCCATTCCATGGAAACAAAGTTATAACTGCCCCCATTTGTATTCTGCTTAAAAGTGTCGGTTTCAACAAAGCCTGCTTTTTCATATAACTTGATTGCCCGTTTATTGAAGGCTGCCACAGATAACGTAATCGCTGTAGGTTGATAGTTGCTGCACGCAAAATGTAAACCAGACTGGAGAAACGCCAGCCCCTTCCCCATTCCTGTCCATTCCGGCTTCATCCCAAGTCCCATTTCCACCTTGCCACTTTGCCTTTCCCGAAAGCTAAAGAAGCCCATCAATTGACCATCCTTCTCCACAGCAAAATAGTCATCCGCTCGACGTTCAGCATCTAAAAATTCCGCTAAGTCTTCTTCGTCCGCTTCCATGTCATAAAAACTGTATTCTCCAGGATAATGCCAATTATAGGCGATTTCTTCCGCCTCTCTTTGGCTCATTTTCTTTAATAAGTAATGCTCTCCCACTTTCTGCTTCACTATCTCTTTCCTCCTTTTTCAGCCAATCATGAAATCCTCCGTAGCTGTCCAACACATAACTACAGCAGTTACCAAAAAGATGGATCCAACCCATTTCTGACCCGTCTTCAGGCTATCTATTCCCATAACCACAAAAAGTACCGTTAACACTCCAAACATCAGATAAATAGGGGGATTGAACGATTGTACCAGCATAGCGATCCCGAAAAATATAAGCACAATGCTGCTAATAACCAAATGAATTGTCCGCAAAACGATTACTCCTCCCCATTTACAATTGCACGCGCCTATAAATTCACCAACGGTTACCAGATTCCTCCTTTAATTCTTCGATAAAAGTGTTTAATTCCATTTCTTCGGAGACCTCTTGACCATATTTCCTGACATTGACCGACTGGCTATCGCGCTCCTTGTCACCAACTACCACCATATACGGAATCTTTTTTACTTGTGCTTCCCTCATTTTGTAGCCGACTTTTTCCTCACGAAAATCCACTTCAGCCCGTATTCCTTCAGCTTGCATGCGGCTTTGCACTTCTTTTACATAATCACTATGGATCTGATTGGACACCGGTATCAGTTTTACTTGTACTGGTGCAAGCCATACCGGAAACGCACCGGCAAAATGCTCAATCAGAATACCCAGGAAGCGGTCAATCGATCCGAATACAGCACGATGGATGACGACCGGCCGGACTTTTTGATTGGCTTCGTCTACATAAGATAAATCAAATTTTTCGGGCATTTGGAAATCCAACTGAACTGTCGCGCATTGATGGCTTCTATTAAGTGCATCCTTGATATGGACATCGATTTTCGGCCCATAGAAGGCTCCATCTCCCTCATTGATTTGGTAATCGTAGTCCAGCCTTTCCAATACACCTTTTAGAGCCGCTTCTGCTTTTTCCCAAAGCGCCTCCTCCCCCATCGAATCCTCCGGCTTAGTCGAAAGTTCAATCGAATAGTCGAATCCAAAGGCCCTATATACTTGATCAATCAATTTCAATACAGAAGTAATTTCATCCTCGATTTGCTCTGGCATCACAAAGATGTGTGCATCGTCCTGGCAAAACGTACGAACCCTAAGCAATCCGTTCAGCGCACCGCTAAATTCATGGCGGTGCACTTGTCCGAACTCCGCCATACGGATCGGCAGTTCCCGGTAAGATCGAAGTTTATCTTTGAATAGCAGCATATGTCCTGGACAGTTCATTGGCTTCAAAGCAAAACGCTGGTTATCCACCTCTGAAAAATACATGTTATCTTTATAATGGTTCCAGTGGCCGGATTGTTCCCACAACCGCTGGTTCATCATGAACGGTGTGCGTACTTCCTGGTACCCATACTGTTGCTGAATATTACGCAAAAATGCTTCTAATTGATTTCGTATGAATTGCCCGTTCGGCAAATAGAAAGGCATACCTGGCGCTTCTTCCGAAAACATAAACAGGTCCAGTTCACGACCTAGCTTGCGATGGTTCCGATTTTCAGCTTCTTGCACAAATGCAAAATAATCCTCTAAATCTGACTTCGAAGCAAGAGCCACACCGTAAATACGCTGCAACATCTGGTTTTCACTGTTTCCGCGCCAATAGGCACCGGAAACATGTGTCAACTTGAACGCTTTGATATGACGAGTCTCTGGAAGATGCGGCCCCCTGCACAAATCAACAAATTCCCCTTGTCGGTACACGGTGATTGGTTCACTGTCCGGGATTTCTTCAAGTAGTTCGAGCTTCAGTGGATCGTCACCGAACAATTGCTTTGCACGATTTCGTGACACTTTTTCACGCTCAATTCGAAGGTTTTCCGAAACAATTTTTTGCATTTCCGTCTCAATTTGTGCCAGTTCGTCCTGTGATAACGGTTTGTTCAATTCAAAGTCATAATAAAAACCGTTTTCCAGACTTGGGCCTGTGCCAAAATGGACGTTCTCATAGATACGTTTAACAGCCTGTGCCAATACATGGGCGCTAGTATGACGCATCACCTTCAATCCCTCTGGCGAATGGATGTCAAGCAGCTCTATCTCTGCATCCTTAGAAATACTGCTGCGTAAATCTACTAGCACACCGTTCATCCTACCGACAACGGATTTCTTTCGCAAGGACGTACTGATCGACCCCGCAACGTCTTCCAGCGTAACGCCTTGTTGATATTGTCTCTCACTTCCATCCGGGAAGCGGATGATAATTTCCTTTTGCCCCATACTTTTCACTCCTTCTTTTTTATCGCTAGATATAAAAACACGCCATCCCTATAAAATAAGGGACGAGCGTGTTTCATACCCGTGGTTCCACCCAGCTTTCCGTCTTGTAAAAATGATACAAGACAGCTTCGTTACAGCTTTATCGCAGCGTCTGCGGTCCGGTTACGAAAAGTTCCCCGGGACTGTTCAAAGGTGGTAAGCTTTTCTGACTGCACCGGGAAGTTCTCAGCCTTGCCTTCCCTCTCTGTAGGCCGTTACGGAAAAACCATTGTCCTTGTCCTCACATTACCTCTATTATTTTTTGCAAACAAAAAACACACCGCATCCCTATCCGAAAGGGACGAGTGTGTGTCAGACCCGTGGTTCCACCCAGCTTCCCATCACTCCCTTAAAGAAAGTGACGGCTCATTCCGCTGTATCGCCGCGGCCGCGGTATTGAATACTTTGATTTCCTCAATACTGCTCGAAGGTGGTGCCTTTTTCTCCTGCGTTGGGAAGTTCCCAGCCTTGCCTTCCCTCTCTATAAACCGGTTAGAAAAATGCCTATCCTTTTCCTCGCATTAGTCGCTGTTAAATTATTACTTACTATATAAAATTTATATCGATTCGTCAACGTATTTTACAGCCCAAATACAATAAGCTTTCTCGAATGAATTCATGTCCTGTAAAATCCTGTGTTTTTTACTCTTTATTCATCCAAAAACAAATCGATTCCCTGCATGATCTCTTTCAAGCAATCAATGGAATGATAAACGCCGTCCCCCCGTTCCAAAGAATGATCGCCGCCTTTGACAATCTGCGTCCTAAAGTTTTCCTTCACAGTAAGTTCGCTTACTCTTTCTTTAACGAAACATTTGTCCTTGTCGCCGATAATCAATAAGTTCTCCGTACAGCTTTTGCACAAATAATCATAAAGCACATCTACTTGCAGCAGCGGAGTCAGCCATACCACTTTTTCCATCTCTAGTGTTGTCCTATGTTTCCCCAGCAAATGAGCAAGTCCGCCAGTGCCAATAGACTTGGCCACCGAAAAAACATGCGTGTACTTTTCTTCTGGTACGGCTTCCTCCATTACTTTTTCTACAGCTTCACTTATTACCTTAAATTGCTCTACTCTTGCCAGTTTATTAAAAGTAGAGGCTTCCAATTCATACTGAATATGTAAGACATCAAACCCTTTGTCTATGAACCAAACGGATCAAGTATTTGGAAGAAAACGCAGGAGCTCTAGATGTTACCCTAATGAAGGAAGATCTGAATCGAATCGATAAGGTATCTCCTCAACATGTGGCTGCTGGTGATCGCTATCCGAATATGGGCGGTGTCAATTTATAAGTATAAAACAGCGGCAGGATTCCTTTCTCACCGCTGTTATTTTTTTAATTCTTACTTCCGTGTTCGGTCAAATCGCTTCAATTCCTCATCCTTTTTCAATGCCTTCACATGGAACGGATTGGCCGATGCTTTACCCGCATCGCTTTGCACACCGATTTCTTTACCGATCGAATCGTTATACACACCTTCCCGTTCACCGTCAAAATGTTCATCCTGTCCATCTAACAGCATATTTTCACCTCCTACCAAGTAGCATGCTTTAAACCCACCTCATCATTCTATATCTGTAAATGAAACTTTCAAACGATGGTAGACGTAAACATAAATAATACGATAAGAAAATTAGGGGGAAAGGTACCATGGAATTGGATTTTTTCTGGCTGGCAGTTGGAATAGCTGTGGCTGGATACTTTATCGGAGAAGGACTGAAAAATTTCAAAAACCCAGAAACAAAAGGATTGATAGACGCAATTAGTGACGATGATGACCAACAATTGTTGAAGGAGAGTGACATTCCTTATTTTCTGGGGATCACAAAAAAAGATGCGGAATCGTTAAAACAGGATTTCCCTGATATTCCTCATATCATCATTAATAGTAAAGTATATTATCCGAAAGCGAAGCTACGGGAATGGTTGAAAAATATAGGATCATAAATGAACCATTAACATGCTAAAGCTGGGTTGTGCTTAAATTTGAAGAATGAAATCATATCGTCGTTGTTCTTAAAGGAGTAATTGCGCGCGAAGGAAAAAGCACTTGGATTAAATTAGAAAATCCAAGTGCTTCTATATGATGAGGGAAATACTCATCGTTATTATTTTCCATATGGGTTAAACAGTTGAAAAATCCTACCGCCAAGGACTAAGAATCCAAAGTTTTTATCTTAAGAATGACATTCTTTCTTTACTATTATCCTCTATCCCTTAGTTTCTCCTTAAGCAAAGTGAAAGTTTCTTCCAGCGCTGCTTTCGGCAAGTCACCGTAGCCATCGCCGATACTAACTTCAAAGTAACACGCTTCCCCGCCCGATTCTCTGGTATAACTGGTGAGCCCTACCCCGGTCTCCTCATAGACCTCTACAAGAATAGGCTCAATTTCATCTTTTGGTTTAGCTAAATGAACATGAAACATATTCGATACCGGGGTTTCTGGCAATGTTGAAATGTACGGACATTGATTAAACTGCTCTGCCAATTGGAGTGCATCCTGATAATAGTGACCCATTTTTTCTTTGTATTTTTCAAAGTAGTAATCGGCGGAAAGAATATATGGATAAAGACTGATAAGATCACCGCCGTGCCGACGCTTCCAAACTTTCGAGGTTTCTGTAAAAGACACATCACCGGCAAGAATGGCTCCGGCCACACCACCCAACCCTTTGTACATGGAAATGTACACACTATCGAATAGGGCACATATCTCTGCAGCCGATTTTTGATAATAAGGGAGGATCTCCAACAGTCTTGCCCCATCAAGATGTAGCCGGATTTTCCGTTTTCTGCAATAATCCGAGATAGCTTCCACGGTTTCGTAGGATGGTAGCTGACCGCCGATTTCCCGCTGCGGCAGCTCCAACAACAGGCAAGCAATCTCTTTATCCAATCCCGTAACATCCTCCAGCTCGATTACACGGGTTTCGTCCGCCAGCAATACAGTCTCAATATGGTGAAGCTCCTTCAACCCGTCTTCTTCATGGATCTCCAGATGGGATAGCGGATGATAGGCGACCCGCTTTACCTGCTTTTCATCCGCCCAAATCCTCAGCGCAATCTGTTGGGCCATTGTGCCGCTTGGAAAAAATACAGCAGCTTCTTTCCCCAGAAAGTCTGCCATTTTATGCTGAAAGTTTTCGATTACCTCCCCTTTGCCATATAAATCGCTTAACATTTCTCCGTCAACTTGCTCTAAGGCATGCTTTAACACTTGTACATTACGGGGTGTGTGGCCGGATATTTTGTAAGACGTTGGTTTGAACGCCTCGGCTAAGTTTTTTGCCATGCTCCCATTCCTCTCCAACTTGATAAATGAATCAAATGCCAACAGAGTCCAAACGCTTCACCTGTAACTTGGCCGCAGCATCTTCTGCCTGCCGCCTGGCAATTTGAACATTTTCCGCTTTATTCAGCACGACAGCCAGCCGTCGACCAACAGTCGCTGATGGCTTTCCGAACACGCTCACTTGAGTACCGGGGATTTGCAAAGCCTGTTCTACCCCTTCTAAGCCGTATGACTTACTTTCAATAGTCGATTTGACCGCCTGGCTGGCACCTGGCGAAATGAGTCTTACATCGTCAACAGGCAGTCCCAGAATTGCCCGAACATGGAGCGCAAATTCCGATAAGTCCTGCGTAGCCAATGTTACCATACCGGTATCATGCGGTCTCGGAGATACTTCGCTAAAATACACGCCATCCTTCGTAATAAACAATTCTACACCGAAGACGCCGTAACCTCCCAGTTCATCGGTGATTTTTTGAGCGATGTTTTCTGCTTCCCTGATTTGTGTCTCATGCATTGCGTGCGGCTGCCATGACTGAATATAGTCCCCACCCTGCTGTTTATGACCGATAGGCGGGCAAAACACCGTCCCGGTTGAAGAACGTACCGTAAGCAACGTAATTTCCGAATCGAAGGAGATGAATTCTTCTACAATCACCCTAATATTTTTTCCACGCCCGCTTTTCATGGCCTCCTGCCAGGAAGCTACGATATCTGACTCTGTACGGCAAACTGTCTGGCCTTTTCCCGAGGAACTCATCAAGGGTTTGATTACGCACGGCGTCCCGATTGTATGTACGGCTTGTTTTAATTCCTCCAAAGATTCGGCGAATGCATAACCAGCTGTCGGAAGCTTAAGCTGTTCACTTGCCAAACGACGAATCCCTTCCCTGTCCATCGTCATTCTTACTGCATAAGCAGTCGGAACCACACGAAAACCTTCCTGTTCCAATTCCATCAGGGTATCTGTAGCGATCGCTTCGATTTCCGGAACGATAATATCCGGCTGCTCATTTTCTATGACGTCTCGCAATTGTTCACCATCAAGCATATCAATCACATGGCAACGCTGAGCCGCTTGCATAGCCGGAGCTCCTGGATAACGGTCGACAGCGACAGTTTCCACTCCTAGTCGCTGTGCTTCCATGACGATCTCTTTTCCAAGCTCTCCAGAACCAAGCAATACCATTTTCACTGTTTTCCCCTGCTCTGATACCCCAATCATGCTATCCCTCCATTTTCCTAATTTACGAACATCATCCTTACATCTTAATAAAAACATAATCACTTCAACCTGTAAACCGAATGTTATTATAAAATTATAATTTAATGTACGTTTTTTATCCAGGATAAGGATAGCTTGCAGTAATGATAAGTACAACAAAATCGAGTAGGAGGAGGCGATTAACCTCCGTCCTCTCACACCACCGTACATACGGCCCCGTATACGGCGGTTTCCTTAAGATTGACGTAAGAAAATATATCGTTGGTATAAACTGCGTAACCCTAAACGATTCCAGTAAGAGTTGTTTAGGGTTTTGTGTAGTATCGGACTATCCGCAATTCGCCAGTAGCCTTTTCGGGTATTCGCCCATTCAAGGGCTCTCCACCCTGGAACCCCTAGAGCTATCAGTTTTCTTTTACGGGTCTTTGGGCGTTTCCATTCTTTCCAAAGACACATCCTCAGCCGGCGGCGAATCCAGGCATCCAGTCTCGAGAAGATACTTTTCGTATCTGCCAGAGCGAAATATCCGCACCAACCAATAAGATATTGATTCAGCTTCCGAATACGGTATTCCATACTCCATCCCTTCGACCTCGATGTTAACTCCCGGATCTTTTCCTTCAGACGCTTGACACTTCTCTGGTGTACGCGCACCTTCGGTGTCCCGTATGAGGTGAAACTGAAGCCTAGGAACTTCCTTCTCCATGGTCGGTCGACAGCTGACTTCTTCCGGTTCACTTTTAGGTGAAGTTTCTTTTCAATGAAAGTAGTGATGGCGTTCATCACCCGATAGCCTGCTTTCCGAGAGGATACATAGATATGAAAGTCATCCGCGTACCGGACGAAGCGATGCCCCCTCTTTTCCAGTTCTTTATCCAATTCATGAAGAACGATATTTGCCAGAAGCGGACTTAACGGACCACCTTGCGGCGTCCCTTCACTTGAACGTACGCATACCCCATTCATGAGAATCCCGGATTTCACATACCGTTTGATAATCCTGAGAAGTTTGCTGTCTTTGATGGACTTCGCCAGAAGTCCCATTAACTTGTCATGATTGACCTTATCGAAGAATTTCTCCAAATCCATGTCGACAACCCAGCGGTTGCCTTCCCGGATATAGCTTTTCGCCCTGCGTATTGCCTGATGAGCGTTTCGTTTCGGGCGAAACCCATAGCTGTGTTCCGAGAAGATAGGGTCAAAAACCTTGGTTAGTTCTTGGGCTATGGCTTGTTGGATGAAACGGTCCACCACGGTTGGGATACCTAACAGCCTTACTCCACCGTCTGGTTTCGGGATTTCGACTCGACGTACGGGAGCAGGTTGATAGGTCCCTTTCTCGAGTTCAGAACGCAGGGTAGACCAGTGTTCCATTACATGGCTTCGCAGGTTTTGTACGGGCATGTGGTCGACACCGTGACTCCCTTTATTGCGTTCCACGCGTTTCAATGCTTGTATGAGATTTTCCCGTGATAAAATGCGTTCCATCATTCGATATCTCTCCTACGCGAGCGGTGTTCTTTCTTCGTTTCATCTTCTGTTCCACCCTCTCAAAGTCCCCGCGGACTTCACCACTTCCTCCTTTGAGCAGGCTCCTACGGAGTTGGCTATGTCTTTACAGAAGGATGCATCCGAAAGGACCGCTCTTCCTTAAAGATTCGGTCCTTCCCTACGTGTCTCGAGCCACATAGGTACTACGACCTCGGCTGACTTCTGCCGGTTCAGCTGTCCATCACTGAACAGGTTGCGAAGGGCACTTCGCGTTTCCGGCAGACCTCCCCGGGTAAGTGCGCAAACTTCCTCTCCATGTACCCGCCTCATTTACTGACACTCCCTTCGGCCATTAGGATTTTGGTGTGTTCTGCCACCTCGTCCCAGCGTGTCAGCCTTCTATGAGATTCGTGTTCCTCGGGTCGGAGATTTGCCTCCGGCTTCCTTCAGATTCCGGGTCGCCCCGGACACCCTTGCCTTCAGCTAACGGTTACAATGGCCTTCACCGTTCGGGACTTGAACCCTAGAGCGTGCGCACATGCCAGGCACACAGAAAAACAGTATGCCTCAAAGCAGGCATACTGTCCATTTGTTCTCCACGGCTGTTTGCTGTCATGCAATCGGATAACTGTTCAAATAAGAAAAGGCAAGCGACATCTTGCGGGCGAAGTGTATCGGCGATTCGACAGACTGAATGTGGACATACATGATAACAGGGTTGGTAAACAACCAATGATTATGCAAAGCACTGACAATCAGGCCTTGTTGAGTCAAAGCAAAAAGAAAAGCGGGAATCTCTTCTTGCAAGACAGCTATTTCCGCCAAACATATTGCGTTGCCCCGCTTATCCATCGATTCGAAGCCAACTACAGCCGGTACGACGGAACTGCTTGGATACCCTTGGACTGTCACCTGGAATTCCCGTTGTAAGGAAACAGAACAGCTTTCCCGATTGACTTTGCTTTCTCCATTTAGAATGATAGCAAATTGCTCACACATTGTATCAAACGTATGCATAAAATACCGGCCTCCTTTACCAAAAAGGATATGCGGCCGGCATGACAGCTATGTCCATACTACTTGCTTTCCCGTCTGGATTAGCGTTTTGGTGGCTGTTTTATGAAAAACGGCATTTCCTTCACGCCGACAATCCTTGCATAAGTAAACAACTGACCCTTATGGTGGATTTCATGATCCCTGGCATTGCTGAGCCATACACTTGCGGGTGCCTCCACTCCATTCATTTCCAATGGTTGAATCAGCTGTTCATCCGTAATCGTTTCAAAATGTTTTAATGTCGTTTGTGTGCAGTTTTCTACAATCTGTCGTACATCCGCCATCGTTTCAAAATCATGTTTGTTGTTTGAAAGAATGAGTGCCCCTTCTTTAACCGAACCGGCGAACATTTCCATCGATGTAGCTATATGAACTGCCAGTCCACCCAGCGTGAACGCTCCTTCCCACGGGGTAAAATGAATATGTTGCTCATCAATCTTTTCAAGGAGCTCCTGTAAAACCTGACGATGGCGATACCACTCATCTCGTAATTCGCTCGCTTTGCTCATTTATAAACCTCCTTTTTTTAATGATACATATTTCCTTCTATTCAACTCTTGGAATTCCTCCTTCTCCTCCTTTTTTTAGTAGCTACTCATGTAAAAAGACAGCACTTCGGGACTGTCTTTTTATGTCCATTATGCTTTTCGTTCCATAAGATTAAGGCCTACTCCCATGCATAAAACTCCAATTAAGATCAAAATGGATAACGGCTGAACCAAATCAGACAGCGACTGGCCTAGCGATATTCCTTTCAATGCCTCCATCCCGTATGTGACCGGTATGACTTTTGATATCCCGAGGAGGATACCATTACTGACTGCTTCAATTGGCCAATATGCTCCACCGATCATTGCCATACTTACCGAAACAATTGGCACAAGGGCATTGAGCTGCTCAAGACTCTTCACCAATCCTAACAGCAACATTCCCAGTGCAACCACAGCAAATGTGTAGCAGGCTATGGTCAATAAAATCAGTGACATGCTGCTCCCAATATTATAATCAAATCCATATCGAAAAATCGAAAAAATAACGGCAATTTGTAAAAATCCGAGAAGAAAGGAGTAAACCAAATGGCCGATATATAAGTGGAACTTGCGAACTGGTGACAAAATCACCCTATTCCATGTTCCGGTCCTTTTTTCTTCCGCAACTTTACTCAAACTGAATATAATGGTGTAAATCGAGAAGAATAGTGTCATACCAAACAAAAATTGATTCCGTTGATCGTATCCTCCGAAGCTAGTTTCGCCTTCAGCTGTCGAAGCGGTCAAGGTAATCGGCGCATTGTCCATGGATTGTTCTACCTTATCACGAAAATCCGTGTGCCCCGTAGCTTGTTCAGCATGCTGCAGACGCAACTCTTCAGCATAGACCTGTTTGACATAATGACTGACAAGCACCTGATTGGGGTCATCTGCAGCAATAAGCATCCGATAGTTGTCAGGCATCGCTTTCATCGCAAAGGCGACATCACCTAAAGCTACTTGTTTTTCTGCCATTGTCTGATCCATTTTTGTAAACGTATAGCTTTCTGATTCGTTCAACTGTTCCAGCAAGGCCTCCTGTTCACTGTCCTTCATGGATTGGTCAAAATAAACCGGAACCTCCAATTGTCCAAAGGTTCCAAATCCTCCTAGAAAGAACACAAAGATAAACGTCATTCCCATCATGGAAAGGACCATCAAAGGTTCACGCCGAAGCCGCTGCACCTGTAAAAGAAAAATGGATTTCACTTAAGCCGCCCTCCTTCTCGAAAAAATCAACAAACTTATTACGATTAGTACAACTGTCAAGATCAGCAATCGTGAAATCAACGGCATAATGTAGGATGCCCCCAAACCTTGCGCCCATTGAAGGGTTACATTTAACATAATGCCGTTCGGTGTCCAGTTGCCCAGGGTTGTAAATAATGCAGGCATTCCGGACACAGGGAAAAAACTTCCGCCAAGCATGGCCAACACCGTCACAATACCGCCAGCAAATATACCAGGAACGACATTGCTTTCCGATTTCAGCGTAATAGCAGTCAACAAAGCACCTAATGCCCCGATACACAAAGAAAAGGCTGCACTGATTGCAAGCATACCGAGCCAGAATTGCCAGGAATTATCGGCAAAAGCCTGAAGGACAAACCTTCCCATGCCAAATAACAGGACGAGCTGCATAAACACTAAAACGGATGTAGAAATTGCCTTTCCGGATAAATAGAGAAGCGGATGCTGTCCAGACAATAAAATCCGGGCAAACACATGTTGATAATTTTCTACATAAGCCTTAGAGGCAATCGTCGAGGCAACAAACATGGCAAACATGACGGCCATCCCAATTGAATAGTATTCAATCGATGTAATCGGTTCCTGCTCTGTTACTGTGATCGTTCCCCCAAAATCTTGCTGATTTCTTCCAGTAGCTGAACTGGTGACTTCCTTTCCATCAACGACTTTGGCAATGGCCGTTTCTAAATTGAATGTCTCCACGAACTGCTCGATCGTGTCATGAAAAACTCCAGCCAAAAGGGAAGAATCCTTGCCTTCCACTACTTCAAGTTCGGCACCTTTCCCTTCGTCCAGTATCATACTTTTCAGTGATAAATAGGTGAAATTATCCGGTATCTTCAGCAGGGAAGTAACCTCTTCCCCCTCCAGTGCAACCTCGGCTTTGTTTTCGCTCATTATTTCTATCTCCATCACCTGACCGAGTTCTTCGTCAGTGAGCATATCCATCAATATAGCATAAGGCTCAAAAGACTCGGCTGCTTCTATAAGCTGATTTTTTGCACCGTCAGGCAGAGAAAGCCGGCTGACTTCTTCCATGAATTGTTTTATTCCCGCTTCACGATCATTGTGATCGACAACAGCAACCTTCATATCAAGTGTGGTAAACCCACCGGCAAACATCCCTTTCAAAGCAAACCCTAAAATCACCGTTAAAATGATCGGCATCAACAGTAAGACGAGCAGTTCAGTCCGATCCCGAAGTAAAACGACTACATCTTTTTTCAAAAATGACAGCATTTATCGTCCCCCCTTAATCCCTCAGCTTACGGCCGGTCAGATGCAAAAACACATCTTCCAACGTCGGTACTTGAACATTTAAACTGGTGATTTGTGCTTGCTGGCGTTCCGCTGCCTGAAAAATAGCTCCAAGCAGTCCACTGTTTTTTGGTGTGATCAGCTTGATGCCTTTGTCTGTCTCCGTAACACGGAGTACCTCTGCCATGTTGTTAAACTCAGCTGCAAGACCTGGGTAGGAGCGATCGAGTTCTATCCATATTGTTTCTTCACTGGACAAGATACTGATGAGCTCCTGCTTGGTTCCAGAAGCAATCACTTTGCCGTGATCCATGATGTAGATCCGATCGCAAAGTCTTTCGACCTCTTCCATGTAGTGACTCGTGTATAATACTGTCATCCCTTTTTCCTCGTTGAGCTTTTGGACCATTTCCAGGATGTAGTTACGTGATTGCGGATCGATTCCAACGGTCGGCTCATCCATAATGATGAATTCCGGTTCATGCAACAAAGCAACGGCGATGTTTATCCGCCTTTGCATCCCGCCGGAATAATGTTTGACTAGTTCGTTTTTACGCTCGGTCAACCCGACAATTTTCAACACCTTTTCGATTTGCGATTCCAAGGACTTGCCCCGTAATCCGTAAATCCTTCCAAAGAACCGCAAGTTTTCAACCGCAGTTAGCTCTTTATAAAGAGCGATATCCTGCGGCACGACCCCTAAATGCATGCGAATGACATTCGGATCCTTGACGATGCTTTTTCCATGCCATGTCACATCACCTGCCGTCGGCTTAACGAGCGATGAAATCATCGATATCGCCGTCGATTTCCCGGCTCCATTCGGACCAAGCAAACCGACGGACTCCCCTTTATCCAAATATAAATTCACGTCAGACACCGCTACATTCTTTTTAAACACTTTTTTCAGATTCGTTGTCTCCAACACAGCCCATTCCCCCTTAAATACCCTTTTCATACCGTTGGATTATCTCATTTAAAGTATAAGAAAAAGGAGACAGCGTGCATACTGTCTCCCGTCACTAATTCAAATAGCATCCATGACTTGCGTCACTTTTTATACCAAATCATTGCGAATAGCATAAATAGCCAGCTGTGTCCGATCCCGCAGCTCCAGTTTATCCAGCAGCTGTGAAATATGGTTTTTAACCGTACCCACCGATAAGGCCAGTTCCGCAGCAATTTCTTTGTTGCTTCTTCCTTCCCCGATCTGCTTTAAAATATCCAGTTCCCTGGGTGTTAAATCATGCTCTTTTTCCGCCCCTGGCTTATTTGATTGCAAAAGGCGGGGCATTACTTTGGCTGCCACTTCACCTTGAAGCTGTAATCCTCCGGCAAGGCAGCTTTTCACCGAGCGGATCAGTGTATCGGCATCCGCATCCTTGAGCATATAACCATGTGCACCTAATCTTAGTGCCTGCAGGGCATACTCGTCGTCGTTAAAAGTCGTCAGCATCAAAATTTTCATGTCAGGCCAGCGTTTGCGGATAACCTTTGCCGCCTCGAGTCCATCCATTTCCGGCATCCGTATGTCGAGTACAGCCAAATCGAATGATTGTTTTTCACAAAGAGCTATCGCTGCCCTTCCGTTTTTCGCTTCCCCTGTCACTTGCAGTTTTTCATCTGTTTCCATCATCATTTTAAGTCCCTGGGCAACCAGCGATTGATCTTCAGCTAAAAGAATCCGAACCATCTGCGTCCTCCTCCTTTTTTTGCAGCGGGAACGTTCCTCTTACGATGAATAAGCTGTTGAAAGCCAGTATTTCCAGATTCCCGCCGGCCTGTTGAACGCGTTCTTTCATAGCGGTAAGTCCATAGCCCTCTTCAAATCGATAACCTGCTGGAATCGGATTGGAGATTTCAAATCGGAATATACGTTCACCTGCCGATTCGAATGTAATGGAAGCTTCTCTTTTCGTCCCATGACGCATCACATTGGTTAATGATTCCTGCACCGCCCGGTACACAGCTGCAGCTTGTTCAGGCTTCAATCGGGCAGAAAAAGCACGATTTTTTACGGCAAATTGTATCCGGATAAAATTTTCTGCTTCGAGCTTGCGAATCAGACTGATCATTGCCGGGATGCCAACAATCTCTTCCTGGTTCAATGCTTTGACCGCAGTGCGGGTTTCCTCCAGGCTCTCTTGCGCCAACCCTTTCAATAGACCGAGCCGATCTTTTTCCGTACCATCTGCTTCCATTCGCGCCACTTCCAGCTGCATCAATAAATTGGTGAGCTTATGCCCTACGCTGTCATGAATTTCCCGGCCGATTTGTGTCCGTTCCTGTTGTCTGGCCAGTTTCTCATCCGAGACGGCTTTACGCTTCAAAGCACGGTACTCATGCAACAAAGCATCATACCGCGCCGCGACTGCCTCCGCTGCATGATGAATGCGATGAAAGATCGAAAGCGCCAAGCCGANGACATTCGGATCCTTGACGATGCTTTTTCCATGCCATGTCACATCACCTGCCGTCGGCTTAACGAGCGATGAAATCATCGATATCGCCGTCGATTTCCCGGCTCCATTCGGACCAAGCAAACCGACGGACTCCCCTTTATCCAAATATAAATTCACGTCAGACACCGCTACATTCTTTTTAAACACTTTTTTCAGATTCGTTGTCTCCAACACAGCCCATTCCCCCTTAAATACCCTTTTCATACCGTTGGATTATCTCATTTAAAGTATAAGAAAAAGGAGACAGCGTGCATACTGTCTCCCGTCACTAATTCAAATAGCATCCATGACTTGCGTCACTTTTTATACCAAATCATTGCGAATAGCATAAATAGCCAGCTGTGTCCGATCCCGCAGCTCCAGTTTATCCAGCAGCTGTGAAATATGGTTTTTAACCGTACCCACCGATAAGGCCAGTTCCGCAGCAATTTCTTTGTTGCTTCTTCCTTCCCCGATCTGCTTTAAAATATCCAGTTCCCTGGGTGTTAAATCATGCTCTTTTTCCGCCCCTGGCTTATTTGATTGCAAAAGGCGGGGCATTACTTTGGCTGCCACTTCACCTTGAAGCTGTAATCCTCCGGCAAGGCAGCTTTTCACCGAGCGGATCAGTGTATCGGCATCCGCATCCTTGAGCATATAACCATGTGCACCTAATCTTAGTGCCTGCAGGGCATACTCGTCGTCGTTAAAAGTCGTCAGCATCAAAATTTTCATGTCAGGCCAGCGTTTGCGGATAACCTTTGCCGCCTCGAGTCCATCCATTTCCGGCATCCGTATGTCGAGTACAGCCAAATCGAATGATTGTTTTTCACAAAGAGCTATCGCTGCCCTTCCGTTTTTCGCTTCCCCTGTCACTTGCAGTTTTTCATCTGTTTCCATCATCATTTTAAGTCCCTGGGCAACCAGCGATTGATCTTCAGCTAAAAGAATCCGAACCATCTGCGTCCTCCTCCTTTTTTTGCAGCGGGAACGTTCCTCTTACGATGAATAAGCTGTTGAAAGCCAGTATTTCCAGATTCCCGCCGGCCTGTTGAACGCGTTCTTTCATAGCGGTAAGTCCATAGCCCTCTTCAAATCGATAACCTGCTGGAATCGGATTGGAGATTTCAAATCGGAATATACGTTCACCTGCCGATTCGAATGTAATGGAAGCTTCTCTTTTCGTCCCATGACGCATCACATTGGTTAATGATTCCTGCACCGCCCGGTACACAGCTGCAGCTTGTTCAGGCTTCAATCGGGCAGAAAAAGCACGATTTTTTACGGCAAATTGTATCCGGATAAAATTTTCTGCTTCGAGCTTGCGAATCAGACTGATCATTGCCGGGATGCCAACAATCTCTTCCTGGTTCAATGCTTTGACCGCAGTGCGGGTTTCCTCCAGGCTCTCTTGCGCCAACCCTTTCAATAGACCGAGCCGATCTTTTTCCGTACCATCTGCTTCCATTCGCGCCACTTCCAGCTGCATCAATAAATTGGTGAGCTTATGCCCTACGCTGTCATGAATTTCCCGGCCGATTTGTGTCCGTTCCTGTTGTCTGGCCAGTTTCTCATCCGAGACGGCTTTACGCTTCAAAGCACGGTACTCATGCAACAAAGCATCATACCGCGCCGCGACTGCCTCCGCTGCATGATGAATGCGATGAAAGATCGAAAGCGCCAAGCCGAGCAAAGCCAGATACCAGAATAAAAAAGAAAAGGAGAAATAGTCACTGTTTCCGTCAAGTGCCGGAAGCAGGGTGCAAATCCCTATTACACCCCCAGAAAAAAGTGCATGACGGCTCGGTAGCCGATATGCTGCATCTCCTGCCAAGTAAGCAAACAACAGCAGAATAAAATAGTTAGGTTCGCCGGTAGTATGTAATGTCCAAAATACAGCCATGAGGACAAAACTGGCACTGCTTAATAATATCGCCTGAACTTCTGCCCGCCTGTGGAAAAGCGGAAGCAAAAAATACAAGGCAAAAAACAAAGCACTTCCAAACCATTGGGCAGCAGAAATCTCAACCACTCCCTGTGGCTGCCATAAGGCGCATCCCCACACCCCTGCCAATAATAAAAAAAAGAGCCAAAATGTATAACGGTACATGAAATCCTCCAACAATATCGCTTTGTTTTTACTATATCACTTCTTAGTCTTACTGCGGGCGATTTCTTTGCTTAATCGATAAGTGAAACGGACATTTTATACGTTGATTTTTTAAANCTTGAAGCTGTAATCCTCCGGCAAGGCAGCTTTTCACCGAGCGGATCAGTGTATCGGCATCCGCATCCTTGAGCATATAACCATGTGCACCTAATCTTAGTGCCTGCAGGGCATACTCGTCGTCGTTAAAAGTCGTCAGCATCAAAATTTTCATGTCAGGCCAGCGTTTGCGGATAACCTTTGCCGCCTCGAGTCCATCCATTTCCGGCATCCGTATGTCGAGTACAGCCAAATCGAATGATTGTTTTTCACAAAGAGCTATCGCTGCCCTTCCGTTTTTCGCTTCCCCTGTCACTTGCAGTTTTTCATCTGTTTCCATCATCATTTTAAGTCCCTGGGCAACCAGCGATTGATCTTCAGCTAAAAGAATCCGAACCATCTGCGTCCTCCTCCTTTTTTTGCAGCGGGAACGTTCCTCTTACGATGAATAAGCTGTTGAAAGCCAGTATTTCCAGATTCCCGCCGGCCTGTTGAACGCGTTCTTTCATAGCGGTAAGTCCATAGCCCTCTTCAAATCGATAACCTGCTGGAATCGGATTGGAGATTTCAAATCGGAATATACGTTCACCTGCCGATTCGAATGTAATGGAAGCTTCTCTTTTCGTCCCATGACGCATCACATTGGTTAATGATTCCTGCACCGCCCGGTACACAGCTGCAGCTTGTTCAGGCTTCAATCGGGCAGAAAAAGCACGATTTTTTACGGCAAATTGTATCCGGATAAAATTTTCTGCTTCGAGCTTGCGAATCAGACTGATCATTGCCGGGATGCCAACAATCTCTTCCTGGTTCAATGCTTTGACCGCAGTGCGGGTTTCCTCCAGGCTCTCTTGCGCCAACCCTTTCAATAGACCGAGCCGATCTTTTTCCGTACCATCTGCTTCCATTCGCGCCACTTCCAGCTGCATCAATAAATTGGTGAGCTTATGCCCTACGCTGTCATGAATTTCCCGGCCGATTTGTGTCCGTTCCTGTTGTCTGGCCAGTTTCTCATCCGAGACGGCTTTACGCTTCAAAGCACGGTACTCATGCAACAAAGCATCATACCGCGCCGCGACTGCCTCCGCTGCATGATGAATGCGATGAAAGATCGAAAGCGCCAAGCCGAGCAAAGCCAGATACCAGAATAAAAAAGAAAAGGAGAAATAGTCACTGTTTCCGTCAAGTGCCGGAAGCAGGGTGCAAATCCCTATTACACCCCCAGAAAAAAGTGCATGACGGCTCGGTAGCCGATATGCTGCATCTCCTGCCAAGTAAGCAAACAACAGCAGAATAAAATAGTTAGGTTCGCCGGTAGTATGTAATGTCCAAAATACAGCCATGAGGACAAAACTGGCACTGCTTAATAATATCGCCTGAACTTCTGCCCGCCTGTGGAAAAGCGGAAGCAAAAAATACAAGGCAAAAAACAAAGCACTTCCAAACCATTGGGCAGCAGAAATCTCAACCACTCCCTGTGGCTGCCATAAGGCGCATCCCCACACCCCTGCCAATAATAAAAAAAAGAGCCAAAATGTATAACGGTACATGAAATCCTCCAACAATATCGCTTTGTTTTTACTATATCACTTCTTAGTCTTACTGCGGGCGATTTCTTTGCTTAATCGATAAGTGAAACGGACATTTTATACGTTGATTTTTTAAATATCCAAGTTCAATGCTGATGTTTGGTTTTACAAATCAAAATAGAGCTGCCGAAACAGCTCGTAATCTAAAGTTATTTTTTCAGTACTGGGATCCAAATCTCGCTTTTTACTGCTGGTGAAGTTAAATCTTTATCTTTAATCGACAAGATTTCAGGTCCTTCTGTTACTTGATAATGAGAGGATGGAAACCACTCAGAATAAATCCTTCCCCATGTTTCCTGTACCGTACTAGGGAAAGGTCCCGTTGATTCAAATATTGCCCATGTTAAGGCAGGAACTTCAAGTTTTGAAAAGTTGTCAGGGGATTCTTGTGTCGTTGCCACTCCTAAATACTGATCAAGCTCACCTTTTTCCTCCATGCGACCTTCTGAAAAGTTTGTAGAGGCTTGAATCATCCCTTTTGGTTCAACATTAGAGAGTATCTTTAATTGATCTATCCTTTCCATCGTCAAGGATTTCCACATTTCTGTAATTTCCGGGTTTTCTCCTTCAAAAATAATGGGAACTCTTTTCATGATACCAACAATGTTAAATGCCTCTTTTTGTTCGATTCGGTAATTCATTTCATTTCCTCCTCTAATTGATAATTGAAAGGTCATTAGTGGATAGGCTTTTAAATACTGGCCATTGCGTGCTTCTGATGGTGTTACACCATGTAAATAGTGAAAGGCTCTCGTAAAAGAGTCCGGTGAGTTGTATCCATATTTAATCGCAACATCAATTACTTTTCTATTACTATGGGTAAGTTCAAATGCGGCCAAGCTAAGTCGTCTACGGCGGATGTATTCTGATAATGTAATACCTGCAAGAAAAGAAAACATTCTCTTAAAATGATATTCCGAACAATGAGCGATCCTTGCCACCACTTTGAAGTCTATTTCATTTGTGAGATTATCTTCGATATACCTCATTGCATCATTCATGCTCTTAAGCAAATCCATTTTCTGACCTCCTTTCCTCAATAGAATAACAGGA
The DNA here is from genome assembly GCF_000821245.2 of Virgibacillus senegalensis. Taxonomy (GTDB): domain Bacteria; phylum Bacillota; class Bacilli; order Bacillales; family Amphibacillaceae; genus Sediminibacillus; species Sediminibacillus senegalensis. Next base: position 1,262,009 of record NZ_LN611425.1, read on the forward strand.
GTTAAATGTTTCCGTCCGACATTTTATGCACCGTTTTGTAGCATTAATCCTTTCTTTCACCAATATCAAGGCAGAAACAAACGAATAAAGCATTAGATTATGTAATTAATAATGGAAAACCATTAGAGAAATGGGCAGCTGAAATATTTTATAACCAGGAGACTTCTCTAACAGACAACTGGGGGTCCTGTGTATTCTTTGTTTTATATCATTAAGGAGAAAGCCTTAACTTACCGGTCTGGCTTTTCTTTTTTCACAAAGTTACTAGCGATGACCAGAACGAGACCAACAATGGTGACTGTCCAACTTACCGTATTGGGAATATATTCACCGATATGGATTGCGTACCCAACGGCAAAAACCACAATACCTAGAGAACGTAGCATTTTTTTATTCAATGCCCCACCTCCTTCAAATTCACTTCCTACCCAGTTACACAATAAGTGGTTGATCATCTTAAACTTATGCACCCTTTAGTAAAATATTGTATTTACATCTTCTCCCTCCATTGTAATGGCAATAGTCCCTTGTTGGCCAATACATTCGGGGGAAAAGTTCTCTTCAATCTTGTATTTTGTCAGCTATGGCAATATTGTCAGTGTGTAATATTTAAAGGTTAGGATTTTCATTGGACATGCCCCTTTCCCTCAAAACCACTTCTCTTTGTGTGGTGAAGAGCTGACAAATAACCCAGACGAACATTTTTTCCAATATGGCTACAACATAAATTTTATTTTTTAGAATTAAACTATCAAATTATTAAATGGGTGGATTCTCTACGTTTATTAACATCCCCTGTTGCAATACGTGCAGCAATGAGCATTATCTCAACCGAAAATGGAATCATAAAAGCCGAAAAGAGAAGCAGCATTTTCTTCATTAAAAAAATACTGCTTCTCTTTTTTGACCAATTTATTACCTATTTAAATCACTAATCCCTGATCCATGTTCATCTGGCATATCAGGTAATTGTGGCACCGGATAACCCTCGGGAGGATCTACCACACGAAGTTCCCCACCATTTCTGCTTGGTGTTTGTCCTGAAAAAATGGTTCCAATTTGTGTATCATCAAGTCTGAAATTGAATTGTGCATTATGGAATCCCATTTCAACATATTTCCTACATTCTGGATATTTATTTATATCATAATTTGGTATAGGTAAAAGTTTACCCCAATCAACTCCAAGTGTCTCTAATGCCTTGGCAAAAGCATTTTGGTGAGCGTTGTCACGCACAATTAAAAACGCAAGCGTTTCACGGAAAGCTTTGTTGTCACTCATTTCATAAATCCTAGTTTTTTGTAAAACCCCAGTTGACTCCAAGACAACATTGTCTAATAAATTTGCAATTAAATTACCATGATCATACACATAATTTCCCATCCAAGGGTTCCCTGCAGCATCTACTGGAAGAGAAGCTTTTGCCCCCATGATGTAATGATGTGGGTTAGCATGTGAGATCGCTTTATTTAGGGGGGCTTTATCTACACCAGCATTTCCAGGGGTCTCTGATCCCGCCTCATTCAACAACTGGTTAATTGTTGATTGCACAAGCTCCACATGGGATAGCTCTTCTAGGAATACCCCACGAATTAAGTCTCGATACTGCTTTGCATTCCCCCTGAAGTTTGCACTTTGGAAAGAAAACTGCATCATGGTTCTCATCTCACCAAAGCGTCCACCTAAAGTTTCCTGAAGAACTTTTGCAGCGGCAGGATCGGGTCCATCAGGAACAATCATATTAATTAAATCTTCTTTATAAAAATACATGTATTTCACCTCACTATGATTTATTCATCATAGTTTTTGATAAAAATATGTATTTATACCACATTCCCCCTTAAACTGACAGGATAGGGAGTTGTTGGAGTGTTTACTAATAAGTAAGTATCAAAAAAACCGAGCGAATTCGAAAGCTTAGAATTTCGAATCACGCTCGGTTTTTGCTTTTGCGAACCTCTGTGAACAACGGTGCTAAAATCCCTAATGACAACGGTTTCAAATTCCCCAATAATAACAGATAATCATTTCTATACTAGATAAAGATTTGGAGTGTAGAAATGATGATCAAGATTGGGGAATTCATAATGATTAGAGAACTATTTCAAAAAGGGTGGTCAATCACAGCTATCTCCAAAGAGACTGGCTTTGACCCTAAAACTATTAGGAAGTACATAAAATCTGAAGAATTACCAAGGATGAAGAAAGTACCTAGTAAAGGTAGTAAGCTAGATCCCTTTAAAGATTACTTAGTGAAACGTATGAAAGAAGGTACCACAAACTGCACCGTTTTATTAGATGAAATTATATCTATGGGGTACGAGGGCAAAATGACAATCCTTCGGGATTTCATTCGACCATATCGGGTGCGACCTAAAAAGCAAGCTACCATAAGATACGAGACTCCTCCTGGCAAACAAGCTCAAATGGATTGGGGACACATTGGTAAATTCGCCGTTGATGGTGAAATGAAGGATATTTATGCTTTTGTGATTTTACTAAGTTATTCGAGGCTTAAATATGTAGAGTTTACAGACAGTATGGATTTAGAAACTTTAATGAAGTGCCATATGAACGCTTTTGCTTATTTCAATGGAGTGCCTGAGCAAATTTTATATGACAATATGAAAACTGCTGTTATCAGGCATAGTCCAGTTGAAATAAGATTCAATCGGAAGTTCGAAGAATTTCTAGCTTACTATGGAATTGTCCCAAAGGCATGTAAACCACACCGACCACAAACGAAGGGGAAAGTAGAAAATGTTGTTGGATATTTAAAGAAGAACTTTTTGCAGCGCAAGCATGAACCTACTTTAAAAGCATTAAATGAAGATGTGAGAGTGTGGTTAGATCAGGTAGCGAACCGTAAGGTGCATCAGACAACGCTTGAATCACCTCATACTCGTTTCCAGCATGAACAAAAACATTTAATGACATCAAATACGAAACCATTGTTCCCTATCCATCATTGGGAAATTAGGAAGGTGAGTAAGGATTGCTTTGTCTCCTATCTCGGTAAGAGATATTCAGTACCTTTTCGGTACGTTGGACAAGAACTGAAAATAAAAGAAACATTAGATCATCATTTAGAAATTTATGACCATTATGAATGTGTGGCTAAGCACCCTATTATGACTGGTAAGGTAAGAGATTATATAAACCTTGAACATTATAAAGGACTGCAAACGACTACTGATGGTTTGCCGACCCACAGCCGTTTACAGTCCCCTGATAGTGAAGTAGAACAACGTTCCCTTCAAATTTATGAGCAACTAGAAGGAGGTGATCAATCATGACCACAAACCTTTTAGTTGAACGCTTAGAAGAAATCGGTTGGCATTACACCGCCGATCAAATAGATGGTCTGCTTGAAGACGCATCTAAAAATAATGTACCATATTCGGACTTCTTAATCACGCTATTATCACAAGAAATCGAACAGAAGGAAAAGGCAGCTTTAGATAAACGTCTAAAGAAAGCGAAGCTTCCCTATCTTAAGAGCATTCATGACTTCGACTTTAGTTTTCAACCAAGTATAGATGAACGAAGAGTTAAAGAAGTGTTATCGGGTAGATACATCCATAATGGGGATAACATCCTACTTCTTGGACCACCAGGAGTAGGAAAGACACATTTAGCCATTTCCATGGCTTTTGAAGCTATCACGAATGGACACCAAGCACTTTTTATCACAGCCAATGATTTTATAGCTGAATGCCAAAAGGCAGAGAAACAAGGGTTAATCCAACGGATTATTAAAAGATATAGCCGACCAGAATTACTAATTATTGATGAATTAGGTTACTTTAGTTTCGATGAACTAAGCGCACACACACTTTTGATTATTGCAGTGAAAATGAGCCACTTATGCGGAGTTTTGAGCCAGTCATTGCGGAGGAAAGAGCCACCCTTTGCGGAATGCAGGGCCACTATAAATAGAAAAAGGAAAAGCCTCCTGTATAATAACCTTGCATGCTAGCAAGCATGACATTATTATACAGGAGGCTTTTTTATGGTTAATTACCTAAAGATTCTGGAACTTCACTTTGAAGAAGTCAGTCAAAGAACGATTAGTTCTAGCACTGGGCACTCAAGGAATACAGTTTCAGATGTCATTCAACGTGCCAAAAAACTTGGCGTGGAAAGCTTGAATGACACCATGACCAATACATGGCTAGAAGCGTTTCTCTTCCCAGAGAAACAGGCTGTTGAGAAAGGGTACTTCCCAATTGATTGGGAAAGAGTGCATAAGGAACTACAAAAGAAGAATGTGACCCTGTCTCTATTGCATCATGAGTATTCGACAGAGGCACGTGAAGGTGGAAAGATCCCCTATGCCTATCGTACTTTTTGTGAGAACTATGGGAAATATGCGAAAAAGTATAAACTTACCATGCCTATTCGCAGAAAACCTGGTGAAGTGATGGAAGTAGATTGGGCTGGTACTACATTGAAGATTAATGACCGTTCAACAGGAGAAACGATTCCAGCGTATGTTTTTATTGCGACCTTACCCTATAGTCAATTCAGTTATGTTGAAGCCTTTTTAGATATGAAATCAGCTAATTGGCTTATCGCTCATATTCATGCATTGGAGTAATTTAATGGAGTTCCTGAAACAATGGTTCCCGATAATTTAAAAACAGGGGTTACAAAAGCACATCGTCAAGAACCTCTTCTAAATGAAGCTTATCGTGAACTGGCAGATTATTATCGCACTGTCATTGTTCCTAGTCGTGTTAGAAGGCCAAAAGATAAAGCGAGTGTCGAAGGCACTGTTGGATATATTTCCAGGCAGATTATCGCTCCACTAAGAAACTATCATTGTTTTCATCTGGAAGATCTAAATCAGAAAATCTTTGAAAAGCTAGAAGAAATCAACACCATTGAATTTCAAAAGCGACCAAGTTCGCGTAAAAAGGTGTTTGAGGAAGAAGAGAAATCCTACCTTCAACAGCTTCCTCAAACAAGGTATAAACTGGCGGAATGGAGAACAGCTAAAGTTCAACTGAACTACCACATCCAAGTTGAACGAATGTATTACTCCGTTCCATATGATTATGTCCGAGAGAACGTCGATATACGACTAACCAAGGATTTAATTGAAGTTTACTTCAAAGAAGTACGAATTGCATCCCATAAGCGATTGTATGGTGATATTGGCCAGTTATCTACCAACTCTGACCATATGCCGGATAATCACCGGTTATATTTAGACCACAATCCTGAAAATAACCGTAAGTGGGCAGAAACAATTGGACCATCAATGACTAAATTTGTCTCTTCTATCTTGGAGATAAATGTGGAGAAAAAAGCATTAAATAGCCTCAGCACACTGAGGAATACAGCTAAAAAATACACAAATGAAGAAATAGAAAAAGCAGCAGAAACCTTACTTGAAATTTCAACAAACCCAACGGTTTCTGTTTTTAAAAGTGTCCTAGAAAGAAATAAGAAGAGAAAACAAAATAAGAAAGCGGATAATAGTAGGCCTCGCACTACATCAGATGACTATGGATTTGTCCGTGGTGCAAAATACTTTGGGAGGGATACTAAATAATGAATCAAGAAACTTTACGTAAATTAATAGAAATGAAGATGGGTGCAATGGCGGAATTATATCAGCAGCAAAAGCAGAATAATGATTATAGGGACATGGATTTTGATGATAGATTCAACCTCCTGGTAGATTATGAATATGATAGACGTAAATCGAATCGACTTGAACGACTAATTAAACAGGCGACACTCAGTGAACCAACTGCAGCCATAGAAGATATCGAATATCATCCGGATCGTAATCTAGACAAGAATCAAATACTAGAGTTAGCAACAGGAAATTACATTCAGAATCACCATAACCTCATTTTAATGGGTGCATCCGGGAACGGAAAAACATGGATATCCAATGCCTTTGGGGTACATGCTTGTCGCCAATTTTATAAAGTGAAATATATAAGGTTACCAGAGTTACTGGATGAATTAGCTGTAGCAAAGTATGAAGCAGATGGCAGCTTCCGTAAGTTAATTCAGAAGTACAAAAAGATTGATTTATTAATCCTGGATGAGTGGCTACTAACAGAGCTCTCAGAGGAGAATGTACTACATGTGTTGGAGATTATTGAAGCAAGGCTCAAAAGAGCCTCTACTATTTTCTGTTCCCAGTTTTCACCAGAGGGATGGCATTCAAAACTAGGACAGGCACAAATAGCAGATGCGATTCTTGACAGAATCGTCCATGATTCATATAAGATTCTAGTTGATGGTGAAGTTTCGATGCGGGAACGTCATGGATTGAGGGTATCAAAATGATTCCACTAGAAGTTGAAAATCGTATAGCTAGATATTTTCTTCATAGGTATTTACCTGATGAGGTTCAGCAGGCTCTAGAGGAAAAACTATTACCCTCCTGCATTTGGAACGACGAAGAGGATATAGATGAGGAGGAACTAGTTCGCTGGGCTATTGAGATTATTGATAAGGAATTAAGAGATAAGAGATTTAAATAATAATATAAACAACCATTGGAGCCAGTGAAGTTCCAGTGGTTGTTTATATTATTAACTACTTTCATCAAAGTGGCTCTCACCCCCGCACTTAATGGCTCAGTTGACCGCAAACAGTGGCTCAAATCTCCACACTAATGGCTCAATCTCTCCGCAATACTCACTTTTCCAAATCATATCCAGAAGATACGAACATGGAGCGATGATTATCACTTCAAATAAATCGTACGTTGAATGGGGCAAGATCTTTGGAGATGAAGTTTTAGCAACGGCGATACTGGATCGTTTAATCCACCATTCCACAACCTTTAATATTAAAGGAGACTCTTATCGTCTGAGGGAAAAGAAAAAGGCTGGCATTCAGCCAGCCAAAGTCCGCTGATAATAGGGAATTTGATTCCGTTGAAAACAAGGAATTTTAAACCGTTGTTGACACTTTTCTATCAACATCTGCATTTGCCGAAAATACAGCGTATTTGAGACCTAAGTTGTTTTTGGAATCATTAGAACAATTATCCCAGAGTGAAGGGGCTACTAGCTTTAAATTATTTCTAATTTTTTCATCAAGGTTAGGATCGGCATACATACCAAACACAGCTCTTATAGTAGAATCTACTAAGTCTGTAGGTAATATTTCAATGTTTGATTTGATAGGTGGGATATCGTCATTTGATAGTTCATTTGATCTAAGGTTATTAAGAAGTCTTTTTACCTCTAAAACAGGGCCTTCTGGTTCTTTTCCTAATACTTCCTTAATGCAGGTTTGTAGCCAACTAGTTAACTGAAACCCATCTAAATCGTTATGGTTAGGATGTGCAGCACTTGCATGATTTCTCATATCTCTTATGTAATCAAGATGCTTATATCCTATTTCCGTAATGATTCCAGTATCCTTACAGCCTTTAATAAGTTCCCATTCGTCCAATTTTTTTAGATCATCTTCAGTTTTAAAACTTTGTCTTCGCTTAGTATCTGTTATGATACTATTAAGAAAATAGTCCATATCAAACCTAATAACCTTATTCCTTAGATTTATAACAGTTTCATTCCAAAGAAAGTTTAGCGCTGCATCAAATAGTCCAGCCCCGCAAGCTGCTACAAATTTTGAGATATACATGGAATCTCTTTTTCTTTCCGGTGTTAGCCTCGAAACAACTCTAGGTAAGTTTTCTATTACATCCATTCTTTCATCGGGATTTACTAACACATTTTCCGATGGTAAATTAAGCTGCTCTAAATATTTAGTTAATCCATTGGAAAATGAGTCTACTGAACTTGCTACTTCTGATGTCGGAGTTACATCAATAATCTCAGTGTTTTTTTTCATAAAATACCTCCTTATTTTTAATAACACCTAGTAATATATGGTTATTGTACCATGAATAAAAAAATGTTTAATACTCTGATACTAGGTTTGATACGTTTTATAGCTACAAAGAGGTGGAAAAAGTTTTTATAATTACTTAACACCAAGAGTTTTTAGGTAATTAACCCCCGACCATCATTATAAAATAGGCATTGGAAAGTGGATCCAATGCCTATTTTTGCCTCTTAAATCACCACGCTGAACCGCATCATAAATAGCAATTTTTAAAAAGGTGTGAAGAGATGAATAAACGAGACTACTTAGTAAAGACCTTTTCACGAACCAAGAGGAAAGATTACGAGAATTATATTTTAACTGCTATCTGGCATAAGTTGGACAACATGAATCTTAAACCTGTTAGTCAGCAATATGTAAAACGACAAAATGGCACATATGCTTTGATGGATCTATATTTCCCTCAATTACACATAGGGGTGGAAGTGGATGAAGCATACCATCAAGAAAATCAAAAAGAAGATAAACTTCGTATGGATGATATTATTTCTGCTGTTAATGAAGATTCTATTCATGATTTTCAATGGTTTAGAATTGATGCCACTAAGTCACTAGAAGAGATAAATGATAGCATCAATGAGATTGTATCAGTTATCCAAGATAAGGCTTCAAAAACTATTTTGAAGTGGAAAACATATGAAGAAGAATTAAAGCAGTTGAAACAACAAGAATTTCTAACCATTTACGATGATATATCATTTATGGATATAAAGGATATTATAGCCAATACTGTATTCGGGAAAAATGCCAAAAGGTACCAAAGGAGTTATTTCAGGGTGAAAGATAAACTGTGGTTGTGGTGTCCAAAACTCTCAATTATAGAAAATGGGAATACTAAATCAGTAGCTGGAGGTTGGCTAAATATATTAGCAGAAGATTGGTCATACATTGATGAATCCCACCAAGATGGGGGAATTGCCAAAGAAAGAAGCGGAAGCTATATGGAAGAAGTTGAATCTGGCCGTGAAAGGGCAGTATTTGCAAAATACAAAGACAATCTTGGATTTAATAGGTATAGGTTTGTTGGAATCTTCAAAGTCTCAGGCATATCTCCCGATAATGAGATGTTTATCAGATACTTACGAGTCAATGATAAAGTGAAAATTGTTAGTTAACCAATGAACATAGGCTTATAAATTCCAAAGCTGAAATAGTTCACTCAAAAGGGGCTCTTATAGGGAGGGCGCATGCCCCAAAAAATTAGTGAGAGATTCTGGCTTTCCTTCACTTTTTATCATATTCTTTAGAATTGTGTTTNCTTTTCCAAATCATATCCAGAAGATACGAACATGGAGCGATGATTATCACTTCAAATAAATCGTACGTTGAATGGGGCAAGATCTTTGGAGATGAAGTTTTAGCAACGGCGATACTGGATCGTTTAATCCACCATTCCACAACCTTTAATATTAAAGGAGACTCTTATCGTCTGAGGGAAAAGAAAAAGGCTGGCATTCAGCCAGCCAAAGTCCGCTGATAATAGGGAATTTGATTCCGTTGAAAACAAGGAATTTTAAACCGTTGTTGACACTTTTCTATCAACATCTGCATTTGCCGAAAATACAGCGTATTTGAGACCTAAGTTGTTTTTGGAATCATTAGAACAATTATCCCAGAGTGAAGGGGCTACTAGCTTTAAATTATTTCTAATTTTTTCATCAAGGTTAGGATCGGCATACATACCAAACACAGCTCTTATAGTAGAATCTACTAAGTCTGTAGGTAATATTTCAATGTTTGATTTGATAGGTGGGATATCGTCATTTGATAGTTCATTTGATCTAAGGTTATTAAGAAGTCTTTTTACCTCTAAAACAGGGCCTTCTGGTTCTTTTCCTAATACTTCCTTAATGCAGGTTTGTAGCCAACTAGTTAACTGAAACCCATCTAAATCGTTATGGTTAGGATGTGCAGCACTTGCATGATTTCTCATATCTCTTATGTAATCAAGATGCTTATATCCTATTTCCGTAATGATTCCAGTATCCTTACAGCCTTTAATAAGTTCCCATTCGTCCAATTTTTTTAGATCATCTTCAGTTTTAAAACTTTGTCTTCGCTTAGTATCTGTTATGATACTATTAAGAAAATAGTCCATATCAAACCTAATAACCTTATTCCTTAGATTTATAACAGTTTCATTCCAAAGAAAGTTTAGCGCTGCATCAAATAGTCCAGCCCCGCAAGCTGCTACAAATTTTGAGATATACATGGAATCTCTTTTTCTTTCCGGTGTTAGCCTCGAAACAACTCTAGGTAAGTTTTCTATTACATCCATTCTTTCATCGGGATTTACTAACACATTTTCCGATGGTAAATTAAGCTGCTCTAAATATTTAGTTAATCCATTGGAAAATGAGTCTACTGAACTTGCTACTTCTGATGTCGGAGTTACATCAATAATCTCAGTGTTTTTTTTCATAAAATACCTCCTTATTTTTAATAACACCTAGTAATATATGGTTATTGTACCATGAATAAAAAAATGTTTAATACTCTGATACTAGGTTTGATACGTTTTATAGCTACAAAGAGGTGGAAAAAGTTTTTATAATTACTTAACACCAAGAGTTTTTAGGTAATTAACCCCCGACCATCATTATAAAATAGGCATTGGAAAGTGGATCCAATGCCTATTTTTGCCTCTTAAATCACCACGCTGAACCGCATCATAAATAGCAATTTTTAAAAAGGTGTGAAGAGATGAATAAACGAGACTACTTAGTAAAGACCTTTTCACGAACCAAGAGGAAAGATTACGAGAATTATATTTTAACTGCTATCTGGCATAAGTTGGACAACATGAATCTTAAACCTGTTAGTCAGCAATATGTAAAACGACAAAATGGCACATATGCTTTGATGGATCTATATTTCCCTCAATTACACATAGGGGTGGAAGTGGATGAAGCATACCATCAAGAAAATCAAAAAGAAGNACCTCTACAAGATTATCTATTCACGTCCCACAATACGTCTGATATGGTCGATTGGTTGGCTCCGGCAATTTGATATAAGGCTCCTGATCTTTCGTATAAGCATATGGAGCGGAAAGCACTTCGATCAGCCGCTCGGTCACGCTGAAATCTCCGTTTTGGACTGCAGCTTCCAGCGCTTCCTCTACACGATGGTTGCGTGGAATCACGTTAGGATTTGACCGCTTCATCAATTGAAAAACTTCGTCCCTTGATTTTTCCTGCCTGGACAGCCTTTCCTGCCAGCGTTGAAACCAGTCCGTAAATGCTTCCTCACCATGCATTGGGGTCTTCTCCGGTTCACTTAATGTCAGAGCGCGGAAAGTATTGGTAAAATCAGCATCGCTTTCTTCCATGATGTCGAGCAAATCTTGAATCAGCACACTATCCTGCTCCTCCCTATTATGGAGCCCAAGTTTTTTCCTCATTCCCGCAAGCCAATAGTCATCATAGAAATCCTTGTACTCACCCAGAATTTCTTTTGCCTGGTCAATCGCGTGCTCTTGCCTTTCATGAAGTAGCGGTAACAGAGCCTCCGCAAAGCGAGCCAGGTTCCATTGGCCGATTCCCGGCTGGTTTTGATACGCATAACGTCCTTGTACATCAATCGAACTAAAGACAGTCGCCGGATCATACACATCCATAAACGCACATGGACCATAATCGATTGTTTCACCACTGACCGTCATGTTATCCGTATTCATCACGCCATGTATAAAGCCGACAAGCTGCCATTCAGCAATCAATTCTGCCTGCCGCTTGACTACTTCCCGGAAAAAGGTCAGGTATCGGTCAGGATTGTCTTCGATATCCGGATAATGACGGTTGATCGCATAATCCGCCAATTCGCGGAGCTCTTCTTCGCTTCCCCAGCGGGCCGCATATTCAAATGTCCCAATTCGCAAGTGACTGTCTGCCACACGTGTAAGAACAGCGCCAGGAAGCTCTACTTCACGTCTCACAGAATCTCCAGTTGTCACTACCGCCAAGCTGCGATTGGTCGGAATCCTGAGTGCATGCATCGCTTCACTGATGATGTACTCACGAAGCATCGGACCAAGCGTTGCCCGCCCATCACCGCCACGGGAAAAAGGAGTACGCCCAGATCCTTTGAGTTGGATATCCTTCCTTTCCCCATCTGGTGTAATTTGCTCACCAAGCATGACTGCCCGGCCATCACCAAGCATGGTGAAATTACCGAACTGGTGACCTGCATATGCCTGAGCAATTGGCTGTGCCCCTTCCGGGAGTGTGTTCCCAGCAAGTATCGCGGTGCCTTCTGCCGTTTGCAGTTCGTTTGCATGTAATCCTAAATCCTCTGCCAGTTGCTTATTGAATAGGACTGTTTTGGGGGAGGACACTTTCGTCGGCTCCGCATTTTCAAAAAAACGTTCCGGCAAACGTACATAGCTGTTGTCAAAGTTCCATCCCATGTTGTTATGTGTCATGATATCTCCTTGATTGGTTTGTCTTAATACTATCCTATATCTTTCTCCAAAGATGGGAAAATCATATGCATGGATTTTTGTGAGATGAGATGAAATGAAAGGTTGGACGCCTATGCTTATTTAATCCCGTTTAAAACAAACCAATTTTCTAATCAGACATTTTTTCAGCTAGTTATCGGTTAGCCCATAATAATTTAGTGTAATCAAAAGTTCACACCCTTTGTTATAGCAAGCTTTAATGAAGTATCTATAATACATAAGAAAACAACTTATTTTTGAAGAGCAAGTTAAATGCATAGTATGGTTGTACTGTGCATTAAATGACTTATTTTTTGCTCTTCTTCAAATTATTTTATAAACATACTATTAAAACATTATTATAGACAATTGACTTCTCTAATATCTATTTTATATAATACTGAAATTAAAGATTTAAGACAGTTTTATATGTCTCTCTTTTATGAATAAAAGAGTCTTGACCACCTTCTAGTATTGCAACTATATGATTTAATACAACTTTATCATCTGGATAACCCTTTTTAACTAGCCATCCGCGTTTGTTGTCAGACTCTAATATAAGTACCTGCTCAGCATCAGCATTAGTAACTATAGTTGCTGAATGAGTTGAAATAATAACTTGTCTTTTATTTTTTATGCGTCTTAAACTTCTTACAAGGTTTTGATATATATACAAGTTATCTAGATTATCCTCAGGCTGATCAATTACCAAAGGAGTACTATCATTACTATATTCTCCATAGTTGAATAGAAAAGTTAAGATAGCTACGACTTTCTGTCCTAATGATAGGTCCTCTATATTCTTCATTAACACTCTTTCATTTAGGACTGATTCTTTCGAATTAACATTAAAATATATGGAGAATTCATCTACTACCTGTAATAAATAGTTAATACTTCTAGTTACATTATCAATATCTCTAAATATACGTCCTTCTATTTTATTGTAGATTTTACTAATATTCTTAGAATCAATATAATCATACTCGCCACTATCTGTATTAGATATAAAATCACTTAAAGAAAACTTCTGTTCAATAATTCTATATTTTTTGTTTAACAATAACTCCAAGAATCTCAAGTATCCCATATCTTTTATAACAGTGTGCAAGAAATTTTCTACGTCGTCCCAAGTTAGATAAGTATTAAGTACATTCTTATCTTTTTTTAATTCAAACCTCTCATCAAAGTGGATTTCTAAATCATCAATGAATATTGAAGGCTCTTCTACTTTAGATGAATAGGCAATATTAATTAAATTTTCATTTGCAACATTAAAATCATTAATGGCACTATCAGCAGTTAGTCTTCTTTTATTAATTTTGCTTATAATATCTTTTAAATTTTCTCTTAAATATTTTCTGTAATTATTTTTGTTTAACAGCTGTAAATTACTAATTATTTCACTAGACTCACTAAATTTATCACCATTTAGTATGACTTCTTTTATAAAATTACTTATATCTCCAGTATTTATGCGATCTATTATACTATTTATAGAATAACTTTTTTTATAAACTTCATCTAAAATTCTTGTTTTCGTAGAATTTTCTACTAATGTATAGTTTCTTTTAATTCCATGATATTGAACTTTATATAAAGATACCCAATGTGGAGCTAATGTATAATTCCCCTCACTTGTTTCCACTGAATCGGCAAATGCTTTCTCCAAGAAAAACTCTTCATTAATATAACTCGATTTTTCCCCTACTTGGGGTAAAAACTCTAAAATATAGTCATTATTTTTATAAAAGAATATAATGAAAATAACTTTATGTTGTGATATAAACTTTAAATACTTTTTATTATGGTACTGGAGAGTAAATACAGTTTCCAAGATATTAAGTACAGTGCTTTTTCCTACCCCCCTGCCTCCAATTAGGCAGTTTAAATCCCTTGAAAAATCAATTACAAAAGGAGCATTTCCTTTTTCTTTAGATGATAGAAACCCATTTTTCTCAGGAACTATATACATTCCCTTTATAAACCTATCATTAAAGGAGGGTTTATTAGTGTAAACACAAAACTCATAGTTTGTAAGTGCCTTTTTTAAAGATTTAAAGTTTACTTTATTGAATTTAATCCATGTATTTTTTTTACCCAATTGTTCTAAATTATGTGAATCACCTTCATATAAAAAACAAAATTTTTCAGATAGCTTCCCTTGTACCCCATTTATCTTTTCAATGATAGTGTCTTTCTTACTTATGTTTGTAAGACCTAAAATGAAAAGTTCCTCTAATCCGAAAAGGGATTTCTGGTAGAGATTTGTCCCTTTAAAATCACTGGAATTTATATGCGCAATGTAAGGAATACCATTTTGTTCACTTACTCGTTTTACCATATCTAAACAAGAAATGTAGGTTCCTTCTTCATCGGAATGTATATATTTTTCTATAAATTCTTTCACCCGATTAAACTCATGACCATCGAATATTGCAACTAAATGGTAATGGTCCGAACAACTTATTTCCACCCCAAGAAACAATGAAATACACTTCCTATCATCATACCCTTTTAACCTGGATTTATAATAATCAACAATTGTAGCTCGCAATTTTTTAAAACCACTAATTGTGTTATGGTCAGATATTATTGCAGCTTTTACATCGTTTTGGTATAAAGTATGTGCAATTAACTGATATGCTACCACTTCCTTAAAACAACAAAAATCACAGCCATATTCCTCGTTAATATTTTTAACTAACTTCTCTTTTTTTGCCTCATTGTCTTCACCAACATACTCTTTTATGAAATTACTATTATATAGTCCCCTATCTAACGAAACTTGTATTACTTCTGCTTCTTTCATGTCTCTATATTTTTTGCCTGGTATAAGTTGATAATCATGTGAGGCAGGTGTATGTATATGAAATTCGGTTTTTAACAAGTGTCCATATGATTTTTTAGAATGTTGAACAGTTTCGTAAACAGTGTTTAACGTCCGATTATGCGCCAATATACAAATCCCCTTTTTACAATTATTTCATATTATTCTACCATATTCTTCTATATACTAGATATTTCATCTATTTTACTAGTTGCACAATGTGTATATAGAAACCAAGGAATTAAAACTTTCATTATCTTTTATGTTGCTTAGATTTTCTATCGTTAATTATCTTTGCATTTATATGTCGCATCAGGTGAATTACTCGCTCAAAGGGCAGGTTTGCAAAAGAAAATTAGTTCCCATGTTTTAAGACATACTTTATCCACTTTAACATTAATTGGTGCAGAATTGGTTACGATTAAAGAGCTCTTAAGTCTAATATAAGGCAAACAAGATAAGTCCCTATCTTATTCTTGTAATGTATTTTTTGTCATTGTATAGGAACCCTTAGACTAATTATAAAGTCGAGTTGATTAAATCTAGGAGAGCAAATGCAGAAAAAAGCAATTATGCTATACTTAATCGCCTCTTAATATTTGTGTAGATGTCAGTATTCTGAAGTGCAATTGAAAAGCTGTTATATCTTACTTAACATTAGAGTTGCAATTATATTATAGAAGAATAGAATTATTAATAAACTACTTGTAATATATAATTCACCGTTATGTGTCTATATTAGTTTTTTAGACTCTCTGTCGATTGTTTACTAAGACCTTCGACTCGTCTGTAAGCTAAGTTTCCCATGTCTAGATTATAATCAAGGTTTTGTCTCAATTCTGATTCCAGATGAACAGTGTTTCGATATTTATATAGTTTTTTAAGATCACCCTTTAGTTCAGAATCAATTAAGTTTAATTGATAACATGCCTCAACTTTTTGATCATACCTGATTTTTGTTTTGTCAACTTCTTTTTTTTCTATGAAAAAAGTTAAAATTTCTTTACCATCATGAATTAATTCTCTTTCCAACTTTTCTTTTTTATGACGTGGAATCATAATTTGTGTAGTCCTTTCTTGAAACAAGAGATCTTGTACAGGTCTTTATCATCTAATAAATCGAAAAGAACATAATTAACAACAGCTTCTTGTATAGAAACAAACATAATAACTTGTGTTTTTATTTGTGCTAATAATAACTCATCTTTAGCTTGAAGACCCTCAAAAATTTTATAAATAACACGACTATTTTCGTACTCAACAATTAATCTTTTCCTCAAAGTTTCATCCGCTATAAATGTGTAAAATTTATCTTCATACCACTCATCTCTAGGTAAATGTCCATAAACATATTCTAATATTTTTTCTTGCAAATCTTCTGAAAACGGCATTTCTTACCTCCTACTATTTTCTTTAATAATTTTGTTTTCTAGCTACTTATTTTCAATCTAATGTGATTCTAAGTTATAAATATAATGTTTTTTCACTTGTAACCCGACTTTTCTAGATACTTACTATTGGATGTGTTCTGAATTTCCACCATAAACAATGAAATGTGCGCAGTACAATACTTAGTCATAAACGGAGAAGAGACGATTAACTAATAAACTTAATCGTCTCCGTAATCTTTCAATCGTTGGGCTGCTCCGGACCAATATGATCAAGTTCTAAAACCAGTTACTCTAAAATCGTCTCCTGTTATTTCAGATGAAATCATGTCTACAAATTGGTATATTGACTTAGTTATAAACTCTGATAATAGCCAACCATAGTTCTTATGAAGGTGCTTTTCTAATGTCTCTGGATCATATCTAGACATCTCACTTAGTCTATGCATAGCAGCAAATGTAAGGGGAAGTGTACTCCTATCAATCAGTCCATTTTGTAAATTTTTTCTTTTTATGTACCATAGTTGGGAGTGGCTATAAATATATCTAAACCTTTTACGATGATTAGTATAATATTTACTAAACTCTTTTAAACTACTTTGATCAGGACTATTTCTGGGGGCATTCCAATAAAACTTTTTATTTAGTCTGAGTGTGTAAAAATCAGTGTTATCATAAAAACGGTCAATTCCAAAACCTGTTATTTTAGCAAACTCTTGTTGCGATGAATAACCTGGTTCTAACTGTACCTCTAACCAACCTTTTTTCTGATCTTTGTCAAACACAAATCTAGGATTCTCAATAGGGATAAATAATTCTGGTTGGTTAGAATATGTTAAATTGTATGCTCTGTGTATATACTCAAGGTTGTATAGTATATCTTTTAAATTATAGATTTCAGGTAAAGGCTTCTTTCTTGTTGGAACGTGAAATGTTTTAATTGGTTCCTTCAAGTAACTACAAAGTCCTGAAAGAACCCCTTTTGGCTGTAATGATACTAATTCATTAATTATATTAATATTAGAGTTTATTCTTTTACCTGATACACCATGTTTTGTGTCAAATCCAATTCCTTTTACGGTAAGAAGAGCTTTAGTAGTATTTAGAAAACAATAGTAGGATGTCAGTGGCTTAGAAAGTATATCAAGATTCTCTGTTGCTCTAAAGAAATTGCTAGCTTGGTTCCAATAATNCTTCTTGTATAGAAACAAACATAATAACTTGTGTTTTTATTTGTGCTAATAATAACTCATCTTTAGCTTGAAGACCCTCAAAAATTTTATAAATAACACGACTATTTTCGTACTCAACAATTAATCTTTTCCTCAAAGTTTCATCCGCTATAAATGTGTAAAATTTATCTTCATACCACTCATCTCTAGGTAAATGTCCATAAACATATTCTAATATTTTTTCTTGCAAATCTTCTGAAAACGGCATTTCTTACCTCCTACTATTTTCTTTAATAATTTTGTTTTCTAGCTACTTATTTTCAATCTAATGTGATTCTAAGTTATAAATATAATGTTTTTTCACTTGTAACCCGACTTTTCTAGATACTTACTATTGGATGTGTTCTGAATTTCCACCATAAACAATGAAATGTGCGCAGTACAATACTTAGTCATAAACGGAGAAGAGACGATTAACTAATAAACTTAATCGTCTCCGTAATCTTTCAATCGTTGGGCTGCTCCGGACCAATATGATCAAGTTCTAAAACCAGTTACTCTAAAATCGTCTCCTGTTATTTCAGATGAAATCATGTCTACAAATTGGTATATTGACTTAGTTATAAACTCTGATAATAGCCAACCATAGTTCTTATGAAGGTGCTTTTCTAATGTCTCTGGATCATATCTAGACATCTCACTTAGTCTATGCATAGCAGCAAATGTAAGGGGAAGTGTACTCCTATCAATCAGTCCATTTTGTAAATTTTTTCTTTTTATGTACCATAGTTGGGAGTGGCTATAAATATATCTAAACCTTTTACGATGATTAGTATAATATTTACTAAACTCTTTTAAACTACTTTGATCAGGACTATTTCTGGGGGCATTCCAATAAAACTTTTTATTTAGTCTGAGTGTGTAAAAATCAGTGTTATCATAAAAACGGTCAATTCCAAAACCTGTTATTTTAGCAAACTCTTGTTGCGATGAATAACCTGGTTCTAACTGTACCTCTAACCAACCTTTTTTCTGATCTTTGTCAAACACAAATCTAGGATTCTCAATAGGGATAAATAATTCTGGTTGGTTAGAATATGTTAAATTGTATGCTCTGTGTATATACTCAAGGTTGTATAGTATATCTTTTAAATTATAGATTTCAGGTAAAGGCTTCTTTCTTGTTGGAACGTGAAATGTTTTAATTGGTTCCTTCAAGTAACTACAAAGTCCTGAAAGAACCCCTTTTGGCTGTAATGATACTAATTCATTAATTATATTAATATTAGAGTTTATTCTTTTACCTGATACACCATGTTTTGTGTCAAATCCAATTCCTTTTACGGTAAGAAGAGCTTTAGTAGTATTTAGAAAACAATAGTAGGATGTCAGTGGCTTAGAAAGTATATCAAGATTCTCTGTTGCTCTAAAGAAATTGCTAGCTTGGTTCCAATAATTCAGTGCTTCTTTTGCTTTTTTTGTATTTTGTCTTTGTAACAATAGTTCAACATAATGCCAAGTAGAATCTGTAAGAACTGTTTTATTTGTGAAACTAGGTTCCACTACGGTCTTTCTTAAAGTTATTTCCTTAGTTTTTATTTTCATTGTAGGTCGATGTTTCTTAGGTTTTATTTGCTTTTTTATTTCTCTTATATCTTCATTATTTTTATTGATTAGTTCTCTATTTTTTCTTTGAGACTTTATCACTCTATTGTAATGATTAGCAACCATTTCTTTTCCCCTTTATAAATTTGCATTCATACCTTTTAACAAACTACATTTCTACATTAACTATTGCCAAGATTATTAGTTACTACATTTTCAACTAGATAGAAGCTTCCTTGCCGCATTTATTATCCTTAACCATTACCTTTTACGTTAACTCTTGACAACGCTTTAAAGATATTTATAGTTAACGCGCAGTATAAAGTCTATTACGCAATATGAGATTTCCCAACCGGTTCCATTCATGCCGACTTATTCACTTTTAACATCCAGCTCATCAACTCCGGTCTTTCTACCAAACGCACTTGGTTCGAGGCAGCTAGTTTTTTAGCGTTTGCAGTGAAAAAACTATTGGTAATAACCCAACATTCATCAGCTCGGTAATAGGTCTTTGCCGAAACGATTTCCTGTACCGCCTTAACTCCTACATTTTTCTTGTATCGCTTGGCTTGCACGACAATTTTCTTCGTCTTGTTATTTAGTACAAGATCTGCTCCATAATCACCTGAAGCCGGCGTTAATTTAACCTGATAACCTTTTGTTTTT
This sequence comes from Virgibacillus senegalensis, assembly GCF_000821245.2. Lineage (GTDB taxonomy): Bacteria > Bacillota > Bacilli > Bacillales > Amphibacillaceae > Sediminibacillus > Sediminibacillus senegalensis. The sequence continues at coordinate 1,281,998 of NZ_LN611425.1, forward strand.
AATAAAGCGTGCAAATACTCCTCGAAAGTCTTGCCATTCATTTTATCAATTTCCAGGATACCGGATTTTCTTAGTCTTATCTCTTTGATTGTGTTTATGATAACTGCGTATAAGGAAGGTACTATAATCATTAATAATAAAAGCATTGTCAGCTTAGGCTCAGCAGTGACCATCGTCCAAAATAAATCAAACCCCATTTTTATACTTTCTCCGAAACTCATTCCCATTTTCTTTTCTCCTCGCTGTTTTTCTTCTATGCTGTTTTAAGTTTCAACAACTTATTTTCTTTTTAATCATCCACCTCTACAAGAAACACCCGCTCCGTAAACCCGCCACGTTCCGTCTTTTTCTGCTTCCTCTCTTTTTCTATTTCTTCTATGGAAGCCCCATACACTTCTGCTATCGAATGCAGTAATTCCAGCATATCCGCGGCTTCCTCGATAATGTCTTGCTTCGTTTCAGCAGTGACCAATTCTTCCGCTTCTTCGAGCACTTTCTTATTCAAAGCTGATAGGTACGCCTGTTCAGATAATATTTTGGTTGAACAGCTTTTCCCGTTTTGTTCGATGATTTGTGGTATATAATCCCGGACTAGTTTATGGTATGTGGGCAAATGAAGCTTCCTCACTTTCGATAAATATTGCTAAATTATGACAACATTAAGTTTATTTTACTAAAAAATATTAGAGAAAACATTATAAAATGAAAATTTATGGATTTAATTTCTAATACCTTATTTTCATCTACCATTACAACTTTTGTATCAGGACATTCACCCATACTCCCCTTCTGCATAACATATGGAAGGAAGGCTGTTGAATTTTTTAAAGAGGTGAAATGGATGAACCCTGATGTCGATTACACATCCCCTTCTGCTCAGTTTACGTTTGACGTGAACAAAAGCAATTTGTTCAAAAAAGACAACCAAAATTTGATTAACATTTTAGGCATTGAACAGCTCAATACATTGGAAAACGTTTCATTGCTCGACATTTTCCTAAGCAGGACGAATGTCGTCGAGCCGCATTACCATCAAAATGCTGCAGAGCTCGTGTATTGCATTGCAGGCGCAGCGACTGTTTCGATTATGAATCCCTATACAAAGGAAATACTTAACTTTCCAATCACACCGGGCCAGGTGGCCAACGTGCCGCAGGGCTGGTGGCATTATGAGATGGCGACGGTCGATAATACCCATCTGCTGGCCATTTTTGACGCTCCGACACCTGAAGTGATTCTAGGTTCTGACCTGCTGAAGTTCACGCCTGCCAATGTAATGGCCCATACGTATTGTCTGGATCAGCGTGAGTGGGAAAAAACGATTGCTCCTATCCAGCCTTCCACCTACATCGGTCCCTATAAAAACTGTCAGCAAAATAATCAGTCAAACATGCCATACGGCCAACAAGGATACTATTCATCTTTTCCTTATTATCCATTTTATTAATGATGAAAAAAGATATAGACATGTAATGGCATCTATACCTTTTTTCGTTTGTGTCTATCTTCCAAACGCTTCGCCATCATCACCAATCCTGTAATATTTTCAAATCCATTCTTCTTATAAAATACTTCTGCCAGTCCTTCTCTGGCAGTCAAAAGGAAAATACTGTTGATGGCATGGTCGTCACAATAATTTGCCAACTTGTCAATCAGACCGGAACCGATTCCCCTGCCTTGATAAGCGGACGCAACACACATTTCATTGAGATAAAAATGGTTCGCTTTTACCCATTTCTCTGAATAACCCAATAAGAATCCGAGCAAATTCCCTTCTTTAGAAAATGCTCCAAATCCTACAAATTTGGGATGATGAAAAATATCAGTCAACCGCTCCTGTGCAATTTGCTGCTCCCAACCATCGTTCCAAGGCGGGCTGTTGAAAACTTCCGTGTACAGATCAGAGCAACGCAGTAAATCAGATTTCATAAGTAATCGAGCTTGGTATTTCACCTTTTCTCCCCCTCCATAATTCTCGGCTGATTGATGCATGCCAGTTTTCCAACATTTCTTCCTGATTCATTTATGCGGTTTTTCCGCTCCTCCTACAATAAAAAAAGGCGGCAATCAAATGCTGACTGCCACCCTGGTGTAAGTTACTATCTTAGTAAAAAGTTTTGATATGCTTCGCTTGCTAAAACCTCGGCCAAAAATTCCGCTTTCGCATCACGATAATTTTCCATATCTTTTCCATTAAACTGTCTCTTCAATTGGTTATATGCTTCATTGCAGGAAGGATTCTCCTGTAAAAAACGAGTTGTTTTCCAAAAATGATCAACTTCCGAGCCATTTACAGTTAACTGCACGCCGATCGGCAATTGATCTTCTGTTTCAAATGCACAAAAGAAAGAAGTCTGATAGCTTCCCTCATTAATGGCATAGATTTCTTGCAATACTTTTTTCGCTTCGGGAAAATCCTGCTGGTCGATTCGTACCTGCAAGTCGACATCCCCTTTAGTAAGAGAACCTTTCACAGCTGTACTTCCAATATAATGAACTTCCGACTGAGGAAGCCGTTTAAGGATAAGCTTTCGGTGTTTTGCAAACACTTTCTCGGCTTTTTCCCTAAAAACAGATTCCGGAGCAAAATAAACATACTCCACCATACCAATGCTACCTCCTGTATATTCCATTTTGTTTCCATGTCAGTCCACAGACAATCACATTGGTATCGCTCCGTTTCCATTCGATATGTCTCTATTTTACTTGAATTACCACAGATTCCAAGACTTTCAGAGCATTTTTTGCAAAAACTCCGTGCCCCTCCCTTTGAGGCTTCTCAATAAATGGAAAATGCGCTCTATATGGAATCATCCTATGCTTTCCCACTAGAAACTAACAAATTATGTTAACATAAAGAAAATAGGGGGATTAATATGAGCGAAAACAAAGAAACTCCTGAAAAAACAAGAGAACGTCTAAAACAAGAAGAATTGAAAAGAAATCCAACCGGGAATATGAACGATGCATTTAAAAGGTCCGATACAGGAAACCTCGCTGATCTAGTAGGCAGCCTGAGCTGGAAAGGTTTTGGCATTCTCATCCTTGTATTAATAATAGGCTATGTTGTAGTGTCCCTTTTCTTTATGTAAGAAGACCTGTTTAAACGCCGGCACGGGCTCCGCTAACTTGTTCAAGAACATCAGTTGCACATCTACTATTTTCAATCCAGCCGTTGCCTTGCAACTGGCAGTCACTTAAAATAAAGATAGAATCTCCTTTACTTGTCTGATTGCAAATTGTCCACCGCTAAAACCTTAATATATTCCTAACTGTGAGCATTTTTATATGATCAAATGATAATAATCGATTGGTGTAAAAGTAAATATAGACGGTTTGCAAAATAGTTTTTGATTAAGGCACTTTTCTCAGACCTTGTTATTATTACAAGTATTTTTACCATTAGATAGAAAAAGTGAGAATTCAGGATGTGGGTTCTCCCTCTGGCTCTTTGGAAAATATAAACAACGATATAAATTTAATACTAATAAGTGCTAATCCATGCTTCGGAAATACCCTGCGCTTTCCGCGGGCGGCTGGTGAGCTTCCTCGAGCTAAAGCTCTACGGGATCTCACCGAGGCCTTTCCTCCCGAGGAGTCTTCGGGTATTTCCTCCGCAATGTACAGCTTCTTGTTCCTAGCTGTGGATACTCTCAAGGATTTCATCAACAGCAAAGAATACCGTATGAGTTTTCGAGTATTTTGTGTGTTTTGCCCAACATCTTTACTAAAAAACTGCCTTATTACAGGGCAGTCACAAGCATACTTAAAAGAAATATCTAACCAAATACGAGGAGATCGTATGCAAAATATTAAGGATTGGGCCAAAAAGATTAAAAAACAACTATTTGTATTATACCTAGCCTATAAAGATGAAAGAGTACCGTGGTATGCTAAATTGTTAGCAGCTTCCGTTGTAGCCTATGCTTTTAGTCCAATCGATTTGATACCTGATTTCATCCCGATACTTGGTTATTTGGATGATGTTATCCTTGTCCCTTTAGGGGTCCTATTTGCATTAAAAACGATACCGGACCAAGTGATAGCAGAATGTGAAACAAAGGCTGCCGAAATGCTGAAGCATGGCCAGCCGAAAAATTGGGTGTTTGCCTTCCTTATCATACTAATCTGGATCCTTATTATATGGTGGATTATCTGGAAATTTTATCAACTAGTTTAGTAATTTTTTTCAAAGCATCTTATATAACAAAACAAAAATAATTTAGGAGGAAACGAATATGACAAACACAAACAAGGATTTGTCACAAGAACAACGAGATGAATTACTCGATGTATTGAAAGACCGTTTTGAAAAAAACATGCACCGCCATCAAGAAATGAAATGGGATAAAGTACAGACAAAGCTGGAAGCTGATAGCGAAAAGCTATGGTCGCTTAATGAAATGGAAACGACCGGCGGTGAACCGGACGTGGTTGGCCATGACAAAGACAAGGACGAGTACATTTTTTATGATTGTTCTACGGAAAGCCCTAAAGGACGCAGAAGTGTTTGTTACGACCGGGAAGCTTTAGAATCGAGGAAAAAACATAAACCTGAAAACAATGCTGTTGATATGGCAACTTCTATGGGGATAGAACTTTTAACAGAGGAACAATATCGAGCCTTGCAAAAACTCGAAAGTTTCGACAAGAAAACGTCTAGCTGGGTGCAAACACCCGATGATATAAGAAAACGAGGCGGTGCTCTTTTTTGTGATTATCGCTACGGAAACGTCTTTCTGTATCACAATGGGGCAGAATCCTATTATGCTGCGAGAGGATTTCGTGGATCACTGAGGGTCTGATTTTAGACGAACTGAAGAATATATTGAAGTCTCATGCTTCTATTCTTTTCTTCATCTCAACGAAGAAATTCAAAAACAGAACGCTTGGATCCCGTGCCCAAGCGTTCTGTTATATCATTCGTAGATGATTTCGTTATGGAATTAAGTTCTCGTTTCAAGAAGAAATCATCCTTGTTCAAGTCGCAAGAGCGCTTGTTTCATGTCCAGGCCACCGCGGAAACCTGTCAGCTTACCATTTTTTCCGATAACACGGTGGCAGGGAATCGATATCATTACTGGATTGGCACCGATAGCCGCTCCGACCGCACGTACTGCTTTCGGACGTTTGATCATTTCTGCTACCTGCCCATACGTGTACGTTTCCCCATAAGGGATTCCTCTCAATACTTCCCATACTTCCTTTTGAAAGGTTGTGCCTTGTAAATCGACCGGAAACGTGAAGGCTTTTCGCATTCCACTAAAGTAATCGCTTAGTTCCTGTTTATATGATTGAAGCAGCTGGTCATTTTCTTGGAAAATTGCTTGAGGAAACCGTTTAGCCGCCCATCCTTCCAGTTCGGTAAAGGAATGATCAGGGGAGCCCACATAGCATAGTCCACACTCAGTTGCAGCAAGATATAATCGCCACTCCTCATCTTCATACAAAGAATAATAGATTGTTTGTATCTCCTTGTCCTTCAACATAAATTCCCCCTTCCCTGTTGTCTAGCCCGATAAATGGTAGGTGTAACGTTCATGCTATCCTTAAATATCGTAATAAAGTACGCGGTATTTTCCACTCCTACTTCCTTACTGATTGATGAAATAGACTTGTCTGTAGATACCAGATATTCCTTTGCTCTTTCCACTCTGGCGTTCCGAATATATACGTGAGGGCTTTTTCCTGTTCGTTTTTTGAAAGTTCGTTGCAGATGATAAGGACTGACATGGACAACCTCTGCCAGATCTTCCAAGGTTATTTTTCGTTGGAGATGGCAGTCAATCCAATCGATTAGTTCCTCTACCCACTTGTCTTCCGGCAATAATAGTTGTTCGGGTCTGCACCTTTTACATGGCCGGAACTGTTTTGCCAGTGCTTCTTTGGCAGAAGAAAAGATTTGCACATTTTCAGGCAAGGGTAATCGCGATTTACAGGAGGGCCGGCAAAATATCCCGGTCGTTTGTACACCATAATAAAACAAGCCATTATAGGTGGAATCATTATTCTTTATCGCACGCCAATATCGCTCCGGAATATAGGTAGATTTCTGTTTTTCCATGTCATCACCTCTACATTTAGTATAACGCAAATATAGGAGATGAAAACTCGGTAGAAATGGGACAGCAAGATTTTAGTATGCGATGATACATTCTAAAAGTCAGACACATACTGGCTTGAATATTAATACTGTTTTTCCCTTGCTCGATACAGCGATGCTTTGATTAAGATAGATACAAAAACTTCACCATCTTCTGTAGCAATTAGCCGTTTTTACCACAACAAAGGAGCTCCCGTTAGGAAGCTCCTTTCTATTATTCCTGCTGTTCGTCGTCTGCAGGCTGTTCTGTTTGTTCCTCTGTCTGTTCTGTTCCTTCTGCTTCCGACTGTTCCTCTTCCCGTTCACTTAACCTTTCTTCAATCTGGGACATGATTGCCCCTGCTTCTTCCCAATTCCCTGCAGAAAGCTCCTGTTGATATTGGTCGAATAACGAGGAGATTTCTTCTAAAATTTCTTCAGAACCTAGAATTTCCTCCACTTGACCATCACCATCTGTATCGCCTTCTCCTTCATCGAGCTCTACATCAGGGTCGATCAATCCTAGCATCCGCTCCATTGCCTGATCAAATGTCGGTTCCATGACAATTTCATCGCCATAGGCGAGAATGATTTGTTTTACTTCAGGTAGCGATGTTTCATTGGACGACTCGATGTAAATCGGTTCGACATAAATGACGGTGTCCTCAAGCGGGATAGCAAGCAAGTTGCCGCGAATAACTTCCGACCCTCCTTGAGACCATAGGTTCAATTGCTGGGAAATGGTACTATCCTGGTTGATCCGGTTTTCAATTTGCTGTGGTCCATAAACGTTACGCTGTTTAGGGAAACGATAAACAAATGTTTCTCCATAGTTTTCTCCGTCATTCCGGACGCCCATCCAGGCTATCATGTTTTGCCTGTTACGCGGCGTGTAGGGCATCATCAGTACAAATTCCTCTTCCTCAACTTCAGGAAGCTTCATTGTAATATAATACGGTTCCATTTCAACGTCTTCATTGAAATATTTTTCCGTAGGGAACTGCCAGTAGTCCTCCCGGTTATAGAACACTTCAAGATTGGACATATGGTACGTCCCATACATGCTAGCCTGGATTTTAAACATATCGATTGGATAACGGAAATGCGCTGCCACGTCTTCCGGTATCTCTTCTGTAAATAAATCCGGGAACATTTTTTGATACGTCTGGAACAATGGCTCATCAGGCTCTACAGCATAAAACGTGACTTCACCAGTGTAAGCATCAACGGTAACTTTCACTGAGTTGCGGATGTAGTTTTCATCCCCTGAGTGTGCTTCCGAATATGGATAACGATCAGCGGTCAGATAAGCATCAATCATCCACGTCATACTGCCATCCTCACGAACGAAGATATAAGGATCTTCATCATATTCCAGGAAAGGGGCTATCCTTTCAACCCGGTCTACGATGTTCCGCGTTGCCAACAATTGACTGTCGCTGTTCAGCTGGTCAGAGACGAACATTCTGAAGGAACCAGCATCCAATGCAAACAACAATCTATTCAAACCGGATAACGGGATTCCCTTATCTGCTTCATACCTGGTCGACATATTCTCATCACCAGCCGGATAATCGAATTCATCCACTTCACTGTTGACGATGACATTATCATATTTTTCTTCCCCGAAATAAATTTGCGGCCTTTCGATATCTATAGAGCCATCAGAAGGAACATTTTTCAGCAGATACTCCGGCTGCCCTTGCGAGGTGATTTCATTGACATCACTCATGGCAACACCGTAACCATGCGTATAACGCAAGTTCTCATTGACCCATGTTTTCGCCTGTGACGGCAGGTCATCGGTATTCAATTCTCTGGCACCGAGAAAGACCTGCTGGTACTCACCATCGATTTGATAGCGGTCGATATCGATGTCATTGAATTCATAATAAGTCCTGAATGTCTGTAATTGATTATAAATGTCCAGAATAGGTCGGGCATCATTGATGCGTACATTACTGAGCGTCAGTTCATTACGCTCGACCATCGATTGATCAAGTGACTGATTACCTGGGTGTTCATATTCTTCTATATTATCGAGATCATATGCTGCTCGTGTATATTCCAGGTTATGCTCCAAATAGGGGCTTTCCTTGGAAAATTCGTTAGGAGATACTACATAATTCTGCACAATAATCGATGCGCCCTCGGCTAATACCCCTATGACGATATAAGCAATAATCGGATACATCATGGCTTTCAAGCGGCCGCGTACCAAGGATACAATCACCCAGACTGTACCGATTACGGCTACAGCTGCCATGACATACGACGTCGGAATATTGATCAATTTATCGGTATAGCTCATGCCATAGACAACACTTTCCTGGAACAAATTCACTTTGTTGGTCAGCATCGTGCCAAATGGTTCCAAAACATGGGATGCCGCCATCAATAAGCCAATACTTCCCAATGTCACACCTAACTGCAGCTGTGCTGTTCGGCTTACCCGGTACATATGGAAAACCGAGTACGCACCAATTTCGGCAAGCAGCAAAAAGAATGCCAGCCCTGTCAGAGTATTTACCGCAAATTGAATAAACGGCAATACAAACATATAAAACGAAACATCCATCCCAAAATGCGGGTCTGTTATACCAAACGAGGAATGGTTGAGAAATTTCAACCATAGCTCCCAGCCGATTCCTTGCACAATACTGCTTCCAATTAAGCCCACAAATATGGACACGCATAATATGGTGAAAAAGCTTAATCGCTTACTAGTAATCAATGCCGGGAGCTGGGAAGGATTGAATTGTTTTAAGAATGCCTTCCTGATCCACGCTGCCGTTAACCAGGTCAATGCCGCAAAAGCAACAAAACCAATTACTCCCAGCAGCACTTTGCTGCCGAGTATCGTGGTATAAACTCCTTTGAAACCAAGCGAATCCATCCAAATATAATCGGTAATCCAATGTAAGGACAACCAGCCTACAATCAGCAAAAACACAAGAAAGCCAATTACCTTACCGAAGAAGCCGCCGAGTTTTCTCAGCTTTGCTTTCTGTTGAGTATTCATGTTAAACGTTTGATTCTCCACACTTTTCCCCCTCTTAACCAATCATTTGCACAATACTTTCATTCTACCATAAATCCGGATTCTCTCTGTGCAACGTTACAAACGGGTATGTCATAACAAAAAATCCTCGCTATTTCTTACGGATAATCAACCGAATTGGTTTCAATTAATCATTATTCATTGGGCTTTCATATTGCTAACTGTTTTATTAATATAAAAAAAGCATCGAAATCCGATGCTTTTCTGTCCAAATTGTGTAAGGGGTTTTAACTGCTTTAAAACCTTGCGTTTCTATAATCCATTTTCAGGCCCACGAAACGGAGATTGATAGCTTTCCAGACAGTTGATGATGGATGCAAGCTTATTCAAAAGAATAGCTGACCTTTCCCTGTTTACGGACTTCATCCATCAACTTCATCACATCAACGGACAGCTTGAGTGTGTCGTTATTTGTTTGGTTACCCACGTAGTTATTCATCGATTCAACCTCATAATGGAATGCTTTTTCCGATTCCCCGGCTTCGATTGTTTCTGTTCTATCCTCCTGTGTATAATAAACAGTTGCCTTGGTCGGGCGCTGATAATCATCGACTTTGATATAACCTTCTTCACAAGCTATCAACCCGAATTTAGGCATTTTAGCCCTCAGTGTCATCGAAATCACTGCCATTTCATCCAGTTTGTTCTTCAACAAAATGCCGACTTGTTCATCGACTCCGGTCTCAAATTTCTTCAAGGTGCTCTCTACTTGGTCTGGCTGTTCCGAAAGGAAATAGCGTACTAGCGAAACGGTGTATGTACCTATATCAAGCATTGCCCCTCCTGCCAAATCCGGATTGAAAAAGCGGTTTTCAGGATCCGGCTCCTTGTAACTTCCATGTGACACTTGAATCATCCGCAGTTTTCCCAGTTTACCTGATTGGATGATTTCCTTTGCCTTTTGGTATAACGGCATATGGAAAATGGTCATCGCCTCTGCAACAACCAGATTCTTTTCTTCTGCAAGTGTGACGATTTCCTGCAGCTGTCTCGAATTCACCGTAATCGCCTTTTCACATAGGACGTGTTTGTTTTGCTTCAGACTTTCCTTAATGTACTGATAATGGAATGTGTGCGGGGTTGCAATATAAATGATATCCAACGTCTCATCCTGCAATAATTCGCTATAGCTTCCATAAACCTTATCAATGTTATATTCATCTGCGAATCTTTGGGTTTTCTCCAGGCTTCTTCCTCCGACTGCAGCGATGTTTCCGTTCACTTCATTGATTGCCACGGCAAACTCCCTTGCTACTTTTCCAGGACCAAGTATCCCCCAATTTAATTGCTTCATTTTCCATCCCCCTTTTATTCGTTTTTTAAAGCGTTTACAAATTTGTCTTCATCGTTTAGCCTTTTTCAAATAGATTTAGCCCATTTACTGTTACTTCGCAAATCACTAAACCGTTTTAGTAATCCTGTACAAAACAAGCCCTCTAAACCAGAAAAGCTGTGTATAAGTATACCCCCGTAAAAAATCCAAGTCAAACGGCAATACCTACAGAACGAGAGAGAAAACAATCCAACCTAACAAACGAAACATACTCGCCCTATTCGCTTTAAATATCATAATTGCATCATAAATCCCAAATCAATCTAAAAATGATATTTTAATTATCGCAGAATGAGATATATAGTAAGTAGCACAAACCAACTAACCACTAAACAAAAAGGAGACTTTACGATGAGCCAAGCCCTTCGAAATGATCTGGAACAAAACTTATGTGAATTGGCATCCCTGAATGAAAAGGAAGTAAACAACATGACAGACGCGGAAGTCGAATATTACCACTGGCTCTATTTAGAAGAATCCGTTTATGACTTAATGTAATAGAAGAAAACACACAGAGGCACCTGTCGGGAAGCAACTTCCACAGGTGCCTTTTCCTATCAGTCATTTATTCCATTTTCATGGACAGCCGAGCCTTTCTGAATTAGACTATATTCTATTGATATGGAAAGCAATAGTTTTAGATGTAGAAAGGTGTTTGGTATTCATGCTTCAAAATCCTACTGGAAAAGAACGGATCGCATTGGCCTTACTGCTTGGCATGCTGGCCATCATGGGTCCGTTAAATATTGATATGTACTTACCGAGCTTTCCGGATATCGCTTCCGATTTAAATGCCACCGCATCGCTCGTTCAGCTTAGTTTAACGACCTGTTTAATCGGACTCGCTACAGGCCAGGTGATTATCGGACCGATCAGTGATGCGGTTGGAAGGAGAAAACCGTTACTGATCGGAATAACATTGTTCGTATTTGCTTCGGTTCTTTGTGCGCTTGCACCCAACATCTTCATATTGATTGCCGCACGTTTTTTACAAGGACTGACCGCATCAGCAGGAGTAGTCCTTTCCCGTGCGGTGGTACGGGACGTATTTACAGGAAGAGAGTTAACCAAATTTTATGCATTGCTGATGGTTATACTGGCAGCTGCACCGATGATTGCCCCAATGGCTGGTGGAGCTATATTGCTTCTCCCTTTCGCCACCTGGCATACCATCTTTTATTTTCTAAGCTTGTTAGGCATGCTAATTGTACTGACCGTTTTCTTTCGCTTGGAGGAAACGCTGCCAGCAGATAAGCGACTCCCGAGCTCTATCGGAAATACCGTGAAAACGATGGGAAGTTTGTTTAAAGACCGTTCGTTTATCGGGTATGCCATCATCGTCGGATTCGTTCATGGGGGAAGCTTTGCCTATGTATCCGGAACTCCGTTTGTCTATCAAGGTATCTACGGTGTTTCACCGCAGGTATTTGGTATCTTATTTGGGATAAACGGACTGGCGATTATGTCAGGAAGCTGGATTGTCGGTCGTTTTGGCGGTATCACCCATGAACGGAATTTACTGCGTATCGCGGTATGTATAGCAGCGAGTGCTACAGCTGCTATCTTGTTGATTAGTGTTCTGGAAGGCCCGCTTGCATTGATGGTCATTGCGATTTTTATCTACATGACGACTATGGGAATGACGCTGACCAGTTCTTTTTCCCTTGCCATGGAACATCAAGGGCACCGCGCAGGCAGCGCCAGTGCTGTTTTGGGGCTGCTTCCCCTACTGATCGGCTCTATCGCATCTCCTTTAGTAGGAATAAATGAATCGTCCGCCATTCCGATGGGATTGATTCTATTTATCAGTTCCTTTATCGGTTTTGCCGCTTTCTTTACGTTGACAAAGAAGCCAGTAAAACAGAAAAGCTAACCGAAGAAAAGCCCAGTCCAATGGACTGGGCTTTTGTCATGACGGCTGAAATTCCGAATGACAATGAAATTTGTTACGTGTGCATCTTCCCTATTCTTTTTTCGAAAGAGTGTGCCGCTACTCAACCGGTTAACAAGTCTTCTTTCGGATATCTTATGTTGGCTTTCGATGAATGCGCAAAAGAAAACGCCAATGTCAGCGGTCCTACTTTTCCGATCAGCATGATCAATATGATCACTACCTTCCCCATCCAAGTAAGGTGTCCAGTTAACCCCGTCGACAGACCAACCGTTCCGAAAGCGGACACTGTTTCAAAAACAATCGAAATAAAGGAGGCATCCTCTGTTATATTGAGGAAGAAGATCCCCACAACAATTAAAAGCATCCCGATAACAGTAATGGCTAGTGCCCGTACAATTGTTTTATATTCAATCGCCCGCCGGAAAACAACTACCTCGTCATGTTCTTTTAAAAAAGCAAACACAGCAAAAATCAGTGCCAGGAAGGTTGTCAGCTTTATGCCCCCGCCCGTAGAAGCACTACCAGCTCCAATAAACATCAATAAAATGGTAAAAAATAAAGTAGAGTCATTCATGCTCCCAATATCGATGGTATTGAATCCAGCAGTTCTTGGCGTAACAGCTTGAAAATATGCCGCTTGAAGCTTATCCAGGCCTGTAAGATTGCTTAGAGTACCAGGATTGTCATATTCCAATATAAAAATAACCAGCAAAGATACAAGATTCACTGCAAAAGTACCTAAGATCATCAATTTGGTATGTAAGCTTAAATTTGAAGGATTTCCCTTTTTCCAAATATCAAAGATGACCGTAAACCCCAGTCCCCCAATGATAAACAGAAAAGAGATGACAATGTTGATAACCGGGTCACCCACATAGTCGGATAAACTGTTTTCCCATATAGAGAAACCTGCATTGTTAAACGCTGATATAGCGTGAAAGAAGCTGGCGTACGCTCCTTCTTTCCAGCCTAAACTCGGTATCCACCTTAAAGACAACAACAGAAAAGCAATGCCTTCTAATATGACCGAAAACAAGAACAGTCTTTTTACCAGCTCAATAACTCCTCCAACGGATGTCTGGTTCAATGCTTGCGTAACAATTAAACGCTCCTTAACCCCTATTTTCCTGCCAATCATCAAAAAAATAACAACGGCAAACGTCATAATACCTAGTCCGCCTACCTGAATAAGCAATAAAATAACCACTTGACCAAAAATCGTGAATACCGATCCTGTATCCACGACAATCAATCCTGTTACTGTCATCGCAGATGTTGCAGTAAAAAGGGAATCCAAAACACTAATATGTTCATTCGTCGCTATAGGAAGCTTTAACAACATGGTACCTAAAAGTATAAATATAACAAATATCCCTAATAAAAACCGGGGAGGACTAAGGTTAACAATCCCTTTGGTATTTTTCATCGTTATTTTACCCTTGATTCCAGCCGATTCAACTGTTCATTTTCACCCATAATCATTAATATATCTCCCTCCAAGATTTCTGTATCTGATGAAGGCTCCATGATTAACGTCTCCTCATCCCTTTTCACAGCAATGACACTGCAAGAAAATTTCTTTCTAAAATCGCTATTACCCAAAGTCTTGCCTGCCATATCTTTTGTAGCAACAACTTCAATCAAGCTATGCTTGTTAGATAATTGAATATAGTCGACTATATTGTCCGAGACGATATGATGTGCGATTCTTTTCGCCATATCCTGCTCCGGATTGATAATTCGATCCACACCGATTTTTTCTAAAACCTTCTGGTGGCTGTCATGTCGTGCTTTCACCCATACTTTCTTCATTCCCATTTCCTTTAGCAAAAGGGAGGCCAATATACTTGACTGAATATCTTCTCCAAAGCTGATAACAGCGCAATCAAAGTTTCTAATTCCTACCGAATTCAAGGCCTGTTCATCTACGGCATCCATTACCACTGCATGGCTTGCAATCGTAGAATATTCCTGAACTTTTTCCGGACTCTTGTCGATAGCCAACACATCAATTTCAGAATCAGCCAATTCTTTACAGAGTGTTCCTCCGAAACGACCTAAACCTATTACAACAAACTCTTTCCGTTGAGACTTCACGCTTAGACTTCCTTTCAATCTCGATATCCATACAAACAATAGTATGAACCATTTATAATAATCCTATAATCAGTGATTGTCTAGTAGTCCGTGAACACATAGTCGACATCCAAGTTCTTTCTTTTCATACAAGCTACAATCTAAATTACTTTCATTATCTCCATATTACTCTTTCTTTTTTCTTTACGGTAGGTTTTTACTGCAGAATGATATAAAACACACAAGAAGGCCTGTTTAGCTGTGGAAAAAGCTAGACTCCAACCGGAATCGAACGGTCCAAAAAGCCAGCCATATGTGCCTGGGTTTTCCGGAGATGCATCGTCCATGCTTCCTCTGACAAGAAGACAACAAGTTTTTATAAAAAATAAAATAAAATAAAAAAGCAGGAACCTTCTCTAGGTTCCTGCAAAAAAACAAGCAACTTATCGATCGGCCTACTTTCTTTGCGCCTTTACTATTTCCACAAAGTGAGCCATGATTCTTGCCGTTAGCCCCCAGATGACTTTGTCCTCGTATTGATAAAAATATTCATCCATTTTCAATGGCCGCCATTCATAATCTCTTCCGCCTGCTACAAGTTCAAACGGAAAATCTTCCTGGGGTTCGATTTGCATGTTCACTTTATGAATAACAGGTTTTGTTTCCAAAAAGAACGACAATGGAACGGTAAAAACTTCTTCCACTTCCTCGTGATTAAGCTTGATCGTTGCGTTTTTGTCAATGAATCCGACAAAAGGATAAACAATCATTCCAAAGGGAGATACCATATAATCAATCGGATATACATCGTCAATGTCTTTTGAGTTGATTCCCAATTCTTCGATCGTTTCCCGGATAGCAGCCCCCTCAGGGGAATCATCCGCAGGGTCGATTTTTCCGCCGGGAAAACAAATGTCACCTGGCTGCCTTCTTAATGTATGAGATCGTGTTTCAAATAAAACATGCAGTTCTCCTTCTTTCTCCAATAGAGGCAGCAGGACAGCAAACTTTGCGAATTGCTCACTACCAAGAATGACTGGTTTGTGGGTGCGCAATTTATTCAATATTTGGTTTGCGTTCATTTCGTGTTCACCTCTACTTCCTGCCCCTATTGTACCATGTGAAAAGCCGCACTACTTTAACAACGATTAACGGATGCAACAAACAACTACAAGAATGCCAAAAGTCTATTTTTACAGTGTATGCTTATTGTTACTCCTAAAATGAGTTTATTGAAAGACATCCTCTTTCTTCTTTCGGTAGAAAGGTTTCAAGTTCCAAAACTGCCATCCGCAGACTACCTCTGTATCCTCATTGATGTTTAACTTTCAGCCATTGACGGGCGAAGTCCACCATCGGACACTGTCTGATCAGTTTTGCATCAGCCGCTCCTATTTTAGCCACCGTGACGGGGTTACTTTTTTCATAATCCTCCCCTAACTCGGAAAACACATCGGAATCATATACAATTTCCTGATACGTTTTCCAGACTCGATTGCCGTTTTCCAACATAGCTGTTCCTTTATTTTCTTTCTTGCGGTTTAAAATGGCATGTTCTGCTAAATGCAGGGACGTACTGCTATCATGCTCGACTCCCAGTAGGAGAATAAAGCCGTCCAATTGATATATTTTTGCCAATGGAGAAGTTTCGCCAAATCCTTCAGCTAACGGCTGTTCTTCAAGAATTTCCGCTGCATGCTTCCCCCAAGCTGAAAACGAATAGGTTGGATGATTGCTCCTCTTCACACCCGGAAAGCTGCGAAATGCTTCGGCTATGGCTCCCATACCACGCGTAGGTGTAACCGCCGGGTCAAATGCCGGCATTTCCTCACGTATAATTTGCCACCATTCCTTTGGTACAGGCGGTCTCTCCCAGCTGCTCGGATCAGAATTTTCACCCGTCTGGGCAGGCATCACAATCGTCCCTGATATTCCAACAGTATCCATCAGTGCTTGAATAACAGCAATCGGACCGCCGCATACCCAGCCTAATGAACTTAGCGAGGAATGAACTATCACTACCATTCCTTCTGTTAACCCCAGTTGTTTGAATTGCTGATGAAGACTTGTTCTCGTATTAGGTCTGACTAATTTTTCCATTACAGATTGTTCACTCATTATGCTGCTCCCCCTAGATTTCACTGATAAACTGGCTTTTACTTGAAGTTCCCTGGGTTCCTGCCCTCTCAACCATTTATTGACTTTTCTTTTCTCTTCATCTTACCGTTTTTATACAAATAGATAAAGAAAACAGGAAAAAACCGGAAGCCTCACTACTTCCGGTCGTTGTTACGTTCTATCTCGTTTATTTGCTTCCCTGCTGATTCGTTGAAAGCGTCTCACATCCGCTTTCCGGACTGGCAGTGGTTCCTTGCTTAGCAGTTTGATGATCGCTGTCATCAGCAATAATAAAATGATGGTAAACGGGAGAGCAGCAATCAACGAAGCTGTCTGCAATGCATCCAATCCTCCGGTGAAAAGCAGAACAGCTGCAATGGCCGCCATTAAAAATCCCCATACAAACTTGGCGAATCTGGGAGGATGCAGACTGCCGTAAGCCGTCATACTGCCTAGAATATAGGTGGCGGAATCGGCAGAGGTCACAAGAAAGGTGAAAATCAACAGGATTGACAAGATGGACATCAGCATACTAAACGGAAGATTATCGAATAACTGGAACAGCGCAGAGGCGACATCTGCATTGACCGCTTCAGCTATGTCTGCACCCTGATTTAAATCAAGCCATAATGCTGTCCCTCCGAATCCGGCAATCCACAAGCAGGCAATCAAAGGGGGGATCACCATCACACCTAATATAAACTGGCGTATGGTACGGCCGCGTGATACTCTGGCCACGAACGCCCCGACGAATGGGGACCAGGCGATGGCCCACGCCCAATAAAAGATCGTCCATTCCCGAACCCACGTCCCCTCTTTGTATGGTTGCATACGAAAGCTGTAAGAAATGAAATTGGCGAAGTAATCTCCAATCCCGAGTGTGAATGTCTCGAGAATGAATACAGTGGGTCCGACCATCATCACAAACAACAACAGCCCCAAAGCCAAACCAAGATTCAAGTTGCTTAAGTAACGGATCCCTTTATCAAGTCCTGTGGCAGAGGAAAACATGTAAGCTATGAGCAGTACAGCCATGATAATAACCTGAATGATACCTGAGTTTTCGATTCCCATAACAGAATGAAGTCCGCCGTTCATTTGTAGGATGCCGAGGCCAAGTGACGTTGCAATTCCCATAACCGTGGCAATGACGGCCAAAGAATCAATGGTGTTTTTCACAAGAGGATTTCTGCCAGTTACAGGTTCCAATGCTGTAGAAATCAATCCGTTTTCCTGTTTACGGAATTGCAGAAAAGCAATCGCTAATCCGACAATGGCAAACACAGACCATTGGCTCACTCCCCAGTGAAAAAAAGCATACCCCATCGCCACTCTTGCAGCCTCTTCTGTTTCCCCTTCCATTCCCATAAAAGGGGTATTAAAAAAGTGACTCATCGGCTCCGCGACACCCCAAAACACCAAGCCTACTCCAAACCCTGCGGAAAACAACATCCCCACCCAAGTAAAAAACGGAAATTCGGGTTTTTCGCCCTCCTTCCCCAAACGGATCGCACCGAATTTACTGACTGCTAAACCAATTAAAAAGACAATCAGTATAAAAACACCAAATAAGTAAAGCCAGCCAAAATTAATGGTAGTAAAGTCAAACAGCCTGCCGGCAACGGCCCCAAATTCTTTCGGCATTAAGGCACCTAAAAGGACTAATGCCAGGATGATTACAGCTGATATGGAGAAGACCGGATTACGCCATATGTTGTTTTTCACTCAGAAACCCTCCCTGACTATAACTATTACGTTTTTACTCTCTCCAACTTCTAGTCGCTTATGAGCTTATCAAGAGTAAATATGGTGATAAAGTGAAAACTAACTGCATCGTTAAATCAGGAGGTATAAAAATGAAAAAACGTTATGACGAATATCGAACAGGACAGGGCGTTCCGGTGGGAGGACAATATCAATGCCAATCCGGAAAAAAAGCAACGTTCAACGAAGGTGATGAATTTCCAATGTGCCCGGTTACAGGCGAAGAAACGACTTGGACACACGAAGACAGATAAAAAGTTCATCAAACCAGAGCTCCGATTAACCAGACTGGATGCTCTGGTTTTACCTGATCCCTCATCTCCTCCAAGGAAATTTATGTTAAACTTACGACAAAGGTATCATGACTTAGGGGGAAAGGTAGTTGAGATTCACTCTCTACATTGGCCTGCTGTTAGGATTTACACTTGCTTTCTTTATCGTCAGCATATGGAAAAATGAATTCGTTTGGAGTTGGTGGTTTAGCACCATGATCGGCAGTTCAATTGGCTGTTTGATCATGCGTTTTATCATCAAACAAATGAGCAAAAATAAGTGACTTTCTCTTATTTGCAAGTCGTCACATTACTCAGGATTTTCACATTGTCACTAAATTTTCTGTTTGATATCTAGCAATCTAGCAAATCATAGAAAGGATGGGTTGAATCTTTGGGAAAAGTAGTTTTAGTTAAGCACGCAAAACCGATCATTACCCCTGCGGTCCCCTCACCTCATTGGGAGCTTTCCAGTGAGGGAATTAAGCAGGCCGAAAACTTATCTCGCAAGCTAGACAAATATTCTATTGATACGATTTTTTCCAGTGAGGAACCGAAAGCGATTCAAACCGCCAAAACAGTTTCCAAACAGTTGAATTGTCCAATCGCAATCAAAAAAAATCTACACGAACATGAACGTCTCAAAAACCAAAAGATCTACCCGGAAAAGGAGTGGAAAAGGTTGATTGATGCGTTTTTCACCCGCCCGGACGAGTTAATATTTGGCGAAGAAACAGCTGTTCAAGCCCGTGAACGATTCGATAGGGCAATGAAATCACTTCTAGCTGATCGAACAGCACAGCAAGACAAGGTCATCGTCACACATGGCACTGTCATCTCCCTTTTTGTTGAAAAATATAATTCTGTAAAAGGGTTCGAACTTTGGAATAAGCTAGGTCTACCTTCTTATGTAGAACTTGATGCTAAAACCTTTCGTTTGCTCGAAACAGTGAATTTGGATTAAGTAAAAAAAGCACACCTTGTCGTTGATACAATCGGGCAAAATCTTGTTCATTAAAATGCCACCTCATCTGCAAAAGGAAGACCAATATAGCTCTAGCACTTCATTTCAGAAAAAACGGAGGGACCAATTTGCTGTTAAAAAGAATCATGTACGGCTTCGGGCTGTTTTCGTTTCTAAGCATCATGCTGTATTTCTGGGGGTACGCTAACGATTACAAACAGGAGTATCTGGTTTCTGGTATCAGCTTCTTTTTCCTCGCTGGTATCGTTTATTTCCTTTTTGTCTTTCTTTACTTTAAAAGCGGGATCGGAAAAAAAATCGTCTTTTGGGGATTGCTTTTGATCGTTGTCATTCTTTCGGTACTCTTGGTTAACAAGGTGATATAAAAGAGAACGTTTCATACATGACTTGAATGACATAGTCGATACAACGATACATACTAGTTTGGGAAGTGATTGATCTCAAACAAAAAAACCATCCTTCATATAACCAGGATGGTTTTTCTGACTCTACAAAGATATATATATTACCCTTTAAATTAGATATCCTTATTCTTCCGGTGTTTAACCTCTTCCATCTTCGCATAAAAGCTGTCCTCTAAATCAATATCAAAATAGTTGGCCATTTTTGTAATATAGGCAAGACAATCAGCGAGTTCTTTTCCGATGTCTTCTTTCACGACATTCTTCGCTTTTTCAAACGCTTCCTGCTTATCTTCTCCTGCCTGGATTGCTTTATATGTAAGGTTAAAAGCCTTTCTAAATTCTTCTGCCACCTCAGCTACTTCCGTTGTCAACAACATGTAATTATTCAATAGATCTTCCCTGCTGACTTCAAAGCTTTCTTTCCTTATTTCCCAGTTCATTTCCTTTTGAAAGGAATTGGCATCTTGCTGCAATTGTTTCATCTTAACACTCCTTCAATCAACGAAAAATCTTTTAATAAACAACATACCAAACGAATTGGATATATATCTGAACCATGAAGTAAAATACAATGCTATAGCCTAAGTTGAACCGGAAGCCATTCTTCAAAATACTCAATCCATTGGTGGCACTTAGAATAATAATCGGCAAAATCACAGGAGACAACAAGACAGAAATCACACTGCCGGATGTAAGCGACAATACCACCAGTTCAGGTGGATATGGCATCTCAACATTCTGCAAAATACCGGCAACCAGCACGATGACCGTTAACGGACCCAATCCCAAAAAGCCGAGAAAAATCGTGGTGAACGGCAGGATGACAAGGAAATTCAAAAATGGTACCGTATCCTCCAAATAAAACAAGCCTTCTACCAGATAATTTCCTGCTCCCGATTCGTTGACCGCATAAATTAGCATCCCTGCAGCTAAAAGCAGACTGAATTGCTGGGATTTATGTTTCATTTCCTGCACAAAGTATTGTCTAGCCTGGCTGGCGAGACGTCCAGTGCGTTTTTTTATTACAAAATAACCGATGGTCCAAATAACAATCACTGGCGGTATGACGATCAACAATCCCCATCCCATTAAAAGATGGAGTAAAAAAATGGTGGTGAATAATGATACGAACAAAACAGCAAATTCCAGGACTTGCCGCCTAGACTGTCCTTTTTCCTTAGGCTCCACAAGTTTGGCGATTTCCGATTGAATCCCTGATGTAAAATCGATTCCATATTGTTTTTCTTTGCGGGAAGCAAACCAGACTGCCAGCCCCATTCCAGCTAATGATATCATCAAGCCTTGTGCGATCGTCCAGCCTAAAGAAGCTCCCAAATGATCGACGGCAAAAGCAAAGCTCGGAATGCTGACTACCCACAAAGTCGTCAATGCAAAGGAGCGAAGCAGTGCCGTTCCCTTAAAATACTCCCAGGCTTCTCCCGTTTTATCACGCATGAATTCATGAATAAACTGATACATCATCGGAATACAGCCAAATAAAAGAAAATAGGCAATCAGCTGATTTACCAGCATGATACCGAAGTAAAATTTCCTGCCGGTATTCAGAAGCTTATGGGCAGCATTCATAATCGCGTCTATATAAGGTTCCTCTCGTAATATCCAGCCGATTATCGGTACAATCAGCAATAAAGCAATCAAACTTCGCATCTGTGTAATTCCTGACAGCAAAAAGGATAAAAAGGAACCACCCGACGGAAGTTGTATTATCGTGGCTGATGCCAGCAAAAAAAGTGGCACCGAAAACGATCGAAGCGGTAAATTCCATGCTGCAAAAAGATTGCAGCAAGTCCTGCTGCTGACAATATCATTTCTCCTGTTTCTGAAGGTATCAAATAGGTAATATAGTGCATGACAGTATAAACAAACACGGCTGCCGTAAATCCGACAGCAGCAACTTTCTTCATATAAAAACTCCTAATCCATTTCTGACTCGTTTCTCCGTATTTACTCTATTATAGCATTAAACGGTTTTGATCCTGTAAATATGCGGCCGGCTCCAAAACTATCATTCTACCAGTTTTCGCTGGATTCTTATTTGCCCACGATGATTGATTTCGTCTTCCATTACATGAAACCAAATAAAATAGTTGTTGGACGAATGGCCATCCCACTGTCTGCTTTGGTACAACCAGTCATCGTTGTGCTTTTTGAATTCCGCCAAGGTCCGGTGGCGTACCTTCTCCAGTTTATCGAGATAGTAATCGAGCGGATATCCCCTGATTTCTTCCCTCCCCTGGTTTCCCAGACTGTATGCCGCTCCCCAGTCTTTCATTTCCTGCTGGTTTGGTTCACGTCCCTCGAATAGTTCAATTTGAAAACCGAATTCCATTGCTGCCATGTGAAATAACAGTGCGCCGATAGTATTACTGTTGTTCCCCGGTAAATAATCCAGCTGCTTTGTCGTTAGCCCATGTACTGCATTCAAGGTTGTCTCTCTTGCATAATCCATCATCGAAACCAGATGTCCGATTTGAGGTGAATATCCTGCTTTTCCCGTAATTTTATATGCCATCCTTAACTCCTTTAGTTACTTTTCTTATAAAACGACCTGGAAAGGAACTGCAACAGATCGTATTTTACATCATCTATATACTTCTCTCGAATTTATGTCAGAATATTTTAAATGCATTTTCGTATCATTATAACAGACATTCCCAGCGCACGAATATTAGCTAACAAGGAGGAATATGTGTGTTTCTGACGAATCAGACTTTATTGCACCATCATAGAATAACAATAGGAATAAGGAGAGGAGCGGTAAGATGGAATTTAGGATGAATGAAGCAGTGGAAATTCTGGAAAGAACGCCGCAAACGTTAGATTTCTTGTTGTCAGGATTATCAGACGGGTGGCTTAATTGCAATGAAGGAGAAGGAACATGGAACGCTATAGAAGTAGTTGATCATCTTATCGAAGCCGAAAGAACGAATTGGATTCCCCGCATTAAAACCATATTAGCTCAAGGAGAAAATACTACATTTCCACCGTTTGATCGCTTTGCCCATTTAAAGGAACAAAAAGAAGAATCAATCAGCCAAAGGCTGGAAGCATTCAAAAAGCTTCGCGCTCAGAATATTTCTATTGTTTTGCAGCTTATCGATTCTTCTCACCAATTTGAATGGACGGGTACACATCCAGCATTTGGAAAAGTAAAGTTACGTGAACTGCTGTCCACCTGGGTTGTCCATGATTTAACACATATAACGCAAATTGTGCGGGTAATGGCGGAAAGATACCGGACCGATGTGGGACCGTGGCAGGAATACCTCGGCATTCTTAGCAAACATACTTGATCCAGGGGTTTGAACTCCGTTTATGGAATGACTTCTGACTTCGCAATAGAAATCATACTATTACTTTCTCAGGCTCTATTAAAGTTTTTTGTTGATTTTAATAGAAAAATAGTAATAATGTAGAAGTCCAGACTTACACGGCATTATTTTCTTATTAAATTAACATCTGATAATATAATAAGAGATTTCTTTTCATCGAACGAAGCTTCAAAAGTCTCTCTCAGCACAAAACCTGCAACTTATATCCAATGAAGAGGCCGTTGTATATGAGCAGGTAATTTTGTTTCCACATCCCCTTTAGCCGAATTTATTTGCATTTGTGTCAAAAACATACTTGTAGAAAGATCCGCCCCACTTAAATCAGCATCACGTAAATCAGCACCAATAAAATTCACTGCTCTTAAATTAGCATTTCGCATATCGGCAGCAATTAAATATGCTCCCCTGAGATCAGTTGCACTCAAATCTTTATCCTTCAATTTTTTTCCCATCCAATCGGCTCTTGCATGGTCAAAATCTTTTACCTTTTTAGCACCAATTTCCTTTTCAATAATATTTTCTCTAATAGAATCACTTGCTACTTTAAGTAATTCATCTAACGAAAATCGGTACATCATCAAATCTAGAGATAATAGTTCATCAGCACCCAATTGCGTTAAATCCAGTAACTCCTTTAGTCTCTGACTCAACCTATCAGACAACTTATTTGGAATATCGTACGATATAGCTTCCGCTGCATACGCAATCATTTCATGAATTTGCTCCATTATAGGGAGTATTTGGAACATTTTTTCAGCAGTTTCAGGATTATCTCGCCAACTTTGTCCATTAAAAGTAACCTGAGAAACGATTTGTCCAGCACCTAAACAGTCAAATACTGTACAGCCTTTGAAGCCATTTTCTCTTAACTGGCTATGAATTTGGCAACTATAATCTGATTGCAAATTCAGGCAGGGAGTACCTGCAGGTTTATTAATTGGAAAATCGCTTGATGCAACCATATTAAGTGCTGTACAGCAGAGTCCAAAGCATTTCGAACAATCAGCAGTTAACCCTTTTCTTATATTTTTGGCTGTTTCTTTATCCATTTTTAACCCTCTTTAATTTAGTTTATTTTAACTACTAACAAATCACTTTCATAAAATGAACCCATTCAGAGAAAAAAGATACTTTCAAAAAGCCAAATCATTGGGGTTAGAATCACTAAACGGAATGTGTTAGTTTAATAAAGCAACAATATAAAATTTAGACCTTTAACCTTGGGTTAGGCAGCCGTACCTTCTTTCATGAGGAAGCGAATGTCTTTACATCATTTATCTCCAGAAAGCCGTTTCCCTTTTTGTAAAATTGTTTCTCGTTCGGATTGTGGTACCAGAGAACCGCCGGTCGCCCAGGCCACATGAACACCTCCGCTAACGTTTTCTAGTAAGCGTGTATCCATGGAAGTACGAATCGGCCCTGACAGCCCAGCTGCTGCCGAAGGTTCAACAAAGATCCCTTCTTGCTTCCAAAGCTGATATGACATCTGATAAATGCTTTCATCACTTTCCGTGTAAACACCGCTCACCGTCGATTGACTGATAGCCGATGCAAATTTCGATGGCCTTCCGACTGCCAGACCATCTGCGGCCGTCTTGTTATCAATTCCAACATCTTGAACCGACACTTTTTCATGGAGTCCAGTTGTAAGACCGAGCAAAACCGCCGGCGCATGGGTCGGTTCGACAAATACACAGTGAACGTGTTTTCCAAAGAGCTGTTTCAGCCCGTAAGCAATGCCTCCTGGAGCCCCGCCCACGCCACACGGCAAGTACACATAAAGCGGTTTTTCTGCGCTGTTCGTGATGTTTTCTTCCTGTAACTGTTTCTTTAATTCGGCTGCTGCCACACTATATCCTAAAAATAAATCTTTCGAATCTTCATCATCGATGAAAAAAGCAGATGGATCGTCTTCTGTTAAACGTCTTCCCTTTGTAATAGCTTCACTGAAGTCTCCCTCGTATTCATGCACATGAGCACCATGCTGGCGCAGTAAATCCTTCTTCCATTGTTTAGCATCGCTCGACATATGGACATGGACTTGGAAGCCAAGTGCTGTTCCGACAATACCGATGCTCAAGGCCAAGTTCCCGGTTGATCCCACCCCGATTGACCGCTGGCTGAAAAATTGCCTGCATGCCGGAGATGCAAGATTTCGATAATCGTCCGTCTCGTGAAGCAAACCTTTTGCTAGGGCCAGCGATTCCGCGTGCTTGAGTACTTCATACATGCCTCCTCGTGCTTTGATGGAGCCTGCAACAGGAAGCTCATTGTCACACTTTAAGTAAAAAGCCACTCTGTCTTTTAATTTGTCCGGGAAATAGGATTGTTTATACCGATCAAGCTTTCGAAGCGGTGAAATAATGTTCCCTCCCGTTTTTTCAAGAATAGGGAAAAGCTGTTTCAATAATGGCGCAAACCGCTCCCATCTTTCGGCAGCATCCTTTATATCCGTTCCTTTCAAGTTATCGAATTCCAGTTTATCTGTCTGTACCGTTTCATTTATCCAATAAACCGGCTGGTATTGTTGGACCTTTCGCAAAAGAGGAAACCTGCGTATCCAATCCTCCAATGACTGACCTGCAATTTGTCGATTCATTTACCGTCCCTCCTGTTATCTCTACTAACCTTCCTGATTAAACTGGCGTTTTAACCGTAAAAAAGGACCCCAGCTGCAAAATTGTTAAAAAGAAGGATATTACCCGATTAAAGCGTATATCTACTCATATTGTATTCTATAAGAAACTTGATTACCATGGTACCGTTTACATCAAAAATGAAAGGAGGTAGCCGTATATGAATTTTCACTTTGAGACGAAGGATGCTGAAAAAAGCGTTTCACTTCAAGAGCTGCACAAAGATAAACCTCTGTTGCTGGTCCTATTAAGACATATCGGATGACCGATTTGTCGAGATTTTCTCACGCAGTTGCGTGAGCATACAGAGGAAATCGAACAAGAATCCATAAAAATTGCCGTCGTTTTGCCAACTGGAACACAATTTTTGAAACAAGTGTACGATGTATATGGACCCTTTCCTTTTGCGATATTGGGAGACCCCGACCGCATTTCCTACAAACAGCTCAAACTCCCGCAAATGAACAAAGGAAAATCGTTAAAAGTAGTCTCCAATTATTTATTCTCCGGCAGACTCCGGGAAGTTTTCCCTAAGGACACCAAAGAAAGAAAGGTGATAAAACAAGCAATGCTTAAACAGGATGTTTTTCAGCTTGGGGGCTCTTGGCTGTTTGATCAGACTGGAAAAGTTCATTGGTTCCACATCGATACAGAACCTGCCGACCATGCCACCATACCGGACATTTTGATAGCTGTTGAAGCGTTATCCAAAAAACAATAGCAGGTTTCGTGTTGGTTCTTTTGATGAAGCATCGAGATCCCCCACTTTTTCGGATGTCTCTTTTCGGGTATACAAGAAAGACCGGAATGGATGAAACCGAGAAAGGATGTGGGAAAATGAAAGCAATTATTTTTGATTTTGACGGAACACTGGCCAACACGCTTCCTATTAACATTTTTGGATTTCAAGAGGTCTTTAAGAAATTTGACCAAAAAGACTACTCAAAAGAACAAATAAAAGATATGTTTGGCCCACCCGAGCCAGAATTAATCGAACAAAACCTGGAAAGTGATAATCTCGATGAAGCGGTCTCCTTTTATTACCAACAGTACGAAGACCATCATAATCGTCTGGTAGATAAGAATGAGGAGATAGAACAGCTGCTTTCTACTTTAAAAGAACGGGGGCTGAAACTCGGTGTGGTCACTGGAAAATCTCGAAAAAGCTTTGAATATTCTCTTGCTGAACTAGATATGAAGCGTTATTTCGATGTATTGATCACAGGAGATGATGTAGAGAAGGCCAAACCAGCACCGGAAGGTATACAACGAGCTTTACAAAAAGTCGATATCTCTATCGATGATGCAATGTATGTTGGAGACAGTGATGATGACATGCAAGCTGGAAAAGAGGCTGGTGTTTATGTAGGTGCGGCTAAATGGTTGCCTGAATACCAGTCATCCGAGTACTCAGTCGAACCGGAAGCCATATTTGAGAAAACGGCTGACTTACTCCACTTTTTAGACAAACGGTAAATAACGGATCATTGACAGCATGATCCTGAATTGCATAACCTTGCCTGTTTCAGGGGAAGGCTATCTTCGACAAATGAAAAAGGAGATGGTTCCCCTTGAAGCAGTTTTTTTGGATCGCTTTGCTAGGCCTTGGACTGTATTATTACCTGGGAGAGGATGGACAAGAACAGCAGCAGGAAGCCGATAAGTCAGAAGTCGCTCTCGTAGAAGAAGTCACTTCTATTGATACACGCAACGAGCAGAAGATTGCTGACGGAGTGGATAAAGTGTTAGGTGTACTGGAGAAATTGATTGCTGTTACCACTAACCATCCTGAACAGGCAGGTGACATAAACGAACAAGGCCAAACACTTTCCAACGAATGGGACAAAATTGAAAAATCAGTAGAGGAAAGCTTTCCAGAGGATTATAAAAATATTGAAGATAGTCTGTATCCGTTGATTGCCTTCGCACAAAAGAAAGCACCTGATATCGAACAAATCAAGCAGTTAAGCTCTGAAGTAAAAACAAAATTGAAGACATTTAAGCAGAAGCTTTCCTCTTGAATCCAAGAAGAAATTCCCACGAAGATGACAGCGACAATGTGGTGAATTTCTTCTTTTTGTCTAAAGACCGCATCCTATTTTCGGAAATACCATAAGCCTCCCGCCCCCCTATCTATATTCCTAAAGGACCTATCTATAAGACTATTTTTCCACTAAGAGTACTATTTTTCTACTAATCTATGTATAAATAATAGAAACCATGTTTAAAAGAATTGCAGACTGGGTACCATGGTGAAATATCGTGATAACAACTTTCGTACAGGAAAATAGTTATAGTGAAAGGGGTTTTTTGATGAAATGGTTGATTACTTTGACAACAGGGGCTGCCTTTCTAGTTTTAACTTTATGGTGCACGCCATCCGTAATGGCAGCTGATAACGAGACTTATGTGGTAGATGTAGACAATGGTTCCTCTCTTCTGATACGCGAAGAGCCTTCCAGTAATGGAAAGGTAATCGGGAAGCTTAGAGACGGAGATCTTGTCACCGTTTTTGATGAAGCCTACGGCTGGGTGAAAACTTATTACGGTAATCAAGTAGGCTGGGTTGCCTCTCAGTATCTATTTCCGGAGCAGCAAGATAGAAACTTCTTACATACACAAAAGCAAACAGCAATGAATAAGAAACAAAATGCCAGCCGTTTATCTAACCAAAAGAAAAGCTCCACCGCAGGCAAAAATGAACAGAAAAAAAGCCAGACAGTAAAGCCGTTAAGCGGATACACGATCATTTTGGATGCAGGCCATGGCGGTAAGGATCCCGGGGCTATCGGCATAGACGGAACGTATGAAAAAGACTTGACCCTACATACAGCTGCCAATGTGGCGGAAAATTTAGAGGCAAGCGGTGCAAATATTATTCTGACAAGGGACAAAGATTCCTATATCTCTTTGGAAAACCGGATAAAAATCAGCAATCGTCATAATACAGATGCTTTTATCAGCTTGCATTACAATTCCTTTCCTTTACCGACAGCGAGCGGCATTAGCACGTACTATTACACGGACGGAGAGGACCTTGACTTGGCAGAAAATATCCAGGCAGCCATTTCGAATCATGTGGATCTCAAAAACAATGGTACGAGACAAGCAGATTACCGTGTACTCAAGAAAAACAGCGATTTGTCTGTTTTGATTGAACTTGGATATGTATCCAATCCATTGGAACTTGGCAAAATTCAATCGCAAAGCTATCAGGACAGGGTAGCGGCTGGAATCAGCGAGGGGATTCAACGATATTTCATCCGCTAATTGCTAGCCCTCCGGTTCCTATAACCGGAGGGCTTGTTTTTTGGCTCTACAATATTTGTTGGGGTTTTAGAAAAATTCCGCATAAAAAATACACACAAGCTCCTATCTCTACTACACTTGAATTGACTAAGAAACAAGCAAGCAGATAGGAGTTGTGTGTACATGCATTCTAACATGACATTACCCGGATTAGAAAGTGTTTCTATCAAGAAAGTAGAAGAGGTGGAGGGAGCTTACCACATGGAGGTGGAGATGCCCAGGCAGGCGCAAACCTGTCCGGCGTGTGGTAACCAGACTTCCCGCGTTCATGATTACCGAATACAGAAAATCCAGCACTTAAAGGTATTTGAACGAACCACCTATTTGTTTTACCGCAAACGACGCTATGCCTGTTCCTGTGGTAAACGATTCGCAGAAGCCAATCCGATGGTGGACCGTTATCAGCGTCATTCAAGAGAGTGGAACCAGGCACTTGGCCTTCGGGTGATCCAGGGGATGAACTTCAAGGATACCGCTGCGCAGTTCCGTACCTCACAAGCTACAGCCATTCGCCGGTTCGATCAGGTGGCCACACCAGAACTTCAAGAGGTGGAAGAGCTTCCAGAAGTGATTGCGATTGATGAATATAAAGGCGATACCAATGCGGGGAAATACCAGGTCATCATTGGCGATGGAGAGACCGGAAATCCAATAGATATCCTGCCTGATCGATCCGTCAAAACCGTCAAGCAGTACCTTCGGGAAAAAGGGGGTAATGTCCGGAAGGTCATCATGGACATGAGCTATAGTTTTAAGTCAGCTGTCCGGAAGGCGGTGGGAAGCCCCATCATTGTGGCCGATCGTTTCCATTTTTGTCGGTATATTTATTGGGCTTTGGAAAAGGTGCGCAGGCGAGTCCAAAAGAACTTCCATGAATACGACCGGAAAAAGTGTAAACGGATGAAACATATCTTTTACAAGAAGCAGGAGGAACTAACCGAGAAGCAGCGCTGGTATCTGAACCGATACCTCGATCTATCGGATGAACTACGAGTCGCCTATAAGCTGAAAGAGGCTTTTCGCAGCTGGTTTGAAGAGGCAAAAGCAATGGGGAAAACCGATATTGGCTATGTAAAACAACGATTGTATCAGTATTATGACCGAGTGAAGCAAAGTGGTATGGAAGAATATCTACAAGCGATTGGCACCTTGAAGAATTGGCAGACAGAGATTCTGAATAGCTTTGCGCTCGATTATAGCAATGGGTTTATTGAAGGATTGAACAACCAAACGAAAGTCATCAAACGGAATGCTTTTGGGTTTCGTCGTTACGATCGCTTAAGAACGAAAGTGTTATTACATCATCAACTGAAGGAATTCAGGGGCTTTCAAGTGGGTTAAGGAGTAGGAGCAAATTTCTCCCACCCCAACATTTGACGTAGAACCNCAAGCTCCTATCTCTACTACACTTGAATTGACCAAGAAACAAGCAAATAGGAGTTGTGTGTACATGCATTCTAACATGACATTACCCGGATTAGAAAGTGTTTCTATCAAGAAAGTAGAAGAGGTGGAGGGAGCTTACCACATGGAGGTGGAGATGCCCAGGCAGGCGCAAACCTGTCCGGCGTGTGGTAACCAGACTTCTCGTGTTCATGATTACCGAATGCAGAAAGTCCAGCACTTAAAGGTATTTGAACGAACCACCTATTTGTTTTACCGCAAACGACGCTATGCCTGTTCCTGTGGTAAACGATTCGCAGAAGCCAATCCGATGGTGGACCGTTATCAGCGTCACTCAAAAGAGTGGAACCAGGCCCTGGGCCTGCGAGTGATTCAGGGGATGAACTTCAAGGATACCGCTGCGCAGTTCCGCACCTCACAAGCTACAGCCATTCGCCGGTTCGATCAGGTGGCCACACCAGAACTTCAAGAGGTGGAAGAGCTTCCAGAAGTGATTGCGATTGATGAATATAAAGGCGATACCAATGCGGGGAAATACCAGGTCATCATTGGCGATGGAGAGACCGGAAATCCAATAGATATCCTGCCTGATCGATCCGTCAAAACCGTCAAGCAGTACCTTCGGGAAAAAGGGGGTAATGTCCGGAAGGTCATCATGGACATGAGCTATAGTTTTAAGTCAGCTGTCCGGAAGGCGGTGGGAAGCCCCATCATTGTGGCCGATCGTTTCCATTTTTGTCGGTATATTTATTGGGCTTTGGAAAAGGTGCGCAGGCGAGTCCAAAAGAACTTCCATGAATACGACCGGAAAAAGTGTAAACGGATGAAACATATCTTTTACAAGAAGCAGGAGGAACTAACCGAGAAGCAGCGCTGGTATCTGAACCGATACCTCGATCTATCGGATGAACTACGAGTCGCCTATAAGCTGAAAGAGGCTTTTCGCAGCTGGTTTGAAGAGGCAAAAGCAATGGGGAAAACCGATATTGGCTATGTAAAACAACGATTGTATCAGTATTATGACCGAGTGAAGCAAAGTGGTATGGAAGAATATCTACAAGCGATTGGCACCTTGAAGAATTGGCAGACAGAGATTCTGAATAGCTTTGCGCTCGATTATAGCAATGGGTTTATTGAAGGATTGAACAACCAAACGAAAGTCATCAAACGGAATGCTTTTGGGTTTCGTCGTTACGATCGCTTAAGAACGAAAGTGTTATTACATCATCAACTGAAGGAATTCAGGGGCTTTCAAGTGGGTTAAGGAGTAGGAGCAAATTTCTCCCACCCCAACATTTGACGTAGAACCTT
>NZ_LN611425.1:1314782-1410157 GCF_000821245.2 Virgibacillus senegalensis
CAAACCTGTCCGGCGTGTGGTAACCAGACTTCCCGCGTTCATGATTACCGAATACAGAAAATCCAGCACTTAAAGGTATTTGAACGAACCACCTATTTGTTTTACCGCAAACGACGCTATGCCTGTTCCTGTGGTAAACGATTCGCAGAAGCCAATCCGATGGTGGACCGTTATCAGCGTCATTCAAGAGAGTGGAACCAGGCACTTGGCCTTCGGGTGATCCAGGGGATGAACTTCAAGGATACCGCTGCGCAGTTCCGTACCTCACAAGCTACAGCCATTCGCCGGTTCGATCAGGTGGCCACACCAGAACTTCAAGAGGTGGAAGAGCTTCCAGAAGTGATTGCGATTGATGAATATAAAGGCGATACCAATGCGGGGAAATACCAGGTCATCATTGGCGATGGAGAGACCGGAAATCCAATAGATATCCTGCCTGATCGATCCGTCAAAACCGTCAAGCAGTACCTTCGGGAAAAAGGGGGTAATGTCCGGAAGGTCATCATGGACATGAGCTATAGTTTTAAGTCAGCTGTCCGGAAGGCGGTGGGAAGCCCCATCATTGTGGCCGATCGTTTCCATTTTTGTCGGTATATTTATTGGGCTTTGGAAAAGGTGCGCAGGCGAGTCCAAAAGAACTTCCATGAATACGACCGGAAAAAGTGTAAACGGATGAAACATATCTTTTACAAGAAGCAGGAGGAACTAACCGAGAAGCAGCGCTGGTATCTGAACCGATACCTCGATCTATCGGATGAACTACGAGTCGCCTATAAGCTGAAAGAGGCTTTTCGCAGCTGGTTTGAAGAGGCAAAAGCAATGGGGAAAACCGATATTGGCTATGTAAAACAACGATTGTATCAGTATTATGACCGAGTGAAGCAAAGTGGTATGGAAGAATATCTACAAGCGATTGGCACCTTGAAGAATTGGCAGACAGAGATTCTGAATAGCTTTGCGCTCGATTATAGCAATGGGTTTATTGAAGGATTGAACAACCAAACGAAAGTCATCAAACGGAATGCTTTTGGGTTTCGTCGTTACGATCGCTTAAGAACGAAAGTGTTATTACATCATCAACTGAAGGAATTCAGGGGCTTTCAAGTGGGTTAAGGAGTAGGAGCAAATTTCTCCCACCCCAACATTTGACGTAGAACCTGTTTTTTTCTAGGACTTTAGAGCGAACTTTTCACTATCACAAGTAAATTGGATCAGGTAACACCCTCCATTCTTCTACCACACGGAAACGTTCACCTGCTATTTCCTCCAGATCATCCATTGGGTTGGCGTTTTTAGTCAATTCAGGGAAATGTTTCTCCATATATTGTTGGTGATACGCTTGGTTTTCCCAACCCGATAATACGAGAAAATAGCGATTATCCTGTTGAGAACGTGCAAAAAATCCGCCATGCATTCCTGGGTTCCAAATGTTTTTCTGCTTTTCGATGAATCGATTGATATACTCCTGTTTAACAGTGGTCAATGCTAATCGTACAAATTGCGTCCTATCCAGGAAAGCGGACATCTGGTCGGCTTTAGTGGACAAAGAGAACTGCTTCTCAAATAACGTTATCGAAATCGAATGATATGTTTTTGCTTGAGCTGTTTTGTTAAGGATTTCATCATGGATGTAGTCCATAAAATACTGATAAGCATCCTTGTTTTCCCAAAAAGAAAAAATCACTGCAGCAGATGGATTCGCTTCCGTCCATCCTCCAAGCTGACCAAGAAATCCTTCACATCGCTTGAGCTCTTGCCATTGGGACTGCTGGTATTGAAATGCATCTTTAGCACTTTCGTCCACCTTGCAATGAATTTTTTTAATAATCAACACGGATTCCCCTTCCCTGGGTTCTTATAACCACTTCCTCATCGTAATGGTTTTCTCATTGAATCCTAATTTCTTGTATAAGCCGATTGCTTTGTTTCCAGCATAAACACTTAAACGTACTTCTGAAAGTCCGGCTTGTTGGAAATAATCAAAAGCGGCATGGAGCAGCTTTTCGGCTATTCCGTTTCCTCGATAAGAAGCGACCACGTACAATTCATAAATAAAACCGAAGAGGCTGTCCGTAAAGGAATCTTTTCCGCCGGCAACTAGGACCCAGCCAATGATGTTATCCTGTTCAAATGCCGCCAAATAACTCCCGCCTTTATTTAAGATAGGGGCAACAAAATCATTGATTTTTTCGGCACCAATTGCAGCCTCCCCCATCGTACCCTCGCTGATTGCTTGGGGCGAAAGCGAAAAGATAACTTCTAATTCATTATCGTCTGGTTTTCTGATTTCCATCGTATGTATCCCTCTTCCCTTTTAACCATGCAAGTCTTCTATCGATTTTCTGTAGGAACGGTTTGTTTATCCTCCCAATCATGCAAAGCAATCGCTCCCATCGTGAGCTCATTAGTCTGTTTCATCATGGCTGCTCCATAGGTGTGTTCCTCAGGAGCGATAAATCTTGATGAATACCAATGCCTGCAGCGGTTTTCTTTTGTTCTTCCTTCACCGGTTAGAACAAAAATGAAAATTCCGAATACCAATTCATTTTAACATACCCTATAGCTTTTCACGTTTTCTGATACCAATATATGTTAAACTGTTATAAAAGAAGGATAGATAGGGAGGGATTTTATTGCTTCCAGTTAGTTTAAGCATTCTCACTGTTATAGTGGTGGTTTATACCATTACCTTGAACATCAAAAAAAGAAAGAAGGCTGGTGTTACCGGATTTAAGACGGCATTGACTCCGATTTGTTTCTATCTAATTGCTGTCACCCAGCTGCTGGCGTACTGGTTTGGTTTTTTAGGGATCATTAGTTGGACTATAACTATCCTCTTCCTGATGGCTGGCGCATACTTCACCAAGTATTTGCCGGCAAACGAAGATGGTCAGATACAGATGTAAGCTTGATAGTAACAAAAAAGCACCGCTAATACGGTGCTTGACGTGGTATTTTCAGGATAAAAGGCAGCCGCCTTTTTACAAAGCAGTTATTAGTTTATTGTTCCAACAATTCTTCAATATTGACACTTTGTTTTGATTCGGGATTATCGAGCGGGTGGATAGTCGCTTTTCCAGCGTCTTGATCCACGTGTTCAATATATACCTTTCCTCCGTTGTAGGTGACATCCACCATCGAAGCGGACGAGGTAATTTCCTGTGCACGCTGTGTATCCATGAATCAGCGCCCCTTTCCATAATATTTTCGTTCAAATCAGCTAAAACTCCCCCTGTTTAAGGCTTCAAGACCACCTTTATACAATCTTCGGTTTTGGTATCAAATATTTCATAGCCATACTTTGCCTCATCTAAAGACAGTTTATGGGTAATAATATCACTTAAATTCACTTTCCCTTGTGAAACCAAGTCGTGTAAATGGGGCATATAATGAATAACAGGAGCTTGACCGCTTCTAATGTTGACGTTCCGCTGAAAAATATCCCCAAAAGGAAATGCATTATACCTGGAGGCATAAACACCTGTAACCTGAATGTTTCCCCCTTTTCGCACCGCCTGACTGGCCATTACCAATGCCCCCATCGAACCTCCCTGGAGCTTAAGACCCGTCGCAAGGAATTCTAAATCGGTCATTTTCCCGTCCATCCCTACGCAATCAATAACAACATCCGCACCGCCTTTAGTCATCTCATGAAGGTGGGAACCAGCGTTTTGGTGATCCTCAAAATTAACGATTTCTACCGAATTGGTTCGTTTGGCATGCTCCAGTCGATAACCGACATAATCAACGGCTATGACCCGTTTCGCCCCTTTTAGCCAGGCAAATTTTTGAGCCAACAAGCCTACCGGACCACAGCCTAAGATGATGACTGTGTCGCCCTCTTTCATTCCAGAATTGTCGACACTCCAGTAAGCGGTTGTACCAGCGTCTGACAATAACACCAAATTATCGTCATCCACTTCGCTATCCTCCGGAATTTTGAAGGGAGTGAAATTTCCATAAGGGACCCGCATATACTCGGCTTGTCCTCCTGGATAACCACCTGTGGTACCCGAATAGCCAAAGTAAGCGCCCATCTCCCCATTGTCGTTGGCGTTATCGCATTGACTCTCCAGCTGGTTTTCACAAAACCAGCAATTTCCGCAGCTGACATTGAATGGGACAACAACACGATCGCCTTTTTTCACCTTAGTTACCTCTGGCCCTGCTTCTTCTACGATTCCCATCGGTTCATGGCCAATGATGTAGTTATCCTGCGTATTGGGGATCATTCCATGGATCAAATGTAAATCGGAACCGCAAATGGCGGTATTAGTCAACTTTACAATGACATCATCCGGCTTCTCTATCTTCGGAGCCTCAACGTCTTTTACCACCACGTTTTTCACTCCCTGGTACGTTACTGCTTTCATGGTGTCCATCTCCTCCATTTCATTATTCCGGCGGTGTCGGGAACAGTCCTTTTCGATTGTTGTTTTCCGGAAAGAGTTGAAGCCCGGCAATGTCGACCGCAGTCTGGGCAGCCTTCAAATCAAGCATTTGCTGTTCGGCTACATCGTAAGGATGAAACCATTTTTTGTTTACCATCAACTCTGTTATTTCCGTTTGAAAGTCTAATGCAGCTTCCATCTGATTACGAATGGTAGTCCTTACCTCCGGACTGGCAGCCTCTGTCAAAGCGACCGAATAGTTACGGATTGCTTCTTTGATGGTAATTAGCAAATCCACTGCGATTGCCGAGTCGATTTTCTCCGGCATACCAACCGCATTAATTGGATCCAAGTAATCATTCATTCATTTTACACCCCTTATTCACTGCGACTTTGCATATGGATAAAGACGCTGTAGTTGTTTGATGTCCATGATCGATACTTGCACATTTTTCTCCAATAATGCACGAAGATCCTGGTCGAAAACAATTCCCTGCACCATTTTGGATTTTAACAAGCCTACTGTCTTTAAATTCAACAGCTCATGCATATCCATCGTTTCATGAAATGCCAAATCTTCCTGTCCCATGGGAAACCTCCTAAAAATGTTTCAAACTAAATGGTAGTTTGTCTCAACTTGGGCAGTCTATACACAGCTTGCATCCTCCGAATAATTACCCGCAAAATGAAGCAATCTAAAAAAAAACTTGTTTAAAAAACAGTTAGGAAGTGAGCAGAATGCCAGAAAAATTAGCCCTCCATGAACGAGTAGAACTGCATGAAATCCTCACATTCAAAAACTTATGTTTGACTAAGTCCGCAACCATGCATGGACTGGTAGGCTGTGAACAGTTGAAGTCGATATTGGAAACCGATGTAAGGGAAGGAAAAATACACGTAGAACAACTCAACCAGCTGTTAAATCAAGGGAGGAATTGATATGACAAACATGCTGCAGAAAGTGGCGGGATTAAGCGGGATGACAGATCAGGTAATCGCCACCGACTTCTTAATCACCGCAAAGTCGGCCGTCCGAAACTTGACCTTTGCATTGACCGAAACTGCCAGCCCTGAAGTGAGAGACACATTACGCACCCAACTGAATTACGCAATAGAAGCTCATGAAAAAATTAGTCAATATATGATCGACAAAGGCTATTATCATCCAAGTGACCTGGAAGAGCAACTCGAAGTAGATAGAAAAGCTTCGAAAGCGGCATTAAAGATAGCCGATTGAGATAGATAAGTGGAAGTGCCTTGTTGTACCAATCAAAGCACTTAAACACGAACCAATAAAGCTAAGCAAAGAAGGGTATATCAAAAAAGGCATCTACCATTTGCAGAACGTTAATAACTAACCACAAACGATTAAAGGGAGGTATTAGTTCCAAGGAGTGGCTATGAAGTATTTGGACAATTACCTTTACTGGTTCAACTTCCTTCAGCAAAGTAAGAAGTTAACTGAAAAAGAGCAGATACAAAATGCTCCGAAGTGCATGCCAAAATCCAAATAGTATTGCCTTCAATTTCCTACGGGAGGTATAAAAAACAGCCACTCCTATATGGAACGACTGTATTTTCTTATTCCGTTGAAGACTCTCGACAACTGAATAAGCTTAAATGTGATGGACCTTTATTTTGTGCCATATTGCTTTCCAATTTTTCTTAATAATTCGTTCCTCATAAATGGAAGCTCTTTCTCTCGTTTCTTTAAAATAGGGTGTCGGCCACAACTCTAAATTTAATACATCATCTATCCCACAAGGAGCAGTGAGAATTAGTTTGTTATTCTTGTCTATTTTTATACCAAGAGCAGTTGCTGTCTCTGGAAATTTAGAAATAGCATCTTCTGAGGAAGTATAAGGTGGAATGTCATTTATAACGTGCATTCTTGCTTGATTCTTAACAGACCAGGGTATATCAGGTAGAATTACTCTCAATTTAGCTTCTAATTCTTTTTCAGTCTTCTCATCCATGTTTTTATCATCAAAATAGATAACATCTACATCAGGAGTATTTGTTCTATTTTCAAATTCGTGTAATGTATCCCAGATTTTAGTACGCACAAATCCTGCACATATCCACCAATCTGGTAAGTTCAGTTTACTAGCGGCATAAACTAATTCCATCATTCTATTATCATTTTGAATTAACTTTACTACATCTTCTTGATTCTTTAACATCCGATCTCCCCTTCAGTCACGAACATACATTCTCATTATATCACAACAAAACCATAAAGGGAGGTTACTCCATAAAACTGTAAAAAGTGGATTAATCCTTTGTATAACCTAAAGCAACAATCTTTCATTAACTCTATCACCCTCTAGTTATACATTCACAAAGTTATTTTATTAGAAAAAAGGCGATGCCTTTTACTAAGACTTCGCCTCCCAGCCAACGTAGATTTGAACATTTATGAAGCTGCTCATCTTTTGAAAAGGCCTGCTGCTCTTGCCGCTTCAAAGCTTTTGGTAGCAAAATCAATCGGATTATCGCCAGCATTTTCCCAGTGCATATACATTAATCGCGGATCGTCAAATAACCAGTGGTTATGAACGGCAGTGACTATTAATCCTCTTTCTCGTAATTCTGTTAGGAATGGGTTAATTTCTCTTTGAAGAACTACCGATTCTCCTAAGTTTAATCCGTTATTTTCAAATGATAAGGCAAAAGGAAGGGCTAGAGGGGATTGGGTCCGACGTTTCAAAATGGTAGCATCAATTT
Source organism: Virgibacillus senegalensis (assembly GCF_000821245.2). GTDB lineage: Bacteria > Bacillota > Bacilli > Bacillales > Amphibacillaceae > Sediminibacillus > Sediminibacillus senegalensis. The sequence continues at coordinate 1,321,901 of NZ_LN611425.1, forward strand.
CCCGAAGGCGTTGAACGACACAAACTGGAGTTGCTGTAACAACCACTCCCCCTATAATATCTGCAAGTTGTTGGCACGTGGATGTACTTATACCTCTGACATTGCTGCGAGAATTATGATTTCTTTTGGAGGTATGTGCATCCGAATTTCGTGACAATCCGAACCAATTTCCGAAGGGGTCAGACTCTCTTCTATTCATTCATATCACCTCCTTCCGTTGATAGTTTATTCTAAGATCTATTGAAAGGAATGGACGAATAGTAAAGGGAAAAAGCATAAATAGACTGAAAAAATCCAAAGAGTCTCTTTAGAACGTAGCCTAAAATGCGAAACAGAGAAGATCCGCTTGTGGAGGTGAGTTGCTGTTTAGAGGGCTGTCTGTCTGTTTATCAATATAAAAAAAATTCTAGTTCTATTAAAAAAACATGGCCTTATTGGAGACTACTGAAAAAGTCCTTTGAACCTAAAGGTTGTGCTGTCAAAGTTTGCTGTTGCTTTTACGAATCGCTTGTCGGTGGATGCTTGCCGCAGGTGTCACCACCGATCGCTCATTGTGGAAGGAACAGAGACCCATTTAAAAAGAGTGATTTTCTTTTATAAATTGAAGAAAATCACTCTTTTTTCCGTAAAAAAATTGTTAAATGAATGAGGGAATAGAGGGGACAAACCTCTTGAAATTAGACGAAAGCGGTTTGTATGAAATTTTTTCCACACAAACCGCTTTTTAAAAATTTATCTATCATAGACTTCAGTTTTTCAGTGGTCTCCCTTATTGACCTTGTTTTTTATTTGACTATTACTTTTCCAACCATTCCTTCCCTGAAATGGTACCGACATATCAATTCATATGTACCGGTCTGTTTTGGTTGCACGGTAATGCTTTTTTCTTTTCCAGGCTGGACCTCAACATCAATTTCGAGCTTTTCCACTGTGAAGGTGTGCTCTTTGTTACCTTTGTTTTTCAATATCAAAGTGGTAGCTACTTCATTCGGAATAGTGATGACTTTCGGATTAAAGTAATCATCGTTCAACTCCACCTCAATAGATTCCTTCTTCTCCACAGGCTGAGTTCCGCTGGAATTGGCAAATACGCCAAGTGAGTCTAGTGTAGTCATAACGACAACCATTGCAAGCACAACGACCAATCCTGTTACCCACTTTTTCAAAGACATTCGCAATCCCTCCTTTCCTACACTATTTTTTTCTAATTCATAAAATATTATCCCAATACATTAAGTCCAACGTGCTTTAAAGTGATTTTTATTTAAAGCAGTGAAAAGAAAAAGAGGACTCTTGTATTTTTCTTATAGTTTCTTTTATTCAACGGTGGGGCAACAAAAAAAGCCGCCTGGATATGGCAGCCTTCTCTGTCGTTCCAAACTTGTAGTATAGGTGTTTACTTACTTTCCATAACTGCAAAATAGTTTTCTTCATTATCCGCAAAGTTAAAAACTCTACCAGATGGCATAGTTACAATTTCTCCGACATTAATTTTTTTGTTTAGTAAGTCGCTGTGTAATTGTTCGAGGTTATCCGTGAAAAACATTAAAGAAGGTGTGTCAAGATTTAAGCCAGGAGACATTTTAGCAACGAAGTCCTTATTGTGGAGAACGATGGTTGTTTCAGCACCTTTCTTTGGTGCAATTTCAATCCATCTCAATCCTTGATTATTATTCTCTTCAGCAACAACAGTAAAAGCTAATTTTTCTGTCCAAAACTTCACCGCTTCATCTTGATTATTGACGTATAACATAACCTGACCAACTTTACTAAACATTTGCCTTTCACTCCCTTTTAAGAAGACTGTTTCTACCTAAATTAAGTTCTTCTTTGGGAAGTAAAAATCCTTCTACAACTAAATGAAGGACCAATCAAATAAAGGATCGCCATTGCCACGATCCTTTTCCATTTCAACCTGCATTCAATAACCCGAGTCTTCGGAGAAAATGTTATCAAGTAATGTGTGTTCATCTTTTTGCAGCGGCTTTTCCGCCGGTCCTTCGACCACTTCCCCGTCATAGGAGAAGCGTGAACCGTGACATGGACAGTCCCATGTCCGTTCTCCATGGTTCCAATTCACCTCACAGCCCATGTGGGTACAAGTGGTATCAACGATATGAACTTCCCCTTGCTTGTCCCGATAGGCACCCTTCCGTTTCCCTTTAATTGTGACAGCTGCACCTTGGTCTCTGGCTAAATCATGTACTTTTCGAACCGGAAGCTCCAGTTTCCCTTTGATCAAATGTTTGGCTACATCGACATTTTCCTGCACAAATTTTTTCAAACTTGGATCTGCCTGGAACCTTGATGGTGCATATAAGGAACGGTACGGAGAGGCTTTATCTAATACGATGTCCCTTAAAAGTCTCGCGGCGGCTGTCCCGCTCGTCATGCCCCATTTCCTGTATCCAGTTGCAATTAACACGTTCGGCTGTCCAGCAGTCACTTCTCCGATGTATGGAACTTTGTCGAGTGTCGTTAAATCCTGGGCAGACCAGCGATAGAGGATTTCATTCGTATGCAACACTTCGTCACTGAAAGAAGCCAAAGCTTTATAATATTCCAGCGTGTCTTTTCCCTGCCCGGTTTTATGACCTTCGCCTCCTACAAGGACAATGTTTTCATCACCAGACGTCGCAGCTCGCAAGGAACGGCTCGGTTGATCGACGCTCAGGTACATACCTCCCGGGTATTCCTGTTTGGTTTTAACAGCCATCAGGTAAGATCGATCCGCATACATTCTTGTCGAGTACAATCCGGCTCCTTCATAAAAAGGAAAATGCGTGCAAGCCAACACATAATCCCCTGTCACACGAAAACCTTCCCTTGTTAGTACAGCGGTGCCTTTATCTGTTTTTTCCACATTTACAGCAGTTGTCTGTTCATAGATTTGCCCGCCTGTTTTTTCAACAATTTCAACGAGTTTGATCAGGTAATGCAACGGATGGTACTGTGCCTGATTCCTCATGGACAAAACATTTTCCACTTTTTGGTCAAAAGGAATTTCATTTTGCAATTCACCGCTAATACCAAGTTTTTCGTATGCTTCAAACTCTTTCTCCAGTTTTTGGGCATATTGCGTTGTCGTTGCATATAAATAAGCATCTTGCCGGACAAACCCACAGTTAATATCGTGTTCTTTAACTGTCTTTTCGATAAATTCCAAAGCTTCCGTGTTTGCCTCGTAATAATGCCTGGCTGCTTCTTCCCCAAAGTGACGAATCAATTCATCATAGATTAAGTTATGCTGAGCGGTTATTTTTGCCGTAGTATGACCGGTAGTTCCATTCATTAACCGATCGCCTTCGAGCAGAGCCACCTTTAATCCTTCCTTAACAAGCAAGTAAGCGGCCGTTATTCCGGTTATACCGCCGCCAACGATGACCACATCCACCTTTTTATCTTCCTGCAAAGGGGAAAACTTCGGTATTTTTGTACTTTCCAGCCAATATGAGTCAGGAAATAGCGGCAATATCCCTTCCTTTTCACCTTTCTTCACCATGGGTATCCCTCCAAGTAAACGATATATATCTATATTGTTTACCTGGCAAGGAGATTATAACCGTTTTTTATATCGTCTCTCCGAAACGCTCATCGTACCACCATGCCGAATTGCTGTTATTTCCATTCGTAAGGCATCCTCTAAACCAACCATCGGGTTCTCCCTTCCTAAAATTGCTTGCGATTTTCCATTATGATTAGTCTGTTTCCTCTTCCGTTTCAACAACATACTTTAGCCTTGTAAGCTTGTTATCCCAGAATTGTTCGTAGAAACCCAGCCAATCCTTCACTTCGAAAAGGGGCTCCGGCTTCAGATGGTACCTTTTTTCCCTGCCGATTTTCTCGCTCGTAACCAATCCTGCTTCTGAAAGAATACGAAGATGCTTCACCACGGCTGTCCGGCTTATTTGAAAGTGGGATGTGATTTTGGAAATAGGGAGATTCCGTCCGGCAAGCATCTGCAATACCTGTCTGCGGGTAGGATCTGCGATCGCCTGAAACACATCATAATTTTCTGCTGCCACTTATTTTTCCACTACCTCTCGAAGCCGGTTCGACACAATGTTCTGCCAGCCATTGTTCATTCGTTCACGGATTACATCGCTTTTTTCATTTGGTTTCGGAAGTATTGCATCCGGCTCCTTCCAACCACTATGTACCAGGGTGAATGCTGTTTTCCCATCCGTCTCTTCCAAATAAAAGGATACGATCCATCCATCCGTGTCCCATGAAAAGGAAAGGAAATGCGGTTCCTCTACCTCCAATACTTTGCACGGTGATGGGCCAAACGGTGATTGCACGTGAAATTCATGACCCGGGATTGCTTTCATATCATTCGGCATAAACCACGTTTCTAAACCTTCGGCAGACGACACCGTTTTCCATACTTTTTCGATTGGTGCATTTAATATGACAGATTGTTTAATGTCCTTTACTTTATCCATTCTCTTTAAGACCTCCTAAAAAATATAACCAAAAGGTGTTGCTTAATTATAACACCTTTTGGTTTCATTTCAACCCCTGATTCAGAAGGTCCTACCTACTTTAAACAATAACGCTCACTTAATAAATAGCTTCCGCGGGAATGTCGTCAACGTCGAACACCCTGTTTCGGTAACCTGGAACGTCTCGCTTATTTCCACTCCGTAGCTGTCAAACCAAATACCAGGAATCATATGAAAAGTCATGTTTGGTCGTAGAATCGTTTTATCTCCGGCCCGGATACTGGCGGTATGCTCGCCCCAATCAGGCGGGTAGCTAAGGCCGACAGAATACCCAATCCTCGAATCCTTGATAAACCCATGCTTTTCGATGGATTTTCGCCAAATCTCTTCGATTTCTTCACAGGTCACTCCTGGTTTGACGGCTGTCAGCGCTGCGTTTAGTCCTTCGACAACTACCTCGGCAAGGCTTTTCACTTTTTCGGTAGGTTCACCGAGCACGACTGTCCGGGCGAGTGGAGCATGATAACGCTGGTAACAGCCAGCTAATTCAACAATTACAGTGTCTTTTTTCTTGTAAGGGCGGTCAGACCAGGTAATGTGCGGGGAAGAGGTCCGCTTTCCAGCAGGAAGCAGCGGGACGATGGCCGGGTAATCTCCTCCAAAACTTGCGGTACCACTGATTTGGGCATGATAAATGTCTGCTACCGCATCGTTTTCCCTACGTCCTGGTTCGATTGCTTCCAACGCCTTTTCCATTGACTGCCCGGCAATCACAGCCGCTTTTTTTATATAATTGATTTCTTTATCCGACTTAATCATCCGTAAATAATTAACCAAAAGCGTAGCATCGAGAAACTTGGCATCAGGCAGGCCTCTTTCCAGTTGTTTCAATGCTTTGGCTGTAAAATAATAATTTTCCATTTCCACTCCGATCCGGCAGCTTCCTTTCCCGAATTTGTCCAATACACGTGCGATGGCATCCATCGGGTGCAAAATCGGTGACTGAATATAATCGTCGTTATAAAACAAAATATGTTGGTGTTGCAGCCAGGTGGTTTCTTTCGCGGCATTGGCGTCCTGTTTACGGCCAATCCAGCGTGGTTCCTCTTCATCCAGCAAAACAACGACCATTTGATGCACATAAAAAGACCACGCATTATAACCGGTCAAATAATTCATATTGGATGGGTTCGTTACCAACAAAACCTCCAGCCCCTCAATCGCCATTTGTTCTTTTGTCCGCTTCAACCGCTCTTTGTATTCTTCAACCTTGAACACGTCCCCATCCTCCCCCATCTCCCATTTTCAAAACGTGGTACCAGCGCCGTTTTTCACAAGTGCTGAATAGGCGTAATTGGCCACGACCGTATCTTGAACGCCGGTGCCGGTTAAATCACAAATCGTGATTTCTTCCTCGCGTTGCCTTGCTCCAATCCGGCCAGCTGTCAATGCACCTAATTCTAGTACCGTAGATTGCTCATCAAGTATATTCGCGGCATAGGCGTGATGCAGTTCTCCAAGACGATTGCACTGCACTATGCTGTCACAAATAATCCTGTCTGCTTTTTTGAAAGCGAGTGGGTCCAGTTCATTTTTATACTCTGCGTCCGCACCAATTGCCGTAACATGCAACCCAGGGTGGAGCCATTCTGCCTGGATAATCGGGGATTCTGCAGGGGTGGTGGAGATTACAAGTTTGCTCTCACGGACGACTGCCTCTGCTGTGTCGCACACTTGTATCTCCCCGTGGTAAAATGCTCTAATATCCTCGATATATCGGAAGAGATTGCTTTTGTGACGCCCATAGAGAAGCAATTTGGAAAACCGTCGGACAAGTTGCAGTGCTTCCAACTGGTACCGTGCTTGTGCGCCAGTGCCAATCATCCCCACTGTCTCCACTGTTTTGTTGGCTAAATAGTCGGCAGCAACCGCTCCCGCTGCTGCTGTCCGCAAATGGGTTAAGTAGCCATTGTCGAGCAGCACTGCCTTCGGCACCCCTGTTTTTACATTAAACAAGATCATCATCCCATTCCCGCTTGGGAGTCCCAACTTGTCATTTTCAAAAAAACCGGTTGACATCTTCACAGCGAAATGGTCCATTCCGTGGACATAAGCGGATTTAACATCGATTTCCCCGCTGTGTTCCGGGAAATCGATACGCATGATTGGCGGCATACTCACTTGCCCTTCAAATAGACGTGCAGACCCTTCCTCCACTGTTTTGACGACGTCCGCGTTCTGTTGCACATACTTTCGTATTTGTGCTTCCGTGCATACAATCATCCCCATTCCCCCTCTCTGGCTTGATAAAATTGCTGCCAGTCCAGATTATTACCTGTGACAAGAATAGCAGCGCTCTGTTTCATCGTTTCCGCATCCTTTAGCACTGCAGCTGTGCCGGCCGCTCCAGCCCCTTCCGCAACAACCCGCTCGTTTTCCAGTAAAAAAACCATGGCATCGATGATGCTCCTTTCGGAAAGCAGAATCAATCGATCCATATATTGCCGGACCATTGAAAAAGTATATCGATTATCGAGCTGAATGCCGCCAAGCAAACTATCCGCCACTGTAGCTTTTTCCGGAACCTCAACCGGTCTGCCCTCCTTCAGGCTTTCGCTCATCGCAGAAGCTGCAGCAATTGATACCCCGGTGACCCGGACATCCGGTTTTATTTGTTTTATCGCTAAGCCAATCCCAGAAATCAACCCTCCCCCAGATACAGGAACGACCACTTCTTCCATCTCCGGCAAATCCTCTAATAGCTCCAAGGCAATAGTCCCCTGACCGGCGATAATGTCTCGATCATCAAAAGGCGGGATGATGGTGAGTCCCTCTTGTTCCTTTAGTTGCTGACAGCGTTGAGCTGCATCATCCTGACCATTCCCCACTATTTCGATGCTTGCTCCCAACCGCTGCAACATGGACACTTTCGCGTACGGTACACGATTAGAGATACAAATAACCGCAGGTATGGAAAGCTCACGGGCAATATGCGCTACCGCCATTCCATGATTCCCTGTCGAATAAGTCGTGACTCCCCGGGCTTGCTCCGCTTTCGTGAGCTGCAGTATCTTGTTAGCTGCACCGCGAACTTTAAAGGAACCGACCTCGTTTAATGTTTCTAATTTTAAATGTGCTGCAATTCCTGTATGTTCGGAAAGGACATTCGCTTTAAGAAGCGGGGTTTTCTTGACTAGATGGGATATTCGATCATGGGCAAGACGGATGTCACTCAATGTCACGTCATGATTTCGGTTCATTCCATCCCTCCCTTTCATGAGGAGTCTTTTTACATTTATATAACGTGTCCCAATTATCTATGCCAGAGAATCGATTGGTTGGGTTTTTATTTTTTCTCGAAACAGGCAGGCTATGATAGGATAAAAGCGAAACAAAAAGATTAAAATTCAGACAAAGGAGTCTTTTCATGAAAGCTATAACAGTCAAACAACCTGGAGGAGCGGACCAACTCCAGCTAAGTGAACGTTCCATTCCCGAGCCAAAGGACGGTGAGCTGTTGATCAAGGTGAAAGCTGCCGCAATCAACCGCACTGATATTATCAACCGTCAATCTTCTTCCGGTTATTTGGATCTCGATGTGTTGGGGATTGAAGTAGCTGGCGTTGTCGAGTCTGCCGGAAATGGGACTTCCATTGAACCCGGAACAAAAGTAATGGGACTTGTAAATGGCGGTGGATACGCGGACTATGCAATCATGCCTGCAAATCGGGCGATGCTCATTCCGGATAACCTGTCATTCGAGGAAGCAGCAGCTATCCCTGAAGTGTTTTTGACTGCATACCAAACGTTGTTTTGGCTCGGAGAATTGAAAGATCAGGAAACCGTCTTGATCCATGCTGGAGGCAGTGGAGTCGGTACTGCTGCCATTCAATTGGCAAGGGAACTTGCTGCTGATGCACATATCATCACCACAGCCGGCACGCAGGAAAAATTGGATTTTTGCCGCTCATTAGGGGCTGACGTCACGATCAATTACAAACAGCAATCGTTTGACGAAGAAGTCCTTGCAGCCACACAACAACAAGGGACTGACGTCATTCTCGACTTTATCGGTGCTTCCTATTATCGGAAAAACCTGAACAGTATAAAGGTGGATGGCCGCTGGATCTTGATCGGCGTACTAGGGGGCACACAACTGGAAAATGTCAATTTAATGGAGTTAATGAATAAACGTGTCCATTTGAAGGCAACCTTGCTCACACCCCGACCCGATCAGTATAAAGCAGATCTAACTGCAGATTTTGCAAGTAAAACACTTGCTCTTTTCGAGCAAAACCAATTAAAGCCTGTAATCGATAAGGTTTACCCTATGGAAGACGTACAAGAGGCCCACCGTCGTATGGAAAGCAACCAAAACATCGGTAAAATCCTTTTGAAAATGGATTAATCACAGCTATTTAAGCGGAGCGACCCAGAGTATCTTCGCCTCGTTTTTGTAAGTGGAACAGCGACTCGCAATGAACGCTGACTGATCCGAAATTTTCCGTTCTTTCCATTGCCATGATACAAAAAACAGTTGAAGCATAAGCTATAGTGCAGAAGGGCTGGACTTTTTAATCACAAACAGATTATTGGACTGGGGTTTGGTTTAGCCTTATGATTTAATGGCAGTGATTTACAAAAGGAGTGGGAATGTAATGAGTACCAACACTAAGCACTTTAACAATATACCGTTCTCCGTCCTTGACCTTGCTCCTATCAACGAAGGCAGCAATGCAGGACAATCCTATAAAAATACAGTTGATTTAGCTCAGCATGTGGAGAAATGGGGTTTCCATCGCTACTGGCTTGCCGAGCATCATAACATGCCGGGAATTGCCAGCTCTGCTACTTCAGTGGTCATTGGTCATGTGGCTGGTGCTACTGAACGGATTCGGGTCGGATCTGGGGGCATCATGCTTCCAAACCATGCCAGCATGGTGATCGCCGAACAATTCGGAACACTGGAATCCCTCTACCCTGGACGAATTGATCTTGGTTTGGGCCGAGCTCCGGGAAGCGACCAGGCTACTGCATATGCATTACGCCGTACCTTGAATACGACACCGGAAGATTTCCCACAGCAAGTGGAAGAACTGGAGAGTTACTTTTATCCGGATTCATCAGCCAGAGTCCGTGCCTATCCAGGAACAGGCCTGGATATTCCGATTTGGCTGCTTGGTTCGAGCGGATTCAGCGCTAGACTGGCTGCGTTAAAAGGATTGCCATTTTCTTTCGCAAGTCATTTTTCTCCGGATTATACGCTTCCGGCCTTAAGAATCTATCGTGATCATTTCCAGCCGTCTGAGAAAATGGATAAACCATATGCCATGCTCGGAGTAAATATCGTTGCTGCCGATACAGATGAACATGCTCATTACCTGGCAACTTCCCAGCAGCAGCAATTTTTGAGTATCACACGCGGACAGCCATCTAAACTTCAGCCGCCTGTAGAAAACATGGATGAAATTTGGGCTCCTCATGAAAAGGCAGCAGTACAAAAAACCATTGACTCGCCTGCTACTATCATCGGCAGTCCCGAAACCGTCAAGCAAAAGCTGGAGGCGTTCATTAAAGAAACAGAAGCAGATGAATTGATCATCAATTCGCAAATCTTCCATCATGAAGACCGGCTGCGTTCTTATGAAATTATCGGAGAATTAATGGATTAAAATCCACTTCTCAATAAAAAAACAAGCTTGGGCTGCTAGCTCAAGCTTGTTTTTATTCATCATTTTTTCCGTTTAAATTTGCTGCCCTTCGATTTTCCACGCAATCGATTCCGCATTGTTTCCGATTCCTCTTTTTTTGCTTTAGTTTTCTGCTTGTCGATTTGAATCGAGATAATTTCATTATCTTTCACCGTGAAATCTAACCAGTCGTGTACTTGTGCTCCCTCCGGAAGCTGATTTTTTTCAAGGATAAATTCCTTCTCTTCTTCTTCAGAAAGAATGACAGCAAACTTGTCGTCTTCAAATCGATCCAATATTCCTTTCATGCTTTTCCTCCTCCTATACAAGCAATTCCCTGTTCCTTGATATCATCCAGCCTGGCAGGTCCTATACCACTAACATTTGTTAAGTCGTCTATCGATTGAAACGGACGTAAATCGATTATCTCCTGTGCTCTATCCGGACCAATATGGATAATTTCCTGCATCGTCTCCATGTCGGCACTATTAACTTCAATACACGAACCGTTGGAGTTTTGGGGAGATTCATTGGAATCCGTCTGATCCTGATTCGACTCTTCCTGATCACTTTCAGGCTGTCCTGGTTCGATATTTCCATTTTCATGAGTTGTTACTTGATAAGACTTTCCGTCCGTCGTCACCATGATCGTACCATGGGCATCCGTACCAAACAGATCTGCACCGAATTCCTCTATCCGGTCAACTACTTCTTGATGAGGATGTCCATACTGATTGTCCTTACCAGCGCTATAAATAGCAGTTTCTGGTGAGACTTCTTCTAAAAATGCTTTGCTGGTGGAGGTTTTGGATCCATGGTGCCCCAGTTGAAGTACTTCCGCGTCTAAATCCGTTCCACTTCCAATCATTTCTTGCTCCTGGGCGCTTTCCGCATCACCAGTAAAAATAAAGTCGATTTCGCCGTAAGACATTTTAAAAGCAAGCGATTCCTTATTCACTTCTCCGGAAATAGAAGCCGGATAAAGAACCTGAACCTGTAAATCACCTATATCAAAAACATCTCCCATACGCGGTTCATCATATCCTGTTTGATCGGCATCTATAGCTTCCAGTACCCGGCGATACGTGCCCGAGGTACTTGTGTTACCAGACATCCAAACTTCGTCTACTTCGAACTGATTAATGACTTTGTCCAGCTGGCCGATATGATCTGCATCCGGGTGTGTTCCAATGGCTACATCAATTTGAGAAACGTTTTGCGAATGTAAATATTCGATTACGTCATTGTTATTCCAGTCACCGGCATCAAGCAAAAGGGTGTACGTGTCGAACATGAAAAGTGTGGCATCTGCCTGTCCTACGTCGATGTAATGGACCTGCATTTCAGGAAGGGAGNAAAATCCACTTCTCAATAAAAAAACAAGCTTGGGCTGCTAGCTCAAGCTTGTTTTTATTCATCATTTTTTCCGTTTAAATTTGCTGCCCTTCGATTTTCCACGCAATCGATTCCGCATTGTTTCCGATTCCTCTTTTTTTGCTTTAGTTTTCTGCTTGTCGATTTGAATCGAGATAATTTCATTATCTTTCACCGTGAAATCTAACCAGTCGTGTACTTGTGCTCCCTCCGGAAGCTGATTTTTTTCAAGGATAAATTCCTTCTCTTCTTCTTCAGAAAGAATGACAGCAAACTTGTCGTCTTCAAATCGATCCAATATTCCTTTCATGCTTTTCCTCCTCCTATACAAGCAATTCCCTGTTCCTTGATATCATCCAGCCTGGCAGGTCCTATACCACTAACATTTGTTAAGTCGTCTATCGATTGAAACGGACGTAAATCGATTATCTCCTGTGCTCTATCCGGACCAATATGGATAATTTCCTGCATCGTCTCCATGTCGGCACTATTAACTTCAATACACGAACCGTTGGAGTTTTGGGGAGATTCATTGGAATCCGTCTGATCCTGATTCGACTCTTCCTGATCACTTTCAGGCTGTCCTGGTTCGATATTTCCATTTTCATGAGTTGTTACTTGATAAGACTTTCCGTCCGTCGTCACCATGATCGTACCATGGGCATCCGTACCAAACAGATCTGCACCGAATTCCTCTATCCGGTCAACTACTTCTTGATGAGGATGTCCATACTGATTGTCCTTACCAGCGCTATAAATAGCAGTTTCTGGTGAGACTTCTTCTAAAAATGCTTTGCTGGTGGAGGTTTTGGATCCATGGTGCCCCAGTTGAAGTACTTCCGCGTCTAAATCCGTTCCACTTCCAATCATTTCTTGCTCCTGGGCGCTTTCCGCATCACCAGTAAAAATAAAGTCGATTTCGCCGTAAGACATTTTAAAAGCAAGCGATTCCTTATTCACTTCTCCGGAAATAGAAGCCGGATAAAGAACCTGAACCTGTAAATCACCTATATCAAAAACATCTCCCATACGCGGTTCATCATATCCTGTTTGATCGGCATCTATAGCTTCCAGTACCCGGCGATACGTGCCCGAGGTACTTGTGTTACCAGACATCCAAACTTCGTCTACTTCGAACTGATTAATGACTTTGTCCAGCTGGCCGATATGATCTGCATCCGGGTGTGTTCCAATGGCTACATCAATTTGAGAAACGTTTTGCGAATGTAAATATTCGATTACGTCATTGTTATTCCAGTCACCGGCATCAAGCAAAAGGGTGTACGTGTCGAACATGAAAAGTGTGGCATCTGCCTGTCCTACGTCGATGTAATGGACCTGCATTTCAGGAAGGGAGCTAGCTTGAGTATCCGTTTCTTCTTTTGTATCCTCGGCAACAGAGCTTTCAGAACCTTCCTTATCTCCTGCTTCTTCCATATCTTGTACAGCTTCAGGATCCGTTGAAGAATCTCCCTGTTTTTCGCTGTCTGCCGCCTCTGTCGTCTGACTTTCCTGTTTATCCAGAGAGACGGAATCCTGCTCAGCGGTCCCGCATCCTGTCATAATAAATATAAACATCATAAATACGATACTTAATAATTGCTTTTTCAACCAAATTCCCCCTTAAAGCTGCATTTTACCATATTACTCTTGCCTTTTCTTTAAGAAACGATGACGAAAAAAGGTTCTTTTTACATTCCTATTTCGCACTCGCTCTAACGCAACATATAACCCTCATTGGGTTTCCTGGTTCACTTTATAAAATGAATATTAATCTTGTGCTGAGGTACCCTAAGCCGAGCATTTCCTTAAGGGAAAAAGGGAATCTGCTATCGAAAGAATACGTTGATTTTCCAAAAAGCCTTTCCTTATTTCTAACTACATACCTGCTTTTTATAATTTCAAACACATTTTCCGTTTTTTCTCTTGCTTTAGGGGTACAGTCTATTAGAGTACATTCGATAAAAGCACTGTTACTCTTGTTTATTTCAGAGACGAAAGGAGCTATGGACTAGAATGTGGAAGAAGTTCACACCAGTATTTAAAGTATCCACCGGGATTATGCTAATCTTGGTTATTTTAGGAGTTGCGTGGCCTGATGGCTTGGAAACAGCCACCACCAACATTCAAGCATTCATCGCTAATAAATTTGGCTGGTATTATTTAATTGTTGTGACCTTATTTGTGATTGTTTGCTTAGTATTATTATTCAGCCCTGTCGGAAGAATTAAGCTCGGAAAACCGGATGACAAACCGGAATTCTCCAGGCCTACTTGGATTGCGATGCTATTCAGTGCCGGAATGGGAATTGGGCTGGTATTCTGGGGAACAGCAGAACCAATCAGCCACTATGGGATCAATTCGCCGACTGGAGAAGTAGGAACCCAGCAAGGAATAAAAGACGCTTTACGTTTTACGTTTTTCCATTGGGGAATCCATGCATGGGCTATTTATGGAATTGTCGCCCTTGTACTGGCCTATTTCAATTTTCGTCATGACCGTTCTGGTTTAGTGAGTTCGACATTACAGCCATTAATCGGAAAAACAGCGGAAGGAAATACAGGAAGAGTCATCGATATCCTTGCCGTAATCGCCACCGTCATGGGGGTTGCGACTACACTTGGATTTGGGGCTGTCCAAATCAACGGTGGATTGTCTTATCTGTATAATATTCCTGTAAATATTATTATCCAATTTATCATCGTAGTGATTGTAACCATATTGTTCATGCTTTCAGCCTGGACAGGACTAAGTAAAGGCATTCGCTATCTGAGTAACGCCAATATGATCCTGGCTGTCATCCTGTTTGCCATGATTTTTATCATGGGACCGACATTGTTTCTGTTGAATCTTTTCACCAATACGCTCGGTTCCTACGTACAGCATTTACCGGAAATGAGTTTCCGGATTGCACCTTTAGACCCGAATATCCGCCAATGGATCAATGACTGGACCATCTTTTACTGGGCATGGTGGATTGCCTGGTCGCCATTTGTCGGCATCTTTATTGCGCGTGTTTCCCGGGGACGCAGTATTAGAGAGTTTGTCTTCACGGTGCTGCTTGTCCCTTCAGTAATTGGATTTCTCTGGTTCTCGACCTTCGGTGGTACCGCCATTTCCCTTGAACACGAAGGAATCGCCAACATTTCTGATTTGGCCACTGAAGAATCATTGTTTGGCGTATTTTCTAATTATCCGTTCGGTATGATTGCCTCTGTAGTAGCGATGATTCTGATCGGTACATTCTTTATTACTTCAGCAGACTCAGGTACCTTCGTACTTGGGATGATGACGACAGGCGGATCACAAAACCCTGGTCATTTCATCAAGCTTACCTGGGGTGTTCTACTATCAGCAACAGCCCTTGCACTTTTATACACCGGCGGATTGCAGGCACTGCAAAACACGATGATTATTGCTGCGCTTCCATTCTCGATCATTATGCTGTTAATGACCGCAAGCTTTGTCAAATCACTTTACCGCGAAGCCCGTGAACTGGGAATCGGCCGAATCAATCAAGGAAAGAAAAAGAGTAAGAAAAACGAATAATAGTATAAAAATACGGCAGCTGTACCTTCAGCTGTCGTATATTTTTTCTTCCATAAAACTTGGAGAAAAAAAAGCTAATAAACGGTCATATCAGAAGATGGTTCTCCAGCATCCTTTGGCGATGTGAACACACCCTTTATTTGCTGCCTTTTTTGCCCATTCAGATATTTCCTGGGGAATAAAATATTTGTACAAAGATAACTATTTTTTATGGAGTCATAATCCAAAATCCGTGACAGCCTCGATAAGCAGAAAAAAGGCTGCCCTGCAGAAATGCGGTGCAACCCTATTGCAAAATACTTAGAATGGAATTTTTCGCTGCCTATTTGTTCCAGTTTTTAATCATGATTAGACTCTAATGCTTTATCGAGGAATAGTTCCAGGCGTCGCTGGAACTCAGCTGTTGCAGCTGCGTAGGCATCTGTATGTCCAGCCCCCGGTACAATCCATAACTGTTTATCCCCATTCGCAGCCTCGTACAAACGATGGGCCATTTCTGTGGGAACCAGTTCATCCTGGTCTCCGTGTATAATAAACAAAGGGCGGCTATTCTTTTTCACCTGTTTAACAGCAGAGGCCTCACCGAACCAGTAGCCTACCCGAAGCTTCGTCATACCACTTGTAATAGAAATCATAGGAAAAGCAGGAAGGTGATATAAATGGCGCAGCTGATGAGACAGTTCCTCACTGACATCCGTATAACCGCTATCTGCTATGATTCCTTTCACTTCAGCAGGCAACTCCTCCCCGCTGGTCATCAGGACCAAAGCAGCGCCCATGGAATTTCCATGCAAAAAGATGCGATCCATTTCATAATCATCGAGTAACAGCTGAATCCAGTCTACATAATCCAAACGGTCGTGCCATCCGTATCCAATATATTCGCCCTCACTCTCTCCATGCCCTCGTGCATCCGGCATAAACACGGAAAAACCATGATCATAATAAAACTTCGCAAGGTCGCCCATTTGTTCTCCGTATCCGCGATAACCATGTGCCAGAATCACCGCTTTTCCATTGGATTGCGGGTTCTCCAGGTACTGGGCCCGAAGTTTCAACCCATCGAATGATGTCATTTCCCTTTCTTCAAGTTGCTGCCCGTCAAACCAGTTTTGGGCTTTAGCCAAGAGCTCACGATCCATCTCACTGCTCGGCAGCTCAGCAGGGTCTTCGCTGTAGAGTTCTACTTTTTCTCCTCGTTTTACTCCTTGATTGTAAAAATAGCTGCTTGCTCCAAGCAGTACTATCACCAACAACATAAAAACAATGCCGATAATCCAGGCTATTCTTTTTTTCATTCTATCCCCTCTTACGGTCCTTTTATCTATTTCTTCCCTATTATAATGGAAAGCTATTGAGAGCGCATTCACTTTCTTCTCACAAAAAAATGATAAAATATCTATTGTTTTTCTGTTTGATTTAGTGTAAGGTTTAGGACAACCAAATCAATAAAATGAATAATCGCTTATCAAGAGAGGTTAAGGGACTGGCCCAATGACACCTCAGCAACCAGCCTTAAGCGGCACGGTGCTAAATCCAGTAGGCATTTAACGCCTAACAGATAAGAAGAATGTAGAGTGATAGAGCCTTCTTCTTAGACGGCTCTTTTTTATTTATTAAAAGAAAGGGAGATTCCTATGGATAACATTCAAACCAATCAATCCACAACAGGTATTCAAAAGACTCCATTTAAAGGAGATCATGTCGGAAGCCTTCTAAGACCGGCACGTATCAAACAAGCTCGTCTTCAAAAACAAAAAGGAGAAATCACACAAGAACAGCTCAGGAAAATTGAAGATGAAGAAATCGTACGAGTGGTAGAAAAACAAAAACAGGCAGGACTGGAGGCTGTCACAGATGGAGAATTTCGGCGGGCCTGGTGGCACTTCGATTTTCTGGAACAACTTGAGGGTGTGGAAGCATATCAGCCTAATAGCGGCATCCAGTTTCATGGTACCACAACGAAAGCCCGCGGCATCAAAGTTACTGGGAAAGTGGATTTCCTTAATCATCCTATGCTGGAGGATTATATGTTCTTACATAATATTGCCGGGTACCACACTGCAAAAATGACCATCCCAAGCCCGAATATGCTACATTTTCGTGCCAAGCTGGAATACCCTCCTTATGAGGACCGGGAAGTCTTATTCAAAGACTTGACCGATGCCTACAAAAAAGCGATCCAAGCCTTTTACGATGCAGGCTGCCGTTACTTACAGCTCGATGATACCTCCTGGTCCCTGTTCTTCTCGGAAGACGGTCGCACCCAGATTCGCGAAAGAGGACAGGATCCAGACGAGTTGAGCCGCTTTTTTGCCCGATGTATAAACGAATCGATTGCGGACCGTCCAGATGACATGACGATCACCATGCATATTTGCCGGGGAAATTATAAGTCTACCTGGGCTGCTTCCGGCGGCTATGACGCGGTGTCGGAAGTTATTTTTGGCGGCCTCGATGTAGACGGTCTGTTTCTCGAATATGACGATGACCGTTCCGGAGGATTTAGTCCGCTTCGCTTCGTCCACCGCTCCGATTTACAGATAGTTTTAGGTCTGATTACTTCCAAGCATGGCGAACTGGAAACAAAAGAATTGGTTAAAAAACGTATCGCGCAAGCAGCTGAATATGTAGACAAAAGCCAGCTTTGTTTAAGTCCGCAGTGTGGTTTTGCTTCCACGGAAGAAGGCAACCTACTGACAGAGGAGGAACAATGGGCTAAATTGCGCCATGTTATTGAAATCGCCAATGATGTCTGGAATAGCTGACATTCTTTCCAGCTATCGTAAAAGTTTCAACCCATTTAAGATAACTAGAATGATGCTGCCTTCATGGCCGACAACTCCTAAAGGCAGATCGAGAGCTTGCAAGAAATTGCTCGTGGTTTGGTTTAAACTATTCTCTGACCTAGTGTCTTAGAAGAATGACGTGGAAACAGGGTGTACACGTATTTCAATACTATAAAATAAAAGAAGGCTGCTGGACATTGATGCTTCCAGCAGCCTTCTTTATGGATTGGAATGTTGTTTATTCTCCAACTAGATTTTTCAGGCTTTCTTCTAACTATGTATGAGATAGCCATTCAACAGCATCTTCTAGATTTTTTGCTATGTAGTCAATTTTCATCTTTTCAAGTTTGGAAGGTTTCTCTTCTAAAGTAGCTATCCCTGCACCCGTTTCCACCATGATTTTAATTGCATGTACCTCGTCGGCCGCCGCCATGTCACTCCATCGATCTCCGATGACAACTGTTTTATTCAGATTGAGCCCGTAATCATCCGCAGCCTGTAGCAGCATCCCTGGCTCTGGTTTTCTACAAGGGCATTTATCATCTGGTCCGTGCGGGCATATATAAACATCCGTAAAACCAAAACGTTGCAATTCTTCCGTAAATTCCTGTATCGTTGCTTCTCCACGTGAAATACCTGGTTGATTAGTGAAAGAAAAAACATTTACACCATCATTAGTCAATCGCCTGATCGTTTTTAGCGAAAAAGGATATAATTCAAATGTGCCAGGATAATGTACCGTATCATCTCCACCTATTGTTCCGTCCCGATCTATAAATACAGCATCAATCTTATTCATCTTTATCTTCTCCTTGCAAATGACTTTCTATTTCGTTTATTCTCCCCCCATATCACCAGATAACATTTTTTACCATTATCAATAAATAAGTAATTGCTCCAAGTCCAAACATGGTTAATCCGATGACCACAAAGCCATAAATAAATCCTTTAATACAAGCTATTACATCCAGAAAAAGTGTTCTGATAATCTTGTATAAGTAATCAAGCATTGTTATTTTCTAACCTCCTTTTGAAGGGAGTCATCCTTCCCGAGAGAAAACCCAGCAAACAACCGTCCTCCATAAGGATCCAAAACGCTATCCACAATCTGAATTATTTCCTCTTTATCGCCGGTTCGGTAGAAGCTGTCGAAGGCCAGCGTAAACCGTTCCGCAAAATCAATGTCGTATTGCCGCAGAGCGCGTAGTATCCACTTGGAAGCTCCTATCCATTGCCTGTTGACCCGCAAATAAAATTCACTCGTTAGTTGAGCCAGTGTGCTTGCAATCAGTAAATCTTCAGCGCGATGATGACTTCCAATAAAGTCATCAAGTACATCGGTAAGAAAATAACGTTTTTGCGCTATCATTCTAGTAGTCCAGGATTTAGGACCAGCCGACAACAGTTCCTCTGCTTCTTTTTTTATCCCCGGAATTTGCTTTTCCGTGTCTTTCAGCACAATGCCTTCAAACACCATACGGGGCAAGGATGGCCGAGCTCGATCGATATCTTGTTGAAAATACTTTTTATAAGAATGAAACGTATGGACGAAGACCTCGATCGGCCAATCAAATTCTATAAAAGACTCTCGATAAGCTCCGGATAACCGACTATCGAAAACGATGATGTCTAAATCAGAAGCAGTAGTAGCTTCTCCTCTTACCACACTCCCTGCCAATATCGCTCCCTGGCAATCTGGGAAATGTTTGCTTATAAATTTTCTTGCCGCTGTTTCTGCTGTCAGTCTTGATTGCTCCATTCCGACACCTCTTCTCCACATTCTCCCAACAATCTAGAAATACATCTGATGATTCATGACCTGCGTCGTTAATATTTTTTACCGACGCTTATTGGAAATTTTCGATAAGTTAAGGCTACCATAATGACGAATAGCTGGAAACCATCCGGATATGATTGTTTAAAAATCTCACCAGCTGAATACCATGAATCCTTCTCGGTTACCAACATAAAAAGAGAGCAATATCACACATGTTAAGGAAAGGAAAAACAAACCTCTGTTCTTGTTTCCTGCACAATGGAAAGGGGTATATCCAAAAAGAGTCCAATGCAACAATTCAAGGAGGAATTAGATATGGATGAATTAAGCAAACAAACGCCTCTGTCTGACGGCATTCCTACCCAGCAGCAATCCCGTCAGCCAGGATTGGAATCAGAAATGGATCCTAAACCGATTTATGAAGTAGAAAGCCATGTCGGCAGCGGAAAATTAAAGGATCGGGTTGCGTTAATCACCGGAGGAGACAGTGGGATAGGTAAAGCTGTTGCTATCGGTTATGCAAAAGAAGGCGCCCATGTCGCCATTGCTTATTTAGATGAACACAAAGATGCAGAAGCTACCAAACAACGGATAGAACAAGAAGGTGTCACATGCACCCTTCACCCGGGAGATATTGGGGACGAAAATTTTTGTAACCAGCTGGTAGAGGACGTAGTCAATCAGCATGGAAAACTGGATATTGTGGTGAATAATGCAGCCCGACAGGAAGTAAAACAAAATGTCCGTGATATCAGCCCTGCTCAGTTACGGAGAACATTCGACGTCAACTTTTTCTCTATGTTTTACATTACCCAGGCGGCTATCCCGCACTTAAAAACGGGCAGTACCATTATCAATACCGCTTCGATCAATGCCTATGTCGGCAACAAACAACTAGTAGATTATACTTCTACAAAGGGAGCGATTGTTGCTTTCACCCGGTCGATCGCACAGGAGCTTGCGCCACAGGGCATTCGAGTGAACGGCATAGCACCAGGACCGATTTGGACACCATTGATTCCGGCCACAATTCCGGAGGACCAAATCAGCGAGTTCGGAAACAATGCGCCACTTGGCCGGCCGGGACAGCCCGCAGATCATGTAGGAAGCTATATCCTGCTTGCATCAGACGAAAGCGCCTATATGACTGGACAATTCATTCATATAAATGGCGGTATGTATACTTCCTCTTAAACAAAAATATCCCCCGTCCTAGTAGACAGGGGATATTGTCATTCAAAAAGCCAGCCCATTGACCGGACTGGCTGTTTACATTCATTATTAGAGCCACAATTGCCGTAACCTCACGTAATAAAGTTTTAAACCACCACTCCTCAAAGTGGGTGTTCGCAGAATCCTTCCTGTCTTCCTCTATCGTGGAGGCATGACATTCCACATTCTATTTAAAACTCCCTATTACAGTTTAAAGGTTAAAACTTATTATCATTACGTACAACGCAGCTTGTATTCATATAATACAGCACCCTTAAAATAATTGCAATGGTCTTTTTTTCCAATCCCCATATTATTTATTTTCGGTGCTCACACTTCTTGTGCTGTAAGGCAAAAATCATTTGATCCAATTCTTCACTGCATTTCAATACTTCTGAACTGGTAAGACCCTTTATGTTGGCTATCTCATATAATTTTTTACGTTTTTGATCTATCTTTGCTTTCATTTCCCCAATCGTTTCCTCATATTTGCCCATAAGTAAAACCATCCTCCGGGAAAGTCTGTTCTTTCATTATCCCAGTATATTGTGGCAAAAGAATGGAAAAATCACGCGTTATATTACAAATTCCCAACACTTGTCATCTTGCAGATTTTTTTATAATAAAAAAATGGATAGCTCCTGCTATCCATTCCAACCTTATCGTTTCCCATTCATCCA
The DNA here is from genome assembly GCF_000821245.2 of Virgibacillus senegalensis. Taxonomy (GTDB): domain Bacteria; phylum Bacillota; class Bacilli; order Bacillales; family Amphibacillaceae; genus Sediminibacillus; species Sediminibacillus senegalensis. Next base: position 1,343,417 of record NZ_LN611425.1, read on the forward strand.
GCTGGCACCTTCATCCATGTGGACGAACGGAATGTCGGTATCAACCTCTCCAATTATTTGTTCGGCTGGATAGTTACTACCTTCCAACCACGCCTTTATATCCAATTCTGTTGGTTCCTGGTTTCCGCCAAGCGCAAACCATGCTTTCATTTCTCTTGGGAAGTATGCCGATGTATGGATTGTGCCGGCCCAATTACGATATTGATCGGAAAAAACCCCTTTATCCGAATCATTCATCAGCCGAAATGCATCATAACCGTCTTTAAAGGAATGGCGTTCTCCTTCGATAATTCTATGACGACGTTCAGAGTCCACTAAATAGTTGCGGTTTTCTTGTTTCATGATTTCAAAATGATTGGTACATACTTTGGACTGCCGCACTTCAATCCCTCTTGGAGATGCTTCCACAACAAATGTTTCACCACTGGCATCGTACACAATATAACTGAACGAATGACGATGCGGGATTTCTTTCAACATCGCGACGGCTTCTTTTACATTGGCACACGATTCCAGTACAAGCCGGCCGATCATGGCACAAATAAATCCATTACCCGGTTTTTTCCGATGCATAAAGTTATAGCCAAGTATCAGCCCCTTCTCATTGATACCATCAGGACGACCTGTGATGCGTTGCGAAGGGCCCACGATGGCATATCCTCCATCGGTCGGCTGGAACATCACGTAACGTCCTTCATATGTTTTGGGGTGATAATCGTAATTCCGCACTAAAAAATTGTCTCCAGTAACAATCGAGCATCCTGATTTCTCATACTCGACACGATACCCGCCAAACTCCATTAATACCTGTTGCATCGGCCATTCCAAAGAATCTCGAAGTCCGAGTAATTCCTGCCAGACACCTGGAGCAAATCGATTAATAGCCTGTTTCGCCTCTTCCTCATCGACGGTAAATCGTGGTTTTCGTACCTTCCACTGCTTTTCCCGGTTTTTCACCGTCAAAGAGTCTTTCAATTCTTCTCCTTGTTTCCAGCCAAATTCATAGTGGCTTCCGCGAAATTGGATGATCGTACTATATATTTGCTTCATCTGCTTCCCCTCTTTAACCCATTTGTATATGTTCACAAGGATAACGAAAATTTTCAAAAAAAGAAATGGAAAAAGGCTGATTGTTTCGGTTTATATGGACCACCAATAGCCTGGTGTTTACGCATTACCAATCCTCATCAATGGGGCTGCGTTCAAATATAGATTGATCTTGTTCTGTAACCCACTCCAGCTCATGCTGGCTGCTTCTCTCTTCCGCTTCCATTTTTGCTTCCATCGAAAGGTAATCGTCCATTTCATGTTCGTCCTCATCGAGAGTTGGGTGCCCTTTTGTTTTAGAAGGTGATTGGAATACTTGATAAACTTTTTTCATCCCTTCTCCACAATCGGGACAATCAAATTCATCGAACAAATACTTCGTTTTATTCAAGAAACCAACTTCTACAGAAATGTGCCTCTGACGGATGAACGTGTTGTATTTTCCTTGGCCGTCATTCAGAAGGAAATGTTCTGGCAGCGGATAATGAAATTCTTCGCACTTTTGGCAATATCGATCGTTAAGCCCCAAAGTGTAAACAATATCGAGATTCCCGTCGAGTAGTATAAAAAATTCGATTTGGCTGCTATTCCGTAGTTTGTTTTGCTTTTGCAAGTAATCTTTGGATAGCATCCCTTCTAAGAAGCTCGAACAAACGTTGAATCGCACCCGTCCTGACTTAAAGTTACCTCCGAATCCAGGAAAAGCATAATGGCTTATAGCAATGAAGGTTTGATCTTGCTGTATATCAAGCGGAACAATTATTCTGTTGCATAAGTCCGCTTTATCCTTATGTATACGCCACCATTCTCTGTATTCTCGATCGAGCTTATCCTGTAATTCTTTTTTGCTATGTTCCGTTTTTTTCCATTCCACTTTATTGCCATGGAGCAGCAGGCCGACATACACTTTGTCCTCCTTAGCTTTGGTTATCTGAATGGGACTGTCGGTTTTAGGTATCTGCAAATAATCGGCAGCAGTCGCTTGTAAATCAGTAAATTCCAAATTGGATACATAGACGGTTTGAAAAATCTGTTCAGTTACTGCCTGGGCGGATATTATTTTGCCACGATAATCTGAATTATTCTCATAAAGCCATCGTTGAATTTTTTCACTGCCCAGACAATCATAGTGGCGATTTATTTCGTCAACCTTAAGCTGTATCTCTTCCTTGCTCGGCGTCTGAACAGAATAATGTTCCTGTCCTACATAAAAACGGACTGCTTTCAAGTTACTTACTATCTTCGTAAGATTATCCAACACCTCTGGTACCAGACGTCCATTAATTCCAGGATCCTCCAGTTCAAATTCATCATTCAAAAATAGTTCCCCCAGCACAACCCTGGAAGGAGATTGCACTTCCATAGCTGCTATCAATAAGAAATCGTCTCTTATCCCGAGTTGATTAATCTTTTCTATAAAATCGTCATCCCGGAAATCTATTACCTTCGTCCGTCTATGTACACTTTTCATATCCACTCTCCCGTGTTTTATTTTCGTGCTTTTACCTATTTTAGCATAGCCTTGTACGAATGATGAGGAAAAGACGGGTGGCATCTTTTCAATAATATCAAGAGATATGGTAAGATTCTATCTAGTTAACGTATAATTATTTGCAGCAAAAAGGAGAATCACATGAGCGACTACAAGGTTTTGTTTTTAGACATCGATGGGACGATTCTACGTTCCGACCATACAATCCAGGATTCGACAAGACAAGCAGTACGAGAGGTGAAAGAAAAAGGCGTGGAAGTCTTTCTTGCAACCGGTCGTCCTCTCCATGAAATTGCCGACATAGCAGCGGACCTCGACATTCATTCTTTTATCGGTTATAACGGTGCTTTCGCTATCTATCAGGATGAAGTGATTGTCGACGAACCGCTGAAGGCTGAAACCGTACGCAAATTTAGCGAAACGGCCAGCAGTCATGGTCATGAAATGGTACTTTACACAAGTGAGAAAAATTATTACACATCGTTGGAATCGGATGTCGTAAAGCAATTCATCGATGTTTTTGAATTGAAAAAAAACGCCCTCTTCGGACCGGAAGTGATGGATGAGATTTTAGGTGTTACCCTGATGAAACTATCCAAAACAGACCCTGCTCTCTACAAAGTGGAGGATGACATCGATTTTTCCCAAGTAAATGTCAGCGGACTTGACCACTGCTATGACGTGATTAGAGACAGTGTCAATAAAGGAAAGGCTGTAACCAAGTTACTTAAAAGACTGGATATCCCAAAAGAAAGCGCGATAGCATTCGGTGACGGCATGAATGACAAACAATTGATGCAGGCTGTCGGCGAAGGATTTGCCATGGGGAATGCTCATCCCGACCTTTTCCAGTATGCCAAGCATCGGACATCGACTGTAGAAGATTCCGGAATCTATAAAGGTTTACAAAGCTTGGGACTGGTAAAATAAAAAGGAGCTGCCCATCTATTTTGAGATGATGGGCAGCTCCTCTTTCGTTGTTTCCTATTTTTCAATCCTTAAGGATGGACTTGACCCTTCCGACCTGTCCATCTTCCAAACGCACTTTAATTCCATGGGGGTGTTCCCTTGAATTCGTGAGTATGTCTTGCACAACTCCCCTAGTCAGCTTTCCTGTCCGCTGGTCTTTCTTCAACACGATATCGACCGTATCCCCTCGTTTTATAAGCTCGCGTTTTCTACCATCCATATTGGTCACTCCTCGCTTGTCGGTGTTTGCATCTTATCATGAAAAGACGCCTGTTTCCATAAAAGACTGGCATCTTTGTAATGATAAAATTTTTAGATTTTTCCAATTAAAATACAGTGGCAAACTTATTAGATGCCATGCTCTCGAAAACATGCCTGATGATTATCGAAATCGTGTCGTGGTAAACACTGCTGACGTTGATAAACAGTATGTAAAAGACATCAAAGAAGTTGTCGAGTCTGACAAATTCGAACAAATATTCGATGAAGATTTCCAGGGTTTTGGAAAGCCGGAATGATGAAAGATAAAACCATCGTAAAAAGGAATGACCCGTATGCGAGTCCACTGTTAAAGTCCTTTTAATCTAAAGCGGCTGTCAACGCTCGTAGTTGATTCCGCGAATCGCTTGTCGGTGGATGCTTGTCGCGGGCACGGCCTCAGCTAACTTGGTCGAGAAAATCACTTGACCAAGTGGATCTTCGGCTCGCGCTGTTCCTGCAGGCGTCTCCACCGCTCGCTCATCGTGGAATTACCAAGGGCCAATCTCTCTTTGATTTAAAAAAGAAAATCACTCTTTTTTCTTGTACATGAATGGAATACATAAAAGGGAGAGATTCGATGCTAGACCGTCAATTATCCATTAGTTTAACTCAGTATGAAGGCCTCTGCGATACCGCGTCCCTTCAGAAAGGGTGTTATAAACCTGGTGCCAAAACTAAAAGTTATTCGGTCAGCTTAAAATCCGAAGAACATATGGATCAACTCACCTTTCAAAACAGTGATACCTTTAAAGAAAGGGCGAAGGAACGATATAAGATTGAAGCTAAAAATAGCGAATGGAAGCATAGATGCGGATATGAGGCCGCCTCATCTTCGGGTCTCGAAGGCATGCGCATTCAAGGTGCGATGGCGATTTTTACGGCAAACGTAAAACGAATCGTTAAACTAATGAAGGAATAGAGGGCACAAACCTCTAAAATTAGAGGAAAAGCGGTCAGTGTGGAAATTTATTTCCGCACTGACCGCTTTCTTAAAATTCTACCTATCATAAAACTTCAGTTTTTCAGTTGACTCCCAGTATGCTATTGCTTATTTTCGTGCTTTCCCAGCACCTCTATGACCGTATGTAAAAGGGCGATGACGAGTCGTCATTGCCCTTTTCCTCTACCGTACAGCATCTTTCCTGGATGAGGAGTGAGAAGCTGGCTTATATTGTCGGTTTTAGATGCCAAGGGCAGCCAAAACAGCAATTAATAGAATAATTGGTGTAAATACTACAAACCAGAAGAACAACAATAGGATTGCAGCTACGATAGCCATGCCTTATCACCTCTATTCTATTAAAAAGTTTTTCGGTGAGGCCTCACATTAACAACCTATGAAAACTCCAATACTTGGTATAGACGAAAAAGCCATAATAGTGCGGATTTCCACAAAAATAGTCATGTGAACTGCTAGAAGCAAGGATTAACATCTATTTTCAAAAAGTGAGAAATGTACTAGACATTCACACGGACGAAACCTTCCCCGCTACGTACTTATGTAGAGAAAGTATAAAGAAGGATGGTGAAATAATGGCACAAAGGACGCTCTTTTATGAAAAAACCGCTAACGGATTCAGGCAAATAACCGATGTTCAAGAACAGCGAAAAATGCTAGAAGGCAATCATAAAGAACTACCTCAAACAGCTTTGATCGATCCATCTTCGTTTATGGATCGCTTGAAAGTTGAATGGCAGGCAAAGAAACTCAACACCGATTCGATGGAAAAACTGCATGGGTTATACCAGACACTTAACACCCCCCAAGTAAGAAATGGTCTTCGGCAGGCGTTTCAATATGTACGGAATCATTTTCCGAAAAACTTTGTGAATGGAGTGGTAAAACAAATGGCGAACAAAGATTTTAGTGATTTATTGAAAAATTTCTCTTCTGGTGAAGATAGCAGCAAATTGATGGAGAAGGTTCTCAACGATCCCAAGCTTTCCAAAGAAGCCTTCGGCGCGATGAAGGATATGCTAAACGACGAGGAAAAATTCAAATCGATGACGAAAATGTTGTCGGACATGATGAATGATAATAAGGATAACTAAACGAACGTTACCCAGCTGGAATCTAATAGACTTCTTCCAAAAATGGTCGGATATTCTAGTAGAAACATACTAGCAAAGTAGCATCCTTTCCATACGCTATAGTATGGAAGGAGGGATAAAACGTATGCTATCAAAGGTATCTACTCACCAGGCCAAGTTGAAAGAGCTTGGCGCTTCAATTCAATCCAGAAAGCAACAGATGTTGGAGAAGGCGGCCGGTAGGCGACCTAATCTTGATAATCTGAAAGAACGCTTTACAGGCGCTGTTCAAGCGGTGAAGAAACAGCTGTAGGAAATGTGATTAGTGTTCTCCAATTTTAGTCTCCTTTCTATTATATAAGGCGGAAAGGTAATTTCGGGCCACTCCCCTTTTCGCCTTTTTTTGCGATCGATTTCCCCTCCGTTGGAAATTGGCGTATAATGGCAGGGAATCAAACTGAAAGGATCGATTGTCATGACAGCAAGAAAACACTCTGGAAAACTGGCCGGATTACATACTCTTGTGGCCCTTCTTCTGCTTTTCTTAGCATCTGTCTTCCAAATGGTTTCTCCATTTACCTACATCGCCATTTTCTTCTTTTACCTTGGGTTGATGAATCTGGTCAGTCGGTCGAAAACACTGGTGCCTGCTATCGGCAGCTTGATCCTTGGTATTTTTGTTTATTTAATAGGCGTTTGGATATAAAGTGGCCGGGTCAAAAGTATAGCCACCAAAGCACGATTTCGATGCCTGCTTCGTATCGCTACGGCAAGGTACTGCGCTTTCCACGGGCCCGGGTTCACAATTGACACCACGGAAAACATACCAAAAGAGAAAATATCTCCAACCAAGGTAAGGGACTCAGATTCTAGTGGGAGCCGGAGTGGAGGGTGCTCTTTTTAAAAGTGAATGGAAGAACGGTTTATTTTTTCAACCAAAAATCCGAACGAATTGGAATCGTTCGGATTTTATATTGGATCACGATGTTTTTGTCCCAGTCCCTTTTTATGTTTACAGCTGTTTCAACGCTTCCAGAATCTCTACTTCCCCTTCTATTACATCAAAAGATTTCTGGTAAGTGTTTGTTTCTTCCAAAGAAGACACGATTACATTTGCTACATCATCTCGGCTGATAGAACCTCTTTCAACGTCCTCAGCAGCCTGAACTCGACCAGTTGGTGCCTCATGTGTCAAACCTCCCGGCCGGACAATGGTATACGTCAAGCCACTTTTCCGCAGGTATTCATCGGCTTCCCCTTTCATTTGCAGATAGTAACCGAACGTCCCCTCCGCTACATCAGGCTGATCAGCGAATATCGAACTGAGCATGACAAAACGGTCGATACCTTGCTGTTTTGCCGCATCGATCAAGTTGATTGCTCCATCTCGATCGACATCTTTCGTTTTTTCGGGACCGGTTTTTGAGCCGGATCCAGCTGCAAAAATTACCGCGTCCATACCCTTCACGAGATCAGATAAATCCTTTTCCAAATCACCGGTCACAACGTGTGCACCTATATTTTTCAATCGGGGAGCCTGCTGCTCATCTCGTACCATCCCATATGCTTCATGGCCGCGCTCTACTAAATACTGCAAAATCAAGCGGCCGGTATGGCCATTTGCACCAGCTACGAAAACCTTCATGATCATCTCTCCTTCTTTAAATTTAGTCCCTGTCTATACAAAGAAAAAAACATACGCACAGCGTTTCTTCCCGATTTGGCCTGGACCTAAAACCGACGTAATACTTTGAAACGATGATGCTTGCCATGACAGCCAAGGGCTGAATAAATTATTGTTGTTAACCGGTCTTCTTGCTTCCTCGGGAAAAAAGCATACAAGTTGCCCTTTTTCACCCTATAAAATACTCTATCATGGAAAAATTATCCGCGAACACTTTTTTTAGCCTTGCTTATCCTGGCCTTTTTTCAAACAAGATTGTCATCCATTCATTGGTCTGTCGTTTTTCCTTTACAGAAAAACCAGCTTGTCGAAAGGCTGTAAGAACACTTGTCACATTCCACTCGACGATACCCGAGATAAGGAAAAGATCGCTTTTTTCTGCCAACTGATGTCGATCCATTATCTTTCTTGTTTCATCCGCACCAATATTGATGATGATGAAGTCGTATTCCTCTGACACGAGATAGTCACCGTCCAGAAGGTCTGCCTCTTCTACTAGCAGCGGCTGTTGCAAATTATTTAGCTCGGCATTCAGTCGAATTTCTCTTTCTACCGGCTCATAATCGACAGCGGTCAACGAATTTGCACCTTTCAACCCCGCCGCTACCGATAATACCCCTGAACCGGTTCCCAGATCGAGAACAGTTTTTCCGGATAGCTCCATCGATAACAGGATGCGCAGGCAATCTTGTGTAGTTTCATGGAGACCAGTACCAAATGCAGCTTGGGGCTCAAATTTCAATACGTGCTGATCGGTATACTTCGTTTCATCGCCAGAGTAACAAAGCACCCAGCCATTTCCCAAATCAATATCTGTAAAAGATGTATCCCACTCCTGCTTGTCCACTTTCCGGTAAGCAATTTTTTCTTTTGGAACCTCCAATGCTTGTTCAATCAGTGTGAAATATTCCTCTGGAAGACCGGGCACACTGTTTTCCTCCGCATATACTTTTATTTCCGCATATTCTTGTTCCATTTCCTGATAATCATAACCATTTTCAACTTGGATGATCTCGATCGGCGGCTCGTAATAAAGGTTATATAAGCCGAATGCTGTCAACTTCTCAATCGATTCTTCCACTCTATCTGCCCCTACTTGGACTACGAATTCATGTAACATTGTCAAATTCCTTTCCTTTTCTTGTACTCCCAAGTATAAGGATTTCTCTGACAGCTTTTCAACCGACCAGACTTGCTGATTTTCCTAAAAAATTTCTTCTATAAAAAAAACAGCAAAACTGATACACTATACTAGGCAATTCTATCGGCAATTTTAGTTATTATAGGAGTGTTATTTTGGAAAAAAAGACCCTGTTCCTTCCCGTAGTCATTGCTGCATTACTTGCAGGTTGTCAGGCAAGTTCCACCGCAGAATCACACACGAAGGATAATCAAATAGATAATAAACTGGAGCTGACAGTGGAGGAGGCGAGCCAGAAACAACGCGGCGAGAAAGAAGAAGAGCAGCTGACAAAGGAACTGAATGACTTGTATGAAATGGACAAATACGGCTGGGGGAACTCCGAGCTGCCAAGCATGGAGTTTGGACTGGGTTCAGTCCATTTTCAAAAGTTCAGCAGGTCGGAAGAAGACAATGAAATAGATAAGCTTACTACATTTTTTATGGATATACAGGACAAGGATGGCAATGCCATTCTCGGTAAAATCGTCAAATCACCGGAAGATTCTCCGGAATGGCAGGGAAGAAACGCCAGACTCGAAAAAACGGGGGGAACAACTGCAGAGTTAACGATTGACGGCACTGCTTCCTACACGTTTCAAGCGTTTAAAAACCTGGCCCTGGACAACTTATATGGTGATTGGAGAGAAATAGAATCAAGACAGACAGTCACTTTTACGAAAGGATTAACCAATAACGTTCATATTACAAGTGATAACCAGGAACTGGTTCTGGCTATCAACCATCATTCTGACCAATCCTTTTCCGGCATGCTACTTTCCAATCAAGAGGAAGATACAGAGCTTGTTGCAAAAGAGGTAAACTTGGAAGTCATAGATGAAAGGCATGTCAAACTACATAGCCCTGAAGGTGTCTATGATTTGGAAAAAGAATAACAACAGGGCTAGGATAAACGCACAACGCCCAAAGCAAAACAGAACGATGATTCGAAGGCACAGGCTTTCGGACTCGTTCTGTTTTTATGAGTTTTCTTTTAGGATAGAATCCTCAGAGGTCTTTCTCTACCTCCGTACAACTTTGCCCTCGTACTGAGTTGACTCCCCTTTTTCTCTCATTTGCCTACTTAATATATCATCAAGTTGTCCTGCCAGCTAAGCTTTTGTCAGCATATCTGACAAGGTTTTCAATCCCAATCCTCTCTTTATTTATAGAACTTCTCCTATCATCGCCAAACCTTTGGCAGCCGTGTTGGAAGATTACTATTTTTATCAAGAAAATTACAAAATAGTTAAAATTATTTCATGTTGGTTTTAATGCTTTTTTCATGAGGTATCGTTAGGAAAATTTAATGAAGCAATTGTTGTTGAAAAAAGCTTATGGTCAGATTTATCAAGGAGGACAACAACATGAAATTTTACAGCTTACTGAGTACATCGATCCTGTTGGAAGCAATCGGTGCCTCGTTCATGAAGCTTGCGGACAACAATTGGATGGCAATGGTCACTGTCGCTGTCTGCTATGCCATCTCCCTAACTTTATACATTACCATTGCTTACCATGCGGAAATCAGTGTGGTGAACGCCATTTGGTCGGGAGTCGGCACCGCATTAATTGTAAGCGTCGGAATCCTTGCTTTCGGAGAATCGAATTCTTCCCTCAAAGTTGCCGGCACCTTGTTAATTATTGTCGGAGTGGTCGGGCTCAACATGAGTACTCCCCGTAAGACGTCGACTGCCGGGGAGGGTGCTTGATGGCTTATGTGTATTTGATCAGCAGTCTTGTTTTTGCATTTTTATCGAACCTGTCGGTCAAGCTTGCCCGGGGGTATACAAGACCGATTCCAACCATCTCCGCTTTTGTGAGTTATGCGCTGTGCCTGACGTGTTTAACGCTGTCTGTTAACTACTTCGAAGTCGGTTTTGTCTATGCTGTCTGGTCTGGAGTGACGGTAGTATCCACAGCTGTCATCGGCATCTTATTTTTTCAAGAAACATATAACAAGCTGAAAATCATGTCTATTTTGATGATCATAGCAGGTGTTGTCCTTCTTCATATGGAAACTGGCTGACCATCACGACCCGCGCCCGATTAATCAGGTGCGGTTTTTTGTATGGGAAGAGTAAAACCCATTATAAAAAAATGTATCTGATTCCAGATTTCATATCGTTATCGAGTTGGATTTTATGGTAATATTAAAGTTTAGCGACCGATCAAGTATTTGAGGAGAATGTTATGTCTAAAACAAGTTCACTTCCATTTACCGTTGACAAGACGGAAAATTTTTACGATCGCCTTGGCGACTATGTAGGCGACGTTTTTTACGATATGTTACCGGAACAAGGTTACGAATTGAGAGATGAACAAATTTACATGGCTTTTCAATTGGAACAAGCCTTTAAAAACAAGCGGACCATATTTGCAGAAGCAGGCGTCGGTACGGGAAAAACGTTTGTTTACCTGCTTTATGCCATTTGTTATGCACGCCATCAACGAAAACCAGCTATTATTTCGTGTGCAGATGAAACGCTGATTGAGCAGCTGGTCAAAAAGGATGGAGATATCGAAAAGCTGGAAAAAGCGCTCGGCTTGAACATCGATGTCCGACTCGCCAAATCAAGAGAGCAGTACGTCTGCATGAGAAAACTTGATCCCCTGGCAAACCGCACTAACGATGAAAGCATATTAGCTGTCCACGACCAGATTCCTGACTTTGTATTTGAACAGGGTGCTTCCATGAAGGCATTTGAACGCTACGGTGACCGCAAAGAGTATCCATGGGTTTCCAACCAAACCTGGGAGAAAATTGCCTGGGATCCTCTTCAGCAATGCTCGACCTGTGAATGGCGCCACCGCAGCGGCCAAACACTGAATCGGGAATACTACCGTCATGCCACCGATCTGATTGTTTGTTCGCACGATTTCTACATGGAACATATATGGACAAAGGAATCAAGAAAACGGGAAGGCCAAATGCCGTTGCTGCCTGAATCCAGCTGTGTTGTCTTCGATGAAGGGCATTTATTGGAATTCGCAGCACAAAAGGGATTGACTTACCGGTTCCATGCAGATACATTGACGAACGTGTTGACCGGTTATATGAGCCAGGATGTCCGGGAAGAAACCCTTTATTTAATTGAAGATATCATCACTTTGCACGAAGATTGGTTTCAATTGTTAGCGGACAAGTCAAACACAGTCGAAGGCTCCAACCGCAAAGAAATCGAGTTAAGCCGAAATATGCTTGAAATGGCACGGACACTGAATGAAAAGGTACAACAGCTTTTGGAACAATTAGTGTTCGATGCCGAACTTTTCACGATGGATTCTTATCATATTCGTATCATTGAAGAATACCTGGAATTTTTCTCTTACGGATTATCGATTTTATTGAAAAATGATGAAGGGATTTACTGGTTAGAAGAAGCTGAATCAGATACAACGCTGGTTATCATGCCAAGATTGGTGGAAGAAGTATTGAGGAAAGAAGTTTTCTCCCAAAACATTCCTTTTATTTTTTCCTCTGCCACGTTATCACAAAGTGGAGATTTCTCTCACTTGGCTGGTAGTTTAGGCATCGAAACGTACGACTCTTTCTCGGTCGATTCCCCTTTTGATTATCCAGAGCAGATGTCGATTTTCGGCCACCTGGATTATGAGTACAAATGGAGCGATATCGGTAAACAGCTTCAGGAAAATGATGGACATTCTTTACTATTGTTCTCTTCCAAAGAAGAAATGGATTTGTTCCGTTCCTGGGCAGACAAACGGGATTGGCCCTTTAATCTCCTGTATGAAGGGGACCGGGAAATCAGCGAAACGGTCCGTAAATTTCAGATAGATCCATCGTCTGTATTGTGCTCCTATCATTTATGGGAAGGACTGGACGTTCCGGGAAATGCATTAACCCAGGTGATTGTTGCCTCGCTTCCGTTTCCGCCACACGATCCAGTCTTTCAGGCCAAACGGAAGCATGCAGGTAATCCAATCGAATCCGTCGATGAGCCTTATATGCTGCTTCGGTTACGCCAAGGCATTGGTCGTCTTATCAGAAGCAGCGAAGACCACGGCATGATTCACCTATGGATAAATGCCGATGAGAAAGATGTATATTTACAGGCAATCGAAAAGATACTTCCTGTGAACATGCAGTGGTAAATATGAAAGGTACTTGCCAAACCGCAAACTTAAAAACCAAGTTCCCACATTGGAGCTTGGTTTTTCAGCGTCATTATCAGCTGTCAACGAGCTAAATTCCGATCATCGGATACCCAGCGGAATGCCATTTGTCGCTAAAATCAGCATAAGAATTTTTTTATCCGCTTATCGATCAAGTCCTGTCCCATCTAACACCTTTCGAGCTAGTTCTACATAGTTTTTTTTCACTAAAAAATCATATTGCGTAAGGTGTTCACCTGACTCGACCGATGGAATACCGCCATGGGGTAAGTGTTTTTGCTGATGTGCCTTCACCTTATATGGTATCCCATTGCGTTCAAACAAATGGGCAGTGCGACTATACTCCTCCAGGGAAAATGCCGAGTGAACCACCGAGTACCAGAAAACATTCCGGATTTTTACATAAACAATCAACAAGATGATTAGTCCAAGTATGGCTGCAATGAAATTGCCCTCCATCCATATCCCCTTCCTGCTTTCTACCTTATCGGCTCTATCAGACGCATATAACGAAGTGAACGATAACTCTCGTCTGCCAAACTGCCATCATCCGGTTGCTCTGATTGAAATTGAAAGCCCCGAGCTTCATAAAACGGAATCCCTTTTTGGTTTCCTTTTGCGACGGATACCCATTGCCTGATTGCTCCCCACTTTCTTTGCAGTTCTGTGATTGACTGAAGCAGCTGTGTTCCAATCCCTTCGTTCCGGCGGTTTGGATCCAGGTAAAGCACATATAACTCCGCCTCTTTTTCTGCCGTCATCCCCCCTCCAGCCGCTCCGACAACAAATTCTTCATCGATAGCGACAAACCAGCCTCCCCAGGCTTTATCCGTTTGTTGGATTTCCTTTACTATCCGCTCTTCCTTATAAAATTCTTCCACGACCTTTATTATATAGGCTTTACTGCGAATATCCTTATACGTATTCCAATTTGCCACGGTACACACTTTCGCTATTCCTGCCGCATGCTCCGGCTGCGCTTTTTGGATGATAATCAAGCTGAACTCCCCCTTTATTTCTTATGCTGGAACTTTTTCCGATAAACCATAGGTGTACGTTTGTCTGCAGAGGGAAATAGAAACTTATAAACCATTAAAGGAGATGACGACTATGCCAGATATTGAAGAAATCGCCCGGACTTTCGGTGACATCCTCGGAGTAGAAACCGAGGTAGAGGACGGAATGTGCGAAGCGGAAAAAGAACGGAACTTGGATGTAACGGTTCAGGGGCGTCCCTTTAAGAGTGAATTGTCGATGGAAATTCATTTTGAATCACTGGAAGAAGACGGTACAGCCCTGAATCACGCTGAAATCGTTGTTTTACCAGAGGAAGTACCCGACTTTACGCGGGCATTGGGTAAAAATGATCTTACGATAACCGCTCTGCACAATCACTGGCTGTTTGCCGAGCCAAATATTAAATACCTCCATGTCCAGTCCGTTGAAAAACCGGAAGAGTTCGCCCGGAAACTGGCAAACGCCATAACCGTATTAAAAAACTAAATGCATGGGGGCTTCGTGGATGTATCGAAGTCCCATTCCTTTCTTAGAAATCTTCATTCATCCGATACTGCAGGTACTGTTCCACGTCCGGTATGCCAGACGGATTGTTCAATACGGACATCACCCAACAGTCCCGCTCAAAATTCAAAACCTTTAGATCCCATGTGCAGGCAATAAGTCCTTTGGGTGTGCAATACTCAAACTGCGGTTTCTCACCATGCTTGGAAATAAAAACATGATGATTCAGTTCGTTTTCATTGGACCACCAGTCAATAAAAATAAAATCAGCATTGTTCCCATCGTGAACGCCGATGAACCCGACGCCGTAACGGTCGTTGTTTACTGCCGGAAAAGGCACGGTCTGCAATGCTAATGTTCTGGCTGTATCAACAAGTACTTTCCTCGGTTTTTCTCCCTGATAGGAAATACCATAAACCTTCATCCGCCAACCTTGCTTTTGCCAAATTTCTAAGAAGCGAATCGAACGTTTTTTATAGTCGTCAGCCAATTGAATCATCTAATTCCCCCTTCCGTTTTGCAAAACGTTGACACTTCCCTCTGTTTGTACCAATATCTGCTCTCTAAAGTAACAACCTGCTCCGTCATCTAATCCATAACCAATTGGAACGGCTGTTGTGCGGATAGCCTTCAGCAAATTTTCTTCTTCTTGCCATTTCGTATAATGGACACTGATGATGACTTGGCTGATAAGTCCCAAACCGGGAAGGAATAAATGTTTCCCCTCTTTATTGTCTACAGGCGGTATGACACATTGTTCCGGACTGAGTAATGCTCCTGCCGAAAACCCGGCAACAGGTACGCCTGATTGGTATAACTGCTTGATTAATTCACCGATTGCTGTATCTACTATGTAATCACGATAGCGCACGGTATCTCCCCCACCAATGATGATGCCACTGCATTTAGACAGCTGTACTAACTCGTATGAAGAGACTTTGGAATGGAGCGGCATGTAATAGAAGTGATGGATACCACACTGTTCCAATATCGAAGTATACTTCGACATATACGCCTGCCAGCCCTCCCTTTCCAAAAACAAAATCGCAATCTTTTTGGATCCTTGATTGGCTTTTTCAGCAAATAGTTTCCCTAACTCCGGAGTGAAAGGCGGAGTTCCACCGAATAAAAATAAGTGTTTCACCGTATCACCTGCCAATATTTTTAGTGTCATCAACTATGGTAAAATGAATCTCAAACTGAATGTAAAGGAGTGTATTTATGAATTATGAATTCGATCATATCGGGATAGCTGTCCGCGATATGGAGGGAAGCATATCTTTTTACGAGCAAGTTCTTGGCGGCAAATTAATCGATCGCTATCGAAGTGAGGCAAAAGGGGTTGAAAGCGAAATCGCAATCATGGAAGTAAACGGATACCGGACAGAGCTGCTCATGCCGACAAACAATCAAACCTCACCCATCGCTCGATTCCTAAGACAAAAAGGTAAAGGGGTTCATCACATCGCTTATCACGTGCACGATTTGGACGAGGCATTGGAAATGTTAAAAGAAAAAGGAATCCGTACCTTGCCAGATAGTCTGCGGGTGAATAAACACGGTCGCCGATTGATTTATTTGAATCCAGCTGATACAGAAGGTACCATCATTGAATACTGCGATTATCCCGAAAAGATGGCTAACGCTTAGCCTCCGAAACCAACGGGCGGCAGCTTGTCAAAGTGACTTCTCGCCCGTTCTTCCGCCTGAATTTGTGGAACAGATTTATCTTGAGCAGGTGACTTCATTTTAAACTTGAGGTTCAGAATAATGGCAATCAATAGAACCAGGGCGATAATGCCCCAAAATATCCAGCCTAACATCGTCATTATGAGCCCCCTCACATATGATTTGTACTTTACGAGGCAATCAATAGATAGAACAGGATAGCGGAACCGATATTGGGAACAGCGGCTTTTAACGAAAACAACATCGTGCCATACCGTTCTTCCCGAGTCTGTTTCGTTTCCGAATGAACATTTCTTCCATATTGTTGACCGCTGACAAAAACTCCAGATGTCACCCCTGCAAGAGCCAAACAAAGCAATGCAGTCAAGCCGGTAATCTTATAAAGGTACGTGAAATCAGCTGTAACAAAGGCGGTAATTAGTGCGATGGCAATCCCGATACACCCGAAGTACACAGCCTTCAAACAAAACACCTCCCTCTCCCTCATTACTACCTATACGAATACCATAGCAAAAAAGTTCCAAAAAAAGGAGGGGACAGTCCCTCAAACCGCTTATAAGGAGTATTGCTCGTTATTTTGGCGATTCGGGGACTGTCCCTCTTTTTGGTTATTTCGCAGTAGAAGGCGGTTTGGGGTCTGACCCCAAACCGCCTTAAACCCCTTTAAATCAACGTTTGTTTTTTACAAAGCATCCTTAAAGGGCCATCTGGGGTCTGACCCTCCAAAGGGCTATTTTTTGTTATGGCCGCTTGGAGGGACTGACCCCTCTAATAAGATTGTAAGGTGCCTTTGTATAGTTTCTTTCGGGTTATCGGGATATTTAATTGGCTGCTGTATCGTTTGAGTTTCTTTTCTTCCTGGTCAGTGATGATGGACAAGACATTTCCACCTGCGGTACCAAGCCGTCCGGTTCTTCCGGCACGATGAATATATTGGTCTGCTTCTTTCGGCAAATCGATGTTGATAATATCGGTAATATCCTTGATATCCAGCCCTCTTCCTGCTACATCTGTCGCCAAAAGAAGATCCAATTCACCTGAGCGGAATGCCTTGATCGTTTTCTCTCTTTCCTGCTTCTTGGAATCTCCGTGCAGGATACCAGCGTTGACTCCCTTGTATTCCAGCTTTTCAGCAAGGACGGTGAGACTGCCGATATCATTGCCGAAGGCCAACGCTTTTATATGGTCCTTCCGACGAATCAGTTTGCGCAGTACTTCAAGCTTTTCTCGCGCCTCTACTACTAAATAGCCGTGCTCGACAGGAGGAGTATCGGTTTCTTCTTTGCCAACACGAATAATGGATGGATCTTCCATCATATACAAGGCAGCCTCCTCCACTGTTTTGGAAATCGTGGCAGAAAACACCAGCAGTTGCCGTTCGTTCAAGGTACTTTTGATGATGGATTGAATCGTTTTCTCATGCTCGGAAACCAATAATTGATCTGCTTCATCTAATACGAGTGTTTTCACTTCATGCATTTTCAGCTTCTTCTTATTGATTAGTTCTTGTACTCTTCCCGGTGTTCCAGCAATGATTTGCGGGCGTTTTTTCAGCTTTTCCAGCTGGCGTTTGATGTTAGCTCCGCCGATAAGCGATGCACTTCCGATACCACTGCCGGCAGCCCAGGTTTGGATTTCCTGATGAATTTGCATGACCAGTTCATGTGAAGAAGCGAGAATCACTGCTTGTACATGCTTTTTCTCAGGATCCACCTTTTGTAAAAGCGGCAATATGTAAGCAAGCGTCTTCCCACTGCCTGTCGGTGATTCTGCAATCACATCTTTTCCTTGCAGTATCTCGGGAATTGCTTTTTTCTGAATTGCTGTTGGCTCTGTAAAACCAGCTTTTTCCCAAGCCGCACGCAAATACGGACGGGGATTTGAAAATAACGTATCGATTCCTTGTACCATGTATAAAAAAATCCTTTCTGTTTTCTCTATTCATTTCGTTTCTAGTATGAGCGCTAAAATTACACCCTACTCCTGTCTATTATAAGCTATAATACAACCAAACCGTTAATAGGGGGAATAAAACATGAACATTCGTGAAACAAGCGATTACCAAACCATCGCAAAACTGAACGAAACCGTACACCAGCTTCACAGACAGCTTCATCCCGATATCTTCGCTGAATACAATCCCGAAAAAGCGCTTGATTTCTTTGAAAGCATCGTCGACAAACCGGAGTTCACTTTTTTACTCGTCGAGGAGAATGAACAGCCAGCTGGTTTCGCTTGGATCGAACAAAGAACTTATCCAGGAATTGCCTATCTGGAAACATATCACTCCATTTACGTCCATCAAATTAGTATTGAAAATGCCTATCAAAACAAAGGGTTTGGCTCTAGGTTAATGGAAGAAATTTTCAACAGAGCAGCGTCAGAAGGAATAAATCGTGTTGAATTGGACTATTGGACCGCCAATGAATCAGCCAAGACTTTTTATCATCACAAGGGCTTCCAGCCGTACCGCGAAACTGTTTATAAGCAGTTATGAATAGCTCCACCTATAGAGAGAATTCCCGCCGTAAAGCACATCTTCCTAAGACTAACAAAAACCGGCAGCTTACCTGCCGGTTTTTCAACTTGTCGGATGCTTGCCGAACTCTTCCCGAAGCCCTTTGATCAACGACACAATCATCACGAGAATGATCACTGTGAACGGCATCGCAGTCATAATCGCCACTGCGCGCAGTGCTTCCAGTCCTCCGCTTAGAAGCAAAACCGCTGCCGTGATCGAGATCAGAAAACCCCAGGAAAGCTTCGTCAGCGTCTTAGGATTCAGTGTACCTTTTGAAGACAAAACACTTAACACATAACTTGCAGAATCAGCTGAAGTAATGAAGAAAATCGTAATCAACAAAATACCCAATATATTCAACACCAATCCAATCGGAAGGTTGCCGAGCATCATGAAGAATGCCACTTCCTCATGCTGTTGCGCTCTGGAGGCAATGTCGATGCCTTCGCTGATTTGCATATGCAAGCCGGTGCCGCCCATGATGGAAAACCATATCGCCCCAAGCAAAGCCGGGACAAACAAGACACCGAAAACGAACTCTCTGATCGTCCTGCCTCGTGAAATACGGGCAATAAACGTCCCGACATAGGGTCCCCAGGCAATGACCCAGGCCCAAAAGAAAATCGTCCATTGTCCCCGCCAGGAACCATCCGAATAAGGGGACAACGATAAGCTTAGTGGGATATATTGACCGATATACTGCCCGACCGCCGTCGTAAAGCTTTCCAGCAAAAAGGCGGTCGGTCCGAGGACCAGTATGAAAACCATCAGTACCCCTGCGATGATAATATTGCTTGTGCTTAAGTAGCGCATGCCTTTGTTTACCCCGGAAACCGCCGAGGTGATGAACAAGCCAGTGACAACTGCAATGATAATCAACTGTGCCACTTTACTATTCGGCGTTCCGAAGACTTCGGAAATTCCGCCGCTCACTTGCATGGCGCTGAGTCCAAAGGTGGTGGCCACTCCGATTGCAGTGGCAAGCGTGGCAAAAATGTTGATCACTTTTCCCACTACTCCATCCGTCCGTTCGCCAAGCAAAGGATAAAAGGCATGGCTGATCAACCCGGGCCGATTTCTCCTGAATTTAAAAAACGCCATCGATAAGCCGATGATCGCAAATACTCCCCAGGGCTGGAGCGCCCAATGGAAGACACTGTAAGTCAATGCAGCTTTGGCTGCTTCATTTGTTTCCGCCTCGTAGCCCGGCGGCGGTTCTACATAATGCAGAACCGGTTCTGCCACGCCCCAGAAAACAAGACCGACACCCATCCCGGCCGCGAACAAAAGCCCGAGCCAGGTGAAAAAGGAGTAAGAGGGCTTGCTGTCAGGCTTGCCCAGCTTCAAATGCCGGTAAGGACCGATGGCAAGGTATAAGCAAGTTAACACAAAAATCGTCGTAGCCAGCATGTAAAACCAGCTGAAGTAATTGCGCATCCAATGTAGACCGGCTGTCGATGCCTGGCTCAACTGCTCCGGAAAAACGACTCCCCAAGCGACGAACAATACGATGATGCAAAAGCTGACGTAAAAAACGACACCAGGCGCTTTCTTTTTCGCTCTGTCCATATTTCCACCTCTTTTCTTCGGTACAGCTCATCCTTTATGCTGTACCCATTCCCGAAAAGAGATAAAACAGACGGACATAGTCAACAAAAGAAGTAAGCAGTTATACAGATACACATCAACCCCTGCCCATTCATATAGTAAAACCACCACAACTTACCGGGGGTGCTGTTATGCACAATCTTCCTGCAGCCGATTTGGGAATCATGGCCGAGCACTTATCTGCGCACAAGGGAATTATCCATAAACTGAACGTTTACCAGCGAATGGTCCAGTCGCCACAATTGAAAAAAATCATCCGTCAGCAGGCCAATGCCATGCAGGGTCATGTCCATATCATGCTCGCTTTTATTGATCCTGCTTATCATGAACCGATTGAGGTACCGCCTTTATATGTATTCGAGGAAAAAGGATATGAAAACTGGCAAAATGGAGAAGCGGGAGAAAACGACCAGTGGATAGCCTTGGAGGTCCATTCCACGGCTAAGCAAATGGCTGACGACAATTTTTCTTCTGCTTTGATGATGAAGGACATGGCGGTGAGAAATGCCCATGTAGAGATGGCTCTGCAGCAGACAGAGCTACTTAGAAGATATGACGCCTTTCTGGAGGAAATGGGCTGGATGTATGTTCCACTTTCCGACATAAAATCGCAACAAGACACCTACCGGCATTTCTATCAGGCTTTTTACTCGTAAAAAAACAATCAATCAATTCAAATGCAGCAATCGGTAAATCGTTTGCTGTTCACCGAAACGTTCGACTGATCGTGACTCTTCCATTCCCAACCTTTCCAAAAACCGTCTTGATCGTTCATTTTCCGTTTGTGTTTCTGCCACTATTTCTGGAAGCCCCAAAGCAGCAAACCCATGATTGATTACGGCTTTGACAGCTTCTGTTGCATAGCCCTTCCCCCAAAACGCAGGGAGAAATTGATACGATACCTCGGTAGCATTCCCATCGTGATGGAGATCGAGCGAAACCGTGCCGATAAAGCTCTCCGTTGATTTCTCCCTTACCGCCCAATGGCAAGAGGGCGTACCAGAGGCAAATAACTGCTGAAAGTTTTCCCTGATTTTATGTTCCGGTACCGTGCCGCCAAGATATTTTCTCACTTTCTCATTTCGGTAAAGCTGCAGAATCCCTTTGTAATCACCAGGCTGTAACAGTCGCAATATACAATGATTTGTCACTAACACTCCTTGTCAACTCCTTATAGACCGCATAATCGGGATGTTGGCGGCATACATATAAAGCCATACATCAATGGA
The DNA here is from genome assembly GCF_000821245.2 of Virgibacillus senegalensis. GTDB lineage: Bacteria > Bacillota > Bacilli > Bacillales > Amphibacillaceae > Sediminibacillus > Sediminibacillus senegalensis. The sequence continues at coordinate 1,364,786 of NZ_LN611425.1, forward strand.
AGGAACGTGATAGGAATATGGAAGAAAACGATCGTTCCCAGCTGAACGCTGAATCGGAAAGCCGCGGCGGAACACCTGAAGAAACCCCTGTGATGCTGCAGCCGATTGTCCAGCCGGCATATATCAACCAAATGCCCTCCCCTACCACTCCCGTTTACTCAGTCCCGGCTTTGCCCCAGCCTACACAGTATATGGCCCCTTTCGAACCCGTCTATGTCGATCACCTAAGCCGGCACCAAGGCCAGCAAATCAGCGTGATGACCACTGCAGGAAAAGTGGAGGGGCTGCTTAGTGGCGTTGCTGTGGATCATATCCAATTGAACATAAGTAAAACGCGGGCACTTCATATCCGGATTTCGCAGATTGTATATTTTGAAGGGCTGCCGATTACGTACCGTTAATGCCCAATCGGCTTCTGTATCCATCCCTCCTGCTCTCCTTACAAAATTACTAGTAAAATCACCGAAAATCCTGCAAAATAAAGAAAATTTTAAAAGGAAAGCAGCAGGTTAAGTCGAATTAAATCAGGAGGCAACTATTCGGAATAGAGGTGATTACATGTGCACAACTAAAACCCCTAAACTTCCGCTGACAGCAGAAGAGAGAAGCTGCTTAAGAAAAGCGAAGATAAGACTCAATCAGATTGCCAATTTAGAGTTAAAAACGCTATCTGATTTAATGGATATCACTTATGATCGAGCCCGATTGTTAAAAGGATTGGCAACCTTCCAGCAAATACCGTCGATCGGCTGCCGGATGGCTGAAAATCTGGTGCATTACCTCGGGAAGTACTCGTTCGAGGATGTACGTGGCGAAAATCCGGCTGAATTACTGGATTGCCTGGAAAAGAAGCTCCGTACACCAGTTGATCCGTGTGTAGAGGATCAGCTTCGCTGTGTGGTATATTATGCAGAAAACCCGGACAGCAAGAAACAGTGGTTTGAATTTACCGCTGAAAGAAAAAATTTTCGTGAGAGACATGGTTATCCTTCCTCGAGGCCAAAGCCGGTCGGGTAATCGTCAAGGAGGAATATCTTGAAAATACGTCCATCTTTGCACCAGGATTCACAGCAATTAATGCAGCTGAACAATCTAATCTGGAATGTAGAAAACACACCACACCCACATAAGTGGGAATCGCTTGCCGCTTATGTGGAACGCTGTCCGCCCGGCAGTCAATACGTCGCTGTAATCGATGAATCTGTTGCAGGTTTTATCCGTTATCGGAGTCCTATACCGCTAGATTCCAACCGACACGTTTGGGAGTTGGTGATTGGCGTCCATCCAGACTTTCAGGGACAAAAAGTTGGTTCAACCCTTTTGCGGTTTGTCGAAAAAGAAGCAAAAAAACAGGGCATCCATAAATTATGTCTGCGCGTCCTGGCAACCAATCTCTCAGCAATCCACTTTTATGAACGCAACGGATACAGAGAACAGGGAAGATTGGTAGATGAGTTTTTTTTAGATGGAAAGTATGTCGATGACCTGATGATGTACCGGATACTGAACTGATTTTCACTTAGAAAGAGATAAACAAAAACATGCCAGAGGATTCGAGGGCACTGAAAACTGAAGGTCTTTGAAAAGTAGAATTTTAAAAAAGTGTTCTGTATGAAACTTAATTTCCATACAGAACACCTTTTATTTATTTTCAAGTGATTTGTGCCCTCTATTCCTTCATTAATTTTAACGATTCGTTTCACATTAGCTGTGAAAATCGCCATCGATCTTACATCGTATCCCTTCCTTTTATGTATTACTTTCCTGGTACAAGAAAAAAGAGTGACTTTCTTTTATAAATCAAAGAAAATCACTCTTTTTCGTTTTACCCTCTGTTGATTCCATGAGGAGCGTTCGGTGGTGACGCCTGCGGGAACAGCACGAGCCAAAGATCCACTTGGTCAAGTGATTTTCTTGACCAAGTTAGCTGAAGCCGTGCCCGCGGCAAGCATCCACCGATAAACGATTCGTGAGCATCAACAACAAACTTTAACAGCTCTTTTAGATTAGAAAGGACTTTTTCAGTATCCTCGAGGATTCCGGCATGTTTTTTCAATGGAGTAGTTTGGTATATTTTTATGTCACCAAAGCCTGAATCCAGGCGATCCCGGAGGAGCATTTTCGATAATTTCCATAATCGGGATGGTATAAGCGAACAAGATCAATGCGACGCAAACACCGATCCACAGCTTCCAATTTTCCAGGATTGCCGGAGTACGTTCTGCCTGATCCGCCACTTCGCCGATAGGGTACGCTTCCACCCCTTTTGGTGCAAAAAAGCTCAAATGGACGACAATGTAAATCAAGACGAGAATGCCGATAAACAAGAAGCTCCCTCCGACAGCCATTGCCACTTCATAAGGAATCCACCCCAATGCATCAGGGGAATCACCATATGTCGTATAAGCGGTTCTTCTCGGGGCCCCTAACAAACCGACCGTATGCATCGCCCCGGACATCATCGCCATCCCTACTACCCAAATGATTGTCTGGATGTTGGCAAGCAAGTTGATTTTCTTTGTCAAAGTCCGCCCTGTCAAATGCGGGATCAGCCAATAAGCAATTCCGAAAAAGGTCAAAGCGACACTGGTTGCTACCGTTAAGTGAAAATGACCGGTGACCCAAAGCGTGTTATGAATGACTTGATTCAGTTGGTTACTGGCATTGATGATGCCCCCTGCCCCGGCAGGAATGAATATCAGCATTCCCATAAATGGCGCAAAGAACCGTGCATCCTTCCATGGCAATTTTTTCACCCATCCGAACAATCCTCTAGCACCCTTCTGCCTGCCGCTCAATTCAAAGGTGGCAAACAAGGAGAAGGCTGTCATCAACGAAGGGACGATGACCATAAAGGTCAGGGTTACCTGGATAAACTTCCATGTATGCGATACTCCGGATTCGAGCAATTGATGGTGAAAGCCGACCGGGATCGAAAACAGCAAGAACAAGACAAAGGACAATCTGGCCAACGAATCACTGAAAATTTTTCCACCAATGATTTTCGGAATGATGACATACCAGCAAATATAAGCAGGCAGCAGCCAAAAATAGACAAGCGGATGGCCGAAATACCAAAACAGAGTGCGGCTCAACAGGACATTGATGGTGTCCACCCAGCCGAATGACCATGGAATCAATTGCAGGACGACGGTGGCTGCCACGCCCAGTGTGGCGATCAGCCAAAGCAGCATTGTCATCACTGCCATGAAACTGAACAACGGAGAAAGCTGACCTGGATTGGCTTTTTTCCAATTACGGTACTGACGGAACATGCCGGCTCCGCTGATCCAGCTTCCGATCACGACAAGTGCAAGCCCAATATAAAACCATGGCGAGGCCTGAAGCGGCGCGTAAAACGTGTACAACACACTGGCATCGTTGGTCAAGATCATGATCGTGGTGATCACGGTTCCTGTTGTCATGACATAATAGCCGGCCCAGCCAAGTTTTCGCGGTCCTTCAGCCAGCGTTCCCGTTGTTTTGCTGATACCCGAGTACAAAAATCCAATAATAAAATAAGTAGTGAATACAAGTGCTAACAGAACGCCATGGGCGGTCAACAGCTGATAATAGCCAATCCCCGCCGGCAATGTGATCGCTCCGCTGCGGACGAAGGTTTGCAGCAGTCCGGCAATCCCTCCAAGCAATACGGCGATAAAGCCTACATAAATATGGGCAAGACTCAATTTCGCATCTTTCCGATTGATCAACGTGGTTTCCATTTAATTCACCTCTATCCTTCCGCTCATGGCCTGATGTCCGACACCGCAATATTCATTGCAAATGATCAAAAACTCACCGGCTTCGTCGAACGTGTGGGTAATCGTATTGATATGCCCTGGTGTGATCATCATGTTCACGTTCGTCCCCGGAATCGAAAAACCATGAACCACATCCGCACTCGTCACCTTGAAATGAACGGTCGCCCCCTTCGGCACTTCTAAGGGTTCCCCGAACATGAACGCCTGGGCAACCATCACCGCTTCATATTCATTGTCCCCGATTTTCTTCAGACCAGGGTCATCGAAAGGTGCTGTTTCCTTCACTTTTTCCGGATCGATTGTCGTCATGTCGCTTGGCGGATGATGTCCCATGGCAAACGCGCTGACACCGATTACCGACAGGAATACAATCAATGTGATACCGCCAAAAATCAGCCATATTTTTTCATACTTGTGCATGTGCATCTGTTACTCCCCCTTTTCCTACCTGGATAGATAAAGCGCGTACACCCCGATCCAGGATAATATGATAAATCCTCCGACGAGCATGACGGAAAGCAGTGTGCCCTTCAGTTTTGGTTCTGTCTGCTTTTGGGGCTGAGATTCGGATTTCAGTAATTTGGATGGTTCCAAATTCGCCATTGTGTAAGCTCCTCTCCCTATAAACTACCTTGATTGTAGCCGAACAGGTTGGAAGGATGCTGTGATAAAAATCACATTTACTTTTAAACAGTAGAAATGTGATTTCTGTTACAGTTTTACCGTGTTTAATCAGATAGGATGAACGAAACGAATATAGGAGTGAGTCCGATGAAAAGCGGGGTTATTTTAGCAGAAACTAGTTTCCGACCGGATGTCGTGAAAGCTTCATTAGAGATGGTAGACGGAGAAAGACTGATCGACCGGCAAATTAGCGAAATGAAAAAATTTGTCCAGGAGATCGTACTGGTCACTAATGATCCGAGGGCCTTTTTGCCTGTTGTCAGTAAAGACATCCGGATTATTACTGTATTCCACAAGGAGAAAGGGATCTTGGGAGCACTTCATGCAGGAATGTCTCTTGCACAACATCCACAAGTCTGGCTGGGCCACTGTGATAGCGAGAATGTATCATCTAAAGCTGCTAAAGCAATGGATGTAAGACTACAGCAAACAGGATCAGCAGCTGTGGTTCCCTTTTTCAACCAGACTCCTCTTCCGTTTCAAGGAATATACCAAAGGAAACAAGTTCTCGAAACGTTATCGGAAAGTATTAATTTGCATGAATCCATTTCGTTTTCAGAATGGTTTCGACAGTTGGACTGGACAGCGTTTGATGAAATGGAATATCATCGATTTCAACTGGAATTTCCTTTTAAAAGCAGGTAACCCGGAACGTAAAAAATGAGAGAAATTATGAGGCAGATATGGGATTAGAACTTACAGGACAGTCCCTATGTCCTTGTAATTCTGTCATTTCAATCGAGGGTTATCGAATTTTTCACTTGTAAAAGAAGAAGTTTTTATATTTTCTCTTAATCTGTTCCTATAAAAAAACCCGAGGAAATCCTCGAGAGTGATTGTTTCATTATAGCCGGCAAATTTCTAGAGGGCATTCTTCACAATGGCAAATGGATTTTAAAGCAGGCAAGTCCCCGATAACGATCCGGCCCTGTTCCGTATCGATCACCTGTTGCTTTTTCAGCTGATTTAACATCCGGTTGACGGTCTCACGGGTAGCACCAATTAAACTGGCAAGCTCTGAATGGGTGAACTTTTCAGTGAAGTGGATGGTTCCTCCATCCAGCACTCCATAAGTATTGGCAGCACGAATTAAGGTGGAAGCCAGTGCTCCATTTTTCCCATGAAACATCAAATCCCGCAGCTTCACTTGCGTTAGCCGCTGCATATAACCGAGCCAGCGGCTGAATTCTATTGCCAGATCACCGTGCTGCCATAATAGAATTTCCAAATCTCGTTGTTGAATAACACCTACACGAGCGTCCTGCAGCACCTCTGCTGTATAGGACATTTTCCCTTGCTGACCGGGATATTGCAGTTCTCCGAACAAATCACCATCACGAAAATAATAAAGGCATAAATCTTTCCCATCGTCTGCGGTCTTGGTAAGGCGGATCGATCCTTTTTCTAAATAATAAAGCTTTTCCGCTTCATCCCCTTCCCAAAATAACGTGGAGCCTGCAGTAAAAACGTGTTCATACATTATCCCTTTTATCTTGGAAAAGCTTTCCGGTGAAAACTGCCACGTGTTCCCGCTTGGTTGTTCTCGTTTTATCATTGCCCCCATTACGCAAGCCCCCATTTCCATTTCTTAGTTAGCTTCATCATACGCCTCTTCCAAGGCAATTGCATTACTTTTTTGTAAAAAATTGTTACGGTATTTTGAACAGTTAAGGATTGTGACATTTCTCACAGCCAGCCGTCCGTAAGGTGTTTTACACTACAAGTGTGAACAGCATTCAAACAATATTCTGGGAGGTTTTTAACGATGAAAAAAGCACTTTTAGCACTTATGGTCTCCTTGTTCATTTTATTGCTGGCAGCATGCGGCGGTGGAGATGAAGCAGGGGCAACCGAAGGGGATGACGGTGGTTCAGCGGCAGTTGTAGATATTGGCGCAAGCAACTGGCAATTTGACAAAGAAGGGTACACGGCACCTGCTGGAGAAATAACATTCAATCTGACAAATGAAGAAGGCGTCCATGCAATCGAAATTGAAGGAACAGATGTTGCCATCGAAAATGAAGGTTCCGCAACAGCGACCTTAGAAGCTGGAGAATACACCATCAAGTGTATCTTGCCTTGTGGAGAAGGACATGAAGAAATGACATCGACTTTGACTGTGGAATAATGGGATAATCGAAAGCCTCCAGACCCGCAACCGGATCTGGAGGCTTTTATTCTTCCCAAAACAATTCATCGAGTGTTTTGGACAGTGATTTGCAGATGGCAATGCAAAGGTTCAGGGTAGGATTATACTTGCCAAGCTCAATTAGCCCGATTGTCTGGCGCGACACACCAACTCGTTTGGCCAATTCCTCCTGTGAAAGATCCATTTCCGTCCTGGCCACCTTCATCCTGATGTTTTTCTTCATCGTTTCTCATCCTGTTCTTCATCTTTCAATTCTCTTTCTACAGCCCTGTCGCTCCTTTTCTTTGCTCCCCAATAAGCAAACCCATTCACTACCATTAAAAAAGGAATATATAGCATCAAGGACACTACAAATGTAAGCAGGAAGTAATATACCGATTGAACTGGAGAATCAGCATAACTCACTGCACTGTGAATTCCGAAAAAGATAGCCAGCCCCGCACCAAACAGAGCACCGATCAGAATGGTTTTTAAACTCATCGGGCGTTTATTTGCCTGGTCATGCATTTCTACTTCTGCCGAGAATATCCCCATTCCAGTAGAGCGCACAGCAAAATAAATCGAGGTTACTAGCAAGATAACCAGTTCCAGCCAAATGTTATCGAGATGATAGGCATTTGTCACATACTTGATAACCAACGACAAGGCACAGATGGTCAGTACCAGGGTGTATATCTCGCGATAAATTTTGTTTTGCAGATTGATAATCCGCTCATCCTTTATCCGGTTTCTTCTGAAAGGATTCTTCATGTTATCTACCTTCTTTCTTTATTTTTAGTGATAAATCGAAATTCGGAAAATAGTGCGCAGTACCGTACCAAACGCAAATTCGGGGTCGGTCCGGTTTTCGTTTGATAGTATCTCTGCTTTTATTATATATTAAGAATGTCATTTTGCAATATATATTTGTCATAAAGGTCAATAAAAATTGCTTTACATATAAAAAATACGCACCAGCCAACTGCCGATGCGTATAGAAATGACACTTTTTTGGGCAAAAGAAAAAGCATCCGGAAACCGGATGCCTATCAAGTTAAGTTTAGTTTTTCAGTTCTGTACCACCGATTAGTTCTAAATCCCTTTCTTGGGCGACAAGTTCATTCTTACTGTCATCATTTAAGTTATCATTGGATTTTCCTGGCATTTTATCCTTTACTTTATCGGTTAGATCCATAGTTTGTTGCTTAGTTTGCTGAAATTTTTGATTCAGATTATCGCGTGTTTTTTTGCCGCTAGCCGGCGCAAGCATAAAACCGATTGTAGCACCAACGATACTGCCGACGGCCACTCCATTGACAAATTTCTTGCCTGAAATGCCACCGGATTTCTTATCGATCGCACCAGTGCGCTCGAGTCGTTCTTCCACTTCTGCAACAATTTCCTTAACACTTCGCCCGCGTGCAGAAATCATTGGTACATTCATATGGATATCGGTCAGGTCTTCCAAATCTCTTACCACTACCGCATCATAATCGGGGGCATCGACTTTGCGATCAAGCATTTCTGCCTGATATCCTTTTTTGTTCAATTGTTTTTTTACGTCTTCGAATGGTTGTTCCACTGCAACTCTTACCATCTGATTTAACCTCCTCAGCTCGTGTTGGTTATAATTTGCCCGTTATGGAGTTATAGTAAACAAGATAATTTTCTCTTATTCTAGAATGTTTACTTTTTTGTACAGCGTGAATAGTAGTTATGTAAGCATCATATAACACTCACGAAAGGAGTTTTATAGAATGGCTGACAAGAACAATAACAAAAAGATGTCTGTAGAGGAAGCAGGACGTAAGGGCGGAGAAGCTACCTCCCGTAATCATGACCAGGAGTTCTATGAAGAGATTGGTAAAAAAGGCGGAGAAACAACGTCGAAAAACCATGACGAAGAATTCTATGAAGAAATCGGTAAAAAAGGCGGAGAAACTCGCGGACGTCAACAACAAAACAAGAACAATAATTCTTAATAGACCAAGTAGCGAACGAGGGCTGAGGTTTTAAACAAACCCACAAAAAACGAGCTTATTCATAAGCTCGTTTTTTTTTTGAGTAGGAATCGATTTATTTCAATGTATTGGTTACTCCCCAAATTTTGTTCGTGCCTTTATAGTCATTAAGGGCAATATCCAAATCATGAAACATCCGATGAAGACTTCTGATTGTTTTTTTGTTTTCATTTTCGACTGCAGCGTCTGCAAGCTGGTCGATTTTTTCCAAATCACTTTTCAAGGCTTCATCCTCTACTTTCGGAATGGTTTCATCCAGAACAACGAGAATCTCTTCTGCTTCTTTTTCCTGTTCAGACCAATCAAGATTGTCAATCCGGCCATAACCAGTTGTATCGTTGTAAAAATCATGTGCTTCGGCTATAAAATCCCCGACATCTTCGTATTCTTTTCCAACAGACTCTCTTGTTTTCTTTGCGTTTTCTTCCAATTCCTCCTGTGTTTGACCCGACTCTGACGGCTCATCGGTTTCCTGTTCACTCGTTTCTGCCTGATGATCGTTAAACAGACCGATCCCTCCTAAGTCAAAGACAAATGAGAAGAATGCAACCGCAATAACCAGGGATAGTGCCAAAGCTGTCATTGTCCAGCCGAACCAGCCCATCCGTTTACGTTTTCCGCTTCTCGGCATTTTTGCAGCATCCTTTCCTATATGCTTTTCTATTATATTTATAAAGTACAAGAGTTCATAAAATTTCCTATCCTATATTTTATCTTTTTTTTGTAATTAAAACTAGTTTTTGCTAGCGGAACGCAAAATAAATCAACCACCGATACATGATGGTTGATTTTATAAAGTTGTTTAGCAGTTCGCTTTGATGAATTGAATTGCCTTGTTAGCAATGACCTCTTTGTCGTTGTCCAAAGTTGCGACGTGATAGCTTGACTCCAGGGGGAGCAATGTCTTTTCGTTGGAGGAGATCGAATCATAAATCAATTTCGAGTTTTCCGGCGGCACTACATGGTCCTCGACTGAGGAAAAAACAAGTGTAGGTGTTTGAATTTTGTCCAGATTTTCCCTGACTAACTCCATTAAGGAAATGATTTCTCCCATCGATTTAACAGGTGTTTTTTCATAAGCAAGCTCTTTTACTCCTGCTCTTTTAATATCAGAACCGATTCCACTGACAAATCGGGTATCCGTCTGAGATAGCTCCCGATAATTTTCTGCCATTGCCGGAATCTCAACAGCGGCATTAATAGGCAGAATACCATTGATTTCCGGGTGTTGTTCCGCTAAATACAACGCCAATGTTCCCCCCATCGATAAGCCGGCAACAAACAACTTGGAGCACTCCTCTTTCAAGGTTGCCAATCCCTCTTCCACAGTATTAATCCAATCCTCATAAGTAGACGCTTCCATATCTTCCGGATCAGTACCATGGCCTTCCAATCTTGGTCCCAGAACAGTAAAACCTTCATCAGCAAACTGTTCACCAAGATACCGCATACTTTGCGTCGTACCGGTGAATCCGTGTAAAACCAGCACTCCAATTTCATTGCCGGCAAAGTAAAACGCGTCTGCATCCTTCATCACGCGATAATTAGCTGCCATCATACTACCTCCCTATTAGAAACATAAATATGTATATCTACTTTTTATGTATAATAGTTAAATCTTACCATAACCTCGTAAAAATACAAACTATCTTTTAATAGCACGGGGTCCGCTTACCGGGGTCAGTCCCCAATCCCCAAATAAGAAGAAAAACTTTATTACGAGGGACTGACCCCAAAGTCGTATTTTTTGTTGCAATGCCATCAATGGGGACAATCCCTTCCTTGTCAAGTTCTTGTCCTGGCAGCTTTTCCACTAACAAATCGTCTGGGGAGGGACTGACCCCAAGAAAGATCTTTTATTAGTTTGAATAAGAGTAGGGGTCAGTCCCCCATCTTCAATCTCACTCTGCTCTGTTCGCTTCGGGGACTGTCCCCCAATCTCTCATTCCATGTAAAAGACCGTCGTTTGAGGATACAAACGACGGTCTTTGTTAATAAGCTGGTCTTTAGGAAGCGGCGGTTTCTGCAGGTTTTTTATGTGATGACTTTCCTGCGAGCTTCACTAAAAGGTATGCAATTGGTGTATCAATTAATGCAATGATTACTTTAAATAGATATTGAGATCCAATCATTCCAATAAGGACACCAAACGGGACGGTTCCCCAGAAAGCTATTGAGATGAACAGGATTGTATCGATCAGCTGGCTTGTCATTGTCGACAAATTATTGCGCAGCCATAATTTTTGCTGACCGTGTTTTAATTTCAAAGAATGAAAAATGGAAACATCCAGATTTTGACTGGCTAAATACGATACAAGGCTAGCCAGCATAACCCGGAAACTTCCTCCAAGTACAGCCTCAAACTCTACTTGCCCGTCAAAAACTGATGCAGCAGGAAGTTGAATGGCAATAAGAATAAAAATCATAGCTAATACTTGAGTGATGAAACCTGCCTGGACAGTCTTCCGGGCAGCATCTTTCCCAAAAACTTCCCCGATTACATCTGTTATCAAGTACGTAACGACGTACGCGATAACGGCGGCCGGCAGTACGAAACCACCTGCAGCAAATAATTTTACTCCGAGCACATTGGATATTACCAATAACCCGACAAACAGTGCGTTTAAATAAATAAACATAGCTCTTCCCCTTTCAATTCCGGGGTAAGGAACAAAGCTGTACCCTCTTCTAACTTTGGTGGAGCAATAGATTTTATCGATTATCTATCTTTTCAGGATAAAGGTCATGATTCATCAGTCGATGGTCAGCCATTTGGGCATACTTCGTACCTGGCTTTCCGTAATTACAGAATGGATCAATGGAAATTCCCCCTCGAGGAGTGAATTTTCCCCATACTTCTATATAACGCGGATCCATTAATTCAATAAGATCATTCATGATAATATTCATGCTGTCCTCATGGAAATCTCCATGATTGCGAAAACTGAACAGGTATAGTTTTAATGACTTGCTTTCCACCATTTTCTCATCTGGAATGTAACTGATATAAACGGTGCCGAAGTCTGGTTGTCCTGTTTTCGGGCATAGTGTAGTGAATTCAGGGCAATTGAATTTCACAAAATAGTCACGTCCCGGATGTTTGTTATCAAAAGTTTCAAGCACTTCCGGTGTATAGTCAAATTGATAGGTTGTCCCTTGGCTTCCAAGCAAAGTCAAGTCTGTTAAATCTTCATCTCTTCTTCCTGCCATAATGGTTCCTCCTTTTTTAAAACAGCTAATTTATGAGCAAGCCCATACTTCTATTTTGCATCCAAAATATTTAAAGATCGGAAAAAAAGGCCATGCCCCTAAGGGACATGGCCTTGAACACCTGTTATGTCCTTAGTTTTTTATAGAGGGTTTACGCTAAGAACCTCTCCCGATCAAACGGATTATCTCCATTTTCCTCGACTAATTATATAGAGCAGAAACAGAAAAGTCAATCTAAATCAATTGCGGGGTCAGTCCCCTATCCCCCAAAACCAGCGATTGATGATTGGAAGGGGACTGTCCCCAAAAAGCGGGTTATTTCCGTTTTAAAGGGTTAGAGGGACTGACCCCAGGACATCACCATCCCCTGTCAGCACTCGCTTTTGCTTTTCTAGCTTACGCAAAATGGTCAGATTGGGGACTGACCCCACAACCTGGTTTTCGGTGCTTGATTGGCTTAGGAGGGACTGACCCCGAATGTTGTTTGCGTATGTGTTTCCCCTAGTTTTCGCTTGGTCGGGGACTGTCCCCTCAACCTGTCCGCTCAAACTCTGTCCCTAAACAGCGGGGTGAGGCGCTGATATGGGTGGTTTGTGCGGTTTGGTCCATGCCTTCTTTGACTCGTTTTCTGGCTCGGTATAAGCGGGCTTTGACGGTGCCCAGGGCGATGCTTAAGCTGCTGGCAATTTCTTTGTCGGTCCACTCGTTTTGGTACTTCAACGTAAACACTTTACGAAGTTTCGGACTCAGCAGAACGACCTGCCGCTTAATTTGTCCTTCGGTCCATTTGTACTCGACTTGTTTTTCCACCATCCATTCTGCCGAGCAGCTTTCCTCGCTGGTCAGATAGACTTCCTCAAGCGGGACATACACACGCTTCTTCTCTTTCCTGATTGCATCGATGGCAGTTCGATAAGCTATGCTTGCCAGCCATGCCCCCACTTTGTCATTTTCTCGCAAACTATCATAATGCTTGTATGCTTTAATAAACGCATCCTGTACCACATCTTCGGCCAGAGAACGATCTTTTGTAATACCGACCGACAGCCTATACATCCGTTGATAATACTGTTGATAAACAGCATCAAAACGAACTCCTTCCCCCGTCAAAGCTTCTTCCATTTCTTTTCTCTCCTTTTACTGGTTTTCAAAATACTCGGTTACGAATGCCGGCACACCATCTTTGGTAAACGATCGAATGATCGGATAATCTTTTTCCTCCACGAAATAACCGATGAAAAAGGGTCCCTGTTCCACTCCATAATAATGACTGGCCGTGGCATCAAGAGCATCTTGAATCTGACCTTTGTCCTCTATAACCATTCCTTTTCCAGCATATCTTCTCTCTGTCAGGATTTGATGTGGATCGTCGGTTTCTTGCCTTTTATCCAAAATCACCGCATAGGAAATATCCTCTGCCTGCATCACCGTTTGGTCATAAATCTCATGGGCTTTTAACCAGTTTCCAAATTGCTCATAGGATTTTAATATAGGCAACGGATAATACATATCCTCCCCATCAGGTACTTGAATGGAAGCCATGGTGTCTACCGGATTGACAATTTCCTGATAGGATTGATCATAAATATCCTGCTTCAAAGCCTGTAACGCTTCCTTTATTTCCTTTTTCTCCAGTATGGTCGTCCCTGATGTCCCATCCATCTCATTTGAAATACGCAAGTTGTCAAAGTCATTTTCATTCAAGTTCAAAATCGGATTTTTGATTTCCTTGTATTCCCGGGATTCATAGATAGGTTTTAAGTACTCCTCATAAGTCTCATCCAAATCAAGAAAGTATTCCCGATTGACCATACTGCCGTCTTCAAGCTGATAACTAAGAAATATTTTCTCTCGATTTAAGCGCTCTTTTGGCAAAATGCCTTTCGACTGTTCGATGATTTTTTTATGGAGACTTCGAACATGGCCGATAATCGCCGGGTCCTGAATCGCCAGCTCTCGTATTTTATCCACATCATTTTCTCTAGAGTAGTACATTGGATTCTCGTTAAAATAGACCGCTTTGATATTTTCTGCTTCCGGCACCCGACTCTCATACCCGGTAACATCCAAGGAGAATACGAGAATGATGGCACTTGCAACCGCGAGAAAGATTACATATCCTCTCCACTTACCGAACACCTGCCAGTTTTTTTGCAACACCATTTCTGCAATCAAATAACCAATTAATGATCCAAGCACATAACCGAAAATAATCCATGAGAGCTGATTTTCGGTTTCTCCGAAATAAAATCCACCGAACAGCATCATACAAGCTGTCACGCCGTATTTAAATATTGGACGCGCCTGGTGGAATGCCATGGGCTGACCACTTGCTTCAGAAGGGCGCTTTTGATAAATGAACCAGCCCAACGCATAAAACACGAAGGAAAGCAGCAAATAGATAGCGTACTTCCAACCAGGGAACTTCATGTTGTACAATTCAATAAAATCGGTCAGCGGCGAAAAAAGAGCAACATTGGTAAGTTGATAAAACGATATCGGAAAACCATCGAGTAAAATATTCAGGTTTGCGTAAACCAGCACGAGAATGCCAGCTGGAAACAGGAGAAAGATGTAGGTCAATACTCCCTGTACCGCAGATATACCGGTTAACATCCCGATCAATACTCCTGCCGAGAAAAGCAAAAGGGAAAAAACGACAGATTCACCGAACCAATGCCAAATATCCGCTTGCGTGTAGACCGTATATAAATCCATCGCCGGAAGCATCAAGGACAAAATAATGGCTGTAAACAATAAAGGTAGTACAATTAGCAATATTCCAACCAGAAAATGATGATTAAAAATCTTCCTCCGTGTTAACGGCAGGCTGTGTATGAAATCAGCAGCATTTTTCACTTGCATATATCGGAATAAAAACACGGCGACCAATACAGGGATGATATATAAAAAGAACAATTGAATTTCCGCATTGGACTCAAATAAGCTACGAAAGGAATATCCCATCCGTTCATCTGTTTCCAGCATAAGCAGATTCAGCGGCAATGCAAATAGTAATCCGGCGAAATAAACAATACCGATCCAGCCTGAACTCAACAAATCCTGTTTTAACAACTGTTTATTAAACAAGGATGTTTTCGATTGCATAACCGGCGTCCCCCATTTCATACACAAAAATTTCTTCCAGTGTTAACGGCAGCAGGTCGAGAATAACCGGATGATATTGTTCCAAGTGAGAAACGATTCGATCTTCCTTTCCTCTGACAATTGCTAATATGACGCTGCCGCGGCTCTCTTTGTACAACACTTCAAGATCTCCCCAAAAATCAGTATGTGGCTTACCCCGAAAGGCTATTTGAACCTTATGAATATCTGATTTCAAATCATCGAGGTCCTTTTCGAGAAGAAGCTTCCCTTGATGAAGAATACCGACATAATCACAAATGTCTTCCACTTCCCGGAGATTATGGGAGGAAATGATAATCGTCATCTCTCTATCCGCTACGTCCTGAACAAGAAGATTCTTCACTTTTTTCCTGATTACCGGATCGAGTCCATCGAACGGTTCATCTAAAATCAAATACTCCGGCATCGCCGATAACGCCAGCCAAAACGCTACCTGTCGCTGCATCCCCTTGGAGAACTGACTGATTTTCTTTTTCATGTCGAGCTGGAACAGCTGTTTCAATGTTACGAAGCGTTCTTGATTCCAATTTGGATAGGTATCTTGAAAAAATTCAGCCATCTGTTTAATGGAATATTGGGAAAAGAAATAGACGGTATCAGATAGGAAAAAGGTTACCTTTTTTATCTCCGTATTCTCATAAACGCTTTTACCGTTGATGCTCAATTTTCCGTCGTCCGGTTTGATAATTCCGGCAATTATTTTGAGCAGCGTTGTTTTACCCGCTCCGTTTGAACCAAGCAGACCATAAATGGACCCTTTCCTGACTTGTAAATGAACATTTTGGAGCACATCTTTCTTTACATACGATTTGCAAATACTATTACTAACGATCATGATGATCCCCCCTCTTCACTTGCTCCTCTATTTCGATTATCATTCTTCGTAATTCATCCTGCGACATTCCTAAAAACATCGCTTCAGCTACCAACTTTTCCAATTGATCCCGCACCTTTTGCAACTCTTCTGATTTCTCCGATTTTGCCTGCTTATTGACAAAGCTGCCTTTGCCTTTCACTGAATAAATATAGCCTTGTGTCTCCAGTTCTCTGTAAGCTTTTTGTATCGTGTTTGGATTGATCGTCAATTGTTGGGCAAGTACACGTACAGAGGGCAGCTTTTCGTCGACTTGGAGCACATCATTGATGATCAGCTCTTTCAACTTCTCGACAAGCTGTTCATATATAGGCTTCCGGCTTCTCATATCGAGATCGAACATCGCGTAACCTCCGCTTCCGGTTAACTGTATTAACTGTATTAATATATGTAATACAGTTTGAGTATATCCTAAACGAGCGTTTTTGGGAAGGTATTTTTTTATAAAATTAAATTTGCACCCTATAATGGCTTAAAAACAAGCATTTCAATTAATATTCATTTTTCGTTTTAGAAAGCGAAACGAAGGTAATACTTGGGAAGAGGAGGTTGCTGTAATGATTAGTTTGTTAATCAAAATTGTCATGCTGCCAATCATTATTTTGTTCTTCAGTTATTTTTTTGAAGGGGTGTATTTTGAATCAATCTGGCAAACAATCGCTGCTATCGTTTTGCTGGCGGTGGTAGGTGTCGTGATGGAGGCAGTTCTCTTAAGAAGAAAAACATTCTGGCTGAGTATCGTGTTAGATTTTGCTGCGACGGCAGTACTATTGCTTGTTATTGCTGAAGTTTTTGATTCTATTCACGTCAGCCTAACAGGGGCAATCCTGATTGCGCTCGTAGTCGGCGTTCAAGAATATTTTGTTCACCTGCTATTGATTAACAACGGAAAATAACAAACGGTTTGGAAATTATGCTGATGATTAAACCAACAACTCTGATAGAAGGAAAAAAAGCTTTTTGATTGAATCGTATTTTTCCCAATCACAAAACAGGACTAATGTCCCGGCTAAAACAGGTTTACATTTCCTCTTAAAAGGATATGGTATCTATACATCTCATCTAAATGGTTATTCTCTACTTCCTATTGGTGAGGTAGAAGTAATTTGAAATTTCCTCCCCCCTTAAGAATGGAGCTTGTGTTCAAGCTCGCCAGGCTGTCGTTTTTCGACAGTCTGTTTTTTTTGGACAATACTTTTCCATTGCCGGCATAAATTAAAAATAGAATATTTTTTCTTTTGATGGAGACGAGAGTTTTGTGATTTACCAGAAATAAGATTATCATTAATAATAGATAGAAAATCTACTGATTCTGAGAGGATTGAAAAAAAGTTGGAGTTATCGGTTCAAGCTTTGATTTTTTTATTTTCAGCGATGTTGATCATCGGGGTATTAGCTACAAAATTTTCTTCACGTATCGGACTTCCTTCGCTTGTTCTTTTTCTTCTGCTCGGCATGTTTCTCAACAATTATGTATTTTTTGAAAATGCTAAACTCAGTCAATTGATTGGTATAGTAGCCTTGGTTATCATTCTGTTCGAGGGCGGAACACAGACAAAGTGGAGAAATATCCGGCCTGTTCTAGGGGCCGCAGGGTCACTGGCTACAATCGGTGTGTTGATTACTACGATCGTGACTGGCATCGCAGCGATGTATATTCTGGACTTATCCTTACTGGAAGGAATGCTCTTTGGTGCAATCGTCGGCTCTACCGATGCTGCTGCGGTATTTTCCGTGCTTGGAAACAAAAATATTAAGCGTCGGATCACTTCTACGTTGGAAGCCGAGTCTGGGACCAACGATCCAATGGCCGTGTTCTTGACAGTGACTTTGATAGAAATTATTCAGCTGCCAGACAGCTCCCTGTGGACAGCAATCGGAAGCTTTTTCTGGCAAATGGGAGTCGGTTTGGCTGTCGGTTTTCTTCTTGGTAAAGCGACTACAGCGGTTATCAATAAAATTACGCTAGATGCTTCTGGTCTTTATCCTGTACTTGCACTAGCTTGTGCCATTTTCACGTATGCCTCCACAACTGCTATCGGTGGCAGCGGATTGCTTGCTGTATACGTGATGGCTGTCTACATCGGCAACAATGATTTGATGTACAGGTTTTCGATTTTACGATTCAACGAGGGCTTTGCATGGATGATGCAAATCATTATGTTCATCCTGTTAGGCTTGCTTGTATTCCCAGAACAACTACTTAATATCTTTTGGCAAGGTCTTTTGCTATCCGTGATTTTAATGTTTATCGCAAGACCTGTCGGTGTTTTTCTCAGCATGCTATTCATGAAGTATACCGGGAAAGAAAAATTTTTCATTTCCTGGGCCGGGCTGAAAGGTGCTGTACCGGTCATCCTTGCCACCTATCCTACCCTTGCAGGTGTCGAAAACAGCCAGTTGATTTTCAATGTCGTCTTTTTCGTGGTATTGACATCGGCACTGATTCAGGGCGGTACACTTTCCTGGCTTGGCAGTAAGCTTCATTTAACGGAAAACATGCAGGCAAGTCCTTTTCCTACAATGGAATTAATTACACTCGGGCGTTCCGGTGCGGAAATCATGGAAGCCACTATAAGCGAGGATACCCCGGCAACTGGAGTAACACTCCAAGATCTAACACTGCCGGAAGAAACCCTGATTACCGCCATCATCCGGGAAGGAAAGGTGATAACCCCTACAGGAAGCTCGATTCTCGAAACGGGTGATACGTTGTATGTACTCACTCATAAAAAACAACGAGAACAGGTCAGGGCCATGCTCTTTGGAAATAAGAAAACCAAAAAGCCTGAAGGTAAAATCGAGAAGAAACAGAAAAAGAACGTTAATAAGTAACTGGTATTCTGAAAGACTGACATTGGCACTTACCTATCACTTCATTTTCTATGGCAAAAAAAGACATTCGCCTCTATATGGTGAATGTCTCTTTTTCTATTCTTCCTTTTTACTGGTGAAGGAACTTAATGCATACAGGATTTGGTACGGTTACATTTTTTTGCTTCAGCTCCAGCTTCCCGGTTTCCGGGTCACGTGTAAACAAGGTCAAATTACTGGAATTTTGGTTGGAAGCAAGTAAATATTGTTCAGACGGATCCAAGCTGAAGTCGCGCGGCCAACCGCCTTCTGTCGAATAATGCTCAACAAATGAAAGCGCTGCTCCATCCTCTTTCACCTCAAACAAAGCGATGCTGTCATGTCCACGGTTTCCAGCATATACAAAACGCCCATCGGAAGAAATATGGATGGCACTTCCTTGGCTATTCTCAGTAAAATCATCTGGAATGGTGTAAATCGACTGAAGCTGAGTGAAGCTTCCGTTCGTTTGATCATATGCAAGGACGATGACTTCGTTGCTCAATTCCGTCATTACATAGGCGTATTTCCCATTAGGATGGAACACAATATGGCGAGGTCCGCTTCCCGGTTTTGTAGAAAAACTGTTTATTTCCTCCAGCTTCTTCTCATTGATGGTATACGTTTTTATCGTATCAGACCCTAAGTCAACCACGATGACATATTGTTCATCTGGTGTGTAGCCTGAAAAATGGACATGCGGTTTTTCCTGTCTTTCGTGAGGTCCGGAACCAGCATGTTCGACACTGGATGAAGCAGGTTCTATTGCCCCCGTTTCCGGATCAACTGTGTACGCATCGACTGTTCCTTTATGATAATTTGCTGTGACCAATTGTTTATTCGAACGATCGATACTAATATGACAAGGAGCAGCCCCCTCTGAAACCTGTTTATTCACCAGAGAAAGGGTACCGTTCTCTCCAATTGCATAAGCTGCAGCCCCGCCGCCTTTTTCTTCCTGCATAACCGAATAGAGATACCGATTGTCCTTGCTTATCGTTAAATAGGTTGGTTTTTCCGTATGAGCAGCATCAGCAAGGATGGAAACCTCCCCACTAGACTGATCCAATGAAAACGAATAAATGCCCAAACTGTCCCCGTTTGTGTATGTACCAATATATCCAAGGCTCTGTTGTTTATCCATTACTAGTCCACCTCCATAGAAAGATACTTACACTATACCATACCCTGCAAAATCTGTATTTTCGAAAGTTTCCCTATCCATTTTCTGAAAAATATTTTATAATGACAGATAACCGTTTAAGAACACATGTTCCGAAATAGATAAAATAGGGGGATGCACTTGAAAGAGATAGAGAAAGTAGAAAAGAAAATCGAAGCATTAAGGCTGAAGATGTATCAGCTATTTATGTGCGATCCACAAAGCCCGGACATTTTGACCATATCCCAAAATTTGGACGAAGCGTTGAATTTATTTGACACCTTAAAAAAAGCCGAATAGTGACCGAAAACGAAATCCCGCTATCACAGATGCTACTTAAGTCCATCGACAAATATAACAATTTATGTCATGGTGATAAAAAAGGAAAGATACTGGAAGGATGTGTTGACTATCGTTCGGTTTGATGAAGCTTCTCTGGATAAAAATGAAATATTCAAGCAAATCGTGGAACGATTGACGGAAGCGGTAATCGTCCACCTTGATGGGGATATTATTTATCTCAATCAATCTGGTGCGGAACTCCTAGGGGGTTCAAATCAGGAGTTCATCGGAAAAAAATTGATTTCATATATACACGAAGATTACCATCAAACGGTTTATGAGCGAATTAACCATATCGTCGAAAATGGGACTTCTCCATCCACAAGCGAGCAAATGATTCGACGTGCTGACGGTTCTACTGTTCAAGTGGAAACCAATTGTAATCCGTTACAAATCGAAACGAAACAAGCAGTCCAATCTGTCTTCCGTGATATAACAGGGCGGAAGGAAACCGAAAGATCATTGGAGAAAGCATTAAAAGAAATCAATGAGCTTGCTTCTCCCATTGTACCGATATTGAAGGGAATCGCTGTTCTCCCCCTAATCGGCTCCATAGAAACAGAACGGGCTCAACAATTTTTAGACCATATCCCTGCCAGTGTGGCGGATAAAGATATCCAGTGGTTGATACTCGATTTTTCCGGGATCGTTAATCTGGACACTTATGTGGCTGACTATCTGTTTAAAGTCAATGAAACGATCCGCCTGCTCGGGATTGAAACCATCATAACCGGAATGCGCCCTGATTTAGCTCAAGTTGCGACACAGCTTGGAATCAAATTTTCCATCAAGACCTTTGGCTCTGTCCGACAAGCTCTTCATTACATCGGGGTCAGAGGCTAACTACTTCTATTCAGGACCACCTTCAACAATTGGCATAAAAGATCTAAAGAGAGGTGAATAAGATGGGACTTAAATCAAACATCTACAAAGTTCTTCGGGTTTGGAATGATATCGACGCTGTCAGAAAGGGCCGGATAGGAAAAAGAGTCGGCAGACGCGTTGCTGGTAAATCGGCTGGAAAAGCAATCAAAAAGCTGTTTAAATAAATAGAAGAAAAACGGAAATGCCTCCGCAAGGCATCTTCTGATTGCAAGATAAAAGGGCCAGATCCGTTGATTTGTTGAGCAACAACCAGTCGGAACAGCCCCTTTTTTGTTTTAATAAGGTTCAGGATTCGTTAGGTCAATATCGTAGACTCCTGAGAGTATTTTGGGCAAGTAAAATGAAACGTACTGTTGGATATTCTTGTCTTCCATATGAATAAGGCTTATCAGTATGAACCCTCTATCGGTATGTGGCGGTACTTCCCACTTCATGATGATTCCCCCTTGCATCTACTATACACCGATCCGCCAAAAGTTCAATGTTTATTTCGAATTTTCAATCTTTTATCAAGGACTAAAAAAACATGCCGAGCATAACATCGGCATGTTTCCTTATTATTACCTGCTTACATCTGTAATGATGAATCTGCTTTTTGGAAGTGTCGGCATCCTGGATAACCTGATACTCAAGTCCTGTGCCGGAACTCGAAAATCCATCCTGGATAAAAACGCAAGACTGGTTTTCATTACTTCGATGGTTACCCATTCCCCTGCACAGCGATGACCCATTTCATACTCTCCACCACCCTGCGGGATAAAATCAAATGGACTCCCTTTCCAGGTTTGAAAGCGTTCTGGTCGGAATTGTTCCGGCTCTTCCCAAATCTCGGGATGATGATTCGTTCCATATATATCAAGAAGTACAAGGGTTCCTTTTTTAAAAGAATATCCTTGCCAGGTAAAGTTACGACGGACTCTTGCACCTGTAAACGGACCGAACGGATAGAAGCGGCGGACTTCCTGAACGAACAATTGCCGATAGTTGTCTGCATCGGCCCACAGTTTTTCTCTTACTTCCGGATGTTGATGAATCGCCATCGCTCCAAAAGTAATAAAACTGGCTATGGCTACAATTGGCCGGATAATATTCAGCAATTCTACAGCTGCCATTTGTGTGGTTAATCTTTTATTATTTAAATCCCGATGAAAAGCCATGGCATAGGCGGCCGTCTCTTCAGATGGCTTCCATTTANCCATCAAGACCTTTGGCTCTGTCCGACAAGCTCTTCATTACATCGGGGTCAGAGGCTAACTACTTCTATTCAGGACCACCTTCAACAATTGGCATAAAAGATCTAAAGAGAGGTGAATAAGATGGGACTTAAATCAAACATCTACAAAGTTCTTCGGGTTTGGAATGATATCGACGCTGTCAGAAAGGGCCGGATAGGAAAAAGAGTCGGCAGACGCGTTGCTGGTAAATCGGCTGGAAAAGCAATCAAAAAGCTGTTTAAATAAATAGAAGAAAAACGGAAATGCCTCCGCAAGGCATCTTCTGATTGCAAGATAAAAGGGCCAGATCCGTTGATTTGTTGAGCAACAACCAGTCGGAACAGCCCCTTTTTTGTTTTAATAAGGTTCAGGATTCGTTAGGTCAATATCGTAGACTCCTGAGAGTATTTTGGGCAAGTAAAATGAAACGTACTGTTGGATATTCTTGTCTTCCATATGAATAAGGCTTATCAGTATGAACCCTCTATCGGTATGTGGCGGTACTTCCCACTTCATGATGATTCCCCCTTGCATCTACTATACACCGATCCGCCAAAAGTTCAATGTTTATTTCGAATTTTCAATCTTTTATCAAGGACTAAAAAAACATGCCGAGCATAACATCGGCATGTTTCCTTATTATTACCTGCTTACATCTGTAATGATGAATCTGCTTTTTGGAAGTGTCGGCATCCTGGATAACCTGATACTCAAGTCCTGTGCCGGAACTCGAAAATCCATCCTGGATAAAAACGCAAGACTGGTTTTCATTACTTCGATGGTTACCCATTCCCCTGCACAGCGATGACCCATTTCATACTCTCCACCACCCTGCGGGATAAAATCAAATGGACTCCCTTTCCAGGTTTGAAAGCGTTCTGGTCGGAATTGTTCCGGCTCTTCCCAAATCTCGGGATGATGATTCGTTCCATATATATCAAGAAGTACAAGGGTTCCTTTTTTAAAAGAATATCCTTGCCAGGTAAAGTTACGACGGACTCTTGCACCTGTAAACGGACCGAACGGATAGAAGCGGCGGACTTCCTGAACGAACAATTGCCGATAGTTGTCTGCATCGGCCCACAGTTTTTCTCTTACTTCCGGATGTTGATGAATCGCCATCGCTCCAAAAGTAATAAAACTGGCTATGGCTACAATTGGCCGGATAATATTCAGCAATTCTACAGCTGCCATTTGTGTGGTTAATCTTTTATTATTTAAATCCCGATGAAAAGCCATGGCATAGGCGGCCGTCTCTTCAGATGGCTTCCATTTACCGCTTCGCACATCCTTTATGATTTGGCGAGCCCATTGCTCCATTCGGTTCCTTGCCAGTCGTCCTCTTTGGTAGCGGGGACCTACCGCTCCAAATGCATCAATCATCGAACCGAGGTCCCGGGCATGTTGGGCTACTTTCCCTTCTTCCACTGGAACACCAGCCCATTTACAGCCCACTCGGTACAAGATTTTCCTCGACTCTTCCAATACGACTACTTTACCCTGCCTTTCCCATTCAGTCATGCTTGCCTGCCATTGTTCAGCTGTAATATCTTTCAAAACCTGTAGCCTTTTCGGGGTCATCAATGACATAAACAATTGCTTTCGATGATGATGAGAAGCACCATCCATTGTCTGCACCCCATTCACGCCGAACAATGTTTTTTGCACCCTTTTGGGAGCAGCTCCTTTCCGCTGAAAACGGTCGTTATCATAGAAAACTTTTGCAGCTTCCTCTCCACTCATACAAATTGCCTTCTGTCCAAGCAAACGCGTTTCAAAGATATTCGATTGAAATTGACGACATCTGTTCGGAATATAAAGATACCCCTCCTGCATCAACGCAAGACTGTTATCCAATCCTTTTTCCCGGGGGACTCGTCTGTCTTTCGCCATCGTATTGCTCCTTCCCGTGGGCCAATGCCCGTTATATGTTGAACTATGTAAATTTTTTATTCCGATTCCCTTGAGCCCCTGTTATCAAACAATAGCTTTTCCAACCTTCCCGGGGATATGTATAGGGCTGAAATCCATTTGAAAAGGCTGCCGAGTTTCCTCGACAGCCTTGGTTCAATCAACGCGTATATACACGAACATAGGTTGGATTGGCGGTGATGTACAGCCCGCTCTTTATTTGATACATGTAACCACCATCTACATAAAACCGGTCTCGAATTACCGTAAACACTTCTCCACGGTTGACAATTACCGCTCTGTCATTCCAATCCGGAGTATTGTACGTCCATAAAGAGTCAGCAAGAATTTCAATATATTTTTGTTCCGTACTCCCTCCGTCATCTTCAAAACTAATGCCGAAGAATCGACAAATGGCTTTGGCATGAATTCGAGCAATATTGGCAACGTAAGTCGCCTGTCCCGACCCAAAAATCATTTGGAAGTCCACGTCATTAGTCATAAATCCATTTTCTGTAAGAACAGCAGTCATGTTGGTTTCTCGGCAGATATGAAGGTTGGTCCAGCTACCGGGCTGGCTGGCGTGAAGACCGGTTCCATGGGTGCTGTAACCCGCATTACGCACTTCATCAACATACAACTCCGCCAACCGGCGTGCTTCACTCGCGGTGTACCAATAAAAGGCACAGCGCCCTTCCGCACTTGTAGTGGAACTTGCATTCGCATGAATCGACCATACCAAATCTACGTTCTGTGCATTATAGTAATTCGTACGCTGGGTCAAGCCAATCTCTGGAGAAAACGGCTGCTGGTAGAGCAATGTGTCAATACCATTACTGCGGAGTAAGCGATCCAATTCCTGCGCAACAAGTGAGTTGAAGTTATGTTCTTCATAGACAACCCCGTTCCGAACAACTCCTTTTCCACCGCCATTTTCCCATGTATCTGATCCATGACCGATATCTATTGCAACTCGTACCATCTATCCCAGCTCCTTTATTTTTTAATAAATCAAGCGTTAAATGAAATTACCATCCAACTTCGAAGCGGCGCCACTCTTCGACAATCGGTGTGATAATTTAACCGCTTGTTACTAAATAAAGAAGACAATCTTGCCAAATTAACAACCAATTGGTGAATTTTTCTATTCAAAAAACAAATTTGTCGAAACACCTTGTTTCTATACTTGGTGCGTTTTAGTGACCATAAGGAAATTTCGACAAAGCCCATAACAGATAAATAATATTCAACTTTTTCTATAAAATAAAAGTGGCAAACATAGATAGAAGGAAGGAAAACTTTGTGAGAAGGAACCTTATTCAATTGTGGACATTATCTGATCCATACTATTTTCACTGCACCAGACTATCTTATATTAAAGAAAGTAATAATAGTGATTTCCAAAATATTTTCCGAGTCCGGCTTACTTCCTATCAAGGGAAAAACATCATGCTTGACGACGGCACTATGATCCGGAAAAACGATACGTTGATAAAAATTCATCTCCACAATATCCGGCTTATAAATGAAACATATGATATCTCAGGAGAAGTCCGTAAAGCGCGTCATATCTATCAAACAGTCCAAGCATCACTTCCCGGATTGGCTGCTTATCTAAGAGAACATGTTAAACGGGATCAAATCAAGGGAATTATCGGCATTACGGTCCTGAATCATAAGATCTGCCAGCGGCTGGGTTTTGAGACTTTTACCATTTCCAATCCAGCCTACAAGCTGTTTAAATATGCCATTTTCTCTACAATCAACAAGCTTGCTACAGACCCCTCGCGTTTTCATAAGGGCAAACAAGAACCGATGTATTTATTTATGTCCAAAGACAAACTACTAAACGTTTATGAAAGTTAAAGCACAAACGCCTTGAATACCCCCGACCAGTTTAAAACCTCGAGGGGGTAGGCGTCGAAGCTGACCAAAAGTCCTTTAATGGCGATAAAAAACAAAAAGCCAACCACGCTGTTTAAACAGCTGATTGACTTTTTTCATCCTACCACTTTTTCATTAGCAGCTTGTACAGCAGACTGCAGTCGGTGAATGGTGATTTCCGGCCGGCTTCCGATTCGGATATTCAATCCAGTTTGACCGAGCCCTTCGCTTATATAAAAAGATTTTCCCTGGTGGCAATGCAACCCCTTAACCATGTTCATCCTGGCTAGTTTTCCCATTTTAACTAAATGGTAGGCTTTCGGATAAAGGATTTGGCCGCCGTGAAAATGACCGGATAATAAATAATCATAATGATAATCATCCATCTCTAATACTACGTTTGGATCGTGGGTTAGTACTAGACGATAACCAGCTGGTCCGACTCCTGCAAAGGAAGACGAAAGATCGCTGTGACCTGTGCCATAATCGTCAATTCCAATAATGTGCAGGGGCTGTCCCTTTGCAATGATCGTTTTGTTTTCATTCTGTAGGACAATGCAGTTATTAGCTTCCAGTACTTCACGTAAATCCTGAAAATTTTTCTTTTGCAGCACATAGTCGTGATTGCCGAAAACAGCATACATGCCAAAAGCAGGCTCCAAATGGTTCAACACTTGTAAATATGGCTCCAGTTTCGGGATCGTTCGTTTCCGATCGAGAAAATCTCCTGTGAGAGCAATCAAATCAATTGGTTGGTCTTTCAGTTTTTCGTATAGCTGTTGAGGAGAGATCGATATATTTTCCAAATGCAGGTCCGATAAATGCAAGATTTGCAATGGTCGGGACTGCTTATCATCACTTGATACAAGATCCAGCTTATTGATTACAACCTGTTTTGTGTTCTGATAAGCTTTCATTCCAATTAACGCCAATAATATAGCAACAGCAAATAAGATAAGATACATGACCAGCACCTCCATCCTTCATTATACAGGAAACGGACGAGCCCATGGCTAGTAATTACTGGATTGGCTGCCAGGTAAAAGACCGGATGGTAAGTAAAGAAAAATAACCGATTTTCCCATACTAATCTTGAAATACACCTATCGGAGGGAATTCAATGAAAAAGCTACTCTTTTTACCTTTTTTACAACTTCCATCAGGTCATCACCAGGTAGCCGATACATTAATAGAGCATATCCAGGAAATCGATTCCCAGTTCGTTTGTAAGAAAGTTGACCCATTAGCCTATACATTCGGTAAATTAGAAAGGGTTATTTCCGGCACTTATTTAAAATGGATCCATTACTTGCCGCAAACGTATAGCTGGTTGTATCACAAAACAGTATATAATGACCGGTCCACCCAGGAAAATTACCCGGTTTACGACTTACTGTTTAGCAAAGCATTCGAAAAGCTGCTGGAGGAGGAGCAACCGGATGCTGTCATCTGCACCCACTCCCTCCCCTCTTATATAATCGGTCGTTTAAAAGAAAAAAAAAACTTGCGGATGCTGCTCATTAATGTGTATACCGATTTTTTCGCTCACCAAATGTGGGAAACAAATGGGGCGGATATGCACTTTGTCTCTTCTCACCTTTTTAAAGAGGATTTAATTCAAAAAGGAGTCAATCCCAACACAGTCTTCATTACAGGCATTCCAACCCATAAAGCGATCCAACCTTCCGATTTCCAAATCCCCTGCCATGATAATCCTTGCCTGCTTATCACAGGAGGCAGCTTGGGTGTCGGCGGCTTGAAACAATTACTAGGTAGTATGACAGGTCGAAAGGGAACCTACCTCGTTCTGTGTGGAAAAAATCAAAAGCTGTACAACACGTTGAAAAAGGAGGATAACCAAACGATAAGGCCACTTTCTTACATCGAGTCCCGGGAACAAATGGATGACATCTATAACCAAGTCGACGGGATTATCAGCAAGCCGGGAGGGGTTACGATCAGCGAATGTGTAAAAAAACGGAAACCAGTCTTTGTCTATCATGCTTTACCGGGTCAGGAAGAGATTAACCTGAAACTGATCAAACAACTCGGAATTGGCATAGAAAGCCTTGGCATTCCTAACCTCGAACGTCGGATTTCTCAGTATTTCAACGACGCAAGACAAGCTTCCAGCCTGGAAGCAAAAATCGATGCCTACCACCACCATATTTCGGTTGACCCAACTCTTCTATTATATGAACGAATCAAAGAACAACCGTGAAATTAAAATTGTTTTAAAGAAAATAATATCCCCCTATTAAAAATGTTGTATTTTAAGACGATAATAATCAATGTGGGCAAAATAAACATTTACTGTTTTAATTTGCAACAAGAAGAGGGGGAAGAAAAGAAATGAAAAAGAAAAAAAGCAGCAACTGGTCATTCAGTTTGAAAAACAGGCTGATCATTGCTTTTTTGGGAGTACTTTTAATCCCAAGTATTCTTATCGCCATCAGTTCATATGCAAGTTCTGCCAATAAGGTAGAAAGCCAGATGATGCAAACAGCTGAAAAGAACGTGAATCTGGCTAGTCAAACGGTCGATCAATTCGTGTCTGCCCAGCAAGAAAACATCGATTATCTATCCAACGCGATTCAAGCTGCAGACATTAAAAACAACAAGGACGCACAGACTCGTGACTTACTGGATACGATCCAGGATTCCAAAGCAGATGTGGAACAAACCTATGTAGGCACTGAAACAGGCCAATTCATGAATTCACCTACATCCTTTAAAAACCCGCCTGATTACGATCCCCGTGAACGGCCGTGGTATCAGCAGGCAATGGAGGAAAAGGGTACGGTTATTGTAACTGATCCCTATGTTTCCCAATCCTCCGAACAAGTAGTAGTAACACTGGCAAAGGCCACTGCAGATGGGCAAGGTGTCGTAGCAGTAAACCTGAAGCTTGGCAGCCTTACCGAAATGATCAGCCAGGTGTCGATTGGAAAAGAAGGTTACTTATTTTTACTTGATAGCACCAACCATTTTATCAGCCATCCGACCAATGAACCAGGTTCAGAAGCTACTGAAGACTTTTACGGAGATATTCAAGCCAATGAATCCGGAAGCTTTGATTACAAGGTTGACGGTGACCAGAAGAAACTAGCCTTTACGACTAGTGATGTGACAGGTTGGAAAATCGTCGGCACCATGTATCAGGAAGAAGTCTCTTCCGCTGTGACGCCTATTCTGGTTACTACCTTAATCGTCATTGCTGTGGCACTAATTCTTGGAGGAGCAGTCATATTCTTTATAATCAGCTCCATAAACAAGCCAATCAACGAACTTGTCAGTGCAGCGGACCGCATCAGTGACGGGGACCTTAGTGTCAATGTAAATGTTTTACGCAATGATGAACTAGGAAAGCTTGGCCAAGCATTCAACAAAATGCGCAACAATCTAAGCGATGTTATCTTGCAAGTACGAGAGAAAGCAAGTAGTTTGGCCGCTTCTTCCGAGCAGCTGAACGCCAGTACGGAACAAAACACTTCCGCAACGGAACAGATTTCTTCTTCCATCCAGGAAGTAGCATCTGGAATGGACAGCCAGTCTTCCAGAATCGTTGAAAGCACACAAATGGCTGAAGAAATGTCGAAATCCATTCAGCAAATCGCAGAAAGTTCAAACGAAGTTTCCACTACGACAGCCAGTGCTTCCTCTGCTGTGAAAGAAGGAAACAAGGCGATTGAAACAACCGTTGGCCAGATGGAATACATCAAACAAACAGTCAATGGGCTTTCTAATAGTATTCAAGGGCTTGGCAGTCACTCGAAAGAAATTAGTAAAATTGTCGATGTTATCACCGATATCGCCGAGCAAACCAATCTGCTGGCGCTAAATGCGGCAATCGAAGCAGCCAGAGCAGGTGAACATGGTAAAGGCTTTGCTGTCGTGGCTGATGAAGTCCGGAAACTTGCTGAGCAATCCGCTCAATCAACAGACCAAATCAGGCAAATGATTGGCACGATACAAACCGAAACATCAAATGCAGTGGAATCGATGAAAACAGGTACAGAGGAAGTTGAAAAAGGAATCACTGTCGTTCACCATGCTGGCGAATCGTTTACGGAAATCACCGGTTTTGTGAATACCGTTTCCCAGCAAATCGAACAGGTTACTTCCAAGATCCAGGAAATAGCCTCTGGTACAGAGCAATTCGTCGGTACCTTTGAGGAAGTAGCCAAAGTAGCAGATTTCACTTCAGACGGAGCCCAAAATGTGTCTGCTTCGACACAAGAACAGCTTGCATCCATGGAGGAAATCGCCGGATCAGCTACTTCCCTGTCGCAAATGGCAGAAGAACTACAAGATCTCGTAAAACAATTCAAGTTATAAAGCCTGGTGGCTAACGCCAAAACCGAACGATGATTCGAAACTAACATTCGAACTCGTTCGGTTTTTTTGATTTTTAATAGCTTTTGCAAAAATATGGGGTTTTCGCAAGGAAAATGATGTTGTTGTCCCTTTCTCTTTCTTTTTTACAAGCAGAACTGCTTAAAATCCGATTACCATACCCTTCCAATATCTTCTTTCCTTGCTTACTACAGATAAAAGGACAACCCGGGACAATTGTCACCCTTTTTTGTCAGGAAACCTGCCTTTCTGTAACTCTATTAACCCAAGTGAATTCATCGGAATTTCCCAACCTTATTTTAGCAGGTATTCCTATAATTACGCAGAAATGGTAGATAAATCTTTTAAAGGAGGAATAGTATGAAAAGTAAATTGTTTGCCGGTTTGTCACTTGCTGTCTCATTGGCCATTTTTCCATCACTGACCGACGTTTCCGCAGCCGATCAGCTCGAAAAAACAAAAAACGCACCTGCTCCAGTAGCTTCTGTCGAAAAAGGAAGTTACCAGGAAGGTGAAGTAGTCGTCAAATTCAAGGAAAAAACCGGAAAGTCCATTCAAAGCCAGGCTTTGAAAAATGTGAATGCAAAAGTCCTTCCTGATGAAGATAAGGTGGACTCCCCCTTCAAAGTACTGAAGGTAGGAAATGTCGAAGCAGTTGTCAAGGCGCTCGAAAACAATCCGAATGTGGAATATGCCGAGCCCAACTATACATTTAGTGCAACCTGGACACCGAATGATACCTATTATCGAAATATACAATACGGACCTCAGAACACATCAACAGACAGAGCATGGGATATAACGAGAGGAAGCAGCAGCCAGGAAATTGCCATCCTTGATACCGGGGTGGATTACAATCATTCCGATTTGGATAGCAAAACAATCAGAGGGTATGACTTCGTGGATAACGACTACACGCCGTTGGACTTGAATGGTCACGGCACTCATGTTGCCGGTACAGCTGCGGCAGAAACCAACAATGGTATTGGTATTGCCGGTATGTCTCCAAATACATCCATTCTTGCTGTTCGAGTGCTCGATGCCAACGGAAGCGGTTCGCTTGCTGACATCGCAGATGGAATACGCTATGCTGCTGATTACGGTGCAGAAGTGATCAATTTGTCTCTCGGGTGCAATTGCGACACCCAAACGTTGGAGAATGCTGTGAATTATGCTTGGAGCAAAGGTTCTGTCGTTATTGCAGCAGCAGGGAATGATGGTGTTTCCACCACTTTTGAACCTGCTTCATATGAAAATGTCATCGCTGTCGGAGCAGTAGACCGCTACGATCGCAAAGCATCCTTTTCCAATTACGGAACATGGGTAGATGTAACAGCACCAGGTGTTGATATCGCAGCTCCTGTTCCAAACAATGGTTATGCGTATATGTCCGGTACCTCGATGGCCTCTCCACATGTCGCCGGGCTTGCCGGTTTATTGGCTGGACAAGGAAGAAGCAATGTTCAGATTCGTCAAGCCATCGAACAGACAGCGGATCCAATCAGTGGTACAGGCTATTATTTCGAGCATGGGAAAATCAATTCTTATAACGCTGTCAGGTATTAAAAGCATCACCTGCTCCCTCCCGACCATCGTATCTAAAAAAAGAAAAGCTTATGACTGTTAAACAGCAGTCATAAGCTTTTTTAGCTTTCATTATGATTCAACCCCTTCCCCTCCTTTATCTTTGGCCAGCAGGCATTTTTATTTCGTACCCAAGTGTGCATATACTTCTTTTAAATTCGTAAATCCCAGCTTTTGGATCGATTGAATTCCTTCAGCCCATAGCCGGGCAGCGGCAATAGCATCATGGAGGGCATGGTGCCTGCGATCGATTTCTATCCCAAAATGGGCACAGCAATCTTCCAATGTGACCAATTTTGCCTCTGGTTCTATTATGTTCGTCAAAAAGGAAGTATCCATTATCCGATGCTGAAAACTCGTGCGTAACGATTTCCAAGTAGCATGTTTCATAAACTGTTTTTCATGGCTTGCATGATGAGCTACCAAAGGCTTCGTCCTGACAAACTGATAAAACTCCTTCAGTACGTCATGAATGGAATCTGCCTCTGCCAGCTCTTCATGGGTTAACCCGGTAAGATGGGTTATCTCTTCCGGAAGTTCTGTTTCACAACGGACTGGTGCATAAAATGTTTCATTATCAAGTATCTTTTCGCCCTGCATTTTCACAGCGCCTATTGAAAGAATTCGGTCGCCTTTATACGGAAAAAAACCCGTCGTTTCCAAATCGAAAACGACTACCTTTAATTCCGGTAAGGGAGCTTCCAGAACATCACTTTTTTTCAATTCCCTCTGCAGCTCTCTCATGTACGCCATTTTTCCTGGATCTGTCTGGTTTAGCATAGCATATGAACTGCCGCCGAACTTTCCTGATAGCTGCTTTACGAGTTGCATCATCTGATTCATCATTTCGCACACGCTGCTTCTATTTTGGTTTTCGTTTTGGAAAAAAGCTGATAGCCTTTTTTCATCATGCTCTTTAACTCCTGTTTTTCCTGTTTAGTTAAATCACGGATGGGAATGAGGTGCACTTCGTTATACGTTTTTGCCTCTTTACGAAATTTGAGTCGAAAGTCGAGCAACGCTTTAAAATCTTTTTCATACATTTGCAAGGAACGATAGGGCTCCGGCAATTGTCTGAACCTTGATAAGGTAGAAGGAACAAAAATCTTATTCTTTAACGCCAGTAGCCTGAGCGCATTTACATACGGAAAAAATACCTTTTGTTTTAAATGAATGGTACCAGCATGATCACCATGCTGTTCTGGAAGAAGCTGTCCGAATATCCCGACGCCTTTGTGATACAAATCCACATTATCGATCAGACGTTGATAAAGGCCTGGATCCTTGTCAAGGAATGTAAAGGCAGCCTGCTTCAAATTCACCAAGTAATCATGATTGCCGATCAGAATGCGGGAATCAAAAAAAGTGGAAAAATGACGCAAAGACTGCCAACTCGCTTCTGTAAGCCAGTCAATTATTTGTTGATGCCACGCTTCTTCCGACTTGCACCAAAGCGGGTTGGAAGACATCACTTCCCCCTCACATCGTTCATACCCAACCATCTCCAATGCTTCCGTTATTTCAGCTCCTGCCCTTAAAAAATAAGATTTACATGTCTCATCCCCGGCAAAAATAATGCCATGATCTTGATCGCTCCAAATCGATTGTTCAAACCTGCCAGCACTTCCCATTAAAAAGAAAGCAAAGGGAGCAGGAGGATCCCCCCACTCCATTCTCACCTTCTCCATTGCCAACTGGACCGTTTGAACCATCAACTGGTCATGGTATGAATTCAGTTTTTCATGGTCGACCGCGGTAGCCGAAAGGCGTTTACAGTTATCTTTGATTTCCTGATAATATTCCACTCCTGAATTCACCCTTTTAGACAATGTTTATGCACCGGTTGCTTCCCTGTTTTTCACGGACTGCGGCAAATTTTCCGGGTAGCCGTAGCTACCATGCTCACTCAAGTCAAGTCCGACAATCTCCTCTTCTTCCGAAACGCGGAGACCGCCCATAACTTTACCCATGATTTTCAAGATAATAAAGGCAACCACAAAAGCGTATAGTCCGCTCGTGACAACACCCATGATTTGGACACCCAGTTGTTCAAAACCGCCACCGTAGAACAAACCCGGACGACCAACACTTGCCAATTCCGGCGTCGCGAATAGCCCGTTGGATAACGTTCCCCATACACCAACCGTCCCATGGACAGACAGTGCGAAGATTGGATCGTCGATTTTCGCTTTATCAAAAAATTTCATGCTCAAGAAGACAATTAATCCGCCAATAAATCCGATTACAACGGCAGCCCAAGGCTCTACGAATGCACATGATGCCGTGATAGCGACCAAACCTGCGAGTGCACCATTCAAGGTGGTTGGTACATCCGCTTTTCCGGTGACCGCCCACACAATAAGCATGGCACCAATTGCGCCGGCACCTGCAGCCAATTGCGTATTCAGCGCTACATAGCCGAAGAATGCGTCTGCTACTTCCAGTGTACTACCTGCGTTGAATCCAAACCAGCCAATCCAGAGAATCAATACTCCTAAAGCAGTGTACACCTGATTATGTCCAGCAATTTCATTCGAAGAACCATTTTTGTTAAATTTGCCAATCCTCGGTTTTAGAATGATGGTCGCGGCCAAAGCTGCCATTGCACCAGTCAAATGGACCACTGTTGAGCCGGCAAAATCCTGCTTACCATGACCAGCGAGCCAGCCGCCTCCCCAAATCCAGTGGGCAACCACAGGGTAAATCAGCGCTGAGAACAGAACAGCAAATAGGACATAAGCAGATAATTTCGCTCTTTCAGCAAATCCCCCAAAAGCAATTGTCATGGCTATGCAAGCAAATGCCATTTGAAAGAAAAAGTCGGTTGATCCAGCTAACCCCTCTCCCATAGTGTTTGGATCACCGAAGAAGAAATCGCCAAATCCGATTAACGTTCCCTCACTTCCATAGATGAATCCCCATCCGACAGCCCAGAATACCAACGAGGTGATTCCGACAGTGAATACTGTCTTTCCTGCAATATGACCGGCGTTCTTCATCCGGGTCGAACCTGCCTCCAGCAAGATAAATCCTCCAAGCATTAAAAACACGAGTACTCCACTAAGTACGATCCACACATTATTCATTAAAAAAATTGGATCCATAAGTTCTCCTCCCCTTTTATGTGATGTCTGTTAACATTAAATGTTAAGTATAAACTTATCAGGTTCAAAATTTTCAGGCAATGACGTTGTTAGATAATCTGACAGACTTTTTCGGGAAAAGGGATTCCACTTAATTAGGATTAAACCAATTTCATAAGGAATGTTATATAGATAATCGTTTCTTATGCAAGTAAGCTCCAGGTATTCTGGAATCGTATAGAAGGCAAGAGTGTAGAGAAACCAGACAAATGTCCGAAAGAGAAATCAGAAGTTCTTACATAAAAAAAGGGCTGCACATAAGCCTTTCACGACTTATTGTACAGCCCCTATGTTCATTGATTGATAAATAGCTCAAATATTTCCCCGTAATCTTTTCTTGTGTACAACTGCTTTTGGTTTTTCAACCAGTCGAATGCGGCTTGATTAATAGCAAGGAATTCTTCCGATATACGAGTCTCACTGCTTCTGCTTTGGTTAAGTGTATTGGAGGCTAACTCAAGACTTTGTTTTGCATAATCCAGATACAGTTGATTGTCCTCCGTAATTTCTTCCATCTTTAGCAGCGTCTTATATAAGTCCTTGATTTCGGTAATGAATTTTTTATGTACGTCGATTGAAAATGCTGTGTTGCCAAGTGTGAACTTGATTTCTACGTCTAAATCAATCGTTCCTGCAGTTTCCAACGCAACATTTGATACATCTTTTGCATAGTAACTATGCCTGTACAAGGTCTTCTTCCTACTTGTTGCACTTGTACCATCCAAATGAATCAAGGCTTTGTTGGTAAAACAATACTCATCCGATTTCGATTTGATTAGAAAATAAATCTTTTCACCATCTTCATGCATGACGTAATCGTCAGCGTCTGTCTTATCATAGTCCTCCGGTGGGATCACACTGCCGATGTCACTAAGTCCAAGCGCGTCTGATGCTACTTTTTTAAACATATTGCATACCTCCCTTGCTAACAGTTTTATTGTGAATCAACAATGAAATACATTAGTACACCAAAACTAACCAGGATCAATAAAAAACCAATAATTACCACGCTGGTGAGTATCCAACCGATTACTTTTCTGTCTGTTTGAATCCAATAAATTCCAAGTGTCAGCAAACTAAAGATAAATCCGAGGATTCCCCATAAAACCGGATTTTTGCCCTGCTTCGGTGCATCCACTACTAAATAGATGGTAACCGCTACGGATATAATTAAACCGATTCCCTCCATTGTATCCTCCCTTCTGATACTAGAAGCATATCTTTGTTCATTCTGCTATGCCTTCTGTTGGCCCATACCTTGTTAACTGTTTCAATCCTCTACTCGTGTTTTGCTTTCAAAACCTATCTTTTTATGGGTTCCATCGCAGAAAGGCTTGTTGCTCGATGCCCCGCACCGGCACAAAGAAAACGCAGGCTTTGTGTCATAAACGTTGCCCTCTGCATCCAACAATTCCACTTCCCCTTTTACTAGGATGGAACCATTGTCCCTTACCTGAATGATTGTTTTTTTATTTTCGCTCATGTTCATTCCCCCTCCCCTCAAATTGTACCGATTACCGGATAGGCTGTCTACTCTTTGCCCGTCTTCTCAATAGTATATTCACTCCTATAAAGTAGATTCCAAAATCAAAAGAAAACATGACCAAATCCAGTCGAGTATCTGGAAAAATCTAAAAGTTCCATTGCTGGCTAATTCGGGTATACAACCAACAGACTTTATTTTAAGTACGTTCAACGAACACATATTATCGAGAAATCATTGCTGTGTTCGGTTTAATGAAAGTGAGGAAATAAACATGGCTGAACAGAATTCCCGGATGGAAAAAAGGAAAAAGAAACCGTTGT
Source organism: Virgibacillus senegalensis (assembly GCF_000821245.2). Classification (GTDB taxonomy): domain Bacteria; phylum Bacillota; class Bacilli; order Bacillales; family Amphibacillaceae; genus Sediminibacillus; species Sediminibacillus senegalensis. Next base: position 1,401,754 of record NZ_LN611425.1, read on the forward strand.
GGAGGAAATTACTTTTTCTGATTTTTTTATTAGGGTTAACCGGCCTTCTTACAGGAGCTGGTGTGTTTGCATATTATGCAAATCAGTCGCCCCCTTTAAACGAAAAGGACCTGCAAGATCCGGCGGCATCCCAAATTCTTGATAAAGACGGAAACGTCGTGGCAGCAATAGGAGATCAAAAGAGAGAACAAGTGAACTATAAAGACATCCCAAGTTTAGTAGAAGACGCCGTTCTGGCAACGGAGGATGCCCGTTTTTATGAGCATTCAGGAGTGGATCCGTTAAGGCTCGGCGGAGCTGTAATGGCTAACGTGACGCAGGGTTTTGGTTCTGAAGGGGCAAGTACGCTTACCCAGCAAGTCGTCAAACGTTCCTTTTTATCATCAGAAAAGACGTTGAAACGGAAGGCACAAGAAGCGTGGTTGGCCATGAAGTTAGAAAAAGAATACAGCAAACAAGAGATATTCGAAATGTATGTAAACAAAATCTATTATTCCGATAACATCTATGGCATCGCGACAGCGGCTGATTACTATTTCGGGAAAGACTTGGATGAACTTTCCCTGCCACAAGCCGCACTACTTGCCGGGATGCCACAAAGCCCGAACGGCTACAACCCTTATGATGATCCTGAACGCGCCGAGGAAAGGCGGAATATTGTTCTCGCACTTATGGAAGAACATGATAAAATTTCCCATGAAGAACGCGTGAAAGCAGAAAAAGTTCCGATTACGGAAGGATTGGTCGAACGTTCTGATGACGAACGTACCTACTTGTCAGATTCGAAAGGAAATGAAGCTTTTATCGATGTCGTGATTAGTGAGGTAGAAGCGATCGGTGATTATAATATTTACGAGGACGGCCTGAAAATCCATACCACGCTTGATCCTGATGCCCAATCAGCAGTAGAAGACATGCTGAATAATAAGGACGCGATTGACTATCCAGAAGACAAGGACGGCCAGCCATTTCAAGCCGGGCTTACCCTGCTTGATACGAATAATGGCGCAATTCGAGCCATCGGAGGCGGACGCAACTACGGTAAGGAAACAAAACGTGCCTTTAATTTCGCGACCGATACGAACAGGCAGCCAGGCTCGGTTATCAAACCGATCCTTGCCTATGGTCCCGCAATTGAATATAAAAAATGGTCCACCGCTCACGTAGTCGAAGATGAGGAATTCGAGTACGAAAATGGTGAGGAACCACAAAATTGGGATGGGGAATTCAAAGGCGAAATCACCATTCGTGAAGCGCTGTGGGATTCACGAAATATCCCCGCAATCAAAACTTTTAACGAAGCTGGACACGATAACGCCGCAAAATTTGCCGAAAAGCTGGGATTAAATCTGGAAACGCCATTAATGGAAAGTGCTGCGATTGGCGGAATATCAAAAGGAACGAATCCTATGCAAATAGCAGGTGCCTACGCTGCATTCGGCAATGGCGGTTCTTATAACAAGCCATATACCGTCACAAAAATAGAGGAAAGAGATGGAGATACACTGGAAACGGAACACAAAAGTCACCAGGCAATGGAAGATTATACTTCCTATATGATTACGGATATGTTGAAAGACGTCATTAAAAAACAGGTAGCGACCGGATACCAAGCGAATATTTCCGGATTACCAGTAGCGGGGAAAACAGGAACCACCAATTATACAGAAGACACAATCGAAAAATACAATATTCCAAAAGATAGTTCGCCTGATTCCTGGTTTGCCGGCTATACGACCGATTATACTGCGGCTATATGGACGGGATATCAAGACAGGAGCCATCCGTTAACCGGGAATGAAAAAGATATAGCCAAAAAGATGTTCAAGCATCTCATGGAGGAAGTATCCGAAGGAAAAGAAACAGAAGATTTCACAAAGCCGGATAGTGTCATAGAAAAAGAAATTGAAGAAGGAACGAATCCACCAAAACTGGCCAGCAGCTTTACGCCTGACGATAAAGTCTCGACAGAACTGTTTGTAAAAGGAGAAGAACCATCGGAAGAATCAGAAGAATTCATACCTGACTTGCCTGCTCCGACCGGGCTGTCCGCTTATTACGATCCGGACAAAAATAACGTACGATTAAGCTGGGACTATAATCAGGACGACGAGGATGAACGAGAAATAAGCTATAAAGTGGCCGTTTCTGAAGAAGGCGGTACACCTGATTCAGAAACAGAAACCAGTAACACGGAGATAGATATTCCTTCTATTGAAGCTGGAAAATCCTATACCTTTACTGTAAGGGCAGTATCTGAAGACGAGGAAAGCGATCCTGCATCCATTGTAGTCAATACAAACGAGGAACAAGGCGACGATTCCAGTGACGAAGACAACCAAAGTAACTCGAAAAAGGAAGAGACTAGTAATAATGATGCTGATAAAGAAAATCAGAATAACGATTCGTCATCCGATGAAAATGAAGAAAATGACAATAACGAGGCAGAAAACGAAACAGATACAAACCAGTCTGACCAAGAAGAAAATGGTGACACTTCCGGAGAAGATAACGGCAGTCAGGAATCAGATAATGAGGAAGAAAGCGATGACCAGCAAGAGAATGACGATTCTTCCGAAGAAGACACGGGAGAAGAGGAAACAAGCGATGAAGGGGACAACGAAGAAGAATCACAAAATGATGATCAAAACTCCGATGAATCCAGTGATTCAGACGAAACCAGTGACGGGAATAGCGATGATGACTCAGTGTCTCCAGAGGATGACAGTCAAGGAGATACCGATCAAGACCAAGAAGCGGATGGCTCCTCTGATTCAGACAATCCAGATGAATCCTAACAGCCTTACTTCTGATCAAGAATCAGATAACATATTCTAAAACTCAAACCGATAGAAGAGAAAGGCAGGGGCTGTTTAGCCCCTGCCTTTCTCTTCTTACAATATTTATGCCATCCATTTTGGTGGCGTATTTTTATCCCAATAAATCTCGCCGATTGTATGGTGTCCTTCAAATCCGTCCTCTTCCAAATGATAATGAAAATTAAACCAATATCCTTCCCCAGGACGGTTATCCCGTCTAACATGAAATTTAGCTACATCCTGATCAGCTTGTACATCGTGAATATTAAAAATACGTTCCCCATATCCACTGGCAGGTTGTTCTGTTATGACAAAGTAAGGAATCTTTTCATCACCGGCTTCTGTTAATATCTCGCCGATCACTTCTTGAAGAACTGGCAGAATATTGCTTTTAAACTCATCTTCCACCCTAGGATAAATGCGCGGACCAAGCTTTGCAACCGTACGCTCGGCGGCTTCATCCGTTAAGGCAGCAATTAACTGGTCACTGTCCTTTTCCTCACCTAACCGTGTATCGGTATCCTCTTCCCCGCCCAAAGGAACAAGCGTGGCAGAAGCATGACTATCCGAATCAGATTTTGAGAGAACTTCATCTTTTTCTGCTGCACTCGTATCCAAATAATTCGGCGGGATGTACATTCCCAACGTCATGAAAGTAATTAAAATGACGGATATTTTCTTCAACCAGAGTTTCATAAAAATATCTCCCTTTATGTACTACTTTCAGTTTATCACTTTATTCTGAAAAGTCTACCGTACTTTTTGACTAACTGATGGACATCGACCAATCAAAACCGTATGATGGGGAAAACAGATTTCAGGAGGTTTAACATGGTAACAGAGGATAAAAATCAATTGAAAACAATCACACTGGGAATGGGATGATTCTGGGGTACAGAAGCCCGGTTCGGGCATTTACCAGGTGTAGTAAGGACTCGCACAGGTTATGCTGGAGGATCGACAGCAGCACCTACTTATAAAACCATTGGTGATCATACAGAAACGATTCAAATCGATTACCGTCCATCACGCTTACCACTGCAAGTACTTCTCGAACATTTTTGGAGGAGTCATCATCCGAATCGTAAAAGCTACAAAGGCAGTCAATATTTATCTCTATTGTTGTTTCATGATACAGACCAGCTGGCAGTCATCCAAGAGGTCAAAAACCAAACGAAAAATGAGTTGTCAGAAGAGATACAGACAGAAATTTCCCCTTTTGATGGCTTCACGCTGGCTGAAGAACGTCATCAAAAGTATTTTTTAAAACGTTATCCGGACGCTGTCAGGCGCCTGCAGGAATTGTATCCTTCCTTCGACTCCTTTAACAACGCCACCCTGGCGGCCCGCCTGAATTCCTTTGTGAAGGGCTGCGTGAAAATGGCGGACTTGCTATCGGAAATCAGGGAGTGGCAAATTCCTGAAGCTGAACAAGAAAAGCTGGTGGCGATAGTAAAGGGTATCAGATGGTGATAAGGGAAAGTTATAAGGTAACTTATATTCGGCTGCCGCAAGTATTGCTAGTTTTGAAAGATAAAATCAAAAGCATTCATCCAAGACGACTAAAGGATGAATGCTTTTATCTTTGTGCTGAATCTAATCTGACTTTTTTTGTTTCCGGAAGTACTCGGACACTTGAATCACGCGAACATTGCGTGGATGCAGTTCATGATATATCCCCCTTCTGTCCCGGAAGGAAACATAGTCTTCCCGTTCACTTTGAATCCGTTCCTCTGCGTCCTCTTGAGAGTCCGCGAAAATGAACCGGCGGATGTAATGTTCCTGATCGAAGAAATACGTTACCTTAAATTCTTATACTCCGATCCTCTCCTTCACATTTTCTTCTACCTTAACAAATGAGCCAGTGTGATATACAGTAAGAAGCAGAAGACTACTATTATAACCGGAGGTACAAATGAAGAAATCAGTCCAGCCAACCGTGGCTTTGACAGACCCCTACAGTATATCAACAAAACGTATCCTTGCCATTCTGGATAAACAATATAAAATCATACGATTATCAAGTAAAAAGAAGCCCAACGGACAAGTTAAAAATATTCCCTGGTACGAGTACAATCTTTTTGATCCCACTTCAATCGAAACCGGTTTAGCAGATGTGGATATAGCCGTATTTTTTTATCCGGTTGAATTTCCGGAAGCACGCTTATCCCAAGCTTCCTTGCCAAACATGGCTGCCCTTACGGCTGATAGTTTTGCCCGTGCAGCCAGAAAGACAGGCATTAAGAAAATCATCTATATCAAGCCAGACGTCCGGAGTTCTACATTCGCAGCCAGTCTTACGGAAGTGGAAAAAGCGCTCGCCGCCTCGACTATTCCAATAAAAACCATCACCATTCCATGGACCCGTTCTGAAATGGAAAAAAGGGTTTCCGTTTCTACTGGTGGAGTGCGATCCATTCAACGTGTCCTACTGCCTCCCACAAAGGATGCAAAATGGGCAGCACGTTATTACTTCGATTGGCTCGGACAAGCAGGACGACCGCTGTTCAGAACAGAATCAACCGGAAGTATTTGTAAGGTGTACACCCGTTTTCTAAAAAGCCCACTCCTCGTCCTACAACTATCGAAAAAGAGTGACGGCTGGCGTACCATTTATCGGATTACAGGAGGAATTCTTGCCAAGGTCAATGATAAACAGAGCAAAATGGAGTTCTGTACACTTCCAGAAAGCAATCATTGCCTGGTCTCGATTCATGATTATCACCCATCTCTTCCCTGGTTTTTCTATAAAAATAGTCAGGCAATCATCCATTTGCTTGTTATGCATCTATTCGGAAAACATCTTGAACGGAAACAGAAAGAATCGGCTCCTTTTCTTTTATAAAGGAGTCTTCTTTCCATAAGAATGGAACTTCACCCCTGAAAATGCTCTTCTTTTTTGAATAACGGGCCTTTTCCCTTTCTTGCTGTTTTAGCAACTGGATCTCCTGGGTAGTATGTTAATACTTTAAAATTCTGATCAAGATGTTTTCACCCTGTTGTTATAAGCCAAACTTTAGCTACAGGAAAAAGAAGGGAGAAGTTTTATGCTTAACGCAAAAAAAGCAGATTATCCAATTGCTGCCAGATACGCTGCACGGAACCTGTGGTCAGGGTTTTTGTTTGGTTTGGGACTAATTGCTTTTATTGATGAAACAGTTTTTCACCAGCTGCTTCATTGGCATCACTTTTACGATAAAGGCACAACAAAATTAGGACTGGTATCGGATGGTTTTTTCCACGCTTTCAGCTGGTTCGCTACAATTGGCGGTTTGTTCCTGATGGCAGATTTACGCAGGCGTAATGCATGGTATCCTTTACGATGGTGGGGAGGCATCCTGACGGGTGCCGGTATCTTTCAGCTATATGACGGGATTATCCAGCATAAGCTGTTCCAATTACATCAAATTCGGTACACTGTAAACCTTCTCCCCTATGATTTGACCTGGAATATCACTGCTTTGGTTATGGTACTGGTCGGAATGCTACTGCTCTTCCGCACCCGTCCGATAAAAATAAAGGAGAATGGATGAGCGATGGATTCCCTACATCATAATTTACCATGGCTGGCACAATTAGTTCTGCTGCTCCCCTTTGTAACGGGCTGTGTCCTCTATTTAATCGCCATAAAATTTTCCGCTAAAAGAGAGCGGCTATGGCCGCTCTCCCGAACACTTTTCTGGATTTCAGGCTGTATTTTAGCAGCTCTTGCTGTTTTTGGCCCACTGGCAATACTTGCTCATCACAACTTTTTCTATCATATGCTCGGTCATATACTTTTAGGCATGCTGGCACCTCTGTTGATGGTATTGGGTGCCCCTGTGACGCTTTTATTACGGGCATTGCCTGCAGAAAGCGCCCGTCGTATTTCGCGGTTGTTGAAAAGCCGACCTGTTCAATTTTTAGGTAACCCGGCAGTTGCTTCTTTCTTAAATATAGGTGGTCTTTGGGTTTTATATGTCACCCCTCTTTATGGTGCCATGCACCATGTACCACTGCTTCATATACTCATCCATTTACATATATTCATTGCTGGATATGTATTTACATCGTCGATAATTTATATCGACCCGACACCACACCGGTCAAGTTTCCGTTACCGTACCATTATCCTGTTGTTGGCTTTAGCAGGGCATTCCATCTTGGCAAAATATTTGTATGCCCATCCACCGCTACATGCTTCTGTATCCCAGGCTGAAGCAGGCAGTATGCTGATGTACTACACAGGTGACTTCATCGATGCCATCCTGATTTTTCTTCTGTGTCAGCATTGGTATAAATCCGCCCGGCCCCGCGTTCAAAAACTAAATAAACAGGAAGCCCAGTTCCACTTATAAGTTTACTCTCTTGTTTCAACGGTTCTCTGTCAAATGTAGTGGTGCGATTTTTCATCCACCCTCTCTTTATCGAAAGGCTCATTCTAAAAACAGCTATTTTGCTCAGACCGCAGAGGAAATAAACTCGCTTTCCGCGGACTTACGCCCGAACCTCCTCGCAAAGTCCGCTGTGGGGTCTCGGCCGCCCGTTTTTCCGCAGGAGTCTCGCTTATTTCCTCTGCTACGCTATTTCGCTCTACAGAGCTTTTTTAACCGCTTGTTGCCATAAAATTTTATGCTTTAATCGTTCAACGTCTTTGATTCTAAAGGAATCTCGTTTTAAAACCTTTATCGTATTGTTTATTCCCTTGATATACCCATTATGAAATGGTTACATGAATGACTGTAAAATCTCTTGTTTCCAACGCATGAACGTTTTTCTTACACGGCGAAATGCCTCTATGTTTGAAGCACGCATCCATTTCAAACATTCTTCCAGCCCTTTTCCGGCTGTCTTCTCATCACTTGTCTTAAACCATTGTTTTCTCTTTACAGAACGGGCACTTTTGTTGCCAATGTCTTGTGTAAAGCTCTACTCTTAAGGCGCTTCCTTCTTCCTCTATATTCGATACATCTACTTGTTTATCTTTAATCCCCAGTCAAAGAGAGAGGGAATGAGTGTATTTTTTTTTGCACACTGCAGGAACACCCATCACATCAGGGGACACCACCACATTCAGTATAGAGCCTATTTTTACAAAACAATAGGAAACACGAAACGAAAAAACACCCTTGAACGAGTGGTTCTCATTCAAGGGTGTTTCAGTTTTGCCTGGCGGCGTCCTACTCTCGCAGGGGCAAAGCCCCAACTACCATGGGCGCTGGAGAGCTTAACTTCTGTGTTCGGCATGGGAACAGGTGTGACCTCTCCGCTATTGCCACCAGACCTGCAGGATGCAGGTCGTTCTGTGTTGTTCACAGGACGTGAACGGTCTTAACAGAACTTCCTTTAGGTGCTTTTAAGAAAGATGTACCTTCAAAACTAGATAAGAGGGAAGACATTCAATGAACATTGACACGTTTTTTTAATCCAGCTCTGCGGGCTAGATGCTCGCGTCATAAGTCATTCCCCTACAAGCCCATAAATGCAGGGCTTTTCGATGACTGGCTTATGCGTGTCGCATCTGACCAAGCCCGCGACGCTTTTTGTTTTAATCCAGCTCCGACTCCCAGGTCCTCGCTGTATAAGCAATTCCTCTACAAGGCTGA
>NZ_LN611425.1:1411657-1451250 GCF_000821245.2 Virgibacillus senegalensis
CAGACCGCAGAGGAAATAAACTCGCTTTCCGCGGACGAACGCCCGAGCCTCCTCGCAAGGCCCGCTGTGGGGTCTCGGCCGCCCGTTTTTCCGCAGGAGTCTCGCTTATTTCCTCTGCTACACTATTTCGCTCTACAGAGCCTTTTTAACCGCTTGCTGCCATAAAATTTTATGCTTTAATCGTTCAACGTCTTTGATTCCAAAGGAATCTCGTTTTAAAACCTTTATCGTATGGTTTATTCCCTTGATATACCCATTATGAAATGGATACATGAATGACTGTAAAATCTCTTGTTTCCAACGCATGAACGTTTTTCTTACACGGCGAAATGCCTCTATGTTTGAAGCACGCATCCATTTCAAACATTCTTCCAGCCCTTTTCCGGCTGTCTTCTCATCACTTGTCTTAAACCATTGTTTTCTCTTTACAGAACGGGCACTTTTGTTGCCAATGTCTTGTGTAAAGCTCTACTCTTAAGGCGCTCCTTCTTCCTCTATATTCCATACATCTACTTGTTTATCTTTAATCCCTGTAATTCTATGATAAAACGACGTTGCACTCATATCCCTCTCTTTTTCCTTTGGTTCAGCAACTTCAGGTTAACAAAGAGAGAGGGAATGAGTGTACTTTTTTTTGCACACTGCAGGGACACCACCACACTCAGTATAGAGCCGTTTTAACGAGGAACAAAACCAATAAAAGACCTTCCATTAATCATTTGTTAACGGAAGGTCTTTTTTATTTTCACCGGTTTACGAAACCGGATACATTAAGCCGAACGATGTTTCTTTTGACTTACCAGAATCATCTCCAATTCCTCCAGAGATCTTCCTTTGGTCTCCGGAACCATCTTCCAGACGAATAAAGCAGAAACCACACTCATGATTCCATAGAAAGAATAGGTCAATCCACCGCTAAACTCCATCATCGACGGATATGTCGAGGAGATGAAGTAGTTAGCCGCCCACTGGGCTGCAACGGCAATTGCCACTGCCTGACCGCGGATTTTGTTTGGGAAAATTTCTGCAATCAATACCCAGACGATCGGTCCCCAGGACATCATAAAGGAAGCCGTATAAATTATAATGAAAACCAACGTACCGATTCCGATGGCATTTGAGAAAGCCATGCCGGCTACACCGAACATTCCGACAGCCATGCCAATAGATCCAATGATCAGCAGCGGCTTACGTCCAAACTTATCCACCGTAAAGATAGCGATCAATGTAAAGATGACATTTACCATCCCCATGATGATCGTTTGGAACATCGATGCATCTCGTGCCGCCCCCATGCTTTCAAAAATACGCGGAGCATAGTAAAGTGCTACATTAATACCGACAAACTGCTGAAAAACAGATAACAATATACCGATGACAATAATCTTTTTGCCATAGGAAAACAATTTCGCTTTTTTCACATCAAATGATTTTTCGATTTCATACATGGTCGCTTTGGCCATGTTTTGATCATAAATCTTACCCAATATACGCCTTGCCTTTTCATTTTGCTGTTTGGAAACAAGATATCTCGGTGTTTCCGGCACGAAAAACAGCAGGAATAAAAACAATGCTGCAGGAATCGCTTCCGATAGAAACATGTATCGCCACCCGGTATCATTTACCCAAGCTACGGTTTGCCCCTTGGCAATCCCCCAGTTAACAAAATAGACAACCAACATTCCGAATATAATAGCAAACTGGTTCAATGAAACAAGACTACCTCTTGTTTCCGGTGGGGCTATTTCGCCAATGTACATAGGGGACACTGCCGAAGCAAGACCGACACCAATGCCTCCGATGATCCGGTAAAGGTTGAAGGTCACCAACAAAGCCATTGTCGGTTCACCTTTTGTAAAGAAAAGAAACTCTGGGAAGGCCGAACCTAACGCAGAAACAAGAAAAAGTAATGCTGCCAATATAAGTGAATATTTACGGCCGAGGCCGGAAGCCAAGTAACCGGATAGCAGGCCGCCGATGATACATCCGATCAAGGCACTTGAGACGGTAATACCATGGACAAGCGCACTAAGATTCAAACTATCGGCAAAATAGGCCTCTAATGCACCTTCCGCCCCGGATATAACAGCGGTATCATAACCGAATAATAGACCGCCAAGTGTTGCTACTAATGTCACTAGAATGATATAAAGCTTTTTGTTCTCTTTCATATTCTCCCGGAAAGTAGAAATACTTTCCTTGGTCACCCCTTCCTGATGTAATCGCTTACTATAGGGGTATTGTATCAACTCTTTCTTAGTTTGTACAGTAAACAAACTAAGTGGATTGTCCTATTTATACTTTTAACTTTCCTTTTTCAATGCTTTTAGAAGAATGGCTTCTGCCTCAAAGCTATACACCGTGCCATTCTTTTCTTCGATCCGGAATTTCTGCTTGATATCTTGCGGTGCCTGTAACATAACTTCTGATAGAGCATGCTTTTCGTCTTCTGGTACATCCATCGTCTCACACCATTTTTCAAAGAAAAACTGCTTTGGAAAACGATAAAGTTCCTCCAGCTCGAATCCCTTCTCCTCTATTAGGCAAAGCCATTCCGATTTTTTCAACGCCCGCTGATGACTATAATCACGTCGTTTTTCCATTTCATTATAAAATTTATCCATGCGATCATTTTCCGGCGCTGTATTATCGATCAAGAGAAATACTCCGCCTTTTTTCACTATCCGATATGCTTCCTGAACAAATGTGGACACATTGCTAAAATGGTGGGCCGCAATCCGACACACGGCTACATCAAAAGAATCATCCCCAAAGGGCAGTTCCTCCGCATCGCCTTGTATAAAATCAACGTTCGCATGGCCGTTTCCCTTCACAAATTTTTCAGAAGCCACAAGCATCTCGCTCGTAAGGTCAAAGGCTGTCACTTTCCTTGCCAACGGCGCCAGTGCGTTTGCCACATGCCCGCCTCCAGTCGCAATGTCCAACACGGATTCTGTACCATTCCATTCCAAGATTTGTTTTAACCTTTCCAAATCCCTTCCTTTTGCATGGATGTTGCTTGATACATAATTTGCCGCATTTTTTCCAAATTGGTTTTGCACGTCTGCTTTCGAACGATTTTCTTCCTTCATTGCACGATCCCCTTTTTCCTTTTTTTCTTCCCCTCTTACTATTCTTGAACCATCCTTTATTCCCCTGCTATCCAGGAGCTATGCTTTTATTCTTGGAGCAGAGGATGGTCCTTGCGAATAAAAACAAGCAGCCATCCTACCCCAAACAGGAGAAGCAGAGAACCCGCCAGTGTATAGACAAGTGCTATGCTTGATATGTCCATCAGCCAAAACGAAATAAGCGGTCCCAATGCCGCACCCACATCGACGGTAATCGTATAAGCAGTCATCATCTTAACCCGATCAGTCTTTGCAGCAGTACTGGCAGCCAATGTATCGGAAGTCGTGACAAATCCGGTCGATGTTAACTGGAATAACAACAGTGCCGGAATTAGAATAGTTAGAGTCATAGAATTACCTATGATAATAAACATGGCTCCCCCCGAAAACAACACAACGAGAAGGGATCGAAACATGGCGCGAGAATGGTTTAACAGTTTACCGATTTTTGGAGCAAGAAAAGGATCCCACGCCCAACGGACTGCCTGGATGAAACCTGCCAATGAAGCCGCCCCAATAGTTAATCCGCTTACAGACCAGGAACTCGGGAATCGGCTCGCTAGCAATTGGCTGAGTGTCGAAGCAAATAAACCAAATACCATGATTCCAACCGCTCCCCCAGTTACAAGTACCAGCCATATTCGGCCTGAATTCCATCCTTTTCCCCAGCCTTTTACACGAGAGGATGATGAAGTATGTTCCGTTTTAGCTGGAATCAGCCAATATACTACAGGGATTGCCGTCAAGCCGATGAAAGCAAACAAACATGCCGTAAGAAGGAAAGAAGTTTGATCGATTAGAATCCCCCCGACAAGCATACCGGTTAAACCTCCAAGTCCCCACAATCCGTTATACAATCCGACATATTGGCCGCGATTACTATCTGTAGAAGCCTCAATAACGATTAGATAACCTCCAAGCCTTAGAAATGACCAGGCAATTCCCCACAAAGCCCTCATCCATACAAGCAGCCAAAAATTCGAAAGCAGTCCATAAGATGCAGTCGTGGCTACCGCCAAATAAACGGCGATCAAAATGCCTGTCCGCCGTTGAAAATGTTGATAAAACAAGCCGATCAACGGATTGACCGGAAGCCGGATAAAACGATTGACGGACAAAAGCACGCCTACTTGCCATAGAGAAACCAGTCCTGCTTCCTCCCAATAAATCGGCAAAGCAATCAATAGCATCGCATCTCCTAAAACGGAAATTGCGGTAATCAGCGCTATACCGATGACCTGGTTTTTACGTGAATCTCCCCAGTTTCTTCTCCTTCTTTGCATTTTAGATTTCATGTCTGCTCCCTCCTCCCTAAAGTGTACATGTTAAAAAGAGGAAAAAAAGTGTATAATCAAACCATATTTATTTCCCCTTTTTAAGAGAGTGGCAAAATGAGACTACTGGAACATTATCAACGTTTATGCCAGACATTGCTTAATCAGAAGCAAGAACAGCCCATAACGATAGGGAAATTATCCAATTTATTATCCTGTACGGAGCGTAACGCCAAGTTGGTCGTCCGGCGGTTGGAACAGAAGGGATGGATCGTTTGGAGGCCTGGGAAAGGAAGATGAAACACTTCCACCATTCGCCTGGTTGCCAGATTGGAGGATTTGCTTTTGGCCGAAGCCCAAAATCGAACGAAAGCGGCTTCTGTAGAGGAAGGGATCCGCTTTTTACAAACCTTTTCAAGCAGCAGGAAAGCCCTGGAATCCTTCATCGACTGGTTATTTAACACTTCCAATGAGCAACAGGAAAAACTAGGCGACAGAATGGATAGACTTCAATTCCCCTCTTACCGGCCGCTTCCGGTACTTGACCCTTTACTGATAAACCGTCGCTCGGAAAACCATGTCATGCGTCATATATTCAACCGGCTGGTTCTATTCGATGAGAAAGAAGGCAAACACGTGCCTGATTTGGCTCACCATTGGACTCCCAATCATGATTATACCGAGTGGATTTTCCATCTAAGAAAAGGTGTTCTTTTTCATGATGGCAATGAAATGACGGCACAGGATGTATGTTACAGCTTTCTTCGTCACAAGGATTCACGAGAATCACCATATCACTGGATGTTCTTTTCCCCTGATAAAACCTATTATTATAAAGTATTTTAATAAAGGATGTATGGTGGAATTTTAGCTGTGAAAAATGGACAAAAAAAGAATCCCTAACGATCTATAAAGACCATTAGGGAAAAGTGCTGTTACCTTGCTATTGCTGTTAACTGGTTTAGGTTTAGGAATATTCAATTGTCACACCAGCTATAATGCTGGATAGAATTATTCATTAAAAGATAATTGCTTACGCTTGTCTCGTAAACTCGACAACTCTATTAAAGAATTACTATTATTTTTGTTACTATTGATAGCTGTTATTAGAATAGTTATTAGTTATTGTTTTTAATATTTGGGAGGTGATTTATCACCGAACCAGCGAAGCTGTTATCTTTTATCTTTATTACTGTTATAGCTGTTATTTATAATTTATTATCCTTACTTCCTTACCTATTTATCTTTGGCGACACCCCACTTTACAGGTATTTATTAGTCACAAATTTAGGGATTAACAAAAGACCTTGATATGACTGGGTTTCTTAAAGTCACAAATTTAGGGATTAACCTGTGAGGATTTACATACCGATTAAAGCTACAATTTCAGGGATTATTAAAATTGTGATTATTAAATTCTGTGAACCCTTGATATATAAGGGTTTTTAAAGTTTGTTAATCACAATGGCAAATTTCATTTCTTGAAGGGATTGTACTATGTTTTATGGAATTGAATATGTGGGTGATAAAAAATGGAAATAAGAAAAGATTTAATATTCAATAGGTCAAATAGAGGTACGAAAACAAAATATGATGAAGCCATGAAGATACTAGAATATAGTGTAATGATGGTTCAATTCTTTGAAATAAAGGAGTTTAACAATGTAATTGCTGGTCAGTTAAGGCTTATATTATGCGATACATCTGTAAAGAGAAAAAAAGGTAAAGGAAAAGTCATTACTGATAATTCCTTAATTAAAAAGATCAATCCTAAACCTAAGTTATATCCTGTGAAAGAGTTTGTTGTATTCAATGAAAAGGGTGACGCTTTTATTCCTGATGGATTATTTGATTTTGAAAAACCAATGATTGATTTAAAAGAATGGTTAGAACAAGTCATTTTGAAAATTACTATTAGCGATAAGTATCAGGAATTAACGATATTTGATTTTATTAAAGAATCTGCTAATAAAAGCGGTGGTGCACACGTTGACGCTAGTTTGCCTGAAAAATCCTTTATAGTAGACGTTCATTCTGAAAGGGTGTTATGTGATATAGCAAAGGGCTTATTTAGGGCAACAGGAAGAGACTTTAATCAAAAATCATTGGAAAACTTAACCCACATACTTACTACTATTGAAAAAGCTAAGGCATCCAATTAGGGTGCTTTTTAATTTAATCATTTTTGTGATTAACAACCCTATGAAAAAAGGCTTTACAGATGTTATTAGTACCACCGTCTAGGGATTATTAAATTTTGTGATTAACCACCTTATAAAATCAACGTTTATCAGTGTTATTAGTCACAAGTTGCACAGTGAGGGCTTTAGCTGTGAACCCTGATAACTTATAGGTTTTTGACACTTTTCTATTGTGATTTTTTGGGCAAATAACGCTTGTTTGCTTGTTTTACACATTCGCCTCAGAATATTTTTTTGCACAAAAAAGACGATTAGCCTTAGCTATTCGCCTTCTTTTTCGCCCTTATTAACGTACTTTTACTTATCCCTGTTGTTTCCTCTACCTCTTTATATGAGTGAGTTTCTAACAGCTTTAAAGCGTGTTCTAGCTGTTTTTTACTGTATTTGTTCGGTCTACCTTCCCTAAAGTCGTCACGCTGTTTAGCTATTGCTTTGCCTTCCTGTGTACGTTCTACAATCATATCCCTTTCAAATTCTGCAAAGGAACTCATGATATTAAATATTAGTCGTCCTGTTGGGGTGTCCTCAACGATACCCATATTTAGTACATGAACTCTAACGCCTCGTTTAAATAAATCCTTAATTGTTTCTATAGCGTCACCTGTTGATCTTGCGAACCGGTCTAATTTAGTTATTATTAAAGTGTCACCAGCTTCAAGAATTGACAATAATTCTTTAAATTGGGGTCTATCCGCTTTAGTCCCTGTGAACTTCTCAGAATAGATTTTTTCACAGCCTTCATTTTCTAGTGCTGTTATTTGTGATTCTAAATCCTGATTAACTGTTGAAACCCTAGCGTATCCGTATTTCATATGTAAAAACCTCATTTTCTTTAGTTTATTTATGGCACTAAGTTATGACACCTTTCGATACCTTGATATTACAGTACCTTAAAATCGGTGTCAATACTTAAAAGTTATGACACTATGATTATCAATAATACCACTAAATAATGGTGCTAACATATAGGGCTATACCTACCCATACAGCACTAATAACAGGGTAATAAGGGATATATACCCCCACCTACCACTGCCCCACATAGACGTATAGCACCTATAAAGGCAAGGGAATAGGGAAAGAGGCAAGGGCAAAGGTGAGGACACCACACGAGGACAACAGCACGAGGCAAGGAAGGACAACAGCACGAGGCAAGGCAAAGACAACAGACAATGAACGAATGAAGAAAAACGAATGAACAATGAAAGGAAAGGAATATGCGAACTCAGGCACGATACAGGAAGGTATGGAATTAGATCTATGAGGAACAGCCAACCAGCATACCCCCACCATAGGGGGGCAGGGGGGCTTGGGGGTCGGTCTGGTACTTACAAAATATACGCACCATTTTTAAAACTTTTTTTGGGGATGGGGTGGTTCAAGTTTTTGCTATATTATAAAGTGAAAGCAGCAATAAAAATTTTTGCGGGATTTTTTCAAAACTTTTTAGGGCTACCGCAAAGCTATTAAATCTAAAATATCTTTTGGGTTTTTTAGAATATAATCTGCTGATTCAAACCCTTCTGTTGTTTTAGAACCCCATAAAGCAAGGGCAAATTTTACTCCAGCACTTTTTGAACATTGCATATCATAGATTGAATCTCCAATGTATATAGTTTCCTCCTGAACAGCATTTAACCCTTTTAAACAAGCTAATAAAGGTTCAGGGTGTGGTTTATGTTTTTCAGTATCGCTTGCACATATCGTGTACTCAAAAAATGAACTCAATCCAAATGGTTCAAATTCATCAATTAACTCTTGTTTTGTTTTTGAAGTCACAATACCAGTTCTGACAGGGCTTTCTGATAGTGTTTTTATAACATTTTCTAAATCCTTAAAAACACTTACCTCGTGAGAAAATTCTAGTACAGTCTCTGACCATTTTGGATGGACACGTTCCAAATCGGTCACGTTTAATTTTTTTAATGTTTCTATCCCTGGTATTCCTAAAGCAAATCTTAAATCCTCTAATTGATAATCTTTTCCTTCTTCTTTTAAGACTTTTTGTAGGGATTTTAATATAGCTTTTTCAGTATCTAAAATAGTTCCATCTACATCAAAAATAATATTTTTGAACAAACTGTACCCCTCCTAGCTTCTAATAATCAAGACCAGTTTATCATAGACAGATATGAAGAATAAATTAAATAAGCCCCATTCTTTTACATTTCTGTATTTTCTGTTTTCGTGTCACGTCAGCTAAAACAGTGCAAGCCTCGTCTAAATACAGCTTGTTAGGTTCAACTTTAATTGATAAGAACTTATCATTAAAAATCATTTTTTCCCAATAGGTAGAACCGTCTGCAAAAGTAACTTTACAATTCTGTACAGTTGGTTTTCTGTAATGATACAATGCCTTGTTACTACCTTCCATTGACATAGGGATTTTCATCATGTTTGTATATCGTTCCTTAGTGTACTGTTCCATTGTTGACCACCTTTTATTATTGATTAACGACAGTTAGAAACAGGTTAGGTATAAACACCTTACCACCTAAATTCCAACGCTTGAAAGCCTTGATATGACTGGGTTTGTTTATGTCTAAGTGTCGTTATTTAGCCCTTTTTTGATTGTATTTGATATGAGTGCTTTTCCTTGCTGATCTTTTACATATTTCTGAACAATAAACAGCCCTGTTGGATACAGAACTAAAGCCCTTGCCACAGCCCTTACACGTTTTGTTTAATACTGTTTCCTTACCATAGTAAACCGCCTCTAATGTCTTAACAGCGGGGAGAACAGCCTTTTCAAAGTAAGTACATGAACAGTCCTTAGCTGTTATCTTTTTACCTCGATATTCACCACCAACAAGCAAAGGACATTCCTTGTCCGATAAAATACATTTTCCGTCTATAAAATTCGCACATGATTTAGTAACTAATTGCTTAATATATTTTTCCATTTATCAAATTAACCACCTTTTATAAGTAATAGAAAAAACCCACTTAGCGATTTAATGCCAAGTGGGTTATTAGTAGAGGGAAATACTTTTAATTAACGTCTGTCATTCATAGCAAGTCCAGCCCTTGCACGTTCTACCCTTGCCTTGATTTCCTTCTCTAAATGTTCTTGTCTAATCTGTTCTCTGCGTTCCTCAGCCTCACGTAATAGCCTGTTACGTTCTGCCAGTGCGTTTGCCACTTCTTCATCATTAGAGTAAGAACTCTTAGGCTGTTCATAAATAGACATTTTGCCACCGTCAACAGGAACAATATTTTCGTCACGTCTTAGCTGGTCAACAGCGTTACCGATTGCCATTTTTTCTAGGGTAGACAGTCCTTTGATTTGTTCGTGTGCTTCATCATCACCCATAGCCAAGCGTTTAATAAATTCAGGATTAAAATTTGCCATAATAAATAACCACCTTATAGTTTTATTTGTTTTGATTTTCTACCAATTCTGAAATACGTTGTAAGTCTTTTTCATTAAATTTCAATTTACCAATGGCAAAGAATAGCTTGCCTGTATAGTGACCTGTAATAGAAATCTTCCCTGTCTCAATATCTGAAAGACGTGCCTGAGGTATGCCACTATATTCAGCAAATTCAGATTGACTAAGCCCTCGACATTTACGAATAAAAGGTAACATTTCTGCTGTTAGTTTCAATTCTTCCACCTCACTAATTCATCATAATTTATGACTTCCGAAGTAAATAAAAATAGGCATGGCAACCGAACGCCACACCTTGCTATTAGGAGATCAATCCAATGTCATTATTCACCGTAGGAAACCCATTAAGATTTCCCTATTAGTAGTTTCATGGGAACAGGGTGTTTTACAGGTTTTGAAAGTCATATTTTATTACTTTATATTTCTTAAACTTAAATGTCCTAAAAACAGCGTTTTTCATCAGTTAAGAAGTGTAGAGGTTTTATGAATTGAACAGGCATAAATTTAAATGAATCAAAATGTCCTATTTCAGCCCTTATTTGCAAGTAACAGGGTGTAGGGCTTTTTTTACAGCCTCTAACATTCATACTGAGGGGAACGGACAACAATGGGGAAATCAAACATAAAGGAAATGCTAAAGAATAAAATTGATGGATTTTTAGTAACCAAAATAATCAATTTGAATATTATGGCTTACGTGGGGTGATGTGATTATGAAGAATAAACGTACGCCTAAAGTAACCATAATCAAAGCCACTAATCCTAACTATAAACAAGTAGCTGAGGCAATCGTAAAATTATCTCAATCAAATACAGAAACAAAGAAGGACGCTTCCTAATTGGAGACGTCCTTTNTTACCTCGATATTCACCACCAACAAGCAAAGGACATTCCTTGTCCGATAAAATACATTTTCCGTCTATAAAATTCGCACATGATTTAGTAACTAATTGCTTAATATATTTTTCCATTTATCAAATTAACCACCTTTTATAAGTAATAGAAAAAACCCACTTAGCGATTTAATGCCAAGTGGGTTATTAGTAGAGGGAAATACTTTTAATTAACGTCTGTCATTCATAGCAAGTCCAGCCCTTGCACGTTCTACCCTTGCCTTGATTTCCTTCTCTAAATGTTCTTGTCTAATCTGTTCTCTGCGTTCCTCAGCCTCACGTAATAGCCTGTTACGTTCTGCCAGTGCGTTTGCCACTTCTTCATCATTAGAGTAAGAACTCTTAGGCTGTTCATAAATAGACATTTTGCCACCGTCAACAGGAACAATATTTTCGTCACGTCTTAGCTGGTCAACAGCGTTACCGATTGCCATTTTTTCTAGGGTAGACAGTCCTTTGATTTGTTCGTGTGCTTCATCATCACCCATAGCCAAGCGTTTAATAAATTCAGGATTAAAATTTGCCATAATAAATAACCACCTTATAGTTTTATTTGTTTTGATTTTCTACCAATTCTGAAATACGTTGTAAGTCTTTTTCATTAAATTTCAATTTACCAATGGCAAAGAATAGCTTGCCTGTATAGTGACCTGTAATAGAAATCTTCCCTGTCTCAATATCTGAAAGACGTGCCTGAGGTATGCCACTATATTCAGCAAATTCAGATTGACTAAGCCCTCGACATTTACGAATAAAAGGTAACATTTCTGCTGTTAGTTTCAATTCTTCCACCTCACTAATTCATCATAATTTATGACTTCCGAAGTAAATAAAAATAGGCATGGCAACCGAACGCCACACCTTGCTATTAGGAGATCAATCCAATGTCATTATTCACCGTAGGAAACCCATTAAGATTTCCCTATTAGTAGTTTCATGGGAACAGGGTGTTTTACAGGTTTTGAAAGTCATATTTTATTACTTTATATTTCTTAAACTTAAATGTCCTAAAAACAGCGTTTTTCATCAGTTAAGAAGTGTAGAGGTTTTATGAATTGAACAGGCATAAATTTAAATGAATCAAAATGTCCTATTTCAGCCCTTATTTGCAAGTAACAGGGTGTAGGGCTTTTTTTACAGCCTCTAACATTCATACTGAGGGGAACGGACAACAATGGGGAAATCAAACATAAAGGAAATGCTAAAGAATAAAATTGATGGATTTTTAGTAACCAAAATAATCAATTTGAATATTATGGCTTACGTGGGGTGATGTGATTATGAAGAATAAACGTACGCCTAAAGTAACCATAATCAAAGCCACTAATCCTAACTATAAACAAGTAGCTGAGGCAATCGTAAAATTATCTCAATCAAATACAGAAACAAAGAAGGACGCTTCCTAATTGGAGACGTCCTTTTCTTTTAGTCTTATTTCAAATTCATCTACTGTATTTACTAATTCTAGGTGTTCAAACAGTAGTCTGTATATCCTATTCTGATTTTCAATGCTTTCGTTTTCAATGTTATTTAGCGAATCAACAGCGTTTTGAATAACTGAACTTCTATCATAATCATTCAAACTAGCCAGTAGCCTTTCGTTATCCTCTAGTTTCACCTTCAATTCTTTTGCGTCCTTCTCTAAAGGTGGTACTAATCCTACATAGTCTGCTTCCGATAAAATCCCTTTGATTAGATAACTTTTAGCGTTTTGTATCTCAGTTTGTATTTCACCCATACGGCTTTTGATGTCCTTAATTTGATTCATAACGCTGATTTTCTTATCATTGGTGGTATCTATATCAACGCTTTTTATTTCTTCTCTTAACGCTTCCTTATAGCTTTCAACAGCTATATAAAAGTGGGGAAGTAGTTCCTTCATGGAAATTGATTTATTAGGACATTTCTTTTCGTTATATTCACCGATAACCTTTTGACACTTTCCAATCTGATAAGATGTAACACCTTCTTTATTAGTCCATGACTTATGAATAGGTAATCTATTTCCACATATACCACATACCACTAATCTATCCAGTACAGTATTTATTTTAGTGTAACGAATTCCTTGTGGATTCCTACTGCGTGACTTAATCATATTATGCACTTCTTGAAATTCCTCTATCGTTAATAAAGGCTGGTGGGTATCTCTAACAATAACATCTTCGCCAAACATCTTACTGTAATAGTGGCTTTCACCTAAATAAACACGATTAGCCAACATTCTTGTAATTGTACCAACGTCTTTCCACTTCTTACCAGACTTTGTGGTATATCCGAGTTGGTTAAGTTGTCCTATGATTTCAGCTATTACATATCCTTCAAGAACTTTGTCAACAATAAATCTGAATGTCTTGCTTTCGATAGGGTGAGGTATCAGCTTGTCCTTATCTTTGAAGTAGCCGAAAGGTGACTTATTAACATAGATACCTTCCTTTGCACTTGCCAAAACTTTTACATTCATTCTATAAGCAAAGTTTTCAAGTTCTTGCTGATTCATTGCACCACGAATGATATTAGTTAAAAACTGGTTTCTATCGTTAGGGAAGATGTAGCCTTCACGTATTGAAAGGATAGCTATTTCAGTACCTTTCAGTTCTTCATATACGTTTGTTTGTTCGTGTACAGTACGATATAGCCTCGATTCTTCCACAACAATTATTAAATCGTGTTTTCCGTCTAAACATGCCTTTAACATTTTTTTATATTCTTCTCTTTTTACGTTCGTTGACTTTGCCACATAATCATTATAGATAACATAATCCTTCCAGCCTTGTTCCTTACAGAAGTCAGTCAAACGCTTTAAATGGCTTTCTATTGTTTCTGCGTCAGTCATGCCTTTACTTTTCTTAGACTTCCTCAAATACAGTGCTTTAGGCTTATCAGAAGGCTTATAATCAGCTTGTGAGAATGGTTTATACACCGTGTTTCACTCCTGTTAGTATGATATTTATGTACTTTATAATAACATACTTTTTCTCTTGATAAAGCAAAACCGGTAGACACTTATTTGGTACGGTTTACCTTTCAAAAACCGATGCCTTATTTTTTATATATGGCGGGAAGTATGGGCGGAAGCATATTATCAGCTACTACTCCCTCAACGTCGGTTCCTATCGGTACAGGACCCTTCCAGGTGATCGAAAATACCAACAACCAGCTCAGACTCAAAGTATTTGCATCTTTTTTTAGAACCAGGCCATTCCTTGATGAAATTATGATGTATTTTTTCCCGCAGTTGTATGACAATCAGTCGTCTTCCGTGGCCGAAAGGAAACCAACCAACTTTTATCAATACCCTTACACTAATTCAACACCGCATTACCGTCAAAAGACGGCTGTCGACAACGGCAGTAAGCTGCTTACCTTGAACGGAGACAGAGGAAAATTAGCCAAAGATCCATTTTTGCGCGAAGCTGTTTTTCATTTGCTGAAACCAGAAAAAATGATTAAACAATTGCAGGGCAATAGATATGCCCCAGCTTCCAGGCTCATTCAAAGTACAGAAAATGCCAGTCTGCTTTACCGTAGCGTTTCCTCAAGAAAAAAACTTCTGAATAGCAGTAGCTATAATGGTAAAACGTTTCACTTATACAGTTATCATGGGGCTGGTAATGAGTTGGATGGCAAATGGATTCAACAGGAATTGGGGAATGCAGGAATAAAAGTTGCCTTGCACTTTTTGCCATTCGAAGAACTGGTTCGTCAAGATCTCTCTAAGGCAGACATGTTGCTAGGTGAACAACTTGCTGATGAAAGCCGGTTACTAACCTATTTGTCTTTTTTTCATGGAAGCCAGAGCTTAGCGGCACATCATCTCCCCGATTGGAACAGGGAGCGATTGGAATGTCTTACATCAGAAGGGCTAACTGAGCAAGCATTTATCATGCGATTACAACAAGAGGAAGCAAATTTGTGTCTTACCCATTATTATGTTTTTTTGTACCGGTTAAAACAATATGCTATGTATCCAGATTATGTAGAAAGCATTGAGTTTAACGCCCTCGGATGGGTTGATTACACCAAGTTATGGTATGATTTTTTTTCCAGTCAGCAAGGAGGAAAAAATGAATAAGCAAACACTCCTACAAATCCTTCACCAATTTGTACCTGATTTGTCTATCGAGTCCGCCAACGTTAATCATGTCGGTTGGGATCACGACATCTTGTTTGTTAACGACGAACTTGTCTTCCGTTTCCCTAAGACTGAAATGGTTCGTCGACATACAGAACGAGAGTTGGCTCTATTGAAAGCTTTGAGGAAAGCAGGACCCGTATTGCTAGTTCCCCACTGTCAGGAACTTCGCGATGCGAGCGGCAGAATAGTTGCGATTTATTATCCAATCGTTAAAGGCAAGTCCCTCTCGACCATCCAACCGGAAGACTTGCTTTTTAATGAAAATAACGCAAAACTTCTTGGTAAGTTTCTAAGTACGCTTCATTCGATTTCTGCCAGTCAAATAGAGAGCATCAATTTCACGATACATACCCAAGATTATTGGGAAAAATTTTATACAGCTGTCCAGAAGGGGATTTTTCCTCACTTACCGAAGGAGGAAGTCAAATTGGTATCGCAGACTTTCACCTCTTTTTTGGAAAGAAACCGGGAAAAGACTGGTACCAAAACCTGGATCCATGGTGACTTGTCCGCTGACAATATTATTTTTAATGAGGAAAACGGTGTGATTAACGGCATAATTGATTTCACGGATTCCCAATATGGAGATCCCGCCTTCGATTTCGCGGGTTTTTATTGGGATTACGGACCTGCTTTCACCCGCCAAGTCCTTCACCATTACCAAGGAATAGAACCTAGTGAACGTCTATATGAACGCGTCCGGGATTTTTATGGGCTCCAGCCCGTCTTTCATGAACTGTTATATCAATTAAAGCAAGGACAGCCGGTAAACTGGCCGACTGCCCTGAATAAATTCAAACTATTACGAAAGTGATAATCTGCGCTTTGTTTCAACCGAACGCTACTTCACTGATATCGTGGTGAAATTGTTGTTTGTATAGCTGTTGAAAAGCGGCAATTGCTTGATAAAATGGTCGATGATAACTGCCATCATCTTCAACTGTCCAACAGGCTGCAAGTACGCTGTGGCAGAAGCCCCATAACAGGAAACGTTCCCTGTCCAGCTGCAAGGTTTTCGTAAATATTTCGATGCGATTCCCCATTACAGTGACAGGATTTTCGTCCGGCAGCTTGTTTAGCAAAAATTGAATTAAATCATACTCCCGTTCACCGATCAGTCCTTTAGGATCGATCACCTTCCATGTACTATCTCCGTCCCGGAGGATATTGTAATGATGGAAATCTCCATGCAATACCCACTTCTTTCGACTGGTACTGTGTAAATGGCGAAAAACACGCTTCGCTTCCAGTAAAGTCGACCGGCTTATTGGACCGCAGCCTTCAGGATGATTGTCGATAATTTTAGCCAAGGATTTCTCCCTCTCCTCGGTAGTGGGCAGCTGGACTCTTTCCGGTGATTCTGCTGTAAGCTGCCTGAATACCCTCGCAGCAGTCCGGCAGGCTTTTTCCTCATCTTCGATGTCAGCCAGAGAATCTCCGGGTATTATCCGCTCCAATAGGAAGGCACCCAACTCTTGATCAACATCTAGCAATTCAACCATCGACTGAGATTGTAATAGCTTAAGCGCTTCTAATTCACGCGAAAATTCTTCACCTGGTATGGAAATTTTTACGACCACTTGTGTTCTGTCATTTAGCTTGGCAGGTGCTGCATAATTGACAGATAACGAATATGGCTCTTCCATCGTAACTCGCCACTTCTGCTCACATTGATGGATAATTTCCGGCAGGCGTTCCAGCCACGCTTCCCCTTCCTGTTTAAAATAATGCTTGACGTTTTTGATAAATTGATTCTGCATCATCATAGCCCTTTCTCAAACAAGGATATCGGTATGGTGGATCCAGCGTTTGGTTGCAGCCTGCTCAAGGAATGCGGGTTTGGCAGCGTACTCTCTGATCACATCCCGGATATATTCCGGCCTGTAAACTTGATTGCGGTTGTCAGCCAAAGCCGGATACCCGGAACCCCGTTGCAAATAATCGGAACTGGCAATCGAATACCATTCATCATTGTTCAACTCCCGGTCCCCGATTGTCACGTTAATCAGACGATTGCCATCATGCTCGACTGTCGCTCCGGAAACATGGAGTCTTCCTGCATATTTCCCTCTGAAGCCCGGCCCTCTTCCATCGGACAAACATGCTTGCGCATCGAGTGTTTGCTCCAGTGCCGTTTTTAAATCTTTTCCCTTGATTTCAAATATGGTCGGATTTAATGGTGAAGGGCAGGTTTCGATTAATTTTTTTTCAGAAACAAAGCCGAATAAACCAGCATGTACGATTCCACTGTTAATCAATCCAAGATCCGTATGTAACAAATCTCTCAGTCCATCTGCAATTAAATTGGATAACGGGTTTTCCTCAATCACGTCATGCCACAACGGCTGCTCGATGGTAAATAGGGTCCGGCTTAAATACTTTACAGCCTTTTCCTTGTTTTTAGCCAATATATCGACTACTCCATTGGATACTTCTCTATCGCCTGTGGATAGCATGAAACTGTCGGTTAGTAATACTTTTCCATTTTCTATCGCTAGTTCGAGAATTCCGACATATTCGCCAAACGATCCGGCGCTATTGCAAATAGTGCCATTGATCAACTTAGGCTCTGTATATAACTGATGGTCGTGTGCGGAAATCAACACATCAATGCCCGACACCTCTTCTGCTAGTCTATGGTCGGCCACTGTGCCAATGTGACTCAACACAACACAAATATCATACAAACCCTCCTGTCTATCCAATTCTGCTTGTAAAGAGGATTGAAAATCAGCGACATGAATCCCTATCCCATCATTGAATTCTTGTAGATCAGGGGAAGAACCGGTGACCAGAATTCGTAACCCCTTTTTTTCAATGATCGTACTAGTGACGACTCCTCTAATTGGTGTCCGTTCTTTTTTTAAGAGATTATTGCTTATAAATGGAACAGGGCTGTTCAAAGCCATATTTTCCAGCGTATCCAAGCCGTTGAACATTTCATTGTTTCCAATGGTCAGCGCATCGTATCCTGCTTCACTCAGCAGCTCGACTGCCGCCATCCCTTTGGTTCCCTGAAGTTCAATACTCTTAAAGTCTGCAAAATCACCACCATCGAGCAATAGGGTATTTTCATCCTTTTGTTCTTCGATTAATGACACTGCCCGGGAAAAATTTTCAAACTGACTATGCAAGTCATTGGTATGGATAATTTTTAATTTCATATGAGTCCCCCTTTTCGACTATCTTTAATACATTCGCATCGATTTTGTCTTTTCCTGCAAAAAACTGTCACATATGCAAGCGAAATTGACAGTTTTTAACTAGCCGTGTTCATTTTTGAAGGGATCGATTAGCAGACGTGAGGGACCTGGGTGAAATGAATTCCATATACTCGTTCGATGCCTAAAAAAAGAAGCCACTTCTTTTCGGAGTGGCTTCAAAGGTCGATTTCCTATTGCTTATACCCATCTACGACAACATCAAGTCTACCCGTGTCCGGTGCAATGACCAACCCATGTACCGGTACATCTCCTGGCAGCATAGGATGATGCTTGATCGTCTCCACACTATGCTTTACACTATCTTCCACACGGTCGAATCCCTGCAAAAACCTGTCAAGATCTACCCCCGAATACTCCAATGTCGCCAACGTTTCTTCACTTACACCTCGTTCTTTCACTTTGTCCAACATCGATTCAGCATTTAAACTGGACATGCCACAGTCATGGTGACCTACCACAAAGACTTCATCTGCTTTCAATTCATACACAGCTACCAATATACTACGCATGATACTTCCAAACGGATGAGCGACGATCGCTCCAGCAGTTTTAATGATTTTCGCATCGCCATTCCCAACATTCATTGATTGTGGAAGCAGTTCGACGAGTCGGGTATCCATGCAAGAGATGATTACCGCCCTTTTATTAGGGAACTTGTCTGTTTGATATTTTTCATAGTCCTTGTTTTCAACAAATTGTTCATTATGCGCTAAGATTTCTTCCAGTAATTTCATAGTAGTCCCTCTCTTCTATTATATGTACTAGATAAATTATAAAAGTTTTTTCGAAAAAAATAAAATAAATAAGTAATGCTACTTCCATTTAGAAATGGAAAAGTACCATCATTATACCAATCAACCATAAAAAAACTCCGTTTCTATCTTCTTCCGCTGAAAAAAAATCCCCGCTATATCAATGTTTACAAGCTATTACCTGATTTTTACTTTGACATTTGAACTAGATAGAAATAATATGGTAAAGGTAATAAAAGGAGGTTGCTTATGACTGGCGAGAAAAAACAGAAAATTGTGGACAGCGTACCTCAGAAAGGCTTTTTTGGTCACCCGAAAGGTTTATTTACGCTATTTTTTACTGAATTTTGGGAACGTTTCTCTTATTATGGAATGAGAGCGATTCTCGTATTTTACATGTACTATGAAGTATCCAACGGTGGTTTGGGACTTCCGGAAAGCACTGCGCTTGCTATCATGTCTATTTATGGTTCACTCGTATACATGTCTGGTATTATCGGCGGCTGGCTGGCCGATAGAATACTCGGTACTTCAAGAGCACTTTTATACGGCGGAATATTGATCATGTTCGGACACATTGCCCTGGCTATTCCAGGAAGTATTACCTTGTTCTTTGTGTCCATGGTGCTTATTGTCCTTGGTACAGGTTTATTAAAACCGAACGTATCAACCATGGTCGGTGAAATTTATAGCGAAGAAGATCAGCGCCGTGACGCTGGTTTCAGTATTTTCTATATGGGTATCAACCTTGGTGGTTTCCTTGCTCCATTAATTGTCGGAACACTCGGAACAGAGTATAATTTCCACCTTGGCTTTGGTGTCGCAGCAGTAGGTATGTTCTTAGGATTGGTCGTCTACATCTTTACGAGAAAGAAAAATCTTGGACTTGCCGGAAGCTATGTAGGTAACCCGCTTTCTGCTGAGGAAAAGAAAAAATTCTTTAAATGGATGGGATTAGCTGCATTGGTAATTATCGTGCTGATCGCCATTACCATTCCTATGGGATTACTTACCTTTGATACATTCATCGGGTTGATCGGAATTCTCGGAATTTTGATCCCTTCCTGTTACTTTGTAGTGATGTATCGCAGTCCGAAAACAACTGCGGTTGAACGTTCACGAATTATTGCCTACATCCCGCTGTTCATCGCTTCAGTAATGTTCTGGGCGATCCAGGAACAAGGTTCGACGATTTTGGCTAATTACGCGGACAAGCGTACACAGCTAGAGTTTGCAGGTATCGACATTTCTCCTGCTTGGTTCCAATCATTGAATCCATTATTCATCATCTTCCTGGCACCTGTATTTGCCTGGATGTGGGTCAAGCTTGGCGACCGCCAGCCATCCGTTCCTAAGAAGTTCTCTTTAGGACTATTATTTGCCGGACTTTCCTTCATCGTAATTCTGGTACCTGGAACGTTGAGTGGAGATGCATTGGTTAACCCATTATGGCTCGTTTTGAGTTACTTTATCGTCGTTCTTGGTGAATTGTGCCTATCGCCAGTCGGACTGTCTGCCACTACGAAACTGGCTCCTGCAGCCTTCTCGGCTCAAACGATGAGTCTGTGGTTCCTGTCCAACGCAGCAGCACAGGCTATTAACGCACAAATCGTTAAATTCTATACAGCAGAAACCGAAACACTATACTTTGGTGTAATTGGTGGAGCTGCATTAGTACTAAGCTTATTGCTATTCCTGCTTTCACCGGTTATTCAAAAGAAAATGCAGGGTGTTAAGTAACAAACAAAAAAGGTATTACTGTCCACACAATAAATTTTTTGATAATTGTTAACAAAAAGCGGCTTGCGCTCTCAGCGTTTAGCTGCTTTTTTGTATGGAGTGCATGCTCCAATTTCCCTTGGTAACCGTGTGCCTTCACCCGGTTACCTCTTATTCAACGAAGCGTTTGATTACACCCCTTTTTCCTGCCGGTTGCAGCGAAAGAATTTAAAAATTACTGCCCAAATTCTCTTTTCCTCCTCTTCGTGTCGGTAAAACATCATTCCCCGGTTTCCAGAGTAACATGGCGATGCCAATCATCGCTCCATAAGGATGGGCAATACTGATGACAGCTAGAAAAAATAACAAGAAAACATAGCAATTCTGGACGGTAGATACTTGGATGGATGTTTTGCCTAAAACCGACATTGCAATTTCCAGCTGGTGATGGAAAAAGTGCTTCGCTAACCCGATATAGAAGCCCAATTGAACCGGAATCCACCACGGCACTTCCTGGAAAAGAAGTAAAAGTAGTAATAGGGGTAGACACACAATCAATCCGGCACGGGCAAACCAAGTGAAAAATGCAAGCTTCCATTGCTTCAATTCCCATGGCAGACAATAAACAAGCCGATTACCGAATCCACCGATAAAAAAGCTGGAACCCATTTGAACAAATAAAAAGATCGCCAGCGCTATTCCAATCCCAAACAGCCAGTCATTACGGGATCCCAGAAGCACTAATAAAATCACGACACAGCCAATCGTACGGATTACCGCTTCCCTCTGTTCCAAAAAATACGATTTCCAAAGCCTTTTATAAATGCTACTAGGGGAAGAGTAATCAAATCTTTTACGATTCATTCTACTGGTGAATAATTGCTGAATCCATCCTTGCTTTGGAGGGGGCTTTATTTCCATCTGCGACATTTTGTTTATGAACCACATATTCCATATAATCAAGTCATTGGTCTGGACAACTTTGGACCAGTCCACGAATCGGGTTGCTCTCCTAACTAATAAAAAGTTTATTCCTGCTAGGATAACAAACACTCCGCCCATCCACCATGCTGTATCACCTACAAACAAACTGAGCCCCCTGACAACTGCTGCCAATACAACGATTCCTGTGTTTGTGATCAATTTTACTAAAAAACGCTTTTGATACACCGTCCACTGAGGCACCGCCATTAATATTTCCATCACAACAATGAGACACGCTGTCACCATTGCAAAGCGGAAGGTGAACGGAGAAATGGACGCAATTAAACAGGCAAGAACTGTCCACAAAACCGTCACTTTTAGTATTTTATCTGCGATACAGAATTGCCAAATCTGATAAACGGAAAATGGCAGCATGCTTAATTTCAGTTCAGCACTCGAGAATAAAATCCCTGGCCTGGTATATGAAAATACAAAAGGGCGCACGAGCAAAATGAGCATCAAATTGAGATAATTGGCACTAATAAATGATTGCAACTGGAGAATTTTATCGGCCGACTCTTGCAAGGTTTCATGTAAAATGAAAAAGCCAAATACCATGAATGCTCCTAAATAGATCGAAATGGTCACATCAAAACTGACGCCGAAAGCCAGCTTGTAAAGCTTTGCTTTTTTTCTGAAACGATGCTTTTTCACATGACGATAAACCCTCCATGCGTTCGCGGACCCATTCATTCTGAAAATCTCCGTTTCAGAATAGAAAAATCGTTAATCGCTCCATGTTCGACCGCTTTTCCATGCTGCAGCATGATAAAATCATCAGCCAACTGCTGGACACGGTCTAGTTGATGGGAAGTCAACAATATCGCTGTTCCTTGTTCGGCTTTTTCGCTTCTGACAAAAATTCGGAAGCATAAATATCCAATCCCATGAAAGGTTCGTCAATAAGCAGCAAGGGTACTTCCGGGAGTAGTGCACAAATCGTCTGTACCTTCTGCCGCATTCCCTTCGATAAGGACTCGGGAAACTCATCAAGTTTATCGGTTATTTCCATTTTTCCAGATAAATAATCAACCTTGTGCATCAGCTCCTGCTCATCGATTTGATAACTGCGGCCATATAGTTGAAAATGCTGCATTGCAGTAAGCTCAGGAAGCAAAAACGGTTCTTCGGGTATGTAGGAAATCCTTTTCTTATAGGGAAGGAAATCTTCTTGAGAGACACCATTCAAGACAATATTTCCCGTCTTCTTCTCCTGCAATCCAATCAATGTTTTCATAATGGTCGACTTTCCCGCTCCGTTATGACCCACCAACGCGGTTATGGTTCCGGGTTTTAAATGAAATGTCATGTCATGCAAAATTTGTTCCCGATTTATTTCTACGGAAAGCCCTTCTACCAGCAATCCTTGCAAGTGAATCACCTGCCCTATCTATGTTATAAACTTATTTACGACTTAGTTCGAGAATAGGTTTCGTCTTGTAGAAAAATCAAGAGAGGCAAAACGCCTCATGGATGTCCAGCAGGAGTTAAGCGGAGTACGGTTTCTTCAGAATCCCATTTTTCACTTGTCAATTCACTCTCAACCTGCCCACTATTGGTCACAAGAAAATAAACTTGTAGAAAAAGAGGCCACTGAAAAAGTCCTTTTAATCTAAAGTGGCTGTCAACGCTCGTTGTTGATTCCGCGAATCACTTGTCGGTGGATGCTTGCCGCGGGCACGGCCTCAGCTAACTTGGTCAAGAAGATCATTTGACCTAGTGGATCTTCGGCTCGCGCTGTTCCCGTAGGCTTCACCACCGCTCGCTCATCGTGGAATTACCAAGGACCAATCTAAAAATAGCGAATGGAAGCATAGACACAGATATGAGATCGCCTCATCTTCGGGTCTCGAAGGCATGTACATTCAAGGGGCGATGGCGATTTTCACGGAAACGTACAACGAATCGCTAAACTAATGAAGGAATAAAGGGCACAAACCACTAAAAATTAGACAAAAAGCGGTCAGTATGGAAATTAATTTCCACATTGACCGTTTCTTTAACATTCTACCTATTATTAAAACTTCATTTTTTCAGTGGCCTTGTAGAAAAACATACTGTTTTTCTACAAGCTTGAGACTGTTCAACTTTCTTGCAGCTGATCAATTGGTACGTCCTGTTGATTTGCTGGATCCTCCAGGGCATACACTTGTGCTGTTCCGTTCTGTTCGTCAATTTGTTGGATGTAGACAGGCTCACCCTGGTAAGTAACCTTGATTAGGTCTGGAGCCTGTTTTATTGCTTTTGCACGTTGATGATCCACTATACCACCTCCTTATCGTTTATTCTGGAATGTACGGCAGGTCGAGTTCATCTGGCAGGTTTATGACATGTGTGTCGGTATAAGCCAGCAACCCTTCTTTTCCGTATTCCCGTCCGATTCCCGATTGTTTTACACCGCCAAACGGAAATCGGACATCCAGTCCTTGAACCGCTGCAGTATTGATCATCGTGGTTCCAGCCTGAATATGCTTGGCAATCTTCACCGCATGCTCTTCCTCTCCCCAAACCGAGCTTGTCAATCCGAAAATGCTGTCATTGGCTAAATCAATTGCATGCTGATCGTCGTCGAATGGCAAGATTGGTACGGTAGGACCAAACTGTTCCTCCACCACAATCGGATCATCATAACCAGCTCCGATTACTACAGTTGGCTGCATAAAGTAGCCTTTTTCATATAATTCCTGATCAAGAATTTTTCCGAGCTTCACCACTTCAGCACCCTTGCTTTTTGCATCATCCACAAGACTTTGAACAAACTCCATTTGTTTTTTGTTATTGACTGGCCCGATGGTTGTGTCTTTGCCAAACGGATCTCCTACACGTATCCATTTATTGGCTGCTTCGATGTATTTTTCAACAAATTGGTCATAGATGGAGCGGTCTACGTAAACGCGCTTGGCTATCATACAGATTTGGCCGGCTGTAAGGAAATTGGATATGACCAAACGACGCATCGCTTTCTCATCATTAACATCAAAGTCACTCAGGACGATTGCTGCATCGTTACCTCCAAGCTCCAGCGTCATGTGCTTGATCGTATCCGCAGCGGCTTTCATAATGTGTTTCGCTGTTTCCGTTCCACCAGTGAAGGCTATCTTGGCCACTTTCGGATTAGAGGTTAATTCCACCCCTACATCCGCTTCCCCATGAACCAGATTAAGGACGCCTGGCGGAAAAGCATCCGCGATGATTTCAGTCACTATACTGACAGCAAGCGGCGCTAAAGGGCTCGGCTTCAACACCATTGTGTTTCCAGCCAACAAAGCTGGTGCAATTTTAATGGTAGAAAGGGAAATAGGATAATTCCAAGGTGATATGGCTGAAACAACACCGATGGCATCTTTGGCTATAATCGTTTTTCCCCCGTCATGATTTTGCACTTCATTTTTCAAAACCTCCGCCACATTGTCACAGGCGAACTCCATCCATGCCAACGAAACTCCGATTTCACCTTTGGAATCATATAACGGCTTGCCGTGCTCACGACTTAACAATTCAGCTATTTCTGGTGTACGTTCTTTTATATTCTGAATCGCCGTCTTCATCCGTTTGATCCGATCCTGCATGTCAGACTCTGCCCAGGATGGGAAAGCATCGTGAGCAGCATCAATCGCCCTGACTGTATCTTCCCGTGTATTGACCGGGGCATAACCGACGATTTCATCCGGCCTTGCCGGATTTTCGCGTGGCGCCTGTTTTTCCGCTTGAAATTTTTGCCCATTAATAATGGCATCAATGGTAATCTGTTTTTCTGTCATTACTACCGCTTCCTTTCTGATTAAATCAAAGGAGATACAACTAGTATTCGCAACAACTTTCCTATCATTCACCTTTTCCCTACAGAAGGACTGCAAATCATATAAAAAACCCCAGGTTCTTTTTGGAACCTGAGGCCATCAATCAATACGGCAGCATGGTAATGATTCAATTGCTGCCTTCTATATTTATTTGGTGAATCCGCCCCAAAATCGCATACACTGCTGCTAAAAAAAGCATAAATAAACCGACTACATACCACGGAAACTCTGTAATGATTTGCCCGAATGCCGTGTACAAAACAGCTGGTAAAATCACTCCAAGAGCAGAATAATACATATAACTCCTAAAAGTGTTCGTCATTTCCATTAAGTATAACGACAGTAAGTGGAAATGGACGAATGGCATGACACGGAGTACCATGACCTGGGTAACCGTAATGGTCCGATCATGCAGCAGCTTGCTCTTCAGGCGTGCTACTCCGTCCCTGAAACGCGGGAATTGGTTAACCAATCTATAAAAAACAAGACTCATCAGCGACAGTCCAATAAATGACAAAATTGCACCTTCAAGAAAACCGAACAATACACCCCCGGCAATGCAAACAACGATTACCGGCAAAAACAAAAATGGCCTGATCAAATGAATAACGATAAATAGTGCGGGAGCAAGCCAGCCTGCTCCTTCAATCAAGGATTGAATGGAATCATTGAAATTTTCCATACATATCCCCCTCTCTTGCAAAAAAATGCAGGTCCTATAGCATTTTATAAGAAATACACCGATTTGTAAAAGAAATCTTAAAGGACAAGAAATTTTTGCACTGCCAGTTTATGCTCTATTTACTAAATTGCCACGGCGCTGTTTGGAAGTGTGCAGCTGTGAAGATTAGATTGGGGACAGCGGCTGTTTATCCCACTCTTCTGCTAACAAACCATAAACAATGTGGTCTACATATTCCTCCTTCAGCAATTCTGCCTGACGGATTGTCCCTTCCTGTTTAAAGCCCAGCCTTTCCGGTATAGCACGACTCCTATCGTTTTCTTCTGCCGCCCTGATTTCTACACGATTCAGCCGCCATACTTCAAACGCATAATCGATCATTGCCCGGCAAGCTTTCGTCATCAAACCGTTTCCCTCGAAGCTATCTCCCAGCCAGTACCCTATACTCGTAGTACGATTACTCCAATTAATATAATGAAAACCGATCACTCCAGCTATCTTACCTTGGTGCCAAATTCCTGCTTGAAAACCATTGTTTTCGCTCATTTGATTGAGCGAGGATTTGATAAACGCTTCTGTGTCTTCTTGTCTTTTATTTTTCCCGATCAAAGGAAGCCATTCCTGCAGGTGTTCCATGGATTCCGATATGAGTGTGAACAACTCGAAAGTATCTGTTGGTTCCAGTCGTTTTAGATACGTTTGTTCATCAATTGGATAAGTAAACATTTTCCTTCCCCTTCTTTTCTACAGGTTTATTTCTTGGAATTCCCATGTTTCCGCAGCAATCATTGTTTTCAAAAGACGGTTCGTGTTGGGAGCGGTAGCACTCTGGCGGAACAACCACTCTTTATGCTTCTGCAGAATAGACACCACATGGGCCGCTGCTTGGGCATGCCTACCCGGCGTAATAGAGTGAAATAATGTTCGCATGTTCTCCCTGATGTCCGCTGGAAGGGAGTTCTCCACGGCTTTCAGCCCCAGTTGAGCCCGATCCGGAGTGTAACGATGCAGCAGTACTCTGGCAAGATGGACAGAAATTTGATGCAATACCCCTACTGCCCATATATCATTTCCTCTCAGAGCTGTTTTCCGGTATTGTAACAGAAACCAGACCACATCCTTAAGGTCTTCGATAAATTCTTCCTGCGTTAACTGCAGATGCTGCTTGGGAACAAATGAATTCATCCGCCGCTCCGGATCATACAAAACCTGAAAGTAGTCCTTATCACTATGTGTTTTTTCTGTCACGGTAAATAAATCGACATGCAGCAAATCTTCATATACTGCGATGATTTGTGGTGCAATAATAAAAATATCATCATAGAACAATAGCTTTCCATAGGCTTGTAAGTGCTTAAGACGATGGTCCAAAAAAGATTGCTCGTCCGCTTCTTCCACGAGGCAGTATAAATCAATGTCTGAATTCTCGTCATGCTCCCCGCGACCGATGGAACCCTTGACGAATACCGCCTTAACCAGCGGATCAGCCTGCAAACTTGCAGTAATCTGCTTCAATGTCTGTTCTTGTTTCATCTCCCATCCCCCTTATTTAAAAATAAATATTACGCCATTATATAACGGAACAAATGGAGATGGCAAGAATTTTCTGACTTTTGGCTGAAAATGGTTCGCTTTACGTTTCCCTTTTTACCTGTCAAAACCGGGACAACTGATTGTGTCCCATTAAAGTCAACACAGGGGCAGATTCAATCGGCTTGATGGCGTCTTTAATCCCTACCCATCCCCTCGATTTGTACAATCTTTTGGCTGGATAATTAGCTCGTTCGGTAGTCAGCACGGAGGCATCATGTGGCAGTCCATTCAGCAAAGCATCATGGAGACCACTGCCAACTCGTTGTCTCCGAAACGGAGGATCAACAGCGAGTTCGACGAATTCAAAGCAGCTTTCGAGCCATTTGTACCTTTCTTCCTCACTAAGTAATGGTTCCAGTCTGCTCCGATAAAACTGTCCCGGCACTGACGTATAACCATAAGCCATACCTACGATCGATCCACCTTCATCCACTGCTTTTACTGCTTTAAAACCTGGATATCCAGCATGTTTCTGAATCCTTTCTTCCATTATCTCCAGATGATGTTCTGGATTGGAAGGGTGATGGACGTTGCAATAAACAGCTGCCAATCCTTTGATGTCTTCCTGGAGATTAGTAACAATAGTAATATTCACAATTATTCCCCCTGTCAAAGCAGGATGAATTCATCCCTTTGCTACGATATTTCACATCATAGCTAGTTTTTCCACTCTTAAATACTAACAACAAAGATTCTGCCATCCCTCTTTATATTAGATGTATTCTTTAAAGATACCTCCTAAATGGCATGTCAGACATCCTCATCCCTCCCTGTTTCCACTTCTTCGAATGAATTTATTAAAACTTCTCTATGGATTTTTCGATATTGGTTACATTACGTATAAGGAGGTGTAATGATGACTGCCAAGCGAAAGCATCCCGAAAAAGAGGCGAATGCCGAACTGGGTGGAATGGGGTTATATGGTACCACTTCGACAGAGGAAGTGGCTGGCTACCAAGCAACAGGTGATATTGAAAATGCCGGAAAACCGGAGAAAGGATTTCGCAAAGAAGCAGGACACCGCGGAGCATCTGCCTCTGTTAAAGGAGAGCACCAACGCGATTAGAGAAAAACGGCAACCAGGAGTATGTTGCTCCTGATTGCCGTTTCATCTGCTGATTAATGCCTGTCTTTGCTGAAAGTCAGTGTTTGGGTAGTATGTATTTTTCACCAGAACATTCGGGCCGAGGCACTTCACTGCCGGGCAATGGCAGTTCAACGATTTAGCCGTTTTCGTTTCCATCCAACGCCTGTATGATTCCTGTAACGGCACTGTTTTGATATTTCCAAGGGCTGGTTCGTCACCAAAATCTGTAACCGTTACTTCTCCGGTAAAAATACTTACATTAAGCCTCGAACGACCATCGGGATCATTCCGGACGGAAACATTTTTCGCTGCATATAGCTGCTTCTGTAATTCTAACTCTTCAGGAGAGGCACTGCATGGATAAAATGGAAGTGTCCCAAATAGCATCCAAATCTCTTCACTCCGGTGTGCAAGCAGACGGCGAATAGCCGTTCTTATTTGCTCCAGGCTTAAGGTTTCCAGGTTTTCTGCAAAATCGACAGGGTACATAGGGTGAATCTCATGGCGAGCACAGCCCATTTCCTGAACATGATCATGAATTTTTTCCAGATAGGGAAAGGTCCTGCCGTTCAACATGGTTTCTGCGGAAACCATGACACCTTCTTTAGAAAGGCGCTGGGCATTTTCCACCATCCGCCCAAAGTACTTTTTGCGATTCTCCATCGATGGCTTGCGTTCCATACGGGCAAATCCTGTTTCTGCGAATTCCTCTTCTGTACCCCAGTTATGGGAAATATGAAGTACATCTAAATAAGGAATGATTGCCTCATAACGTTCGTACGGCAGTGTCAGATTCGAATTAATCTGGGTTTTCACACCGCGGGCACTGGCATATTGCAGCAGAGGCAAAACATAATTTCGGACAGATTTCTTGGACATCATCGGCTCTCCACCGGTAATGCTGATCGCTCGCAAATGCGGAATTTCATCCAACCGCCGGAAAATCAGGTCCATAGGAAGTGCTTCCGGATCGCGATCCCGCAAGGCATATCCCACTGCACAGTGGTTACAACGCATGTTGCATAACGTCGTCGTTGTAAATTCTACATTCGACAACACCATTTTCCCGTGCTGCTCTACATCCATGTACGCCTCCCAAGGGTCATTTGACGGTGTCATCTTTTCAGCGATTGTCTTTGCGTTCATTTATGTAACTTCCTTTCGGCTGTTCAAATAATATCCTGTTTTATCGTAACATATGAATCCTCTTTCGAAGAAAGAAGTTTTTACAAAACTTCTCCTTCTACGCTATTCTGACAGCAGTGACAGGAAGGCCTGTAAATTGCGTGAACGCCATTTGTCTTTGTGGACAGCGGTATAAATACCGATATCATTCCCGGTGGTTGTTGGTATTGCTGCTAATTCTCCGTTCTCCACTGCATCATTTACTGTGAAAGCCGGTAACATGGCTTTTCCCAATCCGCTTAACACACATTGTTTGATCGCTTCAATACTCGGCAATTCTATTTTTGCATATCCCGTTTCTTTTTTTAGATAATCCTCGATCAATGGCCTCCAGCTGCATGCGTACTCGGTTACCAACATGGTTTTAGCTATACGTGTTGCAGGTGGTTGTGCTGCTTCAACAAGTGTAAGTCGTTCCTCATGGATTTTCTCGACTGTTAACTCCCGGGGGTTCCAATCAGGAGTATCTACCAGAATCGCTGCATCTATATCGCCTTTCTTTAATTGGCCGGAAAGATTTTCGTAATCTATTGATTTAAGCGTCAGTTCCACCTTGGGATACCGCTCCGTGTATTGCCTGATTTTATCTGGCAACCAATAAATCATCAGTGATTCACTTGCCCCGATTGATAAAGATCCTGCCGGCTGGCCGTCTTCCTGGATGATTTGTTTAGATTTGGCGTATAACTTGATGATGTCAGCGGCATAAGGCAAGAATCGCCTGCCGGTCTCGGTTAGTATGATCGTTTTTCCCATCCGGTCAAATAAAGGATACCCAAGTTCCTCTTCCAAGGCTTTGATATGAGCAGTTATCGAGGACTGGGCATACCCCAATTCATCCGCCGCTTTTTTAAACCCTCCTCTTTCCACAATGGTTTCAAAGGTAACGAGATGACGCAACTCCATTCCCTTCCCTCCTCATTATCACTTTTATTGAATTAAATAATCTAAAACTTCAATTTTACTGAACTATCTTTCTATTATAGACTGGTCTTATGAAACTTTACAATGGGAAGGCGAGTGATCACTCTTGAAGGTGTTAACCTTTATCACGCATCCACGGAAAAATTCGTTAACCTTTGCCGCAGCAGAGAAATTCATGGAAGGACTTCAAGACGCTGGACATGAAGCCGACACGGTCGATTTATACCGGAGCGGTTTTAGTCCATTAGTGGAAGAAGCCGATGAACCTGATTGGAACGATTCACACCAGCACTTCTCACCAGAGACATTAGCAGAAATGGAACGCCTGAAACAATTTGATGGATTGGCGTTTGTCTTTCCCTTATGGTGGTGGAGTATGCCGGCATTGATGAAAGGGTATATCGATCGTGTGTGGAATTATGGTTTTGCTTACGGAGGGAATAAACTTCCGCATGAACACGTACTATGGCTGGCCCTGGCCGGTGCTCCTCCTGAACGATTCAGTAAACGGAAATACGATTTCATGATGCGTCATTATTTCAATATAGGACTTGCCGATTACTGCGGCATTGGACACTCTCATTTTGCCCTGTTCCATCAAACCATTAACCCATCCCCAGATCATGTGGAAATGCTGCTTGAAGAAGCATACAAACTGGGAAAACAGTATACGTCACTTTCAGACAAAAAGGAGATTGGATTATGAACATTTTGACTTTGCTAGGCAGTTCTCGTAAGGACGGTAATAGTGAATACCTGGTCAATCGGGCACTAGAGGGTGTACATCACACATCCATACACCTGCTCGATTATCGATTAAAGCCTATTAATGACGAACGACATACGGAAGAAGGCTTTAAAGCTGTAGAAGACGATTATGAAGCGGTGTTCAAGGAATTTTTGGATCACGACATCATCGTATTTGCCACGCCTTTATATTGGTTTGGTATGCCCGGACAAATGAAAATCTTCTTTGACCGTTGGAGCCAGTATATGCGGGACCCGCGATTTGATTTTAAAAAATCGGTAAAACAGAAGCGCGCTTATGCCATTATCATCGGAAACTCTCCCGATCCTAAAATTTTTGCACTGCCCTTGGTCCAGCAATACAAGGCGATTTCTGACTATGTCGGCATGGAATTTTCCGATTATATTCTCGGCCAGGCCAACAAGCCAGGAGAGATAAAAAACGACCTCTATGCCTTGTCTAAAGCGGACCTGTGGAACAAGCAATTTAGAGAGATGGCGAAACAAAACATTTAAGAAACACAAGGAGGCAAGGACAAAAGCATAGCCTCCTAAGCAAAAAACAAACAAACTTTAACGGTAATCGAATTCGTTCGTGCTTCGAATTGCTCCGGCAAGCGAAGTACCTTGCCGGAGTGGAGTGTTGTTTTACGCTCGTTGTTGATTCCGCGAATCGCTTGTCGGTGGATGCTTGCATCGGGCACGGCCACAGCTAACTTGGTCAAGAAGATCACTTGACCTAGTGGATCTTCGGCTCACGCTGTTCCCGCAGGCGTCACCACCGCTCGCTCATCGTGGAATTACCAAGGGCCAATCTAAAAATAGCGAATGGAAGCATAGACACGGATATGAGATCGCCTCATCTTCGGGTCTCGAAGGCATGCGCATTCAAGGTCCGACTGCGATTTTCACGGCAAACGTACAACGAATCGTTAACTAATGAAGGAATAGAGGACACAAACGTCTAAAAATTAGACGAAAAGCTGTCAGTGTGGAAATTAATTTCCGCACTGACAGCTTTTTAATATCATAAAACTTCAGTTTTTCAGTGCCCTCAAGCGTTTGCAATGCCTTTTTTAGTTTGCTGATTATTTTTTGACTGCCTTAATGATCATTGCAGCGGGGAACCTTTTTGCTTTATATAAGGAATAATACTTATCTGAAACCTCTGGTTCCGTATCTGCAAGCGTTGCTGGCACATCGCTTTCCACGACACGTTCAATAGTAAAGCCGGCCTTTATCAAGGCATTTAGATACGTGCTCATTTTTCTTCGCTGAAAACCCATCGACTTGTTTTCTCCCTTGAAGTTTTCAAAATGCAGCATCCCTTCCTCCTGATAAGATGCATGCATATAAATACGTCCATCCTCGCTTTTCAAATGAGGATATAAAGGATGGTCCCAACTAAAAATAAAAGTGCCGCCATCTTTCAAATAAGCATAGATCAGTTCAAAAGTAGTCGACAAATCAGTCGTCCAGCCGATTGCATAAATGGAATAAACATAGTCAAAGTAAGCTTTTGGCAGACCGATTTCCTTCTCCATGGGTGCACAAAACAGGTTTGCCGGATAGTCTTGCAAGGTTATCTCTGCTGTTTCTTTCTGCTCTTCGGAAAAATCAACACCCCACAGCTCCGCTGCCCCTTTTTTCGCCATATAGCGTAAGGAATGTCCGCTGCCAAAACCGATATCCAATACTTTTTTATTCATTATATCTCCAAACAATTGCAATTCATCCTCTGTCTGTGCAAATGGCCCGTATCCCGGTAGCGCATCCTGTCCGTTAAAATGATGTGCCACTGCATTCCAGCCGGCTCGATTTTTTTCCAATAGGGTTTCCGTCATGTTTATCGCCTCCCCTCTTTTTATTCCATTAGAGGCAATAAAAACCCTTTAATAAATGAATGGGTATGGAAATTTAGCTCAGACCACAAATAAATCCCTCTACTCTCTCCTATTATAGTTTCTATAAAAAAGGCTGACCCGTAATGGGATCAGCCGATAAACGAAACAAGCATGGGAATCAAAAACTTTCCCCACAATACAGTAATACTAGCAGCAAAAATCATTGCTAATGTAGAAAAAGTTGCAGCCTGCTCGCCATATTCCATCGCTTTATTGGTTCCAACACCATGGGCACTTGTCCCAAGCGCCAGTCCCTTTGCGATCGTCGATTTTATCGAAAGGCGTTTGATCACACCGGGACCAATGATTCCTCCGATAATTCCTGTCAAAATGACAAACACAGTAGTTAAGGTTGGAATCCCACCAATATCCTTGGACACCTCGATGGCAATCGGGGTGGTAATCGATCTCGGAAGCACACTAACCAAAAATTGATTATTCAAGTGCATAAGCATGGATAACAAAAAAGAAGAAAAGATCGCTACCAGTGTACCGGCCGTAATGCTCGTGACAATGGTACCAATATGTTTCTTCAGTACTGGCAAATGCTTATAGATCGGAATTGCAAATGCTACCGTAGCCGGTCCCAGCATGTGTGTCAGCAATCTGGCACTGTCTAAATACTGATCAGCAGAGACATGCAACAGGCTGATTAAAACGATAATCAATACCGGGCTCAACAAAAGCGGATGAAAGATAGGCAGCCGCAAGCGCTTATAGCCTGCCTTGGCAGCCATATATACCAAACTGGTTACGAAAATAAAAAAGATGATACTCATTGTGTATCACGCTCTTTTCGAATCATAATTTTATCAGCAATGTAGGCAGTGGAGCCCATAACAATAAAAGTACTTATTCCAATGATTAATACCGTGCTGAAGCCTTGCCAGCTTAGCATCTCCTCATAATTGACAATACCGACTGCGGAAGGCACGAAAAACAAGAGCAGTTCGGCTATAAGCCAGTTGCCGCCCTGTTCCACCCATTCCAGTTTGACAAGCCTCAGGCATAATGCCAGGAACAACAGGAGCAGCCCAATCATCGAGGCTGGTATCGGAATCGGAATAAGTGCTTTGACACCGGCTCCCAAAAATAAAAACAAATGAATGAAGACAATTTGTATTAGAACAGTAATGATTTTCAAAGCTATTCCCTCCAAACTCCTATACCATAGCTTTCGAAAAAGGTTATTACCATCGTACTACCGTCATCTTCATTCGTAAAATACATATAAATTATACATTACATAACTTTTGGTTATGACTCATGCATGTGCTGGATAAAGTCGATAAACGTTCTGGCTGCATAGGATAGATACTTATCTTTTTTGGTAATCACAGCAAGATCCCAAGGAATCGTTGGGTTTACGGAAAGGATGTGCAATCGATTGCTTTTTACTTTGTTGCATATCGAATCGGGTAAAATCGTTATTCCAAGGTTGGCTGCAACCATTTCCGACATCAAATCCCATTGCGAGCTTTTAAACAAAATATTAGGATGATAGCCAGCCTCAAGGAACTTCTCCAAAATGATGTCATGGAGAGCGAAATCCTCATGATAAAAAATGAATTCTTCTTCCTTCAACTCCATTAAATCAATCGATCGCCGGTTTGCAAAACGATGCTCCTGCGGCACGACGACATTCATTTTCTCTTCCACGATTGGATAGACATCAAATAACTCCTCATCGACCGGCAAAACTGCTACCGCAAGCTCCAACTCTCCCTCCTCTACACTCTTGACTACTTTTGCCCCGCCATATTCCGTAATCGATATCTTGATGTTTGGATATTTTTTATGAAAAGCGGACAACACATTTGGAAAAAATAAGCTGCCGATGATTGGGGGCAAGCCAATATGTATACTGCCGCGCTTCAATTGCGTTAAATCATTCAGTATTGTTGTCATATCGTCCAATTGCCCTTGTATTTTCCTGGCATATTCCTTCACTACAATTCCGGCATCAGTAAGCTCACTTGTTTTATTGGAACGGACAATCAAGGTCATCCCTAGTTCTTCTTCGAGCCCTTTGATCATTTTGCTTAGTGCCGGCTGTGATATGTGAAGCGACTCTGCTGCCTTTGTGATGCTTTGCAGTTTGGCCACTTCCAGAAAGTAATGTAATTGACGTAATTCCATCCAGAACACCTCCTATTGATGATACCGTGAGTGCCATTTTACCAGAACTATCGAGTTATTCCAGAAAACAGGCTTAACGGAGAAGCCTTCGAGCATTTGGTGAGTAATAAGGAGTCGCTGCACTTCCCATTTTTCCGCCAGGACATCTTTATCTTATTTTTTATACAAAATACCAACTAACCTTGGATCCCACCCTTGCCGAAGTGGTTATCTATTGCTACGGAAATACCCTACGCTTTCCGCGGGCGGCTGGTGAGCTTCCTCGAGCTAAAGCTCTGCGGGATCTCACCGTGGCCTTTCCTCCCGCTGGAGTCTTCGGGTATTTACTCCGCAATGTACCGTTTCTTGATTCTCAGAGAGGAAACGAGAAACTTTCTTGAGTTTCTGAGAAACTGTGGCCGTGCCCGCGGAAAGCGAAGTATGCTGCCTCAGCGGTTGGTTAGCACTTTTTTCAAACTGAGGGAAAGTATCGCTATCATTAGGTTGCGATTTGTATCTTTCGAGAATGACAAAAACTTTACGAAAACCGCCTTAAAAAAAGACACCTGATCATCGGTCGAAACCGCCTGTCAGGTGTCACAGTTCTCATTATTCGTATTCTTTTTCGATCGTTTTCGTACTTCTCACTGTATCGATCGGGCGAACTGCATTTTCAATTTGTTCGCGT
Source organism: Virgibacillus senegalensis (assembly GCF_000821245.2). Classification (GTDB taxonomy): domain Bacteria; phylum Bacillota; class Bacilli; order Bacillales; family Amphibacillaceae; genus Sediminibacillus; species Sediminibacillus senegalensis. Next base: position 1,448,094 of record NZ_LN611425.1, read on the forward strand.
TTAGACTCGAGGAACGGCGGCAGGGACAATTTCTCACCAAGTGTTTCATAAGATTCATCCCCCATAAAGCCAGGCCCATCTGTTGCAAGCTCGAACAGAATTTGCGGTGCCACTCTCGTATACAACGATTTAAAGAAGAATCGATCGACATAACCCGACGTTTGGAATCCAAAGCGGCGATACCATTGATCCCATTCTTCTAACTCGGCCCTGTCTTTGATCCGGAAAGCAGCGTGATGGACAGTTCCAAAACCTTGCCGAGCTTGTGGAAGTACTTTGTTGTGCTCCACGATCACTTGGGCACCGTTTCCTCCTTCTCCCACTTCGAATAAATGGAAAGAACCTTCCTGATCGATTTCTTTAAATACGAGCACCTTTTCCATCATCTCTTTAAAGTACTCAAAATTCGCAATCCGCACAAAAATAGGGCCCAATCCGGTGATTGCATACTCCAACGGAACCGGTCCGTCCTGCCACGGTGTTCCGGATGGCACCCCTTCGTTATGTTCATCGGAAATCAGCTGGTAGTGCTGCTCATCAAAGTCGACAAACGACAACGTCTTCTTCCCGAATTGTTCTTTAATACCTGTGTGCTTGACTTCCAAACGGTCGAATCGCTTCACCCAATAGTCAAGAGCTGCATCACTCGGAACCCGAAAAGACGTCTTGAAGATTTCATTTGTACCATGCTGGCCTTTCGGTATTCCTGGAAAATCGAAGAAAGTCATATCTGTACCTGGACTGCCAGTGTCATCGGCAAAAAATAAATGATACGTTTGGATATCGTCCTGGTTCACTGTTTTCTTCACAAGCCGCATCCCAAGAACAAAAGTGAAAAACTCATAGTTTTTCTCCGCACTACTCGTAATGGCTGTTACGTGATGAATTCCTTTTAACTGGTTCATCTCTATTCCTCCACATATAAAATCACGGACCACCTGGATGCTTTTAGCTATTCCCGGCGGACCATGTATCATTCCAACAAAATTATCTTTAATTCAAGATAAATATATCATGTGCTTCTTTTTCCTGTCAATGTAGACACTTTGACATATCCAATGGTAGGTACACAAAGGCTCCGCCTGGAAATGCTTTTTGACTAGTCTCTTAGCCGGACCATGATTCTGTCTAACTCTTTTGTCAGTGTAGTCAATTCTTCAGATGCCTCAAAGCCCTTCTTCACATCTCTCTGCTGCGTTTCCTTAGAAACGGCTACTTGCTGAGCAACTCCGCAGACTGATGGGAAAAAGCAGTCATTTCTTCCATCGACTTCTGTACACTGTCGGCATAACCAGCAAGCTTTCCGGATAATGCGGATATTTCCTTAACGCGTTTTTCTACTTGTTTTGACCCGGTTACAATTTTACTAAACACAGAATCGGAGTTATCTACAACCTGTACTCCTGAACTGACAGAAGCTCTGAGATTATCCAACGAATGTACGGAACGTGTTGTCTCTTCCATAGTCTGGTGAATAAGATTTGAAATTTGCCTGGAAGAATCTGAGGTTTGCTCCGCTAACTTACGAGCTTCATCAGCAACTACCCTTTTCCTTGCTCTCCAGCTCTGGCAGCTTCTATAGCCGCATTAAGAGCAAGCAGGTTGGTTTACTCTGCAATATCGGTGATTACTACCGTTAAGTTGATTTTGAGATTTTTTCTTCCATTTCCTTTTCCGCTTTCTTGATTAAATCCGGAGACGTGTAGATGATTTTTCCAATATAAAAGAAGCCGGCGACTGTAATGCCAGTCATAATCCAGCTGAATGCCTGCCGAAGAATGATCCCTTTATCGAATGCCTCTACCCCGTATTTTAGAATCAAACAGGCTTTTACTATAGCAAGGACTCCACTCCTCAACGCAAAAACAAGAGTAATCAGCTGAAAAACCAGAAAAATTCGTTTTTGCTTATAGAGACACTTACTAAAGTGCCGATCATAGCCCTGCAGTTCGGCAAAGTCTAAACCGAAGTAAAGGGTAATCGGCTTTTTAATAAAAACGGAACTTAGAAAAAACAAACTCATTGCTGCAGCATAAAAGACATTGTTCCAAAGTAATTGTAGAGAAGAGCCTGCCAGGACATCGATTAACGTCTCAATCATCAACGTAACGAGAATAAAGATGCCGAAAAAATTGATTCGTTTCAATTCGAAAAAGCGATATACGCTGTAAAGGATACCCGGAACAGAAGAAAGCAGCATTGCATAATAATCACCGATGAAATCGCGGATAAAATGCCAAATAAATAATGGAAATAATACATAAAAGATAATGTCGAGCAATACAATATTCCTCTTCATACATACCTCCTCCTGGTGATAAAAATTCTTTTATTACATTCACCAATCTAAAGGATAAGGTTCCAGCTATCAGTTATGCCCCCGTATGTTTCCAGAATAATTGGTGCCCCTTTCGTCCTCCAGATATTTGCAATGGAAAACTTACTAAAGACAAAAAGAAGGCCGAGAAATCAGCCTTCCATGTTTTATAGTCTTTTTTGCAGAAAATATTGATGGAATCCTTTTGGATGGTCTTCCAATACCCCAAACACCTTGTATCCTTGATTCTGATAAAAGTCCGGTGCCTGGAAGCTGAACGTATCGAGAAAGATGAGCCTGCATTGTTTTTCATAAGCAAGTGTTTCTGCTTGTTTCAGTAATTGTGCCCCGTTCCCTTTGAACGGTAGTCTTCATGCACCCAAAGAAAATCTATATGTACATGCTGCCAATACATCGTTCCAGTGAGACCACCGACTATGTCACCATCCTCTGAAGATACCGTAAAACAGATACTTTCTTTTGGCGTTTTAAGATGATCGGGCAGTTGGCTCATATTATATTCAATTAACTTTTCCCTGATATATTCTTTATCTGACTGATTATCTGTTCTCTCTATTTTCAATATTCACTCCCCTTATTTCATGATTAGCATGTCATTTTCGTCAAATTCCCAGTTCTCTCCATAGGCAACTTCCCAGTAAAATCCATTGGGATCCTGAAAGTACCCACTGTAACCGCCCCAGAATACCTCTTGCGGCTGCTTGACGATTTTGGCTCCCGCCTTTTCCGCCAAAGCAAATACCTCATCGACTTCCTGTTTCGATTTCCCGTTATACGCCAGACTGATTGCAGATGCCCCGGCATTTAATGACGGCGGTT
>NZ_LN611425.1:1451716-1544289 GCF_000821245.2 Virgibacillus senegalensis
TAACCGCCCCAGAATACCTCTTGCGGCTGCTTGACGATTTTGGCTCCCGCCTTTTCCGCCAAAGCAAATACCTCATCGACTTCCTGTTTCGATTTCCCGTTATACGCCAGACTGATTGCAGATGCCCCGGCATTTAATGACGGCGGTTCTTGTTCATTAATATCTTTCGCCAAATGCTCCAACGGAAAAAGCGATATTTTCGTTCCACGGTTGTTGAAGAAAATCACCTCAGGACTCGCTTCCTCTCCATACACAACCACATCAAATCCGAGCCCATCACGGTAAAAGTGCAAGGATTCCACCATATCCCGCACACCCAATGTCACTAGATTCAAACGATTCAACTGATTACACTCCCCTTTCTTATTTCACGCCGCTTTCCAGAATAGAAAAAGTCGTATGATCACAGTCAATTTCCGCCTTTGCTCCATAAGGAAGAATAAACTTCGGTTCCGTATGCCCGAAATTAAGGTTAAGAAGAACTGGCAAATCTGTCTCTCCATATTCCTCCAAGACTTGTGAAATAACGGATTTATACTCGTCGTAATGCGTCTCATCCATTGGTTTCCCGAATACCATTCCATTGATCTTGGATAGAATCCCCTGTGCAGCATAATTACGCAGCCAGTATTTGATAAAATCAGGTTCCGGCTTTTCCTCGGATGTTTCAAAAAACAAAATGCCGCCTTCCCAATGTTCTTCCTCCGGCCACAGAACCGTTTGTTTAGCAAACTCCAGAACGTCGATGCAACCTCCGATAAGACGGCCCTGTGCACGGCCTTCCCCCTGTAAAAGCTCATAGCTGCTGTTGTTACGGAGGGGTCGTTGTTTGTGTTTATTTTCTTCTACCCATTCCAGACGTTCACTCGTCCATTTCCTGGCCGGTTCAATTTCCCCGATTGGTTCGGTATTAAAAAGGGTCCTTTTGATCATTTCGATTGTATAAGAATCCATTTCGATATTTTCAGCGAAATCTGTTAGAATTGCAGGTCCGTAAAACGACGACAAACCTGCTTTATGGCAAAGTAGATGTACAATCGTGACGTCCGAATATCCCATAACAATCTTTGGATTGTCGCGTATGACCTGAAAGTCTATGTAAGGTAACAGCCGTATACTATCATCTCCTCCGATGTTGGCGATGACCGCCTTTATCGAAGGGTCTTGAAAAGCGTCCATTAAATCCTTTGCACGTGCTTCCGGATGACGGTAAAGATAATCCGGGCCTTTCAAACTGTTTGGCATTGCCACCACCTGCAAACCAAAAACAGTCTTCAACCTGTCGATTCCCTGCTCATATCTCCAACGTAATTCTGGAGCTCCAGCACCTCCCCAGGAAGGACTAATCGTAGCTACCCGGTCACCCGGATTCAGTTTTTCTGGTTTAATTAACATGTTCCTGTTCACCTCTTCTCTACACTATTAATTCGTTCTAACAAGCAGAATTCCTTTTACCAATTTTTATTTTCATCGAGCCGAATAGTTTTTTCCCTAAGACAAATAACTAAGCTGAAATAAAAAAGAAAAGAGGATGGTTAAGTATGGACCTTTACGAACTAATACTCCGGGTCTCCATCGGCTTTTTGGTTTTGTTCGTTATGACAAGAATAATGGGAAGAAAAGAAATCAGTCAAATGACCTTTTTCAATTTTGTTTCTGCTATTGCCATTGGTTCGATAACCGCCAATCTAGTCGCTAATCAAAATTTCAGTGTTCGGAACGGTGTTATTGCCTTAGTTGGCTGGACTGCCTATACATTGGTAATGGACTTGGTTGATATAAAATCGAAAAAAGCTAGAAAAACCGTAACTGGCAGTCCAATCACCGTCATAAAAGAAGGAAAAATAGTGGAAGACGGACTAAAGGAAAGCAGATTGGATCTTGATTCGCTAAAAGCGCTGTTAAGACAAAAGAATGTTTTTTCTTTAAAAGATGTCGACTATGCCGTATTTGAAACTAATGGCAAGCTTTCTGTCATGAAAAAACAGGAAAAACAATCCGTTACCAAGAGTGATATGAAAGTAGGGAGTCAACCAAAAACCTATACGATCGCTACAGAGGTCGTTTCGGACGGGCGGATTCTCTCCAATAATTTGTCTAAACTGAATTTGGACAACGCTTGGCTGGAGCAACAACTTCAGCAGGCTGGTATCGACTCGGTGGAAGATGTCTTTTATGCCGAAGTACAGCAGGACGGTTCCCTATTTATCGACAGCAAAGACAACTTACTCCATTGAAAGAAAAGCATAAGCGCCTTGCACACCCCCGACCAGCTTAAGGCAATACGCAGTGTGGCGGTTTCTGCCACATAGAGGATTGACTTAAGACCTCAAGGGGGTAGGCGCTGAAGCTAGACAATAAGAAAAGCATAAGCGCCTTGCACACCCCCGAAAGTCCAACCAGATTCTCTTACGAATACAATAAATAAAGAACCGCCTACTTGAAATCAATCAAGTTAAGCGGTTCTCTTAAACAATATGCGTGCTCTACTAAACGCCCCGTTTATTTCCCCAAACGAGTGCATGTACTTGCGGCAGGACGCGGACACGGTTAAGGGTTTCAGACTGCATGACATGATTAATTAACCACTCATACTTACCCAAAAGTTTATCTGCCAAGTTGGAAGAATCGGTTTCTGCCAAATCATCATTTCCTACTTGCAGAAAAAAGTTTGCTTGCGGGTACCGTTCATGTACCTTGGAGGCATAATGTAAATCCTCCTCATTAAAAATGACTACCTTCAGACTCGTATGGGGCAGCCGCCCATACTCATCCATCTTGCTCAAAATCCTGTCGAGCATCTGCCAATTGGTTTTCATACCGGAACTTGGCGGTTTAGGAGAAATGGTCAAATCATCAATATCAACGAACCACTCCTGCCAGCGGCTTCCCTGTGTTTCCAAAGCCACTTCGATTCCATTTTCCTGGAGCCTATCAATCAGTTCGCCCAGGTGTTGCAACAATGCAGGATTACCGCCGGAAATGGTTACATGGTCAAAACGGCTGCCGCCGATCGCCTTCAGTTCTTCGAAAACATCGGAAGCGGTCATCATTCTGATATCATCCTTTGCACTACCGTCCCATGTGAAGGCAGAATCACACCAGGAACAACCATAATCACAGCCGGCCGTTCTGACAAACATCGTTTTTCTGCCGACCACCATTCCTTCTCCTTGAATTGTCGGTCCGAAGATCTCCAGCACTGGGAATTTATTCATTTTCCATCCACTCCCTTCGTGCTTCGGCAAAACTGGTCGGTGTTTCGTACAATTTGACAAATTCGAGCCGGAGACTGTCATTTTCCAAACCGCTCAATGCCGTAACCATCTGCTGGTAAATCCAAACAACGATATTCTCCGCCGTTGAGTTCATTGCCGGCAGCATCTCATTCAGATAACGGTGATCAAGATGCATCTCTATGTTTTCTTTCCATAATTTTTTCAAATCGCCAAAATCGATTACGAGCCCGATATCATCCGTATAACCGCTGACACCGAAGATGACCCGATAAGTATGGCCATGCAAGTTTTTACACTTACCCTCATAGCAATGCAAATGATGTGCAGCATCAAAAGTGAACTCTTTGCTTACCAGTACACGTTTTTGATGATACTTCAGCTGCTCTTTTTTTATATCTTCGCCAAGCTTCTCCAACTTCTCTACAATGGTAAAACCGAGACCTTCCATTAACCTTGTGCCCCTTCCAGCTTTGCTAAGTAGGTTTCCAGGCCGGCACGGCGCAGTTTGCACGCCGGACATTCTCCACATCCATCTGCCCGGATTCCCTGGTAACAGGTCAATGTTTTTTCCCGAACATATTCAAATGCACCCAGTTTATCGGCGAGCTCCCACGTTTCAGCTTTGTCCAGCCACATCAATGGGGTATGAATGACAAAATCATCGTCCATCGAGAGGTTAAGCGTAACATTGAGTGACTTGACGAATACATCCCGGCAGTCCGGATAACCGCTGAAATCCGTTTCGCACACACCAGTGATGACATGTTTTGCACCAATTTGTTTCGCCATGATCGTAGCAAATGATAAGAACAATAAGTTTCGGCCAGGTACAAAGGTAGAAGGAAGGCCGCCCCCTTCCCCTTCGGTGACATCTATCTCTGTTCTTGTCAGTGCATTGGGTGCCAGTTGGTTCAATAGCGACATGTCTAGCACCGTATGCTTTATGTTCAGTTCAGCAGCGATATCCCTGGCAACGTCAATTTCCTCTTGGTGTCGTTGTTGATAATCAAATGTGACTGCTTCTACTTCGTCGAAATTCTCCATTGCCCAAAACAAACAGGTAGTACTATCCTGACCACCGCTAAATACAACAACCGCTTTGTTTTTTTTCATAAAAAAAATTCCCCTTTCCATCATTGAAACGAGAATTCTATCTACACATTCATTTAAATCGGTATGTTTCGCCAAAAAGAAAGCAGATCGATCAGACAAAAAAACGAGATTAAAAAAACTATACCTAAGAAAGTATAGTCATTTCTTAGTTTTTTATAGAGGGTGTAGCTAGAACCTCTTATTTATTTTAATTATTTTCATCTTAACATGTCAGTTGAAAAACGAAAAGAATCTTTTTCCTCGAAGCAAAATTCTAAAAACGAAACGGCATATGCATAACCAGCCAACAGTAGTAAAAAATAAGGAAAACAGATTGGAGTTGAAGATATTTGCACACATATGCCGCTAAATTTATCCTGGCAGTCTCTGTTCTTTTCCTCGTACTGCCAGCAACAGCATTCGCCCAGCCAGAGTACGCCCAATGGGGAAAAATTGCCCTGGAAGAAGCGAAGGAACAGTATCCGGACTATAATGCAACGGATTATGCTTACCAGGGAAAAGTATATATTTCGGATGAAAGAGAACAGTTCACATTTCTGATCACCTTGGAGGGAAACGAAACAAAAGAGGTTCGGGTGTACGTTCTGGTCAACCCGCAAACAGAGCAATTGATCGATGTATTTTTTGATGAAATCGAATAAATTTCCGTTGGAAGTTTCGATTGAAAAGGCATGCCTTAAACAACGCATGCCTTTTTTGTTCTCGTTGAATTCCTAAAATAGAGTGTCTGTTTTCCATCATGCATAAATGATGCTGTTGTCACCATAAAATGAGGTAACAGAAAGGATGGATGATTATGGGGATTCATATTGTAAAGCCCGGAGACACCCTTTGGTCCATAGCAGCTTCCTATCGTTCGACAATCGAAATGATCACACATACGAACGGGTTGGAAAATGATTTGTTGATGCCCGGTCTTGCCTTATACATTCCCACATCGGCAGAACTGCCAGTACGTTATACCCGTATCCAACCTGGTGACACCCTGGCAGAAATCTCAAAGAGATGGCAGTCTTCCGTCCCTCTCTTACTCTATGCCAATCCTGCAATCACCTCGACCAATCTTCCCATAGGACAGGTCCTTGCCATTCCTTCCCCTCTCCGTTATCCAATTCGCACACTTGGTTTTATTGATGCGTTTGATCCTCCCTCTTTGAGTGATTTGCAGGATGAGACAGGAGCTTCTCTCACTTATGCAGCAGTTTTCACTTATGGAGCGCTTCCTGGCGGGGGATTGACTGATTTGGAAGACGAGCAGCTAATCGATACATTAATTCGCAATCGTATTGAACCACTTATGGTTGTGAGCAATTATGAAGAAGGTTCTTTCAGTCCAGAATTGGCAGGGAACGTCCTTAAGACGGAACAACGATCAGTTTTGATTACCCACATTATTCGGGTAATGAGAGAAAAAGGCTATAAGGGAGTAAGCCTGGACTTCGAATTCATCCCTCCTGCTTCCCGAAAAGATTTTACTGCCTTTGTGCAGGAATTGAAGGCTGCAATGGGGGATTTGTTGCTTCACGTAAACGTTTTTTCAAAAACGGAAGATGCACCGGACAATCCGCTCTCGGGGGCATTTGATTATCAGGCTATTGGGGAATCGGCCGATTTGGTGACCGTACTGACTTATGATTACGGATATGCCGCAGGTCAGCCAGACCCGATTGCTCCAATCAATTGGATGGAAGACATTGTCCGCTATGCAACAAGCTTGATTCCATCCCCTAAACTGACCATCGCCATTGCTTTATTCGGTTACGATTGGCCCGGTACTAACCAGCAGGATACTGACGGAATGGCAATTGCTTTGTCTGCACGGAACGCCCAGCAGCAGGCGTTGGACAATTATGCAGTCATTCAATATGATCAGGAAGCCCAAGCCCCCTTTTACACATACAGTGGCAACGGAAACAGACGGACTGTCTGGTTTGAAGACATTCGCAGTCTGTCAGCCAAATACCGGCTGATGGAAGCTTATCAGCTGGGAGGAGCTGCCTACTGGAGGCTCGGGTACGCTTTTCCGCAAAATTGGGCCTATCTTCGTAAAAACACGGCCATATGGAAAGAAGGGACTATTTAAACCAGCCCTTTTCCCGGAAACGAGATATGGCTTCTATTCTATTACTCACTTCCAGCTTATCCAGGATCACAGAAATATAGTTTCGAACCGTCCCGTTGGCAATCGACAACTGACTCGCTATTTCTTTTGTATCCATTCCATCCGCCATCAGCTTCATCACCTGTTCTTCCCGTTCAGTCAGCGGATTTGCTTCTGCATAAGCGATATCGATCAATTCCGGTGCATATACCTTTCTCCCATCGATAATAACCCGTATCGAGTTTGCCAATTCTTCACTGGGACTATCTTTTAGCAAGTAACCATTCACCCCTGCTTTTCTCGCCCGTTCGAAATATCCCGGTCTGGCGAAGGTCGTCAAGATAATTACTTTACAAGGATGGTCCCTCAGTTCTTCTGCTGCTTCCAGTCCGCTTTTTATCGGCATTTCGATGTCCATCATACAAATATCAGGCTGGTGTTCCTTGACAAGGGCAACTGCTTCTTCTCCGTTGCGCGCCATCCCGATCACTTCCATATCTACTTCCAAGTCTAACAATGAACCTAATGCCCCCAGGAGCATCTGCTGATCTTCAGCGATGACGATTCGAATCATATCCATCCCCCTAATTCTCGATTATTGTACAGGATTTGGAACACGAATATAAACAGCTGTTCCATTTGCCGAAGAAATCTCCAGGTTACCGTTCACAAATTCAAGTCTTTCCCTCATTCCTTTTAAGCCATGCCCTACTAAGAAAGTGACATCTCGTTCCCCGATCCCCCGACCGTTGTCTTCCACTATAATTTTCCATTCATTGGGAGATTTCTGCATTGTTACTTTACAAAAAGTCGCTTGACTGTGCTTCACTACGTTGGTTACTGCTTCCTTCAAGCTCATACTTAACACATTTTCTATGAGTAATGGCGTATTATCCGTCATTTCCTGCCTGGTTTCAATGGCGAAGTCGATTTCAGCGGCTTTTAATAATTGACGTATATGAGAGACTTCTTCCTCTAATTTAGCAGCCCTCATATCGGAAACCATCTCTCTCACTTCCTTTAACGCAGTCCGAGCTGTTTGGTGGATATCGTTTATCTCCTTTTTTGCAGCTTCTGGTTTGGAAGCAAGCAATTTGCCAGCCAAATCACTCTTCAATCCTATCAGAGATAATTTCTGACCTAAGGTATCATGTAAATCACGGGCAATCCGCTGGCGCTCTTCGATAACCATTAATTGAGAAATCCTTTTATTTGCATCCTCCAGCTGTCCCTCCAATTTTTCACGTTTTATCCGGCTGTACATGCTGAACGGCAATAATATCACGCCGATCAAGCTGACAATTACAAAAGGGAGCTGCGTGATGAACAAATCAAAATGACGGAAGACACCGTAAGTGGTTGCAGCAGTTGTAGTGACCAGATGAATAATATAAAGGGTGATAAATCCACCTCTATGTTGAATGCTGCCTATAAAAAAAGCTAAAAACAGAGCAAAATAGACGTATCCAAAAAACAACGTCATGACAATGCTGATGATCATTTCCACGCTGACCCATATATAGACCGGCCAACCGTTTTTAATAAACGACAACCGGTAAACAGTGAAAAACAGCAAAATCATCGAAACTCCGAAAATGATTTCATATAGAGTCGAAGAACGGAAAATAAAATAAAAGGGAAGAATACAAAAGATGATCCATATGTAGATACTTAAGCCTGTGTTTTTTGGAATAATATGAAACCAATTATGCATAGAGGGACTCCTTTTTATGTCAAACAATCTTCATTTAGCAAAAGTATAGCAAAACCGGATGGCTTGTGCATCCTTACGCAGAATCAAAAGCTTGCGGTGAAGCCACCTTTCAACTGATTGTTTAAAGAGAAACCCTCCCATATTACCGGGAGGGCTCTGAATAAGATTATTCATCCTGAAAACCTGGTTTGCTATTCGTAAGGTTCAAGTTTGTCATTGCTTGTTTCCGTTGGGTTGCATCCATCTTTTTTACCGCTTTAAAACTGACGAATGATTTGCTTTTTTCATCATATAAACGGAACTTCAATGATTCCAGGCTCGATAAAAAGGTGATCGTCGTTGCCTTTTGCAGGGGCGGGGTAGACACGTGAGCTTGCTCCAAATAATAGTTAGGCACCCGCGGATTCAAATGATGTACATGGTGAAAGCCTATGCTGCCTGTGATCCATTGGATTATTTTTGGAAGCTTGTAATAAGAACTGCCATCTACGGCAGCTTTTACGTAATCCCACTCCGCCTCATTTTCAAAATAGGAATCTTCAAATTGATGCTGTACATAAAACAGCCAAATACCCAGGGCTCCCGATACGAATAAAATCGTTCCTTGGATGATCAGCACTGCCTCCCAGCCGGCAAGCCATACCAGCAGGCTGTAAATGACCAGGAGCGAGGCATTGATGAAGTAGGTATTTAACCGTTCCTTCTTTCTTGCTCCCTTACGGTTAAACCGGTTATCGATCAGAAATAAAAAGATCGGGCCAAGACCGAACATAACCAAAGGATTGCGGTATAGCCGATAGGTCAGTTTTTGCCAAAAAGAAGCTTGCAAGTATTCTTCTACTGTCATTACCCACATATCACCGGTTCCACGCTTGTCCAAATTTCCGCTAGTGGCATGGTGGATCGAATGGCTTCGCTTCCACTTTTCAAACGCAAAATGGGTGATAATTCCGGTTACGGTCCCAAGTATCCGATTGGCTTTTTTATTTTTAAAAAAAGATTGGTGTGCACAATCATGAAAAATAATAAATATTCTTACTACAAAACCGGCTGCCACAACGGCTAAAGGCAATGCTATCCATATTGACAGAGAAAGACTTTGGTAGGCTAATAACCAAAGGATCAAAAAGGCCGGTATCGTATTGACCAGTTGTATCACACTCGATTTGCTGTCCGCTTTTTCATATGGAGCTACTTTTTTTCTTAATTCAGCTTGTTTTTGTTTACTCATTGTTATCCTCCTCAAGCATGTCCTACCATGCTTATACTGGAATAAATCGCTTCACTTATTCCTATGTTAGAGGAAACCCAGATCGATAAACAGACACAAACGTCAAGCCTATTATATGACATCTGTCATATAATAAGAGAAAAAAGAAACCCTTACCCCTTATTCATTTGACAGGTGGCAAACTGGTCAAAAACTGCGCGTACCTCGATAGGCCCTCAACATCGGACATATCCTCGGAAAAAAGTGGTACATAAAACAATTTTTTATCAGAAAATGCGCGGTCAATTTCCTCCAAATACCGCTTTTCGATTTGTTTTCGCTTATGGAAAAATTCACCCTCCGCCTGTTGGGGCAGCACTTTGTTGATAACCAACGTATCAATATGCATATGAAATGGTTCAAGCTGTGCAATCGCCTTTTTGGTTTCTTCGATTGGCAGTTTTTCCGGATTGAGAACAAAGATAAAGCCTGTCTTCGCATGGTCGAGCAGTATTTCTCTAGCCCGTTCGAATTTTTCTCTGCGTTTCATCAGCACATCAAAAATCGGATCCTCAATCGGCTCCCCATCATTTAACAGCTGACTGTAGTTTTGATTCGTTTTACGTCTTCTTTCGAGCATTCCGTCCATCCACACGCCCATTAATTCCGGGAGGCTGAGCAGCCTGACCGTATGGCCAGTAGGGGCCGTGTCGAATATAATGTGATCAAAACGATCCTGTTCTTCCAGAATGATGGAAACAATCCGATCAAATAAAGCGGCCTCCTCAGCACCTGGCGATGTTTTTGCCATGTCCATCTGTCGATTGACTTCCTCTACCAGACTGGACTTTACCAATCCTGATAGATTGTCCTTCACACCCTTTATATAAGCATCTGCTTCATGTGCAGCATCCACTTCTATCACAGATAAACGATCAGCAACTTGTTTCCTCCCCGTTCCGATTGAACAGTTAAAAATATCTCCAAGATTATGGGCAGGATCAGTGGAAACGAGCAGAACCTGCTTTCCCCCGGAAGCCGCGGCAAATGCCAGTGAAGCGGCAGTTGTAGACTTTCCGACTCCTCCTTTACCGCCAACAAATAAAATCGGCTGTTGCAAATCCAAATCCATAAATACCCCCTCCTTCCTATCAGCAGCAGCGAATTCCGTCCAGCGGTGATTTTTCCATCCCCATCCGCAAATGCCAGTCATGAAATTTCTCTAATATGTAGGGATACATTTCGAGCGTGTAATAGTAAACGGGATTCGGAATACCGACCATCTCCGAGTAGAGCAGCAGCATAAACAAATCGTCCTCATCCCGTAATTCCCTGGCCACTTCACTTCGATGTGGAAGACTTAACACGTCTTCATACCACTGAATCAACGTTTTAAGTTTATCTTTCATTTCATTCTCCTTTTCTTGTTAAAAAACTTGGCGAGAAACTCCTCCAGTCAAAGATAGTAATCAAGACCACTGAAAAAGTTTTTCGATTTCTATGAGGAAGAAAAAGGAGGGGCCACAAAGCTACCCCTCACCTTTTGGTAAGCTCCTTCTTTTAACCGGATGGTGGTGTAACTCCCTTCCATCCGAACAAAAAAATCTCGGAATAAAGCCGGTTATCTTTTTCCTGTCTTACGTTTCGTTTAATTTGTCTTTTGTCAAGGTAGAGATTGCCGTGATGATAATCCAAACGGCGAACACAAAAATGATTGCACCTAACACAAACAACAGCATATTGGCATCTGGTCCAAACCACGACCATTGGAACAGCACCTGATTAAACATCGCAAGCAAGGTCATGACCAACAGGAATACCATTGGAATCAAGGTGACAAGGAAATTCCGTCCCTGCCGTTTTAGCCAGATGGAAATCAATAACAAGCTGATACCTGCGAGCAATTGGTTGGAAGTTCCGAACAACGGCCATAACAGATATCCTCCAGAGCCAAATCCTCTGGATCCTTCCGGCAACAGGACCAGTACAGCACTCAAAATGACCGCAATGCTAGTAGCTACATGCATTTTAGAGAGTGCCGGAATCTTATACTCCACCCCAAGTTCAGCGATAATATAGCGCATAAGTCTTACCGATGTATCAAGTGTTGTTGCAGCAAAACTGACAACGATTATCGAAACAATCGTGGTGGCTACCCCAGCTGGAATTGCCAACCCGCCAGCAAGCTGGCTTGCCCCTTCGATAAAATTTCCAAGCCCTGTAGCATTTGCCTGGGTAAAGCTGGAATAAGCCGCCGTGAACTCCCCTGCTGAAGGAAATAAGGTAATGACAGCCAAAATCGACACCAGGGCAAGCGCTCCTTCACCGACCGCTCCAAAGTATCCGACAAAGCGAGCATCTGTCTCTTTGTTTAACTGTTTGGATGAAGTGCCGGATGACACGAGTCCGTGAAATCCTGAGATCGCTCCACAGGCGACGGTAATAAATAATAATGGAAACCACGACACGTCATTCGCCGCGTTAGCTGCAGGAGCAGTTACCTCGGGGTTGGTGAATAACAGCCCAAGATAGAGAATCCCCATACCTACTACCAGCTGATGGGAATTAATAAAATCCCGTGGCTGTAACAACTTCCAAACTGGAAGCGTGGAAGCAATGTACACGTACACCATCAATATTACAATCCAAATCAAAAAGGCACTGGAAACAGCCCCCATACCAAACAGGCCAGGTGCACCTTCTCCTCCAAAGTAGCTGACGACATCAATTTGCAAGGCCGATACATTACTGGATAAAATTGCTACCCCGTACATAACGACCAGAGCGATGATGGATGGTACAAGCATTTTCGTTTTCCCTTTATAAACAGCAAAACCGATCCATACCGCCAGCGGAATTTGAATAAACACAGGGAGAACACTGGCAGGATAAGAAATAAATAAATTCGATATTACCCAGGCAAAAACAGCATTAATCATTAAAACAAGAATCAAAATGATGAATAAAAACAAAAGTTTTGCTCTTTTGCCAATTAAACGATGAGCTAAGGTTCCGATCGATTGGCCCTTATTCCGCACTGACAAGACCAAGGTTCCGAAGTCATGTACACCAGCGGCAAACACGGTGCCGAGTACGACCCAAAGGAAAGCTGGAAGCCAACCCCAATAAACGGCTATAGCAGGTCCAAGAATCGGTGCTGCACCAGCTACG
The DNA here is from genome assembly GCF_000821245.2 of Virgibacillus senegalensis. GTDB lineage: Bacteria > Bacillota > Bacilli > Bacillales > Amphibacillaceae > Sediminibacillus > Sediminibacillus senegalensis. Next base: position 1,464,265 of record NZ_LN611425.1, read on the forward strand.
GAAGTAAAATGATGACCCCAGACCACATATTTATTGGTCGGAACAAAGTCTACTCCATCTTTATAGCGATGGGCTGGTGTCACATAATTCGGGTCTAGCCGGTAAATCCTTTCCGCAACAAACTTTGAATAAAAACGGTAACCAAGAATAAAGATAATGATCCCAATTGCAGCTACTAACAAACTGCTCAATGAAACTACCTCCCTCTTCTACTTTTTTGTTCAAGCTGTAAGTATTCATTACCACTATATGTGTAAGCGTTTACCCAGATGCTAATAACAGCTTAAAAAAAGATAGAAAGAAATACAAGCAATTCACTTTGCTTTCTTACAGCACCTGTTTCGGTTCTGTAAAACGATGTAACATAGACAGCCGGAAAAAAATTGCACGTTTCACAAGGAATTAAAAGGAAACAGAAAAGCGGCCCCTGTATATTCATGGGACCGCTTCTATTTAAGTAAGGATTATTTCTGGGGAAGTCTTTTTATTAACCCCGATCCCTTTGTTCTTTTTGCTCGACTTCTGGTTTCGTCTTTTTAATAAAGAAGGATAGAATAAGTCCAAGCAGTGATAACAAAGAAACGACGATAAATGCCATATTTGCTCCATAAATGTCCGGATAAGAAATTTCCGGACGACTTTCTGCATTGGAAGCAGTAGACGTCATTACTGTGACTAGAATCGCCGTCCCGACAGAAGCAGCGATTTGGCGCATCGTATTATCCATTGCGGCTCCGTGCGGTATCAGACGCTGCGGCAGCTGGTTCAAACCAGCAGTAGCAATCGGCATCATCACCATCGATAGCCCAAACATACGGATACTGTACATAATCGTAATAAAGCTCAAGGACGTGGAAGTATCCAGGTTCGTGAATGCAAAGGATGAAGCGGTTATGATGCTCAAGCCAATGATGGCCAGCCATCTGGCACCAACCCTGTCAAAAATCCGTCCTGTCACCGGAGACATAAACCCTGTAATCAGGGCACCAGGCAACAAGGCCAATCCGGCCTCAAAGGCACTGAATTCGCGCATATTCTGCATGTAAAGCGGAATGATGGTTTCCACTCCGATCAACCCCATAAACGCAATCATCCCGATAAGGACAGCGAGCGGAAAAATCGGATACTTGTAGACTCTGAACTCCAACATTGGATGCTCGAGACGAAGCTGCCTGGTAATGAAAAGAACCAGCGACAGTATTCCTATTCCAAGTGACAGCAAAGTCAGCGATGCAAACCAGCCGTTGTTTCCAGCACTCGTAAAACCATACAATAGTCCGCCAAACCCAAGGGAAGACATGGCAATGGACGGGATGTCGACCCGCGGCCTTTTCACTTCGGTCACGTTTTTCATGGCAAAAACAGCCACAATAATATCAATGAGTGCAATCGGCAGAATGATAAAAAATAGCAGCCGCCAGGAATAATTCGACGTTATCCATCCTGATAATGCTGGTCCAATTGCCGGAGCAAACGATATGACCAGGCCAATCAGCCCCATCGCTGCCCCTCGCTTATTAACTGGAAAGATCATCAAAAAGACTGTCTGCATTAAAGGAAGCATCACGCCTGCACCGGCTGACTGGATCACCCGGCCAAGCAATAAAATGGAAAAATTCGGTGCTATTCCAGCAACAAGTGTTCCAACGGCAAACACGCTCATAGCCGTGATAAATAATTGCCTGGTCGTAAATCTTTCAAGTAAAAACGCGCTAACCGGAATCATGATACCGTTAACGAGCATGAAAACAGTAGTCAGCCACTGTCCAGTATTCGCCGATATCCCCATCTCTTCCATTATAGGAGGAATCGCGGTAATCATTAATGTTTGATTAAGAATAGCAATAAATGCTCCAGCAAGCAGCAAGGCCACAATCGTTGACCTTTTGTAGCTCGTTGTTGTCATGTTCTTCTCCCTCTCCTGATTGTTTCCCAGCCAGGTCATCCGACTGTTTTCCATATGTATCATACATACACGTCTTCATTTCCTTACAATAGATTACCTGATTTCCAGGATTAATTCTATTATCGCGCCTTATGTTTTATGTTAGGTTCAAAAGAAGAAGGATAAAGTTGGACAACCTCCTGCCTGGCGGGAATGGGGCAATATTTTTCGGTAACTGCCTATGTTCTTTCCTTCCTATGAGTCCTTTGCGGAGAGGATGGATACACAGTTGGCGGAACAAAAAAACAGAACAAGACATGAAAACCCATGCCCGTTCTGTTTTTTGCTTAGAAAAAATTTTTACGCTTGCAGCTGTTCCGCAGGATCCGAGTCCTCCTGATGCTTCTTTTCTGTTTCTGAGACTACAACCGCGCAAGCTGCATCCCCAGTTACATTGAGAGCGGTTCTGGCCATATCAAGCAGACGATCGATTCCTATAATCAATGCGATTCCTTCGACAGGGAGGGAAACCTGATTCAATACCATCGCCAGCATTATCAGCCCTACTCCCGGTACACCGGCCGTTCCGATACTTGCCAGTACAGCGACCAATACTACCATCAACAACTGGGAAAAAGAAAGGTCAACCGCATATACTTGCGCGATGAAGACCGTTGCTACCCCCTGCATGATCGCTGTTCCGTCCATATTGATGGTGGAACCGAGCGGCTGGACAAAGCTGCTGATTGGTTTAGGGACTTTTAGGTTTTCTTGGGCGGCTTTCATGGAAACCGGAAGTGTGGCACTACTGCTGGAGGTACTGAATGCCACGGTCATTGCCGGGAAGAACCCTTTAAAGAATTGGATAGGATTCATTTTTCCTAACAGGGATACAGCAGTTCCATACGTAATCACCGCATGAATCAACAGGCCTGCAAGCACAATCAGCATATACGAAGCCATCGCTTTGGCTCCATCCAATCCCATTCTTCCAATAGCGGAAGCCAGCAAGCCGAATGCACCATATGGGGCAAAGCGCATGATTAAATTAACTAAAAACATCAAGATATCGTTGCCCTGTTCCAATAACCGCAATGCTCCCTCGGTTTTTTTGCCAAGCATTGCTAAGGCAAAACCGATGAAGATGGAAAAGGCGATAATTTGCAGCATGTTGCCTTCTGCCATCGATTGAATCGGATTAGCCGGAATAATATTGGTGAACGTCTCCACCACTGTCGGCGCATCGCTGCTTTCAAAGCTGGCACCAGTTGTATCGATTCCTGTATTGCCAGGTTGGAATATATAAGCCAGCAGTAGCGCAATCGTGATAGCGATTGTAGTTGTCGCCACGAAAAAAGCCACCGTTTTGCCGCCTATTCTGCCAAGCTTTTTTGGATCGCCTAGTGAGGCGGTTCCAAGGACAATCGAGACAAACACAATCGGTACGACCAGCATTTTGATCAAATTCAGAAACAAGGTTCCCAGCAGACTGAACACATAATTATCAAGCGTTTCAAACAAGTTCGGTGCGGAAAAATGCAATATAAGTCCTATCACGGCACCGAGAATCAGACCAATGAAAATTTTGGTCGTCAGTTTCATCTTATCCCCTCCTTTAGGTTGAAAGCGCTTTCTAACCTAAAGATATGCCTTTATAGGTAATATTATCCGAATATTATAAAAATTTATGTTCACCTAAAAAAACCCTTTTCCATATCTAGTGTACGGAAAAGGTTTTGGTAAAAGTTCATGGATGGTTTTTATTCTTTCTTTTGGGATAAACAGTAACCATTTTATAAAGGATCACATAAAACCCGAGAATAAGCAGCGGAAAAATAATGCCATTATCCCAGCCTGCCAGCTTTACCGCTGTGTATACAATAAGTGGAAGAGTCAACGCAAAAGCAGTCATTTTCCAAACATGCTGGAAAGCAAGTTTCCTGTCCAGGAGCCGGGCCATTAGCAGGGCGCCTGCCGCTAAAACGGAAATGACAACAAGACCTGAAAAAATCACATACATCGGATAAAAGGTTATGCTTTGTAAAATGAAGACACTTCGTAAGTCACTGTCTAACAAGAGGTTGTCCTGAAATGCTAAAGCATAGCCTTCAGGTAGATACAGGATAAATATCAGCAAAAAGATATATACCAGCGTATCCCTCATACTTATTCTATTCAACCAGAAAACTGCCTGTTTTTTCGGCAAGGTCACACTATGTCTAAATATTTTCCACAATTGCACGTCATTCAACTCCTGCAGCCTACTCTCCGAAAATCGGAACGTCTTTCATTATAGCACAGCTTTCGCGTGACGGTGACGAATAGTGGATATTCAGTCCATGTAAAAAGCCAGTTCATTGTCGATTTGCTCCCGGATCGCCTCGAGACACGCATCCGCTGTCTTGCCGAACACTCGGGTTCCATTTACCATGGCATAAGGCCGTACACGGCAAAGACCGCAAAAAGACAAGCAGTCATAGGTTACTACCGATACTTCCGGGTATTCGGATTCTAAAATCTGCTCGACATCCACCTCATTAATTAAACTGGCTTCGCAAATTTCGACTACAACGATTCCCATTTTCAGCCCCTCTCTCTGCTGCAAACAGCAGCTTTTCAGGAGTGATTATAGTCCAAGTTTAAGGCGCGCCTCAGCTTTATCTTTATTCATTTGCTCGACTAATTCATCCAAGGAAGCAAAGTTTTCTTCTTCCCGCATTTTTTGAATAAACGACACCTTCATTGACTTACCATAGAGATCACCGGAGAAATCCAGTAAATAGGCTTCAATCAAATAATCTTTTCCATTGACTGTTGGTCGGTATCCGGCATTAATCAGTGCATACCAGCATTCACCTGCTGTGTGGTTTTCCCCTTCTACTTCAACACTTCCCAAGTATACTCCGCTGCCGGGCAGCTCGTAATCACCGTCCGGCTCTAGATTAGCTGTTGGAAAACCGAGTTGCCTGCCAAGTGCATCGCCTTGTACTACTTTTCCATTTACCGAATAATTTCTGCCAAGAAGCGTATTCACTTTTTCAAACTTTCCTTCCCTGATCGACGCCCTTATATCAGTACTACTGATTTTGGGTCCACCAATGGTCATCAAGGGGGCAATTGTCACCGGTATACCGATGTCGGCAGCTAACTCTGTCAAAAGGTCTGTATCCGATTCACGACCTTTTCCGAAATTAAAGCCTTCCCCCACTACGATTCCTTTTATGTTAAGCAAAGATAAATGTTCATATACAAATGTCTCAGGAGTCGTTTCCGCATATTTTTCCGTAAATTCGATTTCATATACTTTGTTAACACCGTAACGCTCCAGTTGTCGATATTTTTCTTCACGCGGTGTTACACACTTCCTATATCGTTCATCCCGCTTCAAAGCCCAAAGCGGATGGGGATGAAACGTCATCACCGCCAATGAATGTCCGGATTGTTTTAAACGTCCGGCCTGCTGCAAGATAGATTGGTGTCCCAAATGTACCCCATCAAATTTCCCGATACTTAAGATAATTGGTTCTTCATTCGCTGGAGGCGCATCTTGAATTTGAATAATCTCCATTCCTTTTTAGCTCCCATTCGCTGATTCTCGCTGTCCTTGACAGCCACTCACATTCCTCTATTATCGATACCCGTCATGGGCAAAACCATTTATTATCAAACCATAAAAGTTTGTTTCCCTAACCTGTGTCCAGTTTCTTTTGGTCAGAAAAAATCCCAGACATACCCATTATACTAGATAAGACCTCCAAACTGTAAAGTGCCACGCACTTTTGAATGAAAAAGACAGCCATGGGAGGCTGCCTGTGACGTTTTATAAATCATGCGAAGATTTTCGTTTTTGACGGGAGTGGTTTTCATTTTTTACTTGATGCGATCCGCTAAGTGGTTCACCGTAAGGCTGCCTCGGGCTTTTCGGCAGGCTGGGTTGTTTTTGCTGTTTGGGACCATCGCGTCTTCCAGACATTTTCTGCCCTCCTTTCTTCTATGATAGTAGTTTCTGGATAACGCAAGTTTCTTATTCGAATAAACAGTGCCTATCAACCATCCCTATTTAAGTTAGATGAGGAGTGAAAGTCAAGCCGTTCAGTTTTACGAGAGCGCCTCTCAATGTAGAAATCGTTTACAAGAAATTATTTACATTCTTTGCATACTTTGCTACTATTACAGTTGATTGATCAATCAATTGTTCTAAAGGGAGATAATGATGCCACTTTCAGCTAATCAAATCGAAAATATGAAAGCAAAACGAAATAAAATTTTGGAACAGGCGATTATTCTGTTTTCAGAACACGGTTACAACGATACCACTATTTCCAAGGTGGCAAAGGCTTCCGGAATAAGTTTCGGCAGTGTATTTACCTATTTTAAAAACAAAGAAGAATTATTTCATCACGCTGTTGTGGATCATTTACAAGAACTTTCCCCTCTGTTAATGGACTTCAATCCAGATGCACAAAACTCTTACAAAGAATTAGAAGCGATGATCGACAAGCATATCCGTTTATTTGCCAGTGTCGGTACTTACTTGCGGCTTGTTACCCAAGTAATCGGACAGCCCAAAAGGTTCGAACGCCAATTTAAGAAACTGGACCAATTTCATTATACCTTCCGTTCTAAAATTGCAGCTTTGGTTGAACATGGTCAAAGAAGCGGCCAGCTTCATAGTGGGATAGATCCCGTCACCTCTTCAATTGCCTACACCTCCTTCCTGATGGGAATCCGGTTAAATTTGACCGATCAGCCTGAGAATAATATTTGGTCTGATCTTGCACCTGTTGCCATGCAATTATTTGGACCGAAACTTCCATAAGGAAACGGTCTGCCCTTCAAAAAGGAGATGGAAACATGAATTTTTTCACCTTTTCCCAAACCATTCAACTTCGATTAGCCCTTCAATTTATCACCACAACTGCCAATGCTGCCGTTACTCCCTATCTGGTTGTTTTTTTCTCGAGCATACTGGGAACGGTAGTTACTGGCTTTATGTTTTTGAGTGTGATGGCAGCTAATATCGCCGGTTCCTTTACAGGTGGATACATATCGGACAAAAAAGGAAGGAAGCCGGTCATCCTCTGCTCAGAAGCAACCGTACTAGGTGGTTTTCTCTTTGTTGCAGCAGTCAATTCCCCCTGGTTGAGCCTTCCCTATGTCACCTTTGTTCTATTTGTCATCATTCATTTTTTTCTCGGGTCAGCAACCCCGGCCTACCAAGCGATGATTATCGATGAAAGTAATCCAGAAAACCGTAAAGCAGTTTACACATTTTCTTATTGGCTGCAAAACCTTGCCGTATCTATAGGAGGAATTACTGGTGCCTTTTTATTTATGGACCATCATTTCCTTCTGTTTTTAGGCGTAGCAGCAGCAACTATGATTTCGCTCGCAATGACCGTTTTCTTTATCAAGGAATCGTTTCAACCCGAGACAGCCGCCGAACATAAAAAGACTTCTTCTCAGAAAGAAGTGGGCAATGGAGTCAGAACTTATTTCAGTGTTTTAAAACATAAAACCTTTGCGGTATTCACCTTAGCCAATTTACTTATTATCGCGACAGAGGAACAATTGACGAATTACATCGGGCTCCGTCTTGCAGAAGACATCCCGGAAGCGAGACAGTTGGTCTCTTTCTTACCGTTTCAGGCAGATGGCATCAATTTACTAGGAATATTAAAAGCAGAGAACACGATTTTGGTTGTCTGCTTAACTGTTGTCGTATCCTATTTGTTAAGGAAGTTTAGCGATCGTTTTGTTTTACTTGGAGGACTCGTGCTTTACTTCCTTGGTTACACCGTCCTCAGCTATCACCATTCGGCCATTGTTCTGCTCGTCGCTATGTTTTTTGCTACTTTGGGCGAATTACTTCACATCCCGGTAAAACAGACCATGCTGGCCAACATGGTCCCAGACCACGCAAGAAGTACGTATATGGCGGTATTTGGATTAATGACCATACTCGGTGTCATGTTCGCTGGTATGTTTATTTTTCTAAGCAACTATCTGTCTGCTAACGTAATATCTCTTATTTTTCTATTGATGGGAGCAGTTACGATGTTCATTTTTATTGGTTTGACTGCGAAAGGAAAAGCGACAAATGCGCAAACAGAGGCATCAAAAATCAGTTCCTAAAAAGGAATAGACTCTTACCATTCCCTTCCAATTGCTCTACCGGCGGAAAGCGCTCCCTGATACAAGCCAATTGAAAGCGAAATAACAGAAGCCCCGTTAAACGATAAATACATACGAATTATATACAGGTTGGTAAAAAGGCCGGTAGAGGATCGCCCTCCCTACCGGCCTTTAGCGTGGTTTAGATCAGTAACATTGAAACGATTGAATGCGGTTTAAATCAATTCCAAAGTAAACCCAGCGGAATCCTGTCCAACGATAACCGGCTATACTGCGACGGCCGACAAACGTCGGATAATACCAGAAGGATTGATAGCCTTCCAGCCACACATACGTGAACCGGAATAAGCAGCCGCGGATTCCTCCAGGGTCAACCGCATAGGTTTGAAACTGCTGCTGTGGGACCACAGATGGCGGAGGGCTTGTCGGGGGTCCTGCTTGAGGGCTACCACCAGGCGGCTGTCCGGGAGGCGGAAAAGAAGGAAAACTAGGAGTTCCCGGCTGTAATGTATCCATCTGCCCCCGTTCCCACTCCTCTGACTGATAAAATAAAGGTACATTCCATGGATCAAACATATTCTGAACCTCCTTCCTATGGTTACATATCATTGTATGTCATCCGTCTAAAAATCGTTTCTAAACCCAATTAAGGAATTTTTGTGAACAAGGTACTAACTTTAATTGAATTAATTCAAAAAAAAGGATACTATTTCAATAGAATGATAGATAAGGTAGGGTATAATTTATGAAAAAAGATCTAGAAAGAGAGATAGAAGAGTTACGTCTACAGATGTATAAAGCTTATAGTGTAGAACCAAACGGGAAAGAAGTCCTTAAAATCTCCCAAGCACTAGATAAACTGCTGAACGAGTTCCAAAAGACAAATTCAATTCACTAATCCATTTTCAAATCTCCCCTGACCCTGTTTAAGTCCTCAAGATAAACATCGTCCCAAGGCTGTTTTCCTTCAACGTTCTATTCCTTTTTGCAATACATCTCTCCAGCTACTTGCCTATTCAAACTTCTTTTTATATAATCGGAACATACGTTCTCATTGAATAGGAGTGAGGTTTCCTTGATCATAAGGTGTCAAGTTACAACTTTATTGCTGACTGATTCCCAAAGCCCTAGCCGCTTCACAGAGTGGCGAATAGATTTGCTTATCCAGCAAAAATCCTTTCAATGCTCTATCTCCAAACGAAGGATTTCATAAAAAGCTGTTGGGATAATTTAATCGTTATTTGTCCGCTGATATGGTGTTGAAACATGAAGATAAGGAATCAATCTACATAAGAAAGCAGAGAAGGATAATGTTGAAACAACTAGAACAAGAAATGGAGCGGTTAAGACAAGAAATGTATATTTCTTATCAAAAATCGAACAGTTTATCAGACCAGGAAATGCTTCTACTCTCCAACGAGTTACACGAGGTTGTAGTCCGTTGGAGAAAGGAAAAGTATGGAGATCAATACGGCTGCAGCTTATTCCGTAAGTAATAAAAAATGCGACATACCTCTGGTTTCCCAAAGTATGTCGCAGCGGTCTTCGTTATTCTTCTGTTGTTGCTGTGCTACCGTTCGTATTTCGTGTATTTAAAAATAGGGATAGGAGCATACCGGCCAAAGCAAGAATGGAAGCAAACAAAAAGGCGGTATTATACCCATGCAACAGTGCACTTTGTGCAGCCTGCTGCTTCGCATCTGCTTGTGAGAGACCTGCCAATGCCGCCATGTCAGGCTGATAGTTTTTGGCAGAGGTTGTCATCACAGTAATCAATATCGCGGTTCCGATCGATGCAGAGACCTGTTGCATGGTATTAGCCATAGCAGACCCATGGGCATTCCATTCATCGGGAATTTGGTTAAGTCCGGCAGTCATTACCGGCATCATTGCCAAGGCTAAACCAAACATACGAACTGCATAAACAATTGCCAGCATAGTAAAGGATGTTTCCATCGTTAAGTTGGTGAACACATAGGTGGTTATCGCAACAATGGACAACCCGGGAACTGCCAGCCAACGAGCGCCGAATTTATCGAACATCATCCCGGTGATTGGCGACATAATCCCCATAACAATGGCACCCGGCAAGAGCATCAGTCCCGATTCAAGCGGAGTGAAACCACGTAAATTTTGCATGTATAACGGCAGGAGTGTTTCTGCCCCTATCATCGACATGAGGACAATCATTGTAATGATAAGAGAGAGACTGAAAACGTTGAATTTAAATACTTTGAATTGCAATAGAGGAGTTGGCAATTTTAGCTGGCGCCAGATGAATAATGCCAGGATAATTGCTCCGCCAATTAAACAAATCAGTACTTTTATGCTGGTCCAGCCATCCTCACCTGCACTACTAAACCCATACAACAAACCTCCGAATCCAAATGATGAAAGGATAATCGATAGTATATCGATTTTTGGCTTCGTTAATTTGGTTACATTTTTCATAAAGTAGTAAGCAAATATAATGGTTAAGACCACGATAGGCAGCACAACGTAGAAAAGCCCTCTCCAGGAAAAATATTCTAACAGCCATCCGGAAAGCGTTGGTCCGATCGCCGGGGCAAACGATATAACGATACCCGCCATTCCCATGACAGATCCACGCCGTTCTCTCGGTATTACTGTTAAGATGACTGTCATCATTAACGGCAGCATAATGCCCGATCCGGCAGCCTGTATGATTCGCCCTGTTAGCAGTAAAGGATACACGTGGGACAAAGAGCTGATCAGGGTACCGAATCCAAAGATGCTGAACGCGGTGATAAACAATTTCCTTGTCGTAAAGCGTTCTATTAAAAATGCGGAGATCGGAATCATCACGCCATTCGTCAACAGAAAAGCAGTCGTCAGCCATTGAACTTTATTTTCGGAAATTTCGAAATCAGCCATGATAGATGGCAGTGCGGTGGCCAGCAAAGTTTCATTCAACAGACCGACAAATGCACCGATTAACATGACGGCTAGCATTGGACCGAACTTTATATCTGGCTTACTGTTTTGTTGATTTTGTTCTGTCATTCATTCTCTTCTCCTTCTCCCCTAAATAATTTCGTTCCTGATTAGTTTGATATGCTGGAGATCGCGTAACGATCAACGGTAGTGTTGTTTTTTTAAAAGATTATGAATTTGCTTCCCATAAACCAATCGGTAACTTTGAATGACCATACAGTCAAATCATCACGAAGATGATCATACGACAATTTATAACGATAGTCAATTTTGTTCTCCGTCAAATGTGGTGGTGTGATTTTTCACTCCGCTTTTGTTTGAAATACTCCCCAAAAAACAAAAGAAGCCGGTTAGCTACAGAATAGCTTTCGGCTTCCACTTGTCTGAGAGGAATGGTTAAACAAATACTTCTTCACCCAGGATTTCTGGCAACTGTAGTAAATTGAAGACTTCCAGGACATCATCTTTAATGTCCGTAACAGTAACTGTTATTTCGTTTTCCTTCAATTTATTGACTAAGTTTATTAGTAGTCCCATGCCTGAAGAATCCACAAATGGAACATGGGCGAAACTTAACTTGACATTGGTAAATTCCAACAAAAACGGAGCTAACTCCTCTTCAATCAATTCCGTCCCTTCAATGTCTAAATCACCTGTCAATAAAACATCAAGATGGTTTTCTACTGTCTCCGTCGTTTCATAAGTAAGCATTAGTCATCTCCCTACTACTTATTCGAATATAATTTGATTGTTTTCATCCAATCTGGCAATGATATGTTGTTTATCTTCTTCTATCGTACGCGTGACATTCCCTATTTTAATTATCGTATTTACGTACCCTTTTGTTAAGGAAACCTTTTGATCTTTTGGCACCGATATAATCGTTTTTGTCCCACTGTTTGTGCCGGCTTCATAAATGTTGGCGCCTAACCTGCCATAAAGTTCGCCGCCGCGTACCACTCCCGTAACCTTCAAATGACCACCCGCATGGACTTTTGTGTTAATACAACCTTTTCCGATTATCTGAATGTCTCCACTGCTGTACAGGCTGCTGTTTATCGCTTCAACTATCGTAATGTATGCCTCTGGTTCAATGGGTGTTTTGCTTAATTCAGCCAATTCCTCCATTTGCTGAGACAAGCGAGTTAACCGATCCAGGGTCGTGACTTGATTGGAAAGAGTTAAAAATATTTGTTTAATTGATACTGCAATCTGCAACCATCCTTCGTGATCTAGATAGTCGCGTCCCTGCTGTACGACTTCTTGATAGTTTTTGGCTGAAGCAGCAAAGTTTTTAAACTTCTTTTCTAATAGAATGGTGATTAAGGGCTGTAGACCCGTTACCGAAAAGTCGCTTGATTTAAATGCGGGAGATTGCATTAACTGCCGGATAACCATAATCATTTTTTCCAAGTCTATTTGCATATTCTCAAGCAGATGCCCCAATTCAACTGTCAACATATTATTTTTTCCTGCAGCTAGTTCTGAATTGATTACATTTCCCTTTACAGCTATTGATTGAGAAGTTGTTAAACGGGACGTGCTGACGGATTTATAGACAAAAATATCCCCACCAGCTTCAACTTCCATGTTTTCTTCTATTTCTCCCCAAACATCCACATCTCCAGTAAAACGAATATTTCCGGTAGAAAGGTTCACGTTCTCTTTGTGAATAAGCTTTTGGACAATTTCCGCTTTAACGAGCTGGCCTCTTTGGGTAAGAGACGGCCGCCCGGATTCCAACGCGACAAGCTTGTTATCAACCTGCACCATTCCTTTTCCAGCATTTATTTTGACTGGATAGGTCTGCTTTGCCGGCAACGGTTCATTTGTTACTTTTGTTCCCGGGACCCCTGGAATCGGTGGATGGATGATGGCAACTACTTTCCCTTTATCGACCGTAGGAATTAGATGAGATTCTCGGAAATCAACTTTCCCCGCTTCATCCTCCACCAGGCCATTTTTAGTTGTTAATTCTACTTTCGCTTCTATCCATCCATTTTTACCCGCTTCTGCCGGTTTTCCGGCAGCGATTTCGAATTTTCCTGGTTCCAGTTCGGAGGTAGCACGCACGATTTCCGTATGATTGATACCAAACGTAACCCGCAGTTCTTCCAACTTGGCTAGAACCTTTTCATACGTTAAGTTGTTCACTGCCTCTTTTGTTTCTTCAATGGTCAGGGTAATATGGTTATCAGGTTCCACGTCTTTGATCGTGCGGATAATTTTCCATCCTGGTTCGACTTCTAAGAATACATGTAAACCCTCTGGGTCTAGATACATTTTCCAATCAGTCGATTTTACTGATTCCGATTCCACTTTTAGCACCATTTTATCTTTTTGACTTACAATCGTAGACTTCTCGTTAACAAGAGAATCATTCTTGTAAAAGGCAATATCATCATCAATTGTGACAGTAGGATAATACGCTTCCGTATCTCTTACAAACAATTGCTGCTCTTTGACCCAGGCTTTTCCTTCCAACTCGGCTTGATGGTGTTCCGGTTGCTTTTCTATTTGCCTGGTGTTGTCATTCTTTGGGTATAAAGGAATATTATTCATCTCATCCAATAACGATTCGAATCCTGGACCCTGGGTGTCTGAAATCTTCACAGATTCACCGCTCGCTTTGGCAAGCGATAATCTTACGACAGCTTCTTTCCTGCCAATACCCACAAAGCCTTTCGTTTCTTGTTGAATGACTTCAATGTCTACTTCCTGCTTGTTAACTTCCATTAGTTTTAAGCCTAAATGGATAGCCTCTTCGACATTTTTTCCTTTGGAAACAATGTTTTGCATCAATGGACCTCCTAAGTATGTAGTAAAGGAGAAGTGTAGCTGGTTATATTAGTAGTACTGCCGGTTGTCTTCAGTAATACCATGGTAATATCATCTCGCTGGGGCAACCCTTCCGTAAATGACTCCATTTCTTCTACAATAGCCGCTTCCACCTCTTTAACATCATACGAGTGGTGTTTCAGCAATGTCTTCTTCAATCGTTCAAGCTGGTACATTTCGCCGTCTTTGTTACGTGCTTCTGTTATACCGTCCGTATAGAAAAAAACCAAGTCATCTTCCAATTGGACGGTATCATCCTTATAAACCGCTTCAGGCAACCCGCCAAGCATAACGCCCTTTGTCTCCGGCACTTCCACCAATTGGTTATTTGCTTTTACGATCACCGGAAAATTATGACCCGCACTGGAATAGGTCAATGTTTTAGTATGTGGATTCCAATCGGCGCACATGACCGTTACAAACGAACCAAGCGTCCGAAGATCGTCATACATGGCTTTATTCATGGCTGTCAACGTCTCACTAGGACCCTGTGTACTCTCTGCTGCACTACGAAATGCTCCTCGAGTTAGAATCATCAACATGGCTGCAGGAATACCTTTTCCCATTACATCTCCAATTACAATCCGCAAATTCCCATTCGGCAGCAGATAGAAATCGTAATAATCTCCGCCAATCAACCTTGCAGGTATGGAGATACCTGCAACTTCTCCTTTATCGACAGTAGGAGTTTGGGCGTTCAATAATTTCATTTGTATATTGCGTGCCTGCTTTATTTCTCGCTGCAACGTTTTAGTCCATTCGCCCTCCGATGACTTTGGCTCGTGCTTAACTGTTAAGTCGCGGCTAAACAAAAGAATCACGATCCTTTTCTAACAGGGATTCCATAATTGTGAAGACACCGATTGTGTCAAAAAGCTCCATTATCTCTTCACCCATTTTTATAAATTCTACTGTGAATTTTTTAGAATTAGCCGCATGTACCAAATTGATTATTGCTCCGATACCGGTAGAATCGATAAATTCCAATTTTTCAAAGTCTACTATTACCTTTGATACCTCGTATTCAATAGATTGTACTTCCTTTACAAATGGTTCCATTGTTGAAAAATCTAAAATGCCAAAGACGCGAAGCGTACAAACATTCCCTTTCATTTCCTTGGTTACTTTAACGGTTGCTTCCAAAGGAATACCTCCTATTCTTCCGTTTTTTGATTCTCTTCCAGTTGAAAGACTTTCAAGTTATCAAGCAGCTTTCTGGAAATGGCTGAAAGTGCGGCTGACTGTCCATGCAGCGATTTCAACAGGTCTGCTAAAGTAATGGTTATGTCTGTCGTAGAAGCTGCCCGGTCTTTGGATAATTGGCGGAAGTCATCCAGTCTGTCGAGTATTTCCCTTGCTTGAGGGGTGTCTATTGTTTGCAACACCTCTTTGACTTCGTTTAAGAAATCATCAACCTCTGTCATGGCCTCACGAGAAGTGGTTGTTGCTTCCATGGATATGGTATAGACCTTTTCTACAGAATTATCTGCTTCCGATTCCAGCATGTAGGAAAGCTTCTCGGTTTGCTTTGCCTGTTCTCTGGTTTCAGACAAAACCAGATTCAAAGAGCTAGCCATTTTGTTGGCACTGGTTGACAAACTTCCCAATTCACCTTGGTCATTTAGCGTGCTTTGCGCTGTGAAATCACCCTTTTCGAGCTGCCGGATTTGGGAGATGATTTTTTGGATGTTTCCATAAATTTTGTTAAAGAAACTCGTCGTCAGTAAGACCAATGCGATTAATGCAACGATACTGGCAAGAACAAATATTAACGACTGCTTATAAAAAGGAGCTTTCATTTCTCCATAATTCAAAGCCACATAAATAACTCGTCCATCCCCAACAGGAAAAAACGTTTTATAAATATCTTCTCCGTCGATCGTCTTCGTAAAGCTTTGTTCCTGCGGATTTTCCAGCATGTCGATTAACAGTTCTTCGTCTTGCTTGTCAACAAGAGCAAACGTACCATTTTCCACCTTTTCCAACGGTGGATAAACCTTTTCTGCTAACGATGGATCTGCGAAAACCGCTGGATTTAGAACTGCTATTTCTTCAGCATATTGATTGTTTGCCATAACCTCTTCAATCCAGGATTCTGGACCAACTTTCTCAACATATTGATGTACTTCTTCCGCTTCGATATATGGATTAATCAAGTAATCGGTGTCTGGCTGATGATAATAAGCATATTTAAAAAACATCGGGTCCTCATGGGAACCAGACTGGGTTGTGTACAGGACTGTCGTTCTATCTGTGATGTAGCTAACGGCTTGCTTCATCTCATCCAAAATTGTGCCTTCCATAAAACTGTCAAGTACCTGGTATCCCTGTGGATTCGCTTTATTCATGCTAAATCCTAATTCCTCTTGGTCTGTCGCCCGTACTCCGACAAGATCGTCTTCTATTTGCTGAAATAAGGTAATGCCTGATACGCCCAACTCTGCCTTAAGCTCCTCTAATTCTTCGGTGGTAATAGAAGAAACGGGCTTATTGTTTAATTGCTTTGCAATATACTTCGAGTAAGACTCCATTTTCAAATCAATTTGATGTTCGATTTCATTTGCTGCTAACTCGGTACCATCAATGCCATGCTGAATCGAGGCGGAGATCGATTCGGCTTCTTTGGCTACATTTTTTTCTGTGCTTTTATTTGCCATCACTAATTGAATGGTGCCGGAGATGGCTGCAACCAACACCATTAAAACTAAAATCCGTACAGTAAACTGCCTCTTTAGAGTGGTCGGCTGTTTGTTATTTTTAACCAGAGCATTGTTCATTATTATAGACTACCTCTTCCTGATGTCATTACTTCCTTGCTGTCAAATTGCTTTCTCAGAGTGGTCTTATCTACTTTACCTGAGATAGACGGAAGCTCATTTACTAGCTTCACTTGATCTGGTACTTTGTAGCCTGCAATTCTGCTGGCACAATGATTATATAATTGCTGAGCTTCTGTTCCACTCTCCGCCATAACAAAAGCGATGATTTGTTCCCCATAGACAGCATGGGGAGCTCCAATAACTGCTGCCTGGGCTACCTTACTGTGCTGTTCCAATATTTTTTCAATTTCACCCGGAATTACTTGTTGTCCAGCCTTCTTGATTAAATCTTTTTTCCTTCCAATTAAGACAACCTTACCTTCCTCGTTCAGCTCTGCAATGTCACCAGTATGGAACCAACCATCGTTTTCTAAAACTTCTTTTGTGATCTCCGGCTGTTGATAGTAATGGGTAAACAACGCAGGTGATTTTAATAACAATTCACGTTCGACAATCTTGAATTGGTAGACTTCATCTACCCCCCATTCTATATTGCCTCTTAAGTCACAGGTCATGATTCCTCCAGCTTCTGTGATCCCATATATACCGATGAACTTTGCCCGACTGATCAGGTCAAACTCCTTTATATCCCCTTCTTTAATCATCTCGCCAGCAAGGTAGCATTCTTCCAGCACCGTAAGAACCTCAGGCTGGATATGCTGGGCAATATTATATAAACCACGCAATAGAGATGGGGTGCCGACCATCTTGGTTACTGTAATCCGTTTCATCATGGCAGTGATTTTCGGTAAATCGAATGCGTCCGGAATGGCTACCCGATAACCGAACTTGATGGCACACAAAATACCGACCAAACCAAAAGCTACTGTTTGAGGAGGTAAATGTAGATACCTATCACCTGTCCGGCCATTGATCAATCTGGAAATGATCATAATATGGGTAAAAATAGCTTCCTGGGAAAGGACTACGCCTTTCGGTACTCCTGTACTTCCCGATGTAAATAGAATGAAGTGACGGGAAAAAGAATCGATAGCAGGAGATACTCCGCTAGATTGCCAGCTTGTCCATTCCAGACCGTCATTTGATTCATATATATTGCATGCTAAGTTACTTCCGCTCGTCCAACTTGATATCATTCCGGAAAAGTCTTTCCCCTGATGGTGTTTTATTGCAAAAATAATATGGGGTGACGCACTGTCCAATATTGCAGATAAATCGCCTTCTCTTAATTGTGTACTTAACGGAACTACTGTCCCACCCAATTTATTGACCGCAAACACCAAGGCAATATAAGCATCCGTATTTGGAACAAGCAAGGCGACTCGTTTTCCTGTCAAGTCAGCTTCTCCTGCCAGCATTTTTTCAAAATCTTGTTTTAATTGGTGAATATCCTCCACCTTGAAATCTTTATCAAATGTACTGATGACGGTTTTGTTATGATTTTCCTCGGCAAAACAAACTTGTTCTAATGTCGTCATATTAATCTCCTTTATTCATTAATGCGTATAGACGTGCAGGTGTAGAAAATTCACTTGAATCTGACAAAGTTTCAAGCTGAAAGTCCGTTTGTTCTGCTAACTCAACCAGCAGGTTTACCATCTGAAGAGAGTCGATTCCTAAATCATCTCTGAACGAAGCATCAGGTGATATCCGTGCTACCGGAACATGTGAAATTTTTTCAATAAGCAGTTGAAATTGTGTAAAAGACATTTCAGCCCTCCTTTCTACATCGCAAACCAGGCTGCTGCTAGTTCACGGATTTCCGGAAGCTTTCTGTTACAACAATGGGCTTCCTCTTCATATTCGATCATTTTCTTTCCTTCGGGAAGTCGATCAAACAGTTCATACAAATCACTGTCGTTTACCATCGTATCTTCCTTCCCATGAAACAAATAGATTGGACTTGCATCCGACAAATCTTGCAAGTCTGGCAGCATCTGATTGCTCTCCGGTTCCATCATCGCTTTCATTCGATTGGTAAAATAGGATGGCAGCGCACCTTCACTTACAGCCGGACTAACTGCAACTGCTTTACGCACCAGTGGATGCTTACTGCCTGCAATAGACCAGTTCGCACCGGAACTCGTACCGAACAAATAGATTGGCAAATCAGGAAGTTCTCCATAAACAAACTCAATCGTATTATCTACAAATCTTTTCCAATTAGAGTTACTGGCTTGAATTCCAAAGCTTGCAAGTGTCTCCCCTTGTCCAGGGCCGTCAAAATGGACAGTAGCAAAGCCCAACTCCACAAAATGATTTTCGTAAGTAAATAACTCTTCCTTTGCTGAATCGGCCGGGTTGATGATGATTACCGTCCCTTTAGGATGACTCGGAATACGGATTCTCCCTTTAAAGACACCCTCTTCGGTTTGGATATTCCGCTTTTGACATTTATCTTTCCTGAGTGAATCCGCTTGGTCAAAAGCTGCCAGGGATTTTTTGTACCAGTTCGATTTCGTTTTGCTGTCCCCAGGAAAAATCCATTGAACCAAATCGAAATAAAGCCCGGAAAGTTGGTAGTGGTTGGCAGCTATCACCATTGATTCTTTTTCTTCAAACTCCTCGGCAGACTTGTAATGATAATCGGCATACCGGCAAAAATAATGAATCCAGTCTTCTTTATTATGGACTGCCTTGCTGAAAGCTTGGATAGCCTCCGTTTCAATCCCATGCGCTTGCCATCGATCCCAAAATCCGGTGAATAACCTGGCAGCAAAAATAGTCTTCTCTATCGTCTCTTCTTCTTTCACAGCATCAGGATTCATTCTTCTGCACTCCATCCCTTTGTAACTTCAAAACCAATGTAGAGCCTTTATCAGAGGTTTCCAGTAATATTTGATCTGCCATTTTCATCATTAACGTGAATCCTTGTCCTAAGGATTCCTTTGTCGAAAAACCGGGCATTAACGTCGTCTTTGGAAGAAGCTTTAACGGAAATCCCGGACCACTGTCCTCGATTACTACATGAAAAGCATCTTCCAGTTTATATAGAAACATTTTGCCTTTATCGGCATGTTTCAATATATTGGTAACAGCTTCTGAAATGATCAAATTGTAGCTCATAATTTTAGCTTTCTTCAAACCTTCACTCAGAAAGGATTCTTCCGCCAAATGCCTTGCTCTTGGTATATCGGCTTTCTCCACTACTGGTATTTCGCATAAAAGTTCGCCGTCTTTACAGCTCTCTACTTCCGCTTTTTTGATCAATAAAAATTTTCCTTGGGTGGATGCATAGATCACATCCCTGTAAACCTCCCAGCTCTCCGAGGAGACCAATCGGGGTGGGTTGCAGTGCTGTTCGACCTCGTTCAAGATTTTTGCTATTTTCTTCTTGTAGTCCTCTGGTAACGATAATTTCTTCAATTCTTCTTCAATGACAGCATTGCTCCGTACCCAATTCGCCCCCGAGCGTGCCAGTTTAAATAATTGACTTGTTTTATCTTGCAATTCTCTGTCAATATTTTCAGTAAAACTCAAATAAAATAAAGCATCCCTTTGCCTAGTATCTATCCCATTCATGGTAGCCAGCCTATATAGAATCCAGCCTGTCATGGTCTTTTGTTGCACCTCTGCAAAAGAGTCTAGCGAAGAAAGCTGAGGGAATACATCACCTTCGGACGGCTTTTTCCTATCATGTGATTCCTGGACAAAAAACTTTTTCAATAATCCTATCAACTTTCTTTCTCCCGCCTTTCTTACAAAATTCCGGCAGGAGGCATAATGGTTATTTCATCCACAACAGATTGAGGTGGTTGACACAATAACAGGACTAAATGTTCTGCAATTGATTCTACCGGTATCATCTTTGTTTTATCAGGTGTTTGTTCCATTCCATCCCAAAATGAGCTATCGACTGAACCAGGTAGTACACTGGTTGTATAAATGCCTTCTTGCCGTAATTCCGTTTGCAGCACTTTGGAAAGTCCCAGCACTCCGAATTTCGAAGCCGTATAACTTCCTCCACCCGCCAACGCTGTATTTCCGGCGATAGATACTAAATTGATCATCTGTCCCTGTCCGTTTTTTTTCATTTGCCTGCCAAAGTATTTACACATTAAATAAGTTCCACGCAGATTAACGGCAACCATCTCATCAAAGTCGGCTGTTTCAGAATCCAGTACATTTGCAAATTTTCCAGTACCAGCTGCGTTGATTAGTACATCCACTTTCCCAAAATAATCCGTGCTTTTTTCACAAAAGTCTTTTACCGATTCTTCCTTTGTGACATCGACCTGTAAATGGATTTGATTGTCTGATACAGACGGCTCTTTTGTTTCCGGTATGTTCCTTGAACCCAATGCTAATTTGACTCCATACCGTTGAAGTAACTCGGCCGTCGCTTTTCCTATTCCACGGCCTGCTCCCGTGATTGCCACAACCCTGTCTTCCAATCTGTGGGCATTATACATGTGCCTCCCCTCCAGTCGGTGCTACATACTCAAAGTAATTGTTTTCGGTTTCCCATAATCCTATTTTCGATAAGTTGGATATATAAGGGGAAAGCATTTGATAGATAACTTGAGTCATCACTTCCGAGGTAGGGTTCAATCCGTCAAACTCGGTTGTGTCTAAATTTAAATGCTTATGATCGAATTTCTTCAAGACCACGGATTCTACTATTTCATCCAGTACCGCAATATCTGTTACCATCCCTGTTACTGGATCGGGGATCCCCTGAACCGACACTTCCAAATAATAGTTATGGCCATGTCCATAAACGTTATTGCACTTTCCAAATAACTGTTTGTTTTCTGAATCTGTAAGTTTGTCGCTATGTAGACGATGAGCGGCACTAAAATGATATTTCCTTGTTAAACTGACCATGTCTCCCTCTCCCTTTTCTGAATAAAGCGTTGAATTCTCGTGCAAACGCAGTCTGTGTAACTCGCAATCTTGTAAAACCCGATTTATCTTATTCCACAAGAAGATGAGCAGGTTCTCCGTGGTAGGGATTTTCTCTCGAAAATAAATGTTTTCCTTATTCAAAAATTTCCCATCTAATTCTTCCTCCACTATACTGCCAACCACTTGTTTGATATCGGTCGTATTGACAACAATCCCTGTCCGGTCCTTCCAATCTCCCTTTACCATTACTTCCAACTGGTAATCATGCCCATGTCCATTCGGATTACTGCATAGCCCGAAAACCTGCTGATTTTTTTCCTCCGTCCAATGCTGGATACGGTAGCTATGCATAGCTGAAAACCGTAATTTTCGCGACAAATATACCATCTTACCTCCCCCCTTTAACCATTATTTATATTGTTGTAAAATTCATTAATCAGGTTGGTGTCTTTTCCGAAAGCACCCTTCTTGGCAGTCGTGACAGTTAAAGACCCTGTTTTCTTCACTCCGCGCGCGCACATACAAAGATGTCTGCCTTCAACACTGACCATGACTCCGAGAGGATCTAGTACATTGATAATGGAATCCGCGATTTGGTTTGTCATCCGCTCCTGAACTTGTGGTCTTTGCGCAACCAGCTCTACCAATCTTGCAAATTTGCTTAACCCGACAATTTTTCCCTGCGGCAAGTAGCCAATGTGTACTTTCCCAAAAAAAGGAATTAAATGATGCTCACAAAAGGTATAATACTCAATATCTTTGACCACGATCATTCCTTCATAACCTTCTGAATCAAAGGTAGTCGACAAGGCGATTCTAGGATCGACACCGACACCCGCAAACACTTCCCGGTACATGTTCGCCACACGGCGGGGTGTATCGATCAACCCTTCTCTGTCGGGATTCTCTCCTATTTCAAGTAAGATGCTTCTTATACTGCTTTCCAAAACGGTTTTCTCTTCTGTATTTATGACAGTCATCAATTTTCCTCCTAAATCGTAGAGGCAGGCGTTGTTCTTCAAAGATTTGCCCACCTCATAATTTTTCCAACTCTTTTTGGTATAAAAAAATAGCCGACCAAGTGACTGGTCGACTATCTGACGTAGAGCTCCTGCTTCCTTCAGCAAAACTTGTTGTGTCAAATAATATTTTTCCAATCCTTACGGCAGCCCGGCTGTCATAGTCCGAAGACCTTAGACCCGTATGCTTTGCGTCCCTACCTTTCAACAGGTTTGCCACTATCGCAGGTAAAAGTAACTAATCATAAACTACAAAATCTGTGATTAGTTTTTACATTCTTTTCTATTTAAGTTTAAAAAGATTCGCGCTTCTTTACTACTACCTGTATTTCCTATTTTTCACGGTTGCTCTAATAGGAAATACTTCCTCTTTTACAGAATGGTTGGTGAGTAGCCTGCGGGGATTGATCTACCTTCCTAGGAAATTTCATACTCACATGCAAAAAACCTACTCCAAGATAGGAATAGGTAATTTGTAGGGCTAGCTTTCGAATATGTTTTGGAAATTTACTGGATGAAGTTGATAGACTTTGGCGATAGCTTGCGAACGGTCACTGACATTCAATTTATTGAAAATGTTGGTTAAGTGGTTTTTCACCGTATGTTCACTAATATATAGTGAATGAGCGATTTCTTTGTTGCTTAATCCCTGTACCACCAATTCAAGCACTTCTTTTTCTCTTTTGGATAACTCCATGAAATTTTCCTTTAGCTCTACTGGCTTCTGCGGGGAAATGTCGATGGTTCCTTCATAAAGTGTCCGGCTATTACAAAATTGGCTGAACTGTTCTTTTATAGACGTTTTAACGGAAGGGATTTCATCAAGCTTCTTGAGTTTCTTGCCCCCCCGTATATAAGTCGAAACAAGAAACAGCAGCTGGCTGGCTTCACTAAAAACCTCTTTACCATTCGGCTGTTTTCCTTCTAAGATTCGTTGGTGTATGTTGAATTCCTCCACCAGTTTACAGACAGAACGATTCGATAACACTTCATTCAATATCGGTAGATCGATCCTTTTGATTTTGGCAGCAGATAGAACATTTGCTTTGTCCTCGGTGGAAAATTGGGTGAATAAATCTTCAAGCAATTCGATTTCCTCTTTTGTATTTTCATACTCTGTAGGATCAAACTGAGAAACAGACAGCGCTAAGGATTGAATGATTTTTTCTTCCGCCGGAGTCTGGCGATGATTTGCAATGATAGCGCCAGCTGCCTTTGTCAATTTGCAGAGGAATTCCTCTTTTATTGTATTCCTCTGGTTTTCGTTGATTCCAATTGCCAAACAGCCGATAATTTCTTTCCCATAGCATATTGGTATCCACAAATCTTCTCCACCATGTATGGTCATTTGGGATTGAAGTCTATAAGGAAAAACATCCCAACCGTCTGAATCGTTAAAATACTTATTAGCAATGTCGTTTCCGATGATTTTGACCTTCTGTGCATCCATTCCTCTGGATACAACAGTAGCCTGGCTCGAATTTTCCTCCGGTTTTAAAATGACAAAAGCATACGGTGTATTGGTCATGTTTATACTGATATCGAGTAATAGAAAAAGAACTCTGCGGATATCCTTCATATTAGACATTATTTGCATCGTATCCTCGAACATGGAAATGAGAAGCTTGTTTTGGTTTAGGTCCATCTCCAGTTTGTTACGGCTTAGTTTCAATGATAGGATTCCAGCCAATGCTTGACCGACCAGCATATACTCATTTGGCATCCGTGCGATGCTACAGCTTCCAGCAAATAAAATGCCTACCAGTTCTTTTTTATCAACAAGTGGAAATGCAAACAAACTAGTTGGATTAAGTTGATTAGCTATAAAGAATGTCGTCCGTGGATCTTCGGCTGTATTTTCCCACAGATGTCCAATCCCTGTTGCAGCTACTTTTCCAAGTAATCCCTCTCCATGAGAAAACTGTTTATGTAGCAGCAAAGGGGCGTGTTGCCCACAGAAGTGGGTAACTGTATAAAAGTCTTCCTGCATTTTTTCTGCAATACCAATAAATTCGATATTTTTGTCTTCCCTGATTATTTGGTTTAATAGCGCTTTCATCGAAAGCTCTCTCGATGAAAGCGTGGTTACAATATTGATCAACATGGACAGGGAAGAATCCTTCCCTTCCTCTCCATTTTCGAGTAGATATTGATTGCGAAGCAATTCAATCATCGATTTTACTCTTTCCATCAGCAGTGCTTTATTTTCCTCCGTAAGTTCCGGCAATTCTTCAATGGCTTGCTTTAATTCCCGAGAATAGTTTGGATATTTTCGTTGAAAATAACTTTGAATGATGCCTTTTGCCCCTTTATCTATTAGGAAACCGGACCAGATAAAGTATTTTGTATCCGGATCAATAAAAACAGGTGTCAATATCCCTTTAATTCCTGGCTCAAAGTCATAAATAATCGGACCACTGATCGCTTGATATTCCTCAGTTAATTGTTTTCTTTTTTCTACCAAATCCATTTTCTCGATGAGAAAATCTACGAGTTTACTCTTTCCGGAATAAGCCGTAATCTGTTGTCCTTCCCTATCAGAGATTACCGTTACCAAACCGAGCAGATTGGAAAATGCATCCTGTAAAAGCTGAATTGTTTTTATGCTTTTTCCCATGACAAATCAAACTCACTTACTAGTTTAGGTTGATTATAAAAATAGACGACCGAGTCCCCTTCTCGCTGAACATCCAGAATCTTCAAGGTAACAAGATGATTTAATATTTCAGCTAAATCTGGAGTATTTCTTTCCAATTTCCTGGACAGTCCTTCCACTGTCTCTAGAACATTCGGGTTGTTTTCAAAATACAGCGTCGTTTCCAGTTGTAACTGGAGCATCTTTTGATGAATGAGCATTGCTTTACCTCCTAAACAACCGAATGAACGGTCATTACTTTTCCTTATCTATAGATAGCGATAAACACACACAGACTTGGCTTCACAAGACTTACTACTGTTCGTCTAATACACTCCTTCTATTTTAATGAAAATTTTATAAACTGGATAGTTTTTTCTATTCATTCAAAGCAAATAAATCCCAGGTTTCGAATTTCCAGCTGGAAAAACAGCAGGGATAGGAAACAAAACAAGGGCCCATTCATTACGTTATATACTACAAATAGTTGTTTTCCCCATCTGCTCCCCAATAAACCGAAAACACCTTGTTAAATAGTATAGAAATCACTTCTTTTTCCTACACTTTTTAAATAGGATTCAATATGGCATTCCCCCCTGGAATACCCATCCCTGCTTTGACCCGACTAGGCATTTGGGTTCATTTTCCGTAAAAATTGCCATACTCAGCTTTAAATCCGTTATTATTTAAATATTCAAACAATTAGGAAGGGATGGAACACATTTGTCTATCATTAATAAGCGCATATTCGTACTGCTCCTATTTGCAATACTAATCTTTCTTCCCTTAAGCGGGCAAACTACCAACATGCAAATCACCGCCGCAGACGATTCTCCTCAAAGCAAAAACTCCGAGAGCAACACCTTAAAACAAAAATTGGACGCCATCTTGGCTGATGACAAACTTGCCGGTACTGTCACAGGAGTAAGTATTCGAAAAGCCGAAACAGGAGAGCTGATTTATTCGCAAAATGGAAACACTCGATTACGTCCTGCTTCCAACATGAAACTATTAACCAGTTCTGCAGCACTGGAAACACTGGGAGCCGATTACCAATTTTCTACTGAAGTGTGGACAGATGGGACCATAAAAGGCAACGTGCTGCACGGTAATCTTTATCTTAAAGGAAAAGGGGATCCAACGCTGCTGGAGGAAGACCTGCAACAATTTGCTGCAGCATTGCAAAAACAAGGCATTCAAAATATCAAAGGCAACCTGGTCGGAGATGACACTTGGTATGACAACGTCCGTTTATCGGAAGATCTAAACTGGTCGGACGAACCTTTTTATACGGGGGCTCAAGTATCAGCTCTCACATTGTCGCCTGATACCGATTATGATGCTGGGACGGTCATTATCGAGGTCACCCCTTCTGACCAAATTGGGAAACCGGCAAAAGTCCGGATGATGCCGGAAAATGATTACATAACGATCAACAACAAGAGCAAGATGGTTGGCGAAGAGGAAGCAAAAGATATTTCCATCACCCGTCAGCACGGCAACAACGAAATCGTTATAGATGGCCAAATGCCGTTAAACGGATCAACTTCTAAATCTTGGTCTTCAGTTTGGGAGCCGACTGGTTATACACTGGATGTGTTTAAGCACTCGCTGGCTGAAGAGGGAATTACCTTCAGTGGTAAAACGGATATCACTTTCAGTCAGACACCAGAGCAAGCCCAGCTGCTTGCTCAGAAGAAATCAATGCCTTTACAAGAACTGTTGATTCCATTTATGAAATTAAGCAACAACGGACATGGTGAAATTTTGACGAAAGAAATGGGAAAAGTTGAATTTGGGGAAGGAAGCTGGGATAAAGGCCTTCAAGTGACCGAATCGGTTGCAGCCGAGTTAGGAATAGAAACAGATACCATACAACTCCGAGACGGATCCGGCATGTCTCATAAAACGTATCTCCCCGCCAATAGCCTGTCCCAATTGTTGTATCATGCACAAGAAAAAAGCTGGTTTCCGATCTTTGAGCAATCCCTCCCTATTGCCGGTATTTCCGACCGTTTAGTAGGAGGAACTCTTCGCTCACGGATGAAACAGAAACCAGCAAAAGGTAATGTCAAAGCAAAAACCGGATCCTTAAATAGCGTTTCAACCCTGTCCGGCTATGTAACTGCCAAAGATGGAGAAAAACTGATTTTTTCCATCCTGGTAAACAATTATCTAGGATCCAGCTCTGGAATCACCGCCATCGAAGATGAAATTGCCTCTATCCTTGCGAAGCACGAATTTTAAAAAAGCAATCAAGGGACTGGGACAAAAGTATCGTGACCAATACAAAATCCGAACGATTCCATTCGTTCGGATTTTTGGTTTAAAAAGCAAACCATTCTAACTGACACTTTTTAAAAAGAGCAACGCCCCACTCCGGCAAGGCACTTCGCTTGCCAAGCTATAGCTGCATACCTTGCCTCCGTTGGTTGGAGATATTTTCTCTTTTGGCATGCTTTCCGTGTGGTCAATTACCGTGATGGGTTTTACGCGGAGCCATTTAGAAAAACGGATTACTTCTTTTTCCTTTTTATGCCGTTGGTCCGCCCTTTCAATTTTCAATGAATAAATGTCCTCAATATGCTGATTTTTCGTCTTCGACTCCCTATCAACCATTAAAAGAATACGGTTCTATTCATCTTGTTTTAATCATTAGAAAATCAGACCCCGAAAACGTAGTGAAGGAAAGATACGGAGACTCCAATGGGTACAGCACGAGCTGAGCATCCCGCCAGTAAGCGGTTGGTGCTTTCTGAGGAAGTTGAAGCCGTGCCCGTGGAAAGCGTAGTATCTTGCCGTAGGGATACGAAGCACACATCAAACAACAAAATAGAAGAAAGTCTATTTACGAATGATTTTAACGAAGTGATGTCCCCTTATTGCGGTCGCTTATCATAGGGGTGGATCGTCCCAACAACAACAGTATCCTCCTCTTTCTCGATACTTTTCCTGACGCCGTCAGTAATTTCATCATGCGTCAACCATCTCGCTTTATCTTTAGTTAAGACAAAACCTAAGTAAATCTGACGGTAACGACAAGCTGGAGGCAGTCTGATAGCTTCGTCCTCGAAATATCTTCTGCTCCCTTTGACATGGTACAACTGCCAACTGTCCATTTTTTCGGATATCAGCCTGCTGACCATTTCCACAGCTGGATAATAAGGCGACCAGCAGACTACTAATGTAATTGGTCCGTGTTCTTCGATTGCTTTTTTTAGTTTTGTCTCTAGTGTAGCCAATTCATAATAATCGACAACCAGCTTATTGATTCGATTCATGTCTTGCGCTTTTTTCTTTAGTCGATCAAGTTTCTTTTCACTACGGCCGATAACGGAAACGGTATCAAAATTGCTTGCCAGCCATGACGACACTTGTGCCAGCATACCTGTTCCGCCAATGACCAATGCATGTTTTTTCTCCATCGGTCAGCCTTCCTCCAATACTTTTTCTGTCTGGTCGTTTGTTTCAGATTCTTCAATAAAATACTTGTACCGGGACGGCTGATAAACGAGCACTGTCTTTATAAGGCTCAAGGCGACAATCAACAAAGAGGCAGCAATGATGCTGTAGCGTAAAGGTACAAGGTCCCCGGTGAAACCGATCAACAGAATAAAGATAACTTGCAAGAGACTTTGTAACGTTCCGTAAACACTAGTAATTCTTCCCATAATCGATAAAGGGACGTTATTCTGATAAAACGTCATAGTACCTGTAGAAGAAAAGGCGTTAAAAAATCCAAGAATGATAAAGCCAACAGCTACCGACCAAAAAGAAAAAGAGAAAGCATAAATAACGTAGCCAGCAGCCACCATTAAATAGCCGCTGGCAAGCAACATCCTAATCGATAGTTTCTTAGCAAGAATCGAGACAACGGCAGCACCGACGATAGAACCCGCTCCCGTAATGCTAATCAACAATCCAAATTCAGCTTCCGATAAACCGAGGACCTGCTGGGTAAAGACCACTTCCTGTGCATCCATTCCCAATGCGATAACCATAAACAACTGGGCAAACAAATAAATCGCGATCACGTATGCATGTGATTTGCTAAAATCGGTAACATGCTTCCAATCCTCTATGAGGAATGTCCAAGCAAAAGACTTTGGGGCATCCTCACTGGAGGTAAGGTTCGGGAGCAGGGTTAAAAGAAGTGCGGATAGAAAAAAAGACCCAGCATTAAGCCAAATGGCAATGCTCGCTGTCGTTATCATAAGTAAAACACCCGCTACTGCCGGGCCAACTAAAAAGGCTCCGGAAGTAACCAAACTTCGGAAAGAATTGAATTGTTTGCGCTGCTGCTTCGGTATCAGTCCAGTTATGTAGGAAATCGAAGTAGGTTCAAAAAAAGCCTTGGCAACAGATAGGAAAAATAAACAGCAATAGATGAGCCATAATGAGTTAACAAATGGAATGACAGTGACAAGCACTCCACGAAAAACGTCGGTTAGAATCATTAGTCTCCGCTTGTTGAGCCGATCGATGAGACTGCCGGACCAAAACTTTGTCAGAATCGAGGCAGCTGGCCCCATGATCCAAAGTCCGGCCACAGCAGCTGCAGAACCGGTCATTTGCAAGACCAGAATATTAATCGCTACTAAATAAATAAAATCACCAAAAGAGGATATCCCTACTCCAACCAACAAAATCCAAGCATGTTTTTTTGTTTTCTGAATCGCAATCACCTTCCTTCTCTGTCAGCCTGTTTTGTACCTCGCCCTGTCCAGTCGTGTCTGTACATAACAAGCTAACCAGCCCTTCCCAAAAAGCTTATTCGGCATTAAGATAATAGACTAAATTGTCTGTCCATTGATCAAATTCATAGATAAAGCCTTTTCTTGTACACTCATATTCCATCCCACAGCTAACAGCCAGACGAATGGATGGGTTATTATCCAAGTTAATATGGGCTTCTATCCTGTGATAACCAAGCTCTGTCAATGCCAGCTTTAGTGTAGCTTTGACGGCTTCTTTTCCGTAACCTTTCTGCCAAAATTGATTATGGATCGTATAACCGATTCTACCCCATTGAAAGGAACCTCGCTCATACGTGGAAAAGTCTATCATGCCGAGGTGTGCACCGTCCGATTTTCGGAAAACCCCAAAAATATAGGCATCATCCTCACTTGCCAATGCCTCGTGTTTCTCTACTAACCCGGCAAACCAATGTTCCGTACACTCAGTCATATCCATTTTCCCACTGTCATACCGATGCCTGGACGGGAATCTTGCTTCAAAAGCCGACAACCAGTTGTGGTAGTCCGGCTTTTCCAGCGGGCGAATGATTAATCGTTTTGTTTCTGTATTGATCGTAAAATTATTCAAAAAAGCAGCTCCTTTAAGATGTATGTAATTGAAAAAACTTCCAATGAGTGATAATGTTTAACTAACTTCACTCAATTGGCCAGTCTTCCGCCTAAACCCTTCCTGAAGCAAAGCAGCCCCCGCCAGGATGGAGAACGGGAGCATTTCCAGGCTTCCAATCAGAAGATAAAGCGATGACATGAAGACCTCTACCAATCTTCCATTCCATTCATAAATCCTACTTATTGTGGATCTGCAGATTTATCTTCGAAAAAAGCCAAAACAAAACGAATCAAAAATCCGACACCCAACCCGATAAAAATCCCTGCAGCCGGATTCTGAATCAGCATGCCAATTCCTAAGCCGATAAACAAACCTGCAGGTATAATATAATTACTGTTCTTGTTCAATTCGTCCTCCCCCTCTCTTAATAAAAAATATTCTTCTTTCTTCCATTTTCCACAAACATTCTCCCGCTAGATCCAAAGAAAAGTAGCCCCCTGTCATTCGTTCACAATGCGTCTGAAAACCTTGTTTTGCCTGAAGCGTTGACAGCCGTTTCTCTTCAAAATTTTTCGCATCGGAATATTGTTTACACTGGTACTCCCTATATATTCTTCAGCATGGAATTCATGTTTTAAAATTGCCAATGCTTGCATATGAACTTTCCGACTCTTTCCTTTGTTTCTATGAGCCGGTAGAAGGCCGAAATAAAACAATCGTCCTTCCTTTTCCGTACCGGGCTCTATATGGGGCATTAGTACGCCAATCGGCTCCTTCCCTTCAAAAGCGACAAGACAGGAATCCTGATAGGAACATCCAAGTTCGGCTCTTACACTGTTCATATGTTTATCGGTTGAAAAGTTGGAACTTGCATTCAAAGAACCGTGCATGGCCTGCTTCCATATGATTTGGAATTCTTCTTTTTTCATCTTATGCAAAGATTTTATAGCAAAAGCAGATGGAATATCCGGCAAATCGTCGAGGCTCCGGTAGTACATAATTACCTCATCCTGTAACTGAAAGCCGCCATCCCGCATACACCGCCCTAAATCTGCCGAAAGATTGCCTTCTGTCAAAATGGTCACGACTGGAATTTTCCTATACTCCGGGTGATCACTCAGAATTTTGACGATTCGCTTCATTTGTTCCTCCGTAAGGTTTCCCGTTTCTTCAATCGTTAAGTAATCATCGCCTTGAAGACATTTAACCTGGTTGAAAAGCGACTCATCATCTGTTATAACATTGCCCAAGAGATCCACTCCTCCCCCAATAACACCCCTTTAACAATTTCCTTAAAAGCTCCTGCAATGCGGAAAAGCTCCAAGTGCTATTGTGCGTCCATTAATTTGGGGATTTAGCAAAAAAGGTATTAACCTAACGATTACAACAGATTTTCCCATAACAAAACAACTTGTGTTACCCTTCTAATTCTGAAGCCAACAAAAGACAGCCGGTGATTCCGGCACGGTCTCCCAATCCAGGCGCAACAATATACTGCTCAAGTGGTGGAACAGCAACATACTCGTTGATCAATTGTGCAAAGGAAGTACGAATCAACGAGAGTAAATGCGCCTGTTTCATTACTCCTCCGCCAAGGATTATTTTGTCCGGCCTTAAAACCAACGTATAGTCAACCAGTGCCTGGGCCAGATAAAAGGCTCCCATTTTCCAGACAGGATCTGAGTTGGCAAGAGATTCTGCTTTTTTGCCGCTTCTATCTTCGATTGCCGTACCAGACGCCATTCCTTCCAGACAATGCTCATGGTAGGGGCAAGAACCACTGTAATCATCTTCACGATGAGAGCGAACAAATACATGACCCATTTCAGGATGGCCAAACCCCTCCAGGATCTTGCCGTTCACAACAGCGCCCCCTCCAATACCGGTTCCCACAGTTAAATAGATACAGCTTGCTTCATTCCTGGCACTTCCTTGTTTGAATTCCCCGAACGCTGCCGCATTCACATCGGTAGTCCAAGCTACCGGCACTTGCCAGCGTTTTTGGATGGGACCGATAAAATCAAAATACTTCCAGCCCGATTTCGGCGTACTCGTTATAAAACCGTATGTAGGGGATTGCTCGTTACTATCAATCGGTCCAAAAGATCCAATTCCCATCGACTGCAAGGAGTACTGATCAAAAAAAGCAAACACCTTTTGCAATGTTTCTTCGGGCTGTGTGGTTGGAATGGTGACCTGATCAACAACTTCCAATTGGCTGTTACTGACAGCGCAAACAAATTTCGTTCCGCCTGCTTCGATTGCTCCGAAATACATCTTTATTTCCTCCCGCCGTTCATTTATTAAAGTTGTTCGTTCATGGATTCAATCACATTTACCGTTTAGAATTCGATTCGATTATTTTCTTCCATCATATCATTGATTGTTGCGAATTGGCAGAATAGTCTATCTAAGAACACTTCTTCTAGCGTTCCGTTATTTCTTTGTGAAAATAACCCGGCTTTTCGTTCAGCCGGGTTATCCCTCGTTAATACACCATCGAGGGGTCGTGATAGTATTTGAACTCCAGTAGGTTGTTAGCGGGATCAACTAAAAAGAAAGTCATGTGTTCTTCTTGTTTTCCCTTGAAACGCACCATCGGGTCGGTAAAAAAAGGCAATTTTTCCGTAATTGCATATTCTAAAGCCTGATCATATTCCTCCCTGTCTAAAAAAGTGATGCCATAATGACGGGGATACATTTTTGGATTTTGGTCGATATTATCCGGGCTCAGATGGCAAACGACCTGATCACCAAAGAAGTCAAAGGTCACTCGGTCATCATACCTTCTTGCAAGCTTGCAGCCTAACTTTTCATAAAAGTCTACTGTCTCATCCAACTCTTTACACGGTATTGCTAAGTGAAACACTTTGTTTGTTTCTCTCATGATTTCCACCTCATCCTCTTTCTTTTATAAATGGAACGTATCGGAACGCAAACCCAACCGCAATGTTTCCAAGCCGATCACATCGTTTAAAGCCACATTCGCCAGGTTAACGTTTGAACCAATCTGTTTGATGAAGAAAGTTTGCAGTGATTTATTGGGAGCTTCAAATATGAGCCGCTCCATTGGTATTCCAGCTGCGACAATCTCATCGAAAATATCCGTGCGTATGCCGCCGTCCTCCCCGCAGATACCACCACTTCCACTCTCTCTTGCTTCCGTAATTACCTTGGCTGCCCCTGCTTCCATATCCTCATGTATATTTTCCAGCCAATCTTTAGATTGTTCGTTCAATGCCACGGAAGCATCTTTTGTGCCTACCTCGCTAAAAACAGAAAACTCCCTGGAAAATTCTCGTATATATTCCGCCTTTTGATGATTAGAAATCGTCAGCGTTCCATTGGAAATCTCCACATAGCTGCAACCGTACCCGCGGCAATAGGTATAATAGTCTTCTACTTTCCCCTGGCTTAAAAATTTTTCGAAAAGAGTGCCCCCAAAGAAAAAATCAATCCCGTTTCGCCCTAAATAGTCAATCTTTTCCTCGATATGCTTCGAAATCAGCGAAGTTCCCCAGCCGAATTTTACAAAGTCGATATAATCCCCAGAGCTGTCCACCACAGCATTAAGCAGCTGGAGGGGGGCACCATTGTCAATCACCACGGTAATGCCATTTTCCCTCGGTTTCCTTTCCCGTTCTGGTAAGCACAAATTTTCACCTTTCATATAACCGCACACCTCCCCCATCAGATTTCATAAACCGGACCAACTCTGACACCTGGTGTTTTCCTTGCAAAAATAGCTGCCCGCCGTAATACCGTTTATTACGGCAGCCTACACCAAGTATATTCGCCTAGGTGAAATCCGTTACAACCCAAGGAAATAGGCACACTTGCTTTAACACTCATTCGCCTATTTGAATACAAATACCTTAAGGCAAATACCCAGAACGCTGGAAGAAAAGCCAGTTGAACCATTTCATCAAAAAGTGGAGGGAGAACGATGGAAACAGATAAACTTACCTTTGAAACGTGGCAGGATCCCGAACAGCAAAAACTCAATCATCAGTTGAAAGATTTTATGGATGTCCTCAAATGGGCTTATCAAACCTATCAGGATCGTATCCTTTATGCCTGCAGCTTTGGCGCGGAGGGTGTTGTCCTGACTGACTTGATTTCAAAAGTAAATCCGGAAGCAAAAATAGTCTTCCTTGATACAGACTTGCATTTTTCCGAAACCTATTCCCTCATTGAAAAAGTTAAACAAAGATATCCAAAGCTCCAAATCATCATGGCAAAGCCTGCAAAGTCACTTGAACAGCAAGCTGCCGACCATGGCGAAAAATTGTGGGAACGAAATCCAAATCTATGCTGTCACATCCGCAAAATTGAACCATTACAACACCAACTTTCCGAAGTGGACGCCTGGATTTCCGGATTGAGACGGGAACAATCAGCATCCAGGGAAAAAGCAAAGTATATTAACAAGGACGAAAAATTCGGCAAGGTAAAAATCTGTCCTTTGATTCATTGGACGTGGGAGGATGTTTGGAACTATATCAAGCTTAACGGGTTACCGTACAATGAGCTCCACGACCAGAACTATCCGAGTATCGGCTGTGCGAAATGCACCATTCCGGCAACATCCAACGAAGATTCACGGTCAGGAAGATGGGCCAATTTTTCCAAAAAAGAGTGTGGGCTTCATCAAGTTTGACTTGATGCTGATATAAATGATGATGATACTTGCATTTATAATTGCCGGTTTCTTTGCCATGAATATTGGAGCCAGCGGAGCGGCAGCTGCCATGGGGATTGCTTATGGATCAGGTGCAATCAAAACCCGCAAATTGGCACTGTTTCTTTGTGCGGCCGGAGTATGTCTGGGGGCCGTTCTCGGAGGCAGTGAAGTAGTCAAAACGCTTGGAAGCGAAATCGTACCGGAAGACATCGTATCGGTTCCCATTGCATTAATTATTCTCAGTTCTGCCTCCGTAGCATTATTCATCGCCAATCTGAGTGGAATTCCATTATCTACGAGTGAAGTAACCGTGGGAGCAATTGTCGGTGTCGGAATCGCCTTTCAGGTACTTTANCGCCTATTTGAATACAAATACCTTAAGGCAAATACCCAGAACGCTGGAAGAAAAGCCAGTTGAACCATTTCATCAAAAAGTGGAGGGAGAACGATGGAAACAGATAAACTTACCTTTGAAACGTGGCAGGATCCCGAACAGCAAAAACTCAATCATCAGTTGAAAGATTTTATGGATGTCCTCAAATGGGCTTATCAAACCTATCAGGATCGTATCCTTTATGCCTGCAGCTTTGGCGCGGAGGGTGTTGTCCTGACTGACTTGATTTCAAAAGTAAATCCGGAAGCAAAAATAGTCTTCCTTGATACAGACTTGCATTTTTCCGAAACCTATTCCCTCATTGAAAAAGTTAAACAAAGATATCCAAAGCTCCAAATCATCATGGCAAAGCCTGCAAAGTCACTTGAACAGCAAGCTGCCGACCATGGCGAAAAATTGTGGGAACGAAATCCAAATCTATGCTGTCACATCCGCAAAATTGAACCATTACAACACCAACTTTCCGAAGTGGACGCCTGGATTTCCGGATTGAGACGGGAACAATCAGCATCCAGGGAAAAAGCAAAGTATATTAACAAGGACGAAAAATTCGGCAAGGTAAAAATCTGTCCTTTGATTCATTGGACGTGGGAGGATGTTTGGAACTATATCAAGCTTAACGGGTTACCGTACAATGAGCTCCACGACCAGAACTATCCGAGTATCGGCTGTGCGAAATGCACCATTCCGGCAACATCCAACGAAGATTCACGGTCAGGAAGATGGGCCAATTTTTCCAAAAAAGAGTGTGGGCTTCATCAAGTTTGACTTGATGCTGATATAAATGATGATGATACTTGCATTTATAATTGCCGGTTTCTTTGCCATGAATATTGGAGCCAGCGGAGCGGCAGCTGCCATGGGGATTGCTTATGGATCAGGTGCAATCAAAACCCGCAAATTGGCACTGTTTCTTTGTGCGGCCGGAGTATGTCTGGGGGCCGTTCTCGGAGGCAGTGAAGTAGTCAAAACGCTTGGAAGCGAAATCGTACCGGAAGACATCGTATCGGTTCCCATTGCATTAATTATTCTCAGTTCTGCCTCCGTAGCATTATTCATCGCCAATCTGAGTGGAATTCCATTATCTACGAGTGAAGTAACCGTGGGAGCAATTGTCGGTGTCGGAATCGCCTTTCAGGTACTTTATCTCAAAACGCTGTTTATCATCGTAATTTGCTGGCTTCTTGTTCCCTTTTTCGCTTTTTTGCTTGCTTTTGCAGCAAACAAAGTGATCCGCAAAGTCGAGAAAGGGCATCGTAACCTTTACCATGGACGTTTGAAAAAATTCCTTACCGTCATGGTGATTGTAATGGGGAGTTTAGAGGCATTCTCGGCTGGAATGAACAATGTCGCCAACTCCGTTGGACCGCTAGTGGCTGCAGGGAGGCTGTCAATCAGCCAGGGTACTATTCTGGGCGGCCTTTTCATAGCAGCCGGCGCATTTTTCCTGGGCGGGAAAGTAATTGAAACTAACGGGAAAAAAATTACCGATTTAAGCTTACTGCAAGGGAGTGCCATCTCCGGAATTGGTGCTGCACTGGTGATGGCAGCCTCGCTGTTGGGCATCCCTGTTCCGCATACACAAGTGACTACATGCAGTATATTAGGAGCCGGCGCTGCAGACCAAGGGAGCCAGTTGTGGAAAAGAGCGATCTTTGCCAGGCTGATCAAAACCTGGTTATTATCTCCGTTATTTTCCTTAGTCATCTCCTATAATCTCGTCAAATTAATGAGCAGCGATTTTGACCTGTCGGGAATCCTGATGATGCTCGCCTTTATCGTGCTTATCGGACTTCTGTCCTTATGGAAACCGTCCGAAGCCCCTATACCGCGCTATGACAAATCAGTAGTACTAACCAATCAGGAGGTAATAAAAAATGATTGAACCACATGGTGGTCGTCTCGTAGACCAGGTCGACACCAACTACAGTCCATCTGAAAATAATACGGAAGTCATGCTGGACAAAATGGCACTCAGTGATTTAGAGCTTATTGCCACCGGCGCTTACAGTCCTTTGTCCGGCTTTATGGGAGAAAAAGATTATCAGACAGTGGTTAAAACCATGCGGCTTGATAATGGTACTCCTTGGAGTATACCAATCACTTTGCCGGTCGACTCTGAAACTGCAAGCAGGATCCGGATCCGGGATTCTGTCAATCTTGTATATGAAGGAATAGTCTATGGTGTCATGATTGTTGAAGATATTTTCACACCGGACAAAGAAGTAGAAGCGGCCAATGTGTACCAAACAACGGATATCGAGCATCCCGGTGTTAAAAAGCTATTTCAGCGACCAAATATTTATCTAGGCGGTCCGATAAAACTGATTAAAATTCCTCCTGAAAAAGCTTTTCCGGCTTATCATCTTGAACCCATTCAAACGAGGGAAAAAATCACCGAACTCGGCTGGAAAACAGTTGTCGGTTTCCAAACCCGTAATCCAGTACATCGAGCTCATGAGTACATCCAAAAAACAGCCCTGGAGAACGTTGATGGTTTGTTGCTCCACCCTTTGGTAGGTGAAACTAAAGCCGGGGACATTCCTAGTGACTTGCGAATGGAATGCTACCAGATCTTGCTTGAAAATTACTATCCTTCGAACCGAGTCTTTCTGGCAGTGTTTCCAGCCGCTATGCGGTATGCGGGTCCACGGGAGGCCGTATTCCATGCCCTTGTACGAAAAAACTACGGATGCACTCACTTTATCGTAGGCCGCGACCATGCAGGAGTCGGGGATTATTATGGGACGTATGATGCACAAAAAATATTTCAACAATTTTCGAAAGAGGAACTCGGCATCACCATACTTTGCTTTGAAAATAGCTTTTACTGTCGAAAATGTGAAGGGATGGGAACCAGTAAGACTTGTCCCCATGGAAGCGAGCATCACATCGCTTTATCCGGAACCAAAGTACGCCAAATGCTTCGGGAAGGTAAAATGCCTCCAAAGCAATTCAGCAGACCGGAAGTTGCCGGGAAATTAATAGAAGGAATGAAAGAAACAGTAATTGAAATGGGGAGGCACTCATGACACAGAATCATATTATTTGGCATCCTGCCATTGTTACAAAAACCGACCGCCAACTGTTGAATCAACACAAAAGCTGTGCGCTTTGGTTTACCGGGTACTCAGGTTCAGGAAAGTCTACCTTGGCAAACGAATTGGATTGCCAACTTCACAAACTTGGGATCAGGAGTTTCGTACTGGATGGTGATAACATCCGTCATGGCTTGAACAAAGAACTCGGTTTCAGCCAGGAAGACAGGGTGGAAAATATCCGCAGAGTCGGAGAAGTAGCTAAATTATTTGTTGACAGCGGCCAGATTGTCATGACCGCATTTATTTCCCCCTATCGTAAAGACCGGGATCAAGTAAGAAGTATCTTTGCGGCAGGGGAATTCCATGAAATATTTATTGATTGTCCTTTCGATGTTTGTGAGGATCGGGATCCAAAGGGACTATATCAAAAAGCAAGGCAAGGTATCATCCGCGACTTTACCGGCATCGATTCCCCTTACGAACCACCAATCAATCCAGAATTGACCATCAATACCGAACACTATACAGTCAAACAGGCAGCAGAAACCATCATTAAGTATTTAGAAAACGAACAGATTATTCCCAAAAACTAGCATCGGGGACTGACCCCCACCACACTAATAAGGTAAAGGATTGACTTTCCGGATACCTGTATGTTCCTCGCAAAAAAACCTGCTGATTTTTATCAGCAGGTTTTTACGTCTGGATTCCATTTATGGTTTTATCCTTGTTCTCTCTTTAAATTTGCATAAATCCGAAAGCAGTAAAAAAGCTATAAGAAACATACGGTTACCTGGCTTATTTCAGCCAGGTAACCGGTAAAACGCCAACATTCCTATTTCTTCTTCCATTCC
Source organism: Virgibacillus senegalensis (assembly GCF_000821245.2). Classification (GTDB taxonomy): domain Bacteria; phylum Bacillota; class Bacilli; order Bacillales; family Amphibacillaceae; genus Sediminibacillus; species Sediminibacillus senegalensis. The sequence continues at coordinate 1,503,640 of NZ_LN611425.1, forward strand.
CTCATTATAGCATGCATTCATGAAAAATACTGTTATTTTTCCACAGTATTCGACAAAAACATTTCCAACTCCTCTTTGAACTGCTCTCCAAATACAAATCACGCGAAAAGGAACCGCTCCTTTCATGTCTCATTTAGGAACGAATTTCTTAGCTAAAGATGTATGAATTCCTCCCTGTGACACACAATAAACTACACAATCTGGAAGAGGAAGGCCAATAATACATGTGGAGAAAAAGAAAAGGCAAAAAGATTACGGGCAATAATTATACAAGCCGTTTTACTACTGAAGAAAACGCTATTTCCGCAAAAATCAAAGACAATTTTGACATGTTATTAACCCATTACTTAAAAAATAACGATGATTTACAAGCATTTTCGGTTGGCGGGGAATTTGGCGTTGCTTACATAGATACATTGGTTGATGATAAAAAAGTGAAGCAGCTTCTTGTCCATCTCAGAAGAGCAGCAGAAACAGACGAAGCTATCCAATTGGAGCGGTTGCCATACAGTTATAAAAAAGAAACCAGTTTGAAAAACGTTGTCCAAGCGCTTACCATGGGGAATTTTGTGTTTTTTGTTCCCCATAAAAAAGAAGCTTATGTTATCAATATTGTGGACATTAAGGAACGGGCAATTGAAGAGCCAGCTGCAGAAGCGACAATAAAAGGACCGCGGGAAGGTTTACGGAAAACTACCAAACCAACATTTCTTTAATACGGAAGCGTATTTTCAACCATCGCTTGCGAGTAGAAAAGAAAAAAGCTGGCACGATTTCCAACACAGATGTTGTTTTAATGTATCTGGATGGCGTGGCAAGTGAGGAAATTGTCAGCGAGATTAAAAAACGGTTAAGCAAAATAGAAGTCGATGCTGTCCAGTCAAGCAATCAAATACAGGCCTTTATCAGAGACCATTCTTATGCGATCGTTCCACTGATTGGAAGCAGTGAACGACCTGATCGAATTGCTGCTAATATTTTGGAAGGAAAAGTAGCAATCATTGTCGACGGCAATCCCTTCGTTCTATATGGGCCAATCAGCATGTTATCCCTGCTTCAAGCTCCGGATGATTACTATGATTCCATGTATATCGCAACTTTACTTCGGTTGGTCCGGTTTATCGCTTTGTTTGCGTCTTTTTTGCTGCCCAGTCTATACATTGCACTGACTACCTTTCATCAAGAGATGATTCCTACCGCATTAGCACTAAGTATTGCAGCTGGCAGAGAAACTGTCCCTTTTCCAGCGTTAATTGAAACGCTGTTTATGGAAATCACTTTTGAGTTTTTACGGGAAGCGGGGCTGCGTTTGCCGAAAGCGATAGGAAATACTATAAGTATTGTCGGGGCCCTTGTAATAGGTGATGCTGCAGTACGAGCTGGTTTTGTCAGTCCTTTGGTAATTATCATCGTATCAATAACAGCTATTTCTTCCTTTATCATACCAAACTACAGTCTGGGCGTTTCTTTTCGAATTATCCGGTTCGCCTTTATTTTTCTATCAGCGACATTCGGTTTTTTCGGCATCGTCTGGGGCATGCTCGTGCTCTATTTATATTTGTCGAGCCTCAGATCCTTTGGCTATCCCTACTTAGCCCCGCACGCCCCATTATTTCCGCAAGGACTTAAAGATACTATTTTTCGTTTTCCGTTATTTCAGCAGGCAAAGTATCCAAAGTTTACTGTTGATCAACCTTCACTCAAACGATTTCCGGGCAAGTTAAATCCCGGCAAAAAATACCGACAAGAGGAAGATTAATATTGCGAATCACCCATGGCCAAATGACTTCTCTCATCATGCTTACATTGCTCGTTCAGATTTTTGTTTACTCGCCATCGGTAATGGCTGAACACATCGGAAATCATGTATGGCTACCTTTGCTATTGGCCACCCTCTCTGCGGCTTTATTGGCGAAAATGATGTTGGTGATAGCCGAACGATTTCCTAATAAAAATTTCTCGACAGTATTACAATCTTTGTTTGGAACATTCATTGGAAAAACGATAGCTGGCTGTTACTTCGCTTACTATTTTGTATTGTTCATTATCCACTCTCAAATGATTGTTACTACATTCAAGGTATTATTTCTCCCGGCCACCCCAATGATTTCAATTCTTCTGTTGGTCTTATTGCTTTGCCTGTATTGCTCCCTGCTTGGAATCGAAGTGTTGGCTCGGGCAAGCAACATGGTTTTAATCCTGATGACCGTTACCTTGATTGGTTTGATATTGTCTGTGCTTCCAGAAGTACACTACCCTTACTATCAGCCGATACTTCCCCGGGATACTGGAGGCTTGATGTACAGTACGATTGTGGCTTTTAGCAGCTACGGACAAGTAGTCTTAATCGCTACATTGTTTCCCTTCGTCAATTACAAAAATGAAAAGCGCAAGCACGGAAAGATACTAGCGGGAATTGTATTTTCCTGCTTGCTGACAAGCCTTCTGATAATAGAAGAAATCGGAGTTTTTTCTCCGTTTGAACTTCAGCGTCTTCAGTATCCTACTGTAGAGTTAATTACGTTGATACAAATCGGCGAGTTTATGGAACGAATGGAAATTTTTCTGGTTACGATATGGGCAGGGGCTATCCTGTTAGTCAGTGGTATTTATTTTTCGGTATCCATAAAGACATTGAAACACACCCTAAACCGGGATATACCTGCCAAAGTCCTGGATTTCATTTTTATCATCATCGGATTCTTCGTTATTGTCACTATTATGCCGGATACCACCAGTCTCTTCCGCTTCTTCTTCAAACAGTGGGTGTACGTGGCTTTGGTCTTTCAAGCCATTGTGCCAATGATTTTGGGTGTGATGTTTTTTATCCGGACAAAGGTGATGAACCATGCTGCAAATTAAAAAGAAAAAAACCATACTCATTCTTTTTGGGATGTTATTTTTGACGGGTTGCTGGGACCGCAATGAAATATCCGATATCAATTTCATCATGGGCATGGCGTTGGACATAACCAATGAAGAGAAGCTGCGCGTAACCTTTGAATGGGCACTTCCCGAACAGTTTTCAACAGAAGGGTCACAAAGCGCAGGGAATCAGGATAACACGACTTTTTCCATTGAAGCTGACTCACTTGGAGAAGCGATGGCAAAGCTTACGGAAATTTCTCCACGGACTACCATCTATTCGCACATGGAATTGATAGTGATAGGTGAAGGAATCGCCAGCCAGGGAATAGAAGATGTAGTCAACACGATTGATCGAGAATTTGAAATCAGAAGAACGGTAAATATCATAACAGCCAATGGAAAGGGAGAAGATTTGCTGCGTTCAAAGACACCGTTTGAGACAGTTCAAGCAAGCGGAGTCAAAAACATTCTCAACCTGGCCAACCGATCATCAACCTATCGCCCTGTTAATTTAAATGAATTATTTGTTCATCAGTCAGATCCGGATGGATTGGCTTTTACACCTTTGGCCAATATGGTTATGAATTCCTCCCTGCAAAGAGCAGAAGCTTCAGGGCAAAATACATGGATCCAAGTAAACAGAATGGCATTTTATGATCGCTACAAATTGGAAACGGAACTAACCGCAGCGGAAGCAAAAGCTTGGATGTATTTAATGGGGAAGATAGAAAAACGAACCATTCAAGAAATCCACACAGAGGAGGGAAAGCTGATTAGCAACAGTATATCGCAATCAAGCAGTCCGAATATCAGCATGAGTGGAGATTCCCCTAATATTCATTACCGAATTAAAGAGGAAATTTCCATATTGGACAGCCCGGACGATATGAGTATACCGCAAATGGAAAAAGCTGTTGCCGATCATATTAAAAATTTAACCACAGAAACGATTCAAAAAATGCAGGAAGAAAATCATGATATATTTTTTCTGCGTCGGGCGATTCGAGAGCAATTCCCCAAGCAATGGAAGCACATAAAGAACGATTGGACGGAAATTTATCCAAAGATGAACATAGAGGTAGATGTGAAGGTAACGATACAGCATGAAAATGCTTTAAGAAAAGAAGTAATAAACCAATAGGAAGCTTAGACAAAGCACTTATTAAGTAAAAAAAGTATCAATCTATCTAACGAACTGACTTTGGCATATGGCTTTATCCCGGTATCGTTCTCAATCCCGTGTGAATTGAACCATATGCCCTTTATATTTGCATTTTGACAACCACCAATATCCTTTTCTATATCATCTCCGATGAATAAGGTGTGTGTCTTCCGGTTGCACATTAAGTATATTTAATGCTAATTCGAATAGACGTTTGTCCGGTTTACTAAATCCCACTTCTTCAGAAATGATTATTTTATCAAAACAACTATTTAAATTAGTGTTGATAAATTTAGCTTGTTGTCTATAAGTTGGCAGCCTATATTCAGGTGGGAATTCATTAAAAAAAGATTCCAAAACTTTTACTTTATCACCATTGCCATAGCTTCTATTATCATATTCTTTGAATTTATGCAGCATTTCTTTTTTCGCAGAACCTTTAACATTTCCCCCTTAACACTTTTCTAATACAGCTAAAAACATATTATCTACTGCCTTATTCCTATTAAGCAAGGTATCATCCAAATCAAATATCATGGCTTTATATCCCCCCAAACAACCCACTCCTTTCTATTTTCATATGATCACTATCCGCCAGTTAAGCAAAGAAGTAATGTCCATAGTAGTGAACACTAGTCTAATCCGGATTCATTTTTATTATGCGGAACATTAAACAACCGTGTACAGAGCGGTGGCAATATAGCTAAAGTTTTCACTTCCTTCTCCTTTTTTGTTAGCCTGACCTATCCATACTATTATGTTCTCCCCCCGCTCAATCCCAGCATCTTCGTTCCGTTTAAGCTAATCATGTCAGTGGAAATTAAATACGGAACAAGCTTCCCTTTCTTTGGTCCGATCCCGAATGATCTTAGATTTTCAAAAACAGTTTGGAGATGATTACCATGTTACAACAAATCGGGCAATCGGCGATTACGTCCGTTGGCTTTTTCTGGAAAGCAGGATGGGCGTTTGTACTTGGATACTTAATAAGTTCGATGATTCAGGCATTTATTCCCCAAGGAAAACTGGCTGGATACATCGGAAATGCTAATGCCAAATCAATCGGACTTGCAACACTATTTGGAGCGATAAGCTCTTCTTGCTCCTTCGCAGCCCTAGCTGCCGGGAAAAGCTTATTTAAAAAAGGTGCACATTTTATCGCTACACTTGCCTTTTTATTTGCTTCTACAAACCTGGTAATTGAGTTAGGTATATTGATTTATATATTTTTAGGATGGCAATTTGTTGTGGCAGAAATCTTTGGCGGTATGCTTTTGATCATAGTCGCTTCACTACTAGCTCGGTTTACCATGCCTGAAAAATGGGTAGAAACAGCTCGCAAGCGCGCAGAAGAGGAACACCAGGAAGACTTCGAATGGCGAAAGAAGATTCGGACAAAGGAAGGGTGGTACCAGGTTGGACATGAATTTGTCATGAATTGGAAAATGGTATGGAAAGACATTACGATCGGCTTTACGGTTGCCGGGATTATGGCTACTTTCGTTCCTGAATCTTTTTGGGAAAAGTTATTCCTGACGGGATCAGAAGGCGGTTTTTGGGTAGTTCTGGAAAACGCTATAATTGCCCCGCTGGCTGCTGCATTGACGTTTATTGGCTCGATGGGAAACATTCCGATATCGACCATTTTGGCATCAAGTGGTGTAACCTTTGCCGGCATCATGGCTTTCATATACTCCGACTTAATTGTTCCACCAATTGTCATGGTCAATAAAAAGTACTATGGCTGGAAGTTGGCTCTTTATATCGCCGGTCTATTTTATGTATCGATTGTCATAACAGCATTACTTATTCACAGCGGTTTTTCCATGTTGGGAATCTTACCGGAATCTGGACGACAAATCATGAATGCGAGTCCTTTTCAAATCGATTATACTTTTTGGTTTAATATCGTGTTTGCTTTTATTGCCCTGTTTGTCCTTTGGCTGTTCAGGCAATTCAAACAGTCCAATGCCTCCGCCGGAATGATGAGCATGGAAGGAGACTCGCGCTTTAAAACGATAGTTACCTGGGTTTGCATCGCATTCTTAGCTTTAGGGACAATCCTCCACTTTGTCATGATGGTATAAAACAGACCCCTCATACCCTTCAAATGGAGTATGGGGGCTTCTATTTTCCTTTTATTTCGGAGACTTTGTTATGGATATCTTATAAATGCATGCTAATCTGCAGATTATTTACAATTTTATACATCCTTTGGTAGAATAATGATGGAGAGTACGCAATCGCAGCAAAGGTGATAAAATGAAAATGAACTTTTTTAACAAAACAACATGGAAATTAGCCTATGAGACACTCATGGTTATCCTAGCCTTCATGTCCGTGTTGTTTATTTGGTTTGACGATAAAAAATTGATCTACTTCCATTATGGAGTATGGCTATTTTTCTTTATTGATGTGATGGTACGCTTTAAAGCTAGCTCCGATAAATGGGAGTACATAAAACATAACCCTTTTGATCTTATCGCACTCATACCCCTCGATGCTGTTTTTCAGACTGCCCGGATTGCTAGATTGGTAAGAGTACTTCGCATCCTTTCCATATCGAAGAAACATTTTAAGCACGTATTTGCTATTCTGCGGACGAACGGTTTAGATAGGGTTATAACAATATCCATCCTCTTAATATTCAGTTCTACCATTGTCATCCGATATGCCGAACCTGGCATTGAAAGCTTCATTGATGGACTTTGGTGGTCGATTGTCACTACCACCACCGTAGGATATGGTGATATTTCTCCTGTTACCCTCATAGGAAGATTGATTGCAGTCATTTTAATGTTAGTGGGTGTAGGTGTGATTGGAATGCTCACTGGATCGATCACGACTTTTTTTATGAAGGAAAACCAAGAGAAAAACTCTACGGTTGCATTTATTCAAAAACAATTAGCTCGATATGAAAATCTTACCTATTCAGAAGTAAAGCAACTTGCATTATTGATCAACGAACTCAAGATAGATAAACGGAATGAGCGTCCTATTTCCTATTCTCTTGACGCTTTAAAAGAGGAGAAAAAAAACATGACTGAAGCATTAAAACGGATACTGGAAGTATTGAAATTAGCTGAAAAATTGAAATATGAATTGCGGCACAGCTGGCTTTCCAATGGACGGCAAGAAAGCGTCGCAGAGCATTCCTGGCGGGTAGCATTGATGGCTGTTTTACTGGAACCTTATCTTGAACATCGAATAGATACAGCGAAGCTATTGAAAATGATCACCATTCACGATCTGGTGGAAGCGGAAGCTAGTGATATACCGGCGTTTGATACAATGGATAATCAACAGGCTCAAATGGAAAAACACCAACGGGAACTTAGGGCCATTGAAAATATCAGGAATACACTCGGTGATGAACTCGGGATAGACATTCAAGAATTGTGGCTGGAATTCGAGGCAAAATCGAGTTATGAAGCAAGGGTAGCAAATGCTCTGGATAAGCTGGAAGCGCAGCTTCAACATAATGAAGCAAATATAGATACCTGGCTGGAAATCGAATACAAAATGGCCTTCATGCTGGGTAAGCATACCGACTTCGACAAGGCATTAATCGCATTCCGAGAATTAGTCGAGCAGGAGGCAGAATCGAAAATCCAACAAGCAGGTATTTCTGTTCACGATTACCAACAAATGCTATAATGGAGTATTCCGGTCGTAACAGGAGACCGGAAACTTCTTTTTTGCCATTATTTCATACACCCATAGATTGATTGTCTTTCCCATTTATCTGCTGGTGGAGTTGATAGACCAATTCTTCTCCAGTTATATTTATCGGTTCGATATTTTTCCTCTTCAGGTGAGTCAGTTTAAGCTGTGGCATCTCCGGTGTTACTAAATAAGACTTCTGCTCATTTTTCTCTAAATGTTTCAAGACGTTGCTGATCAAAAAGTCATTATCTTCATCAGCAAAACTATAACCAATGAAAAGGATAGACTTTCGCGCTGCCAGGGATTTCAGCCGTTGCCAAATTCTTCTGGTATTCCGCAGCTCATAATCCGCATAATCTCCGCTAGATATCACCATACTTTCCGGATTCTGGATATCACCATGGATTTTAAAAAGCCGCACGCTTTGTTTGTCTGCTTCCTCCAGTTGGGCATCGGTAAATACAGTTGCCAGCCTGCGTCCGTATGCCATTTCAAATAATTGATCATAATTAGTCGTAATTATGGTATCAATGGCAGGAATATCAGCAAGCATCTTATGAAAGTTAAGACTGGCCGGCTCCTTGTCAATAAGCATGGTCAGTATCTCGATAATATCCGTCCGCGACCCATTTCGAAGACGAATAAATTCCTCCACCATATCTGGAAAATGTTTCTTTGATTTCAGTAGCTGCCATTCAGGCCTGCTGCAAAAGCGTTTTACCTCCTGTTTGATTTCCTCGACAGCAGGCATCCCTGCGTAAAGCGAAAAACCAGCTCCCGCCCAGATGATCACCTCGTTGTTGAGGATTTTTTGAATCAATGAGTCAAGCGACATAAAGTTCCCCCCTGCTGTGATCCTTTCTATTATTGTAAAAACATCCATTTACTTTACCCGTTTTCACCGAATGTTATTACTTGAATTACAGCCCGCTTCTTTTGCTAGTAAAGACATTTTATTTAAAAAGCCCGTCCTCCTTTTTTAGTGAAAGCTTTCCTCTGCAATCTATCGAAATAACCGTTTTCCTCATCCAAGCAATCATTGCGGAATAATGCTTGCTGTTTTTGACTCTCCTAAAGCCCTGACCACAACCATTTCAAGTTACCAAAAATTGAGCATCAGTGCAGGAATTACAAGCCCTTTCCGATGATCCGTACTTGCTATCAAACAATCATGAACATTCCGTGACAAAAATCACACCAATTCATGAACCTTTTGTGACAAGCTTCACAAATATTTGTATTTTCCCATATACCGTACTATGATAATTAATTGAAAACACCATGTACCGCTTTAGCTGCTTGGTTAGCTACTAAATAAATAGAAAGGGGTACCTTCATGAAAATAAAAGGCACTTTACTATTACTTATGTTTGGAGTCATGGCTGTATTGTCCGGTTGTGAGCCATTGATGGTTTTAAACCCTAAAGGGCCGCAAGCCGAGACACAGGCAGATGTCATCCTATTTTCGATTGGAATCATGTCCTTTATCGTTATAGCTGTTTTTGCCATATTAATCTATATGCTAGTCAAATACCGTACTTCGAAGCAAAGCGACGATTATGAGCCACCTCATATCGAGGGGAATCCGATTGTGGAAGGAATTATTGTCGGCATACCGGTTCTAATCGTTATTGTTCTCTCGATCGTATCGGTTCGAAGTAACTATCTCGTCGAAGCGACACCAGAAGGCTATGAAGATCAGGATCCATTGGTCGTCTACGCCCAATCTTCCAACTGGAAATGGCATTTCAGTTATCCAGAAGAAGGAATTGAAACCGTCAATTACCTTTATATCCCAACGGATCGTGCATTGGAATTCAAACTCTATTCAGATGGACCAATCACCAGTTTTTGGATACCTCAATTAGGTGGACAGAAATATGCGATGGCTGATATGGTGACCACCCTTCACTTGGCAGCTGATGCACCAGGTGAATATATGGGAAGAAATGCCAACTTTAGTGGGGAAGGATTTGCGGAGAACACCTTTAATGTTAATGCCGTCACCCCTGAGGAATTCGATGAATGGGTTGAAGAAGTTCAAGACACGGCAACACCTTTGACTGAAGAAAAGTACAACGAACTGTTGGAGCCGGGACATCTTGGACAATTGACGTTCTCTAGCACGCACTTGGAATTCTCTCCTCCTCCAGAAGGAGAACATGGCGGCCATGGCCATGGTGGTTCGGAGGAACTGGAGGAAGAAAACATGGATATGGAACACCACCACTCGGAGTGAAACTAGTAAACGGACTGCATCAAATGTAAGATTGATAATTAGCGTTATTTCCTGAAAGGAGTCACAAAGGATGGACTTTTTTGATAGATTTGCCATACCTCACCCAAGTCCTGTGATCTATGCTTCCATGGTAGCTATTGCACTCACATTGGTAGCGATTGTCGCAGGGATCACGTACACAAAAAAATGGGGGTATCTATGGCGCGAATGGCTGACTACCGTGGATCATAAGCGGATTGGTATGATGTACCTTATTTCCGCTTTATTGATGCTTTTCCGCGGAGGAGCCGACGCCATCATGATGCGGGCGCAAACAGCCCTCCCTGAAAATACACTGCTCGATTCACAGCATTACAACGAGATTTTCACCACTCATGGTGTGGTGATGATCATTTTTATGGCCATGGCTTTTATTATGGCTTTGATGAACTTCGTCGTACCGCTGCAAATCGGAGCTCGCGATGTTGCATTTCCCCGCTTGAACGCGTTAAGCTTCTGGCTTTATTTCTGGGGGGCAATGCTTTTCAATATTTCTTTTGTAGTCGGCGGATCTCCAGATGCTGGCTGGACATCTTATTTCCCGCTGGCAGGAAACGAATTCAGTCAATCAGTAGGTACGAACTACTATATGATTGCCATTCAAATCGCCGGGCTTGGTACACTAATTACCGGAATCAACTTTATCGTAACCATACTGAAAATGCGTGCACCAGGCATGACACTGATGAAAATGCCAATGTTTACCTGGTCTGCCTTGATCACCAACTTGATCATCGTGTTTGCCTTCCCGGTACTGACCGTAGCTTTGGCTATGGGTACAATCGACCGTTTATTCGGAGGTAATTTCTTTACCACAACGGACGGCGGGATGGATATGCTTTGGGCCAACCTATTCTGGGTTTGGGGACATCCTGAAGTTTATATATTAATACTGCCTGCCTTCGGTATATACAGTGAAATCATCCCGACATTTGCACGCCGAAACCTGTACGGATACAAATCGATGGTAGCATCGATTGTACTCATTTCCGTGCTTTCCTTTGTCGTGTGGGTCCATCACTTCTTTACAATGGGACAGGGAGCAATGGTTAACAGCATCTTCTCCATCACCACGATGGCGATTGCGATACCGACCGGAATAAAAATCTTTAACTGGTTGTTTACGCTTTGGAAAGGGAAAATCACGATTACGGTTCCAATGCTTTACTCTCTTGGGTTTATCCCGATTTTCACCATCGGCGGTGTAACGGGAGTAATGCTTGGGATGTCGGCAGCGGACTATCAGTACCACAATACGATGTTCCTTGTGGCCCACTTTCACCTGGTGATCATTCCGGGAGTGGTATTCGCCATGCTTGCGGGGCTCACTTACTGGTGGCCAAAAATGTTCGGCTTTATGCTGAATGAACGAATTGGCAAAGTGTCCTTCTGGTTGATTTCCATCGGTACCTGTGTTGCCTTCTTCCCGATGTTCATTTCCGGACTGGACGGACAGGCACGCCGTATGTACACGTACTCGGAAGCAACAGGATTTGGCATTTGGAATATGCTTTCCTTCTTAGGTGCCATCATGCTGGCTGCAGGATTTGTTACGATTGTTTATAACATTTATTACAGTACACGTTATGCATCCAGGGATATCAGTTCCGATCCATGGGACGCTCGTTCCCTTGAATGGGCAACCCATACACCGGTCCCTGATTACAACTTTGCCGTTACACCACAAGTCGATTCCAGTGAAGCTTTCTGGAATTCCAAGAAAAAAGGGCATAAGCTATTCCCTGGCGAATACAAAGAGATTCACATGCCAAATAACAGTGGAGTTCCGTTTATCATGAGCGCGATCTTCTTCGTACTCGGGTTTGCGCTTGTATTCAGTATCTGGATTTTGGCAGTCATTGCTCTGCTTGGTATCTTTGCCTGTCTGGCACACCGTTCCTTTGAAAAGGATCACGGATACCACATACCAGTAGAAGAAGTACGAGAAACGGAAGAAAAATTGGGAGGTGCTCAACAATGAAAGTAGATCAAACCAAACCTCTCGAATACAGCACAGAACAAAACAACTTGAATATACTGGGCTTTTGGATGTTCCTTGGGGCTGAAATCATGTTATTCGCTACGCTGTTCGCTTCCTACTTTACATTGGAAAATCGAACAGGCAGCGGTCCCACAGGGAGTGAGATTTTTGAAATAACTCCGGTCATGTTTGAAACCTTTATCTTATTGACCAGTAGTTTTACCATCGGACTCGGCGTACATGCAATGAGGCTGATGAATAAAAAAGCGACAATCACTTTCTTTAGCATTACCTTGCTGCTGGGACTTGCGTTTGTCGGATTTGAAGTAGTGGAGTTCTTCACTTATATCGAAGAAGGTGCTGCTTTACAGACAAGTGCCTTCACTTCGATTCTATTAACTACACTAGGGACGCACGGAGCACACGTTACCTTCGGCTTGTTCTGGGGACTATTCATTATCATTCAAATCAAGAAACGTGGTCTTACACCGGAAACAGCCAACAAATCATTCATCTTCTCGCTTTATTGGCACTTTCTGGACGTCGTCTGGATTTTCATTTTCAGCTTCGTCTATCTGAAAGGAATGATGTGATATGAAAGAATTATTCCCACGTAAGCAGGTCATGGGCTTTGTATTTTCTTTAGTCCTGACGAATGTTGCTCTAATGGTTTATTTTATGGATATGTCGTTTACCGTCGGCATGACTATTTTACTTGTAACGGCTTTTATTCAAGCTGGCTTACAGCTGGTCGTATTCATGCATGCAGGAGAATCCGAGGATAGAGGCACTATATACCTCAACATTTACTACGGAGTGATCATTGCTCTGCTTACCGTTTTCGGTACATTGCTGGCATTGATTTGGGGTTATATTTAAACAAAAAATGAGCACCTGACAACAGGTGCTCATTTTTTATGCATACTCGGAACCATCTGCTTCCGATGTTCAATTTTCTCCAATATTTCTTCCGTCACTACCAAAAACACGCCCATAAGAAAGATAAACACCGCTCCCATGACAGTTCCGATTCCAATCGGGGTTAAAATGCTGGAACCGCTTGCAAAGAAACCTGCCATGAAAATTATAATTCCTGCTGTTAGTACAACAGCTCCAATTATTTTGGTTGCATTGAGAATTTGAGCTTTCGTAGCCATCCCACTCATCCTCCTTTATTCTTACTTCTATTATCCACCTTGTTCACAGTTTTGTCAAAACTTTATTACGAAATGATGACTTTTTCTCACACTTCTATTCTTTCCGTTATTCCGATGCATCAAACATTCCACGTTTTTGCTAATAAAATTTTTGTTAATGCAGAATATAAATTTTGTGAAGGAAAGGAGACACTCCCTATGAATGAAACCATTGTAGTAATCGTCCGAGTCATCATCTCGTTTTTCACTTTATTGATTTTTACCAGGTTGCTTGGCAAACAGGAGGTTGGCCAGCTTACCTTTTTTGATTACATTAACGGTATAACGATTGGATCGATTGCGGCTACCCTTGCAACAGATCTTTCCTCTAAGGCATGGGCACACTGGCTCGGTCTTGTTGGCTATGCTTTGTTGACTGGCTTGCTGCAATTTATAACAATCAAAAATCGTTATCTAGGAAAAGTACTTGATGGAGAACCGACAGTGGTCGTGGAAGACGGAAAAATTTTAGAAAAAAATCTGGGGAAAATGCGCATTAAAATGAGTGAATTGATGACCCTTTTGCGCAGTAAGAATATCTTTGATATCACGCAAGTAGAGTATGCAGTTTTTGAAATTAACGGAGAACTTTCTGTCAAACAGAAACCACAGTACCTACCTGTCACACGCAAGGATTTGCAAATTGCCACTAAACCCGGACGCTTAGCTACGGAAGTGATTCAGGACGGAATTGTATTGAAACAAAACCTAACGCAGCGGAGCAAAGATCAAGACTGGCTTCATCAACAATTAAAGGCAAAGAATATAAACGACGTAAAACAAGTCTCCTATGCGTTAATCCTGCCAGATGAAAGCCTATATATCGACAAATTCGAAGATGACATCGGCAAAGAAACAGATATAGGAGATTACGAAGGACCCTATTAAGAATGGAGGAACAAAAAATGAAAAAGTTTCTATTGTACTTCATTCCTTTGTTAACGTTGGCCGTATTCATCGCCGTCATGAACAGCGGTGCTTTTTTAAAACAGCCGATTGGCAAGGATGACCGCTTATACGAATCTATCCAAAATCTCGAAGCGGATATAAAAGATAAAAACTGGAAAAAAGCGAAGTCAGAGGCCATCTATATGGAAAAAGCCTGGGACAAAGTCGTTCGCCGCATTCAATATAGTGTCGAGAAAGAACATATTCTCGAAATAGACGGCACGATTTCCCGTATACGCGGTGGGGTTGAAGCTAAAGATGATCAAAGCGTCATGGAAGAAATCTATTATTATTATGGTCAATGGGAACAGCTAGCCAGATAAATTCTCCGATTTTGACTGGAATACGTTTCTTCAAACCGGAAACTGTCCATTACATGGATACTATGTTATACTATTCTCTTCTTCAAACAATTACTTTTTTATTATAAATAAAAATGATTCGATAAGGAGGGAAACGTATTGGCTAAAAAATCGATGATTGCTAAACAAAAACGGCCGCAAAAGTATAAAGTGCAGGAATACACTCGCTGCGAGCGCTGCGGCCGTCCTCATTCTGTCATTCGCAAGTTTAAATTATGCCGGATTTGCTTTCGAGAGCTAGCGTATAAAGGTCAAATCCCCGGTGTAAAAAAAGCCAGCTGGTAAACAAATGAGGCCACTGAAAAAGTTCTTTTAACCTAAAGGTGGTCTCTCAAAGTTTGCTATTGCTTTTACGAATCGCTTGTCGGTGGAAGCTTGCCGCGGGCACGGCCTCAGCTAACTTGGTCAAGAAGATCACTTGACCAAGTGGATCTTCGACTCGCTCTGTTCCCGCAGGCGTCACCACCGATCGCTCATCGTGGAAGGAACAGAGACCAATTTAAAAAGTTTGTTAAATGAATGAAGTAATAGAGGACATAAACCTCTTAAAATTAGACAAAAGTGGTTTGGATGAAATTTAATTTCCACACAAGCCGCTTTTAAACTTTATCTATCATAGACTTCTTATATACTAATCATGCCTACGGCCATTATCGTCCACATATACGGATTTCACTACTGTCCGCTGATACTTTCTGCCGCGGTCATTTCCCCTAATATCGAATGTAAGGTTATATACCCCTTTTCCTAATTCCGGCAGTTGGAAATCCCGGTCAGACGTATGGAATGTTTGCGATTGATGTTTTTTCCCCTGATATTTTTCCAATTTCACTGTTACATTCGGACGTTTTTCTTGGTCGTTTCGATAGACATGAAACCGACCATTTCTTGAATTAATTTTCAGCTTCTCATTTAGCGGACTGTCGATGGCTGCTTGCAGAAAATAATAGTGTGGACCATTGTTATCCGCTCTAATCGACCACTCACCCGCAGCCGGTTTTTCTACTGTAATGCGATGATGATAGGCCCCATTGAAATAACCAGAAGTATCTGCTTCTACTGAAAAATCGCTATAAGTGTTTTGATCAGGTCCCACCAGCGTCAGCTGGGATAATTTTTGATCGCTTAACCAATCTACCGTTACCTTTTCGGCTTGAGCTTCTACATAAAAAGACTCTGCCTGTCGCCCGTCAGACTGACCGCCTCTCAATACATAACCGACATTATTGTCCTGCACAGCCACCTTGTCTTTTCCAAATATAGAAAAGGTCTGTCCTGTTGTCTGTATCTCTCCCTCCCCACCAGCCATTAAGTAACCAGAAAAAAGGTCAAAAGTTGATGTACCTTGTTTAATGGTTTGATGATCCCAAGCCCCTATACTTATTTCTTCTCCGTACGGAAGTCTGGAGCTTGCAACAGTCACCGCTCCATCATTGGGACCATAACGGTTTAAATATAACCCTCCCCAATATAACGAGCTGCCAAAGCTGCCCCGTTCTGTTCCGCCGAAGGTTAGAAAAGGAATGTTTCCCGGATTCCCATCCGTTTCGGACCGAAAATTCGCCATGTAGCCTGTTTGAAGGGAATAGGTTGCATCATTTCTATTGCCTAGTATTCCTGCCAGCCAGCCGGCCCAGCTGCTGTACGCGAGGTCTGCCAGTTCACTGCCATGGTGTGGAGCGGATAAAGTGATGACTCTTTCTACATATGGTGCAGCTCCATAATGCACCAGAGCTGATTGAGCATCGATTCCCCCTTTACTATGCGCGACGATTACTACCTTTTCTCCAAAGAAGTGGTACATTTCTTGTAGTTTTTCCGCTAATAAAGCTCCGTTATCCCACATATTCCTTGTTGGATACAAGTCGATAAACGCCGTTTCAAACCCATTCTCGAAAGCGGTGTCATACATGTCATTGTTTTCCCACCATGTATGAGAAGAACTGTTCAGCCCGTGAACAAACAAGATCGGATGGTTTCCGTCCAATAAATTATCCGGAGTTGTTCCGACATACCATTCACCCGGGTTTCCAGGCGGATCTCCTTTTCCGAATGAACCAGCCAACACGCCAGCGGGAAGCAACAAAAACAACAAAGTGCCAACAAAAAGCACTTTTCTCAGCATTTCCTCACTCCTTTTTGAAAATGTAATAAGAACGACTCAAAAAGAGTATACCGGGAATGGAAAGTGATAGAACCGCCTAAAATCATTTTTCTAAATTCCCCTGCCATTGGATTAGCATAATGAAATCACTTTGCCACACGGGGTAACTGCCATACTAAGAATGCGAACTTCACAACTTGTGGAAGTATTTCACTTCTATAAAGCTAAAGAAAAAGGTACTGCCCGCCATTTTGCAATCGGACACCACCTTTTTCTCTTCCCTCATAATCAGAAGTCTACCCAATTGGTCTGGAAAGACTTCCGCTCACCCAACGTAATCCAGGAATTTTATTTTATATCTTTCCTTTCCTTCCCCAGATTACTGGACTCTCCTTTACTTCTTGGTCAATTCCACTAATCCATCGATAGAACTTGCTACATGCGTGACCGCATTGTTGACTTCGTCCAGACTGTTTTTAAACGTTTCGATTTCCACTTCAACCGAATCACTTTGATTTTTACTCTGTTTCATTTTGGACACAATCGTATCAAACACCTGATTGATTTGTTTCATATCATCGGTTCCATTATGAATCAATTCTCTCACCTCGGAGATGTAAGAAGAAACCCCATGGATTTGGGCATCCGTTTTCCCTACAAGCTCTGAAACACTCGATACTGATTTCTTTGTTTCTTCTGCAAGCTTCCTTACCTCATCAGCAACTACCGTGAAACCTTTACCGTGTTCTCCAGCGCGGGCCGCTTCAATCGAAGCATTTAGTGCAAGCAAGTTCGTTTGTTCGGCAATACCCGTCACTATCGTGACTACCTCTCCTATTTGGTTGGAAATCTCCAATAGCCCTTCTGTTTCCTCTTTGATTCTTTCCATGCGGACATTGATATCTGTCATTTTGTCCTGTTGATTTTCTAAATCATGCTTTCCGGTTATCGATGTCTGTTCAACATCCATCGAAGTCTCGGTTCCCTTTTTGGAAATATGCAAAATACCTTCTAAGTTAGTCACTAACTCTCTGATAGAAGCCGTCGTTTCTTCAAAGACAGCAGCCAAGTCTGACGAAGTATCCTTTATTTCGCTATGGAGAAGATTCTTTTCTTCCTCCTGCTTGCGATAGGTGGCCTCGTTTTCCGCCTGAAAAGCATCCAACACAAGTTGCTGTTCCAAGCTTAATATTTTCGTCACCGCTTGAATTGCTTTCAAGGAATCTTCTTTGGAGTCTATGTTCTGATTAATGATAGCAATCAGGGACAATAAAATATCCTGAAATGCACACATATACCACTTTGGCTGCAGACCGATTTTAAAGTGGATATGGGCGATTCGAAGTCTTTTTTCAATAAAATTATCGTCTATTTTTCCGTCGAACATCTCTTGAATGTGAATAAGCAGCGTTTTTTTCAAGCGTTCGACCGAACTGTTGCTTTCAATAATGTTCATCAGGGACCCTTCATACTCCAAGTTCCGGTAAAATTGATCCACAATGCCATGAATATTTTTCTGTACGAAGGGCTTTAGAGAAGCAAGTACAAGTAAATCCTGCTTTTCTAAATTGATCATTTTTAATTGTTTCATCAAATCTGGATGATGATCGACCTTCAGATAAGTGTTATTGATAAGCGTTTCATCGATAAAAGTTTTGTTTGTCGCTTTTTTGTTTTTAAACAGCAATTGCATATCTCTTCCCCCACCATATTCCTTTTATTTCCTACCCTGCTTTTTATATCGGATTTAAAGTTGATTTTTTGAAGAAAAGAAGTGCCAGGTATCTGCTAATCGGGATACCTGGCATTTCTCTAATCCACAGTTTATTGCTTCAAATCCTCGGACGCGTCCTCCCTTTTCTTTTTTCTCCTCAACCGCTGCCTAATTTTTTTGGAATCCAGATTGATTGTTTTCGGCTTATAATGCTCAGATGCCTTTAAGTCATCTGTGGAAGCCTTCATGAACGACCATGCGAGCATCAGCATGATAAACAATAATGGAAATCCTCCAACAATACTAGCTGTCTGCAGGGTGGACAACCCACCGATGAACATCAGTACCAACGGCATTAGACAGAGTGTAAACGCCCAAAACAATCGATTCCAGCGTAACGGCTCATCCTCCACTTCTGATTGTACAACAGAAGCGAGAATATACGAGCTCGAGTCAAAGGTTGTCGCAAGAAAGATGATAGCCAGGACGGTAAAAACAAGAATGATCAGTGGAGCCCAAGGCAGCTGATTGATTATGCTGATAATTGCATAGGGAGCACCCTGTTCGTTCAATACACTTACCACATCGAACTCTCCGGAAAGCTGCATATATAACCCGAAGTTACCCATGATTCCGAAAAAAAGCAGACTGCCAAGTGACCCGTAAATAATCGTTCCAAGCACCATTTGCCGAATCGTCCGACCCCGGGATATTTTCGCGACAAACAGGCCGACAAACGGGGCATACACGAGCCACCACGCCCAGTAGAAAACCGTCCACCCTTCCGGGAATCCAGTGCGTTCGAACGGTCCCAAATTATTAAACGGTTCCGTCCATGTGCTCATATGAAAAAAATTATCCAGGACTAATCCAATACTATTGGTCGTTGTTTCCGCGATGAATCTCGTAGGACCTAACACGAAAATGAACAACAGCAAAAAGATGGCAAGCCAAAGATTCAAATCACTCAACACTTTGATTCCTTTACGCAAACCGGAATAGGCACTTAAGGCAAAAATGGTCGTACAAAGAACAAGAATAATCGTCTGCATCGTCATATTTGCCGGTAGTCCTGTCAACCTGGATACACCTTCTGCTATCATCGGTGCTCCAAGGGCAAGCGTGGTTCCGGCGCCACCCATCAACCCAAACATAAATAACACATCAATCAATTTGCCAATGGGCCCGTCAGTCAAACGGCCGATTAACGGCCTGCAGGCTTCACTTATTTTCAGTACCGGCTTTCTTCTTACATAATAAAAATAGGCCATAGGCAAAGCCGGGAGTGTATAAATAGCCCAGGCGATTGGACCCCAGTGAAAAATCCCGTAAGAACTTGCCCATTGGATCGCTTCCCTGGAACCTGGATTGATTCCAAAGGGTGGATCTTGATAATAGTAAGCCCATTCAATCGTTCCCCAGTACAGTATACTCGATCCGATACCTGCACAAAAAAGCATTGCTGCCCAGGAAAAGGTGTTAAACTCCGGTTTTTCATCTTTTTCTCCAAGTTTGATTTGACCGTTGACACTAAAAGCAACATATATCAAAAAAAAGAACAATACAAAGCCGACCAGTAAATAAAGGACACCGAAGTTCTGAGTGACAAAGTCATTGGCAGCCAGTACAAAAGCTTCCCCTTCTTCCGGAAATAAGACGAGCGGAATAGTGACCAAAAGCAAAAGAAGTAAAGCGCCGATAAAAGTTGGCCAATCGATTAAACGATTTTTCATGCTATCTTCCCTTCTTGAAAAAAACAATATTCCCGTCTGTTAGTTTTGTTTATAAACGTCTTTTTTATCCGATAGGAAAGTACTTATCTACTTTTGGAGTTTTATTCCTCGCTGCGGAAATACCCTTCGCTTTCCGGGGGCGGCTGGTGAGCTTCCTCGAGCTAAAGCTCTGCGGGATCTCACCGAGGCCTTTCCTCCCGCGGGAGTCTTCGGGTATTTCCTCCGCCATGTACAGCTCCTTATTTCTTAACATAGTTACTCCCAAAAGATGCTTCAACAGTGGAGGAAAATGATTTGTATTATCGAAGACTTTTTATGTTTCAACCTCGCTGCTTATAGCTTTTGGCTCTACAAGAATAGTAGTAGTCATCCAAAGTTGGTTAGAAATTTATACCGACCATGGACATAAAAAAGTTAATGAAAAAACGCCTGGAGGAATTTCTCCAGGCGTTTGGTGTTCTATCTTTCCATTATTGCTTTAGTTTCCGGTATTGCTCGATTACTTCTTTGCTGATCTCACTGTCCTCATCCAGGCCACTTACTTCTTTCAAGACGTAGGCTGGGCCATGTTCCTGAATCATTCCCTGGATTTTCACCGCTTCTTCATCCTCCGAATAGTCAAACAACAGTGCTGCCGCAATAGCCTTTGCTAAATTTGTGAACGAAAGTCCTGCTTTTTGAGCTTCGGTTGCCGGGCGGATCAGCCTGTCCTCCGGCCCCAGCTTACGGATCGGTGCACGGCCGACTCTTGTAACAGCATCGTTCAGGTATGGGTTTTTAAACCGCTCAATTATTTTTTGAATATAGGAGAGATGTTCTTCTTTGTCCAAGCCGTATCGCTTCACTAGATAATCACCGGTTTCTTTCAGCGTTTCACGTACTTGCCCGGCAATTTGTTCATCGGCTAGCGTCTTATCAATGGTACTTTTTCCAGCAAGATAACCGAAGTAAGCTATTACCGCATGCCCCGTATTGACAGTGAACAATTTACGCTCAATAAATGGTGCGAGCTCATCCACAACCTTCATACCATCAATTGGCGGAATGTCCTGATTAGTTTCGACTACCCATTCGAAATACGGCTCTACCAGCACATCCAAAGATTCCGGGTCCTCTTGGATCGGAACGATTCGATCTACAGCAGAGTTGAAGAAGTACACCCTCCCTTCCAGCCTTTCTTTGGTATCCTCGTCAAGGTTTTCAAGGATGTGCTTCTTCAATATATCGGTCGCAGAGATTTGATTTTCACAAGCGATTACATACAATTTCTCATCTGTTTCATAGACACGCTCGGTTAAACCACGTGCAATCAATGGAGCAATCCGCGGAAGAATATTCGGGCCGATTGCCGTCGTTAAATAAACAGCATTTTTTATGGCATCAATCACTTCTTCTTCCTGCTTCAAGTTGTTCAAACCGGAAACATTCTCAATGGTGGTAGTCTGTTCCTGTTCTGTAGCCAACTTCACCTGATAGCTTTTTTGTTCATTCAGTTTATTGATGATTTGTTCGGCAATATCGACGAAGGTGACATGGTAACCAGATTCGGCGAACAACCCGCCTATAAAACCGCGGCCGATATTTCCTGCTCCAAAGTGAACAGTTTGTTTCAATGTAATCATTCCTTTATCAAGTTATTTTGTAGATAATCCAGAAAAAGATCCTCCAATTTTTTGCGGATCATTGCTTCGTTAGAGGATGAAAAAATCATCATAGCAACATCATTTTCAATCAAACTCGTACTGATCAGGCTAAGTACCTCCTGCTCCCGGAGACTCATGCTATCCGGCGCCAGCATGAGTAAGAGGTTTTTCATTTGAACTTCCTGACCATCCATCCCTTTAATTGTACAAGGCTGCTCCAGATGGGATACTTGGAAAATCAATTCGTGGATATGGTCGTCCCGGCAATGGAACAAGCCCATATTGGTATTCGGAATCCCTAAGCCTCCTCTGTTTTCGCGTTCTTCCAACTCGACAAGCACTTTATTTGAATCATCGAGAAGCTGGTCTTCCTCCGCTTGCTCCACCATCTTCCGCAGTACTTCACGATGGTCGGAAGTATCTTGATACCGGTAAACACGAAGATTGGCCAAAATTCCTTCGATACTGGAATGGACATCCTTGATTTCCTCAAGCAAATCATGAATTCCTTGTTTTTCAGTATGGCTGGAAGTTTCTTTTTCATTTGCTGGCCTGATATATTGTTTCTTGCCCGTCAGTTTTTTGAGATTGCGTTTCAAGAAGTCATGGATTGCTTCCGTATCCTCCTCACTGAGCAGAGGACTTACCAAGATATATTCTAGGTCACTAAAAGGCAGCCTTACGGTAGAGATAACCACATCAAACGAGCTGAGATTAGCATTACGGAAATCATTGATCGATAAAATTTCTACTTCTTCGATTTCCGGTACTTCCTGCTGAATCCGGCTGGCCAACATCTTCGAGGCTCCTATACCTGTTGGACAAACGACTACCGCCTGAATTACTGCCTTTTCCTCATTCATCAGCAATGCCGAGCCAAAGTGGAGAACAATAAAGGCTACTTCTTCGTCAGGAAAGTGTACCTCTTGAAAATGTGTTTCCAAGCTGTTTTTAACGGCCATGAACAATACCGGATATTTCCGTTTGATTTCATCGGTTAGCGGGTTGAATAATTCCATCCCCTGCTGTAACCGGAATAAAGAAGGTTCCATATGAGCAAGCAGACCCTGGAATAAGGAAAAATCATCTGATAAGTAGATATGGAGCTGATTGGAAACATCAGAGATGACATCCTTTATTAATCGGCCAAGCATGATACTGTCGTATCCGATGGAATTGGCTCTCTGCAGTTTTGATCCCTTTAGCATAACTGTAAGAAACAAGACATCATTTTCTGTCAGTGGAACGTCGAACTTTTGTATCAAATCCTCGCACATTTGCTTCATTCTCCGGTATTCAAGCGAAGACTTGTCTACCATTTGATCAGTCTGTTCCATACGATACTGACTTTCCGAACGTTGAACCGTGATACACATATGAATAATCAAACCTATGTAATCACTGTCAGCTAGCCTTGTTTGCCCTTTATTGATCGTCCGGCTTACTAACGAGTCGATTTCCTGCAAATATTGCGGAGAAAAGTATCCGAATACAAGGCCATTCAGCTGGTTCCCTTTTTGCAGCAAATATAAATACTCGATCAACTCTTCATGAAAATGAATTGAAAAATAACCTGCCAAGGCTTTCCTCTTGTCGGATTCCCTTGCTATCAATTCCACGCCTACGCCCCTTTTTCTCGAAAGCGTCACGCCGAATTTTTCCAGCCAGACAGCCAAATCATTTAGATAAGTTGTCAAGGTGGCGGTACTGACACCCAACTGCTTTGCCAGTACTTGCGTCTTAAAAGACACTCCCTCGTGCAACAAGGTGATCAACAAGTGGAGCTTTCTCTCCTCAGGTGTTTCATCTGTCGGATTCAAACTGGATAAATGCTGCATCAACCGGTAAATATGTTCATTTTTACCATCGATTACAAGACCATCAGCCGGCGTCCGGTTCAAATTCAATTGAAATTGATCCAGAAATTTTGCTGCAGATTTCAAATCTCGCTGAATCGTCCGTACACTTACATTAAGAAAAGAAGCCAAGGATTGTGCAGTATGCTTTCCTGACGTTTTGACAATTAACTCTATGATGGATTTTTCCCGTGATGTAATAAACATATTACCCACTCATTTCTACATTAAAATATCCCTCTTATTACTCTTTCTGTCCATCTACAGAAAAGCAGGAAGCAAAATTGCTATAATGCCTTGTTTCCTTTATCGGGCCAAACGCTAAAACTAGAACAGAAAGGCAGGATTATCCCGCCTTTCTATTCAATGGGGTGCTTATTTGCTGTTAATAATATCCTTTAGTTCTTTAGCTGTTTTAGCTTGGACCATTTGTTCGATATTTTCCATTTCCGAACAAATAACCGCGATTCCGGACAGAATCTCCAAATGAGTACCGTCTTTGCCAGCAATACCGAAGATCAATTTGGTATCTTCGCCATCAAAGTCCACGCCATTTGGGACCTGAACGACGGTGAAACCGGACTTCCGTACAGCTTTTTTGGCATCTTCCGTACCGTGTGGTATCGCTACATTATTCCCCATATAGGTAGAAGTCATGTTATCCCGTTCGATCATGGCCTCAACGTAGCTTTCTTCTACATAACCTGCTTTTACCAATGCTTCACCAGCAAAGCGGATTGCCTCTTCTTTTGTGTCAAATTCCTGACCAATGAAAATATTTTCTTCAAGAAGCAGGTCATCGTCATCACCATGGCCTGGATCCGGTTCTGTCACCTCTTGCTGAGAATCCTCGACAAGATCGGCTAATTCCTCTGATACCCCACTTCGCAAACTGTCAATCAGGTTATCATATTCAGGACTGGACAAGAAGTTATCCACTGAAATATGGTAAGCGTTTGGCAGTTTGTTTTTGGCGCGTGGTGTCAGTTCTTCCTGAGTGATAACGACTTGAGCGTCACTTGGCAAATTGCTGATTGACGTGTTGGTTACCTCGACATCTAGCTCCGCTTCCTTCACTTTCTTACGGAGCAAGGAAGCCCCCATTGCACTGGATCCCATGCCGGCATCACAAGCAAAAACGATTTTTTCAACATCCTCAGGCATAACTCCCTTTTCAGCGGTGCTTTGGTTCGCTCCAGAAGAAACTGCGCCGGAAACTGAGCTTTTCTTTCCTTTCATTTCTTCCATCTTTTTCGTCGCTTCGTCGATATCTTCATCCGATTGTTTTCCGGATTTCAATACGATTCCCGATACGATGAAAGAAACAATCGTAGCGACGATAACCGCCGAATAGTTGGCAACATAAGCCATTGTCTGAGGAGGAGTTACCGCAGTGATGGCAATAATACTTCCTGGTGACGAAGGAGCAACAAGTCCTCCACCCAACAATACAAGGGTGAAGACACCGCTCATCCCACCAAGAATAACAGCGATGAACAACATCGGACGCATCAAAACGTATGGGAAATAAATTTCGTGAATCCCGCCCAGGAAGTGAATAATACCAGCGCCTGGTGCGGATTGTTTTGCTGTGCCTTTACCAAAAAGAGAGAAGGCAAGCAATACGCCTAGACCTGGTCCTGGGTTCGCTTCAAGAAGGAACAGTACCGACTTTCCTGCGTTTTGCACCTGTTCTAATCCGATTGGTGACAGGACACCGTGATTGATTGCGTTATTCAAGAACAAAATCTTAGCTGGTTCTATTAGAATACTCGTCAATGGCAGTAAACCTGCTCCTACTAGCCAATCTACACCCAGAACCAATACTTGGGTGAATCCATCAACAGCCGGGCCGACTGCCAGGAAGGAAAGAATTGCCATCAATCCACCTAAAATACCAGCAGAAAAGTTATTAACTAGCATTTCGAAACCAGTTCTGATTTTTCCATCGATTAGCTGGTCGAATTTTTTAATGACGTAAGCTCCAAGCGGACCCATGATCATGGCGCCAAGGAACATTGGCGTATCCGGTGCTCCGACAATCACACCGATTGTAGCGATTGCCCCGACTACACCCCCGCGCTGATCGTGAATCAATTTACCGCCGGTATAACCGATTAAAAGCGGTAATAAGTACTTAACCATCGGATCGACTAATTTGGCAAGCTCTTCATTCGGAATAATTCCATCAGGAATAAACAATGCCGTAATCAATCCCCATGCAATAAATGCACCTATGTTTGGCAACACCATGGAACTAAGAAAGTTACCAAACTTCTGTATCGCAACTTTTACAGATGATTGAGCCATGTTATACTTCCTTTCAATAAAATTAGATAATATCAGACGTTAACATCATAAGCCACTAGGAAGCGCTATTCAAGAAACACTAACATTACCTTTGTCGCAGTCTGAAAGACAAAGGTAATGTTTCTTCTGTGCATAAATTCCTATGCAGCTATTGTGCGCTTTTCGGAAGCTGTTCATTCGCAATTAACCTTTATACGCTATATGGCAGTCAGTGATTCTTAGAGGAGATTCCAAAAATCCGTTTAGTATGGAATATACTCGGGAAATTTATAGAGACAAATACTTAATGGAGGTTAGATAAATGGCACACGAAAAATACCAAGAACTTCTCCACACGTTACATGAATGTATGGTGGCATGTAACCATTGTTATGATGCTTGTTTGCAGGAAGATGACGTAAAAATGATGACGCCATGCATACGACTAGATCGGGAATGCGCAGATATTTGTGGATACTTGGCCCAGGCAATTACTCGGGGTACTCCATATGTAGCTGAATTAGCTTCCGTTTGCGCAAAAATTTGTGAAGACTGCGGAAATGAATGCAAAAAACACGAACAAGAACATTGCCAAAAGTGCGCGGAAATCTGTTTCACATGTGCAGAAGCGTGCAAAAACGTTGCCTAATATAATCGGTACAACAAAAACAAGGCCCGGATACTTACGGACCTTGTTTTTTTATTTTGTCTTAGTCATGATTCTTCTTCGTTACACTTCGTGCTGTTTGGTGTTTAAACACTCCATTGTTACAAAAATCCCCTTATAATACGCTTTCGTTTCCTTTATCGATAAATCTGTATTTTTTACGTAATGGAGCGTTTCCCTGTTTAAATGACAACCGTCACAAACCTTTTTCCATACAGGGGTCAAAATATCTTGAACTTTTGCCCAAAAAGGATGTTCATGGATTCTGACATGCTCGAAGAAGAGGAGTTGTGCACCTGGTTTACTTACCCGCTCCAATTCCGCTAAGGCCATCCACGGATCAGAAACCGAACAAAATACTAGAGTCGCTACTACAGTATCGAATGTATTATCAGCAAATGGCAATTTTTCTGCCTTTGCTTCGTGAAGCTTGATTGGTACTCCGCTTTTTTCCCTTGCACTAGCAGATCGTCGCAACATCTGTTGATCCGGTTCAACTGCATCGACCTGTTGAGTCTGATGCAAGTAGTAAGGAAAGTTAATTCCAGAACCTGCCCCTATCTCCAGAACCCGCCCTTTTGCTTTGGAGATAAGTTCGGTTCGGACCTTCTTGAATTGTCGTCGTTCCAAGGGCTTCATACAAAAATCATAGACGGCTGGAAACCACTTTCCCATACACAGCCCTCCTTTTATTCCAACTATAACGGTTTTCTCTCTTATAGACGTATACGACGCTCAGGAGATACTGGATTCGCCCCTTTTCGCCCTACAAATTATCCAAGACGACTTACTCTTATCTTCTATTATAGATTGTTTATAGCGGGGACTGACCCCAAAGGGGGGGCTTCTTCTAGCCTTTTTCTTTTTGATCTTCTGTTACTGCTTTTTTCGACAGTGCCCCTGGCCAAAATGCATAGTTGCCTAATACGGTTGTAATCGCCGGAACTAGCAATGGCCTGACAATAAAGGTATCCAGCAACACACCGATTGCCGTAACGACTCCAAACTGAACAAGCACTTGTATCGGCATGACTGCTAATACAGAAAATGTCCCTGCCAAAATAAGACCTGCGGAGGTAATGACACTGCTGGTCTCACCTACCCCCTCTGCGATTGCCTGTTTTAAAGGCATCTGTTTCCGGTTTCTCCAAATACTCGATATCATGAAAATATTATAATCTCCACCAAGTGCTACTAAAAAGACAAAGGCATATAAAGGGATCAGCCCCTGCATCGCTGGTTCACCCATCCCATAATGAATAAACAGCCATCCAAGCCCTAAAGCGGAGAAGAATGACAGAACGACCGTCAAAAGTAAATACGCCATCGCCACAACCGAACGCAAATAACCAAGCAGCAAAATTGCGATAATCACAAGAATGACAGGAATAATGATGTTTTGGTCCCGAGTGGATATTTTTTCAGTGTCATAAAGATTTGCCGTCTCTCCACCAAGCCATACACGTTGATCGGCAGTATCTATACCTGATTCTTCCAGGACCCCTACTGTTCTATCCCTAATAGCCGGTATCATACCCACTGCTTCAGAGGAGTAGGGATCAATAGAGAGTGTCAGGGAATACTGTACGATGTCTTCATTGTTTTTACCAAGGCGGGAATCACTTACCGCAGCGACATTCTCCATTTCGGCAAGTTCTGTTTGAATAGTATCCACAGCTGCCTCGCCATCCGTTTCGATGATTACTTCAACAGGTGCAATTTCCCCCGCAGGATAATGTTCAGCAATCACCGCAAAACCTTCACGGGATGGCATATCATCCGGAAACGAATCCAACAAGCCATAGGTATAATCGATTCTTGGCACAATGGCTGCCAATCCTCCTAAAAAGAGCAGGCAGAGCATAATGATCGGCCATGGTTTTCCCGTAACCAGCCGTCCTGCCGCACTACTGAACCTGCTTCTCGTTTTCGGCTCGCGGACAGGTCTGCCTTTTTTCTCTGTTAACTCTTTCGCCATCTTTTCTGTTCTTGGGATGAAGGGAAAAAATGCGATTCTTCCAAATAGTGCCAGTATTGCTGGAAGTAAGGTCAACACGGCAATACACATAATGACAATTGCAAGACTAAACGGAACAGCAAAACGGTCGTAGGAAGCGTACTGCCCCAGTGACAATGTTAATAAACCGATTGCCGTCGTCAGTGCACTCATCATGATAGCCCCGCCGGAATTAGAGATCGCCAGTTGCAGTGCCTTATATTTATTCGGCTCCAGTTTCAGTTCATCCCGATAGCGGGAAACCAGGAACAAACAATAATCCGTTCCAGCCCCGAATAGGAGAACGGTCATGATGGATATTGCCTGCGCATCGACAACGATCCACCCCTGACTAGCGAAGAATCCTAGTAACGGGCTAATCAAACCGTAGGCAAAACCTACCCCTATAAGCGGAACGACTGCCAGTATAGGAGAACGGTATAACACAATCAAAAGTACCAGCACCAATAATACAGTGGCAATCAACAAGGTGACATCCGCCTGGCCGAACAAAGCAGTCGCATCCGTCTGTATACCTACCGGACCGGTGAAACGGACATGAAGCCCTTCCGAGTCAATATCCTTTCCGAATACCTCTTCGTCCGTCAAGCCGTTTATCCGTTCTTCCAAACCGACCATCGCTTTTTCCAGATCATCTGTTGTAGCTTTTTCACTGAAAAATATCGGCGTTGTAAGTGCGGTTTCATCTCCTGAAGCTGCCCCCTTCAGTATCTGGGCAGGCATCTCCCCAAATGGGGGAATCATTTTTTGATATGCAAGTGGCTTTTCTCCCAAATCACCAAACAAAGATTGAACAGAAGAAAAATCTTCATCTGACAATCCGCTATCTCTGTACCATACTAAGAGCAACGGAACGCCTGAATCATCCGGAAACTGTTCATCAACGATCCTGGCAGCCTCCTGCGACATTGCACTTTCCGGTAACAGGTTATCCGATCCTGCTTCTTCCTGATTTACTTGGGGCCAAACCAGCGATACGATTGCCACAAGAACAATCCATATTACTACGGTTAGCCATCTGGTTTTTCTACCAGCCGCCGCTTTCCCTAACCATTCCAAAAAATTAGTCATGCCCATCCCCTTCTCTAGTTGAAAGATAATTGCTGTCTATAATTATATATACTGGTCGGTTAATTTTCAATTTACAGTAATCTTATTTTATAAAACTTATGATATACTTGCAGAAATAGAAGGATATAAGGAGAGAGCAAGATTGACCGCGAATAACCAACGGCCGCTGGGAAGACCACGCGCAAATGACCGGAAACAGCCGACAACCGATATCATCCTCAAGGAAGCCATAGAGCTTTTTTTGGCACATGGATACCAGGAAGTTTCCGTTGACGATGTAGCCAAGGCGGCCAATGTCACGAAAGCGACCGTTTATTATTATTTTCCAAGCAAGGCAGCATTGTTTACAGAAACAATCGTCCAATTAATGTCCCGTATTCATGGGCAAATCCAAGAGATATTACAGAAAAATACTCCTTTGCGCGAACGACTCCTGGAAATTGCCGAAGCACATTTAACCGCCACCGTGGATATTGATTTAGACGGTTTCATGCGTGAAACAAAAAATACATTGTCAGAAGAACAGACAAAAAGCATGCAGAAAGCTGAAGAACGGCTATATAAAGCAATTGAACAAGCAATCACGGAAGCAATAAATAAAGGGGAAAGCAACATCCATCCAACTTTTGCTGCTCATGCTTATGTAGCATTGCTGCGGGTTGGCAACTATCGCGATCAGCATGGTAATGGCATTTTTCCGACCACAACCGAAACCGCAGAACAAATTGTTGATTTTTTCTGGGATGGACTTAATCTCGCAAAATAACTTGAAACGATATGTTTATGCGGTGAGTTTGAAAATGGTAGTCTCCGCCAGTCTCCAATCCTGAAAAAATGAAACTTCTACCGAAAAAACGGAGGAAAGAAAGAAACTGATACATAGCCTTGACCCAAATCAAAACCGAACGATTCCCAAAAATCGTTCGGTTATTTGCTTTGTCACATCCCTATCCACTCTCTTTTTGCCGTCGTATTAAGACAGATAGATGAAAGAAATTGTCACGCACTTCTACTGAAAGTGTACAGCTTTAATATGGTTAAGGTTGATAAAAACCGGCGTACCTCTTGCGGTGGTTATTTCCATGAGATTCCCTTGTAAATTTGTTAGTTGTCCCACATTGCCGGGTTTAAAACCTAAATCAATAACGATAATGTTACCGATAAATTTTTCCAATTGTATATAAAACGTTCTTGATAAACTGACACTCAAAGGATTCACTGGAAGCTTTTCCTTTTCTAAAGCATAAGGTGTTCTGTTGTCGTCATAAGGTATTAACCATTTTAAATGCTGAAAAGGAATATACATCGTTTTGTAGACCGGAGAATAAAATACAAAGTAGTCATTTAGAATACTTGTTACATAACCATGAATCGAGAGGGAACCTGTAACAAAGATTTCCGAAAATATCCCTTTAGCGTTTGTTAGGGTTTTCCGAAATGATAAGTTGCCATCTGGAGGAAATAAGGCTTCATCCAATTGAATATCTTCTTCGTCTTCTTCGAATACATGTTGAATATGAATACTCGGAATATATAAGAAATCATTACCATCATATAGAACAATGATATCGCTTCCTACTTCTAACAATTTACCCTTTACAATCTTTTTTCCCGATATTTCTAATTGCAGGTTTTTCATTACATACTTCTTAAGCAGTTCCAATCCGACCGACCTCCTTAATACGGAATCCAAGATGTCCATAGAAATAGACTTACCAAACTCACTATTAAGGTAACTGGAATCACCATGATCGTCACTTTAAAATATTGTATCCAAGAAACGTTTATATTGGATTCTCTCAAAATGTACATCCAAATTAAGGTTGCCAGAGTCCCTATTGGTGTAAGGAGAGCTCCTATATCACTTCCGAGAATCGTGGCAAGATAACTAACTTGAAGGGTGTTAATATCCAGTCCCATTTCTGTAAGTGTCAATGTCCCTATCATTACCGATGGTAAATTGTTTACAACGTTTGAAAGAATAGTAAGGACGGTCCCCATTGTTAAAATAGCATTGAAATCATTCGCAACTACGAGTGGCTGTATTAAATTTATCAAATACTCCGTCAATCCTACATTCTTCAAAGCAAAAACAATTACATACATACTGAACGCAAATAAGAGAATGTGCCACGGCGTCTTAGTAATAATATCTTTTATCCCCTTACCGAAACGAAAATATCGAAGCAAAATCAAAATGATGGCTCCCCCTATTGATATCACTTCCAAAGATATTCCTAAGGGAGTTAGTATAAAGTAACTGCTCCTTATCCCTACTACTAAGACAATGCACGTAACAAACATATGCCAGTCTATTTCTGTGAAATCTTTAGACAGTGGATGGCTGGATCCGCCTTGATAATATCCTGTTTTTATTGCTACCGGGATATCATTTTTAAAATAGAAAAAAAGTAAGGAAACAAGTGTTATTATCCCAATCATCGATGGAACAAACATCAAGATTACATAGCTGTTCAGGTCAAGATTAACAATTTTCAAAGCGATTAAGTTGGCAATATTGCTTACTGCTATGGGAGCACTAGCCGAAGTAGCAACCAAAGCGCCAGTTATCAGGTAAGGAATTTTTTCATGTGGTTTCAAATTTAATAGTGTCACGATTCTGATGATGATGGGAGTAGTTATGAGTATGCTACCGTCATTATTGAAGAACATCGTTGCCAAAAAGCAAAGCGTTGCGATATAAAAAAATAACCTTCTTCCAGATCCATTCACTTTTTTTATAATATTGACTGCTACCCATTGAAAAAAACCAACGCTGTCCAATATGATGGTCATAACAATCGTAGATAGGATGGTAAAAGAAGCACCGCTTACCATATTGAAAATATCTAAGATATCGTGATATGGGACTATTCCGATGACGAGCAACATCATAGCCCCGATTGAGGTAGGGACAGTCTCGTTTAGTCCCCTGGGTTTCCACAACATAAAAAATATAGTGAGGGAAAATATCAAAATGGTTATGACGGTGGCATTTTCATACACTTGACTTCCCCTCTTTGTTTATCGGCTGGGCATTGGATATTTTTCCAGGGTTATGAAAGTAGAATGGTTTTGGAGGTTTTAGATAAGAAAACAACCAGATTCCGCATAACGAAAAGAACAGAAACATTATCAACAGAACTCACCTCTTTTAAGACACTGATTTTTTTCTGCCTCTTGAACAGCATTGTTTTCTCCGTCTGCGTCTGCTTTTACTTTTATCTTTGTTATTAGACTTGTTGTCGTCTTTTCGTGGCTTGTTTGAGGCAAGTTTCTCTTTTTTGCTATTCTTTTTTTCTTTATTCATTTTTTCTTTGTTCTTTTTTTCCTTTATTTCTCCGTCCTTTTTTTCTTCGCTCTTTCTCTTTAATTGTTCTGCCGCTTTAAGCGAAGTGTTTTTTTCTTTGGTATCCTTCTTTTCACTTACCGGATGACTTTCCATATCGGTTTTATCTTGCCTTTTTACTTGCAAACTTTGAGAACATTTCTTTTGTCTCTGTTTAGATTTGGAGGTACTAATTTTCTCTGTAGTTTTTTTATTTTTTTTCTCTTCTGAATTATTATTGCTAGCGGTTTCTACTTTTTCATTAGAATGCTCGGCTTCATCCACTCCCTTCCTAAAAGGGATAACGGATAGTTTTTCGAGTGTGGATGATTGTCGACTGTTCTTTTTCTTTTCATTTTCTTTTAAGTGAGGATTAGAGGGGGCGCTGTCCTGCTCCGCCTTTTGTTTATCGTTAGCATTTACTTTTTTAGATCCAGCATTCGAAGTATTATTTATCATTTTCTTCTGGCTTTCTAGGTTACCGGACTCCTTGATGGTTACCTGCTTGTTATCCTTCTGATTTTGTTTTTCTAGCTTGGCTTCATTCTTTTGCAAGGCTGCTTGCACGGAATTATCGGATTTTCCCTTGTTTGCTTTTTTCTCTTTAGTGTTTGTTTCGACTGTTTCTTCCTTCTTTTCTGCCGCTCTTTCTTGCTTTGAATCATCCGCTTTATCCTCTATCTTTTTTTCTTCATTGTTTTTTTGGTTGGCGGCTGTCGATGAAGAATCATTTCCTGCCTTTTCCCCATTTTTTGAACTCTCGCTTTTTTCACTTACAATATTATTATCTTTTGTAAAACAGGAAATCTGAGCTATCGGGATAAACGTAATTTTATCTTTTACAATGAACGTTATGTGATAGTCACCAACTTTTACTAGTACACCTTGAATCGGTTCGGCACCATCCCTTAGAACTATCACCCACTCATTTAAATAATTGGTCAATACTTGCGAGTACGTAGACTCATTGAAGTACGAAAAATCCGCCAACGGGACAGGAAATATATCTTTCGAGTTTTTCGTCAATTCTTTAATGTTGTCCAGTTTAAAATAAAAAATTGATCCATTTTGTTCCAATATTAAATGCTCTTGTTTTACATCCAGTAAAAGCCCTTCAAAAACCTGCGGGCCGGCATAGACTATTTTTACCTGGAATCCCTTTAAACTATTAATATCTTTGTCTTTGTAATCCATATCATTCCCTCCTTTTATAGTTGGGAAAGTCGCTTACAATGAAGCGACTTTCGTTCACTCTTCTTTTTCTTGCTTCTTTTCTTTTTCCTTTTCAGATGCTTCTTCTTTAGATTTTTTGATTGGCTCTGGTTTATTTCTGTTGCTGATATTTCTGACATGAAAAGAAGATAGTCGAATTACTTCAGAATCAATGACAAGAACTAAAACTTCATTCGTTATATCATTAAGGACACCTTCAATTTTCTCTGGACCTCCTCTATTTATATGGACCCAGTTATACTTTAATTGACCAAGTAAATCAGTGAAATTTTCTGCTGTTGGGTAACTAAAATCGTCTGCTACCTCATAATCAAAGCCGATACTTTCTTTCACATTCTCCGTTATGCTTTTAATATGCTGGGTTTTGTAGTAGAGTACTCCATCCTCTTTCGTTAAGAGGATAATATAGTCGGATTGGACATCGAGTAACTTTCCGACTCTTGATTCCGGCCCACCTCGATCCACTTTGATAACTTTTCCCTTTAACGACTCTAAATAATTGTTGAAATTCGTCTCCACTTTCCAATCTCCCTTCTAAACGTTTTCATTGCATGTATATGTATCTCGTAATGATACCGCACTAATCAGCAGCCTATTTTAACGAGAAAATAAAACTGCCCACAACCTTAACTGCAATACGAGAGTCTACAGTTAAAGAAAATAGGCAGCCTAACATCGTTCAATGAAATTCTCATCAGATCAAATCGTTTAAGTGTTGCATTAAAAAGTTTCTACGCCGCTCTACAAATGCCGTGATATATGCCTGTTCTTTGTCGAACTTTTCCGTCTCTCCAATATAGGGGTCATTTTTTATCAGAGGACGGATCAGACCTTGAAGTCTTTTTATACGCGGAGCTATATAGTCAACACAAAAATAATCAGCTAATACGGACTGCAACGTTTTGGAATACATTCGACGAAAATCACTGTGTGATAAAAGACGAGCAGTCAACGTATTAAAACCTGTTATTGGAACATCGTCAAATTCCAATTTACGCCCGTTAATATCTCTACCCCAGGTTGCGTCATAATCCCAGGGAGACACTTCAAATAGTCCAGTGACAGGATTTTGATATAAAGAATAATTGTTAATAAAACCATCTCTATTTTGCGTACACACTACCCCTGACAACCACAAAAAGTATTTTTCCAAATCGATCATTTTTTTTATTTCACCTGGAAATTCATTCTTTGAGCTAGTGTTAATCATGTAAATTAACCGTTTCAGTTCATCGTCCGCATTTTTTCCTCCAAATTTTTTATAGTAACCAGAATCAATATGCTTCTTCACATTACCTTCTGGCGTGATCAATGAAAAATTCGCATCATCATTTGTTGCATAGTAAATGGGACCTTTCTCCATTTTCCTTCTTTCCAGCGATTTCTCACCCATTGATTCTAGTTGCAAATAAATGCCTGCATTTTTGTTATTCATTGTTAAAAAAATGTGTTCCGCTTCTGGAGACATTACACCGATGTCCGAAAAGAAATCCATCGAAAGTTTATTACGCATAAGAGAAGGATCTTTGTACTCTGCGTTTAAATGAATCAAGCTATTTCCTTCAATGGTTTTTGAAGATGTAAAGAAAACATCAAATGACTTTTTTGGAAATTCTCTAATATGGTAACCGCGGAATTTGATGCTAATCGGATAACGTTGATCGCTAAAATCCAAGTAGGCTAGATACTGTTTTTCCTCCCAAACATTTAAACGCAATTTCCTCCAAGAATTGTTATCAATCTGAATATCATATTGCTTTATCCCAGAAATAAGTATCAGCTCCTTTTTCAGATCACTGCATAGGAAGAAAGCTCTCAAACTTCGAGAAATACACATTTGCCGATGCCATATTAAGTAATCTATGCATACGATATTACAGTTATAATCAGAAGGAGGAGTTAAACAATGTCAACTGAAACTCAGGTGTTGGTAGAAGAAATTATCGATAAAGTGCACAGACAAGACTTAGATATATCCTTTATGGTAAATAATCCAACTGACTCTGATCTATCACGAGAGGAGTTAGAATCTCTTCTCCAAGCCCAAAATGAAGTTGAAGCTCGCAAAGGCCACAAACACCATAAACATTCCAAAGGCGATAAACACTCCAAAGGTGACAAGTGCTCCAAGGGCGACAAACATTCCAAAGGTGACAAGTGCTCCAAGGGCGACAAACATTCCAAAGGTGACAAGTGCTCCAAGGGCGACAAACATTCCAAAGGTGACAAGTGCTCCAAGGGCGACAAGCATTCCAAAGGTGACAAGCACTCCAAAGGCGACAAGCATTCCAAAGGCGACAAGCATTCCAAAGGCGACAAGCATTCCAAAGGCGACAAGCATTCCAAAGGTGACAAGCACTCCAAAGGCGACAAGTGCTCCAAAGGTGACAAGTGCTCCAAGGGCGACAAACATTCCAAAGGTGACAAGAACTCCAAAGGTGATAAGTGCTCCAAGGGCGACAAACATTCCAAAGGTGACAAGTGCTCCAAGGGCGACAAGCATTCCAAAGGTGACAAGCACTCCAAAGGNCGAGAAAATAAAACTGCCCACAACCTTAACTGCAATACGAGAGTCTACAGTTAAAGAAAATAGGCAGCCTAACATCGTTCAATGAAATTCTCATCAGATCAAATCGTTTAAGTGTTGCATTAAAAAGTTTCTACGCCGCTCTACAAATGCCGTGATATATGCCTGTTCTTTGTCGAACTTTTCCGTCTCTCCAATATAGGGGTCATTTTTTATCAGAGGACGGATCAGACCTTGAAGTCTTTTTATACGCGGAGCTATATAGTCAACACAAAAATAATCAGCTAATACGGACTGCAACGTTTTGGAATACATTCGACGAAAATCACTGTGTGATAAAAGACGAGCAGTCAACGTATTAAAACCTGTTATTGGAACATCGTCAAATTCCAATTTACGCCCGTTAATATCTCTACCCCAGGTTGCGTCATAATCCCAGGGAGACACTTCAAATAGTCCAGTGACAGGATTTTGATATAAAGAATAATTGTTAATAAAACCATCTCTATTTTGCGTACACACTACCCCTGACAACCACAAAAAGTATTTTTCCAAATCGATCATTTTTTTTATTTCACCTGGAAATTCATTCTTTGAGCTAGTGTTAATCATGTAAATTAACCGTTTCAGTTCATCGTCCGCATTTTTTCCTCCAAATTTTTTATAGTAACCAGAATCAATATGCTTCTTCACATTACCTTCTGGCGTGATCAATGAAAAATTCGCATCATCATTTGTTGCATAGTAAATGGGACCTTTCTCCATTTTCCTTCTTTCCAGCGATTTCTCACCCATTGATTCTAGTTGCAAATAAATGCCTGCATTTTTGTTATTCATTGTTAAAAAAATGTGTTCCGCTTCTGGAGACATTACACCGATGTCCGAAAAGAAATCCATCGAAAGTTTATTACGCATAAGAGAAGGATCTTTGTACTCTGCGTTTAAATGAATCAAGCTATTTCCTTCAATGGTTTTTGAAGATGTAAAGAAAACATCAAATGACTTTTTTGGAAATTCTCTAATATGGTAACCGCGGAATTTGATGCTAATCGGATAACGTTGATCGCTAAAATCCAAGTAGGCTAGATACTGTTTTTCCTCCCAAACATTTAAACGCAATTTCCTCCAAGAATTGTTATCAATCTGAATATCATATTGCTTTATCCCAGAAATAAGTATCAGCTCCTTTTTCAGATCACTGCATAGGAAGAAAGCTCTCAAACTTCGAGAAATACACATTTGCCGATGCCATATTAAGTAATCTATGCATACGATATTACAGTTATAATCAGAAGGAGGAGTTAAACAATGTCAACTGAAACTCAGGTGTTGGTAGAAGAAATTATCGATAAAGTGCACAGACAAGACTTAGATATATCCTTTATGGTAAATAATCCAACTGACTCTGATCTATCACGAGAGGAGTTAGAATCTCTTCTCCAAGCCCAAAATGAAGTTGAAGCTCGCAAAGGCCACAAACACCATAAACATTCCAAAGGCGATAAACACTCCAAAGGTGACAAGTGCTCCAAGGGCGACAAACATTCCAAAGGTGACAAGTGCTCCAAGGGCGACAAACATTCCAAAGGTGACAAGTGCTCCAAGGGCGACAAACATTCCAAAGGTGACAAGTGCTCCAAGGGCGACAAGCATTCCAAAGGTGACAAGCACTCCAAAGGCGACAAGCATTCCAAAGGCGACAAGCATTCCAAAGGCGACAAGCATTCCAAAGGCGACAAGCACTCCAAAGGTGACAAGCACTCCAAAGGCGACAAGTGCTCCAAAGGTGACAAGTGCTCCAAGGGCGACAAACATTCCAAAGGTGACAAGAACTCCAAAGGTGATAAGTGCTCCAAGGGCGACAAACATTCCAAAGGTGACAAGTGCTCCAAGGGCGACAAGCATTCCAAAGGTGACAAGCACTCCAAAGGTGACAAGCACTCCAAAGGCGACAAGTGCTCCAAAGGTGACAAGTGCTCCAAGGGCGACAAACATTCCAAAGGTGACAAGAATTCCAAAGGTGATAAGTGCTCCAAGGGCGACAAGCACTCAAGCAAGTAAAATGCAGACGCTAGGCCTGAGGTTACAGTGGCTAAGCAAAACCGAACGATGATTAACGATTGTATAGGTACTGCCCAAATGTTAGGATGAAAAATCCAACTTTTTGGATAACCACTCGTGCATGTATTCAATTTCGTTCGGTTTTCTTTTACTTGTTTATGGGATTAGCAAAGTAATTTTGATTCTCTTTTAGTCACAGATAGGCTAACAGGATAACTTAGATACTTATTACAATTCAAAAAAACAGTCAACGTGTTGTGAGGCCACTGAAAAAGTCCTTTCTAATTCAGAAGAGATTTTAAAGTTTGTTGTTGATTCTCGCGAGTCGCTTATCGGTGGATGCTTGCCGCGGGCACGGCCTCAGCTAACTTGGTCAAGAAGATCACTTATCCAAGTGGATCTTCGGCTCGCGCTGTTCCCGCAGGCGTCACCACCGAACGCTCATCGTGGAATCAACAGAGGGTAAACGAAAAAGAAGTGATTTTCTTTGAATGGCACCAGAAGATGACGTCATTAATCCCAGCTTATTAGCTTACTTCCGTCGTAAACGTCTGAAAGACACAAACCTTTTAGATCTCCTGATGGGAAAAACCGTAGAGGTCGCGCTTGAGAAAGGCGTGATTCAATCGAATCCTCTCATCCTTGAAGCGACACACACCAAGGCTCGATACAATCAAACATCCCGTCAAGAAGTATTGCATTGCGCATGCAAGGTGCGATGGTGATTTTCACAGCTAATGTGAAACGAATCGTTAAACTAATGAAGTGATAGAGGGCACAAATCACTTGAAATTAGATAAAAAGCGGTCTGTATGGAAATAATTCCATACAGACCGCTTTTTTTAAATTCTACTTTTCAAAGACCTTCAGTTTTTCAGTGGCCTCACGTGTTGTTGACTGGTTTTTTGTTTTCTCCGCTTACTCCGTACCTGCGGCAGAAGGACGGGAATTCTTTATGAAGAATGACAAGATAAGCCCGAGAATAGCGGTAACTCCAGCAACGATAAAGGAAACATTTACGCCATGCACAAGTCCATTGACACCATTTTCCGGCTGTACATTGTTGGTCATCACCGTAACCAACAATGCGGTACCTACTGCACCTGCCACTTGGCGCATTGTATTGTTCATTGCAGTCCCGTGCGGAATCAGATGAGGCGGAAGTTGATTCAATCCAGCCGTTGTTACTGGCATCATGACCATAGCCACGCCAAGCATTCTGACCGCATTAACAGTTGCCAAATAAGTAAAGGTCGTTTCAGCTGTTAAATTACTGAACATAAAGGTAGTGACTACCAAGTCGGTTAAACCAATAATCGCCAGCCACTTGGCACCAAATTTATCGAACAGCCTTCCCATTACCGGGTTCATTATTCCCATTAATACTGCACCTGGTAACAGCATTAAGCCTGATTCTAAGGCGGTATATCCAAGCATATTCTGCATAAGCAGTGGCAGGATGACCGCCCCGCCTATCATCGCGATAAACACGATCATACCAAGTGCTGTTGTAATGGTGAACATCTTGTTTTCGAACACTCTGAATTGAAGTATCGGTTGTTCAAGCTTAGATTGACGCTTGATAAAGAAATACAAGCTTATTGCGCCAACTATCATGGATATTACCACTTGAAAGCTTGCCCAGCCGCTGTTACCAGCTGTACTGAATCCGTATAACAGGCCGCCGAATCCTAGCGATGAAAGGATGATCGACAAGACATCGACACGCGGATTTGTTTGTTTTGTTACATTTTTCAATATAAAATAAGAAACAATCAAATCAATCACAATAATTGGGAAAATGACATAAAACAAACTTCTCCACGGATAATTTTCCACCAGCCACCCTGATAGTGTAGGGCCGATTGCCGGTGCAAAAGCAATGACTAAACCAAACATTCCCATGGCAGTTCCGCGCCGCTCTACAGGGAATATCAAAAATAAAA
>NZ_LN611425.1:1545345-1566207 GCF_000821245.2 Virgibacillus senegalensis
CCGCGGGCACGGCCTCAGCTAACTTGGTCAAGAAGATCACTTATCCAAGTGGATCTTCGGCTCGCGCTGTTCCCGCAGGCGTCACCACCGAACGCTCATCGTGGAATCAACAGAGGGTAAACGAAAAAGAAGTGATTTTCTTTGAATGGCACCAGAAGATGACGTCATTAATCCCAGCTTATTAGCTTACTTCCGTCGTAAACGTCTGAAAGACACAAACCTTTTAGATCTCCTGATGGGAAAAACCGTAGAGGTCGCGCTTGAGAAAGGCGTGATTCAATCGAATCCTCTCATCCTTGAAGCGACACACACCAAGGCTCGATACAATCAAACATCCCGTCAAGAAGTATTGCATTGCGCATGCAAGGTGCGATGGTGATTTTCACAGCTAATGTGAAACGAATCGTTAAACTAATGAAGTGATAGAGGGCACAAATCACTTGAAATTAGATAAAAAGCGGTCTGTATGGAAATAATTCCATACAGACCGCTTTTTTTAAATTCTACTTTTCAAAGACCTTCAGTTTTTCAGTGGCCTCACGTGTTGTTGACTGGTTTTTTGTTTTCTCCGC
Source organism: Virgibacillus senegalensis (assembly GCF_000821245.2). Taxonomy (GTDB): domain Bacteria; phylum Bacillota; class Bacilli; order Bacillales; family Amphibacillaceae; genus Sediminibacillus; species Sediminibacillus senegalensis. The sequence goes on from NZ_LN611425.1 coordinate 1,545,918, forward strand.
TTACTCCGTACCTGCGGCAGAAGGACGGGAATTCTTTATGAAGAATGACAAGATAAGCCCGAGAATAGCGGTAACTCCAGCAACGATAAAGGAAACATTTACGCCATGCACAAGTCCATTGACACCATTTTCCGGCTGTACATTGTTGGTCATCACCGTAACCAACAATGCGGTACCTACTGCACCTGCCACTTGGCGCATTGTATTGTTCATTGCAGTCCCGTGCGGAATCAGATGAGGCGGAAGTTGATTCAATCCAGCCGTTGTTACTGGCATCATGACCATAGCCACGCCAAGCATTCTGACCGCATTAACAGTTGCCAAATAAGTAAAGGTCGTTTCAGCTGTTAAATTACTGAACATAAAGGTAGTGACTACCAAGTCGGTTAAACCAATAATCGCCAGCCACTTGGCACCAAATTTATCGAACAGCCTTCCCATTACCGGGTTCATTATTCCCATTAATACTGCACCTGGTAACAGCATTAAGCCTGATTCTAAGGCGGTATATCCAAGCATATTCTGCATAAGCAGTGGCAGGATGACCGCCCCGCCTATCATCGCGATAAACACGATCATACCAAGTGCTGTTGTAATGGTGAACATCTTGTTTTCGAACACTCTGAATTGAAGTATCGGTTGTTCAAGCTTAGATTGACGCTTGATAAAGAAATACAAGCTTATTGCGCCAACTATCATGGATATTACCACTTGAAAGCTTGCCCAGCCGCTGTTACCAGCTGTACTGAATCCGTATAACAGGCCGCCGAATCCTAGCGATGAAAGGATGATCGACAAGACATCGACACGCGGATTTGTTTGTTTTGTTACATTTTTCAATATAAAATAAGAAACAATCAAATCAATCACAATAATTGGGAAAATGACATAAAACAAACTTCTCCACGGATAATTTTCCACCAGCCACCCTGATAGTGTAGGGCCGATTGCCGGTGCAAAAGCAATGACTAAACCAAACATTCCCATGGCAGTTCCGCGCCGCTCTACAGGGAATATCAAAAATAAAATGGTCTGCATCAACGGCATGATAATCCCTGCTCCAGATGCTTGCAGGATTCGACCGACCATCAGCATCGAAAATCCAGGGGCAAATGCACAAATCAAAGTTCCCAATCCAAAAAGCCCCATGGCAGTGAAAAATAAATTACGGGTCGTAAACCGTTCAATTAAAAAAGCGGTAACTGGAATCATGATTCCGTTTACCAGCATGAAAATGGACTGCAGCCATTGGGCAGTATTTGCACTTAAATCCAAGTCCGCCATTATGTGTGGCAAAGCCGTTGCTAACAACGTCTGATTCAAAATTGCAGCAAAAGCTCCAGATATCAGTACAATCATCAAAGGTACTTTATTGATATTCTGTGCTGATGATGCGGCGTTTTGACTCTCAACCATAGTATTCCTTCTTTCTTATTAGTATCAAATGAATTCCGATCGAAAAGGGAAACCCTTTACTTCATTATTCTGTATAAAGGGAGTAGCCAGGGTTAAAAACTAGTCCCACTGTCAGGGGATTACCAATCCCCTTCATTTTTTTGGTCACTTGAGACATTCTATACCAGTGGTATAATTAAATCAAGCCATTTGAAGATTTTATTTCAAACCCTTACTATTTCAGCATTTTCAAAATATACCACCGGTATAATATTGGGGGATAAGATATGAATAACCGTAAAAAACAAGTCGTTGACAGTGCGCTGCAGCTGTTTATTGAAAAAGGAATAGAACAAACATCGCTACAAGATATTTTAAAACGAGCCGGAATTTCGAAAGGCACCTTTTATAATTATTTTACCTCAAAGAACGAATGTGTACTCGTCATCTTAGAACGCGCTCGTTACGAGGCAAGCTTACAAAGGCAGGAAATAATGGCAGGAAATGATCGCACTGATATGGAAGTGCTTATCCAGCAAATTTCTGTTTTGCTCAATATTAATTTAAAACAAAACCTTATTGCGATATACAATTCCATTCTCCATTCCGGCGATGAAGAATTGAAAAAAATGATTTCTCTGCACCGGCTACATGAGCATGAATGGCTGGCTGAACGATTTACAGATGTTTTCGGTGAAAATGTCCGGCCATATACTTACGAAGCAGCAATTCTGTTTTATGGAATGATCCAGCAAATTTCTGTCACCTGGCGTATCACCCATGACACCCCACTAGAGCCAACGAGAGCTGTGAGGTCAATCATTCACTATATAAAGGAAATATTTCCGGTTATGGTGCGGGACAAGACGGCTATTTTGGATGTGGATGCAATGGAAAAATTAAAAAACAAAATAGAGTTCCATCGTGTTCCAAAAGACGACATCCTTCATTTATTAGGGAGACTGAGGCAGGATATCACCGAGGAAAAAACGCCGCAACACAGGCTTGAATTAACAGATGCTTTGTTTGAAGAGCTTTCCGCAGACAATGTCCGTAAGGCAGTTATAGAATCATTGCTGTCTCCCTTTTATAAGGCATTCGAGGATACACCATATGCAAACGAAACACGGGAAATAGCCGCAAAAACAAGATATTTTTTAAAAAACACCATAAAGCAAGCTGACTGAATGAATACGTTTGAAAGTGTCTTGCTCAACCTGGACCAGCGCTCGTCCTTTCTTCTTATTATGTCAATACTTCTTCCAAAACACTTTAAAGTAAAAAAATTAACCCGTTTGGCATGACTGCCAAACGGGTTAATTAGTACAACCAATATATTGAATCATCCGTCTGAATCGTTTGTTGAAAACCGATTTTTTCCAATACCCGGATCGACGCAGCATTATCAGGATCACAGCTGGCCATCACCTTTTTCACTCCCGGCTGTTTGAGTCCCCATTCCACCATCGCTTTGCCCATTTCCGTTGCATAGCCTTTACCACGGCAGCTGGGAATGATGCTGTAGCCTAAATCAATCACTCCTTCTTCATTCGGTCCGCCTTTAAACCCCATATCACCGACAATCCTTTTATCTGCTTTATCGACTATCAGCCCCTCCCAGTCATTTTCAGAAGGGTACGTACGGAAACGTTCGATTTTGTACGGAAAAAGCTTCTTGTAAACTTCCAGCGGCCATTCCGATCCTGTGTGGAAGGGGATGTTTCGCTCAAGTTCTGGTCCCCCTTTTAACACAGCCTCCATCATATCAGCTGTCAAGGTGTGCATTTCTAATCTTTCCGTCGAAAATTCCGGCATATGTATCTCTTCCTTTCTCTTATCTATCGGACAACTTCTCACAAGTAATATAGGATCATTCCCTTATTCCACCATATTTCCATTGTTGTACCAATCAGGAAATTTTGCAATTCCATATCTTATATTATCTATTAGTAAAGGAGGATACCTATGATTTGTTCTACCTGGCAGCCACGCTGGAGAGAGATTTGCCAGCCGCCTTGTCAGCCGTGCTGCCCGCCACAGCCAGATCCTGAACCGGAGCCTGAACCAGAACAACCCAGTGAAGGTTGGAATGTTCTGCTTATCATTTTTATAGCGTTTATCGCCTTGTTGCTAGTTATCCTATCTTGCTTTACCAGCTTCATAGCTAGACTTCTTTAGCATAAATGCTAAGCATACAGGAAAGGAAGCGTCGCTTTGCTTCCTTTCTAACTAGAGTAAACACTATCCCCTGGGATTAAGATGAATCATTTGATAGTTTTGTTTCCCATTTAAGTCCCTTTTAGGGGGTATATCATTTTATATGTTTCCATTTTCAAAACTATCAATAAAAGAAGTATCCAAAATAGGTAACTGTTAGAAGAATGGCTCAACTAGTAAAATACCAGCAATATGAATTAAAGTGCTGGATCTACTGTATTTATTCAATTTCCCATTTTTCCACATCTGTCGCCGGTACGACAGGAGCGCCAAACATGAAGTAAGATTTTTTATCATTCTGTACGGTCATATACTGTTCCAATCGTTCATCTTTTCTAATAGACTCCAAAATAATTGGGTGTATTAATATCCTTTTCGGAGTGGTGGGTTCTCCTATTTCCGTTTGTTCAGCCCGCCATATGGAGATGTCTTGCAACAGAGCGTCCAGTTCCATAGTTGTTCCTCCTTGCCTTACTGTTTACTCTATCCTTACTTAATATTCTGTTGTAAGCGGATAAGTTCTTCCGCAAATTTACCGATCCGTTCGGTAACCTCATCATCGATAATTTCATTTTCATCGTCAAAAGAATCATTATGGATAAATACATTCAAAGTTGGTACCAACCCTTTTAAATAAGAAAGAATCGGCTTTAACTGATATTCTGAGACAAGAAAGTGTTTTTCGACTGCCCCTGTGGTCACAATGCCTGTTACTTTGGATTTAAAAGCATCGACGGGAAGATGGTCTAATAAATTTTTCAAAGCACCGGAAATGGATGCCTGGTAAATCGGTGTACCGATCACTAAGAAATCCGCTGTCAATATTTTGTTTACGACATTAAATGTATCCTCATTATAATAAGCAAGTGGTGTTCCCCGGACAAATTCTACGTCATAGTCCTTCAAATCAATCATTTCCGTTTTCAAATTGGGCTCGACCGCTTTTGCTGCTGCTAATACCTTGTTAATGGCCACATGAGTCTTCCAGCCAACTAACGATCCTGATATACCTACAAGCTTCATAGCTGTACCCTCCTGTATATAAGCTCGTTCAGCTCTTGCCATAGCAAACAAATTCATTGTTTCGATAAGGCAACAAACGAGGAGCTTCACGATATCTTATTCATATTTTCTCTATTTGACAGCTTGCTGTTAAATTGTTTACCGATGAAAATTTTTGCCACCGAGTACAGTTTATCATTTTTAACGGCATCAAAGCTATTAAGACTGCTGCATCAACCATTTTAACAGTCCAAGGACAGAAAATCGTATGTATCTGTACTTTTCGGACAGTCTAATTGAAGGAGGGATGAAAATGGCACAACACCAATTCTTATCAATTGAAGAATTCAATGAGTTATTACAGCAATGGAATGGAAAGAAGATTAAAGTTACGAAGCAGGAAATCGGCGACTATGACGAAACCATTCTGCAATTGAACGCAGTTTCTTATGATACTGATACACGTAGACTCGATGATTACCAGGCAATGCACAAGTTACAATTGAACGGTAATGGCAAGATGCTTACCGATACAGAAAATGCACAGCCTCTCCCTGACCAGGTGTATGAAATTCCAATTGAAGACTCGTCCTTATACCAATACGACGATTCCAGATTTTCTTTGACAACCGACCGTGGTACCTATACGATCGAACTTGTTTCGGAATAAAAGGTACCCCTACATAAATAAGAAAAAAAGCCTGGACAAAAGCATAGCCACCAAAGTAAAAACCGAACAATATTCGAAGTAGTAAGCATTCGAATTCGCTCGGTTTTTTATTTGTATAAGGCAAGCTCCAGCCTTCTACGGAATAAGGTTTGCCATTGCTACGGCAAGATACTGCGCTTTCCATGGGCACGGCTTCAACTTCCTCAGAAAACACCAACCGCTTTCTTGCGGGATTTTCAGCTCGTGCTGTTCCCAAAGGAGTCTCCGTATCTTGCCTTTGCTACATTTTCGTGATCTGATTTCCAAATGTTCAAGACAAGATGAATTGAACCGTATTCTTCTATTGGTTGATAGTGATCCCAAACAGTGACGAAGACGAAAGATCAGCTTAGGGACTTTATTCTTCGGAATTTGGAATATACAAACCGACAGTATAAAAGGGATAACAAGTACTCCGGTTTCCATGTGGCTTCGTTTTCTATCCATAACGCAAATGACAACACGGAAATCATGTGAGAAGAGAAAGTATCTCCAACCAACAGAGGCAAGGTACCCAGACTCCAGGTCGCTGAAAGCGAAGTACCTTGCCGGAGCGGAGAGTTCCTCTATTCTAATTAAAAAACCGAACAAATTGGTAACGTTCGGTTTCATATTGAGCACGATACTTTTGTCCCGATCCCTTTTAATCACAACTGCCTTTTTTCAGCCAATTTAAAGCGAGATCAAACCACGGTTCACAATATTTATTTTTCTGTTCCTCATTTGCAGCTGAAAGGTGATTACTTAATGCGAGCCCATGGACCCCACTTTCAAAAAAATGAGCTTCATGGGCAATGTGTTTTTTCTGAAGTGCCAGCATTAATTGTACGGCATTTTCCACCGGAACTGTTGCATCATCTCTTGTATGCCAAATAAACGTTCTTGGCATTGATTCCGGGATATGCTTATCAGGTTGGACCAATCTTTCTTTTGCCTGTTCATGGAATTCATGCCCGAATAAATCGGTCATTTTTTTCTTCTTATCCGTTTCTTTTGGCCAGCCATACTGGAAATTCACGACTGGATAGCCCAAAACTAAATGGTTTACTCGCAGTTTTTCTGAAGCTACACCCAACAGTCCTGCTACCCATTTCTGTTCTGTCACAAAAGTCAAAGCTAGATGGCCGCCAGCCGAAAAACCTGTCAAAGTAACTTGATCCAAGTCAACATACCAGTCCTCTGCGTTCGCCTGTAACCAGAGGAAAGCAGATCCTAGCTCAACATACGGTTTGGGAAATAAGTGTCCGTCTGACGAGATACATGAATACCTCACCGTAATGACGTGATATCCTTCGGCGAAATATTTTAACGCCACCGGGTCAGATTCCCGATCTGATGTATGATGGTAGCCGCCTCCCGGGCAAATAATGACTACCGGACGTTTTTCCCCGGTTTTGAATTGAACGGAATCCTCCCACAAGTATGCTACTGCATGTACACCATCCGGACCGAATGGCTGCTTTTCAATTCTCACCCTTACCACCCCTTAATCCAACTTTTCCCGCTTTTTTTCGCGTTACTATAAACATAACATATCTGGAATCTGATAAGCTGGTTAACCCATCATCTCAGAAATCACCCAGCGCTTTCCGACATAGTAAAACCCTCCGTAGAGTTAACAGAGGGTTGTGGTACAGCTTATTTAGCGGAGTCACTATCACCTAAAAAATCAAATATCTTTTCAGCGGTATCTATGTTTTCCAGCGAGCCGGAAAATTGGTCAGAACCTGGACCATATGCATAGATGTTCACGTCGACACCGGTATGTCCATCCGTTGTCCAGCCAGTACCCGATCGCCTGTTAAATATCGCTTCAATTGCATTGTCTATCTCCGTTGCCTCACCACTTTTAGCCGCTGTTTCTACCGATTGAATCTCGTCTTCTGTCAATGTTAAGTCGATGTATTTCTCCAACACCGATGCTACAGGCTCACCTTCCACTATTTCCTGTGCCATATAATCCGGAGTTCGTTTTGCAGCCTGGATTGGTTCGGGATTCCAAACATACGGGCCATTCGCTCCGATAGACAGTCCGCCAGTTGAGTGGTCAGCTGTAGCAACTACCAAGGTGTGCTTGTCTTTTTTGGCGAATTCAATCGCTGCTTCATATGCTTTTTCAAAGTCTTCCATTTCGCTCATTGCTCCTACCACGTCGTTATCGTGGCCTGCCCAATCAATTTGACTACCTTCAACCATTAGAAAAAAGCCATCCTTATCTTCGTTAAGCCGGTCAAGGGCAGATTTGGTCATTTCAGCAAGGGATGGGGTCGATTCAGTTCGATCGATCATTCTGTCCATTCCTACTGGTGCAAACAAGCCTAAAACTTGGTTATGATTATCCTGAAGCATTTGTTCACGGGAGGTTACATAACTGTATCCGTCTTCCTGGAATGCTTCCGCGAGATTACGGTCATCCCGTTCGAAGTAGTCTGTGCCTCCGCCCAGTATCACATCGACCTTATGCTCGCCATTCACCAAATCGTCATAATAATCATCGGCAATTTGATCATAGTTTTGTCTCGACTCATCGTGTGCGCCAAAAGCCGCCGGAGTAGCATGGTTCACTTGAGACGTCACCACTAGACCAGTAGATTTCCCCTGGTCTTTTGCTTGCTCCAGCACGGTTTTTACATTCTGTTTTTCTGTGTCAACAGCGATTGCCCCATTGTATGTCTTCACTCCACCCGACATGGATGTTGCCGCTGCGGCAGAGTCGGTGATGTTTTCCTCATGATCATGAGGATATGTCTTTTGCATTCCTACCAGATAAGGATCAAAAGCGGTGGGCTCCATCATCGGCGTAGTAGGATCATCCTTCAAATAACGATACATCGTATTAAAGGCAGGTCCCATGCCATCGCCAATTAAAAAAATGACGTTCTTTATCTTACCTGTATCCTTCGCCTGATTTGCTTCAGATGTTGTATCGTAAGCGAATATACTGCCCAATGCAACTCCGCCAACAACCAACGGTACAACCAATTTGTTTACCAAACGTTTCTTATTCATTGTTTCCCCTCCAGATTTAACATTACATCTTCCATGCTAATCTGGAATTATTGAGGACTCATAAACAGAATGTAAAAGTGACAGCCAAAACGCTGATTGAGAGAAATTGCCTAGACGGGTATCGTTTTCAAAACAATAAACATTCTTATTTGAGTAGAAAAACTGGTTCACTATTCACGGTTGACTTCCATTTTCTAACAGAACTACTGTCTGACGGGGAACCAGTAACTTTAAAAACTTTACATTCCCTTTACTATCTTCTACGTCAATCCAGAAAAATAATTTCCGTTTTCCCATACGTTCCGGCAGGAAGAGGCAATATGTAGCGCTTTATCCGAGTGGTATTTCTTTCCCTCATTCTTATACACGTTCATCGAAATGATCATTTCATTGGCAAGTTTGGCAGTAATAGGGTAAGTTTTACTGCCTTCTCCGTTTACGCCATAGATGGTATTACCCAAAATAACTACCTGCCCTACGTTACCGGATATTACGATTCCATTCCTCCATATGTATTGAAGGAAGTTGTTTTTCAGGTCAACGCCCACAACATGGTCTGACACGGATATACCATCTCCCCAAGCAAAGGTTATCATATTATTGTTTAGAACTATTCTGCTTCCAACTTCGACAGCAATGGACGTTCCCTTGATTTGTCCCAGTATATTGTTGGTAACATTTACTGTTTGGCCGTGACGAATACTTATCCCCGAAAAAGCACTACCCTGTACCGGATCAGAAATAATATTTCCACTGATTAAAACATTTGCTAACACACCGCTTCTTTCTCCTGCAAGGTGAATTCCATGGTGATAAGTAAGTCCGCCGGTAATGGTATTGTGGACAATTTGAATGTTTTCACACGGCTGACTGCCCCCTGTCTGCTTTCCAAAAATATTTTTGGTGTCCTTGGCATCGCTTAAAATAGGGGAAGCTGCTTCAATTCCCGCTCCGCAAGAAATCATCTGATTATGCTGTATTTGTACATTCCTCCAGCTGTAACCGCGGACAGCCTGCATGGTCAGCCCTTCAAACACATTGTTTTGGACTTTGATATTTTGATGCCAAACACCTATCGTGGACGAATGACTCCCTATCCCGCGCGGCCATACCTGGCTTCCATCTGTACCAGAGGAGCCAAAATAGCACCCGCTTATCCAAACGTTATCACACGGGGTTTGATCATAAGCACCAAACGCACTAAACACCCATTTAGCCTTCATCAAGTCAATTTGTACGGCCTCTGAAAAGTTTCGTCCACCCGTATTGATGAAGCCTAAAAAACGACAGTTGCTGATCCTGACGTTCCGGCATCCGCAGATTTCGACTGCATGCGCTCCTGCAACATCCCGGATTTCCATTCCTTCCAAAGTAATGTTATCTCCGTGTCCGAAAGCAAAACAGTTATGCATCACCTTTCGTTTAGTCCCATTAAAGTCCCAGATTCCGCCTTCTATCACGATGTCCGAATGCCCGCTATACTTTTCAAAGGATTCTTCGGGCCTGCCATTGGTAACTAGATATCCATTATGGTCCTTCACCAGCCTGGTACCAGGCGCGGCAATGACATGTGTTTTAGAAGATACATACAACGTTTTTTCCAAACGATAAGTCCCCTCCGGTATCCAAACAGTTATTCCTGATTTCACACGGTTTGCTTCATCCAAGGCTGCTTGAATTACAACCGCATCCTTCGTCTGTCCATCACCTGACGCACCATAATCTCTCACATTGAGCTGCATCGCTTTCCTCCTTCAAGCGATCAAGATTACGACCATGCCGGGGGATTGCCAGCATTAATCTTTTAGTAGCTTTCTTTCCACCGCTCTTTAAATGAATATTTTCATCCGTTCATTTATATACAAAAATTCGTTTGTGGATGCACAGCGAGCGTCTCCTTGAATGACCAATTCCATCCTTACCCTGCTAATCTATCGCTGCGGAAATTCCCTTCGCTTTCCGCGGGCGGCTGGTGAGCTTCCTCGAGCTACGCTCTGCGGGATCTCACCGAGGCCTTTCCTCCCGCTGGAGTCTTCGGGTATTTCCTCCGCAAAGTACAGCTTCTATTTCTAAGCGAGGATACTCCCACGGATTACATCGAGATTATTCTAACGTTAAGATTTTTTGAATAATACTATTCTCAAATAAAATGGTTTGGGAATCTCACTTCTGATGGCTAACTTACTAAAAAAAAACAGCCAAAACCGCTGTGGCTGTTTTCATTTCTCTCATTCGAAGGATTGTTTGAATTCCCAGAATCCTGGCGTTTCTTTGATGACTCCCCGTGTTACCGTCTCAATCATTTTTAATTTGATTTCCTGCTCCAAATCGTCTCTTTCCTGTGGAGAAGTGTACATCACTGATTTTTTAATTTTCGGCTCCATCTGAATAATAAACTCTGTAATCATAAGCTGTTTTTGTTTCATCGTCTCACCCTTTTTCCAGATAGTTTTTCATTTTTTTAATTGACTGCCTGTGAATTTTTGAAATATTTTGCGCGGATGTTCCCTTCAGGTCAGCGATCTCCTTCATTTTCAGCTGCCTGACATAAATCAATTCCAATACCTCTTTTTGCTGCGGACTTAACTGTTGAATGGCACCATATAATTCCTCATTCAATATGTGATCTTCCAGTTTTCCGCTCTCCATGACAATCTGTTCCAGGGGCTCGACATCTTCCCCCTCCAGCCTATCAATCCATTCATCTTCCGAATCCGACTCCTTGTCTGATAAGGGCTGATTGAGTATCGTTAAATTTTTGTCGTGGTATTTACGTATTCGTTTATCAAAATTGATGGAATTAAAATAAATTAAGTTCGAAAAATACTTTGTTGCCTTTGCCCGGCTATAATAATCACGGAATTTATCATCCAGCTTTTTTTGGCTTTCAGTCGTACCTTCTACCAATGCCCTTTCTAATAGCTGCTTATTTTCCTCGTCTGAAAAAAACGCTTTAACAATCGGCTGACTAGAAAATGCGTCATACTTTTCAAAAAATTCTTCCACGACGTCATGCTGGTTATTCGGGAAGCGCTTGTACTCCATATGTGAATCCCTCCTACTATGTAAAGAACATTCCGCGGTGAAAATATAAACTATTTCAAAGAAAAAGAGAACATGTGTTCGTTTATTTGTCATTATATCGCAATATTTGTTCCAGTTTCTAGTGAAAATATAACTAACTTGTAGGGGTTTACTTTTTAGAGATTCCTACTTCTATAAGAGATAAAGGGAAAGAGAGAGGAGGGAGAGAGACCTTATGGAGGAAACATCGATACCAGCATTGATGACGCTTGTCAGCGATCTTGGTTTTCCAGTAGTCTTGGTTTTATATCTTTTATTTCGTTTTGAAAAGAGAATCACTACGTTGGCAATAGCTATTGATAATTTAAAAGATGCCATCAGCAGAGATAGGTAAATATGGCCAAAGCTTTGGATAAGCGCCCAAGTTACTTGAATGAATGGGTAAACAGGCTACATTTTCTCCGCCTTTCCATAAAATGAATTAAATCCGAAAAGGAGGAGATTTACACAATGAACAACGAGATTCAAGAATATCAAGAATATCCAATACAAGAACAGCAGGAGGTTTATACAGATGAACGGGGCAGGCCTTTTTATGGACCGCGACCTTTCTTCGGACCGCGGCCATTTTATGGTCCAAGGCCGTTCTATGGTCCACGTCCCTTTTATGGAGGATATGGATATCCATTTCTCGGCGGAGTGCTAGGCGGCCTTTTAGGCAGCAGCCTATTTTACCCGCCTTACTATGGATACCCTTACTATGGGGGGTATTATTAATACTAAATAAAAAATGGGGAGACTGTTTCAGCTGAACAGTCTCTTTTACATATTTCTATGGGATAAGTACGTATTGCTTTCACAAGGAGATACCTCTTCATCTTAAGAAAACTCTGGCAGGTTATTGGAGCAAAATTGCACCTCACCCTTTCCGACAAACGTGTCAGCGTCATCCTGGTGACAAGGAACAATCCCCCCTCTATACTTAATGTAAATCACAGACATATCAAAGGAGGGAGAAATATTGAAGGTATTATTGGATGTGGACCGCAGTCATCAAGAAACGACCGTAACGATTCAATGCAGGGAAATCGATGACTCGATTAAACAAGTCCTTGATTTCCTGGAGAATAGAGACGCCGAATTTATTATCGGAAAAAATGGAGAGAAACAGCATATTTTGAAACCGGAAGAAGTCCATCGTTTTCAAGCGGAAGGAGATTCGGTCATGGCCATTACATCGAGAGGTAATTTTAAAGTGAAAGAAAAATTGTATGAACTGGACCAAATCCTTCCTCCAAGCAAATTTATCCGCATCTCAAAATCTGCCATCGCCAATCTTTTTGAAATAAACCATTTTGAACCATCGTTCAACGGTACAATCTGTGTCCATTTCAAATCAGGGGCCAAAGAGTATGTATCTCGTCATTATGTAAGTAATATTAAATCCATATTAAAAAGGAACAGGAGGGGGAAAAATTGAGAAAATTCTTATTCAGAAGTTTGATTGGTATCTTCTATGGTGCATTTCTAGCTGTGTTGATTACCAACTCTATCATTTATTTTGGCGGAGAAACCGTGCTTGACGGAGAGACTTTCCTCAAAAATTCACTCGGCACGATCTTTTGCGGTTGGTTGTTTACTGTTACACCGTTATATTTCGAAATAAGATCCTTATCACTGGCACAACAAACTGGCCTCCACTTCCTTACCGTGATGGTCGCCTATTTTGTTTTGGCATTCAAAATTGGCTGGATTCCAGCTGGGATGACAGGAATCCTATTATTTCTTGCCATAACGCTCGTCGTTTATACGATTTTTTGGTTCTGTTTTTATCTTTATTTCAAACATCAATGCAGAAAGCTCAATGAGGAACTTCAACATATTTAAAAAAGGTACAGCGCATTTCCAACTCCTTGCAAAGTAATAAAGAAACAGGAAAAACGGGAAGAATTGATTCTTCCCGTTTTCCGATACGGTCAGTTCATCCAAGCAAGTGAACCCATCGGATCCCAAGGTTTCAAGACTACTGGCTCCTGTTCCCAAGCTTTTTTTAATTCTTCCGATAAGTACTTTTTATGGACAACGACCTGGTAGGTATATTCATTCATCCAATCATCGCTCATCACGAAGTACCCTTTATTTCCGACTTTTTCTCCCCAGCTGTTTTCTACTTTCCAACGGTTTGGTTTGTCATCGACAAGGTTGACCCCAGTCAGCACCATTGCATGCGTCAGCATCCCATCTTTAAAATCCAGTCGTTCCGCCTTCGACATTTTTGGTGAAAAGCCGAATGCAGGTTCATAATCAAACAGCGAGGTATCCATGACCCCCTCTTTCCGATTAGATTCCTGCGCTACATCGCATCCAAACCAGACGCTTTCATTATCCTTGATTTGTTTGACAGCCAGCTCTTTCAAGGTTTCCATATCAACATGTAAGTATTTAATCGGTGTTCCGTCAACCACATTACCCAGCCGGTCGACTGTGTACGTTTTCCCGTATGGTTTATCCTCTGTTGGTGCATTGATGACACTTACATAGTCATGTAAATCCACTCCCACGTATTTCTCAAAAAACGCTTGCGGAGTTATCTGTTGATCTCGATGAAAGACGTTATCCTCATTTCTGTATTCAAAATCAAAAGCTTTTGGAGGCTCACCGAGTGCAAAAACCAACATTCTGTAAATTTGGGAAAGCATTCCCTCTTTCACTTGCTGCAACTTTGCAGACGGCTTTCCTTCTTCATGAAGTTTCCTCAGTTCCACGGCATCCTTCCGCAACTTAGCGTCCAACATCTGATTAAGCTGAGCAGAGCTGCTGCTGTGGAAAGTTTCCGGCATCACTTGTTTCGGGACCACCCCATACTTGTCAATCAACGATACGAGCATATCCCATTGCCCGCCGTCTTGCTGCGGGGTTGTCAGCAACCAGGAGACCAACCTTCCGTCCAATGGTTCGTCCGCTGTATCCAGGATATTTTCCAAAAAGTAATTAGCCTTTTCGAACTTATCCCAAAAGTTGATATAATTTTGAGATAGCTCGAAATCCTTTAAGCTGAAAAGGTGATTTAATTTGTGGGTGAAGGTATTTAAGGCAGCGAACATCCAGCATCGACCGCTTTGCTTTTGGTTGGTTACCTTCCCCGTTTGAATTTCATTAGAAAAAACATGATTCATGGCGACAACCGCATCGCTGTTTTGGATGGACGCCTGAATGCCGTTTTTCATAATCGCATCTTTTACTACCTGATTTTGCGGTTGGTCTTGAAGGCTTATCGAAAATGCCTCTACCATGTCCTTCTTGATTTGTTTTGCCAATTTGTTCTCCTCCCCCAAAAATATTTTTCTTTTTTATTATACGCCTTTTTATCAGTAATTCCTAAAAATTCAGAAAAAACAGGTCGAAAGCATAGGAATCTTCTAATGAGTACTTGACTCCGAATAAAACGTATTGTAAATTTTTAAAGCATACTATTTTCATAGGAATTATACGTATTAGTAAGCAAAATAGTTGTTAGCTGCATATGCTAACGAAATATCAACTAACAGGGGGTTTATGGATGGATATTTTCTTTGTTCTTCTTAACATCGTTGTATTACTAGCCATTATCGGTATTTTAATTACAATGCAACGAAAGCACGTTACGTTTACGAAACGAGTATTTACCGGCCTAGGGCTGGGGATTGTCCTTGGTGCCGTCTTACAGTGGATTTATGGCAGCGGTTCGGACGTCCTGGCAACGACGGCGGATTGGTACAGCATCGTCGGACGAGGCTATGTAAACTTTTTAATGATGATCGTCATTCCGCTTGTGTTAGTATCAATCATCCAATCTATCATTAATTTGGAAAAATCAGCTGAGCTAGGTAAAATGTCGGCCTGGATTATCGGTATTCTTATTAGTACAACTATGGTAGCGGCATTGGTCGGTATTGCTTCTGCTACGATATTCGACTTAAATGCCGAGCAAATCGAAGCAGGTCAAGCTGAACAAGATCGCGGCTCTTCCCTTGAGGCTACGCTGGATGATGTGGTGGAAACACAGTCCACTCCACAAAAAATACTGAATTTCATCCCGGCCAATATTTTTCTTGATATGACCGGCCAGCGTTCTACATCAGTTATAGCGGTTGTAATTTTTTCTGTAATCGTCGGTATAGCAGTATTGGGACTTCGGCGTAAAAATCCGGAACAGGCTGAGATGTTCACCAATATGGTCAATGCCGTCTATGCAGTCGTCATGCGGATCGTCACGTTGATTTTACGCTTAACACCATATGGAATCCTAGCGTTAATGGCAAATACGGTTGCAACCACCGATTTTGCAGGCATTATCGAACTCGGCAAATTCGTACTTGCATCCTACGCCGCCCTGCTTACGATGTTTGTCATTCATTTAGTATTAGTAGGGGTATTCGGTCTGAACCCGATCAATTTCTTGAGAAAAGTCATCCCGGTGTTGGGCTTTGCCTTTACTTCCCGTTCTAGTGCAGGGACGATCCCATTAAATGTTTCCGCGCAAAAAAATTCCCTAGGTGTCGATGAGGGAATAGCCAATATATCAGCATCATTCGGTGCAACCATGGGGCAAAACGGGTGTGCAGGGATATATCCAGCAATGCTGGCCGTAATGATTGCACCTACCGTCGGAATTGAGCCGCTTGATCCATGGTTCATTTTACAGTTAGTGCTCATTATTGGAATCAGCTCTTTCGGTATCGCCGGTGTAGGCGGCGGCGCAACGTTCGCGGCATTGATTGTTTTGTCCTCTATGAACATGCCGGTAGCGTTAGCCGGACTATTAATCTCTATTGAAGCATTTATCGATATGGGCCGGACTGCCTTGAATGTGAACGGAGCCATGGTATCCGGGACACTGACATCAAGAATTTTAGGCAAGTTGAACATAAAGACGTTCAATGATAAAACAGCGATAGATGACAACCAAGCAGCATAGTATGCAAAACTGGGAGGTAGCTTACTTCAAAGCTGCCTCCCAGTTTTGCAACTGCTATCACCGTGCTTTTCTACATAAATAAACCCATAGCGTTTCGAATATTCGTCAGACGATGCACTTTCCAAATAAATATTGTACACACTTTCAGATGCCCACCACTTTTCCCCTTATAGATACAGGATTTGCACCCAGGAAATTGCAGCAATTATGATCGCACCTGCAATTAACCAGATTCCCCAGCTTCTTTTTTTCTTAAAGACATGTATTCCATTTACCAAGAACAAAGCAACAATAATCCAATTGGTGATGGAGAAAGGATTTTGATCATGCGAACTCCATAAAGATAAACAAAAAATCATTATCACTGCGGTTATCAATATGATTGTAATTATTTTAAATGGTGTACTCAATAACTTAAATAGCATTTTATTATTCCTTTCAGATGAGATTATTGCCCATAAATCTCCATTGGTGAACGACTGTAAAAGATACCGATGCCATATCCTCTGCCACTATAGTAAACACAATTATTCCAGTGTTAGTGTAAATAGCAGGACCAATTGTAGGTTCTCAGGCACTAGAAAAAATAAACTAAGAGTAATCATACCTGGCTTCTTTTTTTACCTTATGAATCCAAAAAAAGAAGCAATTTAACCTCTCGAAGACATTGACTAATTAAATATGTTATAATTTTTATAAAATTCAGTATTAGGTAGGGATACAAATGAATAATATTACTGACTTAGTTCAATCCCAAGTAATCGCCTCCGTAAAGAAAGAAGACGATTTGGAAAAAGCCATTCATTCTAAATCGAATATCGCTTTCATTTTAACTGGGGATCTGATTACTACGAAGAATTACATCGACCAATTAAAGCAAGCAGGAAAAATAACTTTCGTCCACATTGATTTCATTGAGGGGCTATCCAATACCAAAAGTGCCATTCAATACATAGCTAAAAAGTGGAATCCTACAGGCATCATTACGACAAAAAGTAATTTAATAAAATACGCAAACGAAGAAAATCTTATGACTATACAACGCTTATTTCTAATTGATTGGAATGCTCTTAAAAAAGGAATCGACATTGCCCACAGTTGCAAACCAGATGCTATTGAGGTACTTCCTGGTTTGATGTCATCTATTATAGATGAATTGACTAGAATGACTTATTTGCCTATCATCGCTGGTGGACTAATCAGTAATGAAGAGGAGATACTTAGTGGGTTAAAAGCTGGTGCGTTAGCTGTATCATCTGGCAATCCCAATCTATGGAACCTCGACTTATAACTTAGAGCATCGTTACATCTATCCTATATTCACCGTCTTTACCGTTACTTACTTGCAGCTTCTTTTTCATCGCTAGAACGCTGTTTTTTTGAAAACCAAGGACGGCTTGTTTTAATATCATGTTCCTCGAAAAAATTGCCTATTCTAGTTATTAAAAAAGTAACTAGCGTCGCAAAGATTACCAGATTATAAAAACCAGCCCCAATACCAATCCCTACTCCCCCTGCATAAAAAATCATTGCAGCAGAAGTAAGTCCTTTTACTCGTAAACCATCTTTCAATATTACACCGGCACCTAAAAAACCAAGACCCGACACAATTTGGGCAGCAAGACGCATTGGATCCATTACTTTCCCACTGTCCGGCTCGCTAAAAATTTCAGCACTTTCAATGGAAACAAGCGTAATTAACGTACAAGCAACTGCAACATATGTATAAGTTTTCAATCCCGCTGGTTTATTCTTTGAAGTGCGGTCCCATCCAATCAAGAATCCTAAAATCGCGCTTATTAAAATTCTAAAATACAATTCATTTTCCCAAAAAAACGCTGATACAAATTCCAATCTACTCCCCCTCATCGATTTTTATTTTTTCCATTTTAAAGATAAAAAAAATCACTCATAAGACAAAATCAATAACAGGCACTATTCCAGTCCTGTTAAAACTTTGCATTATGGGTGATCTCTTTTACTCTTCCCACAACAGAATTTATGATGTTATAGATTAAATTTTATACTAATCTGTTATTCAGCGCAAGCCGTATTCTGAAAAGTACAAATTTATCCCCACCCCACCCCATCCTTCCAAAGGACCATTTTCGAAAGCGTATACAAAATAGTATTGCTAACCTTCTAATGTTGTTGTATGATTAATAGCAATTAAATAGCTATCGTTTAAGTCTTCGGGTGGAGAAGAGGAGAACCCTATGCACATTATCTGTATTACAAATACTTATTTGTAATACGTTTAATTGGCGTGGGTTCTTTTTTTATATATTAAAACTTCATGATAAACACAATTATTACCTTCAAGGAGTCAACTTTTTAAAAGGAGGAAGATGGATGAAAAAAAAGCAAAACAAGTGGAAGGCTTATGGAGTAATCATTATGCTGTTAATGGGAGTGATGGTCATTCTTTCATCGATTACTACCATTGCTGAAGAGCCCAATCCACCATTAGTCATTACCGAGATTGTCAACAAATCGGATGGTCCAGGACAACCTTACGAGTATGTGGAGATTTATAATAACTCATCGGAGGACATTCATTTAGAAGGCTATCAACTACAGTACTTTACGAGTAACATGACAATCCCTGCCAACCGTTGGGTGATCGGGGATAAGACAGTAAAAGCACGAGACACATTGGTTCTTTGGTTGAAGAAATATAATTATCCGAACGTACCTTTGTGGGATTTCAACTCTAATTATGACGTCGTATTACCCAAAGAGAAGGTTTTCGAAGTTGAACTGACAACATCTGGTCAAGGACTTCATGACAGCTCCCGCAGGCAAGTTGGGATTGCGAGTCCAGACGGAAATGTTATTAGTACAGCGATCATTAACGATGGAGCGACAGACGGAATCACCAATAAAAGTATTATTTATCAAATAGGTACTACAAACGAAATGACGCGGCTACGAAATAACGAGCAGGCTACGCCTGGAAAAGTGATTTCTGAACAAGTAAATGCCCCGCAAACTCCTTTGGATATTAGCGCTACACCATCAAATCAAGCGGTTACTGTACAATGGGAGGAAATAGAGGGTGCTGAATTGTATAACGTGTACTCCAATACCAGCCATGAAGCTGTTACAGTCTCCGAAAAGTCATCCATTACGCTTGAAGGATTAACAAATAGGCAAGAGTATTGGTTCCGAGTTACTGCTGTGGATGATGAAGGAAACGAATCTCCAAGTAGTAAGGAAGTAACTGCTATCCCACAGGAAGATATCGATACAGAGTCCCCCGCCGCTCCAACCGGTTTACAATCAAGTCCTGGTACCGATCATGTGATACTTAAATGGGATAAAAGTGCTGCTTCAGATTTCATTGGTTATCGAGTTTATATCAATGGTACTCTTTATTCGACAACCACAACTGAAAGCATTCGTGTGTATCCTTTAGAATTGGGAAGAGATTATACCTTTGAAGTAACAACTTTTGACAACGCTGGGAATGAATCTACTAAAACAGAATTAGTTTCCGGTCCAAGGGGAAATAATCCAATCCCCAACTTACTGATAACCGAGTTGGTGCCAAACAGTGATAATTTTGCCGGCTATGATGCATTTGAGTACCTGGAAATCTATAACAACAGTGCTGAACCAATCGATATAAAAAACTACCGGATTAGTTCCGGAAATTGGAATGTAGAAATAACCGAGTCATTGACGATTGATCCTTGGGATACTCAGTTGTTTTGGACGCGAGTAGATGAAATTAGCCCAATAACGAGAGAAGCATTCAACCATAATTATTTTTCCTCCTATGAAAGCAAATATCTTGATGAAAAACACCTGAAAATCATAGAAGGAATCGGCGGATTAGTCAATGGAGGTCAAACGGTTACTGTTATTGATTCTCAGGGAATAGAGGTTGTTTCCGCAAACTATAGTGGTGATGATGTTTCTGTCGAAAAATCGATTACATTTTCGTATCCAGAGGATGGTGGTTTAGCAATGGA
>NZ_LN611425.1:1567233-1711211 GCF_000821245.2 Virgibacillus senegalensis
CCCCCGCCGCTCCAACCGGTTTACAATCAAGTCCTGGTACCGATCATGTGATACTTAAATGGGATAAAAGTGCTGCTTCAGATTTCATTGGTTATCGAGTTTATATCAATGGTACTCTTTATTCGACAACCACAACTGAAAGCATTCGTGTGTATCCTTTAGAATTGGGAAGAGATTATACCTTTGAAGTAACAACTTTTGACAACGCTGGGAATGAATCTACTAAAACAGAATTAGTTTCCGGTCCAAGGGGAAATAATCCAATCCCCAACTTACTGATAACCGAGTTGGTGCCAAACAGTGATAATTTTGCCGGCTATGATGCATTTGAGTACCTGGAAATCTATAACAACAGTGCTGAACCAATCGATATAAAAAACTACCGGATTAGTTCCGGAAATTGGAATGTAGAAATAACCGAGTCATTGACGATTGATCCTTGGGATACTCAGTTGTTTTGGACGCGAGTAGATGAAATTAGCCCAATAACGAGAGAAGCATTCAACCATAATTATTTTTCCTCCTATGAAAGCAAATATCTTGATGAAAAACACCTGAAAATCATAGAAGGAATCGGCGGATTAGTCAATGGAGGTCAAACGGTTACTGTTATTGATTCTCAGGGAATAGAGGTTGTTTCCGCAAACTATAGTGGTGATGATGTTTCTGTCGAAAAATCGATTACATTTTCGTATCCAGAGGATGGTGGTTTAGCAATGGAAAAATTGGTCGGACACCAACCAACGACGCCAGGCTGGGTAACAGACGATCAGGTTCCACCAAAAACTGTCCAGGATGAGGAAGCTCCACAGCCTCCTGCCAATTTACAGGCAAATGCAGGAAATGGAAAGGTGTCATTAACATGGGATCCAAATCCAGAAAAGGACATCTATCGTTACCATATCTACAAGAATGGTTCGCTTGAATTCTCTGTTCCTTCCACGCAAAATTCGTTCACCCTATCATTACTGATGGGTAACAAAGATTACCGATTAGAATTGACTGCGGAAGATACTTCCGGAAACGTATCGGCTGTTTCTAACGCCGTTGTTGCGACACCAACCCATCAAATAATCACCCAAGAAGAAAGAACGGAAAACCCGAGAGATCCTAACTACCAAGGGCTGTGGGATATTAGTGAAGATGGTCCGGTGATACCTGGTTTGGTTCAAGACATTGTACCTCAGGGATTAACATATTATATAAAAAAAGATTGGCTGCTTGCCGTAAACTATTTGGATGATGGGCGCCCAGGAACATTGACAGTTACAGAAGCAAGTAGCGGCAATTTAGTCAAGTCAGTATTACTATATAATCAGGACGGCACCCCTTATACAGGACACGCCGGAGGAATTACCATCAGCAAGAAACATGTCTGGATTGCCTCAGAACAATACCTCTATCCGTTAAAAATTAGTGATTTAGTTACTGCTGAAAATAATGAGGAAATACGATTCATCAATCAAATCCCTGTACCAGTAGAAGCGGCGTATAATGTTTATGATGATGGAATCCTGTGGGTTGGTGAGTTTTATGAACCTAATAGCTATCCTACAGACCCATCCCACCATAAAAAGAACCGGTTAGGAGAAATGCAGTATGCCTGGATGATCGGCTATGATCTTGAACGAAATCATGATATGCTATCTCGCGATCATTGGGATGGAGATTTAGAGCAACCTGCCACTCCTGACTATATTTTATCGACTACTGGAAAGGTGCAAGGAGCGATTGTGCAACACAAGAACATTACCGGCATTACGCTAAGCACTTCATACGGTCGAGGAAATGACAGCCTGCTTTACAGATATGAAAACCCACTAAAAGAGGACCCTCACGATTATGTAACCATTGGAGAAAAAGAAGTGCCCCTATGGTTCCTTGATGGGAAAACGGCAAAACCGAGGCAAAGTATTGAAGCCATTCCAATGCCTGAGGGAATAGTGGAAGTAAAAAATGACTTATATGTTCTGTTTGAATCAGGAGCGAATAAATATCGTTATACCACTACTTACCCAATGGACCGTATGCTAAAGATAGACTTCAGGACATTGATGAAAGAGGATAAAACGAACTATTAAATTTTTAAAAAAGGGGATCGATGCATAAGCATCGATCCCCTTTTTTTAAGTCACCTTCTCTGTTAAAATTCCTTTTACAGATGAGAGCACGTAATCAGGCTGCCATGACGTTTTGTTTAGATCATCCAGCGAAGTTATGCCTGTCAGAACGAGGGCTGTTTTCATACCAGCTTCTAACCCCATACGAATATCTGTTTCCAGCCTATCCCCAATCATTACGCATTCCTCAGGGAGAAGATTTAATATATTGATAGCCGCTTCTATCGTTAGTACAGAGGGTTTACCGATTTGCACGTCTATTTTTTTACCGGTCACTGCCTCTAATGCACCAATCATTCCAGCACAGTCCGGCACATCTCCTATTTCGACTGGACAAGTCTTATCAGGATTGGTTGCTATCGTTTTCGCTCCCCTTTTTACAGCTTGGTAGGCAAAGTTTAAATGATCATAATGAAAGTTTCGATCCCACGATAAGATAACGATATCCGTCTCTTCCGGACAATCCGCTATTTTAAAACCAGCATAAAGGATTTCCTCTTTTATAATCTGCTCGCCGATCACGTATAGTGTTGCACCAGAATGATGCGACCTCAAGTATTTTAATAATGTTACTGTGGGATTTAGAATATGATTAATTGTCACATCAATATTGAAGCCCTTTAATTTTTCAACATATTTTCGTCGGGACTCAATCGTTTTATTCGTTAGAAATAAAATTTGCTTTCCTTCTTTTTTGAGACGATCAATCACAATATCAGCATCTTTTATTAACTGATTTCCAAGATAAATGGTTCCATCCAAGTCAAATATAAACCCTTTTATTCCCTTCATTTTCTCCTCCAATGGATGAGAAAAAAGAATCCCCTGGGCATATTTCATCCACTACAAATAGAACTGGATGGTACTGCCCAAGGGATATCTCTTCGTCTCTATCCTTGTAAAATATTATTTTTAACGGAAATATGCTCCATATCTTCTGCAATTTTAATTTTGTGTCGCATTCCTAAGCGATTTAACTCTTCTTCATATGGTTCATTGTCACTCAAATGAACAAGGTATACATTCTTTATTGTATCAAGATCGTAAAAATCCGTTATTTGCCTTAAGCTTGCATGATTTGGTACATTCTTCCTAGCAAACGTTGCTTCATGAATTAAAATATCTATATGACTATACGCTTGGATATGTGAGTTGATTTCGCTGTCGCCAGAGTAAATTATTCGTTTGTTGTGATACATGAATTCCAGCCCGATAGTCGGCACGGAATGAAGCGCTGGAAAACAAGAAATTTTGAAATCGCCCTTAGTAAACAGATTTTCTTTGATGTTCCCATTGAATGTCTTGATTATAATAGGGAACTTTATAGCCCACTGATCTGCTTCCATTGTATCAAGCCAGTGGTTCAGCTTTGTTTCATTACGGTAATCACAATAGATGGTTAAAGGCTTTTTTCTATTCTCTAGCCACATTCCCCATAGTAACGAAGGTAAGCCATAGATATGATCAATATGAAAGTGCGTAAGAATGACTGCATCCAGATTCCCTAAATCAATGTTGATTTGTTTAAGTTTCAAACATGGATTCCCACTCACATCAATTAAAATTTGAGAACTGACTCCAGTTAAACATAAGGAAGTGTTATCCCGTTTAGCACCAGGATAGGCACTTCCGGTTCCGAGAAAATGAATCTCCACTTTATCACCGCCTATTTAATTCCAGAATGCATAAAACTTGAAACAAATTGTTTTTGAAAGATGAAAAAAGCAATAAGTAACGGAAATATCACCATCACCGTACCAGCTGTAACCATTCCCCATTGTGCACCTGTTTCGTAAGACTGTGCAAACATTGCCAATCCCACTGTTAATGGTCGATTAGCCTCTGAATTCGTAATGATCAACGGCCACATGAAATTGCTCCAATGGTGGCTGATGGAAACCAAAGCAAACGCAATGTACGTCGGCTTGGCTGCAGGGATATAGACATGCCAAAGCGTCTGCCACCACTTACTACCATCCATTTTAGAGGCTTCATCCAAGTCATAGGGAACTTGTTTAAATGTCTGTCTTAACAAAAACACCCCAAAAGCAGAAGCCCAGTAGGGGAGCATTACTGCAAGCTTTGTGTCCACCAATCCAAGCTGACCCATAATCTGATAGTTAGGGAATAATAAGATTTCCGGCTGGATCATTAACTGTAGCAAAAATAAGATAAAAAGTACGTTTTTTCCTTTGAAATCTAATCTAGCAAATGCATAAGCCCCAAGGGTAATTGTAAATAACTGGACAATTAGAACACCAAATACAATAATAAATGTGTTCCAATAATACGAGAGAAATGGAGCCGTGTTCCATGCATCTATGTAATTTTGAAATGTTGGATTCGAGATCCATAGTGGAAAAGAACCATCAATTACTTCACTCCCTTGTGAGAAGGATGTAATGATTACCCAAACTAACGGAATGATAAATATGGCTCCCAGAATGATGATAATTGTATAATTCACTATTTTCATAGAACTCCCCCTCTCCTAGTAATGAATTTTCTTATCCAAGTACAAATAATTAAATGCTGTAATTGCCAATAATACCGTTATCAGGATAACAGTTAAAACTGCTGCTTTTCCCAGGTCCCAATTTGTAAATGCAACTTCATAAATATAATAGAGCAGTAAATTGCTGGCATTATCCGGACCGCCTTTTGTCATGATGTACAAATGATCAACATTCTTAAAAGCATTTGTTATTGCAACGATCATGACAAATAAGGTTGTGGGCATAAGTAGCGGAAAGGTGATATGCCGAAACATATGAAACGGCTTAGCCCCTTCAATCATTGCTGCCTCATAAACGTCCTTCGGCAAGTTCTGCAGACCAGCCAGGTAAAATATCATAAAAAAACCTGCATCTTTCCATATAATCATGATAATGAGCGCAATCATGACTGTTTGTGGATTACCTAGCCAATTGGGACCATTAAGACCAACCATGTTCAAGAACTTTTCCAACAAACCGTATTTAGGTGTATAAACAAACAACCAGATGTTGGCTACTGCTATCAACGGAATAACCGTTGGATAAAAGAATGAAGTCCTGAGCAATGCACTGCCCTTCATTTTTTTATTGAGCCAAATAGCTAAATACATAGCTAAAAATAGACTCGTAGGAACTGTACCTATAACAAATATCAAGTTATTTATTATGACCTGTTTAAACACTTCATCCGTAAAAACCTCTTTATATTGGGCAAAGCCCGAAAATTCAAGCCTGGTCATAGGGCCACTGTAAAAACTTAAATGAATCGATTTTAGCGTTGGATAAAAAGTAAACAATGCCAGAAATATAAACGATGGCAGTAAAAGTGCATAGGCAAACATATTCTGCTTAAAACTAGTACTAAATTTGTATTTTGACTTACTCTTTAATTTATCCATTAGTTCATTAAAACCTCCAATCCACCTATATCGGATGAAAGGAGATGCTCAAATGAAAGTATCTCATGAGCATCTCTTTTTATCAGTTCGAATTAATCTTGAAAAGGCTCGAGGACTTCTTCCGCTTCTTTCTGCGCTTTTTCCAGTCCTTCATCAACCGTAGCTTTTCCAGTTAAAATGGACTGAATTGCATCATTAAAGATTTTTTGTACTTCTCCATTTTGATAAGTAGCTAATTCACTATGTGCATATTCAAGCTGCTCACGTGCTACAAGCGCCTCCGGAAACTCTTCTACATATTTCTTCAGTTTTTCCGTTTCATAGGCAGATTCCCTTGTAGCAACATACCCTGTGTCGATAGACCATTGTGCAACCCGTTCAGGCTCCGTCAAAAATTCCATAAACTTTATAGCAGCTTCCTTATTTTCCTCTGGAACACCTTTAAACAAGTAGATATTTCCCCCACCAGTCGGTGATCCGTACTGGTTATTTGCAGGAAGGAAAGACACCCCGAAATCAAAGTCGGCATTGTCTTTAACGTTTGTTAAGTTGCCAGTCGTATGAAACATCATAGCTGTCCTCTCGCTTAGAAAGTCTGATGGAACGGTTGCCCATTCAATTGTGCCCTCTGGCATGATATTATGCTTTCGACTTAAATCAAGCCAATACTCCATGGATTTTTTAGCATATGGAGCATCAAAATAAGTTTCCTTGCCATCTTCTGACATGATATTGTCTTCTGTTTGCAGTGCCAGGGCTTGGAACATCCAATATTGATATCCAGTGCTCGGAATCTCTAATCCCCATTGGTCCTGGCCATCATCGACAGTCAGCTTTTTACCATAATCCACTAGCTCTTCCCATGTTTCAGGCGGTGCATCCGGGTCAAGTCCGACCTCAGCAAAAGCATCTTTATTATAATAAAGAACGATCGTACTTCTTTGGAAAGGAATGCTCCAAACCTTGTCCCCAATCTGTGAGTTAGCCATAAACGCATCATAAAAATCATTGAGATACGCTTCATCAAATAAAGGTGTCATTTCTTCGATAACATCATTTTCTAATAAGGCAAACAAATCGATTGAAAACAACACCGCTAGCTCTGGAGGGTTTCCTCCTTGAACTGCTGCCATGACCTGTGTCATTGTTTCTGCATAACTACCACCATACATGGCATTAACCTTGATATCCGGGTTCTCCTCTTCAAAATCAGCAACTAGATCATCCACCATGTTCGCTACATCTCCACCAACCGCAACAGGGAAATAAAAATCAATCTCTGTTGTTTCCTCCTTCGCTC
Source organism: Virgibacillus senegalensis (assembly GCF_000821245.2). GTDB lineage: Bacteria > Bacillota > Bacilli > Bacillales > Amphibacillaceae > Sediminibacillus > Sediminibacillus senegalensis. Next base: position 1,574,048 of record NZ_LN611425.1, read on the forward strand.
CTCCACTGCTGCTACAGGCCGAAAGAATCATAAGTAAGACACTAATTAATGCTAAAAACTTCCCCTTCATTCTTATTCCTCCCTTTTAAATAGATTGATATATAAAAATAACCCCATGAACAATAAAACGCACTACAAAATAGCTGTAATACATTTTATTGATCACAGGGTTCTCCTCTTCTCTACCCCAAGACAATAATGAGTCTCGTGTATTTAATTTTCTGATTATTATCCATCATACAACAGCCTGACTAGAATGGCAATAACTTTTTGTAAGCCTTTACATGAATATTTATTTTATTTTCCAGTCATATTTTAGGAACCTATAGCTCTTTTTAAAAAAGCAGAGAATAGAAACAACCAAAGATGTTGATTGAAAGGATAGGTACTTTATAAGGTGATTTCTTCTAACCCCAACATATTGAAGAGCCATATTTATGATACCAATTGTTAACACATTAACATTTCTGCATAACAGGCTGGAAAAAGAAAAAGATGAACTCAATCTTTTAGGAGTCCATCCTTTTTAATATCCTCCTATAATTTAGACAATCTACTAGATTATAAGAAGGAAGTACATTTATTGAATGTTGTTTGTTACTCCGTCTCCATATCTTCTATGGCATCAGGATAAACCACTTCGTCAAATTTCTCTCCGGTTTCCTCATCTTCTACGGCAATGGTAACGGAATATTCGTCTGGATCAGCTCCATCAAACAACTGATACATCATCCCTGCCATTCCAAGGGACATCGTTGCAAATCCATCCATGCTGTTTTCATAATCAGATCTGTTAACGATCATAGTGAACGAAGTAAAATCATTATTATGCGTAATATTTTTAATGGAAACAAAATCTTCGCTGTTTTTTGTTTCTTCGATACTTTCCTTCATGCTCTCTTCCATTTCGTTCATCATATCTTTGTGTGTAGATTTAGACATCTTATAGGTAAGTGACCCATCGTCATTTTTTGTTACTTCTTTAATCCCATCTTCTTCCGCTTCTATTTTTAAATCCTCGATGCTTTCCCCTTCTACCATTGACGCAGGTAAGGTGATTTCCACGTTCAGCAATCCTTTATCCACATTAACGCCTTCACTATTTTCTTCTTCCGTTTCTTCTATAGTAGCTGATGTTTTCTCACTTTTTTCCTCACTTTCACCCTCTGAGGAACAAGCAGCAAGCAGAATTAGTGCAAAAAACATCATGATAATAACTTTTTTCAATTCGAAAACTCCTTAATTTTGTAAATTGATGCTTAGTTTTACCGTCTGCAATAATATATTAGTTTTTGATTACGTCTTGTATCTTCTTTCCTAGTAAAGAACATCTCATTCTACAAAACTCTCTCAATCATCTTTTCAAGCAGAGCATATCTTCCGGGAAATAGTTCTGTTTACTTATTATGCTAACTTAATGAATATATGCCGTTTATATATCCTCACCCTCATTGCATTTAGTTTTATTACAAATACTTTACAATTGTAACATAAATTAAATGTAAATAGTAGGAAAATCAAAGTTCTTTAATTTTTGCGTCTCATTTTTATGCAAGCGGATAGCAAAATAAAAAAGGCTAAATCCCCTATTTATTAGAGGTTTTAGCCTTGCAATTTGATATAGTGCCGATTAGGCTCGAACCAGCGACCTCCACCTTTTCAAGATGAATTGACTATAAGGAATGTCAAGAGTTCGAAAGGTCAATCCCTGAATCTGAAGGATTAACTCTATTCATTCAAGTTTTGAACAGTAAGGAGTTGGGTAGGCATACTGAACAAGCACGCCCCATTCTCTTATAATTACTAAAAGCCACCCTTAGACCCTGGGTGGCCAGGAGCGCTAAAGAACTCCCCCTATTAATCGAAAATTACTTCAAGCATAACAATATCTTTCGCATCCCTTTGTATACTTGATCCATCAGTAGGATTCTCAAAAGAAATGGTTTTACCGTTATTCTTGCTCCGCTCAATAAGTTTAATAAAATCTTTTCTAACTCGAGATTCTATCACTTCAATCCTTTCACCATTGGAAAACCTAACTGCAATCTTCATTTAAGCCCTCCTTTTTTCTACTATCCGATAACACAGGATATCCCCCTTCAAAATAGTATATTTTGGAAAAAGGAAGGTATAAAAAAACCTACCATGTATTTGTTACTATTTGTAGCAAGTTTCCGTATTCTGTCCCCAATTCGTCCCATTCATGGTTTAAGGGTGTTCTTTAGATATAAGAACAAAAAAAGAACCCTTGTACACCAAGGGTTCTTAAGGTATGATTCCGATTGGGCTCGAACCAACGACCTCCACCCTGTCAAGGTGGCGCTCTCCCAGCTGAGCTACGGAATCACAATATAATATTTTATCGACAACTATTACTATAATAGGGTCTCTCTCGTTTGTCAATATCTATTCAAATTTTTCTAGTGGAACGGTGAACGAGACTCTTTTCCCATTTATTCCTCTCTCTTATGATTGTTGCCAAAGAATATACTAAAAACTACGCCCAGTGCTATGCCAACCCCTATGTCATTAAACAACATACCGAAAACGACACTAAAAATAATAAGGATCCCTACCTTAAGGCCGATATCGGCCTTTGACTTTTTTTCGACCATCGTATCCCTCCCTGTATTCCCTATTTTAATGTACGTTCTAATATTGCTGGTGGTTTCACACCTTGTTCGTGCTCTCTTCCCAGTTCAACAATACGTTCAGCAATAATCATTTCATAGTCGCCTGTTAAAGGAATTTCTTCTTTTGCGTAAGCAGCTAATTCTGTATGATGACCGATCATCACACTGTGCATGGCATTCTCGAACAGCTGTATATCATTCGCATCGTTTCCGAAAGCTATGTATTCTTCAATCTCTAGCGTCCTTAATGCAGTATGTTTATTTATACTCTTCGGGCTAATATCCAATACATTTTCTTTTGCATGGCGATGGATGACAACATCCAGCTTTTCCAACTCTTGAGCAAACATAGTCATATCATCAGCAGATAAAATAAGTGCTTTTACTACAGCTGGATGCAGTTCAACCGGTATATTTTTTGCCAATTTACCTGGATCCACCTTATTTAGTATCGGATGGTCGACTGGTCCTGTATAGGAATAGTCCCACTGTCCATCGATTAGATAGGAAGCGTTTTGAATTCCGATTAATTGTTTGATCACGTTTCGGTGATGTTCCGAAAACGCTGTTTTGTGGGTAAGCTTCCCCTGTTCAGCAATTAAGGATCCATTCCCTCCTATCATGGTATAAGAATGGAATCGCGTAGGAAGCACAGGCAACATATCTCGAATCGGACGTGCAGAAGCAAAGATAATCCGATGGCCGTATTCCTGCACTTTTTCCAATGCTTGCAGGATATTTTCCGATACGGGTTTTCCTTTGAAACAAATTGTTCCGTCTAAGTCAAAAACAAAGTTCAATTCCATTTCCCCCGATGACGTTTTTGCACTTATTATAACACAGGGAATCACGTTGCTTTTGTTAGAACAAACAGCATCTTTTTAAAGCGTTTTCTTTTCTGGTAAGATGATGGAAATGAATCCGGAGAAGGGATTGTTTCATGTGTTCAGTCAACAAATTGCGATCAAATTGGAAATTGCTGCAAAACGTGCGTTGAATATCAAAAAGAAGAACTCGATGGCAGGGATTATTACCGTTGATTATATAGAAAATGACCAGGGTGCATTCACAGTGCTTTGCTCAGCCCTTGCCCCCTATTATTTACATGCTACCGATGAAGAACGGGTAACGCTCGATGATATGATCGACCGTTACCGTTATCTACAAAACTGTAGTATGGAGGAATATTACAAAGGTACAGACCGTGCGGCTGAAGAGTTAAAGATTTTGCTTGATGATCTTGGCGTACAACAAATCGACTGATCGATTTTCACTCGGCCGGAACCTCCTTTGGCGGTTCAGTATCCGCTTCTGGCACTTTCCGCTCCTGGTTTTCGATTGTTTCAGATGAAAAAATGTTGATCAATACCCTGCCATTCACTGCTCTGGCTCGGATAAGGATAGGCTGATTATAATCATTTTCAAAAGAGAAATCCGGGCCATACCAGCTTACAGTGGCATCTCTGCCTGGCGGTACATAAGGGACACGTCGGCTATGGGAATACCTTTCAATTATCTTCACACCAGCTTGGTCGGCGGCATTATAAAGCGTGGAGGAGATTTGGCAGATTCCCCCTCCTATGTCCTCCGCCAATTCCCCTTTTACAATAACAGGTGCTGGCAGGTAGCCTTTTTCCTTTGTTCGTTTTCCGACTACCCCGTTAAAGGAAAACGTCTCACTCGGAAACACGACATGGTTGTCGATTGCCTCTGCCGCCAGGGCGATGTTTTTCGATCGTTCTTTATTGCTTTGATTATAATAGGTAACGTATTGGCCAATTTTACGCTCTCGGATGGAAGCAAGTAACTCTTCATCCACACGGGGGTGAACAACGCGCAACGGTGTCTCCGCTTTGGAAATCTCCCCAGCATAAAAGTAACTGGCAAATTGGTGATTAAACTGCTCCCTGTCAAGCTCACGGCCAGGTTTTGCCGGCTCAATCCGACCACCAGTTCCAATTTTTGCATCGACCGGTTTACGGAATACCTGCGAAGCGACTTCTTCCTGAAACTTGTTGTACTTGTCCATCTCCAGCCACATTCCGTCTAAATAAGGAAGTGCTACATCATCAGCGGTAATTTGATGAATGGTTTTTCCTTCATGGGTAACCGTAAAAGTCTTTACTGGAGACTGTTCCGATTTTATGGGATGCATGGGCGGCGGCTCTGGGGGATGCTGTTGTGCAGGAATAGTCGACGCTAATAAAAATGTAATCAGTAACGTTTTCATAGATGCATACCTCCGCTATTTAGTATGGATGAAAACCGTTAACATCATGTAAAAAGATTAAAATGTAAGTACGGAGGATAAGGGGGGACAGTCCCTCTGTGAATAATTCACAGAGGGACTGTCCCCGACATACGTGTTATCTTCTTGTTTCTGGGAAAGCTACAAGAAAAGACAGTATAAAGGAGAATGGAAATGAAAGTGAAAGCTGCTGTCATTCATGATAAGGCAGAAAGTTTTAAAATAGAAGAAGTAGAACTGGCCGAACCAACCGATAATGAAGTCCTGGTAAAAGTAGTTGCTACTGGTGTGTGTCATACGGATGCTGTAGCCAGGGATCAGGAAGTTCCTGTCCCGCTTCCTGCAGTTCTTGGTCACGAAGGCTCCGGCATTGTGGAGAAAGTTGGCTCCAATGTCCATACTGTCGAAAAAGGCGATCATGTAGTACTGTCTTTTTCATCCTGTGGTCATTGTGAGAACTGCTTGTCGGGACACCCGGCTTATTGTCTGTACTTTAATGAGTTGAATTTCGGTGGAAAGATGAATGACAACACCAATCGGATCAAACAAGACGGCAAATCCGTTTCCAGTTTCTTCGGACAGTCCTCTTTCGGAACGTTTGCAATTGCTAACGAACGCAATGTAGTCAAAGTAGATAAAGATGTAGACCTAGCATTACTCGGACCGCTAGGCTGTGGCATTCAGACCGGGAGCGGCACTGTATTGAACAAGTTACAACCTAACTTTGGAGAGACCATTGCCATATTTGGTTGTGGAGCTGTTGGGCTCAGTGCCGTAATGGCAGCTAAAATTGTCGGCTGTTCCAAGATTATTGCTATTGATGTTCATGAAAGCCGTCTCGAATTGGCAAAAGAGTTAGGGGCAACCCATGTGCTTCATGGCAAAAAAGTGGACACAGTAGAAGAAATCCGCAAACTGACAGGAGGCGGTACGAACTATGCCGTTGAAACAACAAGTGTACCTGCTTTGGCCCGCCAGTCGCTGCAAGCTTTAAAACCGCTGGGAATTTCAGCTGTGGTAGGAGTTACCCAAGAAACAGAGTTGAATATTTTTGAAGACATCATGGCATTGGGCAAAGGGCTTGTCGGAGCCATTGAAGGAAATGCCATTCCCCAACTGTTCATTCCAAAATTGATTGAGTACTACAAAAAAGGTCAGTTTCCGTTTGATAAATTGATCAATTTCTATGAACTGAAAGACATCAACCAAGCGTTCGATGATTCAAAACAAGGTACCACTGTAAAACCAATCGTTAAAATGGAACATTAAAAATGGGGACAGTCCCTCTGTGAATCAATTCACAGAGGGACTGTCCCCACATTTTTTTCATTACTGATGACTTCTAGGTTCTCTTACAACCACTTCGTCTGGATAAATGGTATGATTTTCCGTTTTATTAGCAAGGCAGGTGCGATATACTTCTCGGTCATTCTCCCCTGTCTCGACCAAAACAACGATATTTCCGTTTTTCAGATGGCGCTCATATTCCTTTGCATGTTCTTCTGGAATCCCTGCACCAACCAGCGCACCGACAATGCCTCCACCGCCGGCTCCGATACCTGCACCCGTTAAAGCTGCCGCTATCGGGCCAGCAGCTGCAATTGCTCCTACACCGGGAATTGCCAGTAACCCGATTTCTGCAATCAAACCGGTGATGCCTCCGAGTACGCCGCCCGTTCCTACTCCGATACCAAGTCCTTTTCCTGCATTTTTTCCTCGCCCGCTCTTGTCTTTGCTAATAGGTGTGTTTGTTTCATCCCCAATTGCTTCGGCATCGTCACTATCCTTTGCGAATACAGATATATCATCTTTTTTGTAGCCTTTTTCCTGCAATTCTTTAATCGCTTTTATTGCATCATCCTGGTTTGTAAAAACACCGCCAATTACTTTGCTTTCCATGAAATCAGCCTCCTTTAAAGGTTTTATAAACCTATACCCGGCACTATCAGGCATAAATCGTCCAAAAAATTAGGGACTGACCCCAAGAGGGTATAAAGACTTATTTCTCAGTCGGGAGTCTGTCCCCAAAAAAGACCCCAAACCGGCTAATTGATTGTGAATCTATTCACGGAGGGACTGTCCCCGATCCTGTCCCCGATGCTCCTCGGTGCTCTTCCATCGTCCGGGCAATGTTCTTTTTTGGGTGTTTTATGTTAAACTGGGCTTAGAATTAGTTTAGTTGTGGGCGGCAAAGGGAATTATAAAGGATACTTCTTTGGCTGCTTGTTTGTGAAGGAGTGAGTTGGATGGGACGAAAAGGGAAGATGCTTGATCGGCAGGTAGATAGCAAGTTTTTGAATGAAACGATTACTGTTAAATGGTATTTGCCGGAATCTTTTTCTCCTTTGTATAAGTATCATGTCTGTATTATGCAGGATGGTGATGATTACTTTCAGTTAGGGCGGATTGCTACTTTGAGTGATCGTCTGCATAGTGACGGGGAGATTGAAAATACTGTTTTTGTGGGGATTCACTATAACGATAAATACGACCGTCAGGAAAAATATCACCCGAACGGCAGTAAACAGGCTGCATACATGCAATTTCTTTTGCATGAAGTGGTCCCGCTCTTGGACAAAGAACTTCCTACATATCATATGGGAGGAAGCCGTGCATTGATTGGTGACTCACTGGCAGGAACATTGGCATTGATGACAGCTGCCAAATATCCGAATACTTTTGGGAAAGTAATTATGCAGTCACCGTACGTAGACGACAAAGTACTGAATGTCATTCAATCTGCCCAATCGATAGACACACTCGACATCTATCATACAATCGGAAACGAAGAAACGGATGTCCCGACAACAGCAGGAGATCGAAAAGATTTTCTCGGACCGAATAGAAAGCTGCACAAGCTGCTCGAGCAGCAGGATATCCAGTACGTTTACCATGAACTAGACGGGAACCATACTTGGAAATATTGGCAGAAGGATTTGAAACGGGCACTTGTGACAATGTTCCCAGCTTAATCCATTTCAAAAGGATGTCATGCTGCTGCCCAACCGCTCCGGATGCCTGATTCTCCACTCGAATTTTTTAAAATTTGTGCGTTTTTCATTAATTTAGGCCACGCTCGTTTTGCCAATTTTGATATAATGATTGGTAACCGAACTCGAATTAGCTATATGAATAACCTAAATACCAAGCTATTCAATATTGCCTAACGTAAACCAATCATACAGGAGGAATATTCATGAGATATGGTATTGCTATTTTTCCGGAAAAGAAAATCCAAGATACGGCTAATTCATACAGGAAGCGGTATGACCCGCATTATGCGCTGATTCCGCCGCACATTACGTTAAAAGAGCCGTTCGAGGCAAACGAAGACGATTTAAAACCGATCGTTAGAGAACTTCGAAAAGTTGCAGCTGAAACAACCCCTTTTCCGTTGCAGATTCACAAAGTCAGCTCCTTTTCTCCAGTTACCAATACGATATACTTAAAAGTCGAACCTGTCGATGAATTGCTTAAATTGAATGAAAGATTGCATACTGGTGAATTACCACAAGAAAAAACGTATTCTTTCGTTCCACACATAACAATTGCCCAGAAGCTTTCCCACGATGAATACTCAGACGTGTTCGGCAGCTTGAAAATGCAAAGCTTCAACCTGGAACAGACAGTCGATCGTTTCCAGCTGATGTACCAGTTGGAAAATGGTGCATGGACTGTTTATGAAACCTTCACATTCGGCGAGGAGAAGAACTAAAACATGCAAGTTAAACAAGTAGAAACAGAAACAGAAATAAAAGAAGCATATGGGGTAAGAAATACGGTCTTTGTGGAAGAACAAAATGTTCCCCCGGAATTAGAAATTGATGACCTTGAGAAGGAAGCCGTCCATTTCGTCGGCTATGAAGACGATAAACCCGTTGCGGCCAGCCGGCTGCGATTCGTCGATCCGTATGGAAAACTGGAACGGATTTGTGTTCTAAAAGAATACCGCGGCCGCTCTTTCGGTTCTCAGATTATCAAAGAAATGGAGACGGCAATTCGTAAGCACGGTTTTCAAAAATCCAAATTGAATGCCCAGACGCATGCAGAGGATTTTTACAAGTCACTCGGCTATCAGACCGTATCCGGTGAATTTATGGATGCTGGCATCCCTCATGTAACAATGGTAAAAGAATTATAATAATGCACGAAACCTTGTCTATTGACAAGGTTTTTTATTTTGACATAGTCTGTCTGTTCGTCTTCCATTCTTTAAGTTTTGAATCGTTGGATAATGTTTGTATAGCGAAATCGAGAATGGGCAACGATAAAGAAGAATAATGGGGGTGTGTCAAATGGATAATGCCGGTTCTATATTCATAGAGACTATTTTTGGATTCTTGGCGCTATTTTTAATCACGAAATTCTTAGGAAAAACCCAGATCACCCAACTGACAGCTTTTGACTTTATCTCTGCACTCATTCTCGGTGAGCTGGTCGGGAATGCCTTATTTGATGATCAAGCGGGGCTGTTTGAAATTGGTTACGCGGTAATACTTTGGGGAGTTTTGCTTTATGTGACCGAAATCGTTACGCAAAAATACAAAAAGTCCCGCAGATTGTTGGAAGGGATGCCAGCCATAATTATCAATAAAGGACAGCTGCAAAAAGAACAAATGAAAAAAAGCAAGCTGGACATTAATCAACTGCAACATCTCCTGCGTTCAAAAGGAGCTTTCTCGGTGAACGAAGTCGCTTACGCTATCCTGGAAACAGATGGCTCAATTTCCGTAATGAAAAAGTCTCTGGATCAGACCCCAACCCGGCAGGATATGAATCTGCAGCCAGAAGAACCCTTACTGGCGTTCACCCTTATTTCAGATGGAGAAATATTATATGACAATCTCGACGAGGCCGGACTGAATGAAAAATGGTTATATACAGAGCTTGCCAAACAAGAGGTCCACTCGCCGAAAGATGTGTTTTTCGCAGAATGGAAGGAAAACCATCCCTTGCATATCCAACCATACTAACTAATAAACCATTCAGTAGGTACCCGAATGATGCGTTCCTTAGAAGCCTGTGCTAATCCAAATGACGCTAATACGGTAAAGATCCCGTTGGGCCGTTACGGGAAAACCTGTGATATTGCGAAGCTTGTACTATTTCTTGCATCAGAAGATAGTAGTTTATAACCACTGCCCAACAGGATTGATGGCGGCATGGGAACGAGCTTAGTACATCAAAATAACTTAAGTCAGACATCTTCTGCTGACTTAAGGTCTTATTAAAGTCACACACCTTTTAAAGGCTTGAAAACCCACCGATAATCCTTTATTTCTGTCGTAATCCTATTTTGTTTGAGCAGAGCGGTCAAATAGGCAGTGACCGCCGTACGAAACAACAGCCATTGGGATAATTGGTCAGCCCGCACTTGGTAATGCGCACACATGAGGGCGGTGATTTCCTCATGAGTAGTACCGTTTGGTTTTTTTTGAAGTTCTTCTTCTACCCAATCAAGCAACCCATCATGATAATCTAGATTAGCTTGAACGGTATGCCTGAATTCCTGTTCAAAAACTCCGTGTCCTGGTACGGCTCCTTCGCATGTAATTCCCTTTAGCTTATGTAAACTTTCCATGGCCAGCTGTGTATCGGTAAGATAAGGTATCCCGTGTTTGTCCAATTGTTCTTTCCCGAAATAGCTGTCACCTGCAAACAAGATCCCGTCGTAAAGAAGACCAAGCTGGTGATAACTATGACCAGGTAAAAGGATTGTTTCGATAGCAAAATTGCCTATTTGCCAGGAACCATCCTCAAGCTCTTGATCGATTCGAACCGGAGTACCTTCCAGAAACTTGTTTCGAAGCTCGGGAAGAGGATCATTTCCTCCGAAAAGATAGAGTGGTTCTATGACGGGATACTGTAAAATTGCCGATTCCAACACAGGTGCTACGGTTTGTACATCTTTTTTGGACTGTAAAAATGCAGCTCCCCCGTAATGATCGGAATGGGCATGGGTAATAAACAGATGAGTGATTGGTAGTTCTTCCTCCCTTAGCCGCTTCAGTACTTTTTTCATCGTTGAGGAATCAATGCCTGCATCGATTAACATTCCTTCATTATGATTACGAAGATAGCCAATATTAACAGGACCGTGAAAATAAAAAATTCTACCTTCCTTAATTGTTTGAAACTCCATATAACCTGCTCCCTTTTTTCAAAATAAACAGCCCGCCTATTCAACAGATGTGTTTACCTGCCTTCATAGCGGGCCCTGCTTTGATTATATGGTTTCGCTAAAATGACGCCCTTTTCCTGTTACATCGGCATAAATTTTTTCGGACAAATATGATTTGTGGACTGTCTGTGGGGCATACAGCATTTTTTTTGATTCCTGAACCTTATCCTCCACTTGTAAATTCCTGCTTTCTTCCTTCTCAATTTGTTTATGCCTGGTGTTTAAATCGGCTTTATAAACGCCTTCGATATAAAACGGGCTTTGCGCACTTCTTGTAACCCGTTCCTGATAGTCCTGGTACTGATAAAGCGGGACAGGAAGCATATATCCCATCATTACTCCCCCTTTTGCTCATTTGATTATACATCTATACCCGCTTTTCTTCTTCATTATTCTAGGTCTTATTCCTTATCTATAAAACTTTCCAATTCCTGCATGACGGCTTCCAGCTGATTCATTTCTTTTAAGAATTGCTTATTCCAGACGGTTGCTTCGCTTTCCAATTTGGCTATGTGCTTTTCCGGAACACGCAGCCACTTTTCGTTTTTGTACAAATGTTTGTCGAATACTTGTAAAATCTTTTTCATCGGAAAGGCATTTGGATCGTCTGTCATGCGATAACCACCTCCTTTCCCAAGGAAATACACCTCGGAATCGAAGCATAAGAAGCGATCCTTCGAGGGGAAAGAAAGAGCAGTTTATCCTAACGACTATCCTTTTATAGTACAAAAAAAGAGACAGCAATCGAGCTGTCCCCCTGATTCTAGATCCAGGAAAAACCTCTTCTTTCATCCTCTTCATGATGTTTTTCGTGCTCTTCTTCATCTGCTCCTACATGTTCTTTTTCTTCCACTTCTTCTTCCATCCTTCTCGGACCAAAAAATGGATCGACTTGTCGGCGTTGCTGACGCGGCGGCTCGAATGTGACATTATCTGCTTTGATCACCAAATCCTTAACATAAATGACTTTTTTCTTCTCTGACATTTCCTCTTTCACTCCCTTATTCTTGCTGCTCACTCCGGAAACGTAAAGGCTGATAACAGCCCCACTTTCGCAACCTAACTTCACTCTGCCCGGGTCCCCGCACTGTCTTTCGGTCCGACAGGTGTAGGAGATGAAGCTTGGTGTTCTCAAATGAGCGCCCTTATTAGTAAAGTATTGATCGCTATTATCCTATGTGAATGTCTATTTTTGGGTATAGACATCCGCCCTGTTCCCAAAGACGGAAAGAAAAAAGTTTTTCAGGAAGGCTCAATAATTAGCATGGTATTTGCCCACACACGAATGCCTTTCAAACATATTCTATTAGGGACAAAAGTCAATTATCATGGGAAAGGGGTTAGATAGAATGAGTTGTGGAAGTGATTTTCATACTGGCAGCTGTGTATGCGACATCCTGAAGGAGATAGCTGATGCACAGTCCGATGTCCTTTCTGATTGTACCACCAGCTGCGAGCAATCCATCAGCGATCTGTTAGGCGGTAACGATCCTAGCAATAACGGTTTGGACACAGTACCGGTAATTCTATACTGTAAGGGAAACTGTAAGCCATTTAAAGGATTTGGTGTTCCAGCAGATGACTTGGGAGATGCAACAGCAAGCTTCTATTTCCGAGTGAAAAATGTGGATAAAGACTGCTGTGCTGTTTTGGAATTGTTGCGTGACCCACACGATAATGACGATGATCCAAAGTCTCCAGTTGACCAGGATACCAGCGATTTAGAAGTAACCGGCATTTGCATTACAGTTGACTTGAAGTGCTTCTGTCACGTTACTTGTCTACCTGCCATCAGCGCTTTGTAATTTCACAGCATTTCAAATTTTGAAAGAAATCCGGCCGTTCAGCGGCCGGATTATTTTTTCTAAAATCCAAGCAATTTAATATTCTGGATGGTTTCCAGGTCGAATTGGGCTTTGAAAGGGCGTTTCATCGTCTTCATGAAGACGGTGCCTTCCTGATAATCATAAATAACTCCACGGTGTGTTTCTGTTTCCGTGACAACTTCGCATTTCATTCGTGGAACGGTCCTCGGCAATCCGACAAAGTATAGGACTTTTTCTTTATTGGTCATGTCCCTAAACCGTTTTCGGCTTGTTCTCGGACTGACGCTCGTTTCCTTTTCTTCGGTTTCTTTTCCAGACGCTGTCACCGGCTTTACCTGATCTTCCGTTTTTTCTGCTTCTACCTCTGTCCCTTCGACGGAATGCTTACTAGCTTGTTTGTCTTTTTCTTCTGCTTTTTGTTCATCGCTTTGCTTTATAAGTTCCTTTTCCTTTGCAGTACTTCCGCGATCCGGCTTCCGTTTCTTTCTTCTCGGCGTTCGGTAGTTTGTTTGCATGGAGGCGGCTGGCTTTTCCATTTTGGGCTGTGTAATATAAAGCATCGGTTCTCGGGCATTATTTTTCTTACCACTCATTAAAACGGATTCCTCCCCTTCTTCATAACTATTCCTCACATTATATGACAGTGTGCTGGGGATGTGCCTATATTTCTAAACCCGGCTGTCGTATTGCCCTTTATTCCAAACAGAAGGATAGTATTTTCATTGCTATTTGTATCTTTCACGAATGACACAATCTTTAAGAAAACAGTCTTTTATCCAGAAGGGGTAAAAGGGGACAGGGCAGGTGGAGAGAAACATATGAAAAAACCGCACACCCTTGGCAGAGGCCACTGAAAAAGTCCTTTCTAATTCAGAAGAGATTTTAAAGTTTGTTGTTGATTCTCACGAATCGCTTATCGGTGGATGCTTGCCGCGAGCAAGGCCTCAGCTAACTTGGTCAAGAAGATCACTTAACCAAGTGGATCTTCGGCTCGTGCTGTTCCCGCAGGCGTCACCACCGAACGCTCATCGTGGAATCAACAGAGGGTAAACGAAAAAGAAGTGATTTTCTTTGATTTCTAAAAGAAAGCCACTCTTTTCTTGTACACTGAAAACCATCTATACATTGTCTGATGGGGATCTCGTGGAACGAGCTCAGGTCGACATGTCCTTCTAGTATTTCCTTGCAATGGCTCCAGAAAATGACGTCATTGACCCCAGCTTATTAGCTCACTTCCGTCGTAAACGTCTGAAGGACAAAAACCTTTTAGATCTCCTGATTGGAAAAACCGTAGAGGTCGCTCTTGAGAAAGGCATGATTCAATCGAAGTCTCTCATCCTTGATGCGACACACACCAAGGCTCGATACAATCAAACATCCCGTCAAGAAGTATTGCGTAGCCGTTCCAAGAACGTCCGTAAAATGATTTATTCTATCGATGAATCCATGAAGGAATAGAGGGCACAGATCATTGAAATTAGATAAAAAGCGGTCTGTATGGAAACCAAATTCCATACAGACCGCTTTTTTAAAATTCCACTTTTCAAAAACCTTCAGTTTTTCAGTGGCCTCCCCTTGGCATGCGTTCTTCTCTATTCATACCGTTGATTTTCCTTTGATTAAACGCCGAGTATGTTAAAACCGGAATCGACATGGATCGTTTCCCCTGTTACTCCCCGTGAAAGATCGCTCATCAAATAATAAGCAGTATCGCCTACTTCTTCCTGGGTTACTGTCCGGCGCAACGGAGCTTTCTCTTCGATTTGCTTCAATACGCTGTTAAAATCGCCGATTCCTTTTGCAGACAGTGTACGGATCGGACCAGCCGATATGGCATTAACGCGAATGTTACGCTTCCCTAAGTCGTTGGCTAAGTATTTCATGCTTGCTTCAAGGCTTGCTTTCGCGACTCCCATGACATTATAGTTCTGTACGACGCGCTCTCCGCCCAGATAAGTCATGGTTACAATACTACCTCCATCAATCATTAGCTTTTCCGCCGCTCTTGTGACAGCCACAAGGGAGAAAGCACTGATGTTTTGAGATAATAAAAAGCCGTCCCGGCTTGTTTCGACAAACTCACCCTTCAAATCCTCTTTGTCTGCAAATGCGATACAGTGAGCTAGTCCATGAATGGTTCCTACGTCCTCGCCGATTTGCTTGAATGTAGCATTGACTGCTTCATCGTTGGTAACATCACACTCGTAAAAAAGTGCTTCCTGTCCCTCCAAAGTGGATACTAAATCTTTTACCGGCTTTTCAAACCGTTCATTGGCATAAGTGAAAATAAGCCTTGCCCCAGCTTCATGAAGGGATCTGGCTATTCCCCAAGCGATACTCCTTTTATTGGCCACTCCCATTACCACATAAGTGCGGCCTTCCAGTGAAAACTTCATCATTTCTTCCTCCTTGAGGGTTGCTTCTCAAAAATTATTATTACTAGTTATTAGTACCTGATGCTATAACTATATTATCGAATATTACAAGCAAACACAATCATTTTTGGAAAAACGATAAGCTTTCCTGTCTACTATGCTTTCTGCACATTCAGTTCCCAAGGGATACCATACTTGTCTACTACCTTTGCATAACGAGCATTCCAAAATGTATCCTGAAGCTCCATGGTGATTTTCCCATCCTTTGATAATGCTTGATAAACATGCTGAATTTCTTCCTCACTTTCCAGGGCGAGGCTGATTTCAATTTGGCTGCCTTTTTCAGGGGCATCACCGAAAACATCGACGAAATAAAATACATTCCTATCATCGACATGGAGTTCTGCGTGTATGTATTTTCCTTCATGTCCCTTGAACATTTCTATTCCGTCCGCGAGTTGGGTATTTTTAATTTCTCCTCCGAAAACCTCCTGATAAAACGTTAATGCCTCGCCACAATTCGGGATCGTAATATGCGGTATAATCGCCTGCATGCAAATCGACTCCTTTTTTATTTTTTGAGCTAAACTAATCATTCTTGCTACAGTTAAAAAAATCCTGCCCGGAGTGGGACCCGGACAGGATTTTTTTATACACCGTATTCCAACAATTCCTGAAGTTCTTCTACATACTCAGAAGACCCTGTTACAATAAGATGGTCCCCCAACCGCAATTCGGTATCCCCGTGCGGTACGATGGAATCCTTACCGCGGAAAATCCGGACCATGATAACATCGCCAGTAAACGGAAACTCCCTTATTAGCGATTCATGATACATTGGGTTATTCATATTGATCTCATAGAGGGCGCTCTCCTGCTCTGTCAGAATATCCACGACGCTTGGCGCCACAATCAGCGCTTTGAGCAGCGCTTTGCTGGAAAGCAAAACAGAGAACACATCGATTCCCTTTTCCTTCAACTCTTTATCGATCCCTGGTTTTTCTATACGGGCAATGACACGCTCTACACCTTTTTCCTTCGCATAGGAAGCAATTTCCGCATTTTTTTCTTCGTCCCCTGTGGATACAACCAAAATGTCGACATCGAAGACATTCATTTCTTCCATTAAATCAATATCATAATTTTCCATCTGGGTAATATCGAAAATCGATCTGGTGATTTTATCATCGATTTTTTCCATTTTGGTATGATACATATAAATTTCGAATGAATTGTTATCCAATTCCCGGACAACAGGCAATGTCGCCTGGTTAGAACCGATAAAGGAAACGACTTGCTTATGATCTGGTTCTGTCTGATTGACATACAACTTTTTAAAAAGCGGCGGAGTCACCAAACAGGTCAGCACAGCTACCAGTATCAATGCTCCTTCCATCTGATCGTCGATGATTCCCATTCTTTCTCCAATGGTGGCTGCGGCTATCACCAGGGATAACGTCGTTGTTAGGATCATCCCAGAACTAATGACCGTCCGCCAGTCATACCATTTTTTCATGATCAGCACCGGTACAAGCTTAGATACCAGTAGTGCAACAAAAAGCAATGGAATCAATGCCAGTACTTTTGGATTGCTGAACAATGACCAGAGGTCCATTTCGACACCAACCATGACAAAAAAGATCGGAATCAAAAAACCGTAGCCGAAGCTATCCAGTTTTTGTACTAAATCCTGATTTGGCGAAAGCAAGGAAACCAGAGAACCTGCCAAGAACGCTCCTAGAATATTTTCGGCGCCTACTGTTTCCGACAGGGCAACCAGGAAAATGATCAAAGTGAAAACAGCACGCGTACCGATTTGGATTGTCCCTTTCGACATGGTTTCCAAGAAGGTTTGGTTTCGGAATCGTTTGCCGACAAAGTACAACAATACCCCGGCACCAAATAAAATCAGGAGTAACCACATGTTGCCTGATTCTTCTCCATAAAATGAAACGAATACCGCAAGCAGAATCATTGTTACCAAGTCGGCAATGACAGCAATCAACAGAATTGTCTGTCCTACCGTCGTTTTCATTGCCTGGGCTTCTTTTAAGGTAGGCACCACAACCCCAAGGGAAATGGTGGAAATAATCAAGGTCATCAAGAACATATTATCGATGAACCCGCCCAGGACAAATAAATAGGACAACAGCAATGATAAAACTAAAATTGCCAGAAATACCATAGTAGCAACCCACACAGCACTCGGCTGATTGTTTATTTGATTACTGTTGCGTTTATTTCTGCCTTTTTTGGCGAATATCGAGAAATCGATTTCCAGCCCGCTTAAAAACATGAGGAAAATGAATCCCAATGTTGAAAGTGTCTCCAGCCAGGTACTGTCATCTACAATATTAAAGCCGCTGTGCCCAATGATTAATCCGACGATGATTTCCGCCACCACTACAGGTATGGCTTTCAGACGCAGCCGATGCATTAAAATTGGTGTAAAGAATGCAGCCAAAATGACAATTACCAGGGAGGTTACGGATTCTCCATGCTCCATGTTTTCAACCTCCTATCCATGTATTAGTAAATTCATAAATGCTGTAGCCATTCCAAAATATATCAAGACCGAAATAATATCGTTGATTGTCGTGATAAATGGCCCGGAAGCTACTGCGGGATCAATATTCAACCGGTGCATCATGATTGGAATCAAGGAACCGGCAATGGTGGCCACGATAAGGGTGGCCATGATAGAAATTCCAACTAATAAGCCAAGATAAATGTCGCCTTGCCAAATATAGACGACCAATGTTATAACCGTTCCGCAGCACAAACCAGTAATAAGTCCGGTTCCTGCCTCGCGGACAATCATTTTCCATTTTCCTTGCTTTTCAAATTCACCTGTGGCAATACCTCTTACAGCTACTGCCAATGCCTGTGTCCCGGTATTTCCTGCCATTCCGCCAATCAATGGAATGAAAATAGCCAAGATGGCGACTTGGTCGAGTGTTTCTTCAAACCGACCAATCAGACTTGCTGTCAGCATTCCCAAAAATAACAGGATAATCAGCCAGGGAAGACGTTTTTTGGCAGAGGCAATCGCGCTGTCATCCGGACTATCTACATCCGAAATACCCGCCAGTTTTGAATAATCATCGCTGGCTTCTTCTTGCATAACATCCATGATATCATCGACCGTGATAATGCCAAGCAAATGGTCTTGGAAATCGACCACTGGCAATGCCAGAAAGTCATAGTCCCGCATCATTTGGGCAATGTCCTCCTGGTCTTCCCCGACAGGTACCGAGACAACTCGCTCACTCATGACCTCTGAAACCATCCAGTCCCCTTCCGCAATGATCAAATCACGAAGCGACAATACGCCGACCAATCGTTTTTCATTGTCGATCACGTAGGTGTAGTAAATCGTTTCCGCATCCGGCGCTTCCCTACGTAAGTGCTTCATTGCTTCTTTAATGGTCTGGTTTGCATTCAGCACGACAAATTCCGTCGTCATGATACTTCCTGCCGTCTTTTCCTCATAGTGCAAGAGCTGCTTGATTTCATTTGCAGCTTCTTTATCCATGATCGTCAGGTAGCTGGCTACCTTGTTTTTATCAAACTGATTCAATATATCTACCGCATCGTCGGTGGACATTTCTGCTAACACGTTTGCTGCGAAAGCAGTTGTCATTTCGATAAAGAACGGTTCGATATCTTCTATAGCTATATTTTCCATTACTTCTGCAATTTCTTCCGAAGACAAATAAGAATAAATCTGCTGGCGTATCTCCCCCGATTGCGTTTCGAAGATTTTCGCCTGATCGTAAGGATGCAGCTCGAGAAACTCTGCCCGAAACTGGTCGATTTGCTGGTTAAATAAAGCGTCTTGGATTTTCTCCCAATACTGTTCTCTTTCTTGTTCATCTAAGTGCTCCATCCATACAACCCCCTTACCGTCTAGAAAGTATTATCGTAAGTGCCCGTTTGATTTTTGTCAACGACAGAAACGTGAACAAAAGGCTCTGCTTTTATATTTTTTGTAAAGAGAATAAAAACAACGCTTAAAAAAATAGCCGAATTGATGTAAACTGAACTTTGTATGGGCTTGACTTCTTTTTACTTTCATTGATTCAAAAAGTAATTTATTCTATATTCTATCGGAATTTATCATGAACAGATACTTTTTTGCATTTCACTGTTGTCTTTCTTGCTTGATAAGGTGTGAAAACCTCATCTTAATGTACAAGAAAGACCGTTTCGTTTCAACTCATAAACGAAATCTTTACACCGGATTTTAAATGCCTGCCCGTTAATAGCTAAAGGACAGTCAGAAAAGAAAGGGAACCTTATGAATTCAAACAATAATTCAACTATAGATTATACATTGATATTTATCGTCATTTTACTGGGAATCGTCAGCTGCTTTACGCTTTTTTCTGTTCAGCCTTATTTAGGAAGCGAAGCGCAGGACAACTACTTTGCGAAACAAATCGCCTGGTATATTGCGGGCGGGGTGGTTATTGGCGGAGTTATGTGGATTGATTATGATCGCTTCCGGCATATCTCCTGGTATTTATACGGGGTAGGAATGGTAACACTGTTCATGCTGTTCTTCCATTTCCCTCCCCAGATTATCCATACAGCTAATAACGCTACAAGCTGGTTCTTCATTCCAGGAATAGGCACAATACAACCAGCTGAATTTTTCAAAGTGTTTTTGGTGATTATGTTAGCGCATATCATGGTCAGCCATAATGAAAAGTATAAAATCCGGACAAATAAAAGTGACATATGGTTGATAGCAAAAATAGCATTAATCAGCCTGCCTCCCATGGGACTGATTGCCATTCAACCGGACTTAGGCGGCTTCCTTGTCCTGGCTGCCATTGTGGCAAGTATGGTACTTGTTTCTGGTATCCGTTGGCGTGTCCTGCTGGCAGTTTGTGTTCTTGGACTTTTCCTTATCGGAGCAGCGATCGGTCTGTCGTTCATATTTCCCGACACGGTCGGAACAGCTTTGGAAGAAGGGGTATTCAAGCACGTAGAAAGTCGTTTTTATGGATGGCTTGATCCGGAAAAATATACCGAATCAGGATATCAGTTAAAAAAGGCCATGCTCGCTATCGGATCCGGCCAACTGACTGGAAAAGGAATGCGGGACTTTGAAGTGGATGTTCCAGAAAGGCAAACCGATATGATTTTCACTGCGATCGCTGAACAATTTGGATTTGTTGGCGCGAGTATCGTCATCACCTTGTTGTTTTTGTTGATTTACCGACTCATTTTTATAGCGTTGCAAAGTAATGATGAGTTCGGTAGTTTTATCATCACCGGTTTTATCGGGATGTTTGCTTTTCAAATATTCCAAAACATCGGGATGTCGGTTCAACTGCTGCCGATTACCGGACTGCCACTTCCCTTCTTAAGCTATGGAGGGAGTTCGACATTGACTTATATGCTTGCAATCGGGCTTGCATTGAATATCCGATCGCGTACAAAACAATACATGTTTGATTAATCATCAGGGTGGAATGCTAGGATATAGCTTTTCACCTTTTTATTTTTGAAAAAACAACCTTGTATAGGAGAGATTATGATGAAACTGGACATCATCGGTGATATCCATGGCTGTTTCGAAGAATTGCTGCAATTATTTTCGGAGCTCGGCTACAAGATGGAAGATGGCCTGCCTGTTCATCCTAAGGGAAGATTGCCTGTATTTATTGGAGATTTGACCGATCGCGGCCCGGATTCTGTTTCTGTCGTCAAGTTGGTTTATCAAATGGTACAAGTTCATCATTCAGCAAAATATGTACCAGGAAATCATTGCAACAAGCTGTATCGTTACTTTTTAGGGAATAACGTAAAGCAGCAACACGGCCTGGAAACAACCGTGGCTGAATACAAAGCCCTGGACAGCAAGCAGCAAAAAATGCTCCGCCATCATTTCATGGATTTATATGAAGGTGCTCCGCTTTATTTGCAAATTCCTGAAGCAAATGCCGTTATCGCCCATGCCGGTATTCGTCAGGATTTAATCGGAAAAACAGGAAAAAAAGTAAAGACGTTCGTGTTATATGGTGATATTACAGGAGAAACGCATGAAGATGGACGGCCGGTGCGGCGTGACTGGGCACAGCATTATCAAGGGGAGGATTGGATAGTATACGGACATACGCCCGTGCGTGAACCGAGAATCGTCAACAAAACGATCAACATCGATACCGGATGTGTATTCGGAAACAAATTAACCGCTTTTCGCCTCCCAGAGGAAAAGACGGTCTCCGTGCCATCCAGGCAGCCATTTGTCGAAGAAAAATTCCGCTCTTTTGATTAGTTTTCCTAATCAATGTTTGCAACTAGAGGATTTTGCACATGAAACAAACAGTAATTTTTCATATCTACTCCCGTATCATTAAATAAAGCGCACGCAGGAGTACACCTGGTGCGCTTCTAGTTGTTTAATATTTTTTTCATATCTTCTGGCATCGGTGCAAAGAACTCAAGCAGTTCTCCGGTAGCAGGATGATGAAAAGCTAGCGTCTTGCAGTGCAGTGCCTGCCTTGCCATTTTATCCTTATGCCCGCCGTACAAATCATCTCCCATTAACGGATGTCCGATATGGGCAAAATGGACTCTGATTTGATGCGTCCTTCCTGTTTCCAACCGGACGTCTACGAGACTTCCGCCTGCTGTATGCCGAATTAATTGGTAATGGGTGATGGCATGCTTCCCGTTTTCCGTTACTTCCCGTTCAATCATGGAAGTCTCCTTTTTGGAAATCGGAGCATTGATGGTTGCGTTGGCTGTTTCAAGCTCCCCTTCTACCAACGCATAATAGCTGCGTTTCACGCTTCCTGTTTTTTGCTTCTCAAACAATAAGGAATGGCTGAACCGGTGTTTCGCCACCAAAAGTAACCCCGATGTATCCCGATCAAGCCTGGTTACAACATGAACCGTATAATCAAGACCCTGCTGTTCGTAATAGCCGATCAGTGCGTTGGCAATGGTTCCAGTCGGATGCAGCATTGAAGGAATGGTCACGATGCCGGCAGGTTTGTTTAAAACTAGGATGTCATCATCCTCGTAAACAATGTCCAGCGGAAGGTTCTCTCCTATCAAATGGCTGCCGCGTTTTTCTGGCGGAAATACTACCGCCAGCTCATCACCTTCACTGAGCACCTGCCGGACTGTCACAGGCTGTCCGTTTTTCAAAATTGCTCCCCCGCCGAACTTCACAGATCGCAATATCCGCCGTGAAAAGCCTTGAATTTGCTGAAGATATTCTTTGATTGGCATGCCTTCATGCTCCGATGTTATTTTCCAATTCAAGTTTCTCACCTTTTCACCATTAAATTATCTTTCATCTGCTACAAACGAATCGTGCACCCGTTTCCAGAACGGGAACGGACGGAACCTTGCAAAACGGATTTTCTCTTCCGCAACCTTGCATATAATCCGTTCAACGTTAGCATAGTTTTTTGTAATATGATCAATTGTAATCAAAAAACTTTTGTCATAAATCGGCCGGAAATCACAAGCATGATGTTTCGGCAGGATCAGCGGCGAACCGATTGTCCGAAACACCCGGTTATTGATGGAGGCCATTTCGGTTATTTGTATCGATTCCAATGAGGGATGGATAATACCGCCTCCCAATGCTTTGTTGTATGCCGTACTCCCAGACGGAGTGGAAATACAAAGGCCGTCCCCGCGAAATGTTTCGAAATGCTCCCCTTTAATCTCCACATCCAATACAACGGATCCTTCCGCTGTTTTTATCGAACATTCATTCAAAGCCAAAAAGCGGTCGTTCTCTCCACCATCCTTCGGGCAAATCGTCACTTCCAATAATGGATACTCCACCACCTGGAACGGGTTCTTGGCAATTTCGATAACCAGTTTTTCTACTTCATCCGGAACCCAGTCAGCATAAAAGCCTAAATGACCAGTATGAATTCCGATAAATGCTGTTTTATCCAAACGGTAGATATATGTATGAAATGCTTCCAGGAAAGTTCCGTCTCCTCCGACGGAGATGACCAGATCAGGCTCTTCTTGATCATAATCCAATTCAAAATCAATCAAATATTGTTTGATGATTGCTTTCAGTTCCTCTGACTTTGTATCGCCCTTTGACGTAATTGCAAACTTCATGACTGGTCTCGCCCTCCTTCTAGCGACTGCTTTTGTTTTTATGGAAAATTCGTTGTGCTTCCTGAACTTCGTCCTTGATTTTCGCCATTTCCTCGTCCAGCTTAAAAGCTGCCTCAGCAGCTCCCTTCAGCCTTGCCTTAATGTTTGAAGGGATTTGGCCATCATATTTATAATTTAAAGAATGCTCGTTGATCGCCCAGAAATTCATTGCCAGTGTACGTATTTGGATTTCGGCAATCACCTTTTTTTCACCATGGATCGTTTCCACTGGATAGCTAATAATCATATGGTAAGAACGGTAACCACTATCCTTTTTGGAAGAAATATAATCCTTCTCCTCGATGATGGTAAAATCCTTGCGGTTTCGCAGCATATCGATGACGGTGTAGATGTCATCAACGAATTGGCATACAACCCTGACACCGGCGATGTCCTGGATTTCATCCTCCAAACCTGGTAAATCCGCTTTTTTCCGGTTGGCTTTTTCCAGGATGCTTGGTACTGGTTTTACCCTTCCAGTGATAAATTCAATCGGAGAATGCCGGGATTCAAACTCAAATTGGTCCTGCATACCTTTTAACTTTACCTTTAGTTCTTCTACTACTTGCACATAAGGCGCAAGAAAAGCTTCCCAATTCACGTGTTACGCACCACCTTCGATCAGCTTGCTTACTGGTACCTTCTGTTTAACACAACATCTTTATTAATTGTATCATAAAACACCTGACAGATTAGCATATCGAACACGCGGCTTTACGGAAATCCCAAAGCGGCTTCTTTTGCAATTAACTGTTTTTATCGCCCATAATGGAGTGCAAGAACTCTTTAAAACAGGAGGAATAATCATGGCTCAGGAAATAGAAATCGAATTTAAAAATTTGCTGACAAAATCTGAATACCTTCGTCTTGCCGAATTTTTACAAGTAGATGAATCAAACGCGGTAAGCCAAACCAATCACTATTTTGAAACACCTCATTTTGATTTAAAGCAACATGGAGCTGCCTTGCGCATTCGAGAAAAAAATGGTCACTGGCAGTTAACCATGAAGGAACCACATCCAGAAGGCCTGTTGGAAACACACGACACTTTGACCGAACAAGAGGCAGAATCCTGGATCAGCGGGAATATCATTCCGAAACCAAAGGTTGCTGCTCAGCTTAATCATCTTGGCGTAGACTTTGCCGCGTTGACGTATGGCGGTAAATTAACCACCAGAAGAATCGAAACCGAATACGAGGAAACCTTGGTGGTCTTGGACCATAGCACTTATAACGGCTATTCTGATTATGAATTGGAAATAGAAGCACAAGACCGGCAGCATGGCCAGCATGTATTCGATCAGCTGCTAGACCGTTTGGAAATAAGGAAAAAACCTACTCCAAACAAGATAAAAAGGTTCTACGACTCGATGGGAAACAGATAAGTTGCCCAACATAACCGGCAATTGTTACAATAAGGAAAAATCTTGTTGAGCTTGTTTCTACTGTTGCTGAAAACAAGAGCAGGCTATGGGAACACTTACGAAGTGATTTTCTTGTAAAGTTGGAGAGGAAATGAAACATGACTGATTCAGGTACCCTGTATGAAGCGATTGGCGGCAGGGAAAAGATAGAACAATTGGTTCAAGCCTTTTATAAACGGGTGGCAAAACATCCGGCATTAACACCGATTTTTCCAGATGATTTAACCGAAACCGCCAGGAAACAACAACAGTTTCTTACACAGCTGTTCGGCGGTCCTGCTTTATATACGGAAGAACACGGGCATCCGATGCTGAGGAGACGGCATTTACCGTTTCCGATTACTCCTACGCGGCGCGACGCCTGGCTGGAGTGCATGGATCAAGCCTTGACAGAAGCCGAAGTGGAAGAGCCCTATCGTAGTGCCATTTTTGAACGATTGGCAATGACAGCAACGCATATGATGAATACACCTGAGGATGAGAAAGGAGAATCGTTGTGAGCTGGAAACCGACTGGGCCAACTAGAAATTCGGATACAAAAAACGCGGCGCAGTATGGTTTTTTCGATTTACTGAAAAAACCGGTTGAAATCTATGTTTTCGTAGATCCTTTGTGTCCAGAATGCTGGTCTTTGGAACCAAGCTTAAAAAAGCTCTCCATCGAATATGGCAGGTTTTTCACCATTCGTCCTATTCTAAGCGGCCAATTAACCGTTCTGAATAAAGATAAATTCGATAAGCCAAAAAAGTTAAAGGAAATTTGGGAACGGACCGCCTCCCGTACCGGTATGAGCTGTGACGGCGATTTATGGCTGGAGAACCCGATTAATCTGCCTTGGCTGGCCTCGATCGCCATTAAAGCGGCAGAGTTGCAAGGAAAAAAAGCCGGTAGGAACTTTTTACGTAAAGTCCAGGAAAAGCTATTTTTGAATAAACGTGATGTATCCGAGGAAGTAACGTTGATTGAATGCGCAAAAGAAGTAAACCTGGATGTTCAAGAGTTTATGCAGGATTTGTATTCCAATTCTGCTAAAAAAGCTCTGCAGTGTGATTTGAAGTTAACGCAAGAAATGGAAGTCGAGTATATACCAACAATGGTATTCTTTAATGAATCCGAAGAAGAAGGCGGCTTGAAAGTCTCTGGACTTTACCCTTATGAAATTTATGTCAAGGTATTGAAGCAAATGTTGCAGATGGACCCGCCTCCGGCTAAGAAACCAGAGTTGGAGGAATTTATTTCTTATTACGGTTTTGTCGGCAACAAGGAAATATCCGTTGTCTATGACTGGTCAAAGGAGAAAACGGAAAAAGAAATGAAAAAACTTCAATTGAAACAAATGGTAGAAAAAGTTCCCGTCAAATATGGAACCTTTTACCGTCACGTTAAAGGCTGATTCCCTTTTCTTATATTTGGACAAATAAGCATGAACAACCTGGCAATTCGTCAGGTTGTTTTTTCGTTTTCCATGCCAAGCTAGTAGGCACTCGGCTTTTCTGAAGTTTGTACCATGATGAGAATTCTTCCCGATGTTATGTAAAGAATCGTTTCTACTTTTGTGAAAAAGGAAGCAGATAAACAAAAAGGAAGGATATACGATGTATATCCTTCCAAAAGTCTATGTTCTATAGACAAAGGGGGATGGGAGAAAGTTAAGTCAAACAAAGGGGTATTGTTTGTTAATTATCTCACAAATAAAATATATCAAGAATCATACTGGTAAGCAACAGTTTTGCTCATGTATTCACAAAACTGTCATACTTCTATCTGCAACCCAGATTGCATACACTTTTCTGTACGCATCATAAAGGAGGTGTCTGCATGCCAAACTTTCTCCCTTTCATCTTCTTCCTCGGTGCAGTTGCTGCATTCTTTCTCAACCTGCTAGGTTTTATGAGGCTTTTGCCGATATTCCTTACGCTCCCCCTCTTATTTATTACCATTTATTTAACCATTTTTTCCTTAGCCTACCGTAATGCCTTTAAAGGTTATTCCCGTTTCAAGAGCCGCCGATGGTAAAGAGAGCAGACACCAAGGTGTCTGCTCTTTTTAGATTATTCTACCTGATCAAGTAGTGATTCCATTTCGGAAAGCTTTTCTTCAAATACGCGCAGCGCATCCAATATCGGTTTCTTTGATGTCATGTCGACACCCGCCTTTTTCAATACTTCAATCGGATAATCACTGCTTCCAGCCTTCAGGAATTCCAAATACCGGTCGACAGCAGGTTGTTTTTCTTTTAAGATTTGAGAAGCTAACGAAGTAGCCGCGGAATAGCCGGTTGCATACTGATAAACATAGTAATTGTAATAGAAGTGTGGGATTCTTGCCCACTCCAGTCCTATTTCTTCATCAATCACCAATTGATCTCCGAAATACTTTTTGTTTAACTCATAATACATTTCCGTCAATTTGTCAGCGGTTAACGCTTCTCCATTTTGCATGTGCTCGTGGATGTCATGTTCAAATTCGGCGAACATGGTTTGACGGAACACCGTGCCGCGGAACCCTTCAAGGAAGTGGTTCAACAAGAACAACTTCTCTTTCTCATCCTCGGTGTTTTGGATAAGGTACTCATTTAACAAGGCTTCATTACAAGTGGATGCCACTTCTGCGACAAAAATGGAATAGTTCCCATAACGGAATGGCTGATTGTTTCTAGAATAGTAACTATGCATGGAATGACCCAGTTCATGTGCAAGTGTAAATAGGTTGTTTAAATTATCCTGCCAATTCAATAGAATGTAAGGATTTGTTCCATAGGCACCGGAGGAATACGCACCGCTCCGCTTGCCTTTGTTTTCTTCGACATCGATCCAGCGGTCTTTATAACCTTCTTTAATGGTGTTGGTGTATTCTTCCCCAAGTGGCGCCAATCCTTTTAACACCATTTCCTGTGCTTTTTCATATGGAATTTTCATGTTGACGTTTTTAACCAGCGGTGTGTATAAATCATACATATGCAATTCTTCCAGCTTAAGCACGCGTTTTCGCAATTCAACATAGCGATGCAATAGCGGCAGCCTTTCATTCACTGCACTGATCAGGTTATCGTAAACCTCTTCCGGGATGTTGTTGTTATCCAGAGCTGCTTGGCGTGCAGAATCATATTTTCTTACTTTGGCGTAGAAATTATTCTTTTTGACCGCACCACTCAATGTGGAAGCAAACGTATTTTTGAAGTTGCCGAATGTTTCATACATCGCTTTGAAGGCATCTCTTCGCACCCTTGGATCATCAGATTCCAGGAAGTTGATATAACGACCATGCGTAAGATCGACTTCATTGCCTTCCTCATCCTTGATGGAAGGAAAGGTTAAATCCGCGTTATTAAGCATTCCAAACGTCTGGGACGGATTATCAGTTACTTCCGAAACCTCTGCAAGCAGTTCCTCTTCTTTTTCCGATAAAACATGCGGTCGCTGCCTGTTTATTTCATTCAAAGTGTGCTCATACTGTTTTAACTCCTGATGCTCCTTGATGAAAGCTTTGAGCTTTTCCTCGTCCAGAGACAAAATTTCCGGAACGATAAAACTCATGGCACTTGATGCCTGGGTAAGCAGGTTCTCCGCCTTCGCATTCAATGCCTGGTATAAGGAATTAGTGGTATCCTGGTCATACCTCATATGAGCGTATGTATAAAGCTTGCCTAAACGTTCGGAAACTTCGTCTTGTAATTTGAGCAGGCTATACAATGTATCCGCCGAATCACTTACCTTTCCCTGATAGTTCTTGAATTCTGGCAGCTTGTTTTTGACTGCCTCTAATTCTTTTTCCCATTCTTCATCTATGACAAAGATATCTTCCAGTCTCCAAGTTTTTTCTAATGGTACTTGTTCACGGCTTTGCAGTTCTTTATTCGCTTGTGCCAAAACCTATTCCTCCTTGATTGTTTTTCTGTTATCCATTCCCAATTCTCGATAAATCTCACAAACTCCTTCCCTAATACAGGAAGATCCTTTTTTATTATATCGCTTTTTCTATTCAATCATGCGAGTTGATGCTTGAGAAGTCAGATTGTTTTTTAGTTTTAGGAATTGGATAATCATCCTGTCATCATGTAAGGCTTGTTCCACGTTTTCAGGAAATTTAATCGGAATTTGTTTTTGTATTTCTTGTTCATTCACGAAGGAGATGATTTCGAGTTTTTCCAGAAGTTCTAGATATTCTCGGACAGGATCCGCTGAACACTTGATAAGAGGAAAATCGGATGGGGGCATCATGACATCATGTAATAAACGATAAATCGGCTTGATGGGGACAACCCGTTGTACGGGCAATGGTACTAAAAAATCCAGGCACAGCCTGCTTTGCCAATTCCATGGCGGCGTTTTCATCCTGTATTGTCCAGTAACGGGAAGATGGATTAAACTAGGCAATAGACTTTGATGGTATTTTTTTTGATAAAGCCATTTACTCCATGATAACTGTTGACGGCTTTGTCGGTTTGGAGGTGGTTTTGTGCGGAACATCTGCTTATCCTTCAGCCAGTTGTACCAAAAGCTGGCCGTGTCCTGCTTGGAGGATGGGTGAAATAGATATAGAATACGGCATTTGTTTAAGGAAAGAAAATGCAGGTCTCCATGAAAGCGGCCGTTTCCACTCGATTGAACATGACGAAATAGGCAAAATTGACGGCTATTCGGGCAAAAAAAGTTGATTAACGGCTGATCATTTTCTTGATAACAGCTTAAAAAGGACTGGTCAACCGATGTCATCCTGATTTGAGCTGCTCCTGTTCTTTTTAATCGATTTCCACCTAATATCCACAACGGTTCGATACCTAGTTTGCGGTAATCATCTGTCCGCTCGCTGAGCTCCTTCCTGTTCAGTGCTGCACACTGGAATTCGAGAGCTACCGCTTTTTTGCCGATACGAACCAGAATATCCGCCCTTCTGTTGATTTCCGGCAGATGCTTTTCCAAATTTGCCTCCAGTCCTTGATCAACAAGCCATTCAAACAATTGCAGCTTCCCCTTTTCATGATATTCTCCTTCCCCTTTAGAAACAGAACAGTTACTGTGGGGTTTGTGGGAAAAGTGTGCAATCTTACTCCTTCCTGCTTTCACTGCGACTCTCTCTCCACAAACAGGACAATAAAAGCTCTGCTGCGTTCGCATGGTTTCGACAGTAGATCGATCCAAATAAGCAAGGATAACAGGTTCGCCAGCCTGATTGTAAGCTTGCAGCATACTTACTTTACACCTCCTTTCTTTGTAAGGACTCTCTCGAACGTTTGACTGTCTCTGGAGTAGTGAAAATATGGAAGCAAATATCGAACGAATTTTTAAGGAGAGTGCAGTGGTGGGCGTGAGGGACGCGTAGCATACGACGAAGCAGGAAAAAGGATAACAACCATTCCTATAAGAAGGATTCGTTGTTTAAGGAATGATTCCTGCTGAGGGAAAACATCTTTTTACAAAAAATAAAGAAAATAAAAGCATTCGACTTTGTCGAATGCTTTGCTTACTTCGCAGAAAAATATTGCTTAATTTGGGAAAGAGCGCGCTCTGCAAATATGATCTTTCCATACTCTTCCAGTCGATGGATGGTAATCGTGGATTCATTCCCGAACTCAAGCAGCTGACTCAAAATGTCTTCTTGCTCATCATCCGTCATGAAGTCTTCCTCAAACTCCAGATACAACAAGTACTGATCCTCAAAATGATACAGACGATCGGTCAGCCCTTCTGTGTCCGTAAAATAGTGGCTCAATTGAATGACATCTTCAAAATCTTTAAAGCTTACCACGAACGACAAATTACCCTCCTCATCATCTTCAGAATGATGATTGGTGTCATGGCCTGCATTCTCGGAACTGCCGAACTTTTCATCCAGCATTGATTCGATCTTTTCATCAACCGGCATATCGATGGTCTTGCCATTTTCCGTTGGCAGTTCGAGATTCTGCCCGTCTTTGGATAATTGAGCTTTTGTCACCACAATCTCCAAACCCTTATCCAATGCCTGGACTTGAATCCATAATGGACCATCAACATTGAAGTCATCTTCCTTATAGTTGACTTCATCCATTACCTGCCAAAAAAGTTGTTCGCTCCGCTCTCGGTTATACCAAATCTCTTCACGGTCGAACCCTCTATCTTCAATATCCATATAAGAAATATAAAATTTGACTGTATTTTCATTAATCCGTTCTATTTCCATTTTCTTCTCTCTCCCTTCTACTTATTATTAGGTGGAAGAGAAAAACTTCACCTATTTGTTATCCTACAATTCCATACCCGTTACGAGTATCCATCAACCCTCAAATATAAGCAACAGCTTCTTATCTTTATTTTATGATAAAAAAATTGTTTTTGAAAATATAAAAGCCTATAATTTCAAAAAAACTACGAGTATTTCCTTATCAAGCACATAAGCGAATACATGCTTATAACTTATTATTTTAGCTTATTTTATTCGAGATGTCATCCCTTCACTGCTAAAGAATGGACTGTAAAAAATGGCAGTCCTTTTTTAGAGGAAACTGCCGATTTGCTGGCCCAGGTGTCAGGTATTTTATTCCCGAAGATAGAAAAAGCGCAGGTCCTGTTTAAAAGACCCGCGCCTCTTATGCTATATTAGTTAACCATTCTTTGTGCTTCCCGCAATTGGAAAGTACGGACAGTTCTAGGTAAGAATCTGCGAATTTCATCTTCATTGTAGCCTACTTGCAATCTTTTCTCATCGAGAATGATTGGACGGCGAAGAAGACCAGGGTTTTCTTGAATTAAGTTAAAGAGGTCTTTCATTGGAAGTTGATCAAGATTCATATCCAGTTTTTGAAAAACTTTAGATCTTGTCGAAATTATTTCATCGGTTCCATCTTCTGTCATTCTCAAAATTTCCTTAATTTCATCAAGTGTCAAGGTTTCCGAGAAGATATTCCGCTCACTGAATGGTATATCATGCTCTTCTAACCATGCTTTTGCTTTACGGCAAGATGTACAACTTGGTGAGGTATAAAGTGTTACCATAGAAACTTCACTCCTCATAGCGCAGATTATTTATCGTCATTTCATGATTTTGAAGAAGATATTAAATTAAAATTACTTTAAATAATTCTTCTATGTATAGTATACTATACTTGTCAATATGAAGGTAGGTTTTTATGCAAATCGGTGAATTAATTTGCCATCTTCTAAAAGGTGTCACAAAATGAGGTAAAGTTATATTTAAAATACCCCGGGTTCATTTTTATTAAACCTTTTTTTAAAAAATTTTTTTAATTTTTCCAGACTCCCAAACGAACACCCGATTATCGCTAAGTCGATCCCGGTCGTCATTTTTAAGGAATAGAAGAAAGCCGCCCTGAAATGTGGGGGGCAGCTTTTGGAAATCCAGCGTTTAAACACCTTCAGACTGTTTTAATGCATCAAATATGTCTTCTGCTTCACGATCATTATCGTAGGTCAACACTTCATCTACAGGTTGATAGGATTTTCCATAAATTTCTTCATCTTTATAAGTGTGAATATCTTCATACATCTTTTTCATTTGTTTATATATTTCTTCTTCGTCCTGATTATCCGGGCTCCAATATAAAATTTCCATTGGGTTTTCCTCGTTTGTCGCCAGACTGCGGCGATTGTAGCCGATCGACTGTGCATGAACAAAGCCCTCTCTTTGATAAAACTTCAGCCTTTTTTCCGAGTCGCTGTCTTCATAATCTACAGGCTCCACTTCCAGGATAATCGGCTTGTTCTTTGCCTTCAGCTTTTCGATTAATTGATGCCCCAACCCTTGCCCGCGGGAGGCTGCAGAAACATAGACATAATCGATAAAGATGAACGATTTGAATTCTGCGAACATAAGCACATGATGGGGTCCTTCGTCCTTATAATAGACGTCGCCTTTCTCCTTTAACAGCATTTCCATATGCTTTTGAGACTTCATCTCTTCTACCGGAAAATACTTGTTTAGCTTTTCGTACCAGTTCATTGATCTACTCCTTGTTTTCGTAGTCTTTCTTATTATAACGAAATATCCTTCAATTGTTAAATCCTCACAAAGGCTCCAGTTAGGGTTTCCCGAAAAATCCATTTTTAATCACGAGAATTATCAAGTCTGCTTCATAAAGTAAAAGTCCTGCCGGTATTTCCGGCAGGGATTATTTATTCATCCAAAGGTGTATAATCAACATTCTCTGTGTAACTGCTTCCTGAATTCCAAATGAGAAATTCCTGGATGCCATTCTCATTTAGCGCTTTTATTTGAGCCTCTACTTCGTCTTTTCCATATTGTTTCGGTTCGCCGCTATATAACCAAGGTGCTTCAAAGTCTTGAATCCACGGCCTGGATAGAGGCGGTTCTTCCAAACTACCCAATACCTCATTTTCCACCTTTGCATATTCATTAACTAATTGATAAGGTTCCTCATCCGGATTGTCAATCCCGAAAAAGGATGTCCAATGGCTTGGATAAATCATGGAAGAAATCACATCCACATTTTCAGCAATTTTAGCGAAATTTTGTCCGATTCCTGGAGCTTCTTCAATAGTGGCTGAATAACCAAAGATATCGACAGATACATCGACATCATAATTCGACAGCTCTTCTCTTGCATGGGAAACAAAATCTGTTACTGCTTTCACTCGTTTTTTTACACCGTTCATTTCCAAATCCGAATAATCGCCTAGGCTATAATCCAACTCCTTGTCCCGCTTTTCAAATCCTTCGGGAAAGCGTACATAGTCAAACTGGATTTCCTGGAATCCCATTTCCGCCACCTGTTTTGCTAATTCAATGTTGTAATCCCAAACCTCCTTCTGGAATGGGTTTACAAATGCTTCCCCTTTGCCGTTTGTCCATACTTTTCCGTTCTTTGTAAAAGATAAATCTGGACGTTTATTTGCCAACTCTGAGTCCTTGAATACAACGATTCTCGCAATCGGATAAATCCCTTCTTTTTCCAGACGTTTCAGCATCTTTTCCGGATCACTGATATAATTAGTACCAACATCAGAATAAGGAGAGTCTCCATCAAAGGAAAATGTAACATACCCGTGGTCTTCTTTTACGTCAATTACCATACTGTTCAGCTCTGTTTCCTTTACAAGTTTGATCATCTGGTCAAAGCGTTCTCCGCCAGCAGTATTGCCAGTTACATAGATTCCTCTTACCGCATCTGGATAGTTAAATTTCAGGCCGGAATTATAAACAAACCGTGAAAACCGATCGGGAATTTCGTATGCCTCAAGACTACTCATGCTCTGCTGATGCGGCTTCATTGTCTTCGTTCCCTCTTCAGCATCCACTCTTAGCATCGGTGTGGAAAGTAGCAGGAACAGGGCTATCATCACTGTCGTTAATTGGTTATGTCCCATCCAAATCAAACCCCTAATATGTACATTGTTTTTATTCTTCCATTATAAAAGAAATACGGTTGTTCGTGGAAGTAGTTTTGGATAATTTTAAGGTCTTTTCACAATTTCTGTCTGTTGGTCCCATACCCTCCTCAATAAAAATGAAACAGTTTGAGTTATCCTTATTTAGGATAAAAACTTCCTTATTAAGATTTCCAGGTTATCGAACTCTTCGAAAGAAGCGGTATTCATGGAGTAAAAGAAAAAAGCCGTTCCTTCGAACGGCCTTCTTTATTATCCATTTATGTCAACCAGCTATTTTCCATTTTTATTTAACTCTTGCTTATATGCTTCAAACTCTTTGGTTGTACAGGATACCCAATGACCAGGAGAGATTTCCCGAAATTCGGGCTCTTCACTTGAATCATGCTGGCTAGGGTCGTATGGAACCCGCTGGCGGTTCCGTTCATAATCAGGGTCTGGCAGCGGAATCGCCGAAAGTAACGACTTTGTATATGGATGTAGTGGATTTTTGTACAGCTCATCACTATCTGCCAATTCCACCAGCTTTCCAAAATACATTACGCCAATACGATCACTAATATATTTTACCATGGACAAATCGTGCGCGATAAATAGATAGGTCAATCCGTGATCCTTCTGTAACTCTTTCAACAAGTTTACAACCTGTGCCTGAATGGAAACGTCCAATGCGGAAATAGGCTCATCGGCAATGATAAATTCCGGATCCACAGCCAATGCCCGGGCAATCCCGATACGCTGACGCTGTCCACCACTGAACTCGTGTGGATAACGGTTGGCATGTTCTTTATTCAGTCCGACTTTTTCCAGTAATTCCTCTACTCTCTGTTTCCGTTCCTGTGTGCTTTTTACTAGCCCATGGACATCTAATCCTTCTGCGATAATGTCCATGACAGTCATACGCGGATTTAAAGAAGCATAGGGATCCTGGAAAATCATTTGCATTTTTTGGTTGAACTTTTTCAAATCCTGGCTGTTTTTCTTTCCATGAACGTCTTCACCCTTGAACTTGATATTTCCGTCAGTAGCGTCATATAAGCGAATGATCGTACGACCGGTTGTCGATTTGCCACAACCTGATTCGCCCACCAGCCCGAAAGTTTCTCCCTTATAAATATCAAATGATACTCCATCTATTGCCTTTACTACACTGTGCCTGCCAGTTTTGAAGTATTGCTTTAAGTTACTTACTTCCAATAACTTTTCCTGGGTCACGGCCGTTCACCTTCCTTTGAATTGCCGGCTCCTGTCTGGGCGAAGCCCTTCATCCGGCGCTTAACAGCCTCAGGTGGCTCGATGTCCGGTGCATATTCGTGCAAGAGCCATGTCGCCGCATAATGTGTATCCGATACTTTGAACATCGGCGGCTCCATTTCTTTGTCAATTTCCAACGCATACTCGTTCCGTGGAGCAAAAGCATCACCTTTTGGCGGCTTGAGCATATCCGGCGGTGATCCCGGTATAGCAATAAGGTTATCTTCCTTATTATCAAGCGTCGGCATCGAACCCAACAATCCCCAAGTATATGGATGCTTCGGATTATAGAATATTTCGTCTACCGTGCCGATTTCCACAATTTTGCCGGCATACATGACCGCTACACGATCAGCGACATTGGCAACGACTCCTAAATCGTGGGTGATGAAAAGGATCGAGCTTTCTGTTTTCTTTTGGATATCTTTCATTAATTCTAAGATTTGGGCTTGGATGGTTACATCCAATGCTGTTGTCGGTTCGTCTGCAATCAAAATCTTCGGATTACAAGCCAGTGCAATAGCAATGACAATCCGCTGCCGCTGCCCGCCTGAGAATTGATGCGGATACTGGTTGATCCGCTCGACTGGATTTGGAAGTCCTACCAGTTCCAGCAACTCAATTGCACGGCTTTTTGCTTGTGCCTTGCTCATTTTTTGGTGCTTGATGAGCCCTTCCATAATCTGATTTCCGATTTTCATGGTCGGGTTCAATGATGTCATTGGATCCTGGAAAATCGTTGAAATATCTTTTCCGCGAATCTGTTGCATTTCTTTTTCTTTCAGTTTTGCTAAATCTTTTCCATCAAACAATATTTCTCCTTGTTTAATCCGGCCTGGAGGAGAGGGAATCAATCTTGCGAGTGCTCTAGTGGTTACAGACTTACCGGAACCCGATTCCCCTACAATCGCTAATGTTTCTCCTTTTTTAAGATCAAAGGTAACACCGCGTACTGCTTTCACTTCTCCACCGTACGTATCAAAGGAGATGTGTAAGTCATTTACTTCTAAAACCTTCTCCATGTCAGCACATGCCTCCTATTCACGCATCTTCGGATCTAACGCATCACGAAGTCCGTCAGCCAAAATGTTAAATCCGATCATAATCAATGAAATGACAATCGCAGGGAAAATCATAATATGCGGATTGATTTGCAACGCCTTGAAACCATCGTTGATCAATGTACCAAGCGATGCATCCGGCGGTTGCAGTCCCAAACCGATGAAACTCAAGAACGCTTCAAAGAAAATGGCATTTGGGATAGTGAACATTGTATTAACAATGATCATACCTAGTGTATTTGGAATTAAATGCTTCGATAGTATTCTAGAATGGGAGGATCCCAAAGTCCGAGATGCCAGCACAAACTCCTGACCCTTCAGCTTGAGTACTTGCCCCCTGACAATCCTGGCCATTCCCGTCCAGCCCGTTATCGTTAATGCAATGATAATTGCTATGATACCCGGATCAAGTATCATAATCATCAGAATAACCACAACAAGGTTCGGAATTCCGACAAGTATCTCGATAATACGTTGCATAACATTATCTGTCCTGCCACCGAAGTAGCCGGAAATACCACCATAAGCTACACCAATCAGCATGTCGATTGCAGCAGCCACAAATGCAATCAACAAAGAGATCCTCGTTCCATACCACGTACGTGTAAACAAGTCACGCCCGAGCGTATCCGTTCCAAACCAAAAGTACTCATCCTGCAAATCTTTTGCTTCATAAACATGGTAGAATCCAGTCACTTTTGCAGAATCTTCACTTCCATCACCTTCACGCTTTACATCATAAGTGATGAATTCATCATCTCTTTGAGTAAAACGCTGACGAATACGTTCTTTAGCTGCATCGACATTGGCTGCTTCATAGGTTTCCGATTTTGTACCGTCAAGGCGCAGCCATTGTATGGACTCCAATCCCTGCACCCGGGGTGGTAATTTGGACAACCCTAAGTCCTGATCATCAACACCGTCATCATTAAAGTGTGGACCAATTATGGACATAATCCCAATAAGCAAGATTACTACCAATCCGAATATAGCACCTTTGTTTGATTTCAAACGTCTCCAGGCATCCTGCCAATAAGTCAAGTTGGGTCGTTGAATTTGTTCACTTTCATGTTCATCGGTTTTAGCAGGTACAAACAAATCTTTATTTAACTTTTCTTTATCCATCAGTCTTTACCTCCTGCTAATCGAATACGCGGGTCAATGATTCCGTATAGTATATCGATCACAAGTATTATCAAGATGAAGAAGAAGGCGAAGAAAAGGGTTGTACCCATAATAACCGGGAAGTCATCAGTCGTTACTGAAGTGACAAATTGCTCCCCAATGCCAGGAATCGAGAAAATTTGTTCGATAACCAGTGTACCGGTCATAAGACTAACTGCCATGGGTCCCATTACCGTAATTAAAGGTATCAAAGCATTACGCAGGCCATGCTTGAACATAATGCCACCGTTCGTAACACCTTTCGCCCGTGCGGTTACAATGTAATCCGAACCAAGTACTTCGATCATCTCTGTACGCAGAAAACGCGCTGCAATCGCAAGCGGGAAAATCGCCAATGCTATGGTCGGCATTATGGTGTGCTTGAAGCCATCCCAGAAAGCTATTGGCAAAAGCCCTAGTTTAACACCGACAAAGTATTGGAGTAAGCCGGCAAATATGAACGACGGAATCGATATACCGATTACCGAAATGACGTTCGACGTATAATCAATCCAGGAATTATTTCTGACTGCCGCCACTAATCCTAGCAGCATACCGACAATGGTACCAAGAACCATCGCCTGGAAACCTAAGTGTGCCGAAACAGGAATCCTGTTAGCAAGCAATGCGGTTACCGGCTGGTTATTTAACTGGAATGATACACCTAAATCTCCTTGAACAAGGTTGCCTAAATAATTGATATATTGTACGGGTACCGGGTCATTTAAGTCATATTTTTCATAAAGGATTTCCAACTGTGCTTCTGAAAGCTTCTCCTCCGCTTTCATCGGTGAGCCTGGCAGCATTTTCATGAGAAAGAATGAAAATGTAGCAATTAAAAACATGGTAATTAGCATATAGCCAAGCCGCTGCAGTATATATTTCGACATCCCTATCCCCTCCTAATCTAGCAGAATTATATTTAATCTTCTAATAATTCTAACAATCTTGTTAAACTGAAAAAGAGAGTATACGCCGGCAAGCAGCTGGCAGTACACTCTCCTCTCCTCTACCAAAGAGGTATAACATCATCTCATAACTATCAAGTTTATTCTTCGATATAAGCCCACTTATATGAGAAGTCTGCCCCCATTGGATTGAAAATTACGCCTTTAACAGATGGTCTCCACAAGTAAGCGCGGGAACGCTGGTACAATGGAGCAATTGCCGCATCATCCATCAGCACTTTTTCAGCTTCAAGGAAGTTGTCATAACGTGCAGACAGATCTGTTAACAACTCGTTATTAGCTTCTTTGATCAATGAATCATATTCTTTATTATCATAGTTCATTGTCATATATGGGCTGTCTGAAGTCCACATGTTCAACCAAGTGCTTGGGTCAAGATAGTCAGGACCCCAACCTGAATTTTGGATGTCGTAATCAGAAGCTTCATCTCTTGCAATACGCTCTTCAAATGGTACAGAAGAAATTTTGACAGTCAAACCTTCAAGTGTTTCTTCAAGCTGGTTCTTGATATAAGCATCCATTTCTGTAGCAGTTTCAGTATCGCCGCCTAGGTAGCCAAGCTCGATAGAGTCAACTTCCAGCTCATCAAGACCTTTTTGCCAAAGCTCTTTGGCTTGTTCTTTATCAGTAGTAAGCAAGTCACCATTGATATCACGGAAATCTTCCCCAGAATCAGGATGAGTCGTGAAATCTACCGGTACAGCTGCATTAGATACAATCGACCCATTGGCAAGGATTACGTCAACCAAATCTTGTTTATTGATTGCCATGGCAATCGCCTTACGGATGTTTTGGTTAGCAAGATATTCATTTGCCTGGTTCATCTTTAGATAGAACAATGTAGGTTCAGGAAGTGTACGATAATCTTCCGTACCAGCATACTGTTCAACAAATTCGGCAGTTAATCCAGCACGGTCTACCTCACCAGTGTCATACAAGTTAACTGCGGTACTAGTTTCTTTTACGACACTCACATTGATTTCTTCCAGTTGAACTGTATCAGCATCCCAGTAGTCTGGGTTCTTTTTAAGCGTCCATTGCTCATTTGCTTTCGGATCCCAATCTTCCAGCACGAAAGGACCGTTATAAAGTAAGTTATCAGAAGTAAGCGCATAGTCGTCGCCTTGTTCTGTAACGAACGCTTCATTTTGAGGTAAGTAAGTACCAAATGTAAGCAAACTGTGGAAATATGGTACTGCCTTTTCCAAAGTAATTTCCAATTCATAGTCGCTTACTGCTTCTACGCCTAGCTCTTCAACATCTTTTTCACCATTGTTGATAGCAGTAGCGTTTAACAATACGTCATTCATCATGAACGGACCATATTCGGATCCAGTTTCTGGATCAATTGCCCGTCTCCAAGCAAAAACGAAATCGTGGGCAGTCACTGGGTCACCATTCGACCAAACTGCATCTTCACGTAGTTTAATGTTCCAAGTCAAACCGTCTTCGCTTACTTCCGGTTCACCTTCAGCAATACCTGGGACGGGTTCAGCATTCTCACCTAGACGGTATAGACCTTCCATTGTTTCCCCTAAGTATTGGAATGCAACTGCGTCAGTTGCGTGAGAAGAATCCATTGTAGGAATCTGCGAGCTATCAAGCAAGTTCAATACCTGTTCGCCGCTAGCTTCTCCGCCTTCTTCTGAAGTACCTTCTTCTGTTTCAGTACCTTCTTCCGATGATGTGTCATCACCGCTGCTGCTCTCCTCGGAACTTGATCCGCCGGAACATGCTGCAAGGAAAACACTTAGTAGTAGTGCCATTGCAAGCAATAGCCAATTTGCCTTTCTCATGAAGTAAATGACCTCCCCTTAGATTAAATTTTCTAAATATTTTTGCAGATGTTACATCCACATTTTGAATTATACAAGTTTTCATACAATTTTGCATCATTTTTTTTACAAAAATTTTATTAAACCGCATAAACGTTGCATTCATATTACATAAATAGTACTTTTGGACTAGCTATTTGTCATTGTTTTCATGTTGGTACGAAACCACATCAAGTCGATAAATGGTAATGTTTTGTTTCCTGCGGTTGATTTCCTTTCATATGAATTATTTTACCGTTTGTCCAATCATGCTATAATACTTCATATCTATGGAAAAGTTGGTGTATGTATGAAGATTCTTCAAAATAAATGGGCCCTGCTAGGAATAAACCTTTCTGTCTGCCTGCTTGTTTTCCTTCTCACTGCTCCTGGATTGCACTTGGAGTACCTGATCAATATCTTGTTTTACTTTGGCGGATGCTGGCTGTTTGTCGGCTTATTTTTATGGGTACTGCACGGAGGATTTTTTGACGGAGTTACCTATGGATTCATCAAAGCCTTAGAGCGTAAATCGAAACAAAGAGATTACTTATCAGAAACGAAAGCAATGCCTTCCGAGAAAGTCAGCATTGCTTTTGTTAAAGCGGTCTGTTTCCAGGGGATCTGTTTACTTGTTTTGATGCTGATTTTCCTCGCTTGGTTCTATGCTGCCCTGTAAAACTTGCAATACAATGGGATTTTTTATATACTTCAAGTACAAATTAGATAGCAGGCGATGAAAAAGATGAGGTACATTTTCCCGCTGGTTTTCAGAGAATCTGTGGTTGGTGCAAACAGATACCAAGGAACAATGGAATTGGGCTTTTGAGCTGTGATTGGCATCGTTATTTGTTAATCACCGCGTCTCCGGCGTTACAGGGAGCTTTAGCAATTGAGCGATCTCTTTATGGAGATAATTAGGGTGGCACCGCGGTTCATTCGTCCCTTCGAAAGAAGGCAGAATGAGCTTTTTTTGTGCTCAATTCCTGCTTGATACCTTCCCTTATCACGCCGTAACACTATGAAGAGGTGAGTTAATTGAAAACTATATTTTCGGGAATCCAGCCGAGTGGAACATTAACACTTGGCAACTATCTTGGAGCAATGAAGCATTTTGTCGATTTGCAGGACGAAAACAGTTGTTATTTTTGCATTGTCGATGAACATGCGATTACCGTTCCGCAAGACCGATTAAAGCTGCGGGAAAATATCCGTTCCCTGGCGGCTCTTTATTTGGCATCGGGAATTGATCCGGAGAAATCGACATTGTTCATTCAATCGGAAGTGGCAGCCCATACTCAGCTGGGATGGATGCTGCAGTCTATCAGTTATATCGGTGAACTGGAACGGATGACACAATTCAAGGACAAATCGTCCGGGAAAGAAGCAGTATCTTCATCCTTACTGACGTATCCGCCGCTGATGGCTGCCGATATCCTGCTTTACAAAACAGATATCGTCCCAGTGGGCGATGACCAAAAACAGCATTTGGAGCTGACCCGTAATTTAGCTCAACGATTCAATAATAAATTCAACGACATTTTCACCGTACCGGAAATAAGCATCCCAAAAACAGGTGCCAGAATCATGTCCTTACAAGAGCCGACCAAAAAAATGAGCAAATCGGATACGAATCAAAAAGCTTCCATTTTCATGCTGGACGATGAGAAAAAAATCGAGAAAAAGATCAAAAGTGCCGTTACCGATTCAGAAGGAATTGTGACTTTTGACAAGGAGAACAAGCCAGGCATTTCCAATCTGCTGGCAATCCACGCAAGCTGTACCGGTATTTCCATCGCTGAACTGGAAGCCAAGTATGATGGCAAGGGATACGGCGAATTCAAACAGGATACAGCTGAAGCAGTCATTTCTGTTCTCAAGCCGATTCAGGAACGTTATTACCAGCTGATTGAGTCACAAGAGCTTGACGATATTCTAGACAATGGAGCAGACAAAGCAGGACGAACAGCAAATAAGATGCTTGCAAAAGCTAAAAAAGCAATGGGCCTTGGCAGAGTCAAAAAGAAACCTAATAAATAATGCAGTAAACTATTGGTGTAACGGAACCCCGAAGAAAAGGTTGTCATCCTCTGCAGGGTTCCGCCAACTGGGCTTGTTACAAATCAAAAGAGAGACCGGCAGATTCTTCCGGTCTCTCTTTTATTTAAAGCATCCGTTTATACGTATTTTGCTGTTCCTGATTCTGTTCCAGCTCATACATTTTTTCAAAAAAAGGTTGTCCTTTTATCAGCTTTGCGCAAAGTTCCTCATGGGAACTGCTCCACCCAGCGCTAACTCCTTCATATAAGGCCTTCCACGCTTCCTCGAAATCCATTTGCCTGATTTGTGAATATCGTTCGGGATTCCATTCTGTCAGCCAATACCGGACTTCTGACAGGTTTTTGGTACCCTCCAACTGATCAAGAGCCATCATCAGCAACTGCTTGAGTTGCCTTTCCTTCCGTGTTAAACCGAGCACCGAATCAGGAGGCAGGGATAAAATATGGTACTCCTTTTCCTTTTGCTCTGGTGAGAACGAAAATTCGAGTCTGCTCGTTCCATCAATCAAGTCGTAAACAAGCCGTTCTTGTCTAGGAATCAACCTGCTCTTTCTTACTGGTAAGTGGTAGCCCATCGTGTCGATTGCCAGAATGGATTGTCCGTTTGTAATAACACATGCATATTCCAGCGGAATCCGTTCCTGGTTTTTTCGCAAATAGGCGCGTTGATATACTGCTTCAAGCATGCTTTTCGGCAAATCCTGCAAATCATTTTCAATATAATGATACAGCATGTCATCAATATAAAGAACAGGAACTTGGTCAAGCAGTTCAATGCCGTCTTCTTTTCTCCATTCATGGAATGCACAAACGTTATAGCCGTTTTCTTCGCCTTCAAACCAATTCACCCATACGTCGTGTAAATACAACATGTCGAACCCCCGCTTTATTAATTGGATCGTTAGAAAATTGCGGCCATCTCAAGCCTGCCGGCATTCCTTCATGCTGTTTGTTATCTTATCCTGTACCGCTAGTCGGCATGGCCGGAAAGTGTGAACCGTACAATATATTTCTGAATTGTTTAAGATACATTATGGCCAATAAAGGAATATTTATTCTAACTAACCTAATAATTAACAGGTAATTATCCAGGATACTTATAGATCGCAATGATGATCAGCAGCAGCCCGAGCGGGAGAAAGTAACATTCCAGCCTGCCCACGGCAAATAAAAAGTAATCAATCCAGGAAAGACCTGCAGGAATAAAATTCAAGTAGAGGATCAACGTAACCCCGCCCGAAACAGCCAATCCGAAACCCACCAGAAACAATGTAAGAAAAACCAAGAAACTCCCTCCTGCCTGTCCACCTTGTTCATTAATTCATATGTATGTAGGACAGGCAGTTCTAATACCCGTAAGTTTTGGTAAGACTTTCGGTTCGTCATGCAAAAACAGCTGATATTTTTTTCGCATAAAAAAACCTTATTCCCCATTGAGGGAATAAGGTTTTTAAAAAGTTTTATGCATCCTGGTATTTTTTGAAAATAAGTGTCGCATTATGTCCGCCGAAGCCAAGCGAGTTACTCAAAGCATATTCATATTCCTTCTGTCTCGCTTGATTAGGAACATAATCAAGATCACATTCTGGGTCTGGTGTTTCCAAATTGATCGTTGGTGGCAGAATGCTCTCATTGATGGACTTAACAGAAATAATTGCT
Source organism: Virgibacillus senegalensis (assembly GCF_000821245.2). Classification (GTDB taxonomy): domain Bacteria; phylum Bacillota; class Bacilli; order Bacillales; family Amphibacillaceae; genus Sediminibacillus; species Sediminibacillus senegalensis. Next base: position 1,618,207 of record NZ_LN611425.1, read on the forward strand.
TCTATTGCGCCAGCAGCTCCTAACAGGTGACCAGTCATTGACTTGGTTGATGAAACAGCTAATTCCTTGGAGTGTTCACCGAAGACTTGTTTGATTGCTTTCGTTTCAAATGGATCGTTTAGTTCTGTACTCGTTCCATGAGCATTGATATAGGCAATATCAGAAGCCTCAATGCCTGCATCGCTTATTGCCTGATTCATTGAACGGACAGCACCTTCCCCTTCCGGAGCAGGGGAAGTAATATGATAAGCATCTCCAGCCGAGCCGTAACCAACTATCTCGCCATAGATTTTCGCCCCGCGCTGTTTAGCAGATTCCAATGTTTCAATAACAAGTACTCCCGCTCCTTCACCCATGACAAATCCGTCACGGTTTTTGTCGAACGGACGGCTCGCTGTTTTCGGATCCTCATTGAATGTTAAAGCTTTTGCAGTCGAGAAACCAGCGAAAGCCATTTTCGTAAGCGGTGCTTCTGCCCCGCCAGTGATCATGACATCAGCATCTCCGCGTTGAATTACTTTGTAGGCGTCTCCAATAGAATTGGTTCCAGATGCACAAGCCGTTACCGTACAAGAATTGATGCCTTTTGCACCTAACTGAATCGAGATCTGACCTGCGGCCATGTCCGGAATAAGCATTGGCACAAAGAACGGACTGACCCTGCGATATCCTTTTTCCTGAAATTTTTCAAATTGTTCTTCGTATGTCTTCATGCCGCCAATACCGGATCCGACCCAGACACCGACACGTGGTGCAAGTTCTTCTGTAATATCCAAGTTGGCATCCTTGACCGCCATTTTCGCTGCACCGACAGCGTATTGCGTAAACAAGTCCATCCGCTTAGCTTCTTTTTTCTCCATATAATTGACCGGATCCCAATCCTTCACCTCACCGGCAACTTTTGCTGGAAAATCGTCTTTATCCACTTTTGTCACTAAATCGATTCCGGATTTTCCTTCTATAATGTTCCCCCACATCGTATCGACATCATTACCGACAGGGCTGACAGCTCCCAGTCCAGTGATAACTACACGTCTATTTTCCATTTTTTTGCTCCTCCTTCACTATCCCGTGACTATAATTATCTTCCATATTTAAATGCAACCGCACCCCATGTGAGTCCTCCGCCGAAACCGACGAGTACGACCAAATCATCTTCCTTTATTTTACCGTTTTTTACGCCTTCAGACAAAGCAATCGGAATCGATGCTGCCGAGGTATTTCCGTATTTTTTTACAGATGTCGCCATTTTTTCTTCTGGGATACCGAGTTTTTCGCGTGCTGCTTCCATGATTCGGATGTTTGCCTGATGAGGAATTAAATAATCTACGTCTTCTCGTTGGTACCCGGCCTTTTCAACTACATTCACAGATGACTCCGGCATCTGACGTACCGCGAACTTAAACACCTCACGGCCGTTCATGCTCAAGTAATCCTTATCCTGGTACAAATATTTACCGCCTGAACCGTCAGCACCCAATTCAAATGATAAAATGCCACGGTCATCGCTGACTTCCCCGATAACAGCTGCTCCGGCACCGTCGCCAAACAAGACGCTAGTGTTACGGTCCGTCCAGTCAGTGATTTTCGACAGTTTTTCCACTCCGACAATAAGAATGTTTTTATAAACGCCGGTATCGATAAACTGCTTAGCTGTTACCATGCCGTACATAAAACCTGAGCATGCGGCACTCAAATCCATCGCTGCCACCTTATTAGCACCCAGTCTATCCTGCAGCATGCAGGCTACGGAAGGAAACGGCGTGTCAGGCGTTACTGTCGCCACCATAATCATATCAAGATCTTTCGCAGTGATGCCGGCATCTTCCATCGCATTGACAGCAGCTCTATAAGCCATTTCAGAAGTATCCATATCATCTTCAGCAATTCTTCTCTCTTCAATGCCGGTTCTTGTCCGGATCCATTCGTCCGTAGTATCGACCATTTTTTCCAGATCAAAATTGGTCAGAACTTTTTCCGGTACATAGTGCCCGGTACCTGTAATACCTGCCCTCATATATTTCCTCTCCTCATCCATCAGAGTTTACTATCAATTATTAAGACTTGGTACTAATTTTAATTGATTTGTATATTTTATTCAAGTTTTTCACTGACTATTCCGGTCTATCCGGGATGGAAGCCTTCTCGTTACAGCCCCCTTTTCCATAAACTAAAAGTGGAGGTGAGAAATATGGCTGAAAGAAACCAAAACAGCAGCGGTCCTGGATTCAGCCGCTTTGATGAAATGATGTTCGGCCCACGTAGGTCTTCCCAAGCAAGAAAAGAGCCTGGAACCCCCGTGAACAAAGCTGCAGAAGCAGAATCCTTTGATTTGTTTGGTACAGCGCAGACCATGATGGAAACTTATCAGCAATTATCCCCTTATGTGAAAGAGATATCCGGATTGATTAAACAATTCAAAAAATAACAGCCATCCGCCGAAAGGCTGCGTCCGTCCTTAACGGACGCTCTTTGTTCGTATTTGGAACAGCTCGCGAACGTTGACCAAAATAAAAAGACTGCCTGCTTGTCCAGCAATTCGGCAGCCTCTACCTATGATCTCCATGGTTCCTATTTCTCATTTGGCAAAAGACCGGTTTCTTTATAGCGGTCAATCGCTTCATTTATCTCCTCGACAAAGCTTTCCGGGACTTCGGAGCTGAATTCGCCCATGGTGATCCCGCCTTCCTGATAGTCGTACGTTTCCACATCCCCTGTCAGATCGCCTTCATTAAATTTCTTTGCCGTTTGTAAGTAAACATCATCTACATGCTGAACGGTGCTAGTCAAAACCGTTCGTTCGCCCAGGTCGGATTGATCTGTAACATAACCGATCGCATATAGCCCTCTTTCCCTAACTTCATTAATCACCTGTACACTGAATTGATCTCCTGTCGGATAAAAAACATCGACATCTTTATCGGCCATTTGATCCAGCATTCCCAACGCACTTTCACTATCGTCCCAGCTGTTGACAAAATTCATATGTACATAGGCGTCAGGATTTTCGTAATTGACTCCTTCATAAAAGCCCTCGATTTCCGGCTGCCATTCAAAAGCACCGATCAAACCGACATTGTTGGTGGAAGTCATTTTCCCGGCGACCATCCCGCTGAAGAACCCCATGGCATGGGAATTAAAATTGACTGAAGTCAAATTATCGCCAGTATATCCCCCATTAAAGTAGACGAAATGAATATCTGGGTATGCTTCATTGATTTCATCGAACATTTTCCCATAACTACTGCTGTGGCCAAAGATCAAATTAATTCCCTGATTCGAGAATTCCTCGACAGCACGATTGACATCCTGCTGTGTTTGAATGCCCTCTTTAAAATAAACGTCCACATCATATTCTTCTTTGATTTTTAAAAGTCCCTGATATCCTTTATTCCCCCACGCCTGATCATGAATGGTGTTTTCTACCAGCATGCCAACCCTGTTTATTTCTCCTCCACCGAGGGTAGAACAGCCGGAAACCAAAAGGAAACAGAGACCAGTCAGGATGACAAGCGGAACAAAACCGTATCTATTATTCACCGTGTGCACTCCCAATCGGTCAGTAATCTCTAGTACTATTCTACCGTTTAACCGCGAGCCCGTAAACGCTTCAAATTATTACATTCTGATTACATTAATAAAAAGGCTGATATTTTTCATAATGCTCATCCAGCCTTTTCATCCTTTGCTCCTGCTCCTTTCTTGGGATGACGGGAATAATCTTAGCGGCAGCTTTTCCAAGCTCTTGTTCTTTACCGGCTGGACAAATGATAAGGGGCTGATTCTGCTCTTCCTCCAACAGTGGCAGCAACTCCTCACAAAAATCTTCGATATAGACAGCTTCCGTACGGAATTCTTCTGAATTGAAAAGGACCGTCCCGCCATCCTGTCCGGGAAAACTGTTCTGCGATCTCGGCATCCATTCACCATATAGCATCGGTAGTTCAATATGAAAGCATTCATCCGAGTTCAAGCGGTCCTGCTTTTTCCTGCTTAAAATGAAATGATTGGCGTTCAGTCCGGCTGTTTTTGTCCCGCCATCCAATTCAATTACAGCGGCCAAAGACTTTCTTCTCTGACTGTCTTTAAACTCCTCGATTGTTCCATATAAATGAAAAGAGCTGTTCCGGGCAAGAAATGCCCAAAAGTTATCTTGTTTGGCAGTTACCGGTTCCCCGATGCCGATCACCTCATCCCCTCGTTGCAATAGCTTCTGACATAGATGAAAGCCAATCCAGTCAAAACATGGCAAAATCAAATACATATGCCGCCCACCTCTTTTCCTTTTTTTCAACTATTACTCAGAATAGATGGATTATTTTATGATCATTTTATTTATATAGCGATGCCCCCATGCATGTTGATGGATCCTTGATTCCATAAAACCACAGATTTGAACTTAAAATTAAAATTTTTTATATTTATTTTTAAACAGGCTCGTGCTAAACTTAAGATTAGAATGTGTTAAAAATGAGGTGAAATGATTGCGTTATCTTTGGACAGTTATCTGGTCATTTTTACTTAGCTTTTTGATTTCGTATGTATTATCAAGCATGGGTGGAGCTGAATCTCTCCCATTCGATCAGGTGCTTGTGTTAACAGTGATTTTTTCTGTAGCAATTTTTCTTTTAGGCGGTGCCTTGAAGGAAGAAACAGAATAGGCTGCTTCTGCTGCCAATTTGGAAACCCTTGCCCACAAGGAGTCGTCGGCAAGGGTTTATTATTCGAAAATTTTTAAAACCAAGGTAATGCACTTAGAGCGACTAGTGCTGTCAATGGCAGGATTAAGCGTTGAAAACGGCCTGGCCCATATCCGTAACCGTATCCGGGGTAACCGTAACCAGGATAACCATAGCCTGGGTAATACCCAAACTGCCGATCGTTTCCATAGCCTGTGTAATGCTCTTGGATAGCTGTCTGTACCGGAACCGCCAGATAGACAAAATCTTCATCCAAATCGACGACGATTCCGTCCACTTTTGTCCCATCGTTCAATTCAGCAAGGACATAGGAATTCATATGTGATTTGCATAGCTCATATATATGGTGGTGGCTGTGCGGCCTGTTCATTCTTACTACCTCCTTCACACTTTAGCCTATTCAGAAAAGATTGGGTGTGTGACAGGAGTATTCTCGATTAAAAACAACAACGAAAATATCTTAGTTAAAAGTATCGCTATAGAAAATTGGGAGGAAAAACATGGAGTTTGCCAATGATTTCTGGATTTTAGTCAAATATATCGTTTTAGGATTGTTTCAAGGATTTACAGAACCAATACCGATTTCCTCAAGCGGACATCTCGTCCTGCTGAGAAACTTATTTCAATTGGATATACACGGCCTGTCTTTCGAAATTTTGGTCAATGCCGGTTCGTTGATTGCCGTATTGCTTATCTACAAAAATGACATTCTCCGTTTAATTCAAAACGGTTTTCGTTATTTGTTCACCAAACAACCGGACACACGGGATGATTTTAATTTTATTTTGTACTTGATTGTCGGCACTGTTCCGGCAGGCGTCATTGGAATTTTGTTCGAGGATCAAATTGAACGGGTCTTCAGCATACCACAGATGGTTGGCATTACCTTGATCGTAACAGGAATTGCCTTGTGGATCATTCGAAATATAAAAGGTTATAAAAACGATGGTGAGATTTCGTTCAAAGATGCGATTATCGTCGGTTTTGCTCAGGCGGTCGCGCTTATACCGGGAATAAGCCGGTCCGGTGCCACAATCGTGGCGGCCATGCTGCTTGGCATGCATAAAGAAACCGCGCTTCGGTATTCGTTTTTGCTTTATATCCCGGTAAGTCTCGGAACGCTTTTACTCGGTGTAGAGGATATAATAAGCGACGAGCAGTTCAGCACCCTATTCATCCCTTATTTGCTTGCGTTTATGGCTTCCATTGTGGCCACTTATTATTCTTTACGATGGTTTATGAATATCATGGCAAAAGGAAATTTAAAATACTTTTCCTTTTATTGTTTTATCGTCGGAATCCTGGCATTTTTGTTTCTCAGATAAAAATAGGCTGTCCAGCATGTTACCATGCGGACAGCTTTTTTTATAAGTCAAAGCTTTCCTTGGCAGTATTCTCTGAGAAATAGAAGCTGTTCCTTGCGAAGGAAATACCGAAGACGCCTCGAAAATACAAACCGATTACCATTGTACGATGTATCGCTGCCGCAGTCTTCCTTGTCCGGCGGGAGGAATGGCCATGGTGCGATCCCGTTAAAAAACCCTTCGCGATTTTGCGAGGCCACTGAAAAAGTCCTTTTTATCTAAAGTGGCTGTCAACGCTCGTTGTTGATTCCGCGAATCGCTTGTCGGTGGATGCTTGCCGCGGGCACGGCCTCAGCTAACTTGGTCAAGAAGATCACTTGACCAAGTTAGCTGAGGCTCGCGCTGTTCCCGCAGGCGTCACCGCCGCTCGCTCATCGTGGAATTTCCAAGAGCCAATCTAAAAAGAGTTGATTTTCTTTGTTTAAAAAAAGAAAATCACAATCTTTTTTCTTGTACAAGGAATACATAAAAGGGAGAGATTCGATGTTAGACCGTCAATTATCCATGAGTTTAACTCAGTATGAAGGCCTCTACGATATAGTGGTCACTAAGGATCAACTTCCTCGGGAAATGAATGAGCTTATCGATTTTTCCTTCGTTTATGACGAACGGAAGGACAAATACTGTCATGACAAAGGACGGAACGTTGTTCATCCCATTCGTATGTTCAAATACCTTCTCCTGAAAAACATTTATACGTTGTCTGATGTGGGTCTCGTGGAACGAGCTCAGGTCGACATGTCCTTCAAGTATTTCCTTGCAATGGCTCCAGAAAATGACGTCATTGACCCCAGCTTATTAGCACACTTCCGTCGCAAACGTCTTAAAGACACAAACCTTTTAGATCTCCTGATTGGAAAACGGTGGAGGTCGCTCTTGAAAAAGGCATGATTCAATCGAAGTCTCTTATTCTTGATGCGACGTACACCTAAGCTCGATACAATCAGACATCTCCTCAATAAGTATTGCGCAATCGTTCCGAAACGTCCGAAAAATGATTTATTCCGTCGATGAATCGATGAAGCAAAAGTTTCCAGAGAAACCAACTGTAGATACGCTTGAAGCTGAGTTAGACTATCCAGAACGCCTTGTCGAAGTCATTGAAAAAGAACCAAAGCTCGTCTTTATCCCCAAAATCAAAGAACCGGTGAACTTACTTAAAGAGACGATTGCCGTTGACCAACTGGAACTACAAGAATCACCAGATCCTGATTCCCGTTTGGGGTCTTCGAGTCTCGAAGTCATGCGCATTCAAGGTGCGATGGCGATTTTCACGGCAAACGTAAAACGAATTGTTGAACTAATGAGGGAATAGAGGGCACAAACCTTTAAAAATTAGACGAAAAGCGGTCAGTGTGGAAATTAATTTCCGCCCTGACCGCTTTTTTAAAATTCTACCTATCATTAAACTTCAGTTTTTCAGTGGCCTTGCGACGTGCAAGGGGTTTTAACCATTATTAATCTGGAATGCCGAGAGCGATTTTGGCATATCTGGACATCCGGTCTTTCGACCAAGGCGGATTCCAAACGATGTTAACATTGGTTTCCTTAACTTCTGGAATGTCGCTCATCACAAATTTAACATCTTGTTCAATATGGCCAGCCAGCGGGCAGCCCATTGCAGTCAATGTCATAGTCACTGTCGCCACTCCGTTTTCGTCTAAATCGACACCATATACTAAGCCTAAATTCACAATATCTATCCCGAGTTCCGGGTCAATAACGTTCTCAAGGGCACCCATCAAGTTTTCCTGCAACGCTTCCTCCATGATACAAACCTCCTTGATATTGGTTCTTCTTATTATAAACACATATCCGACATTTTTTAAATGATAATCCTTGCTGATCCACTACAATTGCATTTCAAACCATTTGACCGTCTCCAGTATAGCAAACCTGCTTACTTTATGCCCACGGCCGACCTCACGTAAAAATCGGATGCTTTCCGGATTTTTATAATAAGGAACGACTTCCTTGTAAAAACTGTAAGCATGATCAAATGGGACGACGGGATCTGCTTCGCCATGCCAAAAAAACAAAGGCCGTTCATATAATTTATCCTGTTGCTTCGACAAATCTATTGGCTCAAGCTGGCGATAAACAGCATTAACTTCTTCGTCTGTCATCATAAAGTCAGAGCTGCTTTTCATTTGGTCAACCAAAGCTTGGGCATAGTCGGTTATTTTTGGTGATCCCATCAATATAGCAGATGCTTTAATCCATGGATACTGCGTCAAAGCAGCTGCAGTGGTAATCCCACCCATGCTGGTACCGGCAAGGCCAAACCGACCATTAAGTAGCATATTCTTTTCTTCGAGGGTGTCCTTGATCATCTGTAAGTCCTTGATGTTCTGCCCAACAATATCAAAGAAGCGGACATTCATTTCATTAGTTGACAGATCCTCTGCCCTGTCTCCATGGAGCATGCTGTCCGGAAGAATGACCCGGTAACCTTTTTCCGCGAGCAAATATGCAAGTGGCAGATTATGTTCTTTCGCACTGGTATAACCGTGGAAATATGTAAGTACTGGCAGCGGTTCGCCGCTTTTTTCTGCATCGACAACAACTAGAAGCGGTATTTCATTCCATTTTTCTCTGCTTACGGTGATCATGTCTTCTTATCCTCTCATGAATGGTATGTTTATAATTCCATGATAATCGTTACGTCCTAAACATGCAAAACAAACAGTAAATTTAACCCATTCTTTACAGATAACCTGTTCACCGATAAACTATACTTACATAAGAGGTGATATTATAAATGAAAACCAACCAGCACTTGATAGCATTGGACCTGGATGGAACCTTACTAACCGACAACAAGGTAATTAGTGAAAAAAACAAAAATGTCATCATGCAGGCAAAGCAAGCAGGACATATTGTAGTAATCTCCACAGGCAGACCACACCGTGCCAGTATTGATTATTACCATGAACTCCAACTGGACACTCCTATGGTCAATTTTAACGGCGCTCTGATTCACCATCCGTTAGATGATAAATGGGATGCTGTCCATTCTCCACTTCCGAACAGGACAGCAAAGGCAATCATCCAAACGTGTTACGACTTGGAGGTTAACAATATCATGGCCGAAGTGGGGGACGATGTATTCCTTGATCAGTATGATGAAGAATTAATGGAAATTTTCCATACCGATCAGGCCAATCCTGTCACCGTCGGCAGTTTGAAAAACACCTTGGATGAGGACCCGACTTCTCTGTTGATCCACCCCCAGGAGGACCATATCCAAGCGCTTCGATCCCATTTGGATGACAAACACGCTGCCGTAATCGAGCACCGTAAATGGGGCGCGCCTTGGCATGTGATTGAAATTGTGCGCAAAGGCTTAAATAAAGCCGTTGGCCTGGACAAAATCGCCCATTATTATGATATTCCGCAGTCGCGAATCATTGCTTTTGGAGACGAAGACAACGATCTGGAAATGATTGAATATGCCGGCGTCGGAGTTGCAATGGGAAACGGCATCGATGAATTAAAAGAATTGGCAAACTATGTAGCGGATACTAATGAAGCAGATGGAATCGGTAGTTTCTTGGAAGAATACCTTCAGCTTGGGACGAAAAGCACGAGTGCCAGATAATCCTTTTTTCGTATGGCATCATTTTCAAGTCATTCTTTTCCCGCATAAGTCGATACTAAGCTTGAACGCAGCAGCGTTCAGGCTTTTTTATTGGTATTCCGGCGCCAATGTTGCAATAAAGAGTTTGTTGCCTGGATCACAGGTTTTCCGCAGACATTTCTATCAGGGGGAATGGAAATGAGCAAAAAAAGCAAGTCAAAGCGATTTACGCAACAAGGGGCCGATTCGGTAAAAAGACACGATGAACGTTTCCCCTATCGGGAGCGCTTTACCGATGTGGAGCGTAAAGAGGAACAAGCAGACCAACATACTCTGGGAGGTTTTTAACGATGGCAAACAATTTCATGGAGCAAGCTAGAAATGCTATGAACCGTTTAACCAACATGACAAATGGCGGCCAGAATATTAGCGAACAGGATAAACAAGCAGCTCGTAATGCGATCCAATCTGCCTATACAAGCGCTTCTCCTGAAGAACAAGAACAACTTCAACAATTAGAAGAGCAGCTTAATCGTCATAACCAAATGCAATAACCTGAAAAGGCGGCCCCAACCGGGTGCCGCCTTTTTAACCATTTTGCAGAAGAACGTTAGAGCCGACAAAAATCGATTATTATTACCCAGGAAATATTGAAGAGAGGTTACACTTCCCTTTCCTCCCTTTTGCAAATAACAAAATTCTGCTATTATGGACATAAATCTGTGTTACATAGGAGGACTAAGCATGAGTGTACGAGCGGAAGCTACGCCTAATCCGAATGCAATGAAATTCACTACGGATTCCATGATCTTTGAAGGGAATAACAGTGTGTCCGTGATGGCTGGCCAGACAAGTGAGCATCAGGTACTGAACGATCTGATGGAATTGGATGGAGTCGACAATGTTTTCGGGTTCCAGAACTTCATCACCGTCAACAAGAAATTTGACGCCGAGTGGGAACAGCTCACCGAGCAAGTAGAAGCCATTTTAAACGAATACGGCTATTAAGTTTTTCACCAGCACTATCTAATTAAAAAAAGAGCTGTCCAAGTAGGTATAAACTTACTTGGCAGCTCTCTTTTGTAAATGAAAGGTTCCAGGTCCTCTGGGAAGCAAGGCAAGTAAAGCTTTTCCGGGAACACACCTTGCCTCTCGAACCCTCCTCCCTCTTTATGCGAGTCACCGCTATATTAGTGACAACTGCTTTGTATTAATCGTTCCGCCGAAAGAAACCGAATATTCCAGTCGTCTGCACAACATTCGTGAATGCTTGTGGATCTACTTCTGAAATAATTCGCTCCAAATCGTACAGCTCATACCTGGTGATGACAAGCACCATCATATCTTTGTCTTCCCGTGTATAGGCCCCTCGAGCAGGCAAAATCGTAATCCCGCGAATCATTTTGTCATGTATCGCCTTTTGCAGCTCTTCAGCTTTTCGAGTGACGATCATCGCTGTCACTTTTTCGTGACGGGTATGGAGAGCATCGATTACCCTTGTCGTAACATATAATGTCAGCAGCGTATATAAAGCATTCTCCGCTTCATATAATAGGCCCGCAATAATAATGATGCCACTGTTGATAATCATAAAGAAGTTGCCGATTGGTTTGTCTTTCATCCGTGACAAAACCATTGCCACGATATCGAGGCCCCCAGTGGAAGCACCCCATTTCAACGTCATTCCAACCCCGATACCTCCGATGACACCTCCAAAAACAGCATTTAAAATAATGTCTTCGGATAACGAACGGATTGGTAGCAGTTCAAGAAAAACCGTGGTGAATATGACCGAGATTACACTGTAAATCGTAAAACCTTTCCCAACTTTGTACCATCCTAAAATGGCAACCGGTATATTTAAAATAAATAATATGATACCAGTACTAACTCCTGTTATATTGAAAAAATCGTGAAAAATACTTGATATAAGCTGGGCGATTCCTGTAAAGCCGCTGGCGTACACATTCGCAGCAATCAGGAAAAAATTTAGTGCTATCGCATTCAACAATGCCCCCACCATTACAATAAAAATTCTTCTCGCTTCAATGAAAAACATAACTGCCTCCTTCTTGTATCCCGGTCAATGCCTCCCTGCCTTCCTGCAGGAGTGGCAGCTCCCATAATAAATCAACTTTTTTATTGTTTCTCCTTATCACCATAATCCGGCTCTTTTTTCCTACAAGTGTTCTTATCGTTTCCATATGTAGCAAAAATAAGCTTCTCTTTTCCATACCCAGCTAAACGTGCGGATAATCGGCAGTATGGTATTTACCACCGCGAAATCCTGTTGAAGCACAAAAAAGTTTTGACTATCCATATTGGGAAGCTTACACTATATGTAAACTGCACTTATTTATTTCATTGCAAAATGGATGCTGCTTCACAGGCACATTCAACCGATGGTTTCTTCGCTGAAACCTTTTTATCCGCAATAAAATTGATCTGAATCGAGGGTGGAAAACATGAATGTAAAAATTATCACCGACTCTGCGTGCGACCTTTCGCAAAGCCATTATGAAAAATACAACATTGATATGGTATCACTGACTGTCGAACTCGACAATAAAAACTTTGAAGACGCTAGGACAATTTCTGCAAAAGCTGTGTATGATGCGATGCGCGGCGGGAAAGCACCTAAAACATCCCAGGTTAGTCCCCATAAGTTCCGCGAAGCATTCGAAAACTACGCAAAACAAAACCAACCATGCCTTTATCTTGCTTTTTCCTCAGAACTTTCCGGTACATATAATGCAGGAAGAATGGCTATGCAGGAAGTCAAAGAAGATTATCCTGATTGGGAAGTAGAGGCAATCGATACCCATTGTGCGTCGCTCGGCCACGGATTGGTTGTCCTGCGTGCCGCACAGCTCGCACAGGAGGGGGCAAACCTTTCTGAGGTTATAGAAGTAGCCACGTATCACGCCAATCACATGGAGCACATCTTTACAGTAGATGATCTGGAGTATTTATATCGTGGCGGCCGGGTTAGTAAAACGGCAGCATTTGTCGGTTCACTATTAAAAATCAAACCACTTTTGCATGTCGAAGACGGCAAACTAATACCATTGGAGAAAATCCGTGGTTCTAAACGGGTATTGAAACGAATGGTCGACGTAATGGAAGAACGCGGCACGAATTTGCAAAACCAACCAATTGGCATTAGCCATGGTGATGACCTCGCAAGTGCCGAGCAGCTGGCTGAAATGATAAAAGATCGTTTCCATACAGAAGAAATCCATATTGAAATGGTCGGTTCGGCAATCGGAGCCCATTCCGGTCCGGGAACCCTTGCCTTGTTTTTCCTAAACGATGACTATCAATAATTGTTCTATCAAAGGGCGGCACGCTTCCTTCTCGAAGCGTGTCGTTTTTTGGATACCTTTTTTTAAAGCGGGGTCAGTCCCCTCCAAGAACTTCGCGGTTAATAGGAAGGAAGCTGCTCCGTCATAAGACCGTAGCAGCTTCCTTATTTCAACTATTCTGCCTTTGTCTTTTGTTTCTTTTTAAGCAAAATAACCATTAATACAAATCCGCCAAGCACTACCAAGATAAAGGAAACAAACAACCAATTGATCCCCTTGTCATCCTCGATGATATAAACTTCAGCTGTTTCTCGGTCGAGTCCGATTTTGTACTTGCTATCAGCATCTGCACGCACTGTCTCATCATGAAGCAGGCCACGCAGTTGTTTACCTTGTTCCACCTCATCTATTGTCACTGCTTTTGTGCTCGTATCATTGTTTATGGCAAAGTAGACCGTTTCTCCTTCGTAACTGCGTTTAAACAAACTCATTGCCCCGTTGCTTCCGACCAATTCCATGTCCCCTTTGGTAAATGGAACAAACTGTTGACGAAGTGCTGACAAACGCTCAATATATTGGCTCAATTCCTCATCACCGCTGTTTAATTGGGCCGTTCGGTGGTCAGGTCTATTCACTCCGTTGTCCATGGCTACTTCTGACCCTTGATACACAATAGGAGTTCCCGGTCCCAAGTATAGATAAGTCAATCCCAATTTCCACCTGGTTACCGGATTTTGATCTTGATTCACTGCCATTCTGGTAAAGCGGGCCGTCAGTTGACTGTCAAGCACCATGCCATTTGCTGCAGTGTCTTCCACGTCCGACAGGGCTGTCAGGTCATTCCCCGGGGCTTGGAAAATTTGACCAAGTTTCTGAGCTTGCTGATAATCGATTAATAAATCCACTCCTGCTTGCCGATATTGCTCTATCCCTTCATCATCGGCATTCTTCCAATCTGCCAAAAGCGAAAATCCCTCTCGTTCCGCCCGCATCGCTTCCGAAAATTCTGCGACAAATGCAGCAGGAGTATCCGGTTCAATCCCAATTCGAAACCCGTCCATCCCTGTTTCATTCAACCAAAATCTTCCTGCCTCCGTCAAAGCCTGGATAACTGCTTCATTCTGCAAATTCAGCTGTGGCAAACCATCAATCCAGGGGGTTTGAAGCTCCTCTGCTTGTTCCGTCTGCCCATCCACTCTCTCTATGTACCACTCTTGCTTTTCCTTCTGATCAAGCCAAGGATGGGAGGAAGCGGTATGATTTACCGGGAAATCCATAAACACTTTCATTTCACGCCGATGTGCTTCCTCCACCAGTTCAACAGCAGTTTCCAAGTTACCCGCGTGCTGTTCCATCGCTTGAAAATCTGTTACCCAATAACCATGATACCCCTCATCTTGGTTCTCCATCAGCGGACTGATATTAATGGCAGTAAATCCTTTCTCTTTTAAATCATCCAGCTTGGAAATAATTCCTTGCACATCGCCTCCATGTAGGGCGTTCGGGTCGTCAATGTTGATGTTATCATCATTATCAAAATCCACATTCACAAAGCGGTCTACCATAATGTAATAAATCGATTCTTCTGCCAGTGCATCTTCTTGTTCTACAGCGGTTACTGATTGTGAGTAGAAAAGAAGAAACGGCAATACAGCTACAGCTGCCATTAACTTCTTCACGGTTCCGTTCCTCCAATATCTTATTGTTTTAACGGGCTCTTCCTGGATGCCCCTGCTAATTTCGATGATAATAAAGCTGCCTGGCGCAAACTGTCTTAGAAAACAAATTCATTGGCGCCAGTACTGTTTAGTGTAAACGTGACAGCTTATAGAGACAACCGACATTTTTGTGACTATTCCCGGATTCTGCTTACCACATCAGCGTCTATACTGCGAACAAGCAAATCTCTTTGTGGAAAGGGTATTTCAATCTCCTGTTCTTTCAATTGATCATAAATGCGAAAGTTCAAGTCACTTTTCGTTTCAGGGTTCGATATCCAAACATATAATTCGAAATCAAGGGAAGAATCACTGAAACCGATAAAATTAACGAACGGCTCTGGTTCGTTTAAAACAAACTCCGAATCAATTTCCACTTCTTTTGCCACTTCTTCCAGGATTCTCTTTACTAAATGAACATCCGTCCCATAGACCACCCAATGGAATCGACAAACGAAGACGGGGATCGGTAAAGGAGCGGTTTATAAGGAGTTGGGCATGATTATATGTTCGTTCTCGATCGTTCTCATGATGGTGCGCCCAACGTATCATTAGTATGACAAATAAAATCAATAAAGCGGCCATATATTTTGCCAAAACAAACGTAATCCTTGAAAATCTATAATGGTCTTCTCCTTCGATGAAGTAAAGTAAGCTTAAGGATCTCTTCTAATATTAAAAACATATTGAGGAATATTTTTCAATGAAGAGAGCGATATAAAAGGTGATGGTAACTGCGTTAACCCTCTTACATGACTTCTCCGCATTTGCCATCGCAGCTCAAGCAGTTACATCGCGATTTGCATCAAAAAAGCGCCCCCTTTAGGCGCTCTTTGTGTTTAGGATTCTATTGTTATTTGATAAGTACGCAGCCAGTGATCGATTTGTCCAAGATGAGCCAGTAGCTGCGGACCGGTCATTAGCTGACCAAACCACGGCGCCTCTATTTGCTTTCCTTCTGTTTGAATCAATTTTTCAATTGCTTTGCGATCAAACAGTTCGAACAACCTTGCATCCGAATCCCTGCTTATTTCCTCAAGCCAGGAAACCACTGCTTTCGTGTAGACGGGATGATGGGTTTTAGGATAAGGACTCTTTTTCCGATAGAGGATTTCCTCCGGCAACAATCCCTCTAATGCTTTTCTTAAAATCCCTTTCTCCCTTCCGTTATATGTCTTGATATCCCATGGGATATTCCAAACATATTCTACTAAACGATGATCACTGAACGGTACTCTTGCTTCGAAGCTTGCCCCCATACTCATCCGATCTTTTCTATCCAGCAGCGTCGGCATGAACCAATGCATGTTCAGATAAAACATTTGCCTGCGCTGTTTTTCCAGGGGACTGTCCCCATCAAACTGCGGAGTGCCATCTATCGTTTCCTGGTACCGTTTCAACATGTAATCCTGTAAGTCCAGTTTTTGTTTCCATTCCGTTGTAAGTAAAGAGCGGCGCACTTCAGATGAACGAATCCACGGAAACCCTTCACGCGCTAAATCATCTTCACGGTAAAACCATGGATACCCACCGAAAATTTCGTCCGCACATTCTCCGGACAATGCAACCGTCACTTCCTGCTTTGTCTGCCGGCAAAACCACAAAAGCGATGAATCGACATCAGCCATGCCGGGTAAATCACGCAGTTCCACCGCTTCCTTTAGCATAGCAGCCAATATCTCGTTATCCATCACAAATGTATGATGATTCGTAGAACTAAACGTGCTCATCTTTCCGATAAAGTTCTTATCGCTATTCGGCTGGAAAGAGCTTTGTTTAAAATATTTATCATTGTCCTGATAATCAATCGAAAAGGTCGAGAGAGGCCCTTTCCCATTAGACTTCAAATAGTTGGCAGCAATAGCTGTTATCGCACTCGAATCTACTCCGCCTGACAAAAACGTACCAAGCGATACATCCGATACCAGCTGTCGTTCGACCGCATCAATCAACAAGGATCTGATTTTCTCTGCCGTTGTTTCCACATCGTCTTCATGCTGCCTGCTGACAACGTTCCAATAACGATGTGTTTGAAAACCATCCTGGTTAAAAACACCGATATGGGCAGCGGGGATTTCGTTGATTCCCTTGAACACCCCGTGTCCAGGAGTCCGGGAAGGACCAAGGGCAAGCACTTCGCTCAATCCTTCCTGATCCAGCACCGGTTCTACTTCCTGATGGGCAAGTAATGCTTTAATCTCGGAAGCGAACAAAAGCCCTTCTCCGTGCTGTTTAAAAAATAAAGGCTTTACTCCAAGGCGGTCTCTTGCCATAAACAACTGCTGCTTTTCCGAATCCCAAATGGCAAAAGCAAAAATCCCGTTTAATTTTTCGACGCAAGCTTCTCTCCACTGCATGTAACTCTTCAATAACACCTCTGTATCAGAATGAGAAGCAAAGCTCCAGCCTTTTTCAAGCAGTTCCAAACGCAAATCTTCCGTATTATAAAGTTCCCCATTGTAAACCATGATGAAGTTTGTTTCTCCAAGCCGGCACTCCATCGGCTGCTTTCCCCCTTCAGGGTCGACAACGATCAATCGTTGGTGGCCAAACGCAGCATGCTTGGAAAACCATTCATTGTACTCATCGGGTCCCCGGTGCTGGATGGAACCAGCCATTTTGCGAATGGTGGTGATTTCTCCAGATAGGTCACGCTTAAAATCTACCCAGCCTGTGATTCCACACATATACAAAAACACACCCTTTCTTTTAGCCCTCCTACATGCTTATGATAAAAACGCCCAGAGTGTGTCTAAAGGTATGGCTCTACTATTCAGTCAGCCATTCCCTATTTTTTCAGTTGGAAATTACTATGGAAACAAATCCACCAAAAAACACCGCCCCCCGGAATATCCGAGGAGACGGTGTTTTACGGACTTAAGACATGAAGTGAAGGCCGAATGGAAGTCTGCCGAAACCTAAAACCAAAACAATCAGTACGGCAATAGCAAACTGAACCCATAACCCCATTACCGGCTTTCCTTTACTGTATTTTACAGCAATCATTTCCATCGCTGCAATCACCCAAATTCCTGCCAATCCTTTGACGATGACCTCTCCGAGCATATAGCTTTGCTGGAAATAGTACATAATCAAATCTCCGCCAGAATACAAAATCAACAGATAATCGAGTCTCAAAATCATTTGTAGGATTTTTGCCGGCTTGTTTTTCCCTTGCTTATAAAACATCATAGCAAGTCCAAACAAAATAAACGCTAATACCCAAGACGTAATATGTAGATGCGTCGTCATGACGTACCTCCTTTTTATTCAATCAAGGCTATCATATCATTTTTTCCTGAACTTTTCATTTGAAAAAATTGTGACTTCTTTCTGCCTTTCTATAACGCACTGGCAAGCTAACGAGGAATATCGAAATCATTTTACCGAATTTTTTGAACTTCCTATATAAGAAAAAACTGTTATAATTGAAAGCGTATGCTTAACTTTGAAACGGAGGGATACCATGGTACGATCTAGTCAGGAAATCATTGATCAAACACAGGAATATGGAGCTAAGAACTATCATCCGCTGCCCATAGTGGTTGCCAAGGCTGAAGGGGTTTGGGTAGAGGATCCCGAAGGTAACCGCTATATGGATATGCTTAGTGCATATTCTGCAGTCAATCAAGGACACCGGCATCCCCGCATCATTGATGCGTTAAAGCAGCAGGCAGACCGTGTAACCCTGACATCACGAGCGTTTCATAACGACCAATTAGGTCCATGGTACGAAAAAGTTTGCAAACTTACCAATAAAGAGATGGCACTGCCGATGAATACCGGAGCCGAGGCAGTGGAAACGGCGATAAAAGCAGTCCGGCGCTGGGGCTATGACGTAAAAGGCATCAACGATGGCCAGGCAGAAATCATCGCCTGCACCGGGAACTTCCACGGCAGAACGATGACGGCCGTTTCCTTGTCCTCAGAGGATGAATACAAGCGCGGATTCGGTCCTATGCTTCCGGGAATTAAGTTGATTCCATACGGTGATATCGAAGCGCTTAAAGAGGCTGTCAACGAAAACACAGCGGGCTTCCTGGTCGAACCAATACAAGGCGAAGCAGGCATTATCATCCCGCCGGAGGGGTATTTAAAACAAGCTTACGACTTGTGCAAGCAAAACGATGTACTGTTCGTCGCCGATGAAATCCAGGCTGGTCTAGGAAGAAGCGGAAAAATGTTCGCCTCTGACTGGGAACAAGTATCCCCAGACGTATTGATACTGGGTAAAGCGCTTGGTGGGGGCGTATTCCCGATTTCCTGTGTGGTGGCCAATAAAGATATACTGGGTGTATTCAACCCTGGTTCACACGGTTCGACATTTGGAGGAAATCCACTTGCTTGTGCTGTATCGCTCGCCGCACTTGACGTCATCGAAGAGGAAAAGCTGGCAGATCGCTCGCTAGAACTCGGAAATTACATGATGGGAGAACTGGTTAAAATCAAAAACCCCGTCATAAAAGAGGTCCGCGGAAAAGGACTGTTTATCGGCGTCGAACTAACGGAATCCGCCCGGCCTTATTGTGAAAAACTGAAAGAAAAAGGATTGCTTTGCAAAGAAACACACGAAAATGTCATTCGCTTTGCTCCTCCGCTAACCGTCAAGAAATCAGATTTGGAGTGGGCAATCGACCAAATCAAGCAAGTACTAGAATCATAATTAACGAATAATAGATACAGGACATAACCAAATAGGAAGAACAAGAATCCGAACAGTCTGATTCGTGCAATGAAAAGCTGCTGAAACGCGGTATGTGTACGCAGACTACTGTTCGGATTTTTCCTGTCCCATTGCCCTAAAAGATAATTCAACGCTAACCAACAGACTTGGAACGTTTCTTTAACGGCTGTTTTTCCTCATACGTTAAACTGCGCCATACCCACTCGGCAGGTCCAAAACGAAACCGCTTGAACCACCAGTTGCTGAACAATATCTGGAGAATGAAGATCACGAGAACGAATACAACCGAATAGATTGGGCGCACTGATCCATACAATCCTATCCCCGTATTGTAAAACAGAAAGAAACAAATCAGCGACTGTGTCAAATAATTCGTGAGCGACATCCTCCCTACCAAGGTAAGCGGGGAAAACAACTTTCGGCCAGATTTATAGCGGAATGCCAGTGTGACCGACAATACATAAAACAATGCGGAGGCACTCCCGCCGATTGTTCGTTTCGCCTCGCTAAGCCATAGTGGATTGCCGAACACATAGGGACCTGCTTTCAGGAGGACAAAAACAACACCGGTGAGTATCCAAAGCCGTACCAGCACCGGTCGATATCGTTCGATGTCATGAAGCCATCGTTTACGGGCAATATACATGCCTAGTAAAAACATTGGCAGCAAGCTGCATGTCAAAAACAAATAGGCTATCCCTCCATTTGTATACAGCCAGTCCACTGCATTTTGCCGCCAAATGTCCATGAGAGAGCCTTCCCCGTAATTGGCCATGGCCGCTGTAATACGCTGGCCATCCCCCGTCGAAACCTCAGATAAAAATTTTCTCGCCATAAATGAAATCATCGTTAGGAACCCAGTCGGAATGAAAAGAAGACCCAAGCTCCACCTCAACAACGTTTGGTTCTTTCGTCGGTAAAAAGCAAACAGCAAAAATCCAATAATTCCGTACGACAATAGAATATCGCCATGCCAAATTAGGAAGGCATGAACCAAGCCGAAACAGATCAGTACCACCAACCGGCGAACCAATACATGGACGGGATTAAATTTTTTTGCCTGCAAGCGTTCGTACATTGTTTGCATACCGAATCCGAACAGGAATGAAAATAGCGTATAGAAGCTAGCTTGGAAAAGGATCTCGATTCCGGTTTGCACGATGTGATCCACTTCATTGTCCCAGTATTCTTCCGCACCGCCATACAGAAAAAACGGCGCATTGAAAGCCGGCACATTGACCATGAAAATGCCGAGAATAGCGAAGCCCCTCGCAGCATCTATCCACGCAAGTCGGTCTTTATCATGGAGTGGAAATCCTGATTGATTCATTCTAGTCCCCCTGTTTCTTCCAGATAGTTTTCTGTCTACTGCCATTTTATCTAATTCCTTTGTCACATACCAAGAAATTTTTCCGGGCAGTTGAACAGTTTTGTCATGGCATCATAAAGTGATACAAAGGAGGAATCGTGCTATGCCTGCTGTAGTCGGAGCGGTAAAAGTCAATTCGATCTCTGAATCCAGCATATTCAATATCGGAGATGTCTACGCAATCAACCCTTATACGAATTCGAAAACCTTTGCCGGCGGAGGCTCATTCAATACGGGGAATGGCATTCACATTCAACTCCAGAATCCTGTTACGAACTTTCAGGATGATGACGTAATCGACCAGCCGAATATCGGAAGCTAAGGGGGGATGGTTGTGCATTTGACCGTTCATCAATCGATATGCATTCATATGTTGAAAGTAAACAGTGTTTCCAACGCGTCTATTTTACAAATAGGCAGCGCTGGTGCGATACGTTCCAATGCGGAACTTTACAATACCGGGGGATTTACCCAGCCTGCAGAAGAAGCCGAGTCGATTTCTGTACAGCAAACACTCGTCCCGCTGTCACCGCAGTGATTTGCACCAATTCTCTTTTTCCGGCATACCTTATTTTATAGGTCTTAGCCCAGAAAGGAGTTTATCCGGCGATGCATCCACCACCATACTGGCAAACATATTTTCAACAGCTGCAGCAATACATTCAAAACCAGGATCAACGGCTGCAGGACCTGGAAGCAAGGGTGGCTGACCTGGAAAAAAGCCAAAAGACCAACCATACGAATGTCGAAAGAATTGATTACCATTTTGACCAGTTGAAAATCGAACGTCTCGATGGAACCTTGCATATCGGTGTCAGTCCGGAAGGCTTGGATTCCATCGAAGATTTTGCAGTCAATCAACAGCAAAAAAATGGACTGCAGCCCTATTCAAGTGCACCAGGACAGCAAATCATTTCGGGTCTGGATCGTTTCATTACCTCGGAAGCACCAAAGCTTTTGAATGAGCTGTCCAGACAGTACCAGCGCCCACTGTCCCCCAAGCAGAAGGATATGCTCATAAAGGATATTAAACAGCAGTTGCCAGAGCGGGCTGCATACTATTTAGAGAACAGGGATGGAGATTCTCCGGATGCTGAGCACATACATGATCGCATTTGGCAGGAAATCAACCATTCCCTCCATGAATTTTTTCAAAAAGGAGAATTCCCGGAATGAATTTCACCGTGCATAATTGGGATTTAAATGTAGGCGATATAGAAATGACAGCTGTCTCTAGCTCATCCACCTTATTGGTCGGGGATTGTGAACAGATTAATTTGCGTTCGTTTTTTGATACGCCACCAGAGTCTTATATAGTCGGATCGCTCGTTCCATTGGGGCGTCAAGCAGAGGAAGGTCCTTAATGATGAAACGCACTTCCTATGTCGATACTGTTTACGTCAATGCAGTATCCCGAAGTTCGATATTGGAAGTTGGCGATGTTAACAGCCTTCGTCCAGAATCAATGGTACTCGCCGTACAACAAGAAGGCATCGCCGAAACGGGAGAAGTGCAGGTAGAATTTTCTGATTTTCCTGTGTTCAGCAAACCGCCTGCCTCATTGCCTTCCGCTCCGCCGGTGAGCCAAACAACGATTCATCACTGCCCGGGAATTGGTGTCGGAAATATCCGTGTCCTTGGGGTAGCAGCTTCTTCAACTGTTCAGGTTGGAAGCTTAAACGTTTTGGATTCTGAGGCACGATTAAAGCATATCCGGATTATCAGAGAGGAACAGAATGACAGTTCCTCCAATACAATGTAATAAATGCAAATAAAGAAGGTGTCCTTTAATGCCGTCGATAGTCGGACCAATAAAAATCAACTCTATAGATGGCGGAGTTATCAACTTTGGCGACAGCTTTTATCTCTCCCCAAAAAGCACCTCCAAGGTAAGTTCAGGCTCTGGCTCTTTTAATACCGGCGACTTCATCAATACGAACAGCGGCCTGAGTGCCACAAATACGGCTGACCCTGATGTTGCAGATCAAAACGTTACCGCCAACACATAAGGAGAGACGCCTCTATTACAACGGGCAGCGGACATTTTGGAGATATTGGTTCGTTACAGCTAAAATGAAGTAATGCCGCAAAGAAACCGGTGCGCCTATTTTGGGCGCACCGGTTTTGCTAAACTTCTATCAATAATGGACCATCAAAGAAATACAAGTATTTATTCGAGATCGGTTGCTTCCAAATTTGCTCAAGCGCCCGGGCATATAAATCGAGCTGTACCTGATAGCGTGACTTCAATCTTTGCTGCATCTCTGCCGTAACCTCTCCGTCGATACTATCTGTTTTATAATCCAGGATGATCCATCCATCTCCATCCGGGATGATACAATCAATCACCCCTTGGACAAGTACTTGCTCATCTGTCTCTTCCTGCCAATCAGCATATACTTCTTTCGCATTGATCGAGATGCTAAACGGAACTTCCCGAGTTACTTCACTTGCTTCGATCGCCCGTCTGCCAATTTCTGTGGTAAAGAACCGTTCTATCGCATCAATGTCTATCACATCTGCTTCTTCCTGGGTCAGTATCTCTTTGGTTACCAAGCCCTGGACAAATTCAGCCAGTGCGTTTTTTTGCCACGTTCGATTGAATGGGAGGTGCTGCATTACTGCATGCATGGCACTTCCTCTTTCGGCGGCAGTCAACTGTTTTTCCTGCTGCATGAAACGTGGACGTCGGATAATAGGAGCTCGATAACGCTGGACAAGCTGATCACTGCTGTATTCATCTTTTATTTCCCGCTGCCGCTTCAATTCCGTTACGGTTTGCTTTGCACGGTAGAAGGAAGCATTCTTGTAAGGGTAAACATAGGATAAACGGCTGGCTACCTTATTATCCAGTTCCGGCCTTGTACCTTGCAGCAGCTTCCATTCTTGAACAGCTGTTTTTATTTTTTCCTGTTCTTCTGCTTCCATAACGGCCAAATTGGCGAGTTCACTGCCATGGAGCAGTTGAACCTGCCAAGCAGAGGCGTCACGTCGGATAGCCTCCGGAACTTCAAGGCTCACTTCTACATTGCGGAGCGGTTGATTGGATTCATGTCTCATCAGAGCAGGACCGACCCAATCAAGATAGCTTTGTGTTTCCAGCCGGAAATGAGATGGGAGTACCCAGTCTTTATGCTCAATAATTTGCTGCCACTTCTCCTGCTTCTTTTCAAAGGAAGCAACATTGCCGACCATGACCAGCTTCTCTTTAGCCCGTGTCAAAGCCACATACAACACGCGCATTTCTTCCGCCAGCATTTCCCGCTGCTTCTCTTTTTTCAAGGCATGATAAGCAAGTGTCGGATACATGATCCGTTTTTCCGGATCGATATATTTACTGCCGAAGCCCAAGTCCTTGTGAAGCAAGTATTTTTGTCTTAAATCCTGCTGGTTGAACTGTTTATCCATAGCACCGAGGATAACAACCGGAAACTCCAATCCCTTACTTTTATGGATGGTCATTAGGCGGACAACATCTTCCTGCTCACCGAGCGCTCTCGCTGCACCTAGATCGTCACCGCGTTCTTCCATTCTCTCAATAAACCGTAAAAAGCGGAACAATCCCCGGAATGACGTATTTTCATAAGTACGGGCCCGGTCATATAATGCGCGCAAATTAGCCTGGCGCTGTCTGCCACCTGGTATCCCGCCGACAAAATCGTAATACCCTGATTCCCGATAAATCTGCCAAATCAATTCAGACAGCGCCCCTTGCCTGGCCCGAAGTCTCCAGTCCTTCAATTTATTGATAAACGATTGGACTTTCGCCGTTTTCCGGTTATCAGATGAAGAAACGATAAATGACTGCAAAGCATCATAATAGGCAGCCTGTTTTTGAGCCAATCGGATTTCCGCCAAATCTTCCTCATCCAGCCCGACAATCGGGGAACGGAGTACTGAAGCAAGCGGAATATCCTGCCTTGGGTTATCAATGACTTTCAGCAAGCTAATCATGATTTTAATTTCGATCGCTTCCAGGTAACCTGTTGATAGTTCGGCATAGACAGGGATACCCTGCTGTTTTAACTCCTCGGTAATAGTCGGCGCCCATGTCATCGAACGCATCAGAATTACGATGTCCCGGTATTGAATGTCACGCTGGCTGCCCGTTGCTTTATCGACTACCTGCATCGGAGGATTTTGCTCATCACCGATCCATTTTTTAATCATTCCTGCATAAGCGCGTGCTTCCAGCTGCGCTTTTTCTAAATCCTGAAAATCTTCTTCCCCTGTATCGTCCTGCTGGCGCTCTTCCTGGTTTTCCCGGTCAATAATATGCAATTCGGTGTCCGTGTCACCCAGCTGCAACTCGTCATAAATACGATTGGCATAAATCAGCTCTGCTTCTTGTTCGTACTCCATCTCGCCGACATCCTCGCTTAGAAGCTGCCGGAATATATAGTTTGCAGCGGATAATACCTGTTCCCGGCTGCGGAAATTTCGAGCCAAATCAATTCGTTTCCCCGGGTTTGCTTCTTGGGCATATCGCTTGTATTTATTCAGAAACAAAGAAGGTTCAGCATGCCGGAAACGATAGATGCTTTGCTTGACGTCCCCAACCATGAACATATTCCCCGCACCTTCTTGATCGGTTATCAGGGAAAGCAACGTCTCCTGCACCAGGTTAGTATCTTGGTATTCATCGACCATTATCTCCGTGAAATGATTACGGAGATTGCCGGCGACGCTGGAAGGGACAGGTTGTTCCGGAGTCGAGCTTTCATCGAGTAATATCTGCAGGCAGTAATGTTCCAAGTCGGAAAAATCGACAATTGCCTTTTCCTTTTTCAACTGCGTGTAACGCTGTTTGAATTCCTTTACGAGCAAAGTCAGCTGGACAATAGTCGGATGAAGACTTTTCATGTCTGCCAAATAAGCTTCCATACTGCGGGAAAACCAATCTTCTGCAAGATCATTCCAACGTTTTTTATAGCTGGTGCGCAGATCCTTAACCTTATCCTTTTTATCCTCTGAACAATCTGCTTTCTTCCTGGATAACGTCTGGAATTTGCTTTGTTGGAAAAACTGCTGTGCCTTCTCCCATGATAGCTGTAATAATGCCTTTGCTTTTTGGAACATTTCCAAATCAGCCTCTATTGCTTCTGCATAATGATAGGGCCCATCATTCTCTCTCGTCACCTCAAGCGCGGACTGAGCCTCATGCAGCATCGCGTCAAGCTGGCTGTTGACTTCACGTTTCAGGATAGAAAGCCAGGGCAAAGATTCTTCCTCAGCCTCCTCCACATCGTACATTGCTGCCATTTGATCCAGCCACGTATCAGGCCACGGATTTTGCGTTGCAAAATCATATAGTTTAAGGATCAGTTCTTCCACTTCCAAATCACTGCGGTCATTGGAAAAGCGGTCGACGACATCAAAAAACGCTGCCTGTTCCTCTCCTTGTTTTCCGTACCATTCCTCAAACATTTCCTCCAGTACTTCCTGTCTGATCATATCTCCTTCAATATCATCGGCGATACGAAAGCCGGGATCGATATCCAGCATATAGGCGTGCTGCCTGACTACTTCCATACAGAAAGAATGAAGGGTGGATATGGATGCCCGTTGCAGCAAGGACAGCTGCTTTTTCAAATGGAGGGACCCCGGATTTTCCTGTAAAGCGGCTTCCAGCGCAGCTCCAACCCGGTTTCGCATCTCCTGGGCAGCTGCATTGGTAAAGGTTACGACCAGAAGGGAATCGATATCTACCGGGTTTTCCTTATTTAAAAGCTTTTGAATGATTCTTTCCACAAGCACTGCCGTTTTACCAGAGCCGGCTGCAGCTGCGACCAGAATATCGCTTCCCGCTGCGTAAATTGCTTCTTCCTGTTCTTTTGTCCATTGCGGCATCAGTCTTCCTCCTTCCGGGCAATCAAATCAAGTACTTCCTCGTCCTTCATATCCTTAAGCCGCCGGTAATTATTTTCATGAAGCGTCGGGTCAAATTGGCAGACTGATTTAAACGGACAATAAGTACAAGCCACCTGCTGCTTTTGCTGATACGGGTTGAGGTGGACGCCACCGTTGGTAATGTCCGTGCCAGCCTGTACCATCAACTCCCGGATATAATGGCGCAACTGGTCAAAAGCTTCCTGTCCGGCAGTGTAGGAACCTTTGCGGAATCCGCCGCTTTTCTTCAACCCAGCCGGGACAATTCGACTCATCCCGCTGTCCAGTCCGGTATCCATCATTTTCACGATATGCTCATCTTCCAGCAGCAGACCTTGCATTTTAAACTTCTTGAAAATTTCCTGTTCAATATCCAGGTCGTCGAGCTGTTTATTTCCTGAAATCATCGGGTTGTGAACATGAAAGTACAGTACTCCGGCAGGGCTCGCTTTCTCGCCGAGCCACTGTTCTGAATGGGACAAAATCACATCGAGATAAGACAGCATTTGCAAGGCAAGACCGTAATAAACTTCGACAAGATTCAGCCCTTTGGAGCTCGATTTATAATCGATAATTCGCAAAAGCAAATTGTCCTGTCCCAGCGCTTTGTCGACTCTGTCGATCCGTCCTCTTAACATCAACTCAAAACCGTTTGGCAGGTCGATTGTTATAGGCGGCAGCTCTTGATTAGGGCCGAAACCAAGTTCTAGTCCAACCGGAGAAAACTGACTCTGCCTTGCTTGTTCACTTAATACGAAAGCTGCTCTTGCTATAATCTCCTGAAGCTTTTGCTGGATGTACTGATACCTGTTCGAACTGTGCAGGATTTGATGCTGCAGGACAGGCGCCAGACTTTTTACTGCCCTGCTGGCATAATGGCTGGTTTCTTCCCGTTGTATGTCGGAAAAATCCCGCCCTTCCTGTTGAATCCACTCGGTAATCTGCTTCAAAGCTTCATGAAACAGCTGTCCGATATCCGGAGCATCCAATTTATAAGTACGACGTTCTTCCAAGCCAAGACTGTACTTAGCGAAATGCTGATAAGAACAGCGATAGTACATTTCAAGCCGGGAAACACTTGCTTTCACTTCTCGCGGATACAACTGTTTAGCCGTTTCCTCTTTTATGTTTGCCGGTGTATTTTTATAAAACAGACTTTGCAAAATGGTATAAGCCGTGCCATCCTTCGGCTCATGCTCGATGTACCAGTTTAGTACATTCCACCAGATATCATGAATCGGATAACCGCGTAAATTCCGGGCCAGCTGTGCTGTCAATGCCGATCTCGTCTTTATGGGGGTCGAGATGAATCTGTCTGCTTCCATTAGTTCTTCCGGGTCCTGAAGCAGCAGTTGATCACAGCAGGACGGGAACAAATCCTCGATACGATTAATCAATTGGGACGGCACCTTGGATTTCCCTTCCTCGTCGCTGAGTGGATAGCTTATCCAAAGTTTATCCTTGGCACAGGTAAAGGCAAGGTACACATAAAACCAATCGTCAAGCAGCTGGCGCTTGCTTCCATCAGCCAGCCTAATGCCTTGTTCAGCAAGCAATTCCCGTTCCTCTTCCGATATCATCCCGTCTGGTGCAGGCTTCATTGGCCAAACGCCTTCATTGACCCCAAGCAAAAAGGCACACTTGATACCGCTGATTCTCGACCGGTCGATTGTCCCGGTGACGACATGGTCCATACTTGGAGGCACATGGGCAAACTTAAGGGATTCCAAGCCGGAATCCAGGGTCGTACGGAATAGCTGTAAAGACATGCGTTCGTCACCGATTATTTCCACCATCTCATCCAGAAGCTGTATTACTCCATCCCACACCTGTTCCTGTTCGCGTCCCTGCTCATTTCTCCCCTGTTCGTCCAACTCGGTACGGAAGGCTTCCAGCCGACGTGGCACCTGGAGCTTTTCCAGCCATTCAAAAATGATACGGGCCCTGTCCATGACAGTTGCCTCTTTTCGGATTTGCTCATCAAATGGCTGAAGAGCCCGGACGACCTGGTGACGATAGCGGTTGATTCTCGTCTGGATTGCCCGTTCTTTATCCGTTTGCGACGCCTGATCAAAGCCTCTGAAACGCTGAAACTTCCATTCCTGATCACCGTACCAGCGATCTCTGCCGCGGATTCCATATTCCAAAACGTAATTCTCCAATTCATCGATTGCATCTTCGGTTAACGGATACTCGCTGTCGGAGACAGGGATAAATCCCGTTTTCAGCAGACGGAACACTGCATCATAGCGCCAGTTCCCTTCTACGACGTCCAACGCCGAACGAATCAGCTCGAGCAGCGGATGATTCATCATGGTGCGCTTTTCATCAATGAATACCGGAATCCCGTAATCTTCAAAAACGGTATCAATCAAATCATGATAGACATCGGTCTGCCGGATTAAAACGGCGACATCTTTATAACGGTAGCCCTCTTCACGAACGAGACGCAGAATTTCCTGGGCAGCTCCCTCCACTTCCGCGCGTGGATGGACTGCCTGGGCAACCTGGATCGGCACATATCCCGGATATGCAGGCGCAGGTCGCTGATCAAAATATTTCTCCAAATGGGAAAAATACGGCCGGTTGGCAAACCGTCCTTCTTTCTGATTAAGACGCTTGGTTTCATCAATCGACACACCGTTCTCCTGTGCTACAGCTTGGACAGCATGATAGGTTTCGGTAGGCAGACAGAACAAATCAAGCTCAGATGCCTCGTTACCTGCCGGGCCCTCAGTGGCCAGGGTGATGGTTACCTGTTCCGTCTTTTTCATCAATGCTTCGACTACCTGAAGTTCCTGTGGGGTGAAATGATGAAACCCGTCGATATATACTTCCGCGCCCTCGAGGAAGGACGCTTCCTCTATTTTTTCCGCCAGCAGCTGCAGCTGGTCTTCGCTATCAATATATTGATCTTTCAACGCATCGACCAGCCTGTCATAAATATAACTCAGGTCTTCCAGCTTATTGCGTAACGCTGTTTCCCCGGGATATTTATGGGTGAAGCGGTCCATATTGATGATTTGCTCGGCGAGGGCTTCCGGGGAAATCCGGTAACGTTTGAACTCGGTAATCATTTGTTCCAATTGTTCCATAAAGCCTTGCTTTTCGATTGCCTTTTGGAATACGTTCCAGTCCGATTTCCTTTCCTCGGTTATTTTTCGAAGCATCATTTGGACACCCGTAGAACTAATAAACTTTCTGGTACCTCCTCCGGTCTCCTGAAAAACCCGCCAGGCTAACCGGGAAAAGCTGAAAACCTGTCCACGGATACTGCCATCGATCGACTCTCTCTTCAGCAGGGCATACTCCTGTTGAAATGTCATCTGGTCCGGCACAATATATAAAAGCGGCGGCCCTTTTGGTTCCTCATTCAGTTTTTCTTCTATTTCCTGCAGGCACTGATTGCTTTTTCCAGAACCCGCTTTCCCTAATAAAAACCGGACACCCATCGTCACTCTCTCCCTTTATCACAAAATTTCCCCTGCAACATATAGTACACTAGTCTAATGAAAAGGAGGCGGCAGAATGGCCAAGCAAAACATCAGCGCGGCCGCCCTGATTTATTGTGCTGTTTTTGTCGCAAGCAGCTTATATGTAATGATTCCTTTGCATACGCTGCTGTCGGAAACCTACCATGTATCGATCGGCAACGCCTCTCTAACCAGCTCTTTCTTTATCCTGGCCTACGCCATCGGACTTTTATTTTTTGGTTTTTTAGCCGATCAACTTCCTTTAAGCCGGATCATGTTGACCGGTATGGCTCTATTAACAATCGTAACCGTGGTTCTTGCGCTGATTGATTCCATCAAGTCTATTTTGTTTTTGCGTGTGATACAGGGGCTGCTTGCTGCCAGTTTCGCACCATTGGCGTTCGGATATTGTTTTCGCAGCTTCGGGCCTCGTCTGCAAGGATTGGCCATCGCTCTCATCAATACCGGATTCCTTTTTGCCGGTGTTTTCGGTCAAATAATATCCGCGGCATTCGCGAATGCTTTCTCTATTTCCAGTGTGTTCATCTCATTCAGTGTGTTTTATTTTTCCTGTTTTATATTTTTATTGTTTACCTTACAGCCGTCAGCAAAAGCAAACGGTATTGCATTAAAAAAACTCACTGGTTCTATTTTATCATGTCTGCGCAACCGAATCGTACGCAGCCTTTACCTAATTGCCTTTTTCCTTCTATTTCCGATCATGCTGTTCTATGGAGCCTTTGAAATCTATCTTTATACCAGCTGGCCCGAATTTCCGATTCCGCTGCAGCTGTTTCGTGCCATCAGCTTGATTGGGATCATCCCTTCCTTTTTCACAAGCGTGGTGTTGGAAAAATTCGGAGCAAAACGTGTATTACGGTTGCATTTGGCAGTAATGGCAGCTGGGTTTCTTCCAGCAGCCATTCATTTGAATGTGGCGACCATTGCTATGGCTTCTTTTTTTCTCATCGTCTCGACATCGTTGACCATTCCGATGGTCGTTCTCCTGGTGGGAAGACATGCGTCCGCCGGAACAAGCGCTATTGCAATTTATTCGTTTACGCTTCTTTCAGGTGCCACAACCGGATCGGCTTTAGCCCCATCCGTCGAGTTCTCGTTCGTATTGATGTTAATCCCGCTGCTCTTCGTCGCACTTACACTGTTCGCAAGGGTGCTGCCTGATTAAATGCAGCTCCCTTCCTAATTATACAATTATTATAGAACATGTGTTCTCTTCTTTCAATCCTATTGCCTGACAGCCAGACAAGCCTTGCTAACTGAATAGTTCCCTCTCAATCAGGGTATAACGAAGGGAGTCTGGAAAGGAGGCAGTTTTTACATGTTTTGGCTAAGTTTTTTGTTTGCTGTGTGCTTTGTTCTGATCCACCTGTTCTCTAAAAAATTGCTATTTTTAAATAATGTGCCGAGGAGCCGGTTTCTGTCTATTGCAGGCGGCATTGCTGTTGCATATGTATTCATTCATTTATTGCCTGATTTAAATGAACACCAGGAGGCGGTCGAAGAAGCATTGTCCAAGGAGAGTCTCTCTTTTCTTGAATCTCATATTTACCTGATTGCCTTGGCGGGACTGACACTGTTTTATGGTCTGGAACGAATGGTGAAAGTGTCAAAACGGAAAAACAATACAAGGAAGGCCACTGCGGGGATATTTTGGATTCATATCGGTTCCTTCTTTTTTTATAATGCGATTATTGGCTATCTATTGATTACAGAGGAGTTTGCCAATGTTACGGGAATGATTTTTTACTTTTTGGCGCTGGCCGTCCATTTTATCATTAACGATTTCAGTCTTCGTGAACGGCACGAAACGATTTATGACAAATACGGCCGTTGGCTGTTGAGCGTGGCGGTTCTTATCGGCTGGGCCATAGGAAGTTTATATGAAGTCAAGCCGTTCATCGTTTCCTTTTTAACGGCTTTTCTTGCTGGCGGAGTGATTTTGAATATCTTGAAGGAAGAACTTCCGGAAGAAAGGCAAAGCAGCTTTGGCGCTTTTCTGGTCGGCGTTGCCGGCTACACGCTGCTGCTGCTAATCATTTGATCTCATACAAACAGGGACAAATCCTCTGCTGAAAGGACTGTCCCTGTTTTTTGTTACTTTTTATCGATTTATACGATGGCCTGCATTTTCATATCCTCTGATGAGAAGAACCAAGCAGTCGTTTCCAATCTAATCAGAGGCAAAGGAAGCGAGAAGTTCTTTTTAAAAGCTTACACCTAATTGGGAAAGCGGCCAGTATCGCACATCAACTTTCCCGACGACTTCTTCTTGGGAAACAAATCCGAAATACCTGCTGTCCAGGCTTTCGCGTCGGTTATCTCCCATGACAAACAGTTTCCCCTCCGGCACTACCGTCCGGCCGGTTACTTCATTCAATGAAAAGTCTTCTGTCAATGGTTTCCCGTCATCCGTTTTAAACGGCTCTAAATACTCTTCCTCAACCGGCTCTCCATTCAGATATAGACGATCGTTCTTATATTCAATCGTGTCTCCCGGAGTGCCGATAACACGTTTCACGTAATCTTCTTTCTCATTCGCATGGAACACGATGACATCGAATCGATTGATACCATGCAAGTCATAGGCCATTTTGTTCACCATGATCAGATTTTCATCAAATAACGTGGGCTCCATCGATTTTCCATCCACAACATAACTAGCAAATAAATACGAACGGAAAAGTACTGCCAGGATTCCTGCAATCACTACCGTCCGTAATACTTTCCAATAATTTATTTTTTTCATTGACTTTTCCTCCAGGTGCTGTTCTATCCATATTTTACCCTTCAGAAAAAATATTAATCCCCTATTTGGAGGCTACCCCCGTTCTCGGGTCTTTCTATGCAGACGCTGCTCCATGAATTTGCCGAATATCCAAAACAACAGGATACAAATTCCAACCACGATTGTCTTTATCGGATTTTGAGCGAAAGAAACGATACTGTCTCCCACATAGGCAATTGTAAATATCATCACTGTCTTCCCGAGCAGCACAGCAAGGACAAATTGCTGCAAGCTTATTTTGGACAGCCCTGCGACAATATTGATGACAGAAGACGGAGAAAACGGAAAGCACATCAGCAAAAACAATGGGCCGAACCCGTGCCGCTCCAGCCATCCCGTTACCCTTTCAACTTGCTTGTTTTTACGCAGCCAAATAAATAAGCGCTTATTCCCAAGCTTGCGGACTAGCATAAATACACATATTGCCCCCGCGCTGGCACCAATCCACGAAAACAAAAAGCCTTCGAGCAACCCGTATGCCGCAGCATTGGCAAGCACGAAGACAACCAACGGCAAAAACGGCAAAAATGCCTCAATGAAAGGCAGTAAAATGCCAGGAAGCGGTCCGAGGGCCTCATAGCTTTTCAATAGCTGCAGCAGTAAGTCATCGAATCTATTACTTTCTATCAGTTCTCTTAATTCATTGAGATCTATGTTAAATATGTACAAGTCCCATTCTCCTCGCACCCACACTTGCAGTATATCTACTGCTTATTAACCAGTTTCCCTATTTTAATTGTAATGTAAACAAGGAAAATTGCCCAGTGCGCTGTCTTTTTTTCTCCTCCGTTGTTCTGTTGTTCACTTTCTTGTTGTTTTTCTTATAAAATAATCAGATAATAGAAACAGACATTTTACCTGGAGGAAAAACAATGTATGTCTTTTTAATAATTTCAGCCTTTATCGTATGTATTGTTGCCTTGATTATAACATTGCTATTAGGAAAATCGGAATCAGACAAAGCCAAGGCCTACGAAAAAGCCGAAAATCGGCATGAGCAAGAGCTCCATCGTTCCATTGACTATGAAAAAAGCTCGATGAAGGAAAATGTGCCTTTGCTGATTGTTATTTATGGAGCAACCTTTCTCATCGCTATTGCCTTGTTTCTAATATTTATCTATTTTCCGTTTTAATCAAATCCAAAAACCGGACGATGATTCGAAATCCTAACCTTCGAACTCGTTCGGTTTTTTTGATCTTCACCTTTTGAATGAGCCGTTCATGATGGAATCTAAGCAGCATGAATGAATGAACTGTTGTCATTGGCAAGAGACTAGGTATTAATTACCAGACTTTATTTGGTTGTAAAATTTCCGCGTTTTGCATATAATAAGAACAAACGTTCCCTTTCGAGGAGTGAAACCAATGGAAACAACCCTTCAACGAGCAATGGAGAACAAAAAAATGGTGGAAATGATTTATATGGCAAAAAACGGACGGCTATCACAGCGCATAGTCCGAATTCTTCAGATCAAGGAAGAACAAATCGTTGCTTATTGCTATTCCCGCAGGCAAGTCAGGACTTTTCGCCTGGAAAATATTTTAGCCATTCACCCGGTTAAAAAATTTCAACGCAAGGGGGCTTAACCGTGCATGACAAACATCAAGATCGGGGAACCATCAAATGGACTTCCCTCATGCTGCCCGAGCATGTGGAAATGCTCAACCAGTGGTATGAAGCAGAAAAAGATGTAGAAAAGCCGCTTCTCAGTAGTGACAAATTAGAGGAAATGCAGCGGACGATCACGCAAGCAATTGAATACAAACAAAAGGTCTCGCTCTTCTTCTATGAAGCACAACGGATAGAGAGGATGGAAGGTTTCATAAAAGGAGCAGGAATGGGAAAACTTGAGGTTGAAAACCGTGATGGGATTGAATTTCTTCCTTTTGAAGCCATCACCGATGTGGAATTGATCGAATGAACCCAGTCGGAGGAAAGAAGCAAATCAGGAGCATTTCGTCTATCAGGATCCCTCCTGATCACTCTCCTCTTCCTCCGGATCAAGCTGCACATCATCCAGGTCGAGCCAGGACAACATTTCTCTTACCACTGTATTTATTTTTTCGTCTACCATTTTATCTCCATACTTCTTTTTGGCTCGTGCAATATTATCGAGGACATCCTGCCCAAAATCGATGATCGGTGCATCACTTTCCAGGTTGTTGAATAGGTCGAGAATTTCATCAAGCGCTTTGTCAAAACGCTTGCTTTCCAATTCGGTTGCTTTCATTTTCATCACCCAGTCATAGGGTATCCGAAATACCGGAAAATAACAGCCCATGCCTACAAACGTTCACCTGTGGATTTTTTCCGGCCTTTCACCGCCTCATTTTTGCTACCAGTATTTACTTTCACAAGTTCGGTTTTAGAATCGATCGGTTTAGGGTATAATAGAACATACGTTCGTAAGGAGGAGTAATTGTGCGTTATCTCAGCGAAGAACAACTTTCTGTTGCTTCCCGTTTTCTATTTCTTTCAATGGCCATTGTAGTCATTCAAAAAGACCTGCAAAACATTCAAACAGGCAGCTTCAAAATCAAAGAACCCTTCACCGACCTGCTCGAAAAAATGGAGCAGGAAGCTGTAGCAGAACGCAGACAGCTTCGAAGCCGTATGGCGAAGGAAAAGCTACAGGTCGTTTCTTTAAACAAAAACGATTCCTTTTCCTCCTTTTTATTTATCTGCCAAGGGCGAGAAGAGAAAAGAAACTATTTTAATCCAGCCATTCGAAAAAAGGTGGAAAACATTCTGCGGGAGCTTATACAAAAGGCTCAGCAACAATATCAGCACTATTCTTCCACAAATACTTAATCCGGTGATCCAGTAAGTAGCGAAATTGTGCAGTCCGTTGGATTTGATTCAATATAATACCGTGGGAAACTTGGAGTGTAATGGAAGCGCCATTCTTGAAGGCAATTTCAGTGGAATGATTGGCAGCCTTGCTGATTCTGTCGACATGTGAGTGGGCAATCCATGAGCAATGAGGGCTATTTGGGGAAGCTGTGGGGAAAAAATACATACCGCTCGAAGGGTCAATGGAAACAGGAACTTTGTGTGTAATATTGCAGATATCCTTGGTCCCTTCCTGCCTGCCTCGCAGGCTGCTCCCAAAGAACTTACAGGCAAGATCGATGATTTTGCTTGCCGGCTGTTTCACATGGATAATTTCCTCTTCTTCTAAAACTCTCGAAGAAAACCTGTTGCCTGTGTCCCCTCCAATGACAGCTAGTGTAAGTGGGGTAACTTCATAATCCGTTTGATATATCATAGAGTCCATCCCTTCATTGAATAGTTAGGCAGGTGAAAGGCCTACTCCTAATTTACCAGAAAATTGCATAAATTGGTAGAAATAATTGAATTTTTTGTAAAAAATTCCTGCTATTTGTCATGCATGTCATCTGTAAATTAAAGCGTTTCCAATCAAGCCGTCAGGTTTGCTATACTCTACCTAGAAGCAAGAAGTAATGGCGGGCACAGAACACCCTGCCAGGTTTTTTACTACGTGTAAAAAAGGAGCAATTGCCATGTAGAAAACCTTTATACATCTTTATTGTCAGTTTCTTTAAAGAAATATTCTCAAGGAAATTGGGTGATAAAATAACATTTCTAACCAGGTATTAAAAAGACTTTTCGGAATCACGGAAATCTGCTTAGCAAAATAATACTGAAATTTGTCACGCCCACTTCTTCAAAACGAAAACGCTTTAACACAGGAGTGCAGGTTTGCTATAATCTTTATATCAATAAGATACCATTCCTTTCTATAAAGGAGGAAACGCGATGTGGAAAAAGAACAAAAAACCAAAAATTGATTCTCAGCAGAAACAACTCCCCGTTAGGCCGGTGAGCATTTCAGAGGTAAAAGATGCCATCCGGCGATACAGCGCCGAGCTCGCATCGGAAATACCGCTCCAAGTCATTATAAAGGAAGACCGGACAATTGATTACCAGCTACTCGCTCCCTATTTAGAAGCAGAACCGGAACAGACTTACTACATGTCCCGTGAAACCTATGAAATTTTTGAAGAAAAAGATAAACAGCTCGCCGAAGACCTGGATAAGGTTCAGCAAGCTGTTGACCATTACCGTGACCAAACAGGTAACCTTCCGATCATAGAAGGAGATCCTTACAGGAAGGTCAGTTACTTAAAATTAGAAAAGCTCGGATTATTATCCCGGCGTCCGGAACGTCCTTTCTTCATCACCGACGATGAAGATATGATCACCCACCGCCAGTCTTAAAGCGGGGTTTCAAGCAGCCGTTGCTTATCCGTCTCCAGTTCGTTTATTTTCCGTTCCACGTCAAAAAATAGTTCCTCAAGCCTGGCTAGCGTCCGGTCTGTCTCCCTTTTAACGGTTTCCACCTGTTCAAGTGAATCCTTAATTTGTCCCTGGACAAACCAGTCTGTTATCAGGCCATCAAAAAAATAGTCAGCTACGGTCCAGCCGCCGGATATGGACACGCCGAATGAAAACGAATTTCCGATATCATCCAGTTCGCGTGAAAATTTGCGCAACAGACGCTGTGCTTCGTGTACTTCTTTGCTTGCATCATCGATACGACCATGTTTGATCGCTGTCGTAATCATTCCTCCGCCGAACATATCGAGCGTTCCCCAATTTTCGGCACTGTGAAGCGATTTTTTTGCATCAGCAAGAGCATCGGAAGCCTCTCGGCCGGCAGCGAGCGCTTCCTTAATTTCCCGGGCATCTGCCCGCAACTCGCCGATAGCTTCTGACAAATCAAGCAGTTGCCCTCCAGCTTGATGGTTTTGATTTAGCAAATACTGCTCTTTCCGCTCCAACAGCTGTTGGTATTGTTCTTCCGGATAGCCTAGCGACTGGATTCTATCTGCGAGGATGCTGTGTTCCTTTTCCAGCTCTTCCCTGGCGGAACTTGCTTCCTTCCATTTCAGCTGAGCTTCAAGTACCTCCTGTCGCTCCTTATCCAGCACCTCTTCTTTTTTTCCTGCTAGGGACATGAATATCCCTTTCAGGCTGACACCCTCCAGTTTTTCCACATCGACCTTTTCCTTTTCCAGCCTTTGCTTCATCCTTGTCTCTATTTCCTGTAACTTTTCCAATTCGGCAGTCATAGCGGAAAGCTGGTTATTCAAGTTTTGCTTCTCCCGGAATTTTTCCTTTTCTATCATCAGTTGATTTTGAAAATTCTCCATTGGCTTTCATCCCATCCCTTCTCTTATTGTTACGAAGAAGTACCGGGATTAGTTTCACGTTCGGACAGCTCTTTTTCAATTCGGTCGATCCGCTCCTGGATTGGAGGATGGCCGAACCGCAGCCACTTGACCCAAAAAACAGGGGACACATCACTCTTCGACTGCTCAGCCATCCGCCGAAAACTGGACATACCTGCCCGAAGCTGATCATTATCACTTTGTTCGACTGCATAGCGATCTGCAGAGGACTCAATCTGGCGCGAAACTACCAAAGATACCGGTTGGGCAGCAGTTAACAGCAAAGAAAAAATCAACAACAATAACGGCACTGCACGCAAGTCATTCTTTTTTAGATAGGACTGGTTATCTAAAACATTTCTGCAAACAATGCGGTAAAGTAAAGCGCCGGCAACAAGCAGGAACAAACTCAACAACAGGTAACCAGCCACTCCGAAAAACACATGGTGCTTCACATAATGACCAATTTCATGGCTGAGAATAAACAGCACTTCATCCTGCGGCATGCCGTTCAACGCAGTATCCCAAAGGACAATCCGGGCATTACCCATAATCCCGGTAACATAAGCATTGAAGGTAGTCGTCTTCTCACTCATATAGACCTGAAGAATGGTCGCATCTTCTAAGCCTGATTTTTCCGTCAAATCCTCGATAGCTGTACGGAGCGATCCCGGCTCCATGACAGCGAAATCCTCATACAGCGGATCAATCCAGACTGGCTGAATATATACCACAAACAGCGCTGCTGGAAGAGCGATCAGCCATAAACCAAACCACCAGTTTTTAAATCTGGCCATCAGCACCAGGGACAGATAAATACCAGCTGCTAAAACGAACCAGAAAAACAGACTGTCCAGCCCAAGCTCATAAAACCAGTTACCGACCGTTTGATTGCTCGTCCCTTCCTTCCGGCTTATAACTAGCCAAAGGAGGTTAAACGGGAGACGGATAACCTGATAAGCGATGGTCAACAACAAGGAAAAGAGCAGCGTTTTCAGCCAAAGCTTGCCAGTAAATCGCTCCATCCAATCGACCCAGACGATGGACCAGCCTTTTTTGAAAATGGTATACAACAGCAGCCATTCCAGCGGTAATTTGGAGAAGTACATGGCATGTGCCATAGCTGCATAACGAGAATCACCATACGTTTCCAATGGATAAAAGAATAGGAAATATCCCCAAATCATGATAAGAAAACCCAAATAAGCTGCCAGTAACTTTTTCATTTTGATTTCCTCCTGCCCGAAAGTAGCAATTTCAGAAAACAAATCCCCCGCCGCCCGACAGGAGATTCTTAAATTTTACCATATTCTTTTATCCATACTAAAAGCTCAAAACTGTGCTACTTTCTCACGCAGCTGCTTGCGCAGAATTTTTCCGGTCGTATTTTTCGGCAGTTCGTCCAAAAACTCTACAACCGAAGGCACCTTATATTTGGCAAGCTGCTCCCTGCAGAAACCGATGACATCGGATGTACGTAATCCCTCATTTTCCGTGACGACAAAGCAGACAACAGCCTCTCCTTGCTCAGGATCGGGCATGCCGACAACTGCTACTTCCTCGATATCGGGATGCTCATATAATACCTCTTCGACTTCCCGTGGATATACATTATAGCCACCGACAAGTATCATATCTTTGCGCCTGTCGACAATATAGAAATACCCTTCTTCATCCATCCTTGCCATATCTCCAGTGTACAGCCAGCCATCCCGTAATACTGCCTCTGTCTCTTCAGGCAGCTTATAGTATCCAGCCATGACATTAGGACCGCGGACAACCAACTCTCCTACTTCGCCTGGAGGAAGCTCGTTCCCCATTTCGTCGACTATCTTATTTTCGACGTTTTTGATATTGGTGCCAATAGATCCAGGTTTCCGTTCCCGATCGAGCGGATTAAAGCAAGTAACCGGTGATGCTTCCGACAACCCATAACCTTCAGACACCATCACACCGAATTTCCGTTCAAAATTTTTCAACAAGGCGACTGGCATCGCAGCCCCTCCGGAAATACAAAGACGGATGCTCTGAAAATCCTCCTCATGACCGCCAGCTGTTTGCAGTAAATAATTATACATGGTCGGCACCCCTGCAAAGACGGTCGCCTGCTGCTCTTTGGCAAGCTTAAAAACCGCTTCAGGAGAAAACTTGGGTACAATCAGTACGGTTCCACCGTTCATTAACGGGGCATTTAGCGCAACTGTCAAACAAAAAACGTGGAACATTGGAAGTGCTGCGATTACTTTTTCCCTTCCATCCATCTGGAGGTAATCTGCCGTATCCTTGGCATTGGAATAAAGATTGCGATGCGTCAACATCGCGCCCTTCGGTTTCCCCGTTGTACCGGAAGTATAGAGTACAAGGGCAACGTCTTCTTCCTGCAGTTCCGGACGGTCAAAACGGGCATTTCCTTCCCCCACCATTTTTGAAAACGATTTCATTTTTGCTGACAGAACGGTATCGGCGATCTCGGTACCCGCCCCGGTCTCAGCGATGATGATATGCTCTACCTCCTCCAGGACATCCGCGATTTGCACGAACTTTCCGGATAGCATATCCAGTGTCACAATTCCTTTCACATCTCCATTTTGCAAAATATAAGAGATTTCATCCGACGTATAAATCGGATTGATCGGGATGACAATGACTCCTGCACGCAAGGCCCCATACAAACCAATAATAAAATGCGGACTGTTTCCAACTACCAGAGCGAGATGGTCACCCTTTTGGTAACCGAGACTCACCAGGCTGTCGGCAAATTTGTTGATAATGCCTTCCAATTCCAAATAAGTCGTTTCTTTGCCATCAAATATGTATGCCGGTTTCTCGGGATGTTGTTTGGCAGTGATAGATATCTGCTCACTTATATTCATCGTATCCCTCCCTGAATGAATAGTCATTCATTATGCCCTTATCTTTCATTATAAGCCAAAGCTTATCCCCTAGCAAGATAGTATTAGAAAAAACTGGAGGCACATAGAAAAGCGCAGGCGCCTTGCTTACCCCCGACAAGCTTAAGAAAAGACTCGGAGTGGCGTTCTTCTGCCACACCGAGGATTGACTTAAGACCTCGAGGGGGTAGGCGCCGGAGCTGGACATAGAAAAGCGCAGGCGTCCGTGTTTAAAGGAGTACAGGCTAAATCCGCCACGTCCTGTGGCAACGACTGCATGACCCGCATCGTGCGGGCCTCCGACAAGCTTAAGAAAAGACTCGGAGTGGCGTTCTTCTGGTACGCCAGACCAAAGGATACTTGTTTAGCCCATTGAAAAGAAAGAAATCCCATTCAATTGTAATAAATGGGATTTCCTCTTATCCTTAATAGATTAAATCAACAAACTCTTCCCTAGAAATTTTACCGAGATAGTGGCTGATATCAAGGTCACTCAAGGCTTCTTCGATTGCCTGCCTGTTATAACGAATTCCCGTGAGTCTATTCTCTACATCTTCTATATCCCCAACGCCAAAGAAATCGCCATAAATTTTTATATTTTCAATCGTGCCTTTTTTGACATCAAGCCGGGCATCGACAGAACCTGCCGGGAATTTGTGTGACTGTTGAATATTAAAAGCCGGAGAGCGACCATAATTCCAGTCCCAACGCTGATAACGTTCTTCTGAAAGCTGATGGATGTTCTTCCAATCTTCCTCTGTCAACTTGTATTGCGGTACGTCTTTTACATCCTCCACATCGAAAATGTAGCGGAGGATCAATGCTTTAAATTCTTCCATCGTAATTTTCTCGTCGAGAAATTCAGAAATATTGGCTACGCGACTGCGGATGGATTTGATACCCTTGGATTTGATTTTCTCCATCTTAACATTTAAAGCGGAGACCACGTTTTCAATTTCGGAGTCAAACATAAGGGTACCGTGACTAAACATCCGGCCTCTCGTGGAAAACTGGGCATTACCCGAAATTTTTCTTCCGTCAACCAGTATATCATTTCGTCCCTGAAGTTCGGCATTGACCCCTAATTTTTTCAGTGCATCGGTTACCGGCTCAGTAAATTTTGCGAAGTCATGAAAACTGTTGCCATCATCTTTGGTAATGAAACTGAAGTTCAGGTTCCCTTCATCATGGTAGACCGCTCCCCCGCCAGAAAGCCTGCGGACAACATGAATACCGTTGGAATCCACATAATTGGTATTGATTTCTTCGATAGTATTTTGGTTTTTTCCAATTATGATCGAAGGCTCATTGATGTAGAATAGCAAATATGTATCATCCGCACCGAAGTTTTTCAGAATATATTCTTCGATTGCCAGGTTAATATGGGGATCTGTGATTCCCTCATTATCGATAAATAACATGGATACCCCTCCTTAGAGCTTGTATTTTCATTTTACCTAAAGTCTCAGTTTAGGGCAATTCATGGGACTTTTCTACCCTTGCCAAGTCCATCCTTCATGGGCCAGCTGAATGATTCCGGAAAATTTTCTGCCAGCCTCCTCTTGCAGAACCGCTCGATTTCCAAAGTGCGGTAAGTGAGTGAGCAGCAGCTGTTTCACCCCTGCTTTTGCCGCAAGCTCACCGCATTGGCTGCTTGTCAGATGTCCCGCTTTAGCAGCTTCCTGTCCATGATAGAAGCTGCATTCACTCACCAATAAGTCTGCTTCTCTGCTGAAAGGAATCAGGTCCTGCTTGAAACTGGTGTCCGCCGTATAAACGATAACCTGGTCACCATTCGTAATCCGCATCGCATAGCAAGGAACAGGATGGTTTGTCTGTATAAAGGTGAACTGGAAAGGACCAACCTGCAATGCTTCATCCGGGTGATAGGCAATTCCCTCTGTGAATTGATGCGTGAGAGCCAGAAAACCTGTTTTGTCTTCGACATGTCCGTAAACCGGCAGCTTGCGATTTCTGTTGTGCAAACTATTCTGAACGAGCCAGCTGTACTGTAACACACCAATATCAGCAATATGGTCCTGATGGTAATGGGATAACACAACGGCATCCAGCTCGGTTACATCTATAAACGTCTGCAGGCGGGAAAGAACACCGCTTCCACAATCAATCAAACACCGGAACCCATCTTGTTCAAGAAGGTAAGCAGAGGTCGCTTCTCCTTTCTCTGGGTAGGCTCCCCAATAACCAACTACTGTCCATTTCAAAATACTCACCTCTTTAAAATTGTTATGAAACAGATGGTTGAATTTTAACCTCTGTTGTAATACAATAAAATTACACTAACATCTGGAGGGGATTTTCTTTTGCTAAGCATTGTAGAGTTTTTTAAAAACCTGCCACGAAAAAAATGTCACAGTTGCGGGAAAGAAATACTCGAAAAAGCTGATTGTTATGGTAATTTATGTGACCAATGTGATCATCCTGCAAGATAAAATCATTCTCTACTATCATTGTTTTATAAGCCGCTATTCGTTTTCTTTCTTCTCGAAGTAATATTAGTTCTTAAAAAAACAACCCTATAAAACAAGCAAAGGATGTACATCCTTTGCTTGTTTTTTTGCTATATTTGCGAATTTAAATAAGACAGCACCTGATCAACTGCCGCTTCTCCCTGATCGATGCAAT
Organism: Virgibacillus senegalensis; assembly: GCF_000821245.2. Classification (GTDB taxonomy): domain Bacteria; phylum Bacillota; class Bacilli; order Bacillales; family Amphibacillaceae; genus Sediminibacillus; species Sediminibacillus senegalensis. The sequence goes on from NZ_LN611425.1 coordinate 1,661,828, forward strand.
CAGGAATTCCGATTCCTTCATAGGAACTTCCAGCCAAAAATACACCTGGAAGCTCTGCTTGCATCTTATCCCGGACAAATTTCAAGCGTTCTTTATGCCCGACAGAATATTGCGGCATGGCGTTTTTCCAACGGCTAACCATTGAAAATTCAGGTTCCTTGTCGATTTTCATGATTCTCTTTAAATCATGCAGGACAATATCGACAATTTCCTGATCGGTTAAATCAACCACTTGTTCATCACCAGGACGTCCTACGTAGCAACGGAGCAACACTTTTCCGTCCGGAGTCGATTGCGGCCATTTTTTGTGTGTCCATGTGCACGCAGTGATGCGATAGTCACTATTCCGTGACACGACAAATCCGGTTCCGTCTATATCCTTTTTGATGGCGGATTGATCAAAAGCCAGGACTACGTTTGCCACAGAAGTCGCCGGCATCTCTTTGAATGCATCCATGAACTCATATTGGCTGAGCATCCGTCTTGCAGCAAAATGCGGGGCTGCCAGAACAACGGAGTCTGCCTCGATTGCTTGCCCGTCGCTGAGCAGCAGATGATAGTGATCATTCTTCCGCTCAATATGATCGACTCCCGTTCCTTTTAGGACTGTCCCGGGATCAAGATTGGCTTCAACCCCTTCTACAAGGGATTCCAGACCATTTTGGAGCGAATAAAACATACTCGGTTTCTTACCTTTGTTGTTCTTCTTCTTTGGTACGGTTTTTCGCAGCCCTTTAACAAGGCTGCGATGTTCCTGCTCCAACTCATAAAAATTAGGGAACGTTGCCATCAGGCTAAGTTCATCAATATCCCCGGCATATATGCCGGAAAGCAACGGCTCGACAAGATTTTCGACCAATTCATCGCCAAAGCGTCGGCGAAAAAACAACCCGAGAGACTGATCGGCCGCCTGCTTTCCTTTAGGCTTGATAAAATCAAGCCCTGCCCGTAGTTTTCCCTTTGCGGAAAAGATGCTGGAAAACAGAAACGGGCGCACTTGAGTAGGAATGCCCATAAATGAACCGCTCGGCATTTTATGCAGCTTTTTGTCTACCAAAATATACGATTGGCCTGTACCGTTTTTTATCAATTCGTCCTCTAATCCAACTTCTTTGACTAAACGTGTTGCCGAAGGCTTTCTGATCAAAAAAGAATCAGGACCGCGTTCGAATGTATAGCCATCGCGTTTGACCGACATGATTTTCCCGCCCAGGCGACTGCTTGCTTCCAACAGTTTCACCTTATAGGGCAGCTGCTCTTCTTTTATTTTTTTCTGCAAGTAATAAGCAGCTGTCAACCCAGTAATTCCTCCGCCAATGACTACGATTTCTTTCTGATCACTCATTGGAATCATTACTTTGGCGATACTTACGGAGCACTACTTCTGCCAAAGTATGGAGAAATTCCGGCTTAGCGTTCGGCATTTCCGGGCGATAGTAGTTGGCACCCAATTCGTCACACACAACTTTACATTCATAGTCATTATCATAAAGCACTTCTAAATGATTGACGACAAATCCAACCGGTGCATACACAAAAGAACGATATCCTTTTTCATGGTAAAGGTCCCTGGTCAAGTCCTGTACGTCGGGTCCCAGCCAAGGGTCAGGCGTATTTCCTTCACTTTGCCATCCAAGTTCATACTGCGTAATACCAGTAGCTTCCGAAATCAATTCGGCTGTACGCTTCAGTTGATCTGGATATGGATCGCCGTGTTCCAAAATCTTCTCTGGGAGACTATGCGCGGAAACAACCAAAACCGCTTTTTCTTTTTCCTGTTCACTCATTTGACCGTATACTTTCGATATCGCTTTTACCCAGTAATCAATAAAACCAGGCTCGTCATACCAACTCTCGACAGATGTAATCTGCGGTCTGCCATGTTTATCTGCTTCTTTTTGGGCACGGTCATTATATGACTTCACACTGAAGGTGGAATAATGAGGAGCTAGCACCAACGAGACCGCTTCTTCAATACCGTCTTCTGCCATTTGCGCAACAGCATCCTCAATAAACGGTTCAATATGCTTCAATCCAAGATAATGGACAAATTCTACCTCATCCTGCATCTCATTAAGACGATCCTCAATGCCCTGTGCCTGCTGCTTGGTAATTTCCGCTAGCGGAGAAATACCCCCAATTGCACGATATCTTTCTGTTAAATCCTCAAGCATTTCCGGAGTTGGCTTTCTGCCGTGCCGGATATCCGTGTAATAGCGTTCAATATCTTCTTCCTTGTATGGCGTACCGTATGCCATAACGAGTAAACCGATTTTTTTCTTCGCCACTTTCCAACACCTCTTTGCTTTTATCTCTTATTTCTTCCTCTTATCTGACGTCACTTGCGGCGCGAATAGTCGTGGATGAAATCTGTCAATCTTTTCAAAGTAGCCGGTTCGATTTCTGGTGTTACACCATGACCTAGATTAAACACAAAGCCTGGCTGTCCTTCTGCTTCATCCAAAATCGCCTGGGCTCTCAATTCCGTAGCCTTCCAACCCGAAACAAGCAAGGCAGGATCAAGGTTTCCTTGCAACGTTTTGGTGATTCCCATTTCACGTGCTTCCGTTATCGATGTCCGCCAATCCAGACCAAGAACATCAACAGGCAGGTCATTCCATTCCAAAATCAAATGGCGTGCGCCGACTCCAAACAGAATCAGTGGTACACCTTCTCCGCGCAACTCGGAAAAAATCCGCTGCATCACAGGCTTGATGTACTCCCGATAATCAGCCGCATGCAAGGCACCCACCCATGAGTCAAAAATCTGAAACGCTTTTGCTCCTGCCTGGATTTGCGCCTTAGCATACGTGATTGTCATGTCCGCCAGCTTATCCATCAACGCAAACCAGGCTGCCGGATCACTGTACATCATTGCTTTCGTTTTATGATAATTCTTGGATGGTCCGCCTTCAATCATGTAACTTGCCAGCGTAAATGGTGCACCGCTGAATCCGATCAAAGGTACGTCCAGCTGTTCTTCTGCAAGAAGACGAATCGTTTCCAGTACATAGGGAACATCTGAAACAGGGTCAATCGTACCCAGTTTTTCGACATCACTCTTAGATCGGATCGGCTTGTCGATGACCGGCCCGATTCCGGATTTGATTTCCACATCCACCCCAATAGCCGGCAGCGGCGACATAATATCTTTGTATAGAATCGCAGCGTCGACTCCATAATGCTCAACAGGAAGCCTTGTCACATAAGCACAGAGCTCCGGCTGGTGTGTAATCTCGAACAAGGAGTATTTTTCCTTTAGCTTCCTGTATTCTTTTTGAGACCGACCCGCCTGACGCATGTACCATACAGGTGTATAATTGGTCGGTTCCCCCCTGAATGCTTTCAGTATTGTATCGTTGATTTTTCTTGCCATCCGTTTCACCCTTTATCTCTAATCCATTCCATAATCACTATACCGATTAATAAAATTGATGTATAGCAATTGGCCTTATTTGTCACCAATTTGTGCGTTGTTGCACAATTGGTCGATTGAGCTCGGTTCTATTACTCAAAAGATAGGAAAGACGACTATCCTTTTCGTGCACTTTCCTACCCTTTCTATGCAAATTGGCGATGCTAACAGGTTACTGGAATACCTCCGTTTTGTGCGGGGAGTTAGGGAGTTTTCTAATGAGCTCCACCTCCGCCAGGTCTCCCCCCCAATGATGCGGAATTGTTACATCAAACCAAGGAAAATAGTAACAAAATACCAACAGATTCTCCATTAAAAATCAAGTTTAAATTGCGCCTTGTTGGACGGTTTTCCTTTCTGTCCCGTTAACGGGTCAACAGGTCTGACGTAATAAGAAGCACTATCAAATAAACTAATACGGTTAATTTGATAGGAGCCATTTCCTTCCACTTCCCCAATTTTTTGTTCCTTGCCTTCTTTGACTCGATAGATATAATAGATGACTCGATTATCATCAGCAGCCGTCCAAGTCAGTTTGCCGCGTATCAAAGACAAGCCGCCAAGCTTGTAGTTAGCCGATAAATCTGCAACCTCCGGCAATTTGACGGGTTCCTCAACATCTTTGACATTCTCTGGTTTTTCAAACGCCTCTGCCAATTTATACTGCTTATCGAGGTCAGTCAGAATAGCTTTTGTTAACCTTGTCGGGACTTCACTTCCGGTCGTCAAATAATGATCTTTATCCGCTTGATCGTAACCAATCCATAGTGCACTGGTATATTCAGGCGTGAAGCCGGCAAACCAAGTATCCTTGTTTTTTCCTTCAACAGATGGATGCTGGGTGGAACCGGTTTTTCCCGCCAAAGCGCCCTTATAAGCGCCGGCTTTTCCCGTTCCACCCTCTACGACAGCTTCTAGCATCCGCACCATGCTCCATGCTGTTTGACGCGAAAACACTTCTATGTTTTCCGCTTCCGGTCGTTCCAGTTGCTTCCCATTGCGATCATATATCTGGCTGATTGCCGACGCTGTAGCCATTTTTCCGCCATTTGGAAAGCTGCCATACGCTTGGGCTAGCTGCAATGGCGTAACGCCTTGCTCAAGTCCTCCAAGTGCAATGGCCAGGCCATTATCAGGTAAAGAAATCTTCATCTTATTTAAATATTCTTTTGCATAGGATACACCGATCTCGTTCAGTAACCAGACTGCGGGCGCATTTTTCGACTGCTGTAATGCTTCATACATGGTTACTTCACCCTGATAATTCCCGTCATAATTTCGGGCAGTATACTCCCCATAACTCCGTTCTTCGTCATTCAGCAGGGAATAAGGATCATAGTCGTCCTGCATCATGGCTGGGCCATATACAGCGAGAGGTTTCATCGTAGATCCTGGTTGTTTATTCACCATCGCACGATTCAGACCGCCAATTTGATAATCACGTCCTCCGATTGCCGCAGCAATTTCCCCGGATTGATGATCTAATAATACAAAGGAACCGTCTACACCGGATGCTGATCCGGAAAAATACTGATCATCTTGAAAATGCTCGTAAGCAGTGCGCTGGGCATACTCGTCAATATTGACGACAAGACGGTATCCACCACGCTTCAATTCCGGCAGTGTAAGCTGGTACTTTTCTGCCGCCTCTTTGATTGCCAAATCCATGTAGGAGTCATTCCAAGGGGTATCCTCCTCTTGCTTCTGGTTTATCCCCAATGTTTTTCCCTGCAACTGAAGCATTTCTTCGGTTTCCAGCATATCCAGCTGATTCATTTGCTGTAACACCAAATCGCGGCGTTCCTTTGCTTTTTCTTCATCTACAAGGGGGGAATAGGTATTAGGTGCCTTCGACAGTGCCGCAAGCATCGCACCTTCCGTCACCGTCAGTTCACCCACCTGTTTACTGAAATAAAATTCCGCTGCCGTCTCTATCCCATATATTCCATGGGCAAAATAGATTTCATTCAAATAATATTCAAGTATTTTCTTTTTGCTGAAATTGCGTTCCAAATAAATGGCAGCCATGACCTCTTTGGTTTTTCGCATCCATGTCTTCTCATTATGCAAGAACAAGTTCTTCGCCAGCTGCTGTGTAATGGTACTGCCGCCTTCTGCTTTTTCCATGGTAATGATATCGCGAAAGACCGCTCGGGTCACAGACTTGAAATCTACTCCGGCATGGTCATAAAACCGGTTGTCTTCTATAGCAAGAAACGCGTTCTCCACATGGTCGGGAATTTGTTTAATCGTGACCGGACGGCGATACTCCTCATAAATTTCACCGATTCTTTCTCCTTCTTTTGTTTCCACAATCGTTGCTGCCGGCAGAACCAAATCTTCATCATCGACAACAAACCTGCCACCGAACAAAATGGTCAAATAACCGATCAGGCCCAGTAAAAAGACCGCCCCCACAATAAGCAGCGGCCATTTCAACCGTTTAATCCATTGCAAAATAGTATCTATATTCATCTTTGCCACCTTTATCTTTTGTCCCTGTATCTTTTGGGTATTTCTAAGAAAAGCCATTCCTCTCATTATACGACAGAAGGATGCCTCAATAAATAGGAATGTTTGTACAGCCAGTTTCATAGACTCCGGCAAGGTGTCCAAAAGCCATGTGAGAGCTTTAATTGTTCTCAAGGGCGAATCATCCGATTCAACCGTTCTAAAAACATAAGGCTTTCATTTGGCGGGATTATTGATAGAAAGTTGCACGGATTGAAGCTCCTTTGCTAAGCTGGAAGTGTATAATAGGCATGTGACAAACCTTAAATGGGTATATAAAAGAATACCAATCATTTGCAAAAGGCAGGCGAGGAAAATGAAAGCGTATATTACGAACGGAACCTATGATTTTCTTAAAAAAATCCAAGCAGATCATCCTGACATTTCCATATACCTCATGCAGGCTGACGATACGACCCTGGCTTATTACGAAGGCAAAAAAACTGATGTGTTCGAACAAGCAAGAAACTATGAAAGTTTTGTTGCTGATGGAGAACTACAGCAACACGGTTTTGTCGTTATGAACAATATTCCCGTCACTTATGAAGGAAAACCGATCTTCGAAGACCAGTTTAAAAGACGCGCAGGGTCTATGAATGAAATTCCGGGATTTCAGGCGTTACGTGTCTTGCGGCCGCTACAGGGAAACAAATATGTAGTGTTGGTTCAATGGGATTCCATGCAAAGCTATCGAAACTGGAAAGATTCTGATGCCTTCAAGGCTGCGCATTCCTCCTCCAAGACGAAAAAGCGACCGCCTTATCATGCCGGTCCCTCCTATACGACAGAAGCAAACATAATTGAACCTGAATAATTAGCGGGGAGTTATAGAAGACTTGCCAAAAGGGAAATCGCTCGAGGATTCCCCTTTTCTTTTTTGATGACATAAAAAAAACAGGCTGTCGATTGAATCGACAGCCTGTTTTTCATTGTTCCTGTTCTTCCCCATCTAAAACGTTATCCTGAAAAAAGGAATCCCATGTTGTCACAGATTGCTCCCCGCTGATTCGTGCTGTTTCTTCTCCGTTTTCAAAGTGAATTACCGTCGGAGTTCCTTCAATATTATAAGTTTTCCATGGTTGCTGAAACTCTAAAATATTCAACTTTTTCAAATCGATTCCATATTCCTTTGTCATCGGAACAATCACCGGGGTGGTATTCTGACAGTGGACACATTCCGGACTGTAAAAATAAACAGTGACGTCTTCCTCGTTATCCAGCTTTTCTTCCAGTTCATCAGGAAGGATCTGATTCTGGTATAAATCATCATCCAGCTGGTCTATGGTCGACTGGCGAAGATCCTTTTTTCCATAAGGATTGTCTGCCATTTTTTGGTTGTTTTGATAGCTGACAATAAAAATCAATGCACCGATGAGTATTACAATAACCCCTAGGATAATCCACATTTTTTTATTCAATCGTTACCTCTCCTTTGTTGCAAAAGCAAAGTAATATGTAAAACAAAAATGACGATGAAGGCCGTCAAGGCTAAAAACGGAATGGTAATAAAACCAAAGTAATTTACATACTGGCCATTACATGGAACTAATCCGCAAGCTTCTCCTGCTTCATGAAGTGACGGGAGTTTTTGGATTAAGTAATGGTAAGTCGAAACACAAATGCCGATTCCACTCAAAATCAAGCCCGGCAAGCCAAGTCGAATGTCTTTTTTTACAGCTGCATAGCCATAAATAACGACAAGTGGATACATTAAAATTCGTTGATACCAACATAACTCACAGGGTTCGTATCCCATGAATTCGGAAAAAAACAGACTTCCAAGCATTGCAGCTAAAGCTTGTCCCCATATGATCAACAGAATGTTTTCCTTTGTTTGTTGATTGACTGCCATTAAAAACACCTCTTCCAAACGCATACAAAAACATTATACTAGCGAAATACATAAAAACAAAGGGGAAACATTTAGAAAACGCTGAGACCTACCCCTCTCTGATTTCATCTGGATACTATCATCCAACCAAAAGTCCCTTTCCGACATGGAAGGGACTTTTCGATTACTTTTGGAAAAGACCGTTTTTATGTGCATAGACAGCAGCCTGAGTCCGATCGTGGACTTCAAGCTTACTTAAAATATTGCTGACATGTGTTTTCACCGTCTTAATTCCAATATAGAGTTGTTCGCTTATTTCCTGATTGGTCAGACCGTCGCCAATACACATTAAAACTTCCAGTTCCCGCTCGGTCAATTGCTCATGGGGCTTTGCTTCGGAAGGGCGGAAGCTGGTCATCATTTTGCTGGCTACCTTCGGCTCTATCACAGGTTCCCCATCTGCAGCTTTCTTGATGGCAGCTGCTATCTCATCTGCACTGGACGTTTTGAGCATATAGCTGTATGCCCCTGCCTCCAATGCCGGAAATACTTGTTCATCGTCATAATAGCTTGTAAGGATGATCACTTTACAACTTGGATTGGAACCCATGATTTCCCGGGTTGCTTCGATTCCGGTGCCGTTCTCCATAATCAGGTCCATAAGCACCACATCCGGATCCGTTTCCCGCACAACTTTTGCACCCTGCATGCCATTAGATGCTTCCCCGACTATTTCAAGTCCCGGCTCTGTTTTTAAATAGGCGATTACGCCTTTTCGGACAATTTCATGGTCATCTACCACAACAACTTTAATCATGCTTGCCGCTCCCTTTCCCTCTGTTTCACTCATAACGGTATTCTAATATCAATATGTGTTCCCGTACCGACTTGCGAACGGATCGAAAACGTTCCGCCAATTTCCTCACAGCGTTCTTTCATTGTTTTCAATCCGTACGAAGTTTTTTTACGCTTATCCGTTGTGACGTCAAACCCGTTCCCATTGTCAGCTATATGTAAAAATAACTCGTTATGTCTCTCGACGATTTCGAGCGTTACTTCTGTTGCATCGGCATGCCGTAATGTGTTTGACAACGATTCCTGTACAATACGGAACAAATGCTCTTCAGCAGTAGCCGACAGGGCTTCGACTTCCTCCACTTTAAGCTGAAAGTTGATTTGGCATTTTTGCCTTAATTCTGCTACCAGCTCCTGAACCCCTTTTTTCAATGGCTGACCAGACAAATCCACCGGCCTTAAATGGAGCAATAAAGCCCGCATTTCTGTTTGGGCTTTCAGCGCTGTCTCCGATATTTCTTCCAATTGTACCTTCGCCTGTGCCGGATCACGGTCGAACAGCCGTAAAGAAGCCTGGGACATCATGGTCAAAGCGAACAGCTGTTGGCTGACGGCATCATGCAAATCACGTGCCAAGCGCTGACGTTCTTCAATAGTGGCAGCCTTATGAGCGGATTTGGCATACTCTGACCGTTCATCGGCCATCCTTTTCAGCGATTTCACTTGATTTTGCAGTTTTTCACCGAGTTCATTCAATTCCTCTCCGATGCGTGCAATCTCGTCCTCTTCACTGAAATAGACACGAGAAGTATAGTTGCCGCGTGATAATTGGGCGATCAAAACCGACAAATAATCCATCCGATCCTTCATATCGCCGCTTGACCTAAACCCGACATAAATAGAGATGAACACACCCAATGTTATGTATAGCAAAATAGTAATGAAAATGCTGGTGACATGAAGCCATTCCGGCTGGAATAGTACCAATATCGATAACAGGATGGCCAGCAGGGTGATCGTCGTTAAAAACAGACCATATAACAGTGAACGGATATACGTGTAACGGATGGTATTCAAGTGCTTTAACATATCCTGTCCCCCCTAAACCCTGTCAACCCGGATAGATCCTGCCTTCATGCTCAAAAATATATCAAGCTTTCTCGTTGCCTGTTTATAATTAGGCGTTTCATAGAAAATCTCCCGATTCATTCCTTCCGCATTCATGCCGAACACATTGATTTCACCTGCTTTTACCTGAGCTTCAATCGACAACTCGACATTTTCCGGCATTAACACACGGATGTCGCCTGCCCATCCCTGGATACTGATGGGAATTTCCTCGTCCGGGATGAACGCTTTCGTAAAGTCAATATGGTAATCCCCGACTGCATTCCACAAATCCATCGGTTCCACCCGCCAGTTCGGTTCGCTGAAGTTATGCTCTCCAACGGCAAGCCGCTGTTTTTTGGGAAATTTCCTATTTCCCCTAAGATCATCGGTGTCAAAGATAAACTGAAATTTGCGCCTTCGTTTTCTTTTGGTCGAATTTCCAAAAATACTGAACCCTAAGTACACAAGAAGCAGCGGCCACAATTTATAAACGTCTGTGAAGGAAAAAAATAGTACCCCAAAACGGTCAAGCAGAAGCAGTCCGCCAAATATCACCAGGAAGGAGCCTAAAGTAATACCGCTCTTATATTTGATACCGTCCCATGTCCATTTTATTCCAAGTACGACAAAAAAAGCAGGATAAAAATATAACCAAGCTTCCTTTATATCCCAGGAGATGATGCCAATATTCGCTAACACGAGTGCGGTCCCGAAAAATATGATGCCAATCGCTGCAACACTTCGCATAATTTGGTTGTTTTTCATGTCAATTCTCTCCTCATCCACATTATATTCGGGCCGAACAGTCAAATCCCTGCTTCATCTTTTATAATCGAAACAAAACTTACTGCCGTCTTGTTGCCTTTTCTACATTATAAAAAAAATCCCGCCGGGCTTGAACGACCGGCGGAAGGGGATTGTCTCCGTCTAGAGACGGAGACGTCGGTATTTAGGTTTGACAAAGTGCTGTAAAGCGTGATAAAAACCAATCCAAATGGAGATAAAAATAAAACCGAACGCATATCCCCCAAGGACATCGGTTAAATAATGGACACGGATTACATATCGGCTCAAACCAATCAACAAGATAAGACAAATACCAAAAACATTGATAAACAACGCTGCCTTTTGCGATTTAACATATTTTAAAAGAAAATAGATAAGCAAGCCGTAGGCTATTAAAGAAACCATCGCGTGACCCGAAGGAAAACTGTAGCCCACTCCTTCAGCTGCTGAAAACAAGCGCGGACGGTCTCTTTCCACCGCTAGCTTGATCCAATGATTGACCCTGTAGCCTATCAGGGTGCCTGATGCGAGCATAAGTGCCGCTAGCCAATCACGCGTATAAAGCAGCAAAAACAAGGCTGCAACAATAGTAAAAGGCGTGAGAAACGTTCCTGAACCTAATTCGGTCAACCAACGGAATACAAAGAACAAAAAGGTTTGGTCAAGCCCTTGAACAGCAGGTCCCGTCCATCGATCCAAAATCGGTTCCTCGTTGAATGTAACTTCCAAGGTGATAAAAACACCAGACAAAATCGCCAACAATAAAAAAGAAACAAAAAAATAAGTTCGTTTTTTCATAAGCTTCTCCTTTTAGACATGCTACTACTATTGTTATTATCTGTCTGATAATACATTCCCTAAATGTTTATAAAAAAACTGCCAGGGAATTGTACTTGTAGCAAACGAATTAACTGTGTGAAAGGATGATTAAGATGGCTGACAATGCTCAATTACAAGAACTAATCGATGGATTGAATGAGGATCTCGCTAATGAATATGCAGCAACGATTATGTACACATACAATGCGGCTGTCGTTTCCGGACTATACCGTTCCGCACTAAAACCTTTCTTCGAAGATGAAATCAACGATGAAATCGGACATGCCTTATATTTATCCGATAAAATAGCTATCTTGGGTGGAACACCGACGACAAAACCAGCTGAAGTAAAGCAGCTGACCGAAGTGAAGGCGATGCTGGAAGAAGCACGACAGGCTGAACAGGATACAATCGAACGTTATGAACAACGCAAAAAACAAGCAGAAGCATTAGGCTTTACCGAGTTAGTCGTCAAGCTGGAAGATATGATAGCAGATGAAACCGGCCATAAGGAAGAAATCGACCGCCTGCTGTCCGACTCGCGACTAGCCTAAAAACAATACACAATCCCACACTTTTACACATAGAAGACTGCCTCCATCGCTTTGTTAAGCAGGCAGTCTTTTTTAGTTGTGTCTGAATCGATCTCAATGAAACGGAGGATGAACTATCCATCTCGTGTCATGGTTACCTAAAATAATTTTATTTCAAAAAGCGACGAACCAGTTTCAAATTTTTCTCATTGTAAGGCGGAAACAAAAGCCGCACATTAATGTTAGTACCTGTCTTTAGAATGCTCTTTTCGTGTGAAAAAGTAGTAAAGCTATAATGACCGTGGTAGGCTTCTATCCGGAGTCACCCACCCCGCCAAAAGGCAGTTCAGGATTTGCCAAATGCGTCACCGTATTATTGATACTTACCCCTCCAGAAGAGACTTCCGTCAACACTTTTTCTTGCACTGACATCCCATTAGTAAGAGCCATTTTTCGGCAGACTGTCCGCCGGTTGCTTTCACTTTTCTTCCATCATTGCTGTGGTATACTGGTGAGAAAGGTAAAGGGGGAATTGTTTTGTGGAATGAAATCATGACTCGGTTGGATGATTACTATCAGGAAATGGTGGATATCCGCCGGTATTTGCACCAATATCCAGAGTTGTCTTTCCAAGAAGAAAAAACGTCCCAGTATATTGCCGATACATATGAAAAACTAGGGATTCCTTATCAGACAAAAGTCGGCGGTAACGGAGTAGTCGCAACCTTGGAAGGCGGCAAGCCGGGGAAAAAAGTTGCATTGCGCGCTGATTTTGATGCGCTTCCGATTCAGGATGAAAAAGATGTACCTTATAAATCAAAAGTGGATGGTGTCATGCATGCATGTGGTCATGATGGCCACACGGCAACATTGCTTGTCCTTGCCAAAGTTCTGCATGAATTCAAGGAAGAACTTCCGGGCACCGTAGTATTTGTCCACCAGCATGCAGAGGAGCTGGCTCCAGGCGGTGCAAAACCGATTGTTGAATCGGGAATACTCGATGACGTGGACGCCGTATTCGGCACCCATCTGTGGTCCAATACTCCAGTCGGTACGGTGGAGACATCATTGAAGGAGTTTATGGCAGGAGCAGATCGCTTTGAAATCAACATCAAAGGCAAAGGCGGACATGGAGCCCAGCCACATCAGACAAAAGATGCGATTGTGATCGGTTCTCAATTGGTCACGACGTTACAGAATATCGTGAGCCGCAGGATCGACCCGCTCGGCACGGCCGTCTTGACAATTGGCACCTTCCAATCGGGCAGTACCTTCAATATCATCGCTGATACTGCGAAAATAACCGGCACTGTCCGGACATTTGACCCGGAGATTCAAAACTTGATCATCGAAGAGATGGAAAAAATAATTAAAGGTGTCTGCACCGGTAATGATGCCAATTATGAATTTCATTATGAAAAAGGGTATCCGCCAGTTATCAACCATCCGGAAGAAGCAGCTCTCGTTTTAAAGGCTGCAGAGCAAGTACCGGGCGTGGAACATTCCCAGGAGGTTGTTCCAGGGATGGTAGGAGAAGATTTCTCTTATTACATTTTGGAAAAACCGGGCGCATTCTTTTTTACTGGAGCAAAAAAAGAAGACCATTATTATCCGCACCATCATCCGATGTTTGATATTGATGAACGTGCGCTTCCCATCGCAGCGAAAACGCTGGCCCAAACGTACAAGGCTTATCAAGAAAAATAAAATCAAGTTAACAAACGGAGACGGTACATATTCATGGCTGTCTCCCCTAATTTATCCAAAAATCGGCCGTTTGCGACGGCTCCCACCAGTGCGCCAAAGCCGGGGACCAATTGCAGCATTTTCGCTAGATCGATGGTATCCCGATACTCCTGCTGCAAGGTTCGCCAATCGACTTGACGCACCCATTCTTTCGCTTCCTGCCAATTCACAAGTATATCCAAGACCTCCTGTCTTTTCTTTTCACTCGAAAAAGCAAGCAGGAACACGTGGAGCAAAAACACTCTTTCCTCATGCTTCCTAACATCAAAACCATACAGTTGGCCAACATCGAACAAAAATTTCATTTTGATACCGAGCAGCATCGGAAAATCAGCCATTCCGAGCAAGATCCCACCGGCACCCGTTCCTGCTCCTTCAATCATTGCTGTCCGTTTATACTGTTTAAGCCGGCGTTCGACAGCTTTTTCTTTTGCCTCCAGCGTAACAATACCCGCATCTTCTACAGGAAGTATATAACGCGAAGAGGTCAGTGTCAGCTCAATCATGGACCGGATGCTTTCAGTTACCAGCTGATGAGCCTGATCGGGAATCTTTTGGTTTATCTTATTTTGGATATGCTTGGAACTGCGTTGAATCATCGATGATTTTCTTCCGGCCGATTGAACAAACCGGCGCGCTTCAGAAAGCGCCTTTTGTTCATATTTCCCTACATCCGCCATGAGAAGCACTCCTTACACAAGTCGTTTTCTTACATAGCCGTTAACGAACCAATAACTGAAAACAGCTCCGGCCGCCCATACGATCAAAAGCCCCATGAAAAGCTGCATAAACAGGAACAACAAGCCAAAAAGGAAAGTCTGGATAAGCATCAACTGCAGCAGCCAACGGAGCAGGGCACTGCTTCGCCACTCCTTCTTCACAGGATATAAATCCAGCCAGACAACTGTGCGGTGATGCTTCCACAAGCTCGTCATTTGAAAGCCGCTTAAATAAAGGAATAGCAGACAAAAGATTATTTTCATCCATATGTTCGGAACAAAAAACGCTGCCAGACCGCCGATAACGAGTAATCGAACGTACATCCCCAAGTAATCACTGCTTCTAGCAGCTGTGATCCGGTACAGATAAGCGAAAGCTTGATCTTGGCGGAATGGGATGCGCTTCACCAGAAGTGCTACAAGCCAATGTCGCTTTTTCACCTGGTTTTTCAGGTGCGGTACATCGGTAAACATATTGGCAAGCCGGTAAAAAGAACGCATTCTGGCACGATCCTTCTCGACAAGTACGTCCCAAACAAGTCCTCCGTTTTTTCGAGCCAAAAAATAGTCGTAAGCAAAAATGCCTGCCAATAGCAAAGTCGTAATTCCTGCAAGCAGATTTTCCCCGCTTACAAATAAATAAAAGACCGTAACATTAAGGATGCTCCTGACGATGAAATCAACCATCCGGATATTGGCATCACGCACTCTCAATATCCACCAGGAAGCAGCTAGATTCCATGCCTTGAACAAAACAAATAAAAGCAGGATCAAGGAATACGCAGGGCCTTCCATCCCCGCATATGCGGCATGATATAAAGGGGCCAATGCCGCTGCAGTAAGGGCAAGCAAATATATCTGGATCACAAAACTATAAATAATCGCATTCCGGAAATAAGGCTTCATTTTCATCTCTGCAGGCAGCAAAAACACAAGGTCTGCTTCCTTTAGTAACGTCCGTACCGGGCTGTAGGCAGCAATGGCACCAAACACGATACCGATCACAAGAGCTGCCGGGAAGTTCTCTGGTATATTCGCAAGCCAGCGCTGATAATAATAGGCGAGCGCTGAAACGATAAACAGCATAGCGATCACCAGGTGTCCTGTGAAAATGTACCTTAAATAACGACTGATTTCTTTCATATGGGAAGTGAACCTGTCCTTGAAAAATTGATTGGCCTCAAACATGGCTATCTTCCTTTGTCAATTCCACATACAAGTCATCAAGCGTGGCTTGTTCCATGCCAAATTGATTCCTCAAATCCCGCAAAGTCCCTTGGGCGCGTATTTTCCCATCATGAAGAATGACAAACCGGTCGCAGTAACGTTCGGCCGTGGCGAGGATATGAGTAGACATCAGCACACCGCCGCCCTTTTCCTTAACTTCATTCATCAGTTGTAAGTAAGACTGGATTCCTAAAGGATCGAGGCCGACAAACGGCTCGTCCACGACATACAATGGTGGGTCTACTAGAAAGGAGCACATGATCATTACCTTTTGCCGCATTCCCTTGGAAAAATGGACAGGGAACCACTTCATTTTCTTCTCAAGCCGAAACTCTTTTAGAAGGGGTGTCAAACGCTGCTGAAAGGTTTGCTCATCAATACCGTATGCCATAGCTGTCAAACGCAAATGCTCCTCCAGCGTCAATTCATCGTACAAAACAGGCATTTCGGGTATATAGGTGAATTTACTGCGATATGCTTCAGGTGCCTCTTGAAAAGTTTTCCCTTCAATGGCAACTTTCCCTTGCTTCGGCTGCATCAGCCCAATAATGTGCTTGATTGTGGTACTTTTACCAGCACCGTTTAAGCCGATCAATCCTACAATTTCATTAGGAAATACATCGAACGATACATCTTGCAAAACATTTTTATGTGTGTATCCGCCGGACATGTTTTCAATATGTAATAAAGGTTCCAATTCCCTACCTCCGTTTCCATCAGCATTATTTACTGATCGTACGTCCTTAATCAATCAAATTTTATCACTTCATGACGGGATTTACCAAAAAAAGAATGAATACGAAGGCAACCTGTAACACAAACTGTAAAGGAAGAAGACAGGATACATCTCCACTACCCGGAATGAGGTGTTGGTGATCGACCATCTAGTGAAAACTTATTAAACCTTTTCCTTCAGGAAACAACTACTTCAGTCAAATGGGGTGTTGACAAAAGGTTTTCAACGGTAATGAACTGAATCACATGATTCTCATTAATTACTACAAGTTATTCTACAGATGCTGAAAATATCCTTCTTCTTCGGCAGCGGGCCGTTCCAGCGCAGGTAAGTCCAACCGGATGACTTTTCCTGCCAGGACGGCCCGTTTGTTTCTTTACAGACAAAGTTGCTTTACATCCACCTCTGATCCTTTATACAATGAAATATAATAAGTACATAAAAGGAGCGATTGTATGAGCCACACGGAGGATTGTATTTTCTGTAAAATAGCAGCAGGAGAAATTCCTTCTGCCAAAGTGTATGAAGATGAGCATGTGTATGCCTTTCTGGACTTAAGCCAAGTGACAAAGGGACATACTTTGATCATTCCGAAAACACACGCAAAGAACATTTATGAAACGCCGCCGGAGGTTGCCCAGGAACTGTTCAAGAAAGTTCCAAAGGTGGCAAATGCCATCAAGGAAGCTTTTCAGCCGGTCGGCCTTAATCTACTTAACAATAATGAGGAACCTGCAGGACAATCCGTTTTTCACCTACATATCCATTTGATTCCCCGTTACGGAAAAGGGGACGGCTTTGATGCCATTTGGAAAACGAATGCCAACGCCTATTCCCAGGATGATTTGCAGCAAATCGCAGGTACGATCGGCAATTATCTATAAAAACAGACCTTTTAGGTATAAGGAAAAGTCAAATATCACAAATAGGTAGTTTCAACTCGGATTTTTACGAGAAAATAAGTATAATAAGAAGGAAAGGGGTGTATGTCATGGCTGACAGCAAATCGGTTTTATTAGGCTTTGTAATTGGCGGGGCAATAAGCGCCGCTGCTGCCTTGCTTAGCACACCGTCTTCAGGCAAGGAGCTCCGTGGACAAATGAATGCACGAAGAGACGATTTAATGGACACATTTAAAAAATTGAAACAGGAAGGCTTCCAATTGAAGGAGCAGATTTCCCAGACATCGAAAGAAGGAGCGACGATGATCAAGGACTTATCTGCCGATATGAAAACTTCCATCGAATCCTGGAAAAATACCATTGAACCGCACCAAAAAAACATTCAGACGTATTTGGCTCAAATCGAAGAAAGTTTAAAAGAGCTTGAAGAAAAAACGCAAAAACAAAAGTCAAACCAAGCTTAAAAGAGGCTGCCGCCAACATCACAAACAATGATGTTGGGGGGCAGCTTTTTTATTTTAATCAGGAAAAACAAGCATGCTTCTACTTGTCTTAATCATTTTCTTAGGTTAATAAAAACGGTCTGCCGATATGTTGTCGGCAGACCGTTTACCTAGCATTTATTATTCAGCTGGCTGAAGATCTTCAATAGAGTCAACGTCCATGTATTCTGGTACAACCAGGCCGATTTTGGCGCCTTCCAGGTTAGCTCCCAGATCCTCTACTTGGTCGCCATACTCTTCAAACTGTGCACCATGAGTAGCTGGCAGCCATGCAGCAACCATTCCGTCCGCATCGCCATTTGCTACTGCTTGCCACATGACAGCATTATCAAGCGGTGTAATAGTTACATCGAATCCTTGGTCTTCCAATACTTTCTTCATCACATTCGTGGAAGCAACTTCAGAATCCCATTCCACGTATGCAAGTTCGATTGACTCTCCGTCAACTTCTTCCGTTCCTTCTGTCCACTCTGCTACTTTTTCAGCGTTGTCTTCCACCCACGTAGCAGCAGCGTCTTCTGGAGTGGTTCCATTACTGATTTCCAACATTACTTCTTCCATATCAGCAGGTTCCCAGTTGAACTGGTCAAGGATTTTGTATGCGTTTGGCTTTTCATTTTCCAAGCCTTGGCGAACCATTGTTTTGATTTCTTCTGCTTCCCCAAAGACACCCTCAGGATCTTCTAAATATTTAAGATCATATTTTGCGAACTTCCAGTGTGGTGTCCAACCAGTAACAACAATTGGCTCTTCATTGTCATAGGCTTCTCCCAATGCTGTTGCCATCGCACCACTTGAAGAAGTTTCCACTTCCCATCCCGCTAGGCTTTCGTAAGATTCTGTTGCATTTTCGGCTGCTTGGACAACACCTGCACCTGGTTCAATACCAGTGATTGTGTAATCCACCTCTTCACTATAATTTGCTTCGCCGCCATTGTCGCTGCCCGCATTGTCTGAATCAGAACCGTCATCAGATCCACAGCCGGCAGCTACAAGTGTAAACGATAGTCCGGCTGCAAGGCCGAGATGCTTTAGATTAAGTTTAAACATAACTAATAAATCTCCCCTTATTTTTATTTATATGGTTAACTTTTCAAAAAGAAAAGTTGCCAACAGTTCACGTGTTTTACGCATCCCCTTTTTGGGAATTCAAACTTTGAGTGAAACGATCAATGATGATAGCCAGGATAACTATTCCCAAGCCTGCTACAAATCCTGTTCCTACCTGAGCACGCTGCAAGGATGACAGCACTTCACGGCCTAACCCTGGCGCACCAATCATTGAGGCGATAACGACCATTGACAAGGCCAGCATAACGGTTTGGTTGATACCTGCCATAATCGTCTTTTTCGCCATCGGTAGTTCAACTTTGAAAAGTTTTTGGGAACCGGTGCTTCCGAAAGCCTCCGATGCCTCCACCAATTCACTGGAAACCTGCCTGATTCCAAGGTTAGTGAATCGAACGGTCGGTGGTGTTGCAAAAATCAATGAAGCAAAAATACCTGGGACCATCCCGATACTGAAGAAGGCTACCGCCGGAATCAAATAAACAAATGCCGGCATCGTCTGCATAAAGTCGAGAATTGGGGTAATAATCGCCTCTGCCGTTTTACTTTTCGACATCAGGATTCCAAACGGGACACCGATAATGATCGATAGAATACTGGCGACTAAGACGAGTGTAAAAGTGAACATTAATTCTTCCCATAATCCCTGATTCCAAATTAGCAGCAGACCGATTAAGGAAAAGGCAGCCAGTCCGAAGCGCTTGCCGCTGGCAAAAAACGCCAGAACCACTACGACCAATATAACGATAACTGGTGGAATCGCAGCCAGTAAGTCAGCCAGCCATTCCATGAATGTGCCAAAGTCATTCTTTATTGGGTTGAATAAAAAGGAAAAAGTATCTGTCAGCCAATCAGTAAAGTTGGATACCCATTCAGCAACTGGTACTTGATTGACATTCTCCATAAAATTAAGCATCTTCACTGATCACCTCTGTTTCCCCGGCCAAAGCGGATATCACTGCACCTCTGACGATAATGCCCTTTAGTTTGCCGTCTTCGACAACAGCAACAGGTACAGGAGAATCATGAATGATCTCAAAGATATCGTGCATGGACGTCTCCATTCCCACTTGTGGAACATCCGTCCTTAAAATTTCATTCAAATCAGTGATTTCTCGCTTTCTTGCATCCGAAGCATCATCAGCTGTTACATAGCCTTTAATATTCCGCTTTCTATCGGTTACATATATACTGGAAAGTCCTTCTTCTCTCATACGTTCCAGCGCCACCCTAGGACCGTGCTTTTCGATATTGATTGTTTCCGGTCGTTTCATAATGTGTTGTGCTGTCAACACCTTCGAGCGGTCAACGTCCTCTACAAATTTCTCTACATAGTCATTGGCAGGATGGACCAGAATTTCTTCCGGCGTACCGATTTGGACAATCGATCCGTCTTTCATCAAAGCAATTCTATCTCCTATCCGCAATGCTTCGTCCAAATCATGAGTAATGAATAAGATGGTTTTTTTCATTGTTTCCTGTAAATCAAGCAATTCATCCTGCATCTCTTTTCGGATCAGAGGATCCAATGCAGAGAATGCTTCGTCCATCAACAGGACTTCCGGATCGTTCGCAAGCGCCCGTGCCAGTCCGACACGCTGCTGCATACCGCCGGAAAGCTGAGCCGGATACTGGTGGATATAGCCAGCCAAGCCGACCATTTCCAATGCTTCCTTTGCTCTTTTACTGCGTTCTTCTTTCTCTACACCTTGAATCTCCAAACCGTATTCAGCGTTTTCCAAAATTGTACGGTGTGGAAACAACGCAAATTTCTGGAATACCATGCTCAGTTTTTCACGGCGCACACGGCGAAGGTTCTTTTTATCCATTTTCGCCAAATCTTCTCCGTCGATATAAACACTGCCTTCAGTCGGTTCGATCAGTCGATTGATTAGACGGACAAGTGTCGACTTACCACTACCCGACAAGCCCATGATTACAAAAATCTCTCCGGCTTCCACCTCAAAGGATGCCCGGTTTACGCCAACTGTATTGCCAGTTTCTTTAAGTATTTCATCTTTGGGTTTTCCTTGATCCAACAGTTTCAGCGCTTGTTTGTTATTCTTGCCGAACACTTTGGATAAACCCTGAACTTCAATTACCGGCATGTCATTCACCTCTCTCACCTGTTGTTTTTCACTCTGCGCACACGCGGTACGCTCTTTTGTTGAATTTGGGTTATCTGTTTCGCCTATTACTTTTCTACTAGAAAAGAAAAAATCCGAACACCAAATCAATCACTCTTAATACTATATCCCTATTCATGCATAAAATTCAAACGCAACAAACCGCTAATTTTGTATATATTTTTTATACAGTTTAAACTGAACAAACTTTTTCGGGTATTTCCTTTAAATTACTAGGGATTGCTCCGGATATCTGCCTAATCACATCATTTAAAAAAGATCACCAATAGTGTAACCTATGATGCAGCATCTTATTTTACTATTTCCTGCAATAAAGGATGGAAATAAACATAGTTGCGGACGCTTGTATGTATGGTGGATTACTCTGGGAAAGCTTTGAGGGAGGATTATATGTCGAATCACAGTCTAAAGGATATCAACGAATGGATCACCAACGAGTTTGCCAAAACCGTAGAAATGTTCGGCCTTACCCCTTCAGAGGCACGGTTGTTTGCGATTTTATATCTGGAAGGTGTTCCAATGACATTGGATGAAATGAGTGAAGCATTGGGGAAAAGTAAAACATCCATGAGTACCGGTATCCGGACCCTGTTAGAATTAAATTTAGTCGAGCGTGTATGGAAAAAAGGAGAGCGAAAAGATTTTTACCGAGCGGATGAAAACCTATACAAGAAATTCATGTCTGCTTTCATTTATAAATGGGTTGATGCCGCCAACCGACAAAGGCAATCGTTGGAGCAAATCGGATTCAAACTTGCCCAAGGGAACTACTCGTTCTCAGCAGAACCCGAAGAAATCGATGAATTGAACAACCGACTGGATGATATGATAGCGTTTCACCAGCTGCTGGAGAATGCATTTTTGAAAATAAAGCCGGCCGCTTCAACTCCGATTGATCAGAAACGTAACCATTAAGTATCTCTCAAGACAGGTAGTTTCAAGAATGCATCCATCAGGGAAGGATAATATCCTTCCTTTCTTAATGCTTCTATCGTCTGTTTCGGCTCCAGCTTAAAGTGGAGCATCCCGACAAACTTTATCAATAAGGGAGTTACATCAAGAAAGCCTTCTTCTGTCTGGGTCAGAAATTCTTGATAGAGGCAATCAATCCACTCCATAAGCCTGCTGTATTCTTCCTGAGTCAGTTCTTTTTCTATAATTAGTTTTGTAAAAGGATATTGATCAATTTCCTTGATTTTCAAAAGCAAGTGAAGATGAAAGTTGATTGTTTCATTTCTATCGATGCCCATACATTTCCCCCTCCTGCCCCATATTGTTATTATATACTATTCAGCCTTGAGCAAAAATCAAAATAAACAGAAGCTGACAAGATTCACAACTTGCTAAAAACCCTATCATGACGGGCCTTATGTTACCATAAAGATTTCTGATTATAAAATAATATTTTTTTTCACGAAAAGCTATTGATTTTTCCCAGGAAACATACTATTATTCCTTGAGGGCAAGGCGGCAATACCGTCTCACACAACCGTGTAACAGCCTTGTAAAGGGGGATGCAAAATGAATTGCTGGAAAACTATCAATCTATACAAAGAATTCGGCATCAATCGCATTTATATATTATCCATGCTTTCAGGTATGATGGCATTCATTTTCTTTTATTTAATTTTTTCCATGATCCATGAAACTGGAACTGTAAAGGATCAAGGAATAATCCCTTTGATAGTCGGATTGATTTTTCTACCGACTATTCATAAACTTACACATATTTTACCATTAATCATGACAAACAAACGAGTGAAAATTAAATGGAAAATGAAAATGGGGCTGTTTCCGACATTTTCATTCCGCACAAGGTCAAAAATGTCAAAAACGACTTCGCTAATCATTTTACTTGCACCAGCATTATTGGTAACCGTAGCTGGTCTGGTTTCAAGCTATGTATTTATGAGCTATTATGTCTATTTTTTATTATTCTTGTCTGTGAATATCGGCCTTTGTTTTACTGATTTCTTGTATGCCAGTTACGTTGTCAAAGCGCCGAGAAAATGTATCATTGAAAACGCGAAAGATGGTTATGACATCTTAATATAAAGCAAACAGCATTCTGATAAAAGGATGCTGTTTTTTGTGCTCTATACTGTAGTGATGTGAGTGTGTACAGCGTGGAAAAATATACCAATTAACGGGCGATCGAGACCCCATCTCGGCTTTGCGAAGAGGCTCGGGCATTCATCCGCTGGCAAAGAGTTTATTTCCTCTCCGTCCTGAGTAAAATCACTATTTATCGGGTAAAGTCTTTCCGCAATTTGCGGGCTAACACTTTTTACAGAGAACCTCGTTTTCTTAATGAGCAAGCCAAGCCTCTTGTTTCCATTTGTTTTTCATCCAAAAACAGGAACTTGCTAGTTTATCAATTTCTGTAGGGTATAGCTGTTCAACCAGGATAAATTTTGATAAAGTATGTATAGGTGTAAAGGAGGTCATAAGGTATGCCAGTCTTTTTTGCTATTTTCGCTTTGTTCGTGCTATTTTTATTTAATTCTTTAACCCATAAACTTGTAGTAAGAACAGAAATGTCCCAAGAACGACAGCCAAATGTATTCAGAACCATCAATATATTGATAACCATCTTGTTGATCTCTTCTTATGTAGAGGTATTGTTCACGTAACGAGAAAATAACGCAATGAACGAGTGGTAATCAAAAAGGGATGACCATTTGCCAAAGCAGATGGTCATCCCTTTTTACGATCGGAAAAACGAGTTTTATTCTGTTTTGCTTACAGCCACGCTGCTCCGACAATAATCAACAAAATGAACAATACAACAATCAACGCAAAACCGCTTCCGTACCCTGCGCCCATCTATAACACCCCCTTTATGCCTTTTGCTTCATCCTATGCAGCAGGGGCGCCAAATGGATAGGCTTGTGCCCGAAATTTAGGAAAAAGTGTGTAATTATCGGAATAGACTATTTTTTTCACTGCTAAATGTGTTATATTATTTCAAGAGCTTGTCAAAGCTTGTACGAAAAGTTTTTGGAGAGTAGGAGTGTTTATATAATGAAAAAAATCGCACTATCGGCATCCTTGGCAGTCGGAATCCTGGCTCTGTCCGCTTGTTCTTCGGATGACCCGGAAACAGTCGTCGAGACTGACTCAGGAAACGTCAGCAAAGAAGAATTTTACCAGGAGTTAAAGGATCAGAATGGTGAAACCGTCCTACAACAGCTGGTAATGAAGAAAGTCCTTGAAGGTAACTACGAGGTAGATGATGACCAAGTACAAGAGGAATTGGATTCATTAAAAGAACAATACGGAGACCAATTTGATATGGTTCTTCAACAAAGTGGATTCTCTGATGAGGACGAATTCAAAGAGGTACTTCGTTTAAATATGCTGCAAGAACAAGCAGTTACCGAAGATATTGAGGTTTCTGACGAAGAAATTGAACAACGATACGAAAACATGAAAACAGATTTAGAGGCAAGACACATTCTTGTCGGAGATGAAGAAACAGCTAATGAAGTAAAACAAAAACTGGATGACGGCGGGGATTTTGCCGAACTGGCGAAAGAATACTCTACAGATCCTGGTTCTAAGGAAAATGGTGGAGAACTTGGTACGTTTGGTGTAGGTGACATGGTACCAGAATTTGAAGAAGCTGCCTACAACTTGGAAGTGGATGAAATCAGCGAGCCTGTTCAAACCTCCAATGGCTGGCACATTATTCAAGTAACCGATCGTAAAGATGCTGAGGAAGAAGTCGAGCCGCTTGAAGATATCCGTGATCAAATCCGCCGAGACATCGCTTCAACTAAAGTAGAGGATGCAGCTGCACAAGAAAAAATACAGCAATTAATGGAAGATGCGAACATCGATGTGAAAATTGATGATTTCGAAGATCTATTTGAAACACCAGAACCAGCTGATCCCGGTAATGCAGAGGATGGAGTCACGGAAGAAAATCCAGGTGCAGAACAGGATAATTCCAACGATTCAGAAGAATAATGGCCAAAAAGCCCGGATGTTATCCGGGCTTTTTCTATTTGGTAAAAGGCTGTAAGACTCAACCAGAAAAAAGCGATTTCACTCTAGCCGAAGAGGAAATAAACTCTCTTTCCGCAGACGAACGCCCGAGCCTCCACGCAAAATCCGCTGTGGGGTCTCGGTCGCCAGTTTATCCGCAGGGGTCTCGCTTATTTCCTCTGCTACGCTATTTTACTCCAAGATAACGGTTAGTGGATTGTAAAATCACACCCTTGGTTTACAAATAAAAGGCGCCAATCGAAATCGGTTGGCGCCTTTTTCTGCACATTTGCCTGCTCTTTTTCATCTTACACAGAAGTCATTTGTTTTTGCTCTGTTTCTGACTCATTCCCTTGTCGCTGGCTGCGTTCATCTTGTATCCGGTCCATGTATACTTTCCCTTCCCGCTCAATAAATTGCATTTCCAGCCTTTTTTCTGCTCTGACAGCTCTGAAAGCCATATATCCACTGAAAAAAATAAATAAAATAAACATGTAAACCCACCAAGGAATCCCTAGTATCATTGCACAGCCCTCCTTGTCCCTATTTGCTACTTAAAATATATGCAGGGACATTGTAAATATGACAGGCTGTTCGTTAATTCTTGGCTAATCCTGATTTGCCTTCCAGTTTCTTGAACATATACCCATAGACAAAAGCACTCATGACAGCAAACAGCCCCAAGATGGCAAAGACAATAGGATAAGCGAGATAATTTGTCAATACTAAGCTTAATGGCGCTATTAATTTGCCTACTGTAAACCGAAGACTTGCCGCCGAAAAGTATTGCCCGCGCATATTCTCGGGAGCAAGCTTGGCAACGAAGCTTTCCTGTATTCCGACTACCATCAATTCTGCCAACGTAAACATAGCCATTGCAAAAATGAACATCCATATACTTTCGGTTAATCCGTATAGGACGATACCCCCAGCATAAAGTAGACTTGACGCTACAAAGACCCGCTTTTCCTTAAAGCGATTCATAATCCGGGTGATAAATACCGTAAACAAGGCGACAAGCAGCCCATTTTCAGCAAGAACCAAGGCAAATGCTTTTTCACCGGTGATGGTTAGTTGGAAATCACCCAGTTGAAACAAAGTCTGGTTGTCGATTACTTCACTAGTATAAACGGCTATTAAAATATCAAGCTGCATAAACGTCTGGGCCACGAGAACGCCTGCAATGATAAACAGTAAAAAATTCCTGTCCTTGGCAATGATACGGTAATCGCTCAATTCATCCCAAACTGCCCTGTACCAACTGACCTTCGCTTCCTTCCGTCGTACCTTCAGGGCCACTGTTTCTCCGAGGAAACGTTGCAGAATCACTGTCAAACTACCTGTCAGAACTGCTCCGGCCAGCAGCATTTCAAAGCGGTAGCTGTAAAATAAGAAGCTGCCGATAATCGGACCGACAACGACGGCGATATTGATGGATGTATAAAATACAGCAAAAACGGAGGCACGATGTTTTTCCGATACGACATCCGCTACCATCGCGTGAGATGCCGGCCAATACAACGCTCCCCATATCCCCAAGAGACTAAACGATACAAATGTCCATATGGGAGACTGGTACCAGGGGGAGTTGGCATAAGCGAATAAGAGGAACGTCATAAATTGACCAAATGAGGAGATGACCATCATCCGCTTTCTGCCGAACCGATCGGCACAGTAGCCTCCTACCAAACTGGCTACCACAGAAAACGCCTGCGATAACACCAGTAGCCAACCCGCTTTGTCTTTACCAAATGAACTTTCAAATAAAATCGTCATGAACGGGAAATACGACCAAAAAAGAAAATTAGTCGTCCCCTCGCCAAATAGACGTATTCTTAAATTGCGATCCCAATCCTTCCACTTCATCATCTTCGCCTCTGTTTCTATGTCAATTTCGTCAACAGCATTGCCAGTCTGTAATGGCTGGTTCCCTATCCGGCACTGATTTTTACATTATATCAGAAACGCCACGCCAAAAAGCATGAAAAAACCAATTAATGGGGTGATATCAAAAATTATTATCCAGCTATGATACATTGCGTTACAATGGAATAGAGTGATTTCCTTAATTAGTAGATACGAAAGTTTATAGATAAATGGAGTGATAGATATGTCCGAGCAAGCCAGCTACTTTTATGATTTTATTCCCATTGAATATGCAGTGGACCAATCAAAGCGGGAGCAAATCCTTGCTGAATTCCCTCCACCTGCTCTTCCGGACAGTAGTGAATACTTTGTACTGGACGACCAAGCACCAGGAAGCATCGTCAAAACCCGGCTTCTGCTGAACGACTACCAGATTCAGCTGACCAAAACGAATAAACAGTTTTTAAAAATCCGTTTCAGTAATAATGCAGGGGCTATCAATGCCAAAATGTGGGACAATCAAGGCTCAGTCGAACTAAACCTGCCGCTCTTGGAGAAATTTGCTGTATTCGATGTGGAAGCGATGGTAGATGAATTCCGGGGCTTTAAATCGCTAACTATCCAGCGGCTTACTCCATGCGAAGCAGAGATTAACCCGTTTTCGCTCCTTCCATTTACCCAACAAAACATCGAGGAACTTTCGGTTGAGTTGTTTTGTTACATGGATGAATTGGAAGAACCCTATCGTAAGATCGCCCGTTCCGTCATGACCCGTTTTTGGGATCAGTTCCGGATCCGGCCTGCAGCTAAAGGATACCATCATAACTATTTGGGTGGATTACTGAAACATACGGTCGGATTGATGCGGTTCGCCCGATTTCTGCTAAAAAAAGAAGAGAATCACTACCAGGCAGCAATGAAGCTGATTAATGTAGTGGAAAAGGCGTACAAAAATGAGCTATGGTCGCAATTCAAATCGGACAATAGTCAGGCGCAGCTCGTTTGGAAGGATACAATCGACCATTTGTACCGCCAGCTTCAAGGAATGATGGAACATAAAGAAAAACAACCGGATTATGATATCATCATGACTAGTATTCTGTTTCATGATATCGGCAAACTGCTTGAATACGATCATGCCGGCAAAACATTCGATACCTTTCAATTTCTTTTCCCTTCAGCGGAACGGCCGGATCAGACCGAGCGGAAACAAGCCGGAATTACCATGGATCCTTTAGGAGTAATGGTCGGACATATTCCGTATGGGGTCCTGTTATTAAACAAAATCATGGAAACCGAAAATATTTCCTTATCCATGGAAGCCGTCCATCAAATGGCCCACTGTATCTTGTGCCATCACGGTCTTCCAGAGTGGGGGGCTTGTATTCAAAAACCACAAACAATAGAGGGGTATATCATCCATTTTGTCGATTATCTGGACAGCCGTTACGAAAATAGTGAAACCGTAAAATAGTAACTTTACGTAAAACCAACATCGTCCCAATCAAAAAGTCCTTGCCGGATAACCGGCAAGGACTTTTTGTAAACATCACGGTTCCAGATGCTTCGGGACATATTTAAATATCTCTCCCGACTCGACAACCTGGATAAATTTCATCAGCCAGCGATAATAGTTTTGGGCATATTTCAACCTGTCTATATCGCCAGCAATTTTCTCTTTAAGCTGAACGTCTTCTGTCTGGTCATGAAGCTGCATCAACTCATGGATTGCTTCTTCTGCTTCCTCTATGTTTGTTTCTGTATGATGACGCCATCTGTTACCGAACAAGGAAGTGAAGGATTTATACCAATCCTCCTCTGATTTATACAAATCCTTCCTTACCCCTTTTTTATAAGCAGGTTCTACCATTTTCATCTCAGCTAAAGCTCGGACTCCTGTCGACATGCTTGTCTTACTCATTTCCAGCGCGTCACGCATATCATCAAGTGTCATCGGCTCTTCCGCAAAATACAATGCACCATATAGACGTCCTACAGATGAAGTAATCCCATAAAGATTCATATTTTTTGCGATCACTTGGATAAACTTTTCAATGGTTTCTTCATACTCAGACCATTCGCTTGAGTTATCACTATTTGGCAATGGAATACCCTCCAACCATTTTATCTTCAGTTATTTTATCATTCCTTTACCGATTATGCTAATTCAATTACTTCCCTATTTTCTAAATCGATAACCGGAATTTCATCCAGGCTTTTTGAAATGGATTGGCTGCTGGAAAATAACATTACCTGCTGTCGATCGGCGAGGTCAAGGAGAATGCTGCCGAATTTCCCTTTCCGCTTCGGATCAAAATGAACAAAGGCATCATCAATAAACAACGGCATCTTTTCTGCTTGATACATGCTGCTCAGAGCCAGCCTGATGGAAATGTAAAGCTGATCTGCTGTACCTTTGGACAGTTCTCCAGCAGCATAACGAAACCCTTCCCGATCAGCCACAGAGAATGGACGAGTCCCTTCCGGCGGGAAAATGTCTACATACCTTCCATCTGTCAGTTCTCGGAAATACTCCGATGCAGCCTTGAGTGTCTGAGGTAAATAGTTTTGTTGATAGCTTTGTTTCGTTTCTGCCAGCATTTCTTTAGCTGTTTGATAAACGGCCCATTGCTTCACTTGCTTTTTCAGCTGTTCGATCTCCCCGTAATATTCATGCTTGACTTGGGAATACTGTTCTGACTTTTCCATGCTGTTAATCATAGAACGGATGTCCGCCAGCTCCTGTCGTGCTGCTTCCAACCGCGATTCCAAATCCTCTAGTTTGGTGTCGAACTGGGCTAAAATTTGTTCTGCTTCTGCCTGGTCAGGCAGGTCTGCAAGGTAATGGCTGGTTTCTTCTTCTGTCAACAGCGGAGCAAGCTGGCTACGATAGCTGTCT
The DNA here is from genome assembly GCF_000821245.2 of Virgibacillus senegalensis. GTDB lineage: Bacteria > Bacillota > Bacilli > Bacillales > Amphibacillaceae > Sediminibacillus > Sediminibacillus senegalensis. The sequence goes on from NZ_LN611425.1 coordinate 1,691,431, forward strand.
ATTTTGCTCTGAATGGAACGTGCCTCTTGCTGCTGTCTTCCAAGACGCAGGAATTCCTCTTCATTTTTCACATCCGCTGTCTGGAACAGTGTTTCTATATCCTGTTCATAAGGCTGCATTTCCTCTAACAAACGTTGTTTTTCCCCGATGGTTTTTTCCAGCCATTCCTGGTACTGTAAAAGTGATTGCCTGATTTGTTTTTGTTCTTCCATAATTTCATTCAATTGCTGCATATAATCTTTTGTTTTATTTGGCGCAAGCAGTTCATTTTCCTTTAAAAATGCTGTTATCGCGCTTTTATAACCATTCAACTCTTGAGCAAGTTCTTCCTTCTCCTCGTGTAATCGCATAAGAGAATGATACTTTTCCATGCAAGCGAGTAGTTTGTGGTATAGTTTTGGCCAATAAGCGATATCAACATCAGCAAGAAAAGGATATTCGCTTTCTTGTTCCTTGATTTGCCGTTCCGTTTGCTGTTGTTTCTCCTCGATAAACCTTTTTCGTTCGGAAAGCTTTAACAACTCTAACGAACATTGCTTCATTTGTCTAGTGATGGATTGCTGTTCGTCCAATAATTGATAGTGCCGGCGAAGCTGCTGTTCTGCCTCCTGAAAATCGGCCACCGTCCAATGTGCAGCCAGTGTTTCCTGTTCCTGATCAGGACTGACCAACTGTTCAGACGATTTGTTCGTCCGCAAAATTTGCATCAACCCAGTTATCAACAAAAGAATGCCAACCGAGTAAAAACTTTTTATATCGGATAGGAATGCAACTATTCCAAACATAGCAGCAACAGCCGCTAATCCCCCAAAAAGCGTCCATTTTTGCCGTTTCCGCCATTTTACTGACTGTGTTTTTAACTCCTGGGCGCTTTTTTCTGTTTTTGCATGGTTCTGCGTTCGCTTTTCGTCGACGATTTTCTGTAGTTCAGCTGCTTTTGATTCCTCAAGTATCCCGGCTGCTGCACGAGCTTGTTCTTCCTGTAAAGCACGCAGCTGCTCCTGCGTACTTCGTTCTTCACGTTCAACTCCATCCCATTCCGCTTTCACTTGTTGCTCCGCTTCTTTTATTTGATGCCAGCTGTCTTCCAGATGAAATGGCAAGGACAAAGAACCCAGCTGTTCCCAGTTGAAAGGAAGATGAAGATCCTTTACCTGCTGATCCAGCTCTGCCGCAGCTTCCTTCCGCCTCTTATCCAGATAATCAATCTGATTGGACTTTTGTTGGTATGCTTCGGAAGCGACAGCTAATGACTCAGCCTTTCGCCATTTCTCTTCCGGCCATAATTGCCGCTCTCGTGCTGATATCTCTTGGCGATAATCTTTTTCATCGCTTTCTAACAACCCTAACCTGCTGCGCAAGGGCAACAACTTCTCATTCAGGGATGCATAACGTTCCAGACCATTTTCCGGAAAATGGCTGGTTGGAGGCAACTGCCTCCACTTCCCCTTTTCTCCAGCAAGCATGTAGAGTATCGGTAAAGCCTGCACCAATTTCCCCTGTTTCGCTTTAGCTGTTTTCACATTCTCCAGGTCCTCCTGGATAGCTTCTATCTTGTTCCCCAGCTCAGCTTCCGCCTTTTTTTGCTGCTGATAGGTTTCTTCCTGCTCTTGCAGTTGATTCCATTGCTGCTGTAAGTTGGTCAGTTTATTCAACTGACCATTAATTTCCGGATTTTTACCCTGGGGTTTAAAACGTTTATCCAGCTCACTATCCAGCATTTTTTCCATGCTGTATATTTTATCCGTTCCGGTCATACCCGTGCCAAGAAGCAGTTCCCCAAGCTCATCCGATTTGATTGCATGCAGTTGGATCAAATCTTCTGCATCAAATGAAAATACAGACTGGAAGCTGCTTCGGTTCATCCCTCTCAATTGTTCGTTCCACCAGTCATTCCCTTTGACGCTTCCATCAGGGAAATAACAAACCGCTTCTCCGTTTTGTTTTTCATGTGTCCTTTCTATATAAAAGGGACCCATTTCGTCGGTGCGAATTTTTAGTCGACCACCAATTTCCCCTCCGGTTTTCGGCCTGTAAAATTCTCGTTGTTTTGGCGGAAGGCCGAATAAAACAAACAACATGAACTGCCGGATTGTCGACTTCCCTGACTCATTGGCACCACTAATAAGAAATAGATTTTCCTCTGGAAACTCAACCCGAAAATCCTTCCATTTACCAAATCCATAAATGTGGGCTGCTAGCAGCTTCATTGCGTCTCCCTCATTTCTTTAATAGCTCATTCATCAACAGATCCTCAGCCTGTTGTTTGATTTCCGCCTGTTCTTCTTCCGTAAATCCGGAAAGATACTTCCTTGCCTTTCGGTGCTGCAAAATCGGCTGCAAATAACGGCCGATTTTGTCCGTTTCTTGAAACCTTTTTGACAGCTCGCCGGCGAAATGATGCCCCTTTGCTAACTCCTCCCGATTCCAGTTATGCGCTATCTGAATGGAATACCCTTGTATATAAGCCCACGTGCTGTCCAACCCATCAATATCGTTTATAAACTCGACCGCATCCTCGAGATACCCCGTTTGCTGCCATTCCTGAAGAGTTGGCTGGTTGCTGAAAAAAGTGACATGAAGAATGACTTTCCCATAATAATTTTTGCACTTTGCCAGCTGCTTTTCCAAAACGGCGATGATGTCTTGAGGATCCGAACACATGGAAACGTCCACTTTCATGTTTTCAAAGCGGATTTGCTGTAGTGGATGGAAAGTCAGCTTTGCCTCTCCATTTTGTAACTCTACATGATAACAGCCTTTTTCCCCAGATTCTTTTTTGGACCTCCCTTGGATATTTCCCGGATAAACGATAGGGGGCTGCTGATTTAACACATCACGAGTATGAATGTGACCCAAAGCCCAATAGTCAAAATCCTTTTCCATCATATCCTGTACATGGAACGGTGCATAAACGTCATGTTCAGTGTTGCTGTGAAGACTGCCGTGCAGCATCGCGATATGATACAGTGCCTGCCCTTCCAGGATATATTCCGGTGTTTTATTTTCGGTGATTGCTCTTTCCCGGTAACTGAAACCGTATATGTTGGCGGCAGTCACACCGTTTTTTCGGAAAGGAAGCGAACGGACCTGCTGATCAGAAAAGACATGGACATTTTCCGGGAATTGATCGATGAACTGGCTCCCCGCTGTAAAATCATGATTACCATACGATAAGTACACCTCTATATCATGTGCATCCAATTGTTCGAAGGCTCCCTTCAGTTTCATTCTCGCCTTCAGACTGTGCTGGTTTTCGTCAAAAACATCCCCGGCGATCAATACAAAATCCACCTTTTTCTCAATTGCCAGAAGGACAAGTGCTTGCAAGGCATCGAAGGTACTTTCCCTGATTTGTTCAAATATAGCTCCAGGGACACTTCCCAGTCCTTTGAAAGGGCTGTCCAAATGCAAATCGGCGCTATGTATAAATGATATCTTTTCCTTTTTCATGCTTATTTTCCTTTCCCAATCGGTTATATTTCCATTTTAGCAAATCAAAAAGCCGAATGCACGTTCGTTATGACAGCGCCATACTCGCTTTTATGGATCCCCAGTTGCCTCTCCATCAATGAATGCGAGCTTGCCAAAAATAAAAAATCATCAGCATATGACTGCTATGCTGATGATTTCAAAAGGCAGGTTTCTTAAAGATTGTAACTTATTGTGAAAGATAATTCTGTGATAAAGTAAGAATTAACTATATTTGGATACCCCTCTGCTCTATCAAGATGCGAGATAGTCCGTCGCTGCGGAAAAACACTCGCTTTCCGTGGGGAACACCTCAGCTTCCTCTCTGGCAAAAAGCGCCAGTTGCGGGGTCTTCAGACTGTTCCTTTCCCACTGGAGTCTCGCATTTTCCGCAGCTATGTATCGATTTCCGGATAGAAGGATAGGAATTCCAACTTTTTATTTGAGAACATTACTAATCGAAAGCTCTTATCAGCGAGCGTAGAACACATAGACTCCTCGAAAATACAGTCCGATTTCCTTCGTGCGATGTATCGCTGCCGCAGCCTTCCTTTTTCAAGTAGGAAGAATGGCCTCGGTTGATTCCGCAGAGTGTTAGCTCGAGGAAGCTCACCAGAGGCCCGCGGAAAGCGCACAGTATTTCAAAGCAAAGGATGGAAGGAAGTCAGCCAAAAGTTATGATTTTTTCGAAAGCTGTAATGCTTTTTTGAAATCCTTCAGTGAAGATGCCTTTCCGTACATCAACACGCCTCCACGATAAACCCGTGCCCCCAGTGCAGCAAGCAATCCTATCGAAACAAGCATGATGACAATGGATAAGGCAACCTCCCAAGCCGGCACATCCAGCATCCCTACCCGCAGGAACATCAGCATCGGAGTGAAAAACGGTATATAAGAGGTGATTGTTACCAAATTCGATTCAGGCATATTCAAACCGAACATGGCAATGAAAAAAGCAATCATCACCAGAAAAATCATTGGCAGCATCAATTGCTGTACATCTTCGATCCGGCTGACAAGCGAACCAAGCATCGCTGCAAGCGTTGCGTACAATAAATAACCGAGCACAAAGAATACGATCGCATAAATAAATGTAGACATCGTCACGCCCGAAAGTCCAAAGTATTCGAATACACCGCCTGTCATTTCTCCTTGTTTTTGCTGCAGGACGATATAACCAACCACGATAAACAAACCAACCTGCGTCAAACCGAGTAATGCTATTCCCAATATCTTGGCGAACATCTGGCTGACAGGCGAAGCGCTGGATATCAAAATCTCCATCACTCGTGAAGTCTTTTCATTGGCAATATCCATGGCAATCATATTTCCATACGTAATCACTGAGATATAGAGCAGGAACAAGATTATATATACCAGTCCGCGTGCTTCACTCAATTCTTCCTCTGTTTTGGCGCTTTTCTGCAAAGCGACTGTTTCAAAAACGATCGGCTGATAGATTTGCTCCAGCTGGGCTTGATCGATACCAGCAGCATTGGTCGCCATGGCTACTTTAATTTGCTGCAACTGCTGTTGCAATGTTTCACTCAGTTCAGACGAAGCGATTTGATTCGCATAGTAGGATGCCTGCGGTAACTGCTGGTCATCATAGCTAATAGTTAACAAGGCTTCAAAGTCTTCGTCGGCAACCGCTTCCTTCGCTTCATCCGGCGTTCCTTCATACTCCTCAAGTACAACATCCGATGCGGTGTTCTCCACACTTTCCTGCAGAGGGCCGAAAACATCGCCGGTTTCGTCCAATACCGCTACTTGTCTGTCCTCTTCATTATCAAACAAATCAATAATCGAACCGATGTTGGCCAATCCCACGATAAATATTAAAGCTATGATGTTGGTAATCAGGAATGATTTTGTTTTGAAACGGGTCATATATGTATGGGACAGGACGATCCAAAATTTATTCATAGGATGCACCTGCTTTCTCTATAAATATATCATTCAGGGAAGGCTCTTCTATGGCGAATCTTCTCACAAATCCCCGGCCGTGTATGGCAGTCAATACTTCCTGTGACACTGCTTCATCATTGATTTGCAATTCGCAGCCTTCGGTCGTAGCTTTGTAGTTGACCACGCCTGTAATTCTCTCTAAAAATCCAAGGTCAAAATCAGCGTGAATAAATACGTTTTTCTTTCCGAAGGACCGCTTAATTTCCCTCAACGAACCATGAACGACTGGACTGCCATGCTGCATAATGCACAAATGCTCACAAAGCTCTTCAACGTGTTCCATTCGATGGGAAGAAAACACAATCGAAGTGCCTTGTTTTTTCAAATCGATTACGGCTTGTTTTAACATTTCCACATTGACAGGGTCCAGGCCGGAGAACGGCTCATCCAATATGAGCAACTTAGGGCGGTGGATAACAGCGGAAATAAATTGGATTTTTTGTTGGTTCCCTTTCGAAAGCTCCTCTATTTTTTTATCTAGATAGTCAGGGACTCGGAATTTTTCCAGCCATTTTTTCAGCTCATCCATAATTTCGTTTTTTTGCATACCGCGCAGCCTGCCAAGATAGATAATTTGATCCTTTACAGTCAATTTCGGATACAATCCTCGTTCTTCCGGCAAATACCCGATAGCATCACTGTTGCTGTAATTGATTGTTTCCCCGTTCCAATCGATACTCCCTTCGGTCACATCCAGCAAACCAAGTATCATTCGGAAAGTTGTCGTTTTCCCGGCACCATTGGCGCCCAAAAACCCGAAAATTTGGCCTTCCGGAATTTCAAGCGACAGATCATTTACTGCCGTGAAATCACCAAAACGCTTGGTAACATTACTTATTTTCAGTGTCATATAACATCTCCTCTCATCTCTCCCCTTGGACTTACGAACCATTTAATCAAAAAGTTCCATTTTATTATATATTTTTTCACGGGAGAGGGATAGGACCTGTGAAATTTTCCGACGCCATTTAGAAAGGAGTTTAGTATCCGAATAAAGAATAATAAATGTATTGTACAATAATTAATGTAGGAGGGGCACCAATGAGGACATATGTATTGACTGTATTTAATCATGAAGGAAAAAAACTTCTGGAAGAAACATTCGAAGCAGCAAGTGACAAAGATGCTGAACAAATCGGTACCAACCGGCTCGACGATTTGGAATACAGCAACTATACACACCGCTGTGTTTCACCTGACGGAAAACTAATTTTGTTCCATCGCTAAAGACGATAACCGCGCTATAGGTCACGCGGGTTCCTGAAATAGAAAAAAGCAGCCTCCATCCATACAGGATGAGGCTGCTTTTTATTACTGTTGCTGCTCCGGGTTACCGTACAGTTCTTCCAGTGGTTTTGTAATGATTCGGCTGACGTCATTGATGACGACGTTCAAGCGTTGTTCTTCTTCCATCAGTTTAGAAATTTCCGGGTGTTGCTGGACCAATTCCACGACACCTTTCGCTTTTTCTACTTCTTCTTCGGTGATTTCCTGTCCTTGCATTTGCTTTTCCTGAAGTTGCATTTGGGTAGTGCGGAAATCATCAAACATTTTTTTGGCTGACTCATCAGCCATTACCTTATCATAAGCTTCCTTAAGCCCTTTAAATTCTTCGCTTTCTCGGATTGCCTTTTCTAGTCCATAGGCACTATCGTAAATATTCGCCATTTGTAAAATCCTCCTATTTTTGCGTTTTCACGCTACTTTCCCCACTATAACAAACCTAAAAAACAATGTATAGTCAGAGGAAAAACGAAATAGGAAACCATCAACTAAACAACGTGACGATTATCCCCTGCACCAAACCGATTGCCCCTCCTAGAAGAGCTCCCAGATAGGTAATCATCTTAAATTCCCGGCGGGATATATCAAGGACAAGCTGCTCAATCCTTTCAATTGGAAAATCCTCTACCTCTTTTTCAACAATTTCAGCAAGATGGAGGCTGTCCATCAATACTTCCATCCGGTCGGCAAGTGCATGGGAAACTTTGCCGACCATAATCGGAACCATATTATTCAGGATTGGCTGTTTAACTGGTTCCGCCCACTCCTGAATCGTTTTATTCAACCAGCGGTCCACCGGTACAGAACTGGAAACCGCACTGCCAATCAAACCAGCAATCGCATCTGTTCCGATTTTTGCTTCTAACCGGCCAACCGGTGTTTGATAGAGCCGTTCTGCTTCTTGAGTGAGCATTTTTCCGATAATAGCCCCGGCTTCCTCCGACTGGACATACTCAATCAGTACCGGCTGGATTTTATCTGCAAGTCCCTCGTTTCCGAGAAAAGAGGAAATCATGTTTCCGAAAAAGCCTTTTCCATCCAGGTAATTCTCCACTATCACACCGATCTTGGTTTTAGCTTCTGCCCCGGACAAGTACTCCATCAATTTATGCTGCGCAAATTTGCCGGCCCGATTAACACCCGCGTCCATCTTTTGTCTCCATTCTGTGGATAAAAAGTCCGTTAAGGGCTTGTCTTGGTTGTTCATCATAAATTCCCGATATTGATTTGCTGATAACTCGGCAATTTTCTTGCGGATTTCCTTTTCATTCACGTTAAATCCTGCAGCTGCCAATGCATCTTTCACACTGACATCACGTTCAAGCAAGTTGGCCATTTCTTTTTGTGCCCAGCTGGACAGCTGTTTTTGAAATAACGGCTGCTGTAATTTTTTCCGGATACCCGCTGGAGTCAACAGGTGTTCTACTACCATACGTCCCAACTGCCTGGCCAATTCTTCCCTGCGCTTTGGAATCAACCCTGGAGTAAATGGAAGCTTCCACGATCCGATATATTTAGCTTCATATGGGCGAAAAAGCATTTTAATCGCCAATGAGTTAGTTAATCCACCAATGATGGCACCTATTAGAATCATCATGATAATCAATACGATTGCTGACACATTCATCTACCTTTCTTTATCTTTATTGATTGCTTGCCCATGTCAAACGCATGAGACGGTAACTTCCACATATAATTGGTTAGAAGAACATGCTTTCAAGGGAAGGGGGGCTTTTCGATGGAAACGTTCAAGATAAAATTTTATCAGGGCAGCCAAAATAGAATGATCATTCCTTACCGCCATTTAGAAATATTTGAACCTGTAACGGAGATTCAATACGGACCTATCCACTCCCCTGTTGAAACACTTTTCCATGACAAAGATCCGATGACATTGTATATTTCTTCCCATTTGAAAAATTTGCTTAACCTGCACAAAAGCTCATCTTTATCGATCAACATACAGAATGAACGGTGCACAATCCTGTTAACCATCGGAATTTTAACTGCCGGTTTCTCCGGAAATCATTTTTTGACAGATGAGCGCGCACCAATTTTTTCCCGGATGAGTATGGCAGGAAAAAGGATGGGCATGCAGGCGTTATTTTTCGGCCACCAGCACATCGATTATGAAAACAAACAGCTTCAAGCCTTTTATTATGAAAACGGAAGCTGGCAGAAGGGACTGTTTCCCCTGCCAAAAGTAGTTTACAATCGAATTCCCAACCGAAAAACAGAGCACCATCCAGATGTGATGAAGGCCAAGTCCTCCATCGAAGAACGGGCCATTCTGTTTAATAATGACTTCTTTAATAAATGGGAAATTTATCAGTGCTTGATGAAGGACCCGACATGTTCTTTTCTTGTACCGGAAACTATTTTACACCCTTCCGAGCAAAAAATCGAAACAATGCTCAAAAAATATAATGTGTATATTAAACCGATACATGGCAGCAGAGGGAACGGGATTGTCAAGTGCCTGTTGCTTTCAGATGGTGTCCTGGAATGCCATTACTACTTGGATAATAAACCGCAGGTCAACCGTTATGAAAATCCACAGGCTTTTTTTCAACAGCATTTCCCAAATGGGATGAAAGGTTACATTGCCCAGCAGGAAGTCAAATTGATTCAAAAAAGGAACAGTCCGCTTGATTTTCGAGTCCATGTCAACAAAAATCACCGCAACAGCTGGGAAGTTCCCCTGATGTGTGCTAAATTCGCAGGAAAAGGGAGCTTGACCACCCATGTCAAGCGGGGTGGAAAAGTATTGCTTATCGAAGAATTGTTTAAAGGTGAAGAGGCTGACAAAATCAAAAAGAGACTGGAAGCCATGGCGCTGTTAGTTGTCGAAAGTATCGAGAAGAACTACCCGGCGACTATTGGGGAAATCGGCATCGATTTCGGTATCGATCGGGAAGGGCGTATCTGGCTGTTTGAAGTCAATTCTAAACCAGGCTTCAGTGTCTTCCAGCATCCGAAGCTTGCAGAACAAGCCGAAACGGTGCTTTCCTATCCATTTCAGTATGCCTTCTATTTAAGCAACCTGCAGGATCGAGTAACCTAAGAATGAACCACTCCTTTCTTTGCAATCCTATAGAAAAGGAGGTACTGCTAAATGGAATCGAATAAAGATATTCCCCATTTAAACGAGGAGAAACACTACGAGCTGGATGTCGACCGGATGATCAACGAAGGCCTTGCCGGCGGGACAGTCGATACCGTCAAGAATCGAAAACAAATCGAAGAAGCCCGTGATTTACCCAGACAAGGACAACCCTTTCCAGTTGACGATTGACTAATACCAGCCTCCCGTATAGGGAGGTTTTCTTTTTGTATGAAAACTATTTTTTTGTTGCTATTCCTATTTAGTCATGACTCCCTCGAATGGCTGGTTTTGTTATAATAAAGGAAAATATGAGGAATGAGGGTCTTTAATGATTGACAACCTACGTGCCGTTTTTCCGGGACTGATTACCTACCATCCGGGAGATAACCCTAATATAGATGCTCACCGGTGGTTTACTACCGATGAAAAGGAGATTGTTGGCATACCCAATGAAGAACTTACTGAAAAGGATTTGCTTCTCCTCCAAGCCTTCCTTAAGCCGTATCACTTCCGGCATGCAGCAGCCAATCAACAGGAGCTTGCCTGGGCGGATCTTCTTCTTCATGGTGCATCGCCAGATCATCTGACCCAGACAACCGAAGAGACTCACCGTTTTGTTTATTTTTACTTGTCAGAAGCCAATATTGAGCCAGGATCTTTTCGCGAAGCTATTGCCGGTTTTTACCCAGAAACCGTCCCTATTATATGGCTTTCGACAAATGAGGGAGTTATCGTGGAAACGGACTATCTGTCACCAGGTGAAGAGGAAGTCAGCTATGGCCAGATTACCGATTTACTCATGAGTGACTTTTACACGAAAGTCCATCTATTTATCGGACCTACATATTCCGACTTATCTCTGGCCCAAAACCAGTTTCAAATAGGGATGGAATGGTTTAAAACGGTTCGCAGCTACGACAATAATCCGGTAATAACCTTTATCGATGCCGTTCCCTACTTGTTCCTTGATAAGGCACTCGAATACAGCGAGGAAATTGTTTCTGCTGTTTTTCAGGATACAATAGAAGAAAAGGAATTGCTGACAACCATCCAGACATTCCTTGAATGTAATTCTAATGCGACAATGGCATCAAAAAAATTGTATATGCATCGAAACAGCCTTCAATACCGAGTAGACAAATTCATTGAAAAAACTGGAATCGACGTCAAACAGTTCAAAGGTGCTTTAACCGTATATCTCGCTTTAATACTTAAAAAAAATCGCTAAACTGGTAAGTGTGCACAAAACGTTGGCAGGAACTTTGTGCAACTAGTCCATTTACCGTTTTCAGTCTATTCAGTACACTTAAAACATGTAGTAAAAACGCTTACATAAACAGGAGGAGATAATCGTGGCTGAACTTAGTCTAAAAAATATTTACAAAGTCTATGATAAAAATGTAACAGCGGTGGAAGATTTCAATCTGGAAATCGCTGATAAAGAATTTGTCGTTTTTGTTGGTCCTTCCGGCTGTGGAAAGTCCACTACACTCAGGATGATTGCCGGGTTGGAGGAAATTTCCGACGGGGACTTTTACATTGATAACACCCGGATGAATGATGTGGCACCAAAGGATCGCGACATCGCAATGGTGTTCCAGAACTATGCCTTATACCCGCACATGAATGTGTACGACAACATGGCATTCGGTCTGAAGCTCCGTAAGTTCAAAAAAGAAGAAATCGATCAGCGTGTTAAAAACGCTGCAAAAATCCTCGGTCTGGAAGGATATCTGGATCGTAAACCAAAAGCGCTGTCTGGCGGTCAGCGTCAGCGTGTGGCACTAGGACGCGCGATTGTACGGGATGCAAAAGTATTCTTGATGGATGAGCCGCTTTCCAACCTTGATGCAAAATTGCGTGTACAAATGCGTGCTGAAATCCAGAAACTGCATAAACGTCTTCAGACGACTACTATTTATGTTACCCACGACCAGACAGAAGCGATGACAATGGCCACACGGCTGGTTGTTTTGAAGGATGGTATCATTCAACAGGTTGGTGCACCAAAAGAAGTTTACGATAAACCGGAAAACGTATTCGTAGGCGGATTTATCGGTTCCCCTTCCATGAATTTTCTTACCGGTACTTTGAGTGATGGAGCATTCCAAATCGGGGATATTAAAATCCAGGTTCCGGAAGGGAAAATGAAAACCCTTCGCGCCCAAAACTATGTCGGAAAAGAAGTGCTTCTTGGAATCCGTCCGGAAGACATGCATGATGAGCCGGTATTTATCGAATCGACTCCAGGTACAAAAATCACTGCCACAATTGATGTCGCTGAGTTGATGGGATCTGAATCATATCTTTACTCCAAAGTAAATGATCAGGACTTCATTGCCCGTGTAGATTCTCGGACCGACATTAATGGCGGGGAAAAAATCGACTTGGCACTTGATATGAACAAAGCCCACTTTTTCGATATAGATACTGAACTAAGAATAAGATAAGTTTTTAGGAGCAGCAAGCATCCCCCCAAGCTTGTTGCTCTTTTTTTATTTAGAGATTTCCAGTATCACTTCTGTCATCTGTGCATCACACCCTAAACACTGGAATAAATGGACACACGTATTACTGCTTGTGGAATCTCTAACCCCATCTACTGTCTTGACAATTTCTATATCGAGATACGGGCTGTAATCTCCCATGAAGTCAACCACTTTTCCCTGGTCTGTCATCTCTCCTCCACATTCAGAACAAGTCCTTTGAACTGTTCTCATTCCATTGCAAAGCGGGCAAACGTGCATCTAATCATCCCCTTCTACCTATAATGTCTTTAATTAGTATCCGTCTCCTGCTTGAAAAAAAGACGGAAGAGGGAAAATACCAGAAAGAAAGTAGGAGAGACATCGTAAAGGATGTCTCTCCCAGCCATTATTGATTCACTTATAGTTGTTGAGTACCACCCATTTGTTGTTGAGCAGTTCTTACAAGACGTTTAGTGATTTCTCCACCAACAGATCCGTTGGCACGAGAGGTGGTGTCAGCGCCAAGGTTAACGCCGAATTCTTGAGCGATTTCGACTTTCATTTGATCCAACGCTTGTTCTACTCCTGGTACTAGCAATTGGTTGTTGTTTTTGCTTGCCATGTGTATCACCTCCTGTAACCATATTATTGACGGTGCGGCAAATAATATTTATGAACTTATCTGGTAAATATATCATGAACAGGAAGCCTTTCTTCCTTTCTTTAAAGCGCTTGTACCTGGTTTTTTCGGATCTTCCTCAGATAAAGACTTATCATGCTGGTCCACCAAAAAGGAGGCATTTGTCACAATGCCTCCTTTAGCCATTAATATCAAATTGTCAGAGGTTGCAGATTAAGACTGCGAGCTACCGCCCATTTGTTGTTGAGCAGTTCTTACAAGACGTTTAGTGATTTCTCCGCCTACAGAACCGTTAGCGCGGGAAACAGAATCAGCTCCAAGATTCACACCGAATTCCTGCGCGATTTCCACTTTCATTTGATCCAATGCTTGCTCGATACCAGGCACTAATAATTGGTTAGAATTGTTGCTTGCCATGTGTATCACCTCCTGTAATCCTAGTATGAGATAATCTCACCTGATTATCAGGAGAAAACATTGGTAATGCAGTAAAGAAAAGAACAAACACATTGGCAACATCCACGATAAAGAAAACTTATCTTCAAAGGGATGAATAGATGGACAACCACTTAAGCGGCTTCACTCTTGATTCCCCTGTTTTTTTCGGTGATAAATGGCATTAATTTCCGCTCCTATGACAAGGGTCAAGCCTGTCAGGAAGAACCATAGAAGAAGAATGACGACTCCGCCCAGACTTCCATATGTGGCAGAGTAGTTGCCGAAGTTCCCTAAATAAAAGGAAAAACCGAAAGAAATGATCTGCCATAGAATGGCGGCACAAATGGCGCCAGGAACTACTTGGCGAATCGGAAAGTGAATGTTCGGTGCAAGCCAGTAAAGCAATGTTAAAATTGCAATCATAACGACAATACTAATTACCCAGCGTAAAACATTGATCAACAATTCTGTTCCACTTGGTAAGGTGATGACAGACTTGATAAAGTCAAGCAACACCCCGCCGAAAATAGGTAAAACAAGTGCTACAGCCAAAGCCACCACCATTCCAAGCGTCAGACCGAGAGATAATAGCTTCACTTTGATAAATGATCGTGTTTCCTCCACATTATAGGCATGATTGGATGCATCGATAAATGCATTGACTGCCTTGGAAGCAGACCAAATAGTCCCTAAAATACCTATAGTTAATAAACCACCACGCTGATTGCTGACAACGTTTATTATCGTATCTTCAAAAGTTCCTGCGATTTCTGAAGGGACAACATTTTCTACAAAGCTGACAGCTCGTTGTGGTTCAATAGCCAAGTATGGAAGGATCGACAACAGCAAAATCAATAAAGGAACTATAGCGAGTAAATAATAAAATGCCTGAGCTGCTGCCAAAGTTGTCGCATCATCTTTTTTAAATTCTTTTCCTAGTTCTTTGCCATAAGAAATCACTTTACTCATTACCATAACCTCCTATCGGAAACATTTCCTTGCTTGGTATATCCCCGATAAAAGGGCTGTTCAATCATCTTAATAATCGGCCGCAAAAATACACCTTCCATCCAGTTTGGACACCGAAAAAACGAAGCTTTATGGAAGTGGAATTTTTAAAAAGCGGTCTGTGTGGAATTGAATTTCCATACAGACCGCTTTTCGTTTCATTTAAAGAGGTTCGTGCCCTTTATTCCTTCCATTCGTTCATCTCTGCGGAAATACCATACGCATTCCGCGCGGCTCCAGCGGGAACAGCACGCGTCCGAAGATCCCGCATACTTCTGAGGAAGCTGAGGCCGTGCCCGCGGCAAGCATCCACCGACAAGCGATTCGTGGAAACGGGGACCTTACTTGATTATTTTGGATAAGTCATTTCTTTTGGGTTGATGTATTCCTCAAATTGTTCTTCTGTCAACAAGCCGGAATCAACCGCTGCCTGTTTTAACGTTGTATTGTCCGCAAAAGCTTTTTTGGCTATTTTTGCAGCATTTTCATAACCGATATGAGGATTCAAAGCCGTTACCAGCATAAGGGAATCCTTCAGGTTTTTCTCGATATTTTCCAGATTCGGCTCCAGTCCCTTTACACAACGCTCATCAAACGAAAGCATGCTGTCAGCCAAAAGCTGTGCTGATTGGATAAAGTTATGGGCAATTACTGGTTTGAAGACGTTTAATTCAAAGTTACCCTGGCTGGCTGCAAAACCAATCGCAGCGTCATTCCCCATGACTTGGACCGCCACCATTGTTACTGCTTCGCTTTGCGTAGGGTTCACCTTGCCAGGCATAATCGAGCTTCCTGGTTCGTTGGCAGGAATATTGATTTCGCCAATCCCACAGCGTGGTCCACTAGCAAGCCAGCGAACGTCATTAGCAATCTTCATAAGGTCTGCCGCCAATGCTTTTAAAGCGCCGTGCGCATGAACCAATTCATCATGACTGGTAAGCGCATGAAATTTATTAGGTGCCGACACAAAATCTTTGCCGGTATATTCATTAATTTTTCCACACACCCGTTCCGAAAATTCAGGATGGGCGTTCAGTCCCGTCCCCACTGCTGTACCACCGATTGCCAGTTCCTTTACATACCGGATACTATCGGACAGCATGGCTTCTGTTTTTTCCAGCATTCGATGCCAGCCGCTGATCTCCTGGCCTAGCGTAAGCGGAGTTGCGTCTTGCAAGTGAGTCCGCCCAATTTTCACAATATCCTGAAACGCTTCCATTTTTTCTTTTAATGTTTTTTTCAATGTATGAAGGGCAGGCAGAACCGTATCCTCCAACTTTACCACAGCCCCGATATGCAAAGCCGTAGGATATGTATCATTTGAACTTTGAGATTTGTTGACATCATCATTCGGATGAAGTCGGTATTCGCTATTGTTTTCTTCCAGCCATTGGTTGCCTACGTATGCAATGACTTCATTGACATTCATATTGGATTGTGTACCGCTTCCAGTTTGCCAGACTACTAATGGAAAGTGTTCTTTCAGCTCACCGGCCAAAATTTTGTCAGCTGCATAGGCGATTGCTTTGGCTTTATCTTCCTCTAGCAAGCCCAGATCACGGTTGACCATAGCAGCACTTTTTTTCAAAATCGCAAACCCGTCAATGACTTCTTGCGGCATTTTTTCTGAGCCGATCGGAAAATTTTGCTTACTGCGCTGCGTCTGTGCTCCCCAATATTTATCAGCTGCTACTTGCATTTCTCCCAGTGTATCTTTTTCGATCCGATAATCCATGTTCTGACATCCTCCCTTTGAATATACTTCCCATTCATTGTACCAAATTTTCTAAGAATGTAGAAAACGGAGTGTCCAGCGATTGTTAAAATAAGGATTTAATCTTCCCACTATTTAAAATAGATAAAAATCATGATAAACTAAACAAAAAGCAAGCGAAGGGAGAGACTTTTCAGGATAAAGTTTCTCCGTTTATGCTCGCACAACATAAGTGGTAAAGAGAGTCTTGTATGGCACAAGGCTCTCTTTTTGTCTTCGCCCTCAAATCGACACAATTTTTCCCAGAACAGACATTCTTTTTTGTCTTTTCATTCGATATAATACTTGCAAACCGTCTTACCTGGAGGAAAAAGAAATGCCGAACAGTTGGACCCATATTTTATTTTGTGAGGAGATAGCCGACTCCTTGACCTTGGTAAATCCGTTTTTTCAGCAGGATGCTTACATGAAAATAGGCGCCCAAGGACCTGACCCGTTTTTTTACCATGATTTTTGGCCGTGGAAAAAATCCTCTCCCGTTAATCAAATCGGTACCCTTCTGCATACTGAAAAATGCGGTGACTTCCTGATTGATCTCCTAGACGAAGCAAGCGATAAAACAACTGCAGTTAAGGCCTATGTATTTGGATTTACCACACACCATATTCTCGACCGGAATACCCACCCCTATATCCACTACAAAGCAGGTTACCGAGGCAGCAGCCATCAGCAATTGGAAATCATCATCGATACATTGGTGGCAGAAAAACTTCGTAATTTGAAAACTTGGAAGGCTCCCGTTTATAAAGAGCTGGATGCCGGTCGCATGCTCGGAAGTGAAATATCGGAACTTATGACTGATTTGATCAACAGACATTATCCGAATCTTCCCGATGGCCTGACCAGGAATTATATCGAAGCCTCCTATCAGGATATGAAACGTGCACTGCGACTTCTGTATGACCCATATGGCTGGAAGAATGCATTATTCCCTTCCCTGGTTTCTGCTTTTTCCCACCGGCCAGTGACCGAAAAGACAGATTTTCTAAATGAGTCTGGTTCTGTCTGGTACCATCCGGCAACGAAAGAGGCTTCCAGAGAAAGCTTTTGGCAGTTGTTCGAAAGGGCGAGGATAGAGGGAATTGAAATCATGAACGAAGTGATTGATTACTGGAAAAAACCTTCTGTTGTCAAAAAGCAAAAATTAAGAACGTTGATTGAGAATATTTCCTACGATACCGGAAAACCATTACATTTAAATGTAACCAACCGGTATAGTGATCCCATCGTGTAAAACGGCTGCAGGACAAATTTCATAAGCTTTCTTCTATGTAAAAACGGGGCGTTTGACTGCGACTGCGAAAGCCCCCTTAGAAACGTCCCGTTTTTATTAATCCTTTTCCAAAACGAGAAAAAAGTGATAAGTAAAGGGGGATCCACATCGTTGTGGTCCCTCAGTGTACTTCCACTTTTAAATCTGGATTTGTCTGCCTGTTAGCTTCTTGAATTCCCTTCTCCACATTCACCATATTCAATAAGACAATTCCGGCAATAAAGAAAATCAGTAATGAAATGATGCCGAACCTGCTCGAACCTGTAAGCTGGCCAACGAACCCAAACAGAAATGGACCGAAAACAGCAGCAAACTTAGAAGAAATTCCATAAAACCCGAAAAACTCTGCATGCCTGTCTCCCGGTATCATCCGTCCATAAAGCGAACGACTCAATGCCTGTGCACCGCCCTGTACCAAACCTACACAAATTGCCAGTAAATAAAAGTGAATAGCAGACACCATAAAGAATCCCAAGATTACAATGGCTACGTATGCATACAGGGTAATCAGCAATGCTTTCTTCGCTGTTACCTTGCCGGCAATCCAGCCAAATAAAAAGGTGGACGGAATACCGATGAACTGTGTAATCAACAAAGCTGTAATCAATGAATTGGTATCAATACCTATGTCTTTCCCGTATATGGTTGCCATTTTAATGATGGTGGAAATTCCATCATTGTATAACCAGAAAGCTAACAAAAATATCAGAAGCTGTCGATATTGCTTTATATCCTTGAACGTACTTGCTACCCGCTTGAAGCCAATCATCGCGTACGAATCGTTTCGCTGTGGTGGATGCTTCTTTTCCTCCCGTATATTCCGGAATAGCGGAATCGAAAAAATGAACCACCAAACACCCACAGTTGCAAAGGAAACCCGACTGGCGACTGCCTGATCAGGCATTCCGAACCAATCATGCTTCAGCAGCATAAGAACATTAATAGCCAGCAAAAGACCCCCGCCGATATAGCCATAAGCAAATCCCCTGGTCGATATGCTGTCGATATTGTCCCCTTCTGCTATTTCCGGCAAAAAAGCATCGTAAAACACGTTCCCCCCGGAAAAACCGATTGTCCCGACAATCAAAAGAATCGAAGCAAATAAGTAATCCCCCTCTCCAACAAAAGCGAGAAGCACACTTGCAATCATTCCCATGAAGGCAAAAAAACGCAAGAACTGCTTTTTAGCCGCTGAATAGTCGCTGATCGCCCCCAAAATCGGAGCCATTACCGCAACAAGCAATACAGCCAATGATTGGGAATATCCCCAATAGCTTGCTGCCGTGCTTTCCGGTAGACCTTTTGCAGCCACGTCATAATAAAAAACCGGCAAAATAGCTGCCATGATCGTAGTAGCAAAAGCAGAATTTCCCCAATCATACAAAAGCCAGCTGCGCACCCGTTTGTTTTTCACACCCATTTTCTCCCCCCTTTTCTTATTAATTCAAGCATAACAGAATATGGAATAAATAATGTTAAAATTCTGTCTATTTTTTTCGCGCTCGTTTTTCCAAATCCATTCAGTGAAATAAATGCGGTTCTAACGCAGGATGATAAAAAAGACACCCTGAAGCATGTTATCAGGGCGTCTCTGTTTAATTGGAATACAAATATTCTTCCAATGTTATATTTTGTTTATCTATTTGCTCAGCAGTCTCTTTGCCGACATAACGAATGTGCCAAGGCTCGTAACTGTATCCAGTGATATCCTCTTTTCCTTCAGGATAACGGATAATAAAACCATAGTCAGGGGCATTATCTGCCAGCCATTTGCCTTCATCGGTTTGTTTGAACGCCTGCTCCAATGAAAAAGCCATTTCTGCTGAAGTTACATCCATGGCAAGTCCCGTCTGATGTTCACTGTTACCGGGCTTCGAGGAAAATTTATCAGCTTCCTCCTGACCCATACTTTCGACGTTTTGCTGGTAAATTTCTTTCTGGCGTTCATAAGAACGATATCCAGAGGCGGCCACTAAATCAAGTCCAGCCTCCCCTGCCCCGTCAAACAAGTCTTCTAAGGCATGGGCAGCTTCCTCTCGCATATAGCGCTTTTCCAGGTCCTCTTCAAAATAAAAAGGTACCTCAGGAGCAATTAAATCGGGCGGCTCATAACCATCAGGAAGTTTGAACTGTTTGTTGGCAAGCACAAGCATGCTTTCCGGATCCTCAACGGTGACAACCTCGCCGTCCTCCGGCTTCTCCAGCTGGGCATGGTTACCATCGGCTTGGTCTTCCTGATCCTCTTGGCTCTCTTCTTCCTGTCCGGTCTGGTCGCCGGACTGCTTGTCATCCAGTTCGGTTTGGCTAGTTTGACTATCTTCTCCCGGTTTCGGCTCTCCATCCTGCTGACA
>NZ_LN611425.1:1712607-1728626 GCF_000821245.2 Virgibacillus senegalensis
GCCATAAGCAAATCCCCTGGTCGATATGCTGTCGATATTGTCCCCTTCTGCTATTTCCGGCAAAAAAGCATCGTAAAACACGTTCCCCCCGGAAAAACCGATTGTCCCGACAATCAAAAGAATCGAAGCAAATAAGTAATCCCCCTCTCCAACAAAAGCGAGAAGCACACTTGCAATCATTCCCATGAAGGCAAAAAAACGCAAGAACTGCTTTTTAGCCGCTGAATAGTCGCTGATCGCCCCCAAAATCGGAGCCATTACCGCAACAAGCAATACAGCCAATGATTGGGAATATCCCCAATAGCTTGCTGCCGTGCTTTCCGGTAGACCTTTTGCAGCCACGTCATAATAAAAAACCGGCAAAATAGCTGCCATGATCGTAGTAGCAAAAGCAGAATTTCCCCAATCATACAAAAGCCAGCTGCGCACCCGTTTGTTTTTCACACCCATTTTCTCCCCCCTTTTCTTATTAATTCAAGCATAACAGAATATGGAATAAATAATGTTAAAATTCTGTCTATTTTTTTCGCGCTCGTTTTTCCAAATCCATTCAGTGAAATAAATGCGGTTCTAACGCAGGATGATAAAAAAGACACCCTGAAGCATGTTATCAGGGCGTCTCTGTTTAATTGGAATACAAATATTCTTCCAATGTTATATTTTGTTTATCTATTTGCTCAGCAGTCTCTTTGCCGACATAACGAATGTGCCAAGGCTCGTAACTGTATCCAGTGATATCCTCTTTTCCTTCAGGATAACGGATAATAAAACCATAGTCAGGGGCATTATCTGCCAGCCATTTGCCTTCATCGGTTTGTTTGAACGCCTGCTCCAATGAAAAAGCCATTTCTGCTGAAGTTACATCCATGGCAAGTCCCGTCTGATGTTCACTGTTACCGGGCTTCGAGGAAAATTTATCAGCTTCCTCCTGACCCATACTTTCGACGTTTTGCTGGTAAATTTCTTTCTGGCGTTCATAAGAACGATATCCAGAGGCGGCCACTAAATCAAGTCCAGCCTCCCCTGCCCCGTCAAACAAGTCTTCTAAGGCATGGGCAGCTTCCTCTCGCATATAGCGCTTTTCCAGGTCCTCTTCAAAATAAAAAGGTACCTCAGGAGCAATTAAATCGGGCGGCTCATAACCATCAGGAAGTTTGAACTGTTTGTTGGCAAGCACAAGCATGCTTTCCGGATCCTCAACGGTGACAACCTCGCCGTCCTCCGGCTTCTCCAGCTGGGCATGGTTACCATCGGCTTGGTCTTCCTGATCCTCTTGGCTCTCTTCTTCCTGTCCGGTCTGGTCGCCGGACTGCTTGTCATCCAGTTCGGTTTGGCTAGTTTGACTATCTTCTCCCGGTTTCGGCTCTCCATCCTGCTGACAGCCAAGCAATAAAGCACCTAAAGCGGCTGTCATGATCAACGCATTCAGTTTCATGTTAAATCCCTTCATTTCTGGTTGTTGTTTCTATGATACGTTACTCATTGTAACATAATAAAAAGGTCTCGTTTAAATAAATTCCAGACTTGCGGGTTAGCGTTCCTTAAGTCGGAGAAAAGTTAAGTTTTACTCCTGATACACTTTCCCCAGAATTGATCTATTTCAATCCTATTTGGCACCGAAAAAGCAAAAAATCCCTGCCAAGTCGGCAAGGATCTATCTATTCAACATCCTGCTTATTCCTTAACGTAAGACTGGTACTGCTTGCTTAAGGCAAGGAAAGCTTCTCTGTCACTTGCATCAATCGAGCTATTGATTTGCGTTTCTAAGCGTGATTTGTTCCAGTTAAAACATAACTCATCGAGAAGTAATTTTGTAGCAAGCTTGATTTCATAGGAGATTTCACGTTTGGCCACGATTTTACTTTTCCTATTGGTTCCAAAAGCCTGTAATCTGTAATTGATCTTATGCTTTTTCATGGAACACGCCCCCTTGTTCCTTTTTTATATTATCCTAGAAAATCAGTTATAATGCAATAATTTTCTGAATATTTATTTATCAGTTCCCCTATATCTTTCTCCCAAAACTCCCAAAAGTGCCCAAATCGTCAGTGCATCTAAAAAAAGCCCGGGGATAGTCGAGGCCACTGAAAAACTGAAGGTCTTTGAAAAGTAGAATTTAAAAAAAGCGGTCTGTATGGAAGTTAATTTCCATTCAGACCGCTTTTTATCTAATTTCAATGATTTGTGCCCTCTATTTCTTCATGGATTCATCGAGAGAATAAATCATTTTACGGACGTTCTTGGAACGGTTACGCAATACTTCTTGACGGGATGGTTGATTGTATCGAGCCTTAGTGTGTGTCGCATCAAGGATGAGAGACTTCGATTGGATCACGCCTTTCTCAAGAGCGGCCTCTACGGTTTTTCCAATCAGGAAATCTAAAAGGTTTGGGTCTTTCAGACGTTTACGACGGAAGTAAGCTAATAAGCTGGGATCAATGTCGTCATCTTCTGGTGCCATTGCAAGGAAATATTGAAAGACATGTCGACCTGAGCTCGTTCCACGAGATCCCCATCAGACATATAGATGGTTTTCAGTGTACAAGAAAAAAGAGTGACTTTCTTTTAGAATTCAAAGAAAATCACTTCTTTTTCGTTTACCCTCTGTTGATTCCACGATGAGCGTTCGGTGGTGACGCCTGCGGGAACAGCGCGAGCCGAAGATCCACTTGGTTAAGTGATCTTCTTGACCAAGTTAGCTGAGGCCGTGCCCGCGGTAAGCATCCACCGATAAGCGATTCGTGAGAATCAACAACAAACTTTAAAATCTCTTCTGGATTTGAAAGGACTTTTTCAGTGGCCTCGGATTGCCCCCCAGACTTTCCGATTGTTAGTCTATACTTATTCCCCATCTGCTTCCGGCCGAATCGTTTTAAAAGAAAGGAACGCGGCCACGACTGCCAGTCCAGCCAGTACCCCCACCATCCATGTCAAATTTCCCTTCATTAATAAGGCGATGACCGGAGGCCCTGCAGCCACCCCTAAATAGCGGGCAGAGCTGTAAATACAAGTTATTGTCCCTCTGACTCCCTTTTCAATACTCTCGGTAATCAATGCGTCTAAACAGGGAAGCCCCGCTCCTATACCGACACCACATAGAAGGAAGACAATCAACAGATAGACAAAATGGTCAGAAAACCGAACGGCTACTACCGACAGAGCTGAAAGCAGAATCCCGGAAAAAGTTATCCACTTCATTTTGACCAAGTCATCTTTGATTACTTTTCCTGTTGTGAAGGAAGCAATACAGAGTGCAGCTAAAGGACCTGCCAGGTAGAAGCCTTTTTTGATGCCTGAAAAATGGTACTGATCCTCTAGCACACTTGATAAGTAAAACAGGATGCCGAACAATATAAACATTAGAATCGCACCAATGGCGAATACAGCTGACAGCCAACCTCCATGTTTATGGAAGGTATTCCGTGTATTTTTCCAAAATTCTTGGAAAGGCGGTCCTTTTTTATCACTTTTTGGCTTTCGTACCAATAAGACAACAAGAAGCAAGGACACAGCACAAAATACAGGTATCGCCCAAAATGGCAAAAACCAAACAATTCCGGCCAGCAAGGACCCTAAAATCGGGCTAAGTACTTTGCCGAAGGTATTGGAGGTTTCAATCAGTCCAAGTGTGGCGCTGACGTCCTTTTCCCTTTGAAACATGTCTCCTACTAGGGGTAATACAATCGGTGCCGTTCCCGAAGTGCCGATTCCTTGAAGAATACGACCAATCAATATATACGGAAACGGATCGCTCATCCTCCAGGAAGCATACCCGGAAAGAAGTCCACCCAGCCCCACAATTATTAGGGACGGAATGATGACTACCTTTCTGCCATATCGATCGGACAAAAATCCGGCCAAAGGGATGAAAAAAATGGCAACGATGGAATAGACCATGATGATATAGCTTGATTGCAGTTTGGAAATATCCATTTCTTTCTCCATCAAGGGCAGAACTGGAATAAGCATCGAATTTCCAAGTGTCATGATAAGCGGAATGGATGCGAGTGAAACAATAGCCCATCTTTTTTCATGTATCTCGCTTTCCTGATGGGTATTATTCGTTGTATGCATGGCATTGTTCCTTTCTGCATGAACTCTCCTTCCCATATTGTCCTAAGTGTTGCTTTTTCATGCAGAACATTCGTTGACAAGGCTTTATAATATTGATCGTTCTAAAGGCAAAAAAAAACAAGCTGCCGTTTTTCCGACAGCCTGCACAAACCACCGCTATCATCCTTGAGCGATTTTCTTCGTTACTTCTACCGTTCTTTTCGCCTGATGCTTCACGGCAGCCTCTACATCCTCGATCATATTTCCGTCCTGATCGACACTAACACTTACACCATAAGGATTTCCCCCAGCNTAAGCATCCACCGATAAGCGATTCGTGAGAATCAACAACAAACTTTAAAATCTCTTCTGGATTTGAAAGGACTTTTTCAGTGGCCTCGGATTGCCCCCCAGACTTTCCGATTGTTAGTCTATACTTATTCCCCATCTGCTTCCGGCCGAATCGTTTTAAAAGAAAGGAACGCGGCCACGACTGCCAGTCCAGCCAGTACCCCCACCATCCATGTCAAATTTCCCTTCATTAATAAGGCGATGACCGGAGGCCCTGCAGCCACCCCTAAATAGCGGGCAGAGCTGTAAATACAAGTTATTGTCCCTCTGACTCCCTTTTCAATACTCTCGGTAATCAATGCGTCTAAACAGGGAAGCCCCGCTCCTATACCGACACCACATAGAAGGAAGACAATCAACAGATAGACAAAATGGTCAGAAAACCGAACGGCTACTACCGACAGAGCTGAAAGCAGAATCCCGGAAAAAGTTATCCACTTCATTTTGACCAAGTCATCTTTGATTACTTTTCCTGTTGTGAAGGAAGCAATACAGAGTGCAGCTAAAGGACCTGCCAGGTAGAAGCCTTTTTTGATGCCTGAAAAATGGTACTGATCCTCTAGCACACTTGATAAGTAAAACAGGATGCCGAACAATATAAACATTAGAATCGCACCAATGGCGAATACAGCTGACAGCCAACCTCCATGTTTATGGAAGGTATTCCGTGTATTTTTCCAAAATTCTTGGAAAGGCGGTCCTTTTTTATCACTTTTTGGCTTTCGTACCAATAAGACAACAAGAAGCAAGGACACAGCACAAAATACAGGTATCGCCCAAAATGGCAAAAACCAAACAATTCCGGCCAGCAAGGACCCTAAAATCGGGCTAAGTACTTTGCCGAAGGTATTGGAGGTTTCAATCAGTCCAAGTGTGGCGCTGACGTCCTTTTCCCTTTGAAACATGTCTCCTACTAGGGGTAATACAATCGGTGCCGTTCCCGAAGTGCCGATTCCTTGAAGAATACGACCAATCAATATATACGGAAACGGATCGCTCATCCTCCAGGAAGCATACCCGGAAAGAAGTCCACCCAGCCCCACAATTATTAGGGACGGAATGATGACTACCTTTCTGCCATATCGATCGGACAAAAATCCGGCCAAAGGGATGAAAAAAATGGCAACGATGGAATAGACCATGATGATATAGCTTGATTGCAGTTTGGAAATATCCATTTCTTTCTCCATCAAGGGCAGAACTGGAATAAGCATCGAATTTCCAAGTGTCATGATAAGCGGAATGGATGCGAGTGAAACAATAGCCCATCTTTTTTCATGTATCTCGCTTTCCTGATGGGTATTATTCGTTGTATGCATGGCATTGTTCCTTTCTGCATGAACTCTCCTTCCCATATTGTCCTAAGTGTTGCTTTTTCATGCAGAACATTCGTTGACAAGGCTTTATAATATTGATCGTTCTAAAGGCAAAAAAAAACAAGCTGCCGTTTTTCCGACAGCCTGCACAAACCACCGCTATCATCCTTGAGCGATTTTCTTCGTTACTTCTACCGTTCTTTTCGCCTGATGCTTCACGGCAGCCTCTACATCCTCGATCATATTTCCGTCCTGATCGACACTAACACTTACACCATAAGGATTTCCCCCAGCTGCGAAAGTCACCGGATCTGTATAGCCAGGACCGACGATAATCGCTCCCCAATGGAACATGGTCGTGTATAAATTCAATGTAGTTGCTTCCTGTCCACCATGAGGATTTTGAGCAGACGTCATCGCACTCACTACCTTGTTGACAAGTTTTCCCTGAGCCCATAGTCCACCAGCTTGATCAATAAACTGCTTTGCTTGCGAAGGTACATTCCCAAAGCGTGTCGGTACGCTGAAAATAAACCCATCCGCCCAGTCTAGATCGTCATTGGTTGCTTCCGGCACATCTTTGGTTTCATCATAATGCTTTTTCCATGCCGGGTTTTGGGCAATTGCTTCTTCTGGTGCGAGTTCTTTGATTTTTCGAAGTCTAACTTCAGCACCTGCTTCCTTCGCAGCAGCTTCAGCCCATTGGGCTAACTGATAATTTGTACCAGTCGAGCTATAATAAAAAACAGCCAATTTTACCATGGTTCATGCTCCTTTCTATTTCAACAACTAGTATTCTCCTGACATACTGGAGTATGCACTTTATTTCTATACCCCTAACGACCGGTCAATAAGCTTGGATCTAACAGATAGCCCTCGAGAAAAAGAAAAAGGAGAGGCAGATCAATTGGTTAAGCCTCGCCTAAACTACTTTACTGTATGAGGGAAATGTCCAATAACACTCGCCCCATCCTCTTTGGACAGCAAGTTCATCGAATGTGCGAGCCTGACTATTATAAAAATTGATGATTGCCTGTTCGATGGTTTCCTGCTGAGGATCGTAGGTGAGTAAAATTGGTTTGGAGAAGCGCATTCCATCCACTAAACCTTCAATGATAACCGTCTCGTGATACATGCTCTCACTCCCTTAGTAATATAAAATGATTAGATGATTACTTGTATTTCTTTACCCTTAAATGTGTACAATTAATCGTACCCACACTAGACTGTGTTAACTTTATCTTCGTTTCATCCGCTAAATTTAATTGCATCAGGGCAACTATAGTGCCTAAAGCAAGCTTTTTTTCTCTAGACTTACTGAAGTTTGATTTGGTAAGCTATGTTTGCTGGAAAAGCGACAGGAAGCGGAGGCAATTATTTCATGGGTCAATATGAAAACTTAAAAAAAGGAGAACGTGGAGCATGGATAAGCATTGCTGCTTATTTAATTTTGGCTCTAGCCAAGTTAATTATTGCTTCAATCGGAAACTCCGATGCCCTGAGAGCGGACGGGCTTAACAATACAACAGATGTAGTTGCTTCCATCGCCGTGCTGATCGGTTTGCGGATTTCGCGAAAGCCTCCGGATGAAGACCACCATTATGGTCATTTCCGGGCTGAAACGATAGCATCGCTGGTGGCAGCTTTTATTATGATTACAGTCGGTTTTCAGGTAATACTTGACACCATCCAGAAAATCATCGATCATTCTCTAGTCCAGCCTAATATGATTACGGCCTGGACAGCGTTAGTCAGTGCCGTAGTAATGCTGGCAGTCTATCGATTCAATTTACGGCTTTCCAGAAGGATAAACAGTTCTTCACTTTACGCAGCGGCTCAGGATAATAAATCTGATGCGCTTGTCAGTATTGGAGCTTTTGTAGGAATTATAGGCGCACAGTTCGGTCTCTACTGGCTTGACCCTGCAGCAGGACTACTTGTCGGCATCATCATCTGCAAAACAGCGTGGGACATTTTCCGCGATGCTACCCATACGTTGACAGATGGCTTTGATGAAGATGAACTGCATACGATAAGAAACAGTATTGTAAGCGATGAAGAGGTCAAAGAAGTGAAAGACATCAAAGGACGTCTTCATGGAAATCATGCACTAGTAGAAGTAACGATTTATGTAGAACCTACCCTCGATGTACAGGAGAGTCATGAAATTACGGAGCGAATTGAAGATTTACTGCAGGAAAAACATGACATCAACCATGCTCATATTCATATTGAGCCTGCCCCTGAGAATTTATCAGAAAGATAACAGGAGCGCCAATTTTCAAAGCTCTGGAATCATAAGATGCTCGCTGACTATAAAGGCTGCCGGACAATACATCCGGCAGCCTTTCACATCATTGCACGAGGTACTTCAGTTTACTTGACAGTTCGTGGATATTTTCCCAACCAAATGCAGATTCCTGATAGGTACCTTCACCGATGGTAGTATCTTCTTTTTCTATCTGACGGGCACCGTGTTTCGCATAAAATTTGCTCGATGGATTTTTGGTTAGTACCCAGACCAGCATCGATTGATACCCTTCCTTAACCATTTCATCTGTAAAGGCAGCAAGCATTTTCGTACCTAGCCCTTGGCGCTGGTAATCCGCCAATAAATAAATAGCATAGATTTCCCCATCATATCCAAAGCGTTTGGTACGTTCTTTGCCTCCTGAAACAAAACCGATAATATCGCCATCTTCCTTTTCCACAACAAGCGCAACCTGGCCGGAGGCAGGCATTTTTAAAATCGTTTCCCATAAAGCTTTCCGGTTTTCGAAGGTAATATTGGACATATCTTTTTCGTTAATCAACTCAAAATAAGTTGATTTCCAACTGCTTACATGCACATTGGCAATTTGCTCTGCATCTTTTAATTCAGCTTTTCTGATATGGTACATCCTTCTTTCCCCTCTTTCTTTATCTATTCTGCATTTTGCCGTCCGCTTTATCGGGATTCCGGACAGCCTTTTTGCGGTTATCCGGCCTTCTGTTTTTCCTATATTGTTAGCAGGAATACAGTAGCAATAGCACCGATAACGACAAGAATAATATTAAGCCCAAAGAAAGCCAAGACGACAGCTACAGCGCCGCCAATCAATCCTACATATGGCTGATCCGGTTTGACTGTGAGAATCCCTGGAAAAATCAATGCTCCTAAAGCAGCATAAGGAATGGCATTAAGCCATCTGTTCATCCATCCAGGAAAATGAATTTTATCGACGATATATGCGGGCAGCATACGAGGAACCATCGTAACAAGAGACATACCGAGAATGATAAGCAAAATCACTGTTTACCCTCCTTTAACAAAAAGACCCCGCATAGTCCGCCTACCAGTGTGCCAAGAACGATTGCCCAGCCGTCACTTACAAACTGTGCGCTAAAAGCGTTGATAAGCATCGCAATGACAGCTATTAATCCTACCCGCAATTCTTTTCTGACACTTGGCAGCAATAATCCAATAAACATGGCGTATAAAGCAATCCCCATACTCTGGCTCAAAATTGCCGGGATGATATCACCCAGGATTCCGCCTAAAAACGAGCCAACTACCCATGCTGAATAGGCGGTTATCATTAATGCTGCGTAAAAATACATTCCTTTTTCCTGCCTGGCTTCTTCGGTATGCATCGAGGCGACCGAAAATGTTTCATCCGTCAATCCGAGTGAAAGAGGCACCTTCCATTCAAGGCCAATGGAACGAAGCCGGTTCATAAACGAAAAACTCATTACGAAATGCCGAAAATTAAGTACAAACGTAGCAATAATAATTTCAATCGCCCCAGTACCTATCGCTATCATATTGGCTCCCATAAATTGACTTGCTCCGGCAAAGACGAGCACACTCATTAACGTAATCTCGGCAATGGTCATTCCCGCCTGTTTCGCTATAACCCCATATGTAAGAGCAATCGGCAGATAGCCGAGCATTATCGGAACACCCTTGGATATCCCTCTCTGGATCATATAGATACGAGCTGATTCCTGTGTTTTAGCAACTGCTTTTAATGTCATATGCTCCCTCCAGGTGGGTAAAATTTTTCATTCATTATACCGGATTACTAGTTAAATAGAAAGAACTTCAACTATTTTCCATGCAAACAAACGTTGACAGCCAGACCAGCTTTATTGTATGATTCACGGAAACAGATTACCATAAAAAGTTTCCGCAGATTCCGAAGTAGACTTTGCTGCTGTCAGTCCCCAGAGACCGGGCGGTTGCTGCAAGCCCGGGCAGCGCAGTTGTCGAATTACAGGATCGCAAAAAAGCGGCAGTTTTCAAAAGCTGGATGAACAAATTTGTTCATCAATTAGGGTGGTACCGCGGAGTAAAAAGCTTCGTCCCTTTTTCAGGGATGGGGCTTTTTTTATTTGTATAAAGAAAAATGAAAATTACCCTGCGAATATACAAGAAGCAATCCGTATCCAGCACCGCCCCTGCCACCTCACTTGCAAGTAAAGAGCATTGCAGACGTGTAAGCTTTTGTACTTCTCCTAATTAGCATTACTTGGATTCCTAGAGAAGAAAACTGCTGCAATACAACATGAAAAAGCGGAAAACGACAAAAGGAGTATGTATATGTTTCAAATCAAACACAAACAAGCCCCGCCCTGGCAGGAAGCAGCCATATTACTGGTATTCGTCCTTGCAATTATCGGTTTCTTTATTATCAAATTGGAAACAGTACCGCACATACCGTTAATACTTGCTGTCCTGACAGTGACCTCTTACGGTCTTCTAAAAAGAATTTCCTTTTCTGACTTGCAATCAGGTTTGGCACAAGGAGCGCAAACCGGAATCGGTGCCGTATTTCTGTTTTTGCTTATTGGCATATTGATCAGTACCTGGATGGTAAGCGGGACAATACCTGTCCTTTTGAGTACCGGTATCCAACTTATCGGCGGCACATGGTTTTATGCCATTGCATTTGCCGTTACTGCAATTATCGGAACGGCCCTAGGAAGCTCTCTAACGACAAGTGCCACTATTGGCGTGGCCTTTATCGGTATGGCCGAAGCCATGGATTTATCATTGGCTGTTTCGGCAGGGGCAATCGTTTCCGGCGCATTTTTCGGTGACAAAATGTCGCCTCTCTCGGATACAACCAACCTGGCTTCCACCATTGTGGAGGTAGATTTATTCCAGCATATTAAAAACATGGCCTGGACTACCCTGCCAGCATTTTTAATAACTTTTGTTATCTTTGCTCTCATGTCCCCTAACGAGAAGGTTGGAAGCGGACAACTCGAACAATATGAACAAGGGCTTTCCGCTTCTGGATTGCTGCATTGGTATGCATGGCTCCCGCTTATTTTGCTTGTTCTGCTTACATTGTTTAAAATCCGGGCGTTTTTGACCATAGCAGCGAGCAGTTTGCTGGGAACCGTTATAGCTGGTATGAGCGGCAGTATGTCTTGGCTGGCAGTTTGGAATACATGGTATTCCGGCTACACAGCTGATACCGGCATCGAAGCGGTCGACGGTCTTCTAACCAGAGGGGGAATGGAAGGCATGTTTATGACCATTTCCCTCGTACTCCTTGCTCTCGGTCTTGGCGGTCTGTTGTTTGTTACCGGAATTATCCCTTCCCTGTTATGGACGATTCAGTCCAAGCTGACCAGTCTGCGTAAAATTACATTTACAACTGTGCTGACGGCAATCGGAGCGAACGTCCTGATCGGCGAGCAATATTTATCGATCCTTTTAACAGGGGAAGCCTATAAAAAAGTGTATGACGAACAGGGAATATCCCGAAAAAAATTATCACGGACGTTGGAAGATGCCGGGACGGTGATCAATCCGCTCGTTCCGTGGAGTGTCTGCGGTGTCTTTTTGGCAGATGTATTGGGGGTACCAGTGCTGACATACCTGCCATTCGCATTTTTCTGCATGCTATGCCCTGTATTGACCTTGATGATAAAAGGGGACCGTTAAAGAACTTTATCCTTCCCCAGCAAATGATTCAGTTTTTTTAATCCGAGCAATAGCCGGGGGGAGGGCCTGCAAAATAATGATTCCGGCAAAACATGAATGCGACCTTCCTGTACGGCTTTCAATTCGTTCCAGCCTGGACGTTTTTGAATTAGTTCCGGTCGCATTTTTTGCTCCTGAATCCCGACCCAGACCAGGCAGATATGGTCTGGGTTTCTAGTTTTTACTTCCTCCCAGGTCGTTTGGATGCTGGCCTCCGGTTCCGTATCAAAAACATTGCGGGCACCAGCCAACTCACTTATTTCTGTTAACCAATTAGTCCTTCCCGGTGTGAATACCGGCTTCGGCCACCATTCCCAGTAAAGTGAAGGTTCGGACGTCTCTCGATAACTCACGTTCGAGGAAGCGGTTTCATTTTTGAACTGGACCGATCGCTGCTCACCCAATGCTGGCTCTCCCATCGCCTCCCCGACGGTCTTCAAATCCTTCGCAATGTCCTTTAAAGAATTAGGATTCAAAACAATATAAGGAATATGTCGTTGTTCCAAAGCTTCAATATTTTTTTCCATGCCTGGTACACTAAGCGAAGCCAATACCAAGTCCGGTTTCAATTCCGCCACTTTGTCCATGTCGATTGATAAGTCCGGACCGACTTTTGGTAATCGTTTGACCGATTCCGGGTAATCAGAGAAATCATCTACAGCGATTAATTTGTCTATCATTCCTAAATAATCCAACAATTCCGTATTACTGGGGCAAATTGAAATGACCCTCAACCCTGTCTCCCCTTTCGTCTTAAAAAAACAATGGTTCAAAGCAACCTAGTCAGGAAAAATTGAAATACAGTTTATATTTTCCACAATTAACAATATGACTCCTAATGAATACGCCGCTTTTTGTATCAGCTGAGACGAGAAAAACGCAGGTGCTTTCATATGGAGCTTTAAAAAAGAGAAAGCAATCGTTGCTTTCTCTTAGATGTCGTCCTGGCTGGTCAAGATTCTCGGCCCTTGCTTAGTAATGACTACAGTATGTTCATACTGGGCCGATCTGCCTTGATCGGTAGTCCGTGCTGTCCAATTATTATCATCCATTTGACTATGCCATGTTCCTTCATTCAGCATTGGTTCAATAGTAATGACCATTCCTTCTTTTAACCTGGGGCCTTTACCTGCCAACCCGTAGTGCGGGATATGCGGATCTTCGTGAATAGTCGGTCCGATTCCATGTCCGGTAAAATCACGGACAACAGAAAATCCTTCTGCTTCCGCGTATGTTTGGATTGCATGGCCTATATCCCCGATACGGTTTCCCGGCTGTGCTTGTTCGATTCCTTTATAAAGGGATTTTTCCGTAACATCCATCAGGCGTTTGCCTTTCTCGTCGACATTGCCGACAGCGTATGTCCAGGCAGAGTCAGCAAGCCCGCCATTTAAATTTACTACCATATCGATGGTGACGATATCTCCGTCTTTCAAGGCTTCTTCACGCGGAAATCCATGGCAGATTTCATCATTAATCGAAGCACAAGTAGCAAACTGATAACCATTATAGCCTTTCTGTTCAGGGGTTGCTCCATGTTCGGCAAGATACTGTTCGACAAATCGCTCGATTTCCATGGTAGTAACTCCAGGTTTGATTCGCTTGGCTATTTCTTTATGAGTAGAAGCTAGCAGTTTTCCAGCTTCCTGCATCATTTCAATTTCTCTATTGCTTTTTCGTGTAATCATCTATGACTTCCTTTCTACGTCATCTATTTTACCACGCAGAGCACGGCAGGTAAAATCATCTCTAGGCGTCACCACTAAACGGCATCTATAAAAATAGAAAGTGCCCTGACAGTGTCGTTACGTATTTTATTCATGGTAAAGTTTATCATGAGGATGCCTTTCCGTAAAACACGCAGTCTTTTCTCCAGTTTTCCGGGAAACATTCATCAAGCAGAACTTAAAGCAGCCTCCTATCCTATAAAATGATAAAAACAATAATCATGTTACATTTTTATTCTTATCAGAGGCACGATAGCATCCATAAGACTTCATGAAAATTCTGACAGACTATCCGAAACAGTGGTAAACTGAACCTATACTTGTTTTAGGGGGAAAATGATTGGAAATTAACAAACTGGGGCATGACGAAGCAGAAGCATATTGGAAGTTAAGACTGGAAGCTTTACTGAAAAATCCCGAAGCATTTCTCACTACATATGAAGAAGCACTAGCAAGGAAAAATCCAATTGAATCGACAGCTAAAAATTTGCAAGCCGCCACCAGTGACACCTATGGCGCATACATGGATGGAAAGCTTGTCGGCGTTGTGACCATGCTGCGAAACGGGCATGAAAAAGCAGCACATAAAGCAGACATTGTGGCTATGTATGTAACCGAATCAGCCAGAAGTAATGGAGTGGGATACGAATTAGTAAAAAAAGCAAAACACGATGCAGTGCTATACGGAATTGAACAGCTGAACCTGAACGTGGCAGCTGATAATCAAGCAGCTCAGCATTTATACAAAAAGGCGGGCTTTACTTGTTATGGACTGGAAAAAAACGCGATCAAATACCAGGGACGTTATGTTGATGAAATGCAGATGGTATGTTTTCTTACTGATCAAACTAATAATATGGCAAAAGCCTGTACGATCGAATAATGCCAAGAATACAGG
Organism: Virgibacillus senegalensis; assembly: GCF_000821245.2. Taxonomy (GTDB): domain Bacteria; phylum Bacillota; class Bacilli; order Bacillales; family Amphibacillaceae; genus Sediminibacillus; species Sediminibacillus senegalensis. Next base: position 1,726,930 of record NZ_LN611425.1, read on the forward strand.
AAAATGCACAGGTTGATTCAGTCTTTGTGTAAGGCAGAAATAAAGTTGCACGATCAAGCATTCAAAGAAAATGTGAAAAAGAGCTTCCATCCGGAAGCTCTCCTGTATTGGGTTTTATCTAAATGGTCCGGATGAGCTTAATAGTATCCTCCGTAGCCACCACCAAACCATGATGACCCAACGATAATAAGCAAGATAAACAACACAACAATCAACGCAAAACCGGAACCATATCCGTAACCTGCTCCTCCACTCATTTAAACAATCCCTCCTTTTTCCGATGTACTATAGACTATGCTTTTTAGGTGAAGCTGGAAGGGCGCACGTGAAAATTGGGTATTTGACCCGAAAAACTATATCAGATCAGAAACAACCGAGACACTTTCACATAAGTACGTATGACTGTGGACAGGAGGAATAGAAGATGGAACCAAAATGGCTGACATGGGCGAAAGAAATCCAGTCCTTGGCGCAAGCTGGATTAACCTATTCTCAGGATGTTTTTGACCAGGAGCGATTCCAGCGCCTGAGGGAAATCAGTAAAGAAATGATGGCAGCTCATACGGATGTTCCCTTTACAAAATTAGCTGACTTGTTTACTAATGAGACAGGCTATCAAACTCCCAAAGTGGACATTCGGGCTGTCGTGCTCGTCAACAAGAAGCTTTTACTGGTTCAAGAAAAATCAGACGGAAATTGGGCTCTTCCAGGGGGCTGGGGAGATATCGGATTTTCTCCAGGAGAAGTTGCAGCCAAGGAAACCAAGGAAGAGGCGGGACTTGAGGTAAGACCAACCCGTATGCTCGCTGTTTACGATACCAAGCAGCATGAACACCCGCCTATGCCTTACCATGTGTACAAATTGTTTATTCAATGTGAAGTGCTTGACGGAAAGCTCTCAGGTGGATTGGAAACAAGCGGTGCCGCTTTTTTTGGTATGGAGGAGCTCCCGACTTTGTCAACCGGACGGAACACCCGGAAGCAAATTCTTCAATTGGTTGAAGATGCTTTCGATCCAAAGGCGCCATGCCGGTTCGATTGATGAAACTTACCGGTTGACCGAGCCCGGTACAAGCTTTTTAAAGGAAATGAAGGACAAGCCCTTAATCTAGCTTGTCCTATATAAATCCTATCGTAGTTACTTAACTGTTTTTCGCTTCACCTTGCCTAACCCAGTTGATTAGTCCGCCATGGAGCATCACATCGATTTGCCGTTTGGAAAGCGAGTGCTTCGCATCGATTACTCCTTTTCCTTTCACTTCAACCTCCACTGCACTCGTGGCTGGCAATGATTTATGCAGGTTTTTCACCCGCAGTACATCTCCTTTTTCCAGCATGTCGTAATCTTCTTCATGGACGAATTCCAACGGCAATACACCGAAGTTGACAAGGTTTTGCCAATGTATTCTCGCATAATCTTTTACGATAACGAACCGAAGCCCTAAGTAACGCGGTGCCAAGGCTGCATGCTCACGGCTTGATCCTTGCCCATAATTGCTGCCGCCTATAATCACATGACCGCCGGCGTCCCGGATTTCCATTGCCCGTTCATAATAGGTTCCGTCCAATATCTCAAAGGTGAACTTGCTGATTTCTTCCAAGTTGCTTCGATACGGAAGAACACGTCCGCCACCTGCCAAAATTTCGTCTGTTGAGATGTCATCCCCTACTTTGAATAAAACGGGCAATTCCATCTC
>NZ_LN611425.1:1729717-1736308 GCF_000821245.2 Virgibacillus senegalensis
CCGCCTATGCCTTACCATGTGTACAAATTGTTTATTCAATGTGAAGTGCTTGACGGAAAGCTCTCAGGTGGATTGGAAACAAGCGGTGCCGCTTTTTTTGGTATGGAGGAGCTCCCGACTTTGTCAACCGGACGGAACACCCGGAAGCAAATTCTTCAATTGGTTGAAGATGCTTTCGATCCAAAGGCGCCATGCCGGTTCGATTGATGAAACTTACCGGTTGACCGAGCCCGGTACAAGCTTTTTAAAGGAAATGAAGGACAAGCCCTTAATCTAGCTTGTCCTATATAAATCCTATCGTAGTTACTTAACTGTTTTTCGCTTCACCTTGCCTAACCCAGTTGATTAGTCCGCCATGGAGCATCACATCGATTTGCCGTTTGGAAAGCGAGTGCTTCGCATCGATTACTCCTTTTCCTTTCACTTCAACCTCCACTGCACTCGTGGCTGGCAATGATTTATGCAGGTTTTTCACCCGCAGTACATCTCCTTTTTCCAGCATGTCGTAATCTTCTTCATGGACGAATTCCAACGGCAATACACCGAAGTTGACAAGGTTTTGCCAATGTATTCTCGCATAATCTTTTACGATAACGAACCGAAGCCCTAAGTAACGCGGTGCCAAGGCTGCATGCTCACGGCTTGATCCTTGCCCATAATTGCTGCCGCCTATAATCACATGACCGCCGGCGTCCCGGATTTCCATTGCCCGTTCATAATAGGTTCCGTCCAATATCTCAAAGGTGAACTTGCTGATTTCTTCCAAGTTGCTTCGATACGGAAGAACACGTCCGCCACCTGCCAAAATTTCGTCTGTTGAGATGTCATCCCCTACTTTGAATAAAACGGGCAATTCCATCTCATTAGGCAATGCATCAAATTCTGGTATTTTCGAGATGTTCGGTCCTTTTACAAGCTCCGTTTTCCTTGCTTCTTCCAATGGCAGCGGTTTTTCCAGCAATTCATTATTAATCGTCGGATTTTGTGGAAGCTCTACTTTCGGATACTCCATATCCAAATCACGGGGATCCGTAATTTTTCCCATTAGAGCGGATGCAGCGGCTGTCTCAGGACTGCACAGAAAAACAGAATCTTCCTTTGTACCCGATCGTCCAGGAAAGTTACGCGGCGTGGTCCGTAAACTGTTTCTACCGGTTGCCGGAGCCTGCCCCATTCCGATACAGCCGTTGCACCCTGCCTGGTGAAGCCTTCCTCCAGCCTGAATTAGTTCAAATAACAATCCGGACTTTGTCATATCAGATAAAAGCTGACGGGATGCAGGATTGATATCCAACGACACACTATTAGAAACCTTTTTTCCCTTTAAAATTTCTGCCACAACCGCCACATCTCGATACCCTGGATTTGCTGATGAGCCGATATAAGCTTGATAAATTGGTTCTCCAGCCACTTCCCGAACAGGAACGACATTTCCAGGACTGGATGGCTTGGCGATTAACGGTTCCAAGGTTGATAAATTGATTTCTTCTTCCAAATCATAGGATGCTCCCTTATCTGCCGTCAGCTCGATCCAATCTTCACCGCGCTGCTCCATCTCAAGAAAATTCTTCACTTCTTCATCAGATGGAAAAACGGTCGTGGTTGCTCCAAGTTCAGCTCCCATATTGGCTATCACGTGACGGTCCATGGCTCCCAGCTGGCTGACTCCCGGTCCGTGAAATTCCAGAATTTTTCCGACACCGCCTTTTACACCATGCCGTCTCAATAATTCCAGAATAACATCCTTTGCACTGACCCAATCCGGCAATTCACCTGTTAGTTTCACTCCCCATATTTGAGGCATTTTCACATAAAATGGCTGGCCGGCCATGGCAAGCGCTACTTCCATTCCACCCGCACCCATTGCCAGCATTCCAATCGAGCCGGCAGCACACGTGTGACTGTCGGAACCTACCATTGTTTTTCCTGGCTTTCCGATTCGCTGCATGTGCACCGGGTGGCTCACGCCATTACCTGGTTTACTGAAGTAGACGCCGAATCTTCTGGTTGCGCTTTCAAGAAATAGATGATCATCTGGATTTTTATGATCGACCTGGATAAGGTTATGATCGACATACTGGGCCGAAGCTTCCGTCTTCACCTGGTCTATTCCCATCGCTTCCAATTCAAGCATAACCAGCGTACCTGTTGCATCCTGTGTCAACGTTTGATCAATTTTGAGCCCGATCTCTTCTCCCGCCTCCATGCTTCCTGAAACCAAATGTTCCTTTATCAATTTTTGTGCAACGTTAAGTGCCATTTCTATCTCCTTTCCTTTAAAATTTCCAAACTTTTTTTCATGATGTATAAATCGTCTAACAGCAGAAAGCTTCCAGTATTTGATAGTAATCCTTTCCCTTCATTAAAGCGCTCTCAAACATGTTAGAAGCCATTCATGTAAAAAGTAGAGAAACGAGAATTCTTTCCCTATTGTTTTGGAACAATTCTATTCTCTCTACAAAAACTTTTAATCGATAAAGAAAAATCACCAGCTGCTTGCGATGCTGATGATTTTTCTTCATTCTTTATTTCGATTTTAATCCTCGTCCTTTATACTGTACATCTTTCCATTTTCGAGATTGATTCCCAAGTCGAGTACGGAAACGAGGTGATCCGCTACAATTTCTGCTCCTCGCAACTCATTGGCTCTTTTTAATTGTTTAAACTGCTCCACATCTAGAAATTGGTCTTCTGTTGACGAGCGGATTGTTCCCTGCATGTCTGTATCCATTTTCCCGGGATCATATAATATTGCTTTATTTCCGGTTTTCTTTGCCTCTTGTTCAAGGGCTACCGTCTGAGTAAACCGGTTGAGTGCTGCTTTTGTACTGCTGTAGGCGCTCCAGCCATAAACAGAACGGCTGGCTGCGCCGGAAGTGACATTGACTATAACAAACGGGATAGACGTTTTCTCCGCTTTTGCAATCAATACGTTGGTTGTTGTCATGGGAGCCAATTGATTAATGTGAACATGTTTACTTAAACTGGCCGCATCATAATTGCCAGCTGTATCTATCGGGCTGACAACTCCTGCGTTATTGATTAGATAGACCACTTCATATTTCCCCTGAAAGACCTTGTCCCCGACCTGTGTGAAAATTTTCTCGACATGTGCCAAATCCTCTAAATCACAATACAAGTGCTCATAAGATACCTTCTTTTCTTCTGCAAGTTCTTGCAACTCCTGATTATTCTGACGGGAAATGCCGATAACACTTGTTCCTTGCAGCAATAGCCTTTTGGCCAAAGCTGCCCCAAGACCTCGGGACGCTCCCGTTACGATGGCTAATTCCATGTTTTACCGTCTCCTTTCGTGACAAACGTTGATAGTTTATGATAGATAGCAATTATTTCCTCTAGCTTCATTCTGACTAATCCACTCGACGATGGTGCTACAAATTCAGATGCCTGGCTCACTGAATTTTCCTGCAACCCCCACATGACTTTGCGATTTTTACTATACTGTTGATAAACGCCCTTCCCGACAAAACAGACAGTTTTCGGCTGGTAGCGCTCGATTTTGCCCATAAGCTCGATTCTTCCCTGTCGATACTCTTCTTTTGTTATTTCAGCTGCTTCCTTTGTCGGTCTGGCAACGATATTAGTCAAACCGTACCCATACTCCAACAACCGGAAATCCTCTTGTGCGGTTAGCTTTACCGGTGTTAAACCGGAGCGATAAAGAATCGTCCAGAATCGGTTGTTCGGATTTGCATAATGATGGCCGGTTTCAGATGATTTAATACTGGGGTTAAATCCTACGAATAATATGTTCAAATGTTCCCGTAAATGATCTGGGATCGGTTCCAGCATGATAGCTACCTCCTCTCCTTTTTCTGCGTTTTGCATAACAGCACGAAATGGGGCAATCTTAAAACGAAAAAGGAGTTTTTATTTTGGAAAAAGACAAAGATAAAGTTAATTACAAACAAAGCTACGAGTCTGATGGAAAAATGGGGAAAGATAAGCAACGCCACGGAAAAACACCTAACTATAAAGATGAAAAGATGTTTTTTAACACAACCGAGGCAAGTGAATAAACATCATTTTATATGGTATAGAAAGGCAGCGCTCTAAAAGAGAGCGCTGCTTTTTCTAGTTTGATTTGTTCACCTTAACGTTTTTCAACCCATTCTTGATAAACTCATTTTCATACTGTTCTGCCAAATCAAGCCTTCTTTCTATATCTTTCTGCTGAAGCTTCCCTACTGGACCAAGCTCCTGCAGCAAGTCACGATTTGCCAGCCGATAGGTTAATTCTTCCCATAGATTATAATCCTCAAATTCTTTTATATAACGGTGAACTTTTTCTTTTTGCTCCGATGTAAGCTCGTAAAAGTCGTCCTCTTTATCATATGTGACATATTCATCAAAGCCTGCGTCTTCATATTTTGAAAAAACGAATTGTTCCATTTCGCTGTATGATGCTATTTCCTCATTACGATGAGCATTCACCAGCCAGTTCCCCATATATACAAGCTCCATCAGCTTTTCGTACTGTCTCTCCGACATTTCCATTTTAATCTTACTCATCATTCCACTCCTTACCCGATAATCTGTTTTCCTTCCTCCGCCAATGCAAAGTGAATCGCATGTTTCAAGGTGGAAAAGCAATTCAGCCCCTTCATGTCAACCTGGGCCTCAATCAGTTTCATACTTAATTGAGGGGATATACCGACAATGGCACTTTTCATCCCAAGTAACTTAGAGGATTCCGTCATGTTTTGCAGAAGGGAAATCGAATAAGCGTCCAAATCATCGTCTAATCCGGTCACATCCAATATCAAAAAGTTTGCATGATAATCCGGTAAGTTTTTCATTGTACGGTTTAACAAGTCGTCTGCCCGTGCCTCATCATACTTTCCAATAAACGGCATTACCAGGATACCCTCCAGCACGGGAATCAATGGAGACGAAATCTCTTTAACAAGATTGGTTAACGTTTCTGTCCTCTCCTCGACCATTTGCTCCAGACGATTAATCTCCTCCTGCTCCTTAAGCCTAGTGAAGTGATGGATATCCTGGATTGGGAATTCATCCGAAGGGTAGTAATGAATTTCATCATACTCAGCCCCTTCAAGTTGGCTTTTCATTATCGAGAAACCAGTGTTTTGTCCGAACAGACCAGTTAAAGTACCTGCAAAGTGACCTGGCAAAAAGGTACTCATTTTTTGTTTTCCCTGCAATTTATTTACTTTGTACTCCCAACTGTTTCTCACACGGATAACAGCTGTTCTTTCTTCTTCTGAAAAATCGACAATTTCCAAATCACACCAACCTGCACCTGAATAAATGTCAGGAAAAGAGTTGACTACATTTTTAATACAATCTTCCTTAAAAAAATCGCTGACAATATGCCCCATTCGAAATCCGGCCGTTTCCATTACTACATTCGCTGCATCGTTGCCGGAAACTTCCTCTATGGTATCTATAAACGATTTCATAGCAGATTCAATCCAAAAAATAATAACATCCTGTCCTTCAAATTTCATACTGCCCTCAGCAGGTACCCAGTGATAACTGGGGTGATTTTCTATAACGGACTCTCTCATCTGTTATTCCCCCTTTTTTGACAGTAATTCCTATACTCCAATCGATGATAGGTTTAATTTTATCATTTTTTGTCGATAATCTAAACTATTGAAACCACCTGTGAGACGGAAATACTTTCCACCTCCTTGGTTTAACGGGGATGAAACGATTGATGTTATCTTTTGGCGTTGTCCATATTCGATCTTACGGTATGTATGCTTCTACTTATACAAATAGCTCTCTGGTTCACTAGGAACTAGAGAGCTATTTTTTATTATACAGACGATGTTTTATTAATGACTTTCGGATAACCTGTGGCTTTCTCTAATCGTCGCCATATTATTTTTCACTAACCATTTGTGGTAGAACCACTCACCTGCAGCAATTACAACTGCTGTAACCAGCGCTGGTAAAAAGGTACTTTCTGCTCCGATGACTGCAAGTCCTATCCAAAGCACTATCAACGCTAATACAAAGTCAGATACTGTTGCCATCATGTTGCTCGTACGTGGAAATATCATCATATCACCAAGAGCATAAGCTACTGCCATCAAAATAATTCCCAATACTGTCGTGCTCCAGAAAGACACATTGAAAAACAAGGTCATCACGATCCACATGATGGGCAGCACCATTAATGCTTTCATCCCAAGTGCTTTACCGTGTTCCATGAAAATACCTCCTTTTCTGTATTTAGTAGTGTTATTCCGCATAAGACGGTATGATAAACTGTTTATCGAATTTTTGGTACAAATAACCTATTGCATTTTATTTTTTATTTTGCTATTTCCTTCTTTAAATTTTTTGTTTAATTTCACGCTGGCCGGAGAGGATATAAATTCGCTTTGCGCGGACGAACACCGGGGACTCACGATGCCCGCTGTCGAGTCTCGATCATCGGTTCTCTGTCAAATGTGGTGGTGCGATTTTTCTTCCACCCTCTCTTTATCGAAAGGCTCATTCTAAAAACAGCTATTTTACTCAGACCGCAGAGGAAATAAACTCGCTTTCCGCGGACGAACGCCCGAGCCTCCTCGCAAAGCCCGCTGTGGGGTCTCG
>NZ_LN611425.1:1737218-1738275 GCF_000821245.2 Virgibacillus senegalensis
CAGACCGCAGAGGAAATAAACTCGCTTTCCGCGGACGAACGCCCGAGCCTCCTCGCAAAGCCCGCTGTGGGGTCTCGGCCGCCCGTTTTTCCGCAGGAGTCTCGCTTATTTCCTCTGCTACACTATTTCGCTCTACAGAGCCTTTTTAACCGCTTGCTGCCATAAAATTTTTTGCTTTAATCGTTCAACGTCTTTGATTCCAAAGGAATCTCGTTTTAAAACCTTTATCGTATGGTTTATTCCCTCGATATACCCATTATGAAATGGATACATGAACGACTGTAAAATCTCTTGTTTCCAACGCATGAACGTTTTTCTTACACGGCGAAATGCCTCTATGTTTGAAGCACGCATCCATTTCAAACATTCTTCCAGCCCTTTTCCGGCTGTCTTCTCATCACTTGTCTTAAACCATTGTTTTCTCTTTACAGAACGGGCACTTTTGTTGCCAATGTCTTGTGTAAAGCNGCGTTGCACTCATATCCCTCTCTTTTTCCTTTGGTGTCAGCAACTTTAGGGTAACAAAGAGAGAGGGAATGAGTGTATTTTTTTTTTGCACACTGCAGGAACACCCATCACAACAGGGGACACCACCACATTCAGTATAGAGCCTCTATTTTTTACAAAACAATAGGAAACACGAAACGAAAAAACACCCTTGAACGAGTGGTTCTCATTCAAGGGTGTTTCAGTTTTGCCTGGCGGCGTCCTACTCTCGCAGGGGCAAAGCCCCAACTACCATGGGCGCTGGAGAACTTAACTTCTGTGTTCGGCATGGGAACAGGTGTGACCTCTCCGCTATTGCCACCAGACCTGCAGGATGCAGGTCGTTCTGTGTTGTTCACAGGACGTGAACGGTCTTAACAGAACTTCCTTTAGGTGCTTTTAAGAAAGATGTACCTTCAAAACTAGATAAGAGGGAAGACATTCAATGAACATTGACACGTTTTTTTAATCCAGCTCTGCGGGCTAGATGCTCGCGTCATAAGTCATTCCCCTACAAGCCCATATTGCAGGGCTTTTCGGTGACTGGCTTATGCGTGTCGCATCTGACCAA
>NZ_LN611425.1:1739044-1739609 GCF_000821245.2 Virgibacillus senegalensis
TGCCTGGCGGCGTCCTACTCTCGCAGGGGCAAAGCCCCAACTACCATGGGCGCTGGAGAGCTTAACTTCTGTGTTCGGCATGGGAACAGGTGTGACCTCTCCGCTATTGCCACCAGACCTGCAGGATGCAGGTCGTTCTGTGTTGTTCACAGGACGTGAACGGTCTTAACAGAACTTCCTTTAGGTGCTTTTAAGAAAGATGTACCTTCAAAACTAGATAAGAGGGAAGACAATCAACGAACATTGACACGTTTTTTTAATCCAGCTCTGCGGGCTAGATGCTCGCGTCATAAGTCATTCCCCTACAAGCCCATATTGCAGGGCTTTTCGGTGACTGGCTTATGCGTGTCGCATCTGACCAATCCCGCGACGCTTTTTGTTTTAATCCAACTCCGACTCCCAGGTCCTCGCTGTATAAGCAATTCCTCTACAAGGCTAAAACCCAGCCTTGTCGCGGTCTTACTTATCCAGTCGGACCTTAACGGTCGTCTCCGCTTTTTGTTTTAAGTTAAGTCCTCGATCGATTAGTATCCGTCAGCTGCACGTGTCACCACGCTTCCACCTC
>NZ_LN611422.1:0-2050 GCF_000821245.2 Virgibacillus senegalensis
GTTAGTCGGGACCTAAGCCGAGGCCGAAAGGCGTAGGCGATGGACAACAGGTGGATATTCCTGTACCACCTCCTTTCCGTTTGAACGACGGGGGGACGCAGAAGGATAAGGAATGCGCACTGCTGGTTATGTGCGTTCAAGCAGTAAGAGAGTCAGATAGGCAAATCCGTCTGGCAATCTCAAGCTGTGATGAGGAGGGAAAATTAGTACCGAAGTTCCTGATTTCACACTGCCAAGAAAAGCCTCTAGTGAGGAAAGAGGTGCCCGTACCGCAAACCGACACAGGTAGGCGAGGAGAGAATCCTAAGGTGATCGGGAGAACTCTCGTTAAGGAACTCGGCAAAATGACCCCGTAACTTCGGGAGAAGGGGTGCTTCTTTTGCGAGAAGCCGCAGTGAATAGGCCCAAGCGACTGTTTAGCAAAAACACAGGTCTCTGCGAAGCCGTAAGGCGAAGTATAGGGGCTGACACCTGCCCGGTGCTGGAAGGTTAAGGGGACGCGTTAGCCCTCGTGGCGAAGCGTTGAACCGAAGCCCCAGTAAACGGCGGCCGTAACTATAACGGTCCTAAGGTAGCGAAATTCCTTGTCGGGTAAGTTCCGACCCGCACGAAAGGTGCAACGACTTGGGCACTGTCTCAACGAGAGACCCGGTGAAATTATACTATGCGTGAAGATGCGCATTACCCGCGACAGGACGGAAAGACCCCGTGGAGCTTTACTGTAGCCTGATATTGAATGTTGGTACAGCTTGTACAGGATAGGTGGGAGCCTTAGAAACCGGAGCGCTAGCTTCGGTGGAGGCGCCGGTGGGATACCACCCTGGCTGTACGGACCTTCTAACCCAGGACCGTGATCCGGTCCGGAGACAGTGTCAGGTGGGCAGTTTGACTGGGGCGGTCGCCTCCCAAAGAGTAACGGAGGCGCCCAAAGGTTCCCTCAGAATGGTTGGAAATCATTCGCAGAGTGTAAAGGCAGAAGGGAGCTTGACTGCGAGACCTACAAGTCGAGCAGGGACGAAAGTCGGGCTTAGTGATCCGGCGGTGCCGTATGGAAGGGCCGTCGCTCAACGGATAAAAGCTACCCCGGGGATAACAGGCTTATCTCCCCCAAGAGTCCACATCGACGGGGAGGTTTGGCACCTCGATGTCGGCTCATCGCATCCTGGGGCTGTAGTCGGTCCCAAGGGTTGGGCTGTTCGCCCATTAAAGCGGTACGCGAGCTGGGTTCAGAACGTCGTGAGACAGTTCGGTCCCTATCCGTCGTGGGCGTTGGAAGTTTGAGAGGAGCTGTCCTTAGTACGAGAGGACCGGGATGGACACACCGCTGGTGTACCAGTTGTTCCGCCAGGAGCATAGCTGGGTAGCTACGTGTGGAAGGGATAAGTGCTGAAAGCATCTAAGCATGAAGCCCCCCTCTAGATGAGACTTCCCATCATTTCAAATGAGTAAGATCCCTCAGAGACGATGAGGTTGATAGGTCCGAGGTGGAAGCGTGGTGACACGTGCAGCTGACGGATACTAATCGATCGAGGACTTAACTTAAAACAAAAAGCGGAGACGACCGTTAAGGTCCGACTGGATAAGTAAGACCGCGACAAGGCTGGGTTTCAGCCTTGTAGAGGAATTGCTTATACAGCGAGGACCTGGGAGTCGGAGCTGGATTAAAACAAAAAGCGTCGCGGGCTTGGTCAGATGCGACACGCATAAGCCAGTCACCGAAAAGCCCTGCAATATGGGCTTGTAGGGGAATGACTTATGACGCGAGCATCTAGCCCGCAGAGCTGGATTAAAAAAACGTGCCAATGTTCGTTGAATGTCTTCCCTCTTATCTAGTTTTGAAGGTACATCTTTCTTAAAAGCACCTAAAGGAAGTTCTGTTAAGACCGTTCACGTCCTGTGAACAACACAGAACGACCTGCATCCTGCAGGTCTGGTGGCAATAGCGGAGAGGTCACACCTGTTCCCATGCCGAACACAGAAGTTAAGCTCTCCAGCGCCCATGGTAGTTGGGGCTTTGCCCCTGCGAGAGTAGGACGCCGCCAGGCAAAAC
>NZ_LN611422.1:2538-99321 GCF_000821245.2 Virgibacillus senegalensis
GGATAAGTGCTGAAAGCATCTAAGCATGAAGCCCCCCTCTAGATGAGACTTCCCATCATTTCAAATGAGTAAGATCCCTCAGAGACGATGAGGTTGATAGGTCCGAGGTGGAAGCATGGTGACATGTGCAGCTGACGGATACTAATCGATCGAGGACTTAACTTAAAACAAAAAGCGTCGCGGGCTTGGTCAGATGCGAAACGCATAAGCCAGTCACCGAAAAGCCCTGCATTATGGGCTTGTAGGGGAATGACTTATGACGCGAGCATCTAGCCCGCAGAGCTGGATTAAAAAAACGTGCCAATGTTCGTTGATTGTCTTCCTTCTTATCTAGTTTTGAAGGTGTAAAAGAAATTTTAAATTTACCCTTGATTTTTTGTGAAAAACAGCTATAATAGTTGTTGTCACAAAAAAAGTACACTTGGATGTACGCCAAAATGAGTCTGGTGGCAATAGCGGAGAGGTCACACCTGTTCCCATGCCGAACACAGAAGTTAAGCTCTCCAGCGCCCATGGTAGTTGGGGCTTTGCCCCTGCGAGAGTAGGACGCCGCCAGGCATAACCGTTCCACCGTAGCTCAGTGGTAGAGCAATCGGCTGTTAACCGATCGGTCGTAGGTTCGAATCCTACCGGTGGAGCCATGGAGAGCTGTCCGAGTGGCCGAAGGAGCACGATTGGAAATCGTGTAGACCGCTACCGCGGTCTCGAGGGTTCGAATCCCTCGCTCTCCGCCATTTCTAAAATGGCCCGTTGGTCAAGTGGTTAAGACACCGCCCTTTCACGGCGGTAACACGGGTTCGAATCCCGTACGGGTCATCACTCAATTGGAGGATTAGCTCAGCTGGGAGAGCACCTGCCTTACAAGCAGGGGGTCGCAGGTTCGAGCCCTGCATCCTCCACCATGAGTAAATTTGATAGGAATACATCTCCTACATTATCGCGGGATGGAGCAGTCTGGTAGCTCGTCGGGCTCATAACCCGAAGGTCGCAGGTTCAAATCCTGCTCCCGCAACCAAATTATTTTCACTCACTACGTCGAGTTAACATCTTGGCTAGTGAAAAATCCAGGTACTTGCAAGAGTGCAACCAAATTATTTTCTTAATATGGTCCGGTAGTTCAGTTGGTTAGAATGCCTGCCTGTCACGCAGGAGGTCGCGGGTTCGAGTCCCGTCCGGACCGCCACTTACATAGTTTCATATCATTTATTGGCTCGGTAGCTCAGTCGGTAGAGCAACGGACTGAAAATCCGTGTGTCGGCGGTTCGATTCCGTCCCGAGCCACCTTTTCTTATGGAGGGATAGCGAAGTTGGCCAAACGCGGCGGACTGTAAATCCGCTCCCATCGGGTTCGTAGGTTCGAGTCCTACTCCCTCCACCATTACATAGGGGTATAGTTTAACGGTAGAACAGAGGTCTCCAAAACCTCCGGTGTGGGTTCGATTCCTACTACCCCTGCCATTATAATATGTTGGCGGTCGTGGCGAAGTGGTTAACGCACCGGATTGTGGCTCCGGCACTCGTGGGTTCGATTCCCACCGGTCGCCCCATTTTCCAGTGTGTGGTATAGTTGGGCTATAGCCAAGCGGTAAGGCATCGGGTTTTGATCCCGTGATTCGCTGGTTCGAATCCAGCTAGCCCAGCCAAAAAATGCGGAAGTAGTTCAGTGGTAGAACACCACCTTGCCAAGGTGGGGGTCGCGGGTTCGAATCCCGTCTTCCGCTCCATTTTAAGGCGGCATAGCCAAGTGGTAAGGCAGAGGTCTGCAAAACCTTTATCACCGGTTCAAATCCGGTTGCCGCCTCCATATGAATAACGTGCCGGTGTGGCGGAATTGGCAGACGCGCACGACTCAAAATCGTGTTCCTTCGGGAGTGTCGGTTCGACCCCGACCACCGGTATCATGAGAAAAGACTTCAACCTTTTAGGTTGGAGTCTTTTTCTTTTGGGAGAAACCTTACTCCCACTATATGAATAGCCTATTGCAGGAGGATAATTTTTAGTTTCACTGCTAAATAAGGAGATGAAATTTTAAGAAGTCTAAGAAAGGAGGGTTTATCATGCAAATGTTCTACACTGTACGTGCAGGTGATACGATTTCTAAAATTGCTCAACGTTGGTCCATTCCAGTCGATTCCTTGATTGCTGCGAATTATCTCATTTCACCATATACAATTTTTATTGGACAGCAGTTATCTATGCCACCTGGGGTCGATCGCTATCGGGTTCAACCAGGTGATACCATTTTTCGAATTGCTCAATATTATCGAGTTCCTCAGTCGCTTATTATTGCTGCAAATAATCTTCAGCCCCCATATACCATCCAACCTGGTCAGCTTTTAACCATATCAAGAGGTGTTCCGTATTATGTCGTTCAGCCCGGTGACAATTTGTATCAAATCGCAAGGCGCTTTAATGTTGTAACTGGTGGAAACGTGAATTATGAATTGATTAGACAAGTAAACAATCTTTCTTCAACTACTATTAATCCTGGTATGAGATTAGTCATACCGTATGCACCACCTGGTGAGGATGGATTGATTGCTTATGTCTCCAATCGGTCTGGAGCATATGATTTATGGTTATATAATCCGATTGATGGCTCGAATAGACAGGTGACATTTGGCTTAGGTGAATCGTATTCGATTCCATATTGGTCTCCTGACAGTAGCAGAATCGCATTTGTAGGTAAAAATGGCGTATTATACTCAGTGAATTTGACGAATAACACATATGCTGCCATTGATCAGTTTGCACAACCAGAGGGAGTATTTCTTAACTGGGCTCCGGATAGTCAACGACTTGTTTATTCAAATGGGAATGAAATCATCATTTATAATGTAGCTACTCACCAAGTACAGCGAATCAATCAGCCAAACGCAAGGGATGTGCAATGGTTCCGAAGAGGACAGGAGCTATTCTTCGAGGCACAGGATGAAGCTGGTTTTAGTCAATTATACAGAATCCGGACAGATGGAACAGGCTTGCAGCAAATTACGCAAAACGCTGGTGGACCGTTCAATTTTGTAAGACTTTCATCAGATGGTCGTTATGTGCTCTACACGAGTCCTGGCGCTAGTATTTCAATTATTTATTCGATTGAACTTGCAACAGGCAGGGTTTTCGAGGTGGAAGGAGGACCGCTTGCCAAAAATTATAATCCAACATGGTCACCTAATTCGGCTACAATTGCCTATAGTGCAACTGCCTTTGAAAATGAGGGATATTTTTCGCAAATTCGAACAACTGGAAGGCAAGGAGAGAATGATCGGATATGGGCAATCTCAAATTGCTTTCTAACTCCTGTAACATGGTCGCCTGATGGAAGCAAAATTGCTTACTTATCTGGCTGCGATGAGCTAGAAGATGCCAGTGAGATTTGGATGGTCGATTTAGATGATCCGGTACCGATTCAACTTGGCACAGATGGGAACATTACGGCACTAGCTTGGTCGAGAACATCGATTTTCCCTGGTACTGCAACCTATACTAGTACCGATTATAGAGTGCAATTTCAATATCCTGCAAGTTGGCAAAAAGTTACAGATGAAAGGGAACGATATGAAGGTGTAGACGGCTTCTTTCAAGTAGGGGCGATAGCATATGATGGCCTGCTGGAGGATGTATGTCACAATGAAGCCTTTCATCTACTTCTTCCATACGGTAGTCAACCGCAAATTGTCTCAACCGAAATTCAAGGACAACCGGCTTGTTTTATTTATCCGTCAGAAGACCAGCCGGCGGAAATGAACAACCAATCCGCATTGATTGTCCAATACCCAACACCTATTACGATCAACGATAACAGCTACAATTTTTTGATTTTATGGGCGGATGTTGGCCATATTAATCAGATTTCTGCGACAGTTCGACTTCTATAAAACTATTTCGAGGGTGCCATCAGGGTACCCTTTTCTTGTACATAAGTTGTAATGTTCTTATTATTGGTAGATATTTGATTAATACTCTTCTTAGACGTTTAATTTCTATGCACAAAGAGGGAACTCTACATCAATCAATATCGTGTTGACAATGATGAAATGCGTGAATAATTCCCGAACAATAGGAAAATTGACCCAATAATCTGACTGCTTACGCTATAATGAAAGAAAACGTGGAAAGCAGGGATGGTATGACAGCTTCTTTTTCGTTTGAGAGTATAGCTTGGAAACGGATCGTGTTATTTTTATTCTTAATCCTTCTCCCGAATTATCTTGTGATGCAAGTGCAGCTTGTTGGTCCTGTCGATGACATGGTCGGCCTTTGCACAGCGCTTGATCTTGTTATCATTTTGCCATTGGTTCTATATTTTTTTGGATTTAAGAAAAGGGTTTCCTGGCTGGTGTTGTGTGCCTTTATATTCTGGGGACTGCTTCTGGCGAATTGGATGATCCCCAGTGAAGCGGATGCATACCTGTCTTACTTCACTCAATCGGTGATTGTGTTAGAGGCTGGTGTCATTCTTATCGAATTAATGCTTTTTATCATGGTCGTAAAAAAGTTTCCATTGCTTCTTGCAGATTACCGAAAAGAGAAGGATGTCCATTATCACTTTTTGTTAAGTTTTTCTGCTGCTATCCAACGCACATTTTCCTTCAAGAATGAAAGATTGAATAAATTCCAGTTCGCATTACGTATTTTGGCAACCGATATTGCGGCGGTTTACTATAGCTTGTTCAGCTGGAGAAAAACCCACCCCGCTATGGAGCATGGAAAAGGTCATTCTTTTACCTTTCATAAGGATGGCGGATACCTGGGAGTATTTATAATGCTGGTCCACGCTATGCTCCTTGAGATTATAGCAGTGCACATTATGGTTGCGCAGTACAGCCATACTGCCGCCTGGCTAGTCACGGGTCTTGATATTTACGCGTTATTGTTCATCATTGCGGATTACCAGGCCATCCGTTTATCTCCAGTGATGCTGGATTCAAAAGGAATTCATTTTCAAAAAGGAATCCGGCAATATGGATTTGTTTCATGGGAAAAAGTAAGCGGGATAAATGAAAATGAAAAATCAGTTAAGGAGGTAAGCCAAGACCGAAAAAGCATCTCCTTGGCACTTCATGGTCTTGAAAAAGAGCCAATCCCTTATGTGATTCAATTAACCGAACCAGTCCAGATCAGGCAAATTTTCGGATTCAAGAAAACAATCGAGTCTTTATATGTAAAAATGGATGAGGGACGTAAATTCTATGGGACTGTTGGTTCTTATATAAAGAAGGATTAAAGCGAATACTATCTAACCAATAATTTTACACGGATTATATTCTTAAGAGGACAACGTTTTTTGTTGTCCTCTTTTTATGACCAGATAAAAAAAGAAGGGGAGTCTGATTTCATTTTTTATCCGTAGGAAAGAATAAACACTCCCAATAATAGGCAAAGTAAGCGTGACTATACCTGAGGAGGTTTCAGTATGGAAGAAAACAAAGATAAGAAGGCTTCGAAGGGGCAGGACGTGGAACGTGAAACGTTGACCACGCGCCAAGGACGCCCTGTGGTTGATAATCAAAACATCCGTACGATTGGTAATCGTGGTCCTGCCACACTTGAGAATTACCACTTTATTGAAAAAATCTCCCACTTTGACCGGGAAGAGGTACCAGAGCGCGTCGTACATGCTCGTGGATCTGGAGCATTTGGTTATTTCGAAACCTACGGAAAAGTAGGGAACGAGCCGGTAGAGAAATATACAAGGGCGAAAGTATTTTCAGGAGCCGGGAAGAAAACTCCGTTAATGGTACGTTTCTCCACGGTGGCTGGTGCGAAGGACGCTCCGGAAACTGATCGTGACCCTCGTGGATTTGCGGTGAAGATGTATACGGAAGATGGCAACTGGGATTTGGTAGGAAACAACTTAAAGATTTTCTTTATTCGAGACGCTATGAAGTTTCCCGATATGATTCACGCGTTTAAAGCAGATCCGGCCTCCAATATAAAAAGTCCTGAGCGGATGTTTGATTTCGTTTCCCGGACTCCGGAAGCCACCCATATGATTACCTTCCTGTTCTCCCCGTGGGGGATACCTGCTACATACCGCCATATGCAGGGGTCAGGGGTGAACACGTATAAGTGGGTAAACGACAAAGGGGAAGCAGTGTTGGTAAAATACCACTGGGAACCGAAACAAGGGATACGCAATTTGACGCAAGAAGAAGCGAATGAAATTCAATCGAAAAACGTAGGACATGCCACTCAGGATCTATATGAAGCGATAGAGCGTGGCGACTATCCGGAGTGGGAACTGTTTGTACAAATCATGGAAGACGGGTACCATCCGGAGCTCGACTT
The DNA here is from genome assembly GCF_000821245.2 of Virgibacillus senegalensis. Taxonomy (GTDB): domain Bacteria; phylum Bacillota; class Bacilli; order Bacillales; family Amphibacillaceae; genus Sediminibacillus; species Sediminibacillus senegalensis. Next base: position 8,830 of record NZ_LN611422.1, read on the forward strand.
CGATCCGCTTGACGATACGAAGCTTTGGCCGGAAGATAAGTTTCCGTGGCTGCCGGTAGGTCGGATGGTGCTAGACCGTAATCCAGAGGATTTCCACGCAGAGATCGAACAGGCGTCATTCGGTACAGGGGTTTTGGTAGATGGAATGGATTTTTCGGATGATAAAATGCTTCAGGGCCGTACTTTCTCTTACTCTGATACGCAGCGCTATCGCGTAGGAGCGAACTATCTGAAATTGCCTGTTAACGCGCCTAAGACAGGAATCCGGACAAACCAGCAGCGTGGTCAAATGGATACCCGTGATCCGCGGGAATCCGGAGACAATCCGCATATTAACTACGAACCTTCCATGGTGGGTGGTTTTAAAGAATCGGATGGATCCAAAACGCCGCCTCACGAGCCTGAGTATAACGCGGCTGCAATGAGTGCGCCGATTGACCGGCCCAATAATTATGGTCAGGCCGGCCACACGTATCGTAGCTTTAAGGATTGGGAACGCGATGAGTTAATAAAAAATCTCTCGGAAGCCCTAGCGATTTGTGACAAACGAATTCAGGATGCGATGATTGAACACTTTACGAAAGCCGATGAAGATTACGGGCGCCGGGTAAAGGAAGGCATCCAAGCGAAAATGGAAGAGATGAAGAAAATGATGCAGGAAGAAAGCAAACTTCCTGGCCGCGAAGCAGGGGAGTCCAAATATGGCCGAGGTTCCGTCGCGCAGCACGAAGCGACGGAAGATGCAGTGAAGAAAAGCCATGAGGCAGACCCTTATTAATTGCTGCAAAAAACGGAAAGGCTGTTTAGTCCGGTATGATCCGGGCAGAACAGCCTTTCTTTTTTCCAGAGATGCGGAGTTTTTCATGTTGCCTAAACTTCCTTCTTTTTTATACCTCATTAACTTATTTAAAAAGTCCGCCATTAATAAGGCCATTGATGATTCCGGCCATTTCTTTCGGGGATTTATCCATCTCGTTGTTCAGCCAGCTCTTTATGACATGAATGCTTCCGCTGATGATGAAGGTACTTAAATATTCTGAAGCGTCTTCTTCAAAGTTCTTGCTGGTTGTCCAATGGTTCATAAACACGTCATCCGCGAAAACCATCACTTTTTTCTGGAAGGTTGTATCGACTTTTTCGTTGAAAAGCGTCTTGCACACCTCATGCTTGGAAGCGAAATATTCAATCAGCTTTTCAATCATATGAAGAGAATCCTCTTCCTTCTCAAAATTGTATTGGCTTAGATACCCCTTCATGTCTTCAATAATTTCATTTTCTATTTTATCCAGGAGGTCATATTGATCGAAGTAGTGGGAATAAAAGGTGGAGCGGTTGATGTCGGCCAATCCGCAAAGCTCTTTCACGGTAATGGCCGCGATTTGTTTTTCCTTTAACAACTGCATCAGACTGTCCTTTAAAACCATCCGCGTGTATTTTTTTCTTCTATCCAATTTGGAGGAAGTCATAAAAATCCCCTTTCTTATTGCCTTGTCCATCCCAAAGGGATCCCGATCGGCAGTTTTTTTGTCGTTATCCAACACATTCGATTATTCTGTTGCCAAAATAACAAATGATAATGAACTGTTTGTTGAATATCCAACACGGTGTCCATATAATAATAAAGTGTGTGTTGGAAAATGGCAAGAGAGGGTGAATGAAAATAAAAATCGCAGCAGGAATTATTAAACATAAAAAGGCCGTTGCCATAACGTTTATGGTCCTTACCATCCTCTGTACCCTGGCACAGTTCACGGTGTCTGTAAACTATGATATGAAAGATTACTTGCCGGAGGATGCCCCATCAACGAAAACAATGGATGTAATGGACGAGGAATTTGAGGGAAGTGTCCCGACAAATAGAGTCATGATGCATGACTTGACGATACAGGAAGCCCTTGCCTTTAAAGAAGAATTGGCTGCCATCGACGGGGTGTTGGATGTTACCTGGTTGGATGATGCCATCGATATAAAACAACCGTTGGAAATGGCCGATCCGGATACCATTGAGAATTACTATAAGGATGAGAAAGCATTATTCTCTTTCAGCATTCGGGAGGGTGAGGAAGTGGCCGCCACTGATGCCATTTACGACCTGATTGGCGAAGACAATGCGATGGCCGGGGAAGATTTGAATACGGCCACGCAGCAGAAGATGGCCGGAAAAGAATCGATGTATGCGGGAGCCTTGCTGGTTCCGATCATCATCATTATTTTAATCATGGCTACGACTTCCTGGATAGAGCCGGTGCTTTTCCTGACGGCGATCGGTGTTTCCGTACTTATAAATATGGGGACGAATATTTTTCTCGGAGAAGTGTCTTTTGTGACCCAGTCAGTCGCACCGATTTTGCAGCTGGCGGTTTCGCTGGACTATGCTATTTTTCTTCTTCACAGTTTTTCCGATTACCGGAAGAAAACAGCAGATCCACAGGAAGCCATGCAGCTTGCGATGAAGAAGTCTTTTTCTGCGATTGCTGCCAGTGCATCGACGACCTTTTTCGGATTTATCGCCCTGACGTTTATGAATTTTGAAATAGGTGCCGATTTAGGCATTAATCTGGTTAAAGGAATTGTATTAAGTTTTATCAGTGTCATGGTATTTTTGCCTGCACTAACGCTATTGTTTTATAAGTGGATTGATAAAACGCAGCATAAACCTTTCCTTCCGCGGATCAGGAATAAAGGAAATTTGGTATTGAAACTAAGAATACCAGTATTGATTCTTGTGTTTGTATTAATCGTCCCGGCGTTTCTCGCGCAAAGCCAGACGAGTTTCATTTATGGAGTGGGAGACCAGCCGGAGAATACGAGGGCGGGCAGTGATTTTGCTGAAATCAAGGAGCATTTCGGCGAAAGCACCCCGATGGTAGTACTCGTCCCAAGAGGGGATACGGCTAAAGAAGAACAATTAGTCGAAGAATTGGAAGACACGGATAAAGTGTCTAGTGTCCTGGCGTATGTAAACACCGTAAGCGCAGCGGTTCCTCCGGAATATGTCGGAGAATCGGTTACGGAACAATTTTATTCGGAACGTTACAGCAGGATAATCCTGCAAACCGATACCAAAACCGAAGGGGAAGAGGCGTTCCGTTTAATTGAGCAGTTGCAGCATACCGCAGAGGATCATTATGGAAACGACGTTTACATGGCTGGAGAAAGTGTGACGCTATACGATATCAAAAATGTCGTTCAAAAGGATAATAAGTTAGTCAATCTTCTGACCATCGCTACGGTCGCTTTTGTTCTGCTGGTGACGTTCAGATCGATATCGATCCCTGTCGTCCTGTTGTTTACCATCCAGTCAGCCGTATGGATGAATTTATCGGTTCCGTACTTTACAAATTCTTCGTTAGTGTATGTCGGCTATCTGCTGATCAGCATCATACAGCTTGCTGCGACGGTGGATTACGCCATTCTGCTGACGGATGCCTATAAAGAGGATCGACAAGAAATGTCTGCACGCCAGGCGATCAAGAAAACATTAGATGAAAAAATCTTCGCTGTCGGCATATCCGCTTCGATTTTGACAAGTGTCGGGTTTATTTTGTGGATGACGTCGTCCAATCCAATCGTTTCATCCATTGGGATGCTGTTAGGAAGGGGAGCACTGTTATCCTTTATAATGGTCATATTCTTCCTGCCTGCCATGCTGCTGGTCTTTGATAAATGGATTGCCAAAACAACCTGGAAAGCAAATTTTAAAAAGGAGAAATGACGATGAGGAGAATCAAAAAGCTTCTACTTGTCTTTGCGATCATTATGCTCGTACTGCCGTCGCTGTTTGTTTCGGCTGAAGCGGGAAACAGCAAGCCAGAGGAAGATACCACCCAGGAAAAAGGGGAAGTCTCCTCCAAGGATGAGGTAGTCTATGGCAAGCTAAGCGCTGCAGGGGAAAGACAAGAACTTTATGTTGTAAATACGTTGGATGTCGAAAAAGCTGGTAACATCGTGGATTACGGATCGTACACCAACTTGAAAAACTTAACGAATTTAGCTGAGTTGGAACAGAAGGATGGGAAAGTAACCGTCGATGCTCCAGAGGGGAAATTTTATTACCAGGGGAACATGGATGATCAGTCTCTGCCGTGGGATATCTCCATTACCTATCTGTTGGATGGGAAAGAAATCGCACCGGAAGAGCTGGCAGGTAAAGCTGGTCATGTTGAAATCAAGCTAGCGACCTCGGCTAATGAAAAAGTGGACCCTGTATTTTTTGAAAACTATTTGTTGCAAATCTCGCTTTCTCTTAACATGGAAACCTATCAGAATATCAAGGCTCCAGACGGAACGCTTGCCAATGCGGGAAAAAATAAACAAGTGACTTTTACCGTGATGCCTGAAAAAGAGGAAGAGCTCATTGTCGAAGCGGATGTCTCAAGCTTTGAGCTGGATGGCATCGATATCTCCGCTGTACCATCTTCTATGTCGATTGATACACCTGACGTGGATGAGATGACAGGGGAGATGGACACGTTAACGGATGCGATTTCCAAGGTGAATGATGGAGTTGCGGAACTGGAGAATGGGGTTGCGCAATTAAACGATGGAGCGGTGGAATTGCGAGACGGTTCCACAGCATATAAAGAGGGAATTACCTCACTTGATGCTTCTTCTGAAGAACTGGTGAACGGCTCCGGCAGCTTAAAGCAAGCATTGGAGGAAATGAGCACATCTCTGGCGAATGGATCCGAAGATATGAGGCTGGGTGATCTGAAACAGCTGGAAGACGGGCTGTTTCAAATGGCAGATGGAATCACCCAGGCTTCAGATGGTCTGATTACGTTAAAAGAAAACTATGCCAAAGCTTACAGCACATTAGATGAAGCAATGGCAGCCATTCCGGATTATGAGCTTTCAGAAGATGCACTCAAGCAGCTGTACAGCAGCGGTGCAGATCCTGAAACATTGGATAAATTAAAAGAAACATACACAGCTGCACGTACGGCCAAGGGTACCTATTCCGCCGTCAAAGAAGGATTTGACGCAGTAGGTGGAACACTGGAACAAGTCAGCGGTGCTCTTGCAGGGATGGCTGGTAACTTGGAGGAGATGGCCAATCAGCTTTCTTCTTCCCGGAAAGACATGGACAGCGCGGATTCCTTTGCCCAGTTACAAGACGGGATCAGTCAACTGGCTTCGCAATATGCTTCTTTCCATTCCGGATTAGTGGAGTATACGGACGGCGTCCATCAATTGTCCAGCTCCTATGGAGAAATGGATGAGGGAATTTCCGGCCTGGCCGACGGGATAGGAGAAACGGCAAACGGAGTGAGCGAGCTCCATGACGGAACGGCTGAGCTGCAGGAGTCAACGAGTGACTTACCTGATCAGATGAAAGACGAAGTCAATGAAATGATGGATGAGTACGATAAATCAGATTTCGAACCGGTATCGTTTGTTTCCGAAAAAAATGAAGCCGTCAGTTCCGTACAATTTGTTTTAAAAACGGAAAGCATTAAACAAGAAGAACCGGAAGAGACCGAAGAACCCGTGGAAGAAGAGAAAGGTTTCTGGGATCGGTTGAAGGATTTGTTTAAGTAAAGGTGGCAGCATTTTCTTAGATGTCCTTTAAAGGGTTTTGAAAAGAAGATACGATCATCCCATACAGAAAAGACTCCGACATAAACGTCGGAGTCTTTTTTACGTTGGGATCGCTTTTAGTTGTGGAAACTTCTATGCTGGACTATTCTTCTTCCGCAATAGACCAGCTATGTTCAAATTCCACACTGCCTTTAAGCGTTTGGGAAACAGGACAATTACGGTCAAATACGCGAAGTGCACGTTCTGCTTTTTCGCGTGTCCCTTTTGGAATCGTTACCTCATAATGACAGGCAATCCTGGTGATTTTTAACACGCCTTCTGGTGCTTCAATGGTACCTTTAAAAGATCCTTTTAGCTTATCTGGATACGTCGGGATATTACGCGCTGCCAGCGCGCCTGATAATGTACCGGTTAGTCAGCCGCCAGCGGCTGCAACAATATGATCAAGTGTAGAAGGTCTTTCGACTTCTGGTACTCTTTTATAAAAGTCTTTTACACCACCATGCATCCCATAATAAACAGGGTCTTCAAAATCAGCAATGTAAGCTCTGCGGTCTCCGCCTTCATCTAGTTCGACGGTAATGTTTGAAATCTCTATCGATTCTCCCAAAAGATAACGCTCCTTTCTTTATTTTGAACCTCATTCTATTAGCTTCCACTGGAAAACGCAATGATGCGGTACGCTTCCCAAACTTTCGTAATCAATCATCCAATCCCATCAACTGTTTGTACCCTTGCAAATACGGAATTTCCGATGAGCTTCCCATCTCCAACGAATTCATGGCACGGTGCCAGTTTGGGTAGATAGGGACCGGGCGTGCGACTGATTCGATGCGGTCATGCTCCTCCTGGGTTAGCTGTATGTCGAAGGAGGCGATATTTTCCCTCAACTGCTGCTCGTTACGGGCTGCGATCACGATTGGACCGACGTTCGGACGGTCTTTGACCCAGGTATAAGCAATTTGCGGTACGGTAGCGTCATGATTCGCCGCTACTTCTTCGAGTGCATCAATCACTTGGTAGAGACGTTCTTGATCCTGTACCCACGGTTCTGACCAGCCGCCGCCCTGACGGGTGTTTTCAGGAGCCGATTTATTCCGTCCGATTTTCCCGTTTAAAAGTCCTTCGCCGAGCGGGCTCCAAATCATCGATCCGATACCGAGTTCCTTGCCTGCCGGAAGTAGTTCATACTCCGCTTCGCGCGCCTCAGGCGTGTAATAGATCTGTTGGGTGATCGGTGGAATAAACCCGGACAGCTCAGCGACAGAGTATGTTCTCGCAAGCGCCCAGCCACTGTAGTTGGATACACCCCAATAGCGGATTTTTCCTGACTTCACCAGGTTGGTCATGGTTTCTACTGTTTCTTCGACAGGGGTCTGCCCGTCCCACAGGTGTACAAAATACAAGTCAAGATAATCTGTTCCGAGCCGCTCCAACGAATGGTCAATCGAGGCTTCGATGTTGCTGCGGGAAGCACCTCGGGCGTTTGGGTCATCTCCAAATTGGAAGCCGGTTTTCGATGTAAGCAACACCTCGTCCCTGCGTCCCTGAATGGCAGCCCCAAGCACACGTTCCGCATCTCCTTTGGAATAAAGGTTCGCTGTATCAAACATATTAATCCCTGCTTCTAAAGCGATATCCACCATTTTCCGAGCATCGTCTTCGTTTATATTTCCGGCAGCTTCAAACCCATTGGTACCGCTGAATGGAATCGTTCCGAGTATATACTTTGGAACACGAAGACCGGAATTTCCTAAGTAAATGTATTCCATGATATCCCTCCTAGAAAATCACATTATCTTTATCAAATACCCGGAACATCGTAGGAGCAAAACGGTTCTTTTTTATATTGAGAAAAGATTTAGAGCTATTTGTATCTTTCAATCCGCTCTCTCTTAAGGGATGTCTCCTCCCACAACGAGTGACAATTCTCACATCATTACAAAAATCCTGTTGCTAAAATAAAACCATACCTGGCAGGAAAGGATGTTTTGCCGTTATGAATAAACGATACCTCAAAGTGTTAGGGCTATATGCATTATCATCTTTGGTCCCGGCTATTCTGTTTGGAAAAGAGGAGAGCGCTACAAAGTGGGTTACCAAGACCGCTGCCGGTTATAGCATATTTGCCTATGGTTTGAAGGCGATGACCAAAAGAAAAAAGGCTTGAAAAGGGAGAAGGGATTCCATTTCCTTTGTTTGATTATCTGGTTGCGAACAAGAAAAACAGTCTGGTACATAAAAGACTACTGTATGGATAGGATAAAGATGAAATCCATCATGCAGGAGGTCATTAGTATGGCTAAAAATCAAAATCAAATGCAGGGCGGTACCCAAATGCCGCAAAATATGGCAAACCAAGCGATGAACCATGGGGCACACGAAATGTTGGACTCCCATGAATTGATTGGCTGTTTAACTGGGGTTTTGGAGCAGTACCAATTGTACAATCAACATATCCAAGACCAGGAGCTGAAAGGGATCCTTCAGCGTCAATCCGCTTTCCTGACACAGCTGTATAACACTGTAATAGACAGCTTTCAAACCGGACAGGATCCGAACGTACCGACACAGCAGTATAAAATGGAGCAAAGCAACGAGATTACTTATGGATTGCAGGCCGGACAGCCAAAAAAACCAAAACAGTCTGTGGGTGAGCTTACGGACGACTGTTATTCTTCGTTTATGCTAAGCCAGACAAAATCAGCTGCCTCTACGTTTACAATGGCTGCCGCTGAAATGAACAATCCCGTCTTGCGCCGTGTGGTAGCAGACAGTGTACCGAACCTGATCGAAATGGGTTACGAACTGTTCCTTTATCAAAACAAGCATGGGTACTACCAGGTTCCCCAGCTAAAAGAACAGGATATGGCCACTATGCTCCACGCTTATACGAAAGCTCCGCAACAAGGGATGCATTAACCAGTCAATGCAGGGATAGCGTACTTCTCGCATCCCTGCATTTTTCTACTTATTGCTATTAAAAAGGAGACCCGTTACGGTAAAATAAACCTATACATAGTAAAACAGATGGCGGGTGTTTATATAGTGGTAACCAAACAGGAAATACGAGAGGAAAAATGGGACTATTTAACGGAACACAAACTGGGTAGATTCCCCTTTCCTTTGCAAAATCGCATCCCGAATTTCAAAGGAGCGGAACAGGCTGCTCAGTTCGTCACGACGATTCCTACTTACAAGGAAGCGAAGGTCATTAAAGTAAACCCGGATGCTCCTCAATTACCGATTCGGGCGCAAGTGTTACGTGATGGAAAGGTATTGCTAGTTCCCACGCCCAGACTGAAGGCAGGCTTTATCATGGTGAAACCGGAGTGGATTCCAGACGGGGAAGAAAGAAAGGCGGCAAGCCTGTCCCATATAAAATCCTATGGCAAAGAAATTCCGCTTGCGGCGATTCCAAAAATTGATTTGTTTCTCGTCGGTTCTGTCGCATTGCACCGAGATGGAAGAAGAGTGGGAAAGGGAGCCGGGTTTGCGGACAGGGAGTATGCCATTATCCGGGAGCTCGGAAATCCGGATGTCCCGATTGTTGGCACGATTCATAGTGCGCAATTAACGGATAAAGATATACCTAGAGATCCATTCGATTTAACAGTTGACTGGATTGCGACGGAAACAGAACTGATCAAAATCAGTTCCCGTTATAAAAAGCCGAGCGGAATTCAATGGGAGCTTGTGACTGAGGAAGAATTGGAAGAAATGCCAGTGCTCCGGGAGTTGCGAGAACGAACATAAATTTTCATCATTCTATATGCTCAATAACAAACACTCTTGGATGTTGAGAAATCAATGTTCGAGAGTTTTTTATTGGTTCCATAACCTTTCCTTTACTAGAAGAGTAGGATTTTAGAATTTCTGATATCTAAGAAAAACCAAAAAAACGTTTGCTTATTCTCCGCCAATGCGGTATGATAAATGCTAATCATGGATGATGTAAAGAATTTTTGAAATTAATGATATAAGGAAATTATAACATAAAAGGAGGAGAATCATGAAACGTTTTATTTTGTTTACCAAGACAGGAGTCGAAAAATGGCCATTGCAGCTTTTTCCTTCAGAAGAGGAAGAAATAAAACAGCCGCTGGAAGATTTAAACGGTGTCAAAGATGCAATTATCAAAAACGGCGGCTTGTATTACGTCAATACAAACAAACAGAACCCTTCCAGGCAATTCATCTACCGCTCGCAGATAAGTGCGATTTATGGACCTTACAACATACCAGGCAAAGAAAACTTAACGTTGGATCAAGTCATGTCACTGAACGAAGCTGCTTCCAGGTGGAAAAGTATCAGGAGTGTGGATACGATACGAAAGGCTATCCTGGCGAACCGTTTTTATGACTGGGAAGTCCGCAAATCTGAATCTGTTTGGCTAGTAACCTATGCAGGGCTTGTCAGGTTGTTTGGCCCCGAAGACCATATGGAAACAGACGAAGCATGCATATTGAAGGTCCAAGAACCAAAGAATCCGAAATTTGAAGAAATCAAAAAAGGAAAAGTGGAATGGATTGATCTATTAGAGGACAAAGAATCATCCATGGAAAAGAATGATTAGGGAATTTTCATTAACAAGAGAGTGTGAAGACTTTAGATGGAAGGCGGGGAATGAATGGCTGTTTTACAATGGATTGCTTGTATGATTGTGGGGATGCAGTGTTTAGGGCTAATTTTTTCCCTATGGGATACGTTTACTTCCCTCTTAAAACGTCACAACAATTTGAAGAAATACACAAAGGAAGATTACAGGCGTTGGGAGATCATTAAAAACAAAGGAATGATTTAGAATTGCTGTGATCGTTCTTGCTATTTGGAGCCAAAAGATTGTTTAACAAAAAACGGATGGAAAGGGGAAAAAGAAATGGGTCACGAGAAAAAGGATGAGAAACTTCACATTTGTCCCATGTGTTTCGGGGGAGGGATAGTGTTATTCCGTGAATATGACGATCCAGAAACGAATTTTGCAGTGTGTGAGAATGGTTGGTGCACCTATTGCGAAGGCATCGGACGCATTCCTTCGGAGAAACTGCCGCCTGAAAGCGATGAAGTCTTTACGGGCGAGGTCGAGTTACCGGAAGAAATTATGAAATTTATTGAAGAATTGTAAGACTACTGATTCTCGTTTCAAATAAGGAAATAGTGTTTCTATTAAGAAGAGAGGAATGATGGAATGGGAACAATGATTGTAATCGCAGTCCTATTGTTTATTTATCTGTTTTTTGTTATCAGGTTTCCGAATCGAAGCATGGAGGAGTTCAAAGACCGTATTTCGCAAATGAAAGCAGATTTGCAAAAAAAGGAAGAGGAACGGGTGGTTTTACAAGGTCAATACCAGGAAGCTGCGGTTTACGGTCAACAGCTTCGTGAAGATATTTTACATGCTCATGATGAACAGAAGGATCTTCTTCAATTGAAAGAAGAATGGAAACAAAAACATGAGTTTGTTTCCAACCAGAAGCTCCATGAAAATCAAGCCCTTTATTTTGCCAGCCAAGTCCCGGAAGAGGAACTCCATAAGGAAGACTTCGACTTGTTTAATTGGACAAGCCCCACACCAGATGATTCCTACTTACATAATGAGCCGTTTGAGCAAACAATCGAGAGTGGCGAGCAACAGCCGCAAGATCTGCACATACTAGCTGCGGAGATGGTGAATGACACGGAACCAAATATAGGAACCGATATGATCCGCGATGAGACCGACCATGGAATGGTGAACGGCATGGGTTTTCATTTACATGATCCGCAAAATCAGCCAGATCCTTTCGTTAATCTAAACGATTCGGAGGCGGGAAACAACGCAGGTTTTCCTGACAACGCATTTCCGGAGGAACCGATTGATTCCCTGCCTGATGATGGTTTTGTCGACATATCGATAATGGACGAACCACCCTATGAGGAATGGGATATGCCGGATAATGGGATGGATCTTCATACAGATGAAATAGATGACTTTGACGGTGGATTGGACATGTATGACAGTGCGCCAGATGATCCTTACCATTACTAACAAAAAAGGAGCGAATGCCATGGAGACGCTTATTTCTTTTTCTTTTTTAATCCCTGCAACGATTATGCTGTTTGTAATGCTTTTTTACTTAGCATTGGGTGAAGAGCTTGCTAAGAAAGAAACCGGAGAATCATTAGGATACATTGATTACCTTTTTGTCGGGCTGGCTGTTCCGGAAGCTGCTTTTGCCCGTCTCTATAACGTGAAGAATACGGAGGCAAGCGAAATACAAAAAGCACAACATGGTGTTATCGTACTGTTTATCGCATCTCTGCTTGTGTGTTACAAACATGCGGCAGCTGGTTTTGCCTTTCTCCCGCTTCTTACCGATCTGTTACTAACGTTCGGAGCCTTTTTCCTTGTAATACGGCTGTGGGCGGTTGTGCGCATCCATAAAATTTATAAGGAACGGAAGATATTCGAATCGTTGCTAAGCAAAGTGGAAGAAAAGCAAAAAGAAGCAGCAGAGACGGCACGACAGCAAAGACAGCTGGAAAGGCTAAATGAAAAGTTAAGGGAGAAAAAGTCACAAATAGAAGCAAGGAACAACCGCATCAACGTCTATGTTGCAAATAAACAGCAAATGATCAAACAACATATGGACCGGGATAAGGCAAAGATTGACCTTATGCGCCGGAACATTGGACGGCTTAATAACTATGTAGGTGGAGATACTGTCGTGGCGATTGACACCAATATATTGATGGAAGGGGATGACTATCTAATCGAAGAATTGAAAAAGCATCGGATTTTGATCAGTAAGGATGTACAGATGGAATGGGACGGGATTAATAAATACGCAAACGGTGAGAAAAAAAGAAAAGGAATCAGAGCGAGGAGACGACTGAAAGAACTGGTGAAAAACGGAAAGCAAACCGGAAACCTCGTTCAATTTACGGTAAAAAAGTGGGATAGTGATTTTATGAAAGAAAACAATCTGTTGGAAACCAATGATGATGACCGCATCATAGCGGACTACCTTTATGAGTATAAACAAGGCAGAAATCTTGTCGTCCTCTCAGGAGACCATATGTTTGAAATCAGCGCAAGCATCCATCTTCCTACTATTGAATTGGAAGACTATCAGTTGTTTTCCAGGGAAAAGCGAAATGAAAAGGTGGCGCTGGCGAAGTAGTTATTCCTGATTAGGGGGACGGATTGGGTTAAATATGAAATGGGGGAAGGATTGCTTGATGATTATTTTTCCATGTAACGAACCTTTTTGAAAGTTCCCTGCATCCCCGCGCATGAACCTTACACAATCACAAATACTATCACCACTTATCATTTACGCTGGAGTGAAACGATGTTACTCAGATTCGGCTACGTCTCAACTGCACTTTCTTTATGGGAAGCGTCTCCTTCCCGGACACTCACATTCACGAATTGGAAAAAGTTAGACAAAGATGAACGGGAGGAAAAGCTGTACTATCTCACAGAGCAAAATGTAATCAACACGCTTCGCGCTTTGCATTACAATATTGCCCATGGCATTGATATTTATCGAATGTCTTCCTCACTAGTACCGCTTGCCACCCATCCGGAAGTGAACTGGGATTTTGTCACTCCTTTTCGGGGGCTTTTCAAAGAGATAGGCGCTTTGGTGAAAAAGCATAGTTTACGTGTCAGCTTTCACCCTAATCAATTTACCTTGTTCACCAGCCCGCAGGAGCATGTTACGGATAACGCAATTATCGATATGACTTACCATTATGACATGTTGGAAGCGATGGGGTTACATAAGGAAGCAACGATGAATATCCATGTCGGCGGTGCTTATGGCAATAAGCAGGAGGCCATCGAACGGTTTGACCGGAATTTTGTCAAGCTGGACGGAGACATCCGCCGGCAGACGACGCTTGAAAATGACGATAAAACCTACACGGCAGAAGAAACCTTGCAAATTTGTGAAAAGCACGGTGTTCCATTTGTTTTCGATTATCACCATCACTGGGCGAACCCGGGAGAGGGGGCATATCAAGAGTTGCTGCCCCGGATATTTGCGACATGGGATGGAACTGGTTTCCGGCCTAAGTTTCACTTGTCCTCTCCTAAGTCAAAAAAACTGTACAGGGCCCATGCTGATTATGTAGAAAAGGATTTCGCAATGAACTTTATCAACGCGTTAAAAGCCCATGGAGCATCCGCAGATATCATGATCGAGGCAAAAGCGAAAGAAAAAGCAGCCCTGAAGCTTGTGGAAGAGTTAGCCAAAGTCCGTGGGTTCAAGCGGGTGAAGGGGGCTGCGATAGAGATATAAACAGTGTGAAAAACGTGTTACAACGTGTTTCGTTCCCAGAGATACCTGTTTAAGAGAAATAGGACGATAACTATCCAGTTAATTTTCATCCTCGTTCAAATTGATTGTTAGCACGTTTGTATCTTCTTTGGGCGTAAAGTTGATTGTTTTCAGCAGTATTGTTGCCTTCTTTTCAGATCCGTTAAACCTAGCAACAAGTTCATCTGCATCTTGAGATTCGGTTTCTGATACTTTAATCGTATAGTCAGTTTGGGTGTGTAGAACTTCTTTTTTTTCTTCTTTATCGTCAATAACGAAAAATTTTGCTTGCGGCAGCACAGCAAACTTCCCACTTGTACTTCCGGCAGTTAGGATTTCGATCAAATAATGCCGCCCCGCCATCCCACCCTTGAATTTCAGCAAAACCACCTGTGCTTTCGGTACAATGTTTCGTTTTTGAGGACTTTCTGGAGAAGAACTGTTAAGCAAGAAGACGATCAGGCAAAAAATAAACAAACTGACAAACGGTTTGATGACGTCCCTTCCTTTGTTAATTTTTCCAGCTATTAAACAATTACTAGACAACGGTTGCATTCTCCCCCTATATAATGGGAAAGAGGCTTTTCATCTATTTCGTATAAATGCCATTGCTCTAGGACCTATAGAAACACCGATTGTTAAGCTTTCTACGAGGCTACTTCAGAAACAAAAGAAAATACCAATGAAGGTATTCTGCGAAAACGTTTTGAAACGCCATCTTCCATTGCTCAATGTATTAATGATTAAGTAATTCGGATTGACGGAGGATTTACAATACGAAGTAAAAAAATAAAAAGAAACTGCCAACAGAATAATCGATTGAAAAGCCAGAAATAAAGAAATGTAGTGTTGGCTGCTTTTTAATACAGGGCACACTCAAAATCACTTCATTAAAAGTTTTGACTTTTCTAAAAAAACGTTGACAATCGATGCAAGAAATGGTAAATTTGAAATGTCTCATATAACCGACGGGTTATATTACTACCAAAGAACACAGAATCTACTAAAATAAGGTCTTAGTACCGGAATTGACTCTAGTAGAGTCTGGAAAAAAGACACTTACATTAATGTAAGTGTCTTTTTTTGTCTTTCATACTTTTCGGTCTATCGGTCGAAGGAAAGTGGATATTTTGGTAAAACGTGATTAAGTTTAGAATAATTTTGCGAATTATGGAAAAATAATGACAATTTGATTATAATGGACTAAAGGAAGAAAGGGAGGTTCGGAGGATGAATAAACGATTCGTCTTAGGACTAGATATCGGTATAGGTTCTGTTGGTTGGGGTATCATCGACCAGAATCAAAATATTTTGGATGCAGGTGTAAGGTTATTTCCCGAAGCTGATAAAAGCTTTAATGAAAGCAGAAGAAGTTATCGAGGAACAAGGCGCTTACTTAGACGAAGGCGACATCGAACAGACAGAGTAGTATTCTTATTGGATGAATACCAGATATGGAAAAAAGAAAAAAATATTGATTATAAAAAATATAAAGTGACTCCCTATCACTTGCGCATGAAAGGCTTAAGGGAAGCTTTGACAGATGAAGAATTAGCAATAGCTTTGTTGCATCTCGCAAAAAGAAGAGGAATACATAATTTGGAAGTATCGGACGATGAAAAAACAAGCAACAATGAATTATCAACTTACGACCAAGTAAAAAAGAATAAAAAGTTGCTAGAAGATAAATATGTATGTGAAATACAGGTTGAACGGTTGAATAAAGAAGGACAAATTCGTGGTCATCAAAATAGATTCCAGACGCAAGACTATGTTAAGGAAGCAAAACGACTTTTAGAAACGCAATCAAGTCATAATCCTCATATAACCATTGATTTTATAGAAAAGTATAAAGAGTTGTTACAAAATCGCCGTGAGTACTATGAAGGTCCAGGGTTCGGAAGCGAATATGGATGGGATCAGGACATAAAAAAATGGTATGAAAATATGATGGGGAGATGTAGTTACTTTCCAGACCAGTTAAGGGCCGTAAAAGAATCTCATTCAGCACAGCTTTTTAATTTGCTGAACGACTTAAATAACCTGACGGTGAATCGTGAAGAAAATATCAAGCTGCTTCCGGAAGAAAAGCAACGTATAGTGGACAGTTTATTTATGAAAAACAAATCAGTTTCTTTAAAAAAGATTGCTAAAGAGTTAGGTGTAAATGAACATGATATTAAAAGATACCGGGTCGATACAAAAGGAAGGCCACTTTTTACTGCTCTGACTACCTACCATGATATAAAAAAAGCTACAAACAAACCAGCAGTTTTAGAAAGTGTAGAAGCGATTGATGAAATAGCGGAAACTTTAACCATTTACCAATCAAAAAAAGATATTGAACAGGAACTTAAAAAAAGCAGTCTGCCTTTAAACGAGGAGGAAATAGACCACTTAAGCAATTTAAGTTATTCTGGCACCCACTCTTTAAGCTTGAAGATGATTAATCTAATTTTACCTGACTTGTGGCAAACGTCGAAAAACCAAATGCAGTTGATTACCGAGCTAGGGTATAAACCAAAAGATATTGATTATAGCAATAGAAAGTATATACCATATGCTCAAATAGAAGGTTATATTTTGTCTCCCGTGGTAAAGAGATCTTTTAAACAAACCGTACGGATTATCAATGCCATCATCAAGAAGTACGGAGTGCCGGATGAGATTATCATAGAGTTGGCAAGAGAGAAAAACAGCGATGATAAAAAGAAGTTTTTAAAAGATTTAAATAAAAAGAATGAATCAATAAACAAACAAGTCCGCGATAAACTGGAAGCATTGGATATCGATGCCTCTAAGGGCGTGTTCAATAAATTGAGATTGTGGCATCTTCAAGACGGCATTTGTATGTACTCTATGCAACCTATCGAAATTGAAGATTTAATAAGCAATCCGCAAAATTATGAAATCGATCACATTATTCCCAGGTCAGTCTCATTTGATGATTCTCAAAGTAACAAAGTTTTGGTTCATAAAGCCGAAAATCAAAAGAAGGGTAATTATACCCCTTTTCAATACTTCCACTCGAATAAAACGGATGTCAGTTATGATAAATTCAAAGCACACGTACTTCAGCTCGCCAAGTCATCACAAAAAATATCCCGAAAAAAGAAAGAATACTTGTTGGAGGAACGGGACATTAACAAGTTCACCATACAGAAAGACTTTATCAACCGAAATTTAGTTGATACCCGTTATGCTACAAGAGAGATACTATCAACCTTACAGCAATTCTTTTCTGAAAATAACCAGCATGTAAAAGTGAAGTCAATCAATGGTTCATTCACTCACTATCTGCGAAAGTTATGGGATTTTCCCAAGGATCGAGGAGCTGATTTTAAACATCATGCGGAAGACGCACTTATCATAGCTATGGCCAATCACATTTTCGAATATCAAAGTTCTTTTAAAGCAGAACACTTAATTTTTGCCAACGACGACATGATAGATTCAGAAACAGGAGAAATATTATCAGAGTCACAATTTAACGCGGCTTTCACGGAAAAAATCACGAAAGTAAAATCCATCAAACATTATATTGATTATAAGTACTCCTTTAAAGTTGACATGAAGCCGAACAGGCAGCTGATGAATGATACTTTGTATTCGACAAGGCAAAAAGGCGATGAAGAATATGTGGTCAATAAGTTAAGTGGTATTTATGATAAGGATAGCCAGGATAGTGTTAAGTTGAAAAAGTTGATGGAAAAAACGCCGGAAAATTTATTAATGTTTCACCATGATCCACAGACTTTTGAGAAGTTAAAACAAGTATTTGAACAGTATAGTGAATCTAAAAACCCTTTGAATCAATACTATGAAGAAGAAGGAGACTACTTGCGGAAATATAGCAAGAAAGGGAACGGACCAGTTATAAAGACAATTAAATATTATGGAAAGAGATTAAGCGAACATCATGACTTATCTCATAAGTTCCAACCGAAAGATAAAAAAGTCATTAACCTGTCCATCAAATCATTTAGAATGGATGTCTATAAAGATGGTGACCAGTTCAAGTTTGCTACAGTACGTTATAACAATTTGAAAGAGAAAAAAGATGGTTACCATATAGATGAGAAAGCATACCACGAAGAATTAGATGAAAAAAATATAAGTCCATCTGCAATTTTCATGTTCAGTTTGTATAAGAATGATATTTTACAGTTGAACGGAGAACTTTTTAGATTGATAGGCATTAATGATAATAAGCATAATAAAATCGAACTCAATACAGTGAGTCATGATTATAAACAATATTGTGAACAACATGGAATAAAGAACAATAGAATCATTAAAGGTATTTCAAAAAATACAAAAGATTTTTATAAGATAACAACCGATGTACTAGGAAATAGGTACATTAGTACTAAGGAAAAATGGAAGGATACTTTTCAGAAATAGTATGGGGGGTGAGAAATTGGGGTGGCGGATCATTCACATTACAAATGTTGATCAGTTATCGTTACAATTGGATAATTTGAAGGTAAGGAAATCGGACGATGAATTAAAAATTCCTTTACAGGATATTTTCGCGATAGTCATTGAAGATCTCACATGTAAGCTGACGAGTCGTCTCATGATCGAACTATCGAAGCATAACATTTTGGTATTGCTTTGTAATCAGCAATATTTGCCTGAGTGTGTAATCCAGCCTGTTACTGGTCATGCTCTTCAATATCGCCAAATGGTAAAGCAACTGAATTGGTCGGAAGAAGACAAGCATACACTATGGCAGCACATCATCAAGGAAAAAGTCAAAAATCAAGCTGAAGTAATGCATCGCAACCATGTTGAAAAGCACAGAGTCAACAAGTTACTTGAATTAGCCGGCCGTGTCGAGCAAAGTGATAAAAGCAACATAGAGGGGCAGGCAGCACGTATTTATTTCAATAGTTTTTTCGACGAGAATTATTCAAGAAGCAACCAAAACTATATCGAAAATGCGGCGCTTAACTATGGTTATGCGATTGCCCACTCGGCAATCGCACGTACTATAGTGGCCAAAGGGCTTATTTCCGGATTAGGAATAAATCATAAAGGGGAAAGAAATCCGCATAATTTGGCTTCTGACATAATAGAGCCTTTTCGTCAGATTATCGATTACTTCGTGATAAAGCACCCACCTGAAGGGTATTTGACTAAAAATTATCGTATACAATTAATCAACCTTCTGCACGCCAAGATATTGATTAATGGTAAAATGCAAACCTTTATTCGGGCAATTGAAATTACAATCGACTCTTTCCTGGAATTTTTTGAGACTGGCAAACCAGAAAAAATCAAGTTACCCACATTAGAAAAAATAGCGCTATATGAGCAGTCTTAGATTCGTGAGGGTTATGATTATGTTTGATTTGCCAGTAGAAACAAAAAAACAAAGAAGGACCTATTCAAAATTCCGGAAAGAGTTAATAAAGCATGGTTTTTTAATGATGCAATATTCCATCTATATTAAATCCTGTTTAAATAAAGAAGCTGCTGAAGGTACAATCCATCTAGTGAGACGCTTCCTACCCCGAGACGGTCATGTGCGTTCCATTATTATTACAGAAAAGCAATTTGAAAAAATGAAAATCCTGGTGGGTGAGGAAGATAAGAATATGGAAATACTGGGGGAAAATAGAACAATTGAATTTTAAGGTGGTGTATGATTGGATTTGCGATTATTGGTTCGGAAAGATGCTGAAGATTACGAGTTGAATGTAGGTAAATACAGTTCTTTGTTTGTCAACTACACAACAAATGAGCGAGCGCTTATACAACCTGTTATCGATTTCTTTCAACCACGGAGTAAAATGAAAAATGAGATAAGCGTGTCTGATATTGTGAATGAGTATGAGGAAATAGCTAGTTCTCGGTTTCGTGCCATTACGTTTACAAACGACTTATTACTAGAAGAAACAAAACTTGGCTCCAAGACCTTATTGAAAGGCCAAGTAAAACAAAGTTTGCTAAATAATGTAGAAGCAGATGGTTATATAAATAGCATTAATGTGTTAATTGAAGATCTTGTTGAGCAATCCATTTCAGAGTTGCCAGTCAGGCCGCGTTTATTGACATATGACTCCCTGATTAAACTTTTAGAAATTGATCTTGGTTCTGATATGCTAGGTGAAACAAATCACTTCATGCATCAGAACAAGTTATTGTTGCCGATTTTAAATAAATACTTAATCAACAACTTAAATCAGCCTGGGATTGTCTTTTTCTTTTACCCAGAAACATATCTTAGTCCAAAAGAACAAACAGAAATGCATCAATTACTGCAAATCTTTAGTGAAACTATCCCTGTATTTGTAATCACTAAATCGAAACAGTTTTTAAGTGATAGGTTATCAGGATTGAACTATTTCATTCATAATCACCAAATATTCAGTAAAGAATTTATTGAAGAATTGGAATGGAATAGTCCTGTTAACTATGATTAT
Organism: Virgibacillus senegalensis; assembly: GCF_000821245.2. Classification (GTDB taxonomy): domain Bacteria; phylum Bacillota; class Bacilli; order Bacillales; family Amphibacillaceae; genus Sediminibacillus; species Sediminibacillus senegalensis. The sequence goes on from NZ_LN611422.1 coordinate 29,108, forward strand.
AATGATTTGGAAAAAAGGGTAGTAACATTATTTCAGCGTTTTGCCGATCTGTTGGAATTAAATCCGACTATTTCTAACTATACAGATGCGGATGTCGTATTGTTTACATCAATCGACCTATATGTATTCGTATCTTTGTTATTTAAAATGAAATTTGAATTTGAACTGAATTTAGATGAATCTCGGATAAATGCTCCCGTTTATAAGTATATTATAGATATTTATGAAAAGATTTGATATGTTTTCATTAGAGGTTTTAGTACTCTGTGTTTTTAGGTAGTAATGAGACACGAGGTATGTATAACCTGTACCATTATATGTTTTAGTACTCTGTGTTTTTAGGTAGTAATGAGACCATCGCTTACGGGCTGTCAACGAAACTACGGTTTTAGTACTCTGTGTTTTTAGGTAGTAATGAGACAGGTTATCGCTTTAGACGGCGAGGAGTACCGTTTTAGTACTCTGTGTTTTTAGGTAGTAATGAGACGGAGCAAGGGCATTGATCTTCAGGAAGCTAGTTTTAGTACTCTGTGTTTTTAGGTAGTAATGAGACTAGTAGAAGCACAAATCAATATTGTAATGGGTTTTAGTACTCTGTGTTTTTAGGTAGTAATGAGACAATGGCCGGATGCGACACATGGTGACCCTAGTTTTAGTACTCTGTGTTTTTAGGTAGTAATGAGACGTTTTGGCGTTACATTCTTTTCCGCCATAAGTTTTAGTACTCTGTGTTTTTAGGTAGTAATGAGACAACACACCACGGCTACATACAGCGATCTGGGTTTTAGTACTCTGTGTTTTTAGGTAGTAATGAGACATCCATGTTTGATGAACCTTGCTTCTGTCTGTTTTAGTACTCTGTGTTTTTAGGTAGTAATGAGACACGCACCATTGTATAAATTGCTTTATCTCCGTTTTAGTACTCTGTGTTTTTAGGTAGTAATGAGACGTCAGCCGTGCGTCTAGTTCATTTAATGGTGTTTTAGTACTCTGTGTTTTTAGGTAGTAATGAGACATATAAACCGGGACAGCAACGGATTACCAAGTTTTAGTACTCTGTGTTTTTAGGTAGTAATGAGACTTCGTTGCGAAGAATCCGTCGAAAAAGTCTGTTTTAGTACTCTGTGTTTTTAGGTAGTAATGAGACCCGCCTGTAATTCGGCGAGCACCTCGGCATGTTTTAGTACTCTGTGTTTTTAGGTAGTAATGAGACTCATGAAACCTTGAAAGAGATTGCCAGGTTGTTTTAGTACTCTGTGTTTTTAGGTAGTAATGAGACGTAAAATGGAGCAAGTGAAGCCAGTATTACGTTTTAGTACTCTGTGTTTTTAGGTAGTAATGAGACCTTGTGATAAGTTGTTTAACTTACTTCCGCGTTTTAGTACTCTGTGTTTTTAGGTAGTAATGAGACAGACATGGACACTGGGGATAGGAGGTCGAGGTTTTAGTACTCTGTGTTTTTAGGTAGTAATGAGACGTTCAAAGAAAGAAGCTGAAGCAAAGATAAGTTTTAGTACTCTGTGTTTTTAGGTAGTAATGAGACAACAAGTCGAATATGACGGCGGAACAGCCAGTTTTAGTACTCTGTGTTTTTAGGTAGTAATGAGACTGACTTGCTTCATATCTTCGCCACTATAATGTTTTAGTACTCTGTGTTTTTAGGTAGTAATGAGACCAGAAACAAGATAATCAGTTTGAACAGTTTGTTTTAGTACTCTGTGTTTTTAGGTAGTAATGAGACGTCAACGCCGGTAGTTTCCGTATCTACTGCGTTTTAGTACTCTGTGTTTTTAGGTAGTAATGAGACTCTATTTCTCCTTCAATACCGTCAAATTCAGTTTTAGTACTCTGTGTTTTTAGGTAGTAATGAGACTAAAAGTGCTGCCATTGTGTCTGGGTTTCCGTTTTAGTACTCTGTGTTTTTAGGTAGTAATGAGACCAAGTCGTCGCTCAAGATCTTGTGTATTCTGTTTTAGTACTCTGTGTTTTTAGGTAGTAATGAGACTGAAATCATTATTTTAACTGTGGACGCCGGGTTTTAGTACTCTGTGTTTTTAGGTAGTAATGAGACGCCCTCTACGCCCACGACCGCATCTTCGATGTTTTAGTACTCTGTGTTTTTAGGTAGTAATGAGACACGAAGCTGTTGTTAGTGCAACATTCTCCAGTTTTAGTACTCTGTGTTTTTAGGTAGTAATGAGACGGATATGGAGCAGCAAGTTCTCGGTCATCAGTTTTAGTACTCTGTGTTTTTAGGTAGTAATGAGACCCATCGCCCTTGATCGCGACGCACTGGCGGGTTTTAGTACTCTGTGTTTTTAGGTAGTAATGAGACTCATAGACGAATTAGAAGACCGCGTGCTTGGTTTTAGTACTCTGTGTTTTTAGGTAGTAATGAGACACGAACCGTTAAAGGAAATGTTCGAAGGTATGTTTTAGTACTCTGTGTTTTTAGGTAGTAATGAGACACCGTAGGGGAGATTTAATTGTCCCTTTGAGTTTTAGTACTCTGTGTTTTTAGGTAGTAATGAGACCATTAACGGAATATGGAACGTTGAGCAGCGTTTTAGTACTCTGTGTTTTTAGGTAGTAATGAGACCAAAGACTCCTACATAAAGCGGAGTTTTGAGTTTTAGTACTCTGTGTTTTTAGGTAGTAATGAGACCGTGCTATCGAAACTAGGTCGGCAGATTATGTTTTAGTACTCTGTGTTTTTAGGTAGTAATGAGACAAGCGGAGGCGGTTGAATGCCATTACCGGAGTTTTAGTACTCTGTGTTTTTAGGTAGTAATGAGACAAATATTGCTATTCGGTTATGCATTCGATGGTTTTAGTACTCTGTGTTTTTAGGTAGTAATGAGACTATTGTTAGCACACAATCCCTCCTATCTTCGTTTTAGTACTCTGTGTTTTTAGGTAGTAATGAGACAATGATTGCGATTGTTTTTCCATCGCGCCCGTTTTAGTACTCTGTGTTTTTAGGTAGTAATGAGACGTGACGGTGTGAGTTGGAATGGACAATGGTGTTTTAGTACTCTGTGTTTTTAGGTAGTAATGAGACGTTATTTGCCATTGTTGGTTTCCTCCTCTAGTTTTAGTACTCTGTGTTTTTAGGTAGTAATGAGACCTCCAGGGGTACCGATGATTTTGGAGTTCAGTTTTAGTACTCTGTGTTTTTAGGTAGTAATGAGACTGAAGGTGACGGACACAAACGGGGTGCCTAGTTTTAGTACTCTGTGTTTTTAGGTAGTAATGAGACATCACCTCGATGTTTTGCGTAACAGTGGCGGTTTTAGTACTCTGTGTTTTTAGGTAGTAATGAGACCATGGCGCCGGTTTCCTTGTCCTTCGCTAGTGTTTTAGTACTCTGTGTTTTTAGGTAGTAATGAGACTAAAGCAAGACAATTAATCAAACAAGCAGGGTTTTAGTACTCTGTGTTTTTAGGTAGTAATGAGACTTCAAAAGGAATGGCACAACCACCGCAATAGTTTTAGTACTCTGTGTTTTTAGGTAGTAATGAGACGCTAAACGGCCCTCTCCACACAATTACCACGTTTTAGTACTCTGTGTTTTTAGGTAGTAATGAGACGCCTGAAAGGAGGTAAAACATGAAGGACTTGTTTTAGTACTCTGTGTTTTTAGGTAGTAATGAGACGTCGAGCTGGTAAAGCGTACAGTAACCATCGTTTTAGTACTCTGTGTTTTTAGGTAGTAATGAGACGACTGACAAAGCTCGAAAAGGAAATCAGCCGTTTTAGTACTCTGTGTTTTTAGGTAGTAATGAGACCCCCCTAATGTGATGATCGCTCCCGCCGTCGTTTTAGTACTCTGTGTTTTTAGGTAGTAATGAGACGCTAATTGCTGGCTGGTAGGTTCGTAGTTTGTTTTAGTACTCTGTGTTTTTAGGTAGTAATGAGACCACATGGCCTGTTTGCAAAGTATCTGCCAGGTTTTAGTACTCTGTGTTTTTAGGTAGTAATGAGACGACAAGTTATAGGATAACGAGAAGGAACAAGTTTTAGTACTCTGTGTTTTTAGGTAGTAATGAGACTGAAATCGGGATATGACGCCGTTGAACGTAGTTTTAGTACTCTGTGTTTTTAGGTAGTAATGAGACTAAATCCAAAAGTTGAGAATGTGACGACTGGTTTTAGTACTCTGTGTTTTTAGGTAGTAATGAGACCCGAATACAAACCTCCGATAGCGTCAGACGGTTTTAGTACTCTGTGTTTTTAGGTAGTAATGAGACTTAATCAGCATGCTGTTCGAGCATTGGCCCGTTTTAGTACTCTGTGTTTTTAGGTAGTAATGAGACTAAATCCAAAAGTTGAGAATGTGACGACTGGTTTTAGTACTCTGTGTTTCAATAGTAATAAGACAAATTTGGTAGTTATTCGCAAAAAAAGATAAAATTTTAATTCATATTGAAGCTAGTAGCAGTTTAATTTATGGGACTATTATGTGAAAAAAAGCCTGATTTATTGGAAATCAGGCTTTTCTGGTTATAAGTCAAAGCGAATTAAAACTTATTTTTAATTCGCTTTCCTGCCCGGCTCCGCAGAAGCAATATTCGCTAAAACCGAACCATCCTTTTTGCCGTGCATGAAATAATAAATTACTGTCGTGACGATTACCAACAATCCCATCAAAATATACAGGTTGCGGTATCCGGATAACGGGATGATCAAGCCGAGAACATACGGCCCGAAACCGAGACCTGCATCAAGGGCGATATAGTAAGTGGATGTGGCCAATCCGATACGGTGTGTCGGAGTTACTTTTACTGCGATTGCTTGGGTCGTCGATTGCATGTTACCAAAGCCAAGCCCGATCAGAACACCGGCCAATAACAGGACAAAGCTGTTTCCCGCTGTGCTGAGGAGAAACAATCCTGCTGCGAATAAAACAAATGTCGGGTACATCACCCAGTTGGCGCCTTTTACATCCATCAATCGTCCAGTGAAAGGACGGGAAATAAGAATGGCCACGGCATACACCACAAAAAACAGGCTGGCTACTTGTACCAGGTCAATTTCAATAGCATAGAAATTGATAAAAGACAGTACGCTAGAGTAGCCAAGCGATAATAAAAGCACAACCAATGCGATCGGCAACGCTTTTGGTTCGATAAAATGCGATAACTTGAATCCTGGTTTTTCAGCCGTTTGCACCGGCTTTTTCACTACCGGCACACGCACAAACAGGGCGATCAGGAAGCTGATAATGCCTAATGCCAGGCAAAACGCGAATATCGATTGGTAGCTTGTATGTTCACTCATATACAGGCCGATGAAAGGGCCGATTGCTGTAGCAAGGGTGATACTCATGCTGTAAAAACCGATTCCCTCGCCTTTCCGTTCTTCTGGTATGACTTCTGCGACGATTGTGCCAGTTGCGGTACTCGCCATTCCCAGCGCAATTCCGTGTAATAAACGTGTGATTAACAAAAAGGTGATGCCGGAATTAATAAAGTATAAGGCAGATGTCAAAATGAAAAAGATCAGCCCGGCATATAACATCTTTTTGTTTCCTATTTTGGTGATCATCCGTCCGAGAAACAGTCGTCCGATCAGTGTTCCGATAATAAATACGCCTGTCACCAGGCCTGCCTGACTTTCTGATACACCAAATTGTTCGACTGCATACACAGCCATGGTGACCAATAATAAATAAAAGACTAAATATAAGAAAAAGTTAGCTGAGGATACAATGGTAAAATCTTTGGTCCATAATTTTGCTTTTGATTGATTCACAAATTTCTATCTCCTTACTTCAATATGTTGTTTCGAATTTGCTCCATGATGCGGATGGTCTCCTGTTGTTCTTCTTCGGAAATGCCATCTAAGATTTCCTGTTCAAATTGATCAATGGTTACACGGACATCCTCATAAACAGTGGTACCAAGCTCTGTTAGCTGCATGGGCTTTTCGCGCTTGTCTTTGCCGGCAACCTGTTCGACATACCCGGCTTCCTCCAGGCGTGCAATGGTTCTCGTTACGGTTGGTTTCTCGACGCCTTGATAGTGGGAGATATCGACAGCGGTTGAAGCGCCATGGTTGTATAAGTAGTACAAAATTGTCCATTGGGAGCGATGCAGCTGATGTTTGTTTAGCTGCACGTTCAATTGGTTCTCAAACGGGCGGTATAACAAAATCAGTTGATGAAAGAACTTTTGGGCAGATTTTATGGGAAACACCCCTCTTTTAAATGGTTATCAAAGGTAACAATTACTCAAGGTAACTATATTAGATTACCAAAAGTGACAGCAGCTGTCCAGTCGTGAAGGGAGGGATAGGAGGCGAGAAAGACTTAGATAAAAAGAAAAGGGAGAAGAATACTCTGTTCTTCTCAGTCAATGGAAAGGAAGGCTAATTGATTTTTTTGGTTTCGTTGGCAGACTCCGAGAATATTAATCCGCCAAGACTTATGAGAAGCTTATCCATTGCTTGATTTCGTATAGTAAAGAGTGCCTTGTCATTATAACCAATTTCCATGGCAGATTTTTCGATTGACCAATTGTTAAAATAACGGTATTTGATGAATTCCTGTTCAATTGGGGATAACTCCGCTAGAGCCCGCTCTATCGATGCCAATAACACTTCCAATTCCGCTAGTTCATTTGCCAGTTTTTCTTGATGATCCATAGAAAATGCAATCCTTTTCCCCTCCGATGTTTTTCGTTGGGCCAAAAGACGCTCCATTTGGTTTTTTATGTTAATCGCTGCCACTTTATAGTTGTTGTAATTCTTCAGATGCTTTTCAATCCGTTTGATCATTCTCTTTCTTTCTTGCTTGTCCAAATCTACAAAAAACATGTACATTTCCCCTTTCACATAAATAGTAATTTTTTCCTCCTTATAGTAGTAAAGAAAAAGGCTCCCTAATTTTGTAAACTATTCTTCAGATTTTCTTTGTACATTCTTGGATAGGAAAGGGGGGAAGTATGTTAGACTTTAAGGGGAACGACGGGGAAGGGGATAGATAATGAAGAATAGAATTATTTTTTTGATTGTTATGTTAGCGGTTACTTTGTTTTCCTTAGAAGCTTGTTCAAAAAATAGTGATAGTTCATCAACTGCCGATGTACCAACGGAGGCAGAAAGTAAGCCGAATTCTTCGGGAATATCCGCCGATTCAGACAGCAAGAAACAAGAAGAAGCGAGAGATGAACAGGAGCCCGAGACCGAAAAAAGTCCACACACAGATAATGCCCCAAAAGCGGATCGTGAGTCAGAGTCAGACGCTGAAACTCCAAATGAACAAACTCTTGCTCATACGGATGAGTCTGATAGTAATCGAGAAGCCTTTGATGTAGGGGAATATTTAAATGAAAATTACCCAATCGAAAACACCCATTACACAACAGAAACCTGGGAAAATGAAGAAACCGGAGAAACAGAATATATGGTTAAAATACTACCCGATACCAAAGAAAGTGATGAAGAGATCACGGGAGCCCTTAAAAATGGAGAGACCGATGAAAGAATTGATAAGATGATGAATCTGGCTGAAAAAATCATGGATGATTTGACCGAGAAAACTAACAACATTCATGTTGATTCTGTTAATTATGTATCCTACGACGGGGACTATGGTTTAACGTTGATTCAGGACTATAGGTAATGAAGGATCAAGGACACAAAGAGTATTATGTCCTTGTTTTTTCTTTTAGAGGACTTTCTTAAACTAAAGGAGGCCTTAGTTGAACAAAAATATTTTATAATATCAGAAGTGAAAGAAAGGTCCCCGTTACTTCTTATTTTAGATGATCTATTAAAAAGTCTCTGTCTTCAGGAAAACTTAAATGAAGTTTTTTTAATTCGTTTAGGTTTTTCCAAGCAACATCATAGATTAAATGATCAGGGTCTTGAATTGTCATTTCACCATCAACAATGTTCACTAAGAAATAGTGAACTTCAAAAGAAGTATTGATTTCCTCATAAATACCTTTCTTGACCTTTATTTCGTCAACTACTTCCGCAACATATCCTGTTTCCTCGTTAATCTCCCTGATACAACATTCTTCAAATGTTTCATTTTTTTCTAGTCCACCCGATGGTACAGTCCAAGTTTTGTCCTCTTCTGGTTTTCCTTGCAATACCATTAGCAGTTCTCCGTTTTCATTTACACATATACCCGACGAACCGAACCATTTTTGCATTCAACAAGCACGCTCCTTTTGTGTATTTTGGGTTACCTTTCACTGATTAAATAAACTCAATAACAAAGGGGGCCATCCTTTCGAAAAAAGCATCTATAATTTAAGATTGATTTTCTGAATTTTTTCTGTGATTCTTATTCTCTGCGTAATAATTCCATAAATGATAGATAAGCCAAAATGTAATGATTGCTAAAAGAGGATAATAAGCCTTGAAACCATTTGGAATAAAGGGAAATAGTATTATAACTGTTATTAGAAATGGGGGCATAAAAATCCAATAACGTTTATTCTTAAGGTATTTAATAACATCACCCCTTCTCAATACTTAATCGAAATGTCTCTACAAAAGTTCTGTTCTTTCGTTTTTCGTCCTTGCTTTGTAAGTGAAAAGGATTCCTGGTGCTCATGCATCTGAAAGGGCATGAAATGATTAAAGATAATTAATTCCACTTCTCTCCAATTTTATGACTGACTAGGAATAACGGGATAAGAAAGACCATAAATGCTATTGCATAAAAAATTGAATCCAAGGTTAAGAGATCAGTGTTGTGGAAGCGATAGAAAAACAAACTATAATAGGGGATAATCAGTAATAGGGATGTCAAGACTCCAGGAGTGTAGCCCCTTAAGTACAAAGCTTGTAATGGGTGGGTAAAGATGTTTAAGGCAAAAAGTAAGTTTATCCCTAAAAACATATAATAATGTTGTGTGATTATAGCTATCACAATCAATGTACAGACAAAAACAGAAAACACAAGTACTACGACAGCAAACTGTACGGACGTAATACTTTTATAGCGATTAAGCTCTTTTTGTATAGACGAAGGAATATGATAACGAACACGAGGATACGTATTTTGGAACCACTTTTCAACCGTTATGATTTCTTCCAAATTATGAAGCATAAATATGATTAGGAATGATAGAATCCATATATGTATATCCACTCTCATCCCCTCCCATCATGATATATATATATCAACTCATGTTACTCTCATCTGCTCCGTTAGCTTAATAACTTCTTCAAAAAAGGAAATATTTATCAATCGGGCGGATTGATAAAAAGTCATAAGCCTATTTTCTCGTTGGAAAGGAAGAGGGATTAGGCTTTAAATAAATAATTTTACGATCCGAAAATCTGTTCAACTCACTTTTTTTGAAGATAGCTATTTTATGAAGTACTTTCCTCTTTCTTGCTATAGATTTCATAAGCGAGATACCCAAGAAAAAAGCCAACTCCAGCACCTAAACCAACATTCATATTAAAAATCACACTGATAAGACAACCTAAAATCATTCCCAATGGTATTAAACTATCTAATAAGGTTTGAGCACTTTTTGTTTTTTTCTTGCCAAGAGTTCCGTTGTTATATTTATGTTTTAGCCTTAAAACTACAAATAACCCGATCGCTCCGACTATTACAATAGGTGCTAAAATCTTCATAATTCCCATTACAACATCCATCTTTGTACCTCCTTCCATCATTTTTTATCTGATTTAAATTTAACATAATTCATTCAACAACCTGGCCCAATGATGGGACATAAGCAAAGAGATTTATTTGCCCCGTGCATCCAATGAAGAGAACCCAAATTTTATTTCTTTTATTTTTATAGTACCCGGCGCCTAAAACAGCTAAAAAAATAACAAATAGCGCCACCATTATACTCATATCCATACTTTCGCTCCCCCGAGAGTATTTACTTGATAAGAATTACGTTACAAACAAAAGAATGTTTCAATAAACTTCTTCAAAACAACAGAGAATATCATCGCCGAAAAAATTCGCTGGATAGACGGAATTGCCAGTGTTAATGATGTCGAATGCAGACATTTATTCATGAGATATTGACACCATTTAGGAGATGTGATATTTATTTGTTAGGTGTTAGCACTCTTAGACGCCGAGTGCTAATCGTGCAATTCTAATAACATCCAATACATTAGAAAAAGGGGTTGTGACACATGGGAAAAAGAAAATTCAAGGCCGAGTCCAAACGGTTACTGGATTTGATGATTAATTCGATTTACTCGCAGCGGGAAGTTTTTTTGCGGGAGTTGATTTCCAATGCTAGCGATGCCATCGATAAAATCTACTACAAAGCGCTCACCGATGAAAATTTGACCTTTAACCAAAGCGATTACTACATAAAAATTGAACCGGATAAGGATGCGCGTACCTTAACGATTACGGATACAGGAATCGGCATGACCCAGGACGAGCTGGAAAAAAACCTTGGCACTATCGCAAAAAGCGGTTCGTTGAACTTTAAAAACGAAAATGAAGTAAAAGATGGCCATGATATCATCGGCCAGTTCGGAGTAGGTTTTTATGCGGCGTTCATGGTTGCGGATGTGGTGACCGTTACAAGTAAAGCGCTTGGCAGCGATGAAGCATTCAAATGGGAGTCCAAAGGCTCGGATGGTTATACCATTGAACCTGTTGAAAAAGAGTCGACTGGTACGGTCATTACCCTGAAGCTGAAAGAGAATACAGAAGATGAAAACTATGATGAGTATTTGGAAGAATCTCGCTTAAAGGGAATTGTCAAAAAGTACTCGGACTTCATCCGCTATCCGATTAAAATGGATGTGACGAAGAGCAAAAAAGAAGATGACGGCGATGAGTATGTCGAATATAAAGAAGAAGAAACCATCAACAGCATGGTTCCAATCTGGAAAAAGAACAAAAATGAATTGAGCGACGAAGATTACGAGAATTTCTACCGTGAAAAACGTTATGGATTTGACAAGCCGCTTAAACACATCCATTTGAGTGTGGACGGTACGATTCGTTACAACGCGATGCTCTTTATTCCGGAGAGCCGTCCGTTTGATTACTATACACAAGAGTATGAAAAAGGGCTGGAGCTGTATTCCAACGGCGTCCTGATCATGGAAAAGTGTGCCGATTTAATTCCGGATCATTTCAGCTTCGTCAAAGGGCTGGTGGATTCTGAAGATCTTTCCCTGAACATTTCACGGGAAATGCTTCAGCATGACAGACAATTGAAGCTGATCGCCAAAAACATCAACAAGAAGATAAAGTCCCAGCTTCTCAGCCTGCAAAAGGACGACCGGGAGCAGTATGAGAAATTTTATAACGCCTTCGGCAGACAGATTAAATTTGGGGTTTATAACGAATTCGGCGCCAATAAAGAGGTGCTGAAAGACTTGCTTCTGTTCTATTCTTCGAAAGAGAAGAAGCTGGTCACATTGGCTGAATATGTTTCAAGAATGCCGGAGGATCAAAAGTATATTTACTATGCAACGGGTGAATCGATCGACCGCATCGACAAGCTGCCGCAAACAGAGCTTGTGGCCGATAAAGGATACGAAATCCTTTATTTCACAGAAGAAATCGACGAATTCGCCATCCGCATGCTGGCAACATATGAGGAAAAAGAGTTCAAATCTGTTTCCAGCAATGATTTAGGATTAGAGGATGAGGAAGAGAAGACAGAAGTCGATGAGAAAGAACATCAGGAGCTGTTCGATTATATGAAGGAACAGCTGAACGGAAAAATCAAACAAGTACGGGTGTCGAAACGCCTGAAGACTCACCCGGTCTGCTTGACGGCAGATGGCGAAATCTCCATCGAAATGGAAAAAGTCATCAACGCCATGCCGGACAATCAGCATATTTCTGCTGATAAAGTGCTGGAAATCAATCCGACTCACGAGGTTTTCGGCATTTTGAAGGATGCTTTCGACAACGATAAGGAAAAACTGAACCTTTATACAAACATTTTGTATAACCAAGCCCTGTTAATCGAAGGACTGCCTGTCGAGGATCCGGTTGAGTTCTCGAACAACATGTGCAAGGTAATGGTGACGGCTTAATTAATTGTGTGGTTAAAAAGTGAACATGGAAAGAAGTGAAACTGTGAAGTGAGAGTCATTCGGATTCTTGCTTCGCAGTTTTTTCTATTTACAACATAATTTTAATAAAGCTCATTTCAAAAAATCCTCGCTTTATTGTATAGTGATGTTAATGTAAGGGTTTTCTTTTTCGGTGAGGAGGAAAAGAATGATACAGGATTTTGTCGGAGACGTAAGCGTTGATATAAAAGAACAGGAATGGTTGAAAGTCGAGAGGTGGATGTCGAAATCGCCTTTATATATTACGTCCGAGCGATCTGTAAAAGAAGCGGGTGAACGGATGCTCGAGCATCAAGTGGATTGTTTGCCTGTGGTGGATGAGCAAGGACATCCGATTGGTGCCATGACACTGCATGAAGTTTTTCGGCTTATGACGGAAGGCAATGCTGAACAACCGCTTTTCCCAAACCATATGATCGAACAGCCGGTTATTCATTCTAATGACAGCCTGTTGGAAATAGGCTCACGCCCGTGCGGCTGCTTTTCCGTTGTAAATGATAAAGGGGAACTTGTCGGAACGTTATCGCGGCAGGAAATGGAAAAAGCGTTTCGCCATCATATTGAATCATGGAACCAAAAAAGGCATGCATCCGAAGCATTGTCGGTGATTTTAGAAACAGCGTATGAAGGAATAGCAGTGGTTGATGAACATGCCACTATCCTCGAATTTAATGAAGCATACAGCCGATTTACCGGCATTCCGCGGGAAGATGCCATAGGTAAGCACGTACAAGAAGTGATTGATAATACGAACCTGCATAATACGGTCAAAACAGGAATGACGGAACGCGGAGTGATCCAGTATATCAATGGAGAAGCAATGATCGTTCACCGCATCCCGATTTGGAGAGAAGACCGTGTTGTCGGCGCCATTGGCATGCTGATTTTTGAAGGGGTAGGGGAGGTATATCGCATTTATGAAAAACTGCAGAGGAACGTGCCGGAGCCAAAGTCGGAAAAGACTGGAATCGCAGCACCTCGCCAGGACGATAAGCTGATGTCATTAGATCAGATTATCGGGAAAAGCGCTAGCATCTCTATTATCAAACAATTAGTGCGCAGGGTATCCAAAACCGATGCTACCATTTTGATTGCCGGTGAAAGCGGGACAGGGAAAGAGCTGTTTGCCCAAAGCATTCATCAGTTAAGCGGCCGGTCAACAGGGCCGTTTGTCAGCGTGAATTGCGGTGCGGTTCCCGATCAGTTATTTGAATCGGAGCTATTTGGCTATGAAGCAGGAGCTTTTACTGGAGCTAGCAGGGAAGGGAAGCCGGGAAAATTTGAGTTGGCCCAAAATGGGACGTTGTTTTTGGATGAAATAGCGGAAATGCCTTTGCTTATGCAGACAAAATTGTTGCGGGTTCTGCAGGAAAAAGAGGCTGAACGAGTAGGCGGTACCAAAAAATACAACATAAATACGAGAATCATTGCCGCCACCAATCGGAATTTAAAGGATATGGTAGAAGCAGGTCAATTCCGCAAAGACCTTTATTACCGCATTCAAGTCATTGAATTAACCGTCCCTCCACTTAGAGAGCGGCCGGAAGATATTCCGTTATTGCTCTCTCATTATATGAAAGAAATTTGCCAAAAGTATCGGCTTCCCTTGAAAACAATGACAAAAGACGCGATGGCGGCACTATCTCATCGGCGATGGGAAGGAAATGTGAGAGAATTAATCAACGTACTGGAGAAGCTGCTTATTTTAGTAGAGGGGGACAGCATTGACGTGAAACACCTCTCTCTTCTAGGAGAAGATCAGGTCAATGTCCCGACAACATCCCAAGGGAAAGGCCCGGACGGGTTGACGGAAAATGTGAAGGAACAGGAAAAACAATTAATAGAAAAAGTGTTGAAAGAATCCGGAGGAAACAAAACCAAAGCAGCCGATAAGCTGGGAATACACCGGACAACCTTGTATCAAAAAATAAAAAAATATCAATTAGACGTTTAGTGTAGTGTTTTCACTACAACAATACAGATAAAGTGTAGTGTTAAAACTACACTTTATTTTTTCATCCCCTTTTATGACGGTTTTTAAACTTGGCATGATTTTTGCATGTATAAGGATGAAGACATGAAGGGGGTGCAAGTAATTGGAAAACTATGCAGGTTTTCAAATGCCGCAAACTATAAATTATGGAAGAGGTGCTTTTGAAAAACTAGGCAAGGAAGCAGCAAGAAGCGGAACAAAGGCGCTGATTATAAGTGACAAGGTAATGGATGGTCTTGGCTATGTGAGAGAAGGACAGGAAAACCTGTCGATCGAACACGTAGAATCGGTTGTATACCTTGGTGTGGAATCAGAACCGACAGATTCCTATGTAGAGGAAGCTTTAACATTGTTTAAGGCGGAGTATTGCGATATCGTAATTTCTATCGGTGGCGGAAGCTGTATAGATACCGCAAAAGCCGTTGCCGTATTAGCAACAAATGAAGGATATATTGGCGAATACATGGGCAATAGAAAAGTCGCTGACTGTGCACCGATTGCCCATATTGCAGTTCCGACAACTGCGGGGACTGGTTCAGAGGCCACAGATGTAACCGTTATCACGAATACCTCCAATGACGTGAAGATGATGATTAAACAACCAGCATTCATGCCGGCGGCAGCGATCGTGGATCCGCTTCTGACGTTATCGTCGCCTGCACACGTAACGGCGGCAACAGGAGTAGACGCTCTAAGTCACGCGATAGAAGCATTCCTGTCGAAACGGTCCCATCCGATGACAGATATGATAGCCAAGAATGCAATGAAATTAATCATGGAAAATATCCGGACGGCTTATTCACACCCGGATAATCTTGATGCGCGAGAAGCGATGTCGATAGGGGCGCTTCAGGGAGGAATTGCCTTTACCAATTCTTCGGTATGCTTAGTGCATGGGATGTCCCGCCCGATTGGCGCGCTGTTCCATGTGCCGCATGGATACTCGAATGCCATGCTTTTGCCTGCTGTTTTAGAATTCAGCCAAAAGTATGCATTGAAGCGGTTAGCCGTTGTGGGAAGAATCTTCTCTCCGGAAGCGGCGAAGCTATCGGACAACGAGGCGGCTGAGTTGGCTGTATTGTCTGTGAAAAAATTATGCGGGGATTTATCGATTCCGAATTTAAAAGACTGGGGGCTAAACGAACAAGAATTTGAAACCGCTATCAGCAAAATGGCGGATGACGCTTTAGCGAGCGGTAGCCCGGCGAATAACCCAAGAGTTCCGACGAAGCAGGAAATAGAAGCGTTATATCACGTTTGTTTTGATTATGACTTTTCTTCTGTAAGTAAAGTCAGGTAAGGGGATATGGAGGGGAGAAGATGGAGTTTTTAGGGATGTTTGGTTTGATAATCTCACTGGTTCTCCTGATTTATTTAACGATGAAAGGCATCAACATCATCGTAGGAGCCATTTTAAGTTCTATTCTGATTGCGCTTACCGGCGGTTTGAACTTAGAAACCGCTATGTTGGATAATTATATGACCGGTTTTACGGATTACTTTTCTTCCTGGTTTTTGGTTTTTTTGCTTGGGGCGATATTTGGAAAGGTAATGCAGGAAACTAAATCGGCAGAAAGCATAGCGCAATGGATCAAGAAGACATTGGGGGAAAAGAGGGCGGTGTTCGCGGTAGTTGCAGCGGCAGCCATCATGACCTACGGTGGTGTCAGTCTGTTCGTTGTAGGTTTTGCTGTTTATCCGATTGCGGTATCGCTTTTCCGGGCAGCTAACCTGCCGCACCGTTTTATTCCTGCCGCTCTTGTATTCGGATCTATTTCTTTTACGATGACGGCGCCTGGTTCCCCTGAAATTCAAAACATCATTCCAACCGAGCACTTTGGGACTACACCAACAGCTGGTGGATTTATCGGATTGTTCAGTGCTCTTCTGGTTATGGTAGCCGGTGGCCTATGGCTTGGCCGAATGGTGAAAAAAGCATCCGATAATGGGGAAACGTTTAGTTTACCAAACAGAAGCAGTTCACAGGCAGCAGAAGAAACGGCTGCAGCGTTGCTTCAAGAGGAAGTAGAAGCAGGACCGGAAAAGAAAGCTTTGCCGCACATTGTGGTTGCAGTGTTGCCGCTAGTAGTGGTTATTGGCTTGTTAAACATATTGGGGCAGTTCATGAATCCGACAGTGTCCTTGCTGATTGCCTTGACAACGGGTATTTTCCTGACTTGTACAATGATGTATAAGTATTTGAGTGAATTTTGGGGTTCTCTTTCAGAAGGAACGCAAAATGCGTTGGTCGCCCTCGCGAATACTTGTGCAGTGGTCGGATTTGGCAGTGTGGCAGCCCAAGTAGCCGCCTTTGGCAATCTCGTAGATGCATTGGTAAACATGCCTGGACCGCCATTGATCGGTTTAGCGATTGGCGTAACGGTAGTTTGCGGTATAACGGGATCGGCCTCCGGTGGACTTGGAATCGCCTTGCCGATTCTTGCTCCGATCTACATGTCCCAAGGACTGGATCCCGGAGCTATGCACAGGGTCTCCGCGTTGGCATCTGGCGGGATTGACTCTCTTCCGCACAATGGATATGTGGTGACCACCGTGCGGGCTATCTGTGGTGAGTCGCACAGACGAGCCTACAAACCTATTTTTATGGTCAGTGTGATCGTACCACTGATTGTCATGTTTATGGCAGCAATACTATTTTCTATTTTTTAAGATCATGAGGAGGAATTTAGATGACACAAGTAAAACAAAAAGTACTGAAAAATTACATTGGCGGCGAATGGGTAGAAGCTAAAACCAATCAAACAGAGACGGTTTACAATCCGGCAACAGGGGAAGCGTTAGCGGAAGTGCCCCTTTCCTCCAAAGAAGATGTGGACTACGCTGTCCAGGTGGCTGGAGAAGCCTTTCAATCATGGAAAGAGGTGCCGGTACCAAAACGGGCCCGTATCCTGTTCAAATACCAGCAATTACTGGTCGATCATTGGGATGAACTTGCAGAAATCGTCACAAAAGAAAATGGGAAAAATCTCGCGGAAGCAAAAGGAGAAGTACAGCGTGGGATTGAAAATGTAGAATTTGCCGCTGGAGCGCCTTCCCTAATGATGGGACAGCAGCTACCTTCGATTGCGAATGGACTCGAATCGGGTGTTTACCGCTATCCAATCGGTGTCATCGGCGGTATCACTCCATTCAACTTTCCAATGATGGTCCCGGCCTGGATGTTCCCGATGGCAATTGTAACGGGCAACACATTTATCCTTAAACCGTCGGAGCGGACTCCTTTGCTTGCTATTCGGTTGGCAGAATTACTGGAAGAGGCTGGCTTGCCGAAAGGAGTCTTCAATATCGTCCATGGGGCGCACGACGTGGTAAATGGACTATTGGACCACAAAGGAATCGCGGCTATTTCTTTTGTCGGTTCCCAGCCGGTCGCGGAATACGTGTACAAACGAGGAACAGAAAACCTTAAACGCGTACAAGCGTTAGCCGGGGCGAAAAACCATTCCATTGTGCTGGGTGATGCCAATCTGGATAATGCGACGACGCAAATCATGAATGCGGCGTTCGGTTCTGCAGGAGAACGTTGTATGGCGGCATCCGTCGTTGCAGTGGAAGAATCGGTTGCAGATCGTTTTATTGAACAGCTGGTCACAAAGGCAAATGAAATCAAAATCGGAAATGGACTCGATGAAGGAGTGTTCCTCGGGCCGGTTATCCGGGATGCGCACAAGGAACGGACCTTGCAGTATATATCCACGGGAGTGGAAGAAGGAGCGACACTCGTCCGTGACGGCCGAAATGATGAGGATGCCCAAAGAGAAGGGTACTTTGTCGGACCTACCATCTTTGACCATGTCACTTCCGAAATGAAAATATGGCAGGACGAGATTTTTGCCCCGGTATTGTCGATTGTCCGGGTGAAAGACCTGGATGAAGCGATTGCCCTCACCAATCAATCAAGGTTTGCCAATGGCGCTTGTATTTTCACGAAAAGCGGGGGTAGTGTCCGCCAATTCAGGGAAACAATTGATGCAGGTATGCTCGGTGTCAATATCGGCGTTCCGGCACCAATGGCTTTCTTTCCGTTCTCAGGCTGGAAAGATTCGTTTTATGGGGATCTTCATGCAAACGGGAAAGATGGTCTGGCATTCTACACACGGCAAAAAGTAGTTACTTCACGTTGGGTGTAAAATGATAGATAAGGAAAGAGCTGTCAGCAAATTGACAGCTCTTTTTTCTTCGCATTTGGGGTTTCCGTAAAACTTATCCGACTTCCTGCATTTTCGATCGTTTTTCTTTCCCTTACCGGATGTTAGTCTTCCTTTTTCGTTTGCTCGTTGAAGGGATGAGGAGCTTTTCTCGATATTTTGCGACTGTCCGTCTCGAAATCATCACCCCTTCTTGATTTAAAATGGTGGTGATCATTTGATCAGACAGCGGCTTTATCGGATTTTCCCCATCGATCATTGTTTTTATTTTTTGCTGGATGGAATGGGCTGAAACATAATTGCCATCCTGTAGCGGAATCCCCGTACTGAAAAAATACTTCAATTCAAAGATGCCGAATGGCGTATGCGCGTATTTGTCATTGGTAGCCCTGCTTACGGTGGATTCGTGCACATCGCACCGGGATGCAATCTCTTTGATCGTCAGGGGTTGTAAGGTAGTGCCGTTTTCAAAAAAAGCCTGCTGTTTTTCCACGATGGCCTGCATGATTTTTTGCAGTGTGTACCGGCGTTGTTCCAAACTCTTGGAAAGCCAAGTAGCCTTTTTGTACTTATCCCGCAAGTACGTTTTCACCTCTGTGTCTCCGATTTGCAGCAGATCCGTAAAATCATTGGAAATACGGATCGTGGGCACCAGCCGATCATTCGTCTGCATGAAAAGTTGGCCATGTTCTACTTTTACATATAAATCTGGAATGATGGGAGAATTGCTGGTTTGACTATCAAACCTGGCACCGGGTTTCGGATCTAGAGATTTTATCATATCAACCAAGTCGGTTACCTCTTGTTCGGAGATATGTAGAGCTGCTGCGATTTCCGCCCACTTCTTTTCGGCTACAGCTTCTAAATAATCGGTAACTAGTATTCTGGCGTTTTTAGTATGTGGGTAATAGTATTCCAGCTGAAGTACCAGGCACTGTCTCAGATCTGTTGCCGCTACACCGGCAGGTTCCAATCCTTGCACTACGGAAAGCATTCGTTGCATGGTGTTTGAAGAGACTCCGATTCTATCAGCAGCTTCGTCCACATCCTCTTTGAAGTAACCGTTTTCATTCAATGAAAAATAATATAGTGGATAGCTTGTTCTTCTGCTTTTGAAAAGGAACGGAGAGACAACTGTTCAAGTAAATAGTCAGGCAACGTTTCTTGTTGACTGCCAATAAAATCAAAAGGGTTGTTCATTGGCTCTTTATAACGGTATTCTGCAAAGTCGACGGCAGGTTGTTCTATCTCTATCAGCGGGTTTTCCAGGGCTTCCTTTTGAATATAATCCGCTAAATCCGCAGCTGAATATCGCAAAATCGATATGGCTTGCTTCATTTCGGTAGTCATGGAAAGCTTTTGTGTTTGCTGTTGGGTAAGTTCAACGTGCATGGAAAGCCTCCTCCAGAGAATGCATCGTTTTCTTGCGGCTATTGCCGTTACGAAAATTATAGCATAAATCAGCCACCGGAAAATATCCGGTTTGTTTTCTATTTTACGACTGGGTTAGCCTAAAAGTGGAATATCAATCAAGGTACCTTGAGAAATTTGATTTATAGTGTAAGGATGAAGGGGGATGAAACGATGGTTAATAATAAAACTCCAAAAAGCACGTAAAAAAGAAACAAACTTTGACGAAATGCCTTCCCGAAAGGACAAAATGCGTGCAAAGTAAATCTTGAATACTTATCCTGGAAGAATCCTATTTTGAAAATTCGGTTAGACAGCTTTCAACAGGTAAACATGATAGAAACGAGGTATCAGCATGACTCCAATAAAAAATCAGAAACGCAATAAACTATTCATTCTAATAAGAGGATTAGCAGTGATCTTGGGGGGATTTATCGCAGCATATGGACTGGAAGCCGTATTGATTCCGAACAATGTTTCGGATGGGGGAGTTACCGGGCTCAGCATCGTCGGTTCACAGTTATCCGGCATGCCATTGGGAATCCTGATCGCCATATTCAATATCCCTTTCATTTGGCTGGGATACAAACAGATTGGGAAAAGCTTTGCCATCTTTTCGATAATCGGCATTGTATCCCTGGCAGTCGGTACCAGTCTCATGCATCATATACCGGCGATCATCGAGGGGGATACGCTGTTAATCACGGTCGTCGGCGGGATTATCATCGGGTTTGGAATGGGTCTCGCATTGCGTAACGGCGGCGCCCTGGATGGAATTGATATGCTGGCGGTGCTGCTGTCGCGAAAATTACCGTTTGGGACAAGTGATTTTATTTTATTCCTGAACCTGTTTGTCTTTATTTTCGTAGCGACCGTGTTCGGACTACAGGGAGCGATTTTATCTGCAATTGCTTACTTTATTGCTTCAAAAGTGATCCATATCGTCGAGGAAGGATTGAGTGGATCCAAGACATTCAAGATTATTACGACAGAGCCGAAAACAATGGTCGAAACGATACGGGATCGTCTGGGGAGGAGTGCCACGTACAAGGAAGCATATGGCGGTTACTCCCATGAAAAATTCATGGAAATCACCTGTGTCATCAACCGGCTGGAGGAGAGCAAGTTAAAGGAAATCATCCAGGAAATTGACGATACTGCCTTTGTCACCGTATATGACGTGGTGGAAGTGAAAGGCGGGAATTTCAGGAAGAGTGATATCCATTAAAGGGACAGAAAAATATTAAGTTGAGCAGGAAGAAAAAGTAATTTTTTACTAACAAGAGGTCTGTTTATGGGGGCCTCTTCTTTTTATGCTGAAAAAGACTATAACTTATTACTTTTCCTCTACGGAAAAAAATTATAGTAATTTTCTATCGGCTTTCGACAAATAGTTACAATTTTCTTGAACTTCGAATGTTAATATAGTAATGGAATTTAACTAAATTATTCAAGTAGGTGATACAAATGGACTAATATACAATTAGAAAATCGGAACTAGCTAATTTAATATTTAGGAGTTGAATATATGTTGCTAGTAGATGAAATGGAAAATAAAGAAAAGGTATATGAATTTGTTAACAATCAATTGATAGATCTTTTCAACAAAGAAGATTATTTACGTATAGTTAAAATAACCAACGGAAAAATTGCAGGATTTAGCAAAAAAAATTTTCACAAGGTCCCTGAAGGTTTATTAAAAAATGTTGCAAGAAAACAGATACAAAAAATAAAAAACATAACAAAGTTTTTAAACACATTTATTGAGCATAGAAAGGATTATTTTAACTTAGAAGTTAGGGAGTTTGTGGTGAAGATTGAGGGCTCAGAGTTAACAGAAGTAGAAAAATTAATTCTCTTTTATGTGAATTATCCAGAAATATATAAACAAAATATGGAGTTGATAGAATATAACATAAAAGAAAAAAAACCATGCCTTCACAGAATTTATAAATTATCAGTAACTGAAAAACTAGAAATTTTTTTTAATATAAATAAGGAAAAGTTACAAGAAAATCTTAATTATGTTAATTTTCACAATGAAGAAAATAAATCATTGAAGAATATTAAAATCAGCAGTTTAAGAGAATATTTGATTAGTGAGTCACTCCCTTTATTAGGGGAGGGTTTTTATCTAAATATGTATAAGTCGTTTGAAGAAGAGTGGAGATCCTGGGAAGAAAAAGACCAAATATCATTTATTAATTTAGGAATTCATGATGCAATTGCTTACTATTATTCTTTATTAAAACAACTTGAGGAATTAAAAAAACAAAAAAAATCCTATGAAGAAAAGAAAAAAATAGAAGTCAAGGAACTAAACAGCTTACTTAGTGATAAATCAGAAGAATTAAAGGAAGTTAAAGATAGGAACAGGCAAAAAGAAGATGATATTAATGAATTGTTGAATGAGCACATTAAATTATCTGAAGAATATGAAGAATACAAGAGAGGGTATAAGAACATAGAATCTGAACTTTCTGTAACTAAGAACCTACTAAATTCTTATAAGAAAGAACAAATAGAAATCGAAAATAAAATTCAGAATAGCACAAGTTTTTTGTTTGAGAATGAAAAGATTTATCTATTTACAAAAGTAAGAGATAGTACGTTTGCAAATTACCTTGAAGAGAGACAAATAATTTATTTTAATAAAAACACAGATTTAGGAGAAATACTTGCCAATATTGAAAAAGATGAAGTATGTTTTATTAACTTTGATGGGGTGAGTACAAAAGATTCATTTCAACTTGAAAGACCTTTTAAAGAAAAAAATATCATTTACCGTACTGTTAGCGGTGGGGCAATAAATATAGTAAGAAAAATAGTATATTACCTAGAAGGAGAATTACACAATGAAACTAAAGAAACGAATTAATCCTGAAGTTGAAAGAAAGCTAAATGACGCCATCTTTGTAGGTAGACTGGTGCGGGAAGATGAGTTAGCCGGAACACCGCTTGGTGAACCAGTTTATTTTAAAGATGAATTTAACGATGACATTCAGTTTCATATTAAATGTTTGTCACCAATTCCAGAAGAGGTATCAAAGCAATTTTACTTTCCTAATAAAATTTTCACGGGTGGTACTCGAAGTTCTAATAACTATAGAAAGCTAACCGAATGGATTGATTATGACCGCATCCATCACTTTGAGAAAAAGGATAAGATACGTGAATACTTTGAAAATAAAATTATCGTTTTTAAAATGAATGTTAAACCCGAATATATTTATGTGGAATTAATAAAGGTAGAAGATACACTTCCTTCCGAAAAAGGGTACTCAATAGTACCGGGACCGCAACTACGATTAAATGAAGAAAAAGAGGATTTTGAAAAAAAATTGGTCGAAATACATAGACCTTTCACTCTAAAACATTACCCTCATATATTTGATTTACCTGAATTCATATATTATCAGGGAAATTTATACAAAATTGATCTTAAGGCAAGTACTAATACAACTACTTATACTCAACAGGAGTCTCATGAAGTAGTATATAGCCCGTCCATAGATGAGTTATTTATGAACTGTGTGGATGTACGAATTGACGACCATTTGTTTTTTGTCCAGCAAGATCGTATGCCTGATTTACGGGATGCAGTAGATGAGAATGGACGAAATCTAAATTCGCAAGTTGAAGTAGGGAAAATGCGAGAGGTTAATAGTGAACAAGTAGAAGAGACGAGGGAAAGTAAACAGGACCAAGAGTTTGAATACAAATACAATAAAGCTGAAATCGATTTCATAAATCTTTTGGAAAAAAACGCCAAACGAAGGGGGCTATATTTTAATAACGAGGACCTATTTACTTTTCATATTAGTGTCAAAACAAACTTATTGAGTATCATAGGTGGAATGTCAGGTACCGGAAAATCTCAGTTAGCCAAGTTATATGGAGAAACTATGGGGCTTGAGTATGGTGAGGAGTTATTAATGATTCCTGTTTCTCCATCATATCATGAACCCAATGATATTCTTGGTTACTTGAATCCCACAACTGGGGTTTATCATGAGAGCGAGACGGGCCTTGTAAACTTATTAATTGAAGCAGAAGAAACCCCAGAAAAAATGTTCATGGTTATTTTTGATGAAATGAATCTTTCTCAAGTAGAACATTGGTTTAGTCCATTTATTTCCCTTCTTGAACTAGAAGAAAGTAATAGATATTTAACTCTGTTTAATGAAAATAGTTATTGTGTAAATAATAAATACAAACCTAGAGTAAAGATTGGCAATAACATTATATTTGTGGGTACCGTTAATTTTGATGAAACAACTAAAAACTTTTCAGATAGATTATTGGATAGAACTAATGTAATAAGACCTACTAAATTATCTTTTAAGGAATCTTTAGAAATTGCTAGAAATGAAGAGGATACAGACGAAATTGAAACTTTTAATGTCCAAGCGACTATTTACCGTAACGAGTGGTTTAATAAAAAGGAAAGTAAAACAAGCCTTTCGTTTTTAACTGCAGAAGAGGTGGAGATACTAGATGAATTGCATAATTTACTTAACAAGAATGATTTCCAAAAAGGTGTCTCTTTTCGAGTTGCTTTAGGTATTTCAAGATTTTTAGCAAATATTCCTTCTACAGAAGAAGGACAATTGTTAATTAATAGATCTGTTTCTTTTGATATGCAAGTTAATCAACGAGTACTGACAAAAATTAAAGGTCTTGAATCTTACGTTGAACCGCTTGTAGGCACTTACTCTGAAAAGGAGTATTTTAAAGGAGAAATAGTAGATCTTTTGACTTCTGAAAAGGCTCAACAAATATCCTCATTTGATAAATCAATTGCATTTTTGAAAAGTAAAGCAAAAGAGTTGATGTTATATGGTTATGCAAACTAAAGGCACTCCAAGAATAGAAGTTGATGAGAGTATTGTATTGCCATTTCAATTAATTGTGTCAGTAGGGTGTGGAGTAAATAAACAAAAAATAATAATAGATACAATGACTATGAATCCTAAAAATATTCATAATTTTGTTTATGAAATTGAGGAACTTAAGGAATTATCAATCCATTTAATTGGAGATGCATCTAAACAGGTCAATGTTGTATGGGGAAATATGCAAGAAGATGATCTTGAAGACCCTACATTTGGTTTTACACTGAATCAAGATAAAACAAAACAAAATTTATTCTCTATTAATGATGAGGAACAATATCCCTGGAGGTGCGGTACCTACCATTTTGAAGTGATTTATGAGGAGAAAAAGTATTTAGCTGGATTCAAAATAGTTCCTAAAAATGTTAATTCTGCTCAATTTTCAAGAATATATGCTCTTATAAATGAGGAACTTGAAGGATTGGCGATAGACTATGTTCGGAAAAAGAAAACCTTTGGTGAATTAATTGATTTAGAAGAAAGTAGTCATTGGAGGTTTGTAAATTGGTATATAAATACCGAAACCAAGTTATTTAATGCCTTAACTAGTATTGAAAATGATAGTCATGGCCAACTAAAAAAAGATTACAAAATAGAGAATGAGCCTAAACACATTGATAGCTTTAGTGTAAGATGGGAAAATTCTATTAAAGGCCAAGTATTTAAAGGATCAAAGTATTTAAATAAAAAATTGGTACAAGATTGGGATACTGATTTGAATAGATTAGTAAAAAACAGAACTATACAGCTGTTAAATAAGCTGGTGGAGGTTTGTGAATTTTTATTAGGTATCAATGTGGAGTATGAGCAGTATGCCAATTCACTTCGAAAAGAGGTTGATACTCTTCGCGTAAAAAGAACAAATGTAAATAACTCAAGGTTAGTTGCTCAACGAGAGAAAAAACGTATTAGTGAAACTCTCTCATTAAAAGAGATGGAATTAAAAAATATTACTAATCAACTCAGCAGAAGTAGAAATATTACAAATAAATTTTTAAATTGCAAAAAAAACCTGTCGGCTCGTATTAACTCTGAGTTCTGGTATAAGATCTCGAATAAATTACCACGACGAATTACGATGGGAAGGCATATAGGCTATCAAATATTCCAAAAAATCTGGAAAGAATCAAGATCTATGATTTCCGATGAAGGTTTAAAACCTATTGATTTACCTGTATATAAGTCGACTTCAGAGCTATACGAGTATTACGTACTCTTCATAATTATTAATGTATTTAAAGATCTTATGTTTACACCTAGAGAAGATTCCATAGCTGAACAATTGAAAAGGACATTTTTTGAAGATGGGCTTAAAGATGGTTCTAAAGTATCTTTATATAAAGATAAAATGCGTATTGATATTACCTATGACGAAATGATTGCTCATAATGCCGACTCTGCATTAGATAGTAATACTAATTATTATAGTGGTGGAAGAAACCGGAAACCTGATATTAGGATTGATTATTTTAACAATTACCAGGAAAAATGGAACTTCCAGTCTTCTTTTATAGTAGAAGTCAAATATAGCCCTTTCTATAATATCCATAATAAACAAGGTAAAACTAGAGCGATGGAACAAATGTCTGAATATTGGAGAATAATGTATGTTTTTGAGAAAAATGGTCGTAAGAAATTTAGGCGACAAGTGGTTCATGATGTAGTATGTATTTATCCAGGAACGGTTAATAAACCAATAAGATTCAGTGATGACTTTGGGACTTTTTTGCAACTGTTTCCGAATGAAGATAAGGATGACATTTACGACATCGTAGGAAAAAATGAATTGAAATCAATGTTTAGTGATTGGCTTGACTTGGATTAATGTTTAATTAAGAATTTTTTAATTGGCCATTCAGGAAGGTTTTTACAAGGTTTGAGATAGGGAACCTGGATGGCCATTGTGATTTTTATAAAATTAATACTTTATTCATCATCATTTAGCGGAATTGCACAACCGTCATCCGTGCAAACAGCTCCGTTGCCTCCGTCGAGGGAAAGATCCTGGAATTGAGGCTTAGGCTTCTCTTCTTCCCAAATCTGTTCAAGCGCTCCTTTAAACGTTTCTAAAGGCTGGGCGCCGGAAATGGAATATTTCTGATTCACCACAAAGAAAGGAACACCTGTCGCCCCGATTTGCTGAGCGGTTCTTTCTTCAGTCCGCACTTCATCTGCGAATGCCGTTTCATCGTTCAATACTTCCAGCGCTTTGTTTCGATCTATTTCCGTGGCTTCTGCGATATCGGCCAGCGTCTCTGTATCTCCGACGTTTTTCGAGTCGGTAAAATAAGCGTGCAACAGGTTTTCGGTAAGCTCTTTTTCTTTCCCAAGTGTCCGGGCAAACTTCGCCAGACGATGCGCGTCGAAAGTGTTCGTTGGTTTCATGTCATCGTAATTGTAGGTTAGGCCGATTTCAGCAGCCTGTTGAATGAGCCCTTTGTTCATTTCGCGGACCTGCGCTTCGCTGGACTGGAATTTCGCAGCCAATGCTTCGTAAATGCTTTGATCGGTATATTTAGGAGCGGTTGGATCGAGTTCGAAGCTCTTGTATTCCACCTCTACCTCGTCTTTATGCGGAAACTGTTCAAGCGCCATCTCTAAACGCCGCTTGCCAACATAACAAAACGGACAGACAAAGTCGGACCATACTTCTATTTTCAAAAGAAACACCTCTGTTCGGTTGGTTTATCGTCATTGTAGCACAGCGGTCGTAAAAAGCTCACCATCCTGCTCAGACTTATCTTCCATCTATATTTAATTGACTATATACAGAGTAGGTGAAGCTGATTTTGGAAAAGCTAACAGGTAGAAAAAATTGAGGGGGGTTAATGAATGCCTATTCAAAACGACTATGAAATCCAGCAGCTGCTTGAAGTGTCTCAGAGATTGGAACATGCAGCCAACCAGGCAAAAAACAAAGCTGACTTGGAAGCGATCGAACAGCTTCAAAATCAACTGCAGGAAATACAAGGGAAAATACAGGACGCAAGGGGAAGAGCGATCAATGGAAGCGGAACATCAAGCGAGCCATTGTTTGAAGCTCAGCTGCGCGTCGAAGAGACACAGCATCAGATGGAACGAGCGATGAATAATTTGACTGCGATGAATGATGAAGTGCAGCCATGACTCGCAAGCCAATTACTTTAAAGTAATTGGCTTTTCTAAAGTGAAAGTAACTACTTTGTTGTTTTCAGGGATACTATGAAATGGTATCATTTTCCTATAACAATTAAGTTAATCGTCATAAGTACTATGTTTAAACACAGAAGGAGATAACTACAAAGCATGTCTAATAATCATTCATTTACAATAACAAAGAGCAATAATCTAACAGAAAAAGTTGGTTTAAGTTTTTTGAAATCAATAGATGATCTTATATCATTCATGATAAGGAAATGCGTAAAGTGATCCTTAATGAGCTGGGAATATCAAAAAAATACCAAAAAACATTTGATTTAATATTCATAGAAAACAAAATTGAAAAAGATGGAGAAATAGTTATAAATAATTCTTCACAAGTTACTTTAATAGAGGTGAAAACTACTAAAAAGAAAGTATATAATAATCCCTCAGGTTTCTTTTTGGGGGCTACTGAAAATGAGTTTAAACTAGCTGAATTACTAGGAGATCAGTATAAGTTTTGTTTTCTTTGTTTACATCCAGATTGTACTTCTTATAAATTTTTATCATTAAGAGTGAATTGAATCGTATTATTAAAAATAAAAGGATACAATACCAAATAAATCTCTAATATATTTTTATTTTTCATTACTTAATCATAGTTGTAATCGCATTCATAACAATTGAAAGTTGAAAGACTATGAATTGTAATTTTAACTATAAGAGAGGTGAACAACTTGAATAATCAAAAGGATTTTAAAACAGAACAGGCAATGCTAGATAGTACGATAAAGAATATAGAAGACAGGAAATATTATGTTTGGGAGCAAACAGAAAATAAACGTAACAATAAAAAGAAGCGGACTAGTTTACCTGGCGATACCATAGCATATCGAAATGGTAAAAGGGAAATGTCTCTCTTGGATCAAGCACAGCGAAATCCTTACTTTGGGAGAATTGATTTTAACTCAGAAGAGTACGGTGTAGAAACACACTATATTGGAAAACAGGGGATAAAAAATATAGACGAAGACATAGTAGTGGTGGATTGGCGTATGCCACTTGCCTCTATATACTATAATTACACTCCTGGTGAACCCAGGCAGTCTTTTAAAGTGGAGGATAAGAAAAATAACAGGCAAGAGGAATTTGAAGTAGAAGTACTTCAGAAGAGGGAGTTTACGATAAAAAATAAAAAGTTAATAAAAATTCTCCAGCAAGTAGCAAAGGAAAACAGCAAGCTTAATAAAACATTTACGGATAAAGGTGAAGAACTTACAGTTACAGATGATTTCCTGCGAGAAATAATTGAAAAATCAGAAACGACAGGGTTTCTCAAAGAAATTATCGCCACTATTCAGCATGAACAAAATAAGGCGATAAGGCAGCCCATCAGTAAAAATCTAATTGTACAGGGAGCCGCAGGCTCTGGAAAGTCTTCCATTGCCCTGCATAGGCTGTCATTCTTGCTGTTTAATAATAAGAAAGTGATGCCGGAAGATGTTCTTATTCTGGGACCTTCGAACTTGTTTATCAGCTCTTTTAAAGATATGCTACCAGAATTAGATTTAAAAGGCATCCAACAATCTACTTTTCAAGACTTCGCATTACGTTATTTAAAAGGAAAAATTGGAACCGAATTCAGTGGAAGTTACCATGATTTCTTTGAGAGTGTTTTATTTAAAAATGATAAAAAAAGTAAAAGAAAGAGAATTGCATTCAAAGGATCTGAAGCCTTAGCAAGGTTAATAGACATTTTTGTTGATGAGTATCAAATGAACTATAAAGAAAGGTTTAATAATATCTCTTTTCATGGCTATATATTGAATCGAAAAGATCTGGAACATTTTTTTGAGGGTTATAAATATCTGCCGTTTTCGGAAAATGTTGATAAATTCATAATCCACGTGCAAAACTATTATCGTGACATCTTAAATAAGGAAGTAGAAAAAATCAAGGAACACTGTGACTCCATTACAGATAATTACTTGAAAAGAGCTGGATTAACAGAAAAGGAATTTAATGAACTTTCAAAGAAAATGAAAGATATATTTATATACAAAAAGAGAGTACTGGAAAAAGATTATAAGAAAGTAATGGCTGAATTCCAAGACACATACAAAATTCCTGATTTAGTGACTATTTACAAGCAAATTTTATCTTACGAAATATTATTATCATATCAGCATGAATTAAGTGAGGAAACAATAAATGCTTTCAAAGATTACAGTATTGAAAAAATTTCATATTTTGATTTACCGCCACTTTTATATCTATACTTTTCTTTATTTGGAGAGCCAAAGAAGTTGACGCATATAGTGGTCGATGAAGGACAGGATTTTAGTTATATGCATTATGCTGTTCTCCAACAAGTTACAAACACAATGACGATATTAGGAGACAAAGAGCAGTCTATCTTCGTGGATTATGGCCAACAAGACTGGAAAGAATTAAGGGATACTCTGTTCGCAAATAGAGAAGGTCAGCTTTGTCAGCTTTTAACAATGGAAACCAGTTACAGATCGACAAAGGAAATTATTGATACAGCCAATATTGTACTCTCGAATCAATTTCCTTATCGTACATCAATAACTCCTATTAATAGATCAGGACCTGATGTAAGTCTGGAAGAAGTTAAAAATGGGGAAGAGTTGATGGATAACATTAAATCTTGTATGCAAGAATGGACAAAGAGATACAAGAGGATAGCTATTATTCATAAAGATAAAAGAAAAGCAGCCAGGCTAGCTGAATATTTGCAGCAAGAATTAAGGTGCGAAGTAGTCTACATACAGCCGGATAAAGAAATAACAAACAGTCAGATCTCCGTCCTGGCTTCTTATAATAGTAAGGGAATGGAATTTGATGCTGTCCTGTTAGTAAACGTCAATAAGGAGTCTTTTCCGAAAGATGACTTACATGCACGTTTGCTGTATGTTCTGTTAACTAGAGCACAGAAAGAAGTGAAGGCATTTTATCAGGATACACCTTCAGCTTTGCTTGATGGCTTAGTGAAAAAACAGCCGCTGAGGGTTACGAGGTTTGATGATATTTTATAAATTAATGAAAAAAATGTGTCAGGAAAGCATTACTTCTTTTCCCTGATAAATAACAATTATAAGCATTTTTACGCTGGTAGGTATTTCCGCACTATAATTAAACGATTAACTAAACCCAATTTTACAGTATGAGAAGTGAGAAATTTACCAAGAAAAAACAGGAGTACTTTTCTTAGTGTATTTGAAGCCAAATACGATAATGTGTCGGAAATACAGAAAGACTGCCATCATTCTCTCAATGGCAGAACTCGGCAGTATCTCTAAAAATTTTAAAAAAAGAAATAAAATAAAGCAACTCCCTTTTTTCAAGGGAGTTGCTTTATTTTATTTTCCTCATAATAGGCAGTATTCAAATCATCAATAAATGAAGAATATTTCTTCCGGGTCACTAGCATTAAAGTCTTTTTAGCCCGTGTCATGGCTACATATAACTTTTTGCGTTCCCGTGATAAAAATTCTTCCTCATCTTCACCTACAGGAGTTCTGAATGGCATCTTACCCTCTTTAAGATCAGTGATAATAACATGATCAAATTCCAGGCCCTTAGAAGATTGATAAGTTACTAATTTTACTCCTGGTGAAACCATATCAGCTTCATTTTCTTTTATTTTATAGACTGGGAACCCTTTAGCTTTTAATAACTCATCTAATGCATCCAATTTATTATGACTGGTAGCAATGATTCCAATTGTATCTTCAGAAAATGAACTCCGGATAGTCTTTACATGATCTAAAATACTTTGCTCTTCCTCATTTTGGTCGTTACAGAAAGAAACCTGAGGAACTTTTCCGGTTATTTCCGGAACAGCAGCTTTATGATAATCTTTGTCCTTTACATACAACGTGTCTTTTTCCTGGAAATCATTGGCCAGTTGGACAATCTGTTTTGTGGACCGGAAAGTTTGTTTTAGCAGACGGCTTCGTCCACCGATAACGTCAATACCAGCCTGTTTCCATGTAAATGTACGACGATAGATTTGCTGCCCCTTGTCAGCACCTATTGTCAGGCTTTTTTTACTGACTGAACTGATAGCTTTTAATTGCATTGTATGAAAATCTTGTGCTTCATCAACAAGGATATGATCCGGTCTCAGGTCATCTGGAATTTGATCTGCTTTTTCAACCAGAACACGAGCCAGATCATCTCCGTCTATTCCCTGGTGTTTTGGATGATTGTGTAACAGTTCATTATATTTTTCAAGAACATCATAAATGGTTTGCCGGTTTTTTTGGGTAACCCTAATATCACTGCCTCTTCCAGCTCTTTTAGCGTTAAGGTAGTCTTCTCTTGATGTTATCCCGGCACCCTTAATCCATTCAATTTCATCGCCCAGAAATTTTAGCAGACTCCTGTCTCCTTTTGAATTACCAGCTTTTATGTGAGGGAACTCAGCATCTTTACTCTGCTTGTTTACAATGTTTTTTGCAAATCGTATGGTATTCTCCCTCTGGTCTCCTAAAATCAAACGTGTATGAGGGTAATCAGTTTCTTTTAATAATTCCTGGCCCCATTGATGAAACGTTTTTGCTTCCAGGGGAGTGGAATTCAGTTTAACAGACAGCTGTTTAATGTAATTTGTTAATGCTCTGTTGAAAGTTAGAACAAGCAGACTGTCGTCAGGCTGGGTTTTGGATAAATGGTGAGCCCTGGCTAACAGAATAGTAGATTTGCCACTGCCGGGTATTCCTTGGATTAACAGATCTCCTTTTGGTTTAAATGTGACACATTTTTGCTGTGCTTTTGTTAATTCGACTGACTGAGTTGTCATAGGTATTCCTCCTTGTGGATTAAAAAAGATCCATTAAATCTTTTAGTCCCTGTTGCTCTTTCTCTTCAGCATCTTTCAGCTGCTTAGTTGTTTCATTAATTAAGTTTTTGTCTCTGCTAGTAAAACCATCGTTTTTCTCTTCAAACCGGGAACTGTGGTAGTGGATATGCTCCACATTGGAATGGAGGCAGTTGTCTAAAAAGCTCTCTTGGTGAATCCCTTTTTCTCCAACAATATATAACCGATTCTGTGCTCTTGTCAGACCAACGTAAAATAACCGGATTTCTTCGTCTATGTCGGGCTGACTGCTGTGAGGAAATTCCCGATCACCTAGATACAGGATAAAGACAACCGGATACTCTAGTCCTTTTGCATCATGAACTGTTTTGAGAATGACTCCCTTATCTTCCATATCAGGTACTTCTTCCTCTAATTCAATCGCATAGTCCATCAGGTCATCTACCTCGACAGCACCTTGGGACATAGCATCTTTTACAAAAATAAGGACAGTCTTATCTGCATCCTTTTCCATAAGTTTGGCTACCACTTCATCGAGTGGTTCGTCTTCATATTCATTTTCCAAGTCGGTTACCAGTGCAGTCAATGACCTGCTTTTCTGGTTCTGTGGATGCTTCCTTGTATAGGCAATATTTAAATTTTCCAAATGCTCAATTACTTTATCACCCTGAGGGGAGTACGCTGAATTCTTACGATAAAGAATACATATATCAGAGGGAGCATATTCTCCGTTATCAACGAGTTCTTTGATAGTATTAGATACGTAGCTGGCAGCCAGATCAATTGAATGAGTTTCCACTACTGCGGGTTTAAAGCCTGTCCGGGCATCATAAGATACTATATTCTTTTCTCGGATAAAATCATTAGCAAGTGTAATTACTTCTCCTGTTGAACGGTAGTTCTGTATCAGGTCTATTTGTTTGACGCTTTTTCTATCTACTTTGCTGAAATGCTCATTAAATCGGTTTAAATTTTCACTGTTAGATCCATTAAACGTATAAATCGTTTGATTTTTATCTCCCACTACTGTGACAGAATGAGAGGTATCAATCATAGAAAGAAGCAGTTTTTCCTGAGCGATAGAGGTATCCTGGTATTCATCCACAAATATATAATGATACTGGGAAGATACTGCATTATATGTTTGGTTCCGTAATTGCAGCAGTCTGATTGCTTCGGTTATCATTCCCTGGAAATCTGTTACATTTTTAAGCTTTTCGATTTTACTAATCCGTTTCCAGAACTTTTTAAGATCGTTTCCTTTTATTAGGATACGACCGTACTCATAGGTGGTTACAGGATAGGGTTTCGACAGATCAATATCATCGTAATACTCTATCGGGTTACTCTGAAACCAGTTACCCTGTCTGATAAGGTTGTAGGCTTGTGAGAGTACTTTATTTACAACTGTACGATCCGCATAGTCAATGCACAGACCTTTTAGCAGAGAAGGTTCAAGGCTGAGAAAGTCTTCCGTGTTTATTCTTTGAAATCCGGAACGGAACCGTGATTCACTACAGTGAATGCCATACTTAATAATACGATGGGCAAGGCTGTGGAAGGTTAAAATGGCAGGTTTGCCACCAAAGCCAACTTGATCTGAAAACTCTTCCAGTTTATTTAACAGTTGACTCTTTGCCGATCTGGAAAAAGAGATACCAAGAATTTTGTCTGTATCTGCGCCAAGTTCACTCTGTGTGTAAAGAATTTTTGCTGCCAGTGTAGTCGTCTTTCCAGTTCCTGGCCCGGCATTTATTTGCAGGTATTTTCCTTTGTAGGTAACAGCCTGCTGTTGTTCTATATTTAAGTATTCCAGTATTTTACTCATAGATAACGTCCTTTTTATGAAAGGTTTTGGTATTTAATTACTAGTATTCTATCAAATTTTGTAATTTATTAACATATATGTTCGATAAATTGTTAAAATGGTGTTGGAAATAATGGAAACAAGAATGAAGGGGTGTCACAATGAAGACTTCTGCTAAAGATGTCAGGGAAGAACTGCTAAATCGTCTGCGTTTTGACTTAATCGGGCCAGAGACAGAGCATGAAACACTTAAAAATAAACCTTTACAGAGATATTTAGCCGGAATTTTATGGCCAATGAAATCCGGCTTGGCTGTTGTGGAAGATGAGAATGAAAGCAATAATGGCAGGGATACTGCCAAGGAATCTATAGAATCAATTGCTCCGTTGGCAAAAGCTATGAATCCTTCAGCTGTCGGTATGTCATTCCTAGTAGATAAAAGTCTGTCAAACTTGGTAGTAGATGTTAAATTTGGTATGTATGAGCCAGACAGCGACAAGGAGTGGAAGCGGATACCTTTTGAGTTGCAGAAATTTAAAATAGATTTAAGTAATAAAATCGGTGAAAAGTGTTTCAAGCGGGTTACAAGGGCAGATTCAAAGGATAACGAAGAGGTAAATGAATTAATAAGACTTGAATGGATAGCAAGACCGTATCGGAATTGCTATGCAGTTAGTATGTTTTTAGTAAACCGTTATACTCAGGAAACAGATGAACACGAGATTGATCATAAGTGTGTCTTCCAGCCAAAAATAGTTGTCAAAAGTGAATTAGCTAAATCCATCATGGTAAGAAGTGCCTTTTCTAATAATGAAAAAGGCTTCCAGGATGATGACACCAAATCAAATGAGCTTCTTTATCGCAATGAGTCTGTTTACGGTGTTGGTCACAGCATAGCCGTAGCTTGGGATGATGTTGATCACAAGGCAGATAGAGCTGGAAAACTGGAAACAGAAATTATACCAGCACATGAAATACCAATGGTAATCCCACCTGACTGGAAGAAGGGTGGTACATTGAATATGAATAAACTAGGCAAAATGACTACCGCAAACCAAGTCGAAGAGGCACTTATGCCTTTACTAAATGAATATGACAAATGGATAAAAGAAAGAAGTAAGGAAGTTAACACAATAACGGATTATAGAGATACTGCAGAAGAACATTTGAGTAAGTGCCGGGAATCTTTACAAAGAATGCGTAACGGTCTTTTGCAGTTAGCACAAAATGACAAAGCCTTTCAATCTTTTATATTTGCTAACAGGGTAATGGCCAGTCAGCGGGCTCACACGTTGGCTGCAGAGGAGAAAATATCTCCGGATAATGTAAAATCGGTATGGAGGCCTTTTCAAATTGCCTTCTTTCTACAGAATATTGAAGGAATCATTGATCCTTCATCCAAAGATCGAAAAATTGCTGATTTATTATGGTTCCCCACTGGTGGGGGGAAAACAGAAGCATATCTTGGTCTGACCGCTTTTACATTGGGTTACAGAAGGTTAATGAAATCAAGTGACTTACGGACAGATGTAGGTGTGTCAGTTATTATGCGCTATACCTTAAGGTTATTGACTGTTCAGCAGTTTCAGCGTGCTACCGCAATGATCTGTGCTTGTGAGGAAATCAGGAGAGAAGCACCGGAAATATGGGGAGAAACTCCTTTCAGAATTGGATTGTGGGTTGGTCAGAATAGTGTACCTAATAAATACGAAGATGCAAAGAAATTGATTGCAGCTAGGACGGACGCTATTAACAGAGGGCTGAAAGATAAATATGTTGACCTGTCTAAAGGTACACCGGTACAACTGGTATCTTGTCCTTGGTGTGGCACAAAGCTTGTGGATGATAAAAAGCCAAAAACATTCCTAAGTACCTATAAATACAAGGATAAAAAGAAAAGAGTTCAGATATTCTGTCCTGATAGTGATTGTTCCTTCCACAGAAATAATTCAAATAGAGAAGGATTACCTGTTCTGGTTACCGATGAAGAAATATATCGCCTATTGCCAGATATGGTTATTGGCACGGTGGATAAATTTGCCCGTATGCCATGGCAGCCGGAGATCCAGAATTTATTTGGTAAGGTAAAAGGTGAGCTGAAAGGGTGGGGTTTTCTGTCAAATGGAGGGGTCAAAGAAGAAAAAGACAATGCTAGAAGTGTGGCAGGCAGTCTGGATATTGCTGATAGCACACCGGTTCATCCGCCAAACTTAATTATTCAGGATGAGCTGCATCTTATTTCCGGTCCTCTTGGAACAATGGTGGGATTATATGAAACTGCAGTTGATTATCTTTGCTCCGTTACAGTTAATGGAAAAGAAATTGGCCCGAAAGTAGTAGCTTCTACTGCTACAATTCGGAATGCCGATAAGCAAATAGAAGGGCTTTACACGAGAAAAACACAAATTTTCCCAAGTCCAGGCCTTTCCCATAAGGATTCTTTTTTTGCTAAGCAAAGGCCAGTTGAAGAAGTACCGGGCAGGTTGTATGTTGGATTATTTGCTCCGGGTAGAAGTATGAAAACAGCCCAACTGAGAGCTTACGCCAATCTGCTGGCAAGCATTCCGGAGATGGGGAAAGACTATGATTCAAAAAATCTAGATCCTTATTATACTTTGGTAGGATATTTCAATAGCTTAAGAGAATTAGGTGGAGCTGTCCGTCTGATAGAGGATGACGTACCTGCACGGATTAATACACTTAGCAAACAGTTCAGTGAAGAAGACAAATACCAGTTTACTAAAAGAGAGTTGGAGAGGGATGTCCCTGAGTTAACAAGCCGTATTGATTCAGGGAAAATACCAGAACTGTTGGCCCGTCTTCAGCAGCAATATTATAAGAATGGGGAAGTGGCCCCGGTAGATGTGTTGCTGGCTAGTAACATGATATCAGTCGGAGTTGATGTTTCCCGATTGGGATTAATGGTAGTAAATGGCCAGCCCAAAACTACTGCAGAATATATTCAGTCTACCAGTCGTGTTGGTCGGAAGTTCCCTGGTCTTGTTATTACTTCATATAACTGGGCACGACCGAGAGACATTTCTCATTATGAAGAGTTTTTTGCCTATCACTCCGCTCTGTATCGGTATGTGGAACCAATCAGTGTAACTCCGTTTGCATCCCGTGCAAGAGACCGTGGTTTAGCAGCTGTTCTGGTTTCTATGTTGAGACTGAATGAAGCAGAACTGACTGACAATAGTTATGCAGGAAGAGTGGATAAGATAAATGAAGCAGCAAAAAAAATAACTAAAAATTTTCTGAACAGAGTAGAAAAAATGAATATACCTGCTGAGGTTGTATCTCAACATTTAGAAAAGCTGTTAGAGGAGTGGGAGGAAGATGCAGGTAAGAGCAAGCTTAATTACTATAAATCTAAGCGTGATAATGAGAGTGAGTCCAACCTTCTGTATCAGATAGGGGGGAAAGAAAAAGAGGGTACATTTAAAACTCCGAATTCAATGAGAGATGTAGAACCAACCGCCGGTATTTATATTGGAAGGGATTGAGCAGCATGGGAAACAAAGTTGGAGAATTAAGGCCAAGTCAGTTAATTACTACATTCGGACCGGGATCGATAGTAGATCTGCCCGACTATTCGGTTATTATTGGTGGAATAGATAAATGGGATAGTATAGATGTTTCAAAAGCTAAGACTATTGAAGAACCGAGAATCAGGAAGAAATTACGAATTCAACAAATAAAGTCAATCCCTTTCAGCAGGGACAAAGAGTTTGGAACTATTCCAGCATACCGTTTTCCGGAATATCATGTCTGTCCATCCTGTCGGAAACTGGGGAGACGGAATGGAAGAGACTTTTTTGAAGAGGAGGGAGTCCTTTACTGTAAGAACCCAGATAACCCGAATGGAGCTTGCCCAAAGGTTAAGACGCACCCTGTTCGCTTTATTACCGCTTGTAAGAAAGGACATATAGATGATTTCCCTTGGTTGTTTTATGTCCATAAAGGTGAAAAATTTGATTCAAAGAAATGCAAGCTGTATTTGGAAGATAAGGGTGAGACAGGCTCTTTAAAGGATCTGGTAGTTAGCTGTAAAACATGTAATGAAGAGAGATCCATTAATGAAGCACTGGTTAGTACCAAGTTATTGGGGAGATGTAGTGGAAACAGACCTTGGTTAAGGGACAGAGATCCAAAAGGCTGTGAGGAGGAGAAAGAACTGTTGCTCCGAGGTGCTTCCAATATTTATTTTTCGTCATTGGAAAGTTCCATCGTCATTCCCGCACAAGCTGATGATAGTCTTGATGAATTTGTTAAAAGCAAAGTTGAAATGGGAGATGATGAACTAGTTAGTAACAGAACAGTATTTGATACAGTTTATAAGAGAAATCCGGATGTGTACAGAGTTGGTTTAGATAAAGTCTGGAACATTGTTCAAAAGCTAAAGAATGGAACGGAGCAAGAAGTAGATTTAAAAAAACCAGAGTATAATGCGCTCCTTACCCAACCGCATAATTATGAAGACATCGATTTTGAAGTGGAAAAAGAAGAAGTGCCGCAAAGATATAAAAGTATTGTTTCTAACTTAATTAAAGTAAAACGGTTAAAAGAAGTGATGGTACTAAGAGGTTTTACCCGTATTCACCCATCACCAGATCTCACAACCCGGTTATCAAGGAAATCTGAAAACGAAAGTGATGCATCTAACGATCAGGTGGACTTAGCACCTTTAAGTGCAAACGACAAATTAAGCTGGTTGCCAGGTGTGGAAACATACGGGGAAGGAATTTTTCTGACTATTAATGAAGACAAATTGAAATTATGGGAAGATAAGTATGCGAGTTATGAAAAATCAATGGAAGCAGCCCATAAAAAAATATATAAAGAACGAGATATGCCGGAAGATGCTATTCCTGCTTTTGAAGGCTTGCGCTATGTACTTCTTCATACTCTTTCACATGCCCTAATCAGAGAGTTAACCTTACATTCCGGCTATTCTTCATCTGCACTAAAAGAACGGATTTATTCTGATGCGGAAAACGAAATGGCTGGCATACTTATTTATACTTCCACTGTCGACTCGGAAGGAAGTCTTGGCGGACTAGTCGAACTGAGTAAGAGAGACCAGTTTGAGTCTATCTTGGCAAGGGCATTAGCGGCAGCGAAATACTGTTCAGGTGACCCGCAGTGTGCAGAGCATGATGTTGAAAAGCTTGTAGATGTCAATGGTGCCGCTTGTCATAGCTGTATGCTTATTGCAGAGACCTCCTGTGAGAAATCAAACCGTTATCTGGATCGCTCTTTACTTGTAGAGACAGTTTCTAACTATGGAAGGGAATTTTTTGAAAGTTGAATACGTTACAGGATAAAGTTGTTCATTTTGTTTTTGTATGCACACATAATTATGATGACTACCTGCTGGATCGTCTTATAAATGTACTTAGTAAAGTAGATGTTAAGAACGGAATTGGTTCAATCCAATCCGTTCTTAACTTTCCTTTTGACTTAGAATATTTACTGTTCGAAATATTAGGAGAAGTATATAAAAAGGAATTAAGAACTTCCGACTTGATTAACGCTTTAGAGATAGCTCGTAGGATGGCAAAATATCAGATTGCTTCCCAGCCAAGAATTATACCGGTGTGGACAGGACCTGCTTTTGACAGAAGTTTAACTCCCTTTAAAACCTATGAAACAGTAAAACAATTAATTGATTCGGCAAAAGATGAAATTTTTATTGTGGGGTATAACTTTTCATTCAGGTATGAAATAATTCGTGAGCTGCTTGGAAGCATAGAAAAAGCGGCAGAGAGAAAGTGTCGGATAAATTTAATTGTCAACAATGAAGAGAGCAACTATAGGGAAATCATGAGTAACTGGAACAAAGAATCTTACTTGTTAAATATTTATAGCTGGATTGGAACACCGGAAGAAGATTACGCGAGTTTACATGCGAAATTGGTTATTATTGATCAGCAAAAAATGCTGTTAACTTCGGCTAACTTTTCTTATCATGGATTTAAAAAGAACATTGAAACAGGTGTTGTGATCGAAAATCATGAAGTCACCAGATCCATATGGAAACAGTACCAGTCATTGCTTCGTAATAATGAAATGAAAAAAGTTTACTAAAGACTGAGAGGCGCTCCTGTTTGTTTTATTCTCTATAAATCAGTAAAATAATAGTATAAAGAATTAAAGGAAGTAAACTATGAAAACATTGAAAGTACTTGATTTATTTGCAGGTGGAGGAGGCTTTTCCACTGGCTTTTTACAGGCAAGTTACCCTGATATTAACTTTGAAATATTGAGGGCAGTTGAACTGGATCAGGCTGCCTGCGATACATTGCGCAGTCATATAGGGGAAGATAGAGTGATACAGGGAGATATAACGACGACGGAGGTAAAGGAGGAGATTTAT
The DNA here is from genome assembly GCF_000821245.2 of Virgibacillus senegalensis. Taxonomy (GTDB): domain Bacteria; phylum Bacillota; class Bacilli; order Bacillales; family Amphibacillaceae; genus Sediminibacillus; species Sediminibacillus senegalensis. Next base: position 69,772 of record NZ_LN611422.1, read on the forward strand.
ACCTCCTGTAGTGACGTTGATGTGGTGATAGGTGGACCTCCCTGCCAGACTTTCTCCTTAGCCGGACCGGCCAGATCAGGCACCGCGGAGATGCGTCAAAAGTTAAAGGATGATCCACGAAATACATTATACAAACATTTCTTTGAAATAGTAGACCGTATCAAGCCTGTTTTTGTTGTATTTGAAAATGTCGAAGGGATGCTTTCAAAGAAGGTTGATGGAGCACAGGAGCTCAATAACAAACAAGCCCAAGTTATTGAGCTGATATGTGATGAATTAGAGTCCAAAGGCTACAAAACCGGTATTCAAGACAGTATCTCTGACCGATTTCAAGTGTTAAATGCTGTCCAATACGGGGTACCCCAAAACAGAAAAAGGATCATCATTATTGCCAATCGTTTGGGAATGGATAATCCAAGACTCGATCCTACGCATGGGTGGGATGATAAACCTTTTCTTACAGTGAAAGATGCTATTGCGGATCTACCGGTCAGGTTACCTAAAATTTCTTTTGCACGTCTGGATAGTTTGAAAAATATAGATGTGATTAAGAATAATTACAAAGCAAGCCTGTTAACTTTTATGAACATGCTTAAAGATTTAGCTATAAAAGAAGTACACTGCAAGCAATCAGAAGGAGTAATGGAATTATATAGTAGTTTAAAGGAAGAATACGAACTTATAAAAGATAAGAAAACCTACAAGATGTATAATCTTAAGAAGTTTATAGAGAAATATAATGAATTAATTTTGAAATACAGTGTTAATCAATTCAGGGATAGTCAAGAGTTATGTAATCATCAGTCGCGTGAACATAACTTTAGAGATATTATTATTTTTATAAAGACAAAACAAGGAAGTAATTCGGCACGTTTTATGAACCATGAGTCAGATGATTACGATCGGTTTCTGGATTCTCTTTATCCTTATAGCAGGAATAAACATAAGGACACTTACGTTAAACACAGCTGGAATAAACCTTCCAATACAATTTTGGCTCATATGGAGAAAGATGGATTGAAATTCATTCACCCTGAACAGCCAAGGACACTAACTCCGTATGAGGCCCAACTACTGCAGTCTTTTCCGAAAGAATACGTCTTCCAGGGGGGAAGAAACGATCAATATCGTCAGATCGGTAATGCAGTCCCGCCTAGTCTGGCAAAAGTAATCGGAGAATCCATCCTTGAAATGAGTATGAGATTTGAAAAGATTAATGGTGTACAAGCTATATAGGTTATCATAAATCGACACTTTCCATTCGGGCGGCGTCTTCAATAAAATGAATTATTCTATTGATCGTTTGCTCGAATTCTTGTTTTATTTCATGTTCCCATACGCGAAGTATATTTCATTTATTTGCAAAATAATACCGATTTACCTCTTCATCTCTTTCCCTGTTCCGGTTCAATTTTTTTATCCAGAACTCGCTGTTAGTTTTAGGGGAGTTTCCGTGTATAGGACAACTATGCCAGAAACATGAGTCTATAAATATTACAACTTTATACTTTTTAATGGATATATCAGGTTTTCCGAATAGGTTCCTCGTATTTTTTCGAAATCTGTATCCCCTTCTCCAGAGTTCTTTAGTAACTTTATCTTCTAACTTAGATTTTGACTTAATAGCCTGCATGTTTTTTCGCCTTTGTTCTTTTGTTAAAACATCAGTCATTATGAACATCTCCCTATAATAGTATATGTTTATCATTATCCTGGCTAATTAATCCTAAACATTGGGGTAAATAATAATAGAATTATATACCTTTTATAAAGGGCAGTTTAATCCGAAAATATGTTCTGCAAAAAATTTACTTTCCGTCCAAAGAGTTGAATTACATGGGATGCAAATGCACCAGACACTCATAGGGAATATGCTATGAGTGCCTGGTGTTTATTTGTTATTTCTTTTGATATTGTTCTACTCGGGAATCATTAATTACTCCATCCCAATTTAAACCAAACGTAAAGTCGTATGCATTTCCTTCCGTATCAACGTGGACTTCCATATCATGTGGAACATCTTCATATTGTTCTTCTACAGTCTTCATATTAGCTGGCATTTGAAATGGCAGCAGTCCTGAAGGTTCAACAGCGCCTGAAACGATATCAAGTACAGCTTGGTCTTGTACTCCAAAGTTTACAAGGATAGCATCCGCTTGGCTTTCAAATTCAGCAAGTACTGACGGCGTACTCATGTTGATTGAAACAATTACTGGTTTGTCTCCCATCTCCTCTTTCGTTTCAAGTACGAGATCCAAATCTTTTGTGTTTGCAGCTGTCACGGTTTTGTCTTTGTATGATCTGTTGGTGAAATCTTCTGTTGGATGACCACCAGCTATGCTTTCTTCTCTAGCATATTCAGCCGTATATTCTCCGTACTGTAAGCTAATTGGCAAGTAGCCATTTCCACCACTTAGGCGGTCTTCAACAGAATAGCCAAGTCCTCCATCTGGACTTTCGATTCCAACTAATGCAAAGTCTGCTTCATTAGGATCATTCGTCACATTAAAATATTTTTCTACTACCTCTAGATTAAATGGAATTTCATAGTAACCCGGTGTCGTTCCTCCGCCAAAGCGGGACTCTACAGGAGGGTACCAACGCTCCGGTACATAAGCTGTTAGCTTTTCGTTCGTTTCGTTTTTCATTGGTAATACGTTATCTTTGTTTTTAAGCATGACAATCGACTTGAGTTGCGCTTCAAAACCTGCTCCCATGTATTCGGAATTTCCGACAGTATTAGCTGTTTCTTCGATATTAAGATAAGGATTTTCAAATAATCCTACCTGGAAAATATTTTTCAACAATCTTTTTGCAGAATCCTCAAAACGATTACGCATAAATTCTTCGCCATGGTCTTCAACACCAATTTGATAAGCGGCTATAATATCGTCCGATTCATCAACACCACCGAATTGATCCACGCCATTCATAATAACTTTATAGAATCGTTCCGGAACAGAAAGGTGTTCTACTCCCCAAGAGGTTCCGTAACCGAATTTCTCCATGTCTTCAATTTCATAGCCAATATCTTCGGTTATTCCCCAGTCTGTAGTCACTACTCCATCATAATTATATTTATTTCTTAGCAGATCTTGGATCATATATTTACTATATGAATTGCCAACATTTTCCCCATATTTTGTATCTTGATTCCAAGAAATGGTGTAGTAAGGCATGATTGCAGAAACGGAGCCAGTACCATCTCTTAAGTCAAATGCCCCTTCTAAAAATGGAGTTAGATGTTCATCAAAGTTGTTACCTGGATAAACGGCGTATTTTCCGAACGGATAGTGTGCGTCGCGCCCAGCTTCACCTGATCCACCGCCTGGCCAGTGTTTAGCCATTGTGTTAACACTTTTAAATCCCCAAGCATTCGCAATTTCATCTTCATCCCTGGATGTTTGGAAGCCATCGGCATAAGCCCGAGCCATATCTGCGGCAAGGTTAGGATCTTCGCCGAACGTTCCCGGGAACCGGTACCAACGTGGGTCTGTTGCAATATCTATTTGTGGAGAAAGTGCCGTTGAAATTCCCAGTGCACGATATTCCTTGGAAGCAATATCCCCAAATTCTTTAACAATATTCGGATCAAAGGTTGCAGCTAACCCAATGGATTCTGGCCACATCGATATGTCTCCACCCGCACCGGCGTTATACTCTGCACTTGAATCAGAACCATGGCGTGGATCGGAACTGTTATTTAATGGAATACCTAAACCTAAGCCTTCTGCGAGTGCTTGAGCATTATTGTTCCATTGTGCAGCAGTTTCAGGACTTGCAACACTGGTAAATAAAACGTGACGCAGATTGTCGTTAACAATATAACTTCTTTGTGCTTCAGTTAATTCAGCGGAATTAATCGATTGGTGTGAACTGTACAGCATTAGACCAGAGATTTGTTCTACTGACATTTTAGATGCTAAATCGGTAGCACGTTCTTCAACAGACAACCGCCAATCTTCATAATCATCCAACCGATTATTCTTGTTTAGGTCTTTAAAAGCGTATCCACCCCGAATCAGATAATCAACTCCTGATTCTGTTGAATAAGCTAATGTTGGGCCACCCCTATTCGTAATGTAATTTAATTCCCCCGATTCAATTACAGACCACTTTCGTCCATTGTCTTTCGTTAGTCCTTCACCATTGCCATTGTTGTTAGGATTTGCACTGCTTGCCATCACTGGACTCTGTAGGCCAAGCATTAGAACTGCGATGGAAGCAATACTTACTGTTCTTTTCAACCCTTTAAGCATGTTTCAACCTCCTTGAGTTACTGTAAAATCAAGTGCATGAAAAGGCTAAGATGACTGACAAGTAGTAAAGAAAGATTTCGTAAGTTGATAAAGCATGTAGTACGTTCTCATTGTGAATGGTGTAAGCGTGCTTCCCTATGGTAGTTGTTTAACTAGCAGTTAGTTTAATAATGTCATTGGGTTTTTTAGTGAAGAAAAACTCTACAGGATGGAATGTGAATAATTAGAAGACTTGCCTCCTTTCTAGAGAAAGCGCTTACTAATTTATTGTAAAATGGAAAACGGTATTTCCTTTTAAAAATTAATAGCATTTTTTAAAGAAAATCTAGATTTTTTTAACATACAGACATTGGTTAGTTTTCAGGAGGAAAGTTTTCTGAGAGGGTTTATACTTCAATAATGAAAAAGAAGAGAATGGGGAAAAGATAAATACATGTTGATATTTTGAGGGCCGGTATTTTATTAAAAAGTATAGCTGCTAAAATAGTCAGCTATACTTTTTCGTTTCTCAACTTCTCAACTGCGGGGAGATCAGCAGGTGCCCACTTTAGTGAATCAAGATTTTCTCGTTTCAGCCAAATCAATTTGGAGTGTTCATTAGGGGTAAGTGTCCCTTTAACCATGTTGCATTTAATCGCAGTTAAATTAATAATAAATTTTTCATATTCGTGTGTATTTTCGTTAAATAGTTCAGTTGCTTTTACCCTGGCATTCATTTCCTCCTCAATTTCTCTTTCAAGCGCAGTATAGAGATCTTCTCCTTCTTCTACTTTTCCACCCGGAAATTCCCACATGTTCGGAATCGACATGTCAGGAGAACGTAATGCACAGAGGATTTCATTGTTTTCATTTTCTATAATGGCTGCTACTACTTTTACTGTTTTTTTCATATTCACCCCTCCTAGAGGTATTCTATCATAGCACGTTAAAGCTTGGAGTGTTATACATCTCAAGACCTCGCGTGTTGGTCCAAAAATCAAGAAGAGAGCTAAAGAACATTTGGATATTTATTATGAAATCTTGAAAAATCCAATCCCTTTAACATATACATGTAATGCATGACTAAAGAAGGGAGTGGAAGTTTTGGCGGTTATTTCTGTGATGAATTATAAAGGCGGGGTAGGAAAAACAACCTTAACTGCAAATATTGCTGCCGAGATGGCAAAAACAGGTATGGAAGTCCTGTTGGTGGATTTAGACCCTCAGGCTAATCTGACTTTATCTTTTATTAGCATTGAACAATGGCAAAACCTCGATCGACTAGAACGGACGGTAAAGCATTGGTATGATGCCTACTTAGATAAAGATGAAGACATGTCACTCAAAGACTTAATTATTTCTCCGCCAATGGTAAACAGTCGTCTGGACACCGATCCTGAAAGTGGAAGGATTGACTTAATTTGCTCCCATTTAGAATTAATTAATGTAGATATGGAACTATCAAGCAGATTAGGCGGCAACACTGACCGGACCATTAGAAGTAATTATCTAAGGGTGTTGACCCGTTTAAAAAACAAGCTGGATGAAATAAAAGGAGAATATGATGTTATTATTATCGATTGTCCACCAAACTTTAATCTCATAACACAAAATGCCATAGTTGCCAGTGATTTTTATATTGTTCCGGCAAAAGCAGATTATTTATCTACACTTGGTATAAACACGTTAATCCGCCATGTTGAGGAACTGAAGCGTAAATTCAATCAATACTCCCGGCAATCAAATGACCCAGATACCTCTACCATTTCCCCGCATATGCTAGGTGTTATTTTTACCATGGTTTCTTACCGTAATCAGCAACCCATTTCCGCACAAAGTGACTATATTAATCAGATAAAGAGAGACCGTCATTGTTTTACTAATTTTCTTAGAGAAAGCAAGACAATATTTGCCCATGCTCCAGAGAGTGGAATTCCGGTAGTGTTGCAGCGAAAAAACGAACAGCAGGAATTGATTTGTAAAGAAGTGAACGGAATGGTGAATGAAATATTTATGTTATCGAACCTAAGTTGAAGGGGGAGCTAATCTTGTCACAAAAAGAGATGGAACAAATGTTGGATATGCTGAATGGGGTAATCAAGGGACTGAGTGAAGAACAGTACCATAACCTTTTAACAGGAAAGGCAACACTTCAATATGTACCTTCATCTGGACCCGAATTTGCTTTAGTTAGAGAAAAAATAATAAAGGAAGCTCATACCATGGAGGAGATAGAAACTACGATGGGTAAGCCTGTTAAAAAGTATTTGATTGCTTTTTGCAGGCATGAGGGAATTGGCATTTTAAGCAAAGATACAAAAGCGGTTATTTATCAAAAAATAGCTTCCCATTTTAAGATAGATGGTAAAAAGGTTGAAAATGAAGAAACGCCGGTGATACAGATCGCAAATGCACTAAAAGAAATAAATATTCAGGAGGATGCAAAAGAATTTTTGTTGAATCATCCCTTACTCCGGACAAAAAAGGATTTAATGTATCTTGCTAAAGTCCTTCACGTTCACATAAATAAGAGTGCTACTAAAATGGAGATATTAAATCGGGTTGTCGCATCAGTGACAGGAGCAAAGGCAAGAGGGAAGCTGATCCGTGGAGAAAACTAGAAAGTTCATTAAATCTTTATTTTGGATGTAATGTAGCTCAACATATGATGAAGATGCTTTATTTTTGTATAGGGATCTGACTTATCGGACAGAGACTTGTGGGGGATTATTAGAGTGCTGCCCTAAATGATAGCTCATATTAAGAAGTCTGTTCATTGAACTTCCAAATGCTTTTTCACCTAAAAATTTCTTGCCTTTTCATTTTTTTACTATATTTTAGGATTATTTTTTAACCAAAACTTGGTAAAATATATTTATGCTAGTAATCTTGTTGGAATATTATCTATTTAAGGAGGAAGATATAAATGTTTAAGACTACTGTGCATTGCACTAATTGTAACAAGAAGATCTCATCAGGTGAAAAAGTAACTATTCATACTGAAATCCCTTCATTTTCTAATGCTCCTATGGGGAGAGCTGACACGGTAATACAAAAGCTAATAGAACAAACTAATGGTGAAATCTTATGTAAAAATTGTCAAAGGGAATAGAAGATGGAAAAGGAAAAAGGATCGGCAATTAGACCAGGTGAAAAAGTATAGAAATGGAGTAGCTCACCTTTAACTATTGTATGCATGATTATTGTTGTTAAATAATTTAATCGCTTTCTCTTTGCCATTTATTTCTTCCTCAATCTCTGAAGAGTAGTGCAGAGAGATTCTCTCCCTCTTTTTTTCCTCTAGAACTGGAACTCAAATTAGGAACAGACAATCATAAAGCGCATAGGATTTCGTTATTTTCGCTTGGATAACAGCTCAACAAACTTTTACTGTTTTTAACTTTAAAACCCTCAATATTCATTCATATTATGGCTAAGAAACACAAACTATCAGCTTGCAAAAAAGGCGAAAAATGAAAGTTGTTGCAATATTATGTTAATATATGGGGGGGTTATGTCTTTACAGGTTAATTTATATGTAAAAGCGAAAATGATACACAGACTATAGGGGTGTGTTAAATGTCAAACTATAATGTTAATAATAGTACAGTAAATACATTACTGAGCTGGATAGAGCAAGGTATTGTCGCAATTCCTGAAATACAACGACCGTTTGTTTGGAAGGCTTCAAAGGTAAGAGATTTATTAGACTCTTTATATAAGGATTATCCAGTTGGGTATATTATCACCTGGCAAAATCCCGATGCTCGCTTAAAAGACGGAACTGTTTCTCAAGGAAAGAAAATATTGATTGATGGCCAGCAACGAGTTACGGCTTTAATGGCAGCTATCTCTGGCCAAGAGGTAGTGGATAACAACTACAAAAAGAAACCGATAAAAATAGCATTCAATCCTCAGGAGGAAAAATTTGAGGTTCAAAATTCTGCTATTTTGAAAGATAAAAAATGGATTCCTGATATCGCAAAGATATTTCAGGAAGGGTTTAGCACCTACAAATTTATCAAAGAGTATTGTGATGAATATCCTGATGTTGATCCAGATAAGTTAAGTGAAATAATCCAAAGACTTATACAAATCAAACATAGTTCTATTGGTATCATTGAACTTTCCCACACATTGGATATTGAAACTGTTACAGAAATTTTTATTAGAATCAATTCAGCAGGGGTAAATTTGAGCCAGGCTGATTTTGCCATGTCAAAAATAAGTGTTAATGATAAGTTTGAGGGGCCATTAATAAGAAAAACGATAGACTACTTTTCACATTTGATAAAGAGTCCGGCTATCTTTGATAATATAAGAAATAATGATGTGAAATTTTCGGCTACTGATAATTTCAACAAAATTAAATGGGTCAAGGATTACAATACTAATATCTATGAGCCAAGCTACTCAGATGTATTGCGTGTAGCTTTTACTTTTAAATTTCTACGTGGGCCAATTTCCAACTTAGTAAGCTTGTTGTCAGGAAGGGATTTTGAAACAAGAGGGTATAGAGAAGAAATTATTGAAAATTCCTTTTATGAGTTAAATGATGGAGTATTAAAGTTTATAGATGAAACAAATTTCAAGCGATTTATCATGATTATCAAGTCAGCTGGGGTAATACATGCGAAGCTAATTAGATCACAAAATGCTTTGAATTTTGCTTATGCACTGTTTTTATTATTACGGGAGAGGAATATAAGCGGATCAGATATCAATAGAATTGTACGTAAGTGGCTAGTGATATCTATTCTTACGGAAAGATATTCTGGATCTGCTGAATCTATGTTTGACTTTGATATTAAGCGGTTTGCATCACAGGAAGATCCCATGGATTATGTAGGAACTGTAGAAGCAGGGGAATTGTCAGATGCATATTGGGAGAATATATTAACTGCAAATTTGGATACGTCGGTTACTAGCAGTCCATATTTTAATTTGTTCTTGATGGCACAGATATATGATAAAGATTATGCTTTTCTATCTAAGTCAATAACAGTTCAGCAGGTGATTGAAGAAAGAGGAGATGTGCATCACTTGTTTCCGAAGAGATACTTACAAAAAAATGGTTTTAACAACCGGGGTGAATATAACCAAATTGCAAATTATGTATATACTGAACAAGTTGTAAATTTGGCAATTAAAGATCAAGCTCCCAATGAATACATGGAAAAGGTAAATCTTCAAATTGATGATAAGCAATTTAGGATAGGGGAGATTAATGATTCAGAACAATTAAGGGACAATATGAGAATGAATTGTGTACCAGAGTCTATTTTTAATGCGGGATTTCAGGATTATAAATTATTTTTAGAAGAAAGAAGACATTTAATGTCACAAAAGATAAGAAGATTCTATGAGAGCTTATAGAAGTGAATATATTACGGTTGGAATATTTCCAGCCGTCTTTTTTATACAATTTGATATTTACGGGCTCTACAATATTTGTTGGGGTTTTAGAAAAATTCCCCATAAAAAATACACACAAGCTCCGATCTCTACTACACTTGAATTGACTAAGAAACAAGCAAGCAGATAGGAGTTGTGTGTACATGCATTCTAACATGACATTGCCCGGATTAGAAAGTGTTTCTATCAAGAAAGTAGACGAGGTGGAGGGAGCTTACCACATGGAGGTGGAGATGCCCAGGCAGGCACAAACCTGTCCGGCGTGTGGTAACCAGACTTCCCGCGTTCATGATTACCGAATACAGAAAATCCAGCACTTGAAGGTATTTGAACGAACCACCTATTTGTTTTACCGCAAACGACGCTATGCCTGTTCCTGTGGTAAACGATTCGCAGAAGCCAATCCGATGGTGGACCGTTATCAGCGTCATTCAAGAGAGTGGAACCAGGCACTTGGCCTTCGGGTGATCCAGGGGATGAACTTCAAGGATACCGCTGCGCAGTTCCGTACCTCACAAGCTACAGCCATTCGCCGGTTCGATCAGGTGGCCACACCAGAACTTCAAGAGGTGGAAGAGCTTCCAGAAGTGATTGCGATTGATGAATATAAAGGCGATACCAATGCGGGGAAATACCAGGTCATCATTGGCGATGGAGAGACCGGAAATCCAATAGATATCCTGCCTGATCGATCCGTCAAAACCGTCAAGCAGTACCTTCGGGAAAAAGGGGGTAATGTCCGGAAGGTCATCATGGACATGAGCTATAGTTTTAAGTCAGCTGTCCGGAAGGCGGTGGGAAGCCCCATCATTGTGGCCGATCGTTTCCATTTTTGTCGGTATATTTATTGGGCTTTGGAAAAGGTGCGCAGGCGAGTCCAAAAGAACTTCCATGAATACGACCGGAAAAAGTGTAAACGGATGAAACATATCTTTTACAAGAAGCAGGAGGAACTAACCGAGAAGCAGCGCTGGTATCTGAACCGATACCTCGATCTATCGGATGAACTACGAGTCGCCTATAAGCTGAAAGAGGCTTTTCGCAGCTGGTTTGAAGAGGCAAAAGCAATGGGGAAAACCGATATTGGCTATGTAAAACAACGATTGTATCAGTATTATGACCGAGTGAAGCAAAGTGGTATGGAAGAATATCTACAAGCGATTGGCACCTTGAAGAATTGGCAGACAGAGATTCTGAATAGCTTTGCGCTCGATTATAGCAATGGGTTTATTGAAGGATTGAACAACCAAACGAAAGTCATCAAACGGAATGCTTTTGGGTTTCGTCGTTACGATCGCTTAAGAACGAAAGTGTTATTACATCATCAACTGAAGGAATTCAGGGGCTTTCAAGTGGGTTAAGGAGTAGGAGCAAATTTCTCCCACCCCAACATTTGACGTAGAACCNCTAAATGAAACACTCGTAACAGAAAACTCTTTATAGAAAAGAAGGCTCTACAATATTTGTTGGGGTTTTAGAAAAATTCCGCATAAAAAATACACACAAGCTCCTATCTCTACTACACTTGAATTGACTAAGAAACAAGCAGATAGGAGTTGTGTGTACATGCATTCTAACATGACATTACCCGGATTAGAAAGTGTTTCTATCAAGAAAGTAGAAGAGGTGGAGGGAGCTTACCACATAGAGGTGGAGATGCCCAGGCAGGCACAAACCTGTCCGGCGTGTGGTAACCAGACTTCCCGCGTTCATGATTACCGAATACAGAAAATCCAGCACTTAAAGGTATTTGAACGAACCACCTATTTGTTTTACCGCAAACGACGCTATGCCTGTTCCTGTGGTAAACGATTCGCAGAAGCCAATCCGATGGTGGACCGTTATCAGCGTCATTCAAAAGAGTGGAACCAGGCACTTGGCCTTCGGGTGATCCAGGGGATGAACTTCAAGGATACCGCTGCGCAGTTCCGTACCTCACAAGCTACAGCCATTCGCCGGTTTGACCAGGTGGCCACAACAGAGCTTCAAGAGGTGGAAGAGCTCCCGGTTATAAAATTGATGCTTTTTGAAAGAAGTGAGCAAAGTGTAGATGGTTTGGATTTCGGGAAAAAGAAAAGGGAGAACGAGACGAATGATAGCTCCACAAAGTAGAAGGAGGTAATCGAAATGGCAAATCATGCATCAGATAACCAGGAAACGATTAAGAAGATAAAAGATCTGATCAAAGATGAAAAGGTGGCGATGCTGACCACGGTATCGCCGGATGGTAAATTGATGTCCCGGCCGATGCAGACGCAGGAAGTTCAATTTGATGAAGAGGAGATTTGGTTTCTGACCGAAAAAGACACGGATAAATTCCGCGATATCAGCCAGAATGCCGAAGTCAATCTGGCGTATGCAGATGATTCTTACGTATCGATCTCTGGTACTGCTGAATTTGTCCAAGATGAGGAAAAGAAAAAAGATTATTGGAATCCGATCATCGGAAAAGTGCTCAATACCTCTGCCGAGGATCCGAATGTCGTGCTGGTTAAAGTGACGCCAAACATTGCAGAGTATTGGGAGGCTGGCATGAGTATGAAGACAGTGAAGGAATTCGTGAAGAAGATGACCAGCAACGATTCCATTGAAGAAGACAATGACTTGAAAGAAACCGTACACTTTAATGAAAATATGCGATGAGGAATAAAAGCCATGGGATTTTCCCATGGCTTTTTTAAAGTTGATATTAAGTAACGTATGATATAGCAGCATGAATAACAGGAGTCATGAAAAGTGATGTACTCCTGTTATTTCGTATGCTAAAATCATGGCTAAAATGATTGTTATCTTATTGCTATTTATGGTGGCAGTCTAAATCTTCCTAAGTAGAAAAAGACAAAGGGGAATAGTGTTTTAACTGGGGCAATGGACTTGACAGGAATGTAAGGATTCGATGAAAGGAACTGGTGATTATATGAAAAAAATGAAGTATTTTGTCTTAGCGTTAGGTATCATTTTTCTGTCCGTATATCTTTATCAGCATTTCATTTATTATATGATCCCGTTCAATCCTATAGAGGAGTATGCAGCGGAATCCCCAGATGACTTTCATATTACACAAAATCTCCCTGACGGTGAAAAAGTCAATGCAAAGAGCCATGATCAGAAAACTTGTGATTTAATTTTGGAGTATCTAAGCAATCTGAAATTAAAGCCGTTAAAGGATAAGGATGCACGAAACGCGCTTGCTAAGAAAGAAAATGAGGCCTATATAACAGGAATGCTAAAGTTAGATCAATCAAGAGAAATATTTATTTCAGACCTATTTATAGATGACCCTGATGTCCTTTATATTAGCTCTTCGATAGCCGGGTTCAATGGAGAAGGATATTATAAAATTGTTGATTCTACATTCGATTATGACTATATCATTGATTTGATTGGCAATCAGGAGGAATAAAAGAGGGGGTATCGGAGTGATACCTGCGTGCATTACGCATACTCCGGTTGTTTTCTTATATATTTTCTATACCTCCTTATCCAATCCCGTATCTTCACATTTCACGAAATAGAAAGGCCCCGCCTTGCAGACGGATTATAATATATAAACCCGTCTACAAGGTAGGGCGTGTTACTTCAAAATAGGTTGGCTTCTTTTTATTTTGTTATAATAATATCCAACCACCATCTGTATGAACCGCTGTAACCATTCCGTTTCCTTGAACAATTCTAAACCCTTCGTCAACAAATTCGAGGAATGGTAGATCAACCCTTATAAGGTCATACTGTGGATTGTCATCGAAGAAATATTCGAGTTGTTGTAAATAATCCTCGCCATTTCGGCATACTTCAATAACTAGAGCACGGTCATTTCCTATGTTACCCATAGCCGATATTACCCCGGCTGCCAAGGTGACGGGAGTCGGTAACATAAAGGCAAGCGATAATACGGTTGCAAACGCGTTTAGACCACTAACAAGTTTTCCCTCATCAACATAAGTGAAGCCTTGCATTCTAATTTCATATTGCGCCCTTTTAATTTTGTATAGATTATCACGGGACAAAGTGAGGTTTCTAATATACTCTATTCTGCGACCCATAACAACATCCCCCTTTAAATTTAACATTGTAAGAGAATCTTCGTTGGCCAACTTAAATCGTCTTACAATATATAAAGGGTAATTAATACTTGAATAATCAACCCACTTCATTGAAAATATCTATTGTTTCTAATTAGAATAGAAGCCCGGATATACCGCTTTAGAGCGTTTTGAATGCTTGGGCGCATATGCTATAAAACATTTTCAACCGTTCCTGTTTTATTAATTGGTATGAGGTGATACAGTTTTTATCTTTTTATTTCCTAACCACAGGAATCCACATTTCACCGAAAACGGTGCCGTTTCGCTCCCCCATCTGAACCGTGGCATTTGGACCTCCGACATAAGCAAAATCGGTTGCTTCTGGCAAGACCTGCCCAAAGGCAACTCCAGAAACATGGTTGTTCAATTCGTCAGCCGTCTTTCCTTCCCCTTTGACAACCAGGTATTCCCCCTCTGGAAATTCAATCACTCTGGCTTCTTCTGGAACAGATGCCGATTCCTTTGCCATGACGCCGGCATAATGCATCATCTTGTTATTCACCGCTTCATTCACGGCAAAAATGTAGTCATTTGCTGCGATGGATTTTAACGTATCCAGTCTTCCATCTTGGCTTGCCTCCTGCCAAAAATCTGCTTTTTCTTTGCTCAAGCTGGCAAAGTCCCTGTAATCGCTCTTCAGTTCCGTTCCTAAACCTATTACGGTAAAGCCTTCTTTTTCTTCTAAAATATAATCTGCCATCTTTTTGCCATCCTTTTTTAAGATTTTTTCAAGCTAATTGTCTGCATCACTTGATGGGTATATAATACCGTTAAATAGTATCAAAAATTGATACTTTTAGGAGGTCATGATGAAAAAAGTTGAACGAATTAATCTAATTATGCGGTTTATCAACAACCGTGGTCGCTTTACCATCTCTGAAATCATGCAGGAATTTAACATATCACGTTCAACAGTTATTAGAGATATTCGGGAAATTGAAGCTATGGGCATGCCGCTTGTCTCCGAGGTTGGAAGGGATGGCGGATATTTTGTCATGCATAACTCTGTCCTTCCCGAAATCCGTTTTACCGATGATGAAGTTAAAGCGCTTTTCATTGCCTTTATGGCGACAAGAAATCAGCAGCTTCCATATCTAAAGAGCCGTCAATCGATAGCTGAAAAGTTACTCGGTCTCATATCGGAAAGTCAGCAGGATGATCTTATTTTTTTAAATCAAATTTTGCTTTTCGAAGGGACCAATCCACATCACCCTGATTTGCTTGATCTTTCCGACCTGCCCCATCCCATGGTGGAAAAACTCTTTCAAATGCTGCTTTGGGACAGATATTTAGTTATTACCCTCAAAGAAGAAAAGGAGACAAAAGCTTTCCCGATTTATCTTTTGCACCTTTACCACGAAAAAAGTCTTTGGCTGATTGAAGGCTTTGACTTAAAAGAAGAAAAGAAGAAGATCTTTTCAGTCGACCGAATCATTGATATTCTACCTTGCTCTATGGAAAAAAGGCTAAGTGAGCAAGTAATCTTCTTAAAACTAAGCGAGCGGAGAGAAGCGGCAAATCTTGTCCTTGTTCTAGGGCCAGAAGCAATAGCCCAGTTCAAAAAATACCATCCACTAGATATGTCTCTTTCCTATACAGATCCTTACCAAACGACAGCAGTACTAAAGACATTCATCAACGTTGACCAGCCCGAAGAAGTGAAGGAGATAACAAACTGGCTGCTTTTTCTAGGAGAGGATATCGAGATCAGAGAAATGCCGGAAAAAGTTTTGAAAGCTTTGCAAGAGAGAATAACGTTATTCTGCCCGTAACAGGGTGAGGCTAAAACCAAAATTAAAAGACGGTTGGATAGTGACATGAAGAGCAGGGATGGAAGTAACAGTACGCGATAGTAGGATATACATCATGATATCTCGCAACTCGGAAGCGAGATATTTTTTCCTGCAGATGGAAATTATATGTTAAATTAAATTTAATAGAAAGCGTAAGAATATTCAGATGAAACTATGAAGGGAGGAATAGTATGGAGAAATTTTATTCTCTGTGTCTTCAAGGAAAAGTGAAAGCTGCGATGGAATACCTAAACAGTATCCGAGTTAAGACGGAAGACATGATCAGACTGGAAAAATGCATGAATGATAGATTTTTTTCTGATGCATATAACGTGGATAAGCAATTCAATGACAAGTGGATTGAAAATGTTATAGTAGCTTACCATCATTATTTTCGTGCAGTATTGTTAAATCATAAAATAAAAGATAACGCAGAGATTGTACTTAGAAAAAGCTTGGCCGACATTTTACAAATCGGTGACACTGTAAACATAGATTCTATAGAGCAAAAGCTCTCTGAAGTTTTCCTTGTAAAAGGCTACTTCTTTTTGGGAGGCGTTACCCCTCCGTTTAGAGGTCCTTATGTTTGGGGTAAAATGGAAAAATTGCAATATGAGGTGGAGATTCCAGCTGCTATCCAGCGAGTTACAGTGAATATGATGTCTGACTTTTTATTGGAAAGTTGGATTAGTTTTGCAACCTGTGAACAGAAAACTGTGGGTGGTTGGGCAAAAGACGGTGAGTTGTATTGTAATGCAAAAAGATATAAAGATAGAAATGGAGAAGCATTTCAAATTTTCTATCTAAAACATGAAGCACAACATTTATATGACTTAGCACATTTTCCTAAAATAAAACCGATACATTTAGAGTATCGAGCGAAATTAGTCGAACTCATTTATAGTACCAATCATTCTATTTTAAGGAAGTTTTTATTGGAAGCCAGCAATGATGAAGCCTTCCCGCATTCATTTGCCTCTTACCTTATTATTAAAAGGTTATCCGGATTAATCTTTGATAATGATTTAGTGGATAACATAGATTCTTGGCTGGAAGTTGAATATAAACGCATATCATCCTTATCAACACAACTATTTGAAGAAAGTACCAAGGAAGTGGAAAAGCTGTATACATAACGAACGGGAAACTTTTCTAATGGCAGATAGTTATGTATCCTTTATTACTTGCTGGAAGGTGGAGGAATGGCATGGAATACTACAAATATCTCAGACAATTCGTCGGGCACAGACCACTGATTTTACCAGGTTCCGTGGTGATTATTTTAAATGAACAAAACCAAGTATTATTGCAAAAAAGGCGTGATGCAAAGGAGGAATCACTCCCAAAGAAGATCAACTTTGCATAAAAGAAGATCAAGTAACAGCCAAAGAAGATCAACTTTGCACAAAAGAAGATCAAGTAACAGCCAAAGAAGATCAACTACCCCCTAAAGATGATCAAGTTCGGATTTCCTTATCCAGATCTCTATTGCAGAAGCTCTTTTCTACCACAACGTCTTTACTCCCATGTATTCCAGCGCCTGATTCACTTCGTCGACATCATACGTGCCGTTTTGCAAACAAAAACGGATGACGAGGTCAAAGGGATCATTGTATGAAAGGGAATAACCGGCTGCATCTAATAAATCTTCGGTTTTTGTTTCGTCTAATCGCAATCCGATTGCAAGGGCGGCAACGGTTTGTTTGCTTGTTTTGTAATCCGGGTTGGATCTGATTTTGGAGAACAGTCTTCTGTCAAGTCCAGCCCGTTTATACACCTCGGAATCGGTATATCCTTTCTCGTCGATGAACGCAAAGAGTGTTTCGGAAAAGGAAGGGGTCTGGTTTTCCTTTATGTAGTCTTCTAAAGCGATAATATTGGTTTCGCTGTCTACGGTGAAGTTGCGTTCTGATTCATATAACGGGATGGATAAGCTTAGCTGATGCGTTTCCACATATTCCTGTAATTCTTCCAGAACGTGTTGATCAAGCATGCCCCGGCCTCCTCATTGTCGCTTTAAAGGCGACCTTTTTGTTTGTTTTGGTTGCTATTATTATAGCATTCAACGGAAATGAAAGGATGAGGAATAGATGAAACAAAAGGTAACAGAAATTATTTTTTTACTCGACAGAAGCGGTTCGATGAGCGGATTGGAAAGCGATACAATTGGCGGGTTTAATGCATTGATTGAAAAACAGCGGCAGATGGAAGGAGAAACAAAGGTAACAGCGGTTCTGTTTGATGACGATTACGAAATTCTCTGGAATGGCATCCAAGCGGAGCAGGCGGTTTTAACGAGTCAGGATTACTTTGTCAGAGGGATGACAGCCTTGCTGGACGCTGTCGGCAAAACGATCGTGGAAGTGAAGCGGCGAATTTCACAAGCAAGTATAGAAGAACAGCCGGATGAAGTATTGTTCGTGATAACAACCGATGGCTTGGAAAATGCCAGTGAAGAGTTCACTTACGAAAAAGTCAAAACACTGATCAAACAGCAAAAAAAGCAGGATGACTGGCAATTTTTGTTCCTGGGAGCAAATATAGATGTTGCCGAAGAAGCGAGCCGGATGGGAATAGAGGTGGAGGATGCCCATGCATTTGAAGCATCTGTCGATGGCATGATGAAGATGTATGATCAGGTCCACGAAGTGATGGTGGAGAAGCGGAGCAGACAATAAAAATAAAACCTGATGGTCAACCAATCGAGAGTTTTTAGATACTGAATTGTTTTTCCATAAGAAAAAGGCCAGGGAAATATCCCTGGCCTTTTGTACTGTCATGTCTCTTATGTTTTCATCAACAAATAAATAAAGTAACCACCGCCGATAACCGATACAATGAGGCCGACCGGTATTTCCGATGGCGCGAGTATATTGCGTCCGATAGTATCTGCTGCCAGCAACAGCAAGGCACCCATCAATGCTGATATCGGCAGGAACCGTTCGTGAGTCGGCCCGACCAGCTTTTTCGATAAATGCGGGACTACCAATCCGAGAAAAGCGATCCCTCCGCCGACTGCGACACTGGCACCGGCGAGCGCTACTGCAATGAACAGCACGGTCATTCGTTCGCGTTCCACTTTGGTGCCGAGCCCTTGGGCAACGTCTTCGCCGAGATAAAGGGTGTTTAGCGATTTTCCTTTATAAATTGCCAGCGGCACAAAGACAAGGATCCATGGCAATAACGCAAGGACATAGCTCCAATCGGTTCCGGATATGTTACCGGATAACCAGATGGTGGCCCGGGTAAAATCATTTGGATCCATTTTCAGTTGGAAAATGATGATCAATGCAGCGAAGGCACTGTTGACACCGATTCCGACTAATACGAGGCGGATGGGCGAAACGCCGTTTTTCCAGGAAATCGCATAGATGAGTACGGCTGCCAGAATAGCCCCGAGCAATGCCCATATCGGCAAGATGAAAATGGACATGGAGCCAGAGGCACCAGTGTTACCTTCAACTAAGAAAATGTATAATACCACTGCGAAACCTGCCCCGGCATTAATCCCGATGATGCCAGGGTCTGCCAATTCATTGCGGGTGACGCTTTGCAGCAGTGCGCCAGAAATGGCCATACCTGCCCCAATCAACAGGGCGATGGTCATGCGCGGCAAACGGAACTGGAACAATACCACGGCGTTCTGATCGTTGCCGCTGCCGGTAAGCGTCTGGAAAATCTCGATTGGTGAAATCCGGATGACTCCGAGATTCAAGCTCAAAATCAGAGTGCCGATGATTGCAAGAAACAAAACCAACCCGGTCAACCATGTTTTTTTCTGTGTCTGTTTGCTCATTATAACGTTCTCCCTTCACGGCGTGCTAAATAAAGAAAGAAGGGAACACCGATCAAGGCGGTTACCGTTCCGACCGGTGTCTCAAATGGCGGGTTGATCATGCGGGAAACAGTATCTGCCACTACAAGCAGGATTGCACCCAAAATCGCCGAGCAGGGGATGATCCAGCGGTAATTGATACCGACCAGGAAACGCGTGATATGCGGTATCACCAATCCAATAAAGCCGATGGTTCCCGCTACAGATACTGCTACACCGGTAAGCAGCAATACTACAATCGTACCGGCCAGTTTAATAAAAGCGGTTCGCTGGCCGAGTCCTCTGGCCACATCTTCTCCTAAGTTGAGCACGGTTATCGAATGGGCGAGCAGGATGGCAAGGATGATGCCGATGATGACAATCGGTGCCAGTAATTTCACATGTACCCACTGCACACTGGAAACACCGCCTGCATACCAAAAGCTCATGTCTTTTGCAATATTGAAATGAATAGAAATGCCCGAAGACAACGAATTTAGCATCGCGGTCACTGCCGTTCCTGCCAATGCGAGCTTTACCGGAGTCAACCCTGTTTTCGATATGGATCCGACAGCAAAGACGATTCCTGTCCCAAGTCCCGCACCGGCAAACGCCCATAGCATCAGAGCAAAGCTGGAAGAACCGGGAATCACGGCAAGCGCGACGGCTATCATAAAGGATGCTCCCGATGTGACTCCCATAATCGAGGGAGAAGCAAGCGGATTCCGTGTCATCCCTTGCATGATTGCCCCGGACATTGCCAGGGCGGCTCCGATTAACGCAGCTGCCAGCACCCTAGGTATTCGCAGATTACGAACGATTTGATGGGAGGTGGAGGAAGGATCGAATTGATAGATGCTTTGCCAAATCGTAGAAAACTGCAGGTCCGCTGCGCCGTATAAAATGGACAGTGCCATCGTCAATAGGAGCAGTGCCAGGCCGCCTATTAAAATAATAGAAGCAAGAAGAGGGCGCGAGCCTTTCTCTGCAGTTGTATTGTTTGCCATATGTAATGCTCCTTATGGATAATCGATAGTGAAAATACTATCATTATAATATACTCAGTTTATAAAATAAAGCTTGTTATTGATAATGAGAATTGTTATCATTTAAAATGTCAATAGATATACAGGAGGATAATTACATGAAAAAGAAAAGCTATCTTTACATATTTACCAGTTTGTTAGTTTGTTTTTTCGTTTTATCAGCTTGTGGCAATGATCAGGACAATGCTTCTGAAAATGAGAATGAGCAAACCGAAACAGATAACGATTCCGGAGAACGGACACTGACTGATGCGATGGGAAACGAAGTGACGATTCCGGAAAATCCGGAGCGAGTGATTGCATCTTACCTTGAGGATTACCTCGTGGCATTGGATATTACGCCGGTGGCGCAATGGTCGGTCCAGGACGGTGCTGACGTTCAGGACTACCTGCAGGATTCCCTGGGCGATGTACCTACGATTCCGCATGACCTTCCATATGAAACGGTAGCAAGCCATGATCCGGACTTGATTATCATGGATTCTGCCGACATGGTGGAAGGAAACAAATATGAGCAATACAGCAGTATCGCTCCGACATATGTGGTCGGAACGGAACAAAACAATGACTGGCGCGAAGAGTTCAAACAAATCGGCGAAATTTTCGGCAGGGAAGATGATGTTCAGCAAATCCTGGATCAGTATGAACAAAAAGCCGAGAACGCCAAAGAGGAAATCCAGAATTCGATAGGCGATGAATCAGTTGCAGCGATTTGGCTAGTGGGCAGCACCTTCTATATCGTCAGTGACGACTTGTCCAGCGGAGATGTCCTTTACAACGACCTTGGACTTGGCGTACCGAATGTAGTCGAGGAAATTTCCGAAAGCTCGGAAACGAACTGGTCTGAAATTTCGCTGGAAAAATTGGCGGAACTTGATGCTGACCACCTTTTCCTGATCAACAGTGACGGAGAAGGTTCCGAAATGCTTGAGGATGACATTTGGCAGAACATCCCGGCAGTCAAGAATGGCAACATTTACGAATACGGCCCTGAGTCCAGCTGGCTCTATACAGGACCGGTTGCCAATGAACAAATGATTGAGGACGCGCTAGAAAGTCTGACAGAATAATAATTGAAAAGAAGCTTCCGGAGGGGAGCTTCTTTTTTGTTTCTCAAAGTTTAAAATCTTTCTCCATTCCCATCCTATTTTCAAAAAACTTGTCTGCTAGAAAGTTTATCTCTTCTGGCTTTTCTACGACAGTCCAATGTCCACAGTCTTGAATCTCATGTAGCTCGGCATGGGGTATATCGTTTAGTAACAATTCCTGAATTTTATAAGGGGGCAACATATCATCGCTGCCTTGAGCTACTTTTATTGGTATGTTTGCTAATTTGTCCACTTTGTCAGTTAAATCGTAATTATTTTTTATATCTTTCCCTATCATCTGGTTCGCCTGTTGATTGAAACTAGTACTTCTTTTCTCCTTCAAGGTAGTTTTGGAATATACATAGTAAGGGTCTAATATAGCCAAAATATCTTCTGCAGATGCTGTCCCTTTTTTCGTTTTCCTGCTAACCCAAAAATACTTTACTTTGTCTTTAACAGACATCTTTTTTAACAGTTCCTTAGCAAACACCTTATACCCTTTGGATGAAATCCCAATTGCAGCAGTAAGAAAGATTTTATTGACTCTGTCTGGATATGTCGTTGCATAAAGAAGTGCTAACATGCTCCCCCATGACTCACCGAATAGGTTCATTTTTTCGAGCTTTAATTCAGACCGTAATAGTTCCAATGTATTCACTTCTTCTGCCATGGAGTAAGGTTTATTTCCATGAGGTTCTGACTTTCCACATCCCCTCTGATCATAGAAAATCAGTTTGTATTTATGGGAAAGTGGCAAAACAAAAGGAAGAAAAAAGCGATGTTCACTGCCAGGACCGCCATGCAGGAAAACAATAGCTTCTCCCTCTCCTACAATGTTTACATTCACGTGGTGCCCATTTAATTTAATAAGCTGCTCCATTATAAGAGTCACCTCCTTACTTCCATCATAAAGGTAATTTGTTCTAAAGAAAAAGCCCAACGTTGATTCGATTTTTCAGGAATGAATGCTCTTTAATACTTAAATATAAAAAGAGGGAATGTTCGACATTTTGGAAAGGGATAAGCCACATGGTACGAATCTTCCCGTATAAAGCCTATGCCTGAAAGCTTTGTTTTTATGAATGCATTAACATAAGCAACGCTGAAATTTTGGAACCGAAGAATAGGCTAATCGATGTTTCTCTGATTTCTATAAGGACTTGAAGAATATTCACGAGATTATTAAATAAAAACGGTGAAGGGAATAACTTTTCCCTTCACCGAATCTTTTAACGATAGTTTGTTTCAAAGGTTTCCAGCATTTGCATCTGATAGTCTTTTGCAGCGGCGGCTAGCTGTTTGTTAATATCCAGCTTGTTTTCATTGGCCAGCCACTTTGTCAGAGCTTTCACTGTCGTGATCATGTCCTTGATCATGGACTTGCTCATCCCTTCATTGATTGCAAAGAAATCTTCCAGCAACAGGGTGCGCCAAAATTCCAGGTCACATTCTTCCCAGCTTTGCTTGGCACTGTTTTCAATAATTTCTCTTACATTGTGAAGGCTGTTTCGGTATTTTCGCTCTGTTGCTTCTGATTTTCCGTCTGTCTTTTCTTTATAGAAAGAAAAGATATCTTTAGCATAAAAAGTATTCACCGTTTGCGGCGTGAAACCGAGTTTTTCGTAAGTCGCGATATCGGCTTCCGACACTGCGACATCACGAGGAGCAGGGGTAACCGGTTTGATATCGGAATGACGATTGTCTCCTCCTGTTACAAAAGGGGACAGCGGCAGACCAAGTTGCTTTCTGACGGTATTGAAATCTGCTGTAACCTCGACTGATCCATATTTTTCGTAGACAGCTTTATACAAATCATACTCTGCCTGTTTCAGCCATTCCTCAGCAAGGAAAGTTTGTCCGGTTTCCACCAGTTTCCGAAGAGATTTGCCCTCATACATCGGGATCGGCTTGTCCACGTCCGTATGCATCGCATTGTGCGCATATAGGGAGAAGTATTCAGGCACTCCCTCGTCGTAAGAAATCGCCAATTGCTTGCTGTCAGCCTGCACAGGGAGCTTGAAACGCTGTTCAAAGCTTTCCACGAAGGTGATGGCGCCGTCGGACTTTTCGACTTTTTGGAAAAATTGATCGGCGATCGACAAATCGTTCGTTGTGAAGGTCAGCGATTTGTTTTCAATGACCAGGGTGGCGTTCACTTCGGACAAACGGACATTTCCGTTTATCTCGCTGTCGGAAAATACCTGGACATTGCTTTGCCATGTCAGTTTTTTATGCTTTTCCTCCCACTGGTCGATGCCGAAATCATCGTCGTTATATAAAATCCTATCTGCCTTTTCTTTGTCATTTAACAGGAACATGTGCGTGTAAGTCACCATTTCCCGTTCCTTGCGTTCTTCGGCTTCTGGACCTTCCAGCAAGGCGGTTAGGATTTCCGGATAGTAATCGATTAATACATCTTCTGTAGCTTGACCTGTTTCATTGACCAGCTGCTTGGCATAGTTTGCAGCATGCTGGAAATGCTTCGGTTTGACCAGCGTTCGTACCCCGTTAAAATAGTAGGCGCCGTCGATTGGTTCCAGCAAGGCAAGGGTTCCATTCCAAGGGAAAAAGTGTGGGAGGTTTTCCTTTGACTTTGGAACAGGGAAGGTGGATCCGCTGAAGTAATCTCGGAACAGGACACCCGCTTCTGTTTCGTCAACAGCCTCGATCATTTGCGGTTTCATATTCGCCCAACGAATGGCCATTTGTTTATCTTCCTCGGTCAATCTTCGTTCATTTTCCTTCAAGAACCATTCAATGCCCCGCAGTCCGTTTTCATAACGATGAAAGAAGTAGAGCCAGAAATTGAAAAACCCTCGTTGGTTTTGCCCTAGCTTATAGCTTGTCCGCTTTTTAAAATCGGCTTCCATTGGATGATAGACATTGGGAGGGACCTGATCCAGGATAAAATCGTTCAGCTGGTTGACCAGGCTGAGTTTCTGCTGGTAAAAGCGTTCTTCTTTTACATCCTGCAGCTGCACTACGTTTTCTTTTTTCATACAGCATTTTTTATATTTTTTTCCGCTGCCGCAAGGACAGGGATCATTTCTTCCTACTTTCGCATTCACGGTCATCTTCATTCTCCTTTGTTTTGGTATTTCTCTAGATGCTTCGGCTGCCTATCTTCATGTATCAGAAGGCATTCGATCTATGTAGGAGGTTGCACACCAAAAAGGCTGCTAGAAGCAGCCTAACTATTGTAACATTATTCGTCCGATGAAACGGTTTTAAGAGCTTCGCTCGTGCTTTTTCTGTTGTTTATGGAGGGTATGTTTCGTACCCCATTCATGCATTGCTTCCAGAATCGGTTTCAAGCTTTTGCCGTATTCTGTGATCGAGTATTCTACTTTGGGCGGTACCTGCGGATAGACGACACGCTTAATGATATCCTCTTCTTCCAGTTCACGCAACTGCTTGGTCAGCATTTTCTGGGTGATTCCAGGTACACTGCGTTTAAGATCACTGAATCGTTTCGTGCCGTCTTTTAGCAAATGCAGCAGGATAATTGGCTTCCATTTGCCAACCAGGATGCCCAATGCATCTTCGACTTTGCACAAGTCCGGTTCGATTGTCATGTGCTTCACCTTCTCATGGTATCATTTAGTATACTATAGCACTTTAAAGTGTGTACTTATATTTATTGTTTATATCTTTTACAATAACAGTATCCAGTAAAAAAGGAAAGACGGAATTTTTTTGGACTCTTTCCGAATTAATCAAAAAATGAAATTAGAATGATATACATTGGGGGACTTGCTGCCGCTCACTCTACGATGGCGTGCAAATCACTGAACAGGAACGAATCTCAACGATGACGGCAATAGAGATAATCGAGCTGTTTGCTTCGGAAGTCGTTCCGGCTGTTCGGAAAGCGACAGCCAGGCAGTAATGTTGCAGAAAGGTGGAAGGTACATGGAAAAATATCGAATCGATAAAAATAAAGGTCTCGAATTCGGGATTTATACATTAGGCGATCATTTGCCCAATCCATTGACAGGAGAAAGAATTTCAGCAGAACAGCGGCTGCATGAAATTATTGAATACGCAAAACTAGCCGAGCAGGCGGGGATTGATTTCTTTAGTGTTGGAGAAAGTCATCAGGAATATTTTGCGACACAGGCGCATGCCGTGGTGCTTTCTGCGATTGCCCAAGCCACGGAAAAAATGAAGATTGCCAGCTCATCGACGATTATCAGCACTTCCGATCCGGTACGCGTTTACGAAAATTTTGCGACACTGGATTTGATATCCAAAGGCAGGGCGGAATTGATTGCCGGCCGAGCCTCGAGGATTGGTTTATTTGATTTATTAGGCTATAATGTTCGCGACTATGAGGAACTGTTTGAAGAGAAATTTGATTTATTGCTGCAAATCAACGAACAGGAAGTAGTCAACTGGAGCGGGCAGTTTCGTGCTCCGTTGAAAAATGCGCGTGTCCTGCCGCGGCCGCAATCCGGCTTGCTGCCGATTTGGCGAGCTGTCGGAGGTTCACCGGCCAGTGCAATCAAAGCAGGTTATGCAGGGGTGCCAATGTTCCTTGCGCACTTGGGAGGACCAGCGACTGTCTTCAAACGATCCATTGACGCATACCGGGAGGCTGCACGAAGCAGAGGTTTCGATACGGAGGAACTGCCGGTAGCTACGGCAGGCTTTTTCTATGCAGCGGAATCCTCTCAGCAGGCGTTGAAGGATTTGTATCCATTTATCAACGAAGGCATGAAGAAAACGAACGGGCAAGGTTTCCCGAAGCAGCACTTTGCACAGGGTGTTGATCCGCATAATATCATGAACATCGGAAGCCCGCAGGAAATCATAGAGAAGATATTGTACCAGCATGAATTGTTCGGTCATCAGCGGTATATCGCCCAAATTGATTTCGGGGGCATGCCGTTTGATAAGCTTCAGAAAAATATCGAATTGATCGGTACGGAAATTTTACCAGCGATCAGAAAATATACAGTAAAGAATTAGGGGGAAGTGGAAGTGAAGATTGTCGGATTGTCCGGCTCGATAGTCGGCAGTAAGACGAGAACGGCGATGGACTTTACCGTCAACGTTCTCAAGAATAAATATCCCGATTCAGACGTGACACTGATTGATTTAGCGGAATATGACATTCAATTCAGCGATGGCCGCAATTACTTGGAATACGAAGGCGATACCAAGTATGTAGCCGAAACGATTATGGAGGCCGATGCCATTATCATCGGCACACCTGTTTTCCAGGCGTCGATTCCAGCTACATTGAAAAATGTGTTCGATTTGCTTCCCGTCAACGCGTTTCGCGACAAAGTTGTCGGCATGCTGGTGACGGCAGGTTCAGCAAAGCATTACCTGATGGTCGAACAACAGTTAAAACCGATTCTTGCTTACATGAAGGCACAAATGGTGCAAACCTATGTCTTTATTGAAGAAGAAGACTTTTATCGAAAAGAAATAGTGAGTGATGATGTGAAGTTTCGCATCGAGCGTTTGGCAGAAGACACGGTCTTGTTAACCGAGACATTCAGTAAGATACAGGAAGTGAAAGAAGCGGAATATGACTTTTAAAGTATGCCCTATGGAGAAACCATCCATAGGGTTTTTACATAACACATGTTTTAACAGGGGGGACTTGGATAAATGTCCGGTTTGCTTCTGAAACTTTAGAGGCATGAACTTCGTAAGTTTGTTATATAGCAAAGGGGAGGTACTGGAGAGTTGGATGAAGATAAATCGATGGATCCGCGAATAAAACTGCTGGTCGACGAGACGAAAAGGAAATTCGGTTTGGAAGACTATTACCTGGAGCGGTATCAGCTCAGCCGGGATGTGAATTTGTGCAAAAACACCGTGTACATGATAACGATGGAATGGTTTCCGTTTCCTGTTTCAACGGCCTATGAAGACGAGTTAAATCCTGAGGGAACGGCAGTAATCGAGATGGTTATCGATCAACATGTTTATTCAAGTGCCATATTTGTCGGAGGAAAGTCATACGCGAAAAAGGGGATTGTCTTTTCCGAAGAATCACGCGATGCAATAATTCACTGGGTGGAGAAGGAGTCTGGACTAAAATATGGTAAACAGTTTTTTCTGGAACGTGCCTCCCGGTCTGAATATCTGTTTAAGGCATGTGTCCAAGGGACTATCGTTTCTCCAGGTGGTAGGATAAAATTGGAGTTAGATTCAGAAGGCAACTTGATTTTCTTTTCGGTTTCCGGAGATTTTCCTACCAATGAGATGGTCGAAGAATCATCGTATCGACTTTCTATTGAAAACATAGAACAACTGGTTAAACAGCAAATACAAGTAGTTCCATTTCCTTCCTATGAGCAGGAGAAGCTGATTTCGATTTACGCATTGGAAGAGATTTATGTAAAAAATGACCAAGATGGAACGCTACCTTTTCCCGCAGGCTACTTTGCGGGGACCTGTCTAAGGATAGACGAACCGATCCTATGGGAAAAGCGAGATAATTCGTTTCCTTCTTTTTATCCACAAGAAATGAATTGGCACGAAAATATAACAACAGATCAGGCTTTTTCCAACGAACCATCACCGGATGTATTTCCTATTACTTATGAGCAGAAAGTTGGCTGCATGGAGGCAGTAAAACAGGTATTGCGCCAAGAATATCCGGAAGATTCAGGAAGGTGGATCCTGAATACCATTCACCGTGAAAAGGGAAAGCTGGTCGCAACGCTAAAGTCTAATAATCAAAGTAAAAGTGTGTTTAGTAGAAAGCTGCTTGTGTTCATCGATGCTGATCGGCTGTTCCCCATTCAATATATCGATAATCAAACGATGTTGGAAATGGTTGCTTCTTTTGACGTGTTGAATATGGTGGCGGTTACAAAGGAAGAAGCATTTAAGAAACTAAAAGGTCATATAAAGTTAAATCCGGCATACGTCTATGATCTCAGGGAGGAAAGGTTTGTCCTCTGCGGCAAGCTGGATTGTGATTATGGTGTTTCTGCAGCTGACGGAGAAGTTATCGAGTTAAAGGATTTATAGTCTGAAAAGGATGACGGACACGCGGAAAAAGCGAAATGAAACCAACTACCCCCTTTAAAACGATGTTGACGGAACAAAAAATAGTTTATGGGTCGTCTGCTATAAAAGGAAGATAAACACTGTGAGGCTCCATTGTCTTGCGGGACTATTTTAAAAAATGTAAGGAAAGGCGGGAAGCAACCATGTACGAATTGAAGACGAAGGAAAATGACCGGAGCGTGTTGGAATTTATCGATGCGGTCGATCACCCGAAAAAGAAGGAAGATGCCTACCGGTTATTAGATCTTTTTACGGAAACGACCGGGTACCAGGCAAAAATGTGGGGAACGAGCATTATCGGTTTTGGCGCTTATCATTACAAATATGCATCGGGCCATGAAGGCGATGCTCCGCTCGTCGGTTTTTCTCCGCGCAAGGCGAGAATCAGCCTGTATATGGCTACGGGAGACCCTGATCGTGGCGCCCTGTTGGATAAACTGGGGAAACATAAAGCAGGCAAAGCGTGTGTTTATATCAACAAACTGGACGATATTGACAGAGAGGTGCTTAAACAGATGATCACCCAGTCTGTCGCATTTTTACAAGAAACATATCCGCCAGACGAATGATAGGTCAAAAACCGCTCTTTGCTCAGCAAGACCACTGAAAAACTGAAGGTCTTTGAAAAGTAGACTTTAAAAAAAGCGGTCTGTATGGAATTTGATTTCCATACAGACCGCTTTTTATCTAATTTCAAGTGATTTGTGCCCTCTATTCCTTCATTAGTTTAACGATTCGTTTTACATTTAGCTGTGAAAATCGCCATCGCACCTTGCATGCGCATGCCTTCGAGACCCGAAGGACATTTATCCCAGCTTATTAGCTTACTTCCGTCGTAAACGTCTGAAAGACATCAACCTTTTAGATCTCCTGATGGGAAAAACCGTAGAGATCGCTCTTGAGAAAGGCGTGATTCAATCGAAGTCTCTCATCCTTGATGCGACACACACCAAGGCTCGATACAATCAAACATCCCCTCAAGAAGTATTGCATAGCCGTTCCAAGAACGTCCGTAAAATGATTTATTCTATCGATG
>NZ_LN611422.1:100455-183898 GCF_000821245.2 Virgibacillus senegalensis
CCGTCGTAAACGTCTGAAAGACATCAACCTTTTAGATCTCCTGATGGGAAAAACCGTAGAGATCGCTCTTGAGAAAGGCGTGATTCAATCGAAGTCTCTCATCCTTGATGCGACACACACCAAGGCTCGATACAATCAAACATCCCCTCAAGAAGTATTGCGTAGCCGTTCCAAGAACGTCCGTAAAATGATTTATTCTATCGATGAATCCATGAAAAAAAATTTTCTGAGAAACCAACCGAAGATACGCTTGAAGTTGAGCTGGACTATTCGGAACGTCTTGTCGAAGTCATTGAGAAGGAACCAAAGCTCGTTTTTCGTTTACCCTCTGTTGATTCTACGATGAGCGTTCGGTGGTGACGCCTGCGGGAACAGCGCGAACGAAGATCCACTTGATTAAGTGATCTTCTTGACCAAGTTAGCTGAGGCCGTGCCCGCGGCAAGCATCCACCAACAAGCGATTCGCGGAATCAACAACAAACTTTAAAATCTCTTCTAGATTAGAAAGGACTTTTTCAGTGGCCTCTTGCTCAGCAGGGAGGTTTTTTTGCTTTATTGGTTTGTGAAACAAAAAGAGAGATAATAGTTACTTATATTTTGTTATAGATAACATTGAAAGCGGTTTTTTGGTTTGATAGAATGTAGAAATCAAAGCTGGAGGAGGCGACATCATGGATATAGACAAGAAAGCGCTTTACGCCATGGAAGAAAAACTGCAATTTATTTATGCGCAACGTGATGCAGCATATATAATGACTAATATAGAACGCTTGCTGGATGAGTATAAGACGAACATTCCGGCCCAAAATCAAAAACAAGACTTTGTCTCTGAAAAAGATACCATTTTGATCACTTACGGCGATACAATCAAAGAAGAGGGGAGAGCTCCTCTGCAAAGCCTTCATGAATTTTTGAACGGCCATGTGAAGGATGCGTTGACCGGTGTACATGTGCTGCCTTTCTATCCTTATAGTTCAGATGATGGCTTTTCTGTAATCGATTACTTTGCCGTCAATCCGGAAGTGGGCAGCTGGGAAGATGTGGAAAGGCTTTCGGATGATTACGAGTTGATGTTTGACGCGGTAATCAACCACATTTCGGCCAAAAGCGAATGGTTCCAGGGATACTTGAATGGGAACCCGGATTATCAGCAATTTTTCATTGAAGCTGATCCGGACGGCGATTACAGCAAGGTTACCCGTCCGAGGGCACTGCCGTTGTTGACGAAGTTTGAAACCGCTAACGGACCAAAGTATATTTGGACAACCTTTAGCGAGGATCAGATTGATCTGAATTACCAAAATCCAGACCTTGTCCTGAAAATCATCGAATTGTTGTTGTTCTATATCAGCAAGGGAGCGAAATTGATCCGCCTGGATGCGATCGGGTTTTTATGGAAAGAGATGGGCACAAGCTGCATCCACTTGGAACAGACCCATCAAATGATTCAGGTTTTCCGTGACATCGTGGACGCCATTGCTCCTGATACCATCCTTATTACGGAAACGAACGTGCCGCATAAGGACAATATCAGCTATTTTGGTAACGGTTATAACGAAGCGCGCATGGTGTACCAGTTCCCGCTTCCGCCGCTGACGCTGCACACCTTTTTGACCGGTGATGCAGGACACCTTGCAGACTGGGCAGACAGCCTGGAAGGAACAACGGAAGAAACAACCTTTTTTAATTTCCTGGCATCTCATGACGGCATCGGCGTCCGTCCCGTAGAGGGAATTCTGTCAGACAGTGAAGTGGAAAACATGATCAATGCAGTCCAGGATCACGGCGGGTATGTTTCCTACAAAGATAACGGTGATGGGACAAAAAGTCCGTATGAATTGAATATCAATTACTTTGATGCATTGTCAGACCCTGAAGATGAGCAGGAATGGAAAGTGAAGCGTTTCATTGCTGCACAATCGGTATTGCTTTCGGTAACAGGAGTCCCTGGCATCTATATTCACAGTATGCTAGGTTCACAGAATTACCAGGAAGGGGTTGAAGAAACGGGCCGTTACCGTTCGATCAACCGGGAAAAGCTTGACCGCAAAAAGCTGGAACAGGAACTTGCCGATCCATCATCGATCCGCAGCCAAGTACTGGCAAACCTGAAGAAATTGATCAAAATACGAACCGCTGAACGGGCATTCCATCCAAACAGCCCGCAGCAGGTATTAAAGTTGAACGACCATGTTTTTTCCATCGTCCGTACGAACAAAGACAACCCGGAAGAAAGAGTGTTTGTGTTGATCAATGTATCCGAACAGGAACAAAGCCTGACGTTCGATATGGGAAGCAAGACAGCACGTGATCTTGTTTCAGGCGATACGTATCAAGCGGATACTGGTGAACTGTCGCTTGCCTTGAAGCCTTATCAGATTATCTGGCTGAAGGTATAGGGGGAATTGGAATGAAGTACATCATAGCTCCGGATTCTTTTAAAGGATCGATAACGAGTACGGAGGCAGCCAATGCAATCGGCCGGGCTATTGAGGAAATGGACGAGCATGCGGAAATAATCAAGCTGCCGATGGCCGATGGAGGAGAAGGTACGGTCGATGCTGTGCTATTGAGCAGAGGTGGAACCGAAATAACCTGCCAGGTGGAAGATCCACTGGGCAGGAACATATCGGCGAGCTACGGCTGGATAAAGGAAGACAGGACAGCTGTCATTGAGACCGCTGCAGCTTCCGGGCTGCCACTTCTGAAAGAGAAGGAGCTGGACCCATATTTGGCATCCAGCTATGGAACCGGTCAGCTGATCCGGGATGCTTTGGATAAAGGCGCGAAAACGATCATTCTTGGACTGGGCGGCAGTGCAACGGTTGATGGCGGTGTCGGCTTATTCCAAGCGCTGGGTTTACGGGTCTACGATGAAAATGGCGATAAAATCGAACGGGCCGGAGGAAGGCTCCACCGGATCGCGAAGGTGGATACCAGTCTGCTTGAACCGAGGTTGAACCAAGTCCATATCATCGTAGCATCCGATGTGACGAATCCCTTGCTAGGCAAAAATGGAGCAGTGGCCATCTTCGGGCCGCAAAAAGGGGTAGCTCCTGAGCAGGTGGATTCCTTTGAAGCGGGAATGGCCTCCTTTGCTGCCGTTACTGCCAAGACCGTACAGCGCAACATGGTAGATGAGCCTGGCAGCGGAGCAGCGGGTGGAATTGGCTTTTTGCTGCATTCCCTGCTGACAGTCGAGTTTCGCAGTGGTTTGGATCTGATGGTCGAATTAAGCAGACTGGAGGATCATTTGAACGGAGCGGGCATCGTGTTTACCGGAGAAGGAAAAGTCGATGGCCAATCATTGTTTGGCAAAGTCCCTGTAGGGGTTGCCCGTGCCGCGAGGAGAAACAATGTTCCGGCAGTGGCTTTCGCCGGCATGATCGGCGATGGGCTCGAGCGCTTGCAGGAGGAAGGGTTATCGGCCGTCGTGCCGATTATCGATCAGCCAATGACGCTGCAAGAGGCGATGATAAAGGGAGAAACGTTATTATATAAGGCCGCAAAGCGGACAATACAGTTAATTTTATTGCATAACGGGAGTTTGGGAGGGGAAACAACATGAATAATTTTACCACGATAGATTTTGTCGTATTGATTGTGTACGTATTGGGCATTGCCTGTTTCGGCGCCTTTTTCGGCAAAAATCAAAAATCCACAAAAGACTACTTTTTAGGTGGACGGAGTATTCCCTGGTGGGCAATCGGCCTATCGGTGATGGCTACACAGGCCAGTGCGATTACGTTTATCGGCGCGCCGGGCTGGGGATATTCCGGTGGTCTGGAGCGGATCAATACCTATATCAACGTACCATTGGTTATGGCGTTTTTGATGGTGACAATTGTACCGTTCTTTTACCGGACGGAAGTATATACGGCTTATGAATATTTGGAAAGACGATTTGACGCGAAAACAAGGTCGTTGACTGCAGGCTTGTTCCTGATCGCGCGCGGTTTGGCGACAGGGGTTGTCCTGTACGCGCCTGCACTTGTCTTGTCTGTTGTAACTGGCTGGGATGTAAACGTTACGATTATCATCATGGCAATCATTGCGGTTGCTTATACCGTGCTTGGCGGGATTTCCGCGGTTATCTGGACGGATGTTATTCAAATGTTTGTCTTGTGGTTGGGTGCAGCGTTGGCTATCACTAAAATTGTCACGACGCTTCCAGACGGTTTTTCCGGTGCCATGGATCTCGGCGCGGAAGCAGGATTGCTCCAGTCGCTCGACTTCCGATTCGACTTGTCTGTTGAATACAGTATTTGGGCAGGGGTCATTGGCGGTTTCTTCATGCATGCTGCTTATTTTGGAACAGACCAGAGCCAAATCCAGCGGGTGTTGACGAGTAAATCGATCAAAGAAAGTAAAATGTCGCTACTTGTCAGTGGAATATTCATCTTCCCGCAAATGATGTTGTTCCTCGTAATCGGAATTATGCTCTATGCGTTCTATTCCCAAACTGGCAGCCCAGGGGTCGACAACTTGAACGAGTTGTTCCCGCTGTTTGTGGTTAACAATCTGCCTGTCGGGATTACCGGATTGATCATTGCAGGTGTTTTTGCGGCTGCGATGTCGAGTTTGGATTCAGCATTGAATTCTTTGTCAGCTGTATCGATACGTGACTTTTATGCAAAATACTTTAAAAAGGATGCGTCAGAAGGCCATTATTTAAAGGCTTCACGCTGGGCAACTATCTTTTGGGGACTCTATGCTACAGTATTTGCCTTCTTTGCCGGTAATCTCGGTCCGGTCATCGAAGTCGTTAACCAAATTGGTTCCTACTTCTATGGCGCTCTGCTTGGTGTATTCATTCTTGCCATTTTCTTCAGACGGGCGAATGGAACGGGAGCTTTCGCCGGTGTAATCGCAGGAATGCTCGCTGTTTGGGCAGTGGTTACTTTCGCGGATATCTCGTTTTTATATAATAATGTCGTCGGGGCAGTCGTCGCTGTTGCTGTCGGCTACGTCGTCAGTCTGATTGGCGGGGCGCCGGAAAGAGAGAAGCTTGCCGGCTTAGTTTTCGGCGATACGGAGCCTGTCCAGGAAGAGCTGAAACGGCGCCAGTCGGAAGCAGATAAAGTAAAAGAAATCGAAGAGGAAAAATCGATGAAAAAATGGCCGTACATCTTAATCGGCTACTTCTTCGTCACCTTGCTCATTTTGTATATCATCCAAACAACAACGATGTAGGTGAGAACGAATGAAAAGCTATGTTTTGCAGCAGGTCGTTGACCAGAGGGAAGCGGTGCGATCTATCAAACAGCATCAGAACAACTTGATTGCTAAATGGCAGCGCTTGTTTCGCTCGGGTCGTCAGCTTACCTCCATTGAGCTGGTTCATCTGCCTTACTGGTGCTTTACTTATCAATATCAGAGCAAACAGATGAAGGATCCGATCAAGGGTAAAGTTGCGGTAGAGACGTATCAGCATCATACGGCCATTCTGCCGGAATCGGCAACATATCGTCCGGCAGAGGAAGCGACGTCTCTGCTCCCGCCAAACGGCGAACCGGTTCCCGAGGTGGCCCGGAAGGAAATTTACTGGGAGGCCTTTTCACGGGAAAAGAAACGCAAGGACATAGCGGTGGACATTATCGATACAGCAATATTGTATGTGCCGTATTGGATCGGCTACTTGCAGGGGGATAAAATCGATATTCTGGCAGTAGACGCCGCAAATGGAAAAATCGATTTAGGAATAAAGGATGCATTGCTGGAAGCAATCATGGCTTCCAGCAAATAAGGACTGCCTCAGGCAGTCCTTCCTGTGTTTCAAAAACAACATAGGTGGGATGAAAATGGCACTTTTATCAGAAGCAATTGCACAACAAATCGTACTGGAAATGGAAAAAATTATTGAGCGTAATATTAATATCATGGACGAAACTGGCATAATTATTGCCAGCAAGGATACTGAGCGAAGTGGGAGCTTTCATGAAGGAGCTTTGAAGGTGATTCAGGAAGGAAAGCCGGTTCCGATTTACTCGGATCAAAGCCATCAGGGTTCCAAGGCGGGAATGAATATGCCAATTTTTTTCAAAGATGAACTGATCGGTGTCATCGGAATTACCGGGAATCCCGATGAAATCAGTGATTATGCCAAGATTATCCATAAAATGACCGAAGTAATGGTAAAGGAAGCTTATGTCAGCCAGGAGCTTGAGCTGGAAAAAAGCGTGAAGGAACGCTTCGTTCATGAATGGCTGCACGAGCAATGGACAGACCGGAGCGACTTTCAGCTGCGAGGCAAAACCTTGCAAATTGCCATGGGGGTATCGAGGCAGGTCTTGCTATTTGAGGTCGTGCATGAAAAAGATCAGCATGATTCAGAGCTGACCAGACAGGAACGCTTGCGCTCCGTCATGAAGGAAGTCGGCGACATGATCGGAATCGGCCGGCAGGATATTCTCGTACTATGGCAGTCCAGCCAGTTTATATTGCTGAAACAGAAACCGTCGAACGCCTTGCCGGACCAGGTGAAGGAATGTCTCAGGCGGCTTTGCAGCAATCAAGTCGGGATTCATTGCGGAATCGGCAGAAAGCAGCGTGGTATGGAAGGAGCAGTCGAATCGTTCAAAGAGGCGGAACAGGCATTGTTTTTTGCCGAACAAAAACAACAGTCTGTTGTGGTGTTTCACGATTTGGGTATTGAATCGATTGTCTACCAGATACCAGAACCGGTAAAAAAAGATTTTATCGAGCGGTTTTTTGCTGTATTTTATGAAAAAAAGCACCGTCAGCTCGTCGAATCTGTCCACGTATTCCTCGAACATGATCAAAGCATCACCGCTGCCAGCGAGGCGTTGTTCATCCATAAGAACACATTGCAATACCGTCTGAAAAAAATGGAGCAACTAACGGGATTTGACCCCAGGAAGTTTCAGGACGCTGCCCTTTATTGGCTGGCACTGGCTTTTCTGGAAAAACAATAACAGGCGTTTCCGAGTCTTTCGGAAGCGCCTGTTATATTTTCATTGTTCGAATATACGGAAACCGAATGGTGGCAAATCAATCACATTCATTCCATTTAACGGCTCCTTTTTTACGCTTTCTGTGGTGAAATGCCATTCAAGCCAAGAACCTTCGTTCAGAAAGGTGCAGTCTTGGATTGCTGCAGATTTTGAACTGTTGTTGAGGGCAAATACGAGACGTCCCGTTTTGCCGGATTTTTCATAAATAAGATGCTGATTCTCGTCCTTGGCGATAAAACGAAATCCTGATTGGTTTCCGAAAAGCGGTTCGTTTTTCCTTAGATGTATCAACAATTGGACAAAGGTAAACAGTTCACGATCCTGGTTGTCTGTTTCCCATTCCATACAGGATCGGCACCCGGGATCCTGTCCTCCGGCCATGCCGATTTCGTCTCCATAGTAAAGACAAGGCGTTCCGACAAAGGACAGTTGGAATAAGTACAGCAATTTGACTTTGTTTTTATCGCCGCCTGCAAGCGTCGCGATTCGCGGTGTATCGTGGCTTCCGAGTAGATTGAAAGCTGTTTCGTTCACACTTGCCGGATACATATGCAGCACCTTGGTGATGGCATTGGCGAATTCAGAGGCCGTGATTTTCTGTTTGGCGAAAAAGTCGACGGCACTATTGGTAAATGGATAATTCATGACAGCGTCAAACTGATCTCCTCGGAGCCACGGCATGGAATCATGCCATATTTCCCCCAATATATAGGCGTCCGGTTTTACACTTTTTACAGCCTGCCGGAACTCTCTCCAAAAGCTGTGGTCGACTTCATTGGCCACATCGAGACGCCAGCCGTCTATATCAAATTCTTCAATCCAGTATTTGGCTGCTTTTAGCAGATAATTTTTCACTTCAGGGTTTTCCGTATTTAACTTGGGCATAGAGCTGACAAAGCCAAATGTGGCATAATTGGGCTCCTTTCCTGTGGTGACAGGAAATTCCCGCAAATGAAACCAGTCTTTGTACCGCGATTTTTCCTGCTCGGTTAGAACCTCCTGAAACGGAGGAAAGTAATATCCGCTATGATTGAAAACCGCATCGAGCATTACCCGGATGCCTCGGTTGTGACAGGCTTCCACGAGTCGCCGGAAGGTTTGTTTATCTCCGAATTGGGGATCGATTTCCATGTAGTCAATGGTGTCGTATTTATGATTGGAATAGGCTTTGAAAATTGGTGTGAAGTAAATACCGGTGATGCCTAGTTCCTCCAGGTAATCGAGATGGTCCATGACTCCTTGGAAATCGCCACCGAAGAAGTTTTCGGGCGTTGGGTCGGCACTTCCCCAATCAAGCGTGCCAGGTGGATTTAATGCCGGATCTCCATTTGCGAACCGCTCCGGAAAAATTTGATACCAGACTGTATCCTTTACCCAGGCAGGCGCTGTAAATGAATCAATCGAATGCAGATAAGGAAAACAAAAGTAATTAGCAATATCAGCCGGCTGGTAGTCGAAAAATCCACCCTCGCTAAAATAGCAGGTTTCCGTCTCTGATTCGCAGCAAAAAGCATAGCGCAGCCGTTGGAAGGGCGGTTTAATTTCCACAAACCAATAATCATGTAATTCGGTGGATCCGGATTTTTTCATCGGTTTACGCTGCGATTGCCACTTGTCCCGCTTCCAATCATAGGGATCCCCGTAAATAAGCGAAACACGGTGGATATCGTCTTTCTTTGTCTGAAGGCAGATGTGCAGTGTTTCTTCGTCATACGCATAGGCAAAGTTGTCTTTCGGCCGGTGATAAATTGCTTCTTTGAACATACTTTAAACCCCTTTCCAGATGGATGGATTCCGAGGGATGCCATAAAAAAACCCGCTTTCCGATTAGGAAAACGGGGTTGTGGCCGGAGCCAGGCATTGCCCTCAAATTAGTCAGTCATTTATTCATAATATAAAGAAAGCGTTTTTATAAGTCAATCCATTTTCGCGTAAAAAGTTTTGTGTTAAGAAAACAGGTTTTCTTGAAAAGGGACAATTCAAAAGGGATCTTTTGGGAAAACAAAACGCTAAAGAAAAGATTCACAAAAAATCGAAAACTTTTGTGAAAACGGTTGCACAATCGAAAAGGGAAATGTAGAATGTAACTAATCTAGTGCAAACGTTTGCGCAAAAATAAGAAAAGGGGAGAAAAAATGATTAAAAAACAAAGAGTGTGGTTCCGTATAGTGGGCTTAACAGTTTTATGTTTTCTGCTGGCAGCATGTGCACCAGAACGGGAAGAACCGGCTGGAGGAGAGAGTGGTGACCAAAATACAGCCGAAAAACCGGAGGAATTGACGATTTGGGCAAATGACGAAGAAGCACAGCTGGAAGCGATTGAAGATATTGCTGCAGATTATGAAGAACAGGAAGGAATCAAAGTGAATGTAGTGGCAAAGTCCATGCTGGATCAAGAGCAGGAGCTATCGCTTGCAGGTCCGGAAGGGAAAGGACCTGATTTGTTTTTCCAGCCGCATGATCGGATAGGCAATATCGTTGCCCAGGGGCTTGCCGAACCGCTTGATTTGTCGCAAGAACAAATTAGCGGGTACAGTGAAGCGGCTATGGAGGCTGTCTCGTACAACTACGACGGTCAAACCGACTGGTATGGTACACCAATGGTGTTTGAAACGTATGGCATTTTCTACAATACCGATATTGTCTCGGAAGCACCGGAAACAATCGAAGACTTGCAGGCTGTAATCGAGGAATATACTAATCCGGATGAAGAACAATACGGATTTTTGATGAAGCCGAACGATCTTTATTTCGCCTATCCATTCTTCAAGAACTTTGGCGCTTATATTTTCGGCGGGGATTCTGGTGAATACGATATAACCGATATTGGTCTGAACAATGAGGGGGCTGTCGAAGGAGGAGAAGTGTATCAATCGTTCTTCGGACAGGGAAAAATACCAGCTTCCACTACCTCTGACGTCATCGACGGATTGTTTACGGAAGGAAAGGTTGGAGCAGTCATTAACGGACCATGGGCCATTCCTGGCTATAGAGATGCGTTAGGTGACAAGCTTGCATTCGCACCGTTCCCTTCCCTCAATGGGGAACCGGGGGAGACACTTGTAGGCGTCAAATCATGGATGGTTTCTTACTACTCTGAAAACAAGGATTGGGCAACGGACCTTGCGTTATTTTTAACCAACAAAGAGAACTTGCAGCATTATTATGAACTAGCAGGTGAACTTCCGCCGAATACGGAGGCGTTGGAAGGACTGGAAGACCCGATTCATGCTGCTTTTGCCGAACAAATCAAACATGGCGTCCCTATGCCAAGTACGCCACAGATGGCTCAGGTTTGGGAACCGATGAACAATGCATTGCAATTCCTAGCCGATGGGGAAGATGTCCAGCCTGTACTTGATGAAGCAGTGGAGCAAATAAAGGCAAACATCGAAGCATCCGGTCAATAGTAATTCACGATAATGGGAAGAGCTTCTTCCCATTATCTTTTATGAAGCAGCTAATTTAAAGGGGTGAATTCCATGGCATTGCCTGCTCATCAACAAGAAGACAGGAAAGGTACAGACAGAAAACCGGACAGAAAACATAACCCGGCGATTGCTGTATTGTTATCGATATTGTTCGCAGGACTTGGACAATTGTATAACAGGCGTTATGTAAAAGGAATAAGTTTTATTATCATCGAAATTGCCTTTTTGGTAACGATGTTGGAATCCATTAATTTCGGATTATGGGGGTTGCGCACACTTGGTACGATTCCGGGAACCGACCACTCGATTCGGCTGCTGGTATTTGGCGTACTCTCTTTAATCGGAGTTTTCTTTGCGGGGACTCTGTATGTTTTCAATGTATTGGACGCCAGAAACCAGGCTCGTAAGATTCAGAAAGGATGGAAGCCTGCACCTTTCAAGGATATAATCAGCGCATTTTATGAGTATGCATTTCCGTATTTAATGACCTTTCCCGGCCTGCTGCTGATGGTCTTTGTTGTCATTTTTCCATTACTCTTTTCGGTACTGCTGGCGTTTACCAACTACAATCTTTACAATTCACCGCCCCGTAATTTGGTTGATTGGGTAGGGTTTGATAACTTCGTCAATCTGGTCACTGTTCCGATATGGCAGGATACGTTCCTTAGTGTGTTTTCCTGGACAATCGTCTGGACAGTTGTCGCCACGTCCTTACAAATTGCGTTGGGACTGTTTCTTGCACTGATTGTGAATGACCCGCGAATCAAATTCAAAAAAATGATTCGGACGGTTTTGATTTTACCTTGGGCTGTCCCGGCTTTTGTAACGATTTTAATTTTTTCTGCGATGTTCAATGATGATTTTGGAGCTATTAACAGGGACATCATCATCCCGTTATTCGGCGGAGGAGGCATTCCGTGGTTGAGTGATCCATTCTATGCTCGGATTGCCATTATTCTGATTCAGACATGGCTTGGATTTCCATTTATCTTTGCCCTGTTCACCGGTGTCCTGCAAAGTATATCGAAGGACTGGTATGAGGCGGCTGACGTAGATGGGGGCTCACGTCTGCAGAAATTTCGTCATATCACCCTGCCCCATGTGATGTTCGCTACCGCCCCGCTGCTGATCATGCAGTACGCGCAGAACTTCAACAATTTCAATATCATTTACCTGTTTAACGAGGGTGGACCGCCAGTACGGGGCCAAAATGCCGGCGGCACAGACATCCTTATTTCCTGGGTATATAAATTGACCTTTGATACCAATAACTACAGCATGGCAGCCGTGATATCGATCATCATGGGATTGATCGTTTCCTGTTTTGCCTTTTACCAATTCAGAAAAACAAGATCATTTAAAGAAGAGGGTGAAATTTGATGGATCAGAAGAAAAAATCGAGGCTCGAAGTCGCGGCCATGTACATAGTATTGTTGGTGGTTGCACTGATTATTTTTTATCCCCTCGTTTGGACGGTCGGCATTTCCTTCAACCAGGGAAACAGTCTCTATTCATCCTCTATCATTCCGGAGAATTTTTCGTTGGATCATTATAAATGGCTGTTTAGTGCAGAAAGCGATTATCTGCTTTGGTACAAAAACTCTTTATTGGTGTCCACTGCTACAGCCATCGGGAGTGTGCTATTTACCTCTCTTGTCGCCTATGCATTTTCCCGCTATCAATTCGTCGGTCGAAAAAACGGTTTGTATGTTTTTTTGCTGCTGCAAATGTTTCCGGTAATGATGGCAATGGTAGCTTTATATATTTTCT
Source organism: Virgibacillus senegalensis (assembly GCF_000821245.2). Lineage (GTDB taxonomy): Bacteria > Bacillota > Bacilli > Bacillales > Amphibacillaceae > Sediminibacillus > Sediminibacillus senegalensis. The sequence goes on from NZ_LN611422.1 coordinate 112,631, forward strand.
TGAATATGATTGGATTGCTAGATACGCTGACAGGATTGATTCTCATTTATTTAGGCGGGCAGATTCCGTTCAATGCCTGGCTAGTCAAAGGTTATTTTGATACGATACCGAGAGAATTGGATCAAGCAGCACGTATAGATGGCGCGGGGCATTTGCGTGTTTTTTGGAGTATTATGCTGCCACTCGCCAAACCGATACTGGCGGTCGTTGCCTTGTTTAACTTCATGATGCCGCTGTTCGATTTTCTGTTGCCGTCGATTGTGTTGTCGAGCGCGGAGAACTATACGCTGGCGGTTGGACTCTATAACTTTATTAATGACCAGTTCGCCAACAACTTTACCAGGTTTGCAGCCGGATCTATCTTGGTAGCCGTGCCGATTGCTGCTGTCTATCTCTACTTGCAACGGTACTTGATTTCTGGTTTGACGGCAGGGGGAACCAAAGGGTGATAATGGTGAACCGATTGCTTTGAATCTGGTATGAAAACGTTACAATAAAGGATATACCAACAACTTGATGCACAGGAGGTATTATATGTTAGAAGATACTAGTTTTGCGATTCATCCCGGGACAGAAAAGCAGAATGAAGCGGCTGCCTACCATGATATCGGCAGCGTCATCGATCAGGAAAAGGTGGATGATACATATCATTTCACCTGTGAAAATGGGCGGATCGCCATCTGTTTTTATACGGATTCGATTGTACGAATCGTGATGAACCCAAAGGAAGCGCCGAAAATGAAGGGTTCCCGGTCCGTCATACCAGAACCAAAGCATGTGGAAGTTCGGGAAGAAATCACTTCAGATTTGCATTTACTTCACACGGCCAAGCTGCGGCTGTCGATTTCGAAGTCTCCTTTTAGGATGAACATTTTTGACCAGGAAGGAAAGGAACTAGTTGCAGAGGGAGAGCACGGCATGGCATGGCGGGAATCCGGCGAAATTGCTGTCTTCAAGGAGATGGATGTGGCAGATCATTTCTACGGTTTCGGAGAGAAAGCCGGCTTTCTCGATAAACGTGGCGAAGTTTATGAGATGTGGAATACCGACGTATATGCGCCGCACAATCCGGAAACAGATCCGTTGTATGAATCGATTCCGTTTTTTATGACGTTGAGAAAGGGGAAAGCCCACGGCATCTTTTTTGATAATTCGTACCGTTCCTGGTTTGACATGCGTTCATTCGGAGACCGTTATGCTTACCGTGCAGAGGGAGGAGAGCTCGATTATTATGTGATGGCTGGTCCGGGCCCGAAAGAGGTGGTGTACCAGTATACGTACCTGACAGGAAGAATGCCGCTTCCGCCAAAATGGGCGATTGGTTATCATCAGTCACGGTACAGCTATCAGACAGAGCAAGAAGTGCGTACGATTGTCCAAAATTTTATCGACAGGGATATCCCGCTTGATGTCGTCCATCTCGACATCCATTATATGAACGGGTACCGTGTCTTCACGTTTGATGAAGAAAATTTTCCGAATCCGGAGCAGTTGATAAAGGACTTGCGTGAGATGGGGGTACGGGTGGTCCCAATCGTAGATCCAGGGGTGAAGAAAGATCCCGAATACCCGGTTTACCAGGAAGGCGTCAATAAGGACTTGTTTTGCAAGTACCTCGAAGGGGACATTTATTTTGGCGATGTCTGGCCGGGTACGAGCGCTTTTCCTGATTTTACCGATGAGGAGTCACGTACATGGTGGGCAGAAAAACACCGGTTTTACACGGATATCGGTATCGAGGGTATCTGGAATGATATGAACGAGCCCGCTGTATTCAATGAGACAAAAACGATGGATGTGCAAGTGATGCACCGAAATGATGGCAGTCCGGCTACACACCGTGAGCTTCATAATCTTTATGGACTGTTGATGGGCAAAGCGACTTATGAAGGCTTAAAAGACCAGTTGAATGGAAGACGCCCGTTTCTGCTCACCAGGGCGGGATTTGCAGGAATTCAACGCTATGCAGCAGTCTGGACAGGGGATAACCGCAGCTTTTGGGAACATTTGCAAATGTCGCTGCCGATGGTGATGAATCTTGGTCTATCGGGCGTTGCTTTTACCGGACCGGACGTAGGAGGGTTCGCCCATCATACGAATGGAGAGCTACTTGCCCGCTGGACACAGGTAGGAGCATTTACCCCATTCTTCCGCAACCATTCGGCAATTGGCTTTTTGTATCAGGAACCGTGGCGTTTCGGGGAGCGCTATGAAGCAGTCATAAAGGAATATATCCGGATGCGCTACCGCTGGATGCCACAGTTTTACTCTTTGTTCGCTAAAGCCAGCAAGCAGGGCTTGCCAGTAATGCGGCCATTGTTTATGGAGTTTCCGGATGACGAGAAAACCTATAACCTTAACGATCAATTCATGATTGGAGATAACGTTATTATTGCTCCGATCCTTGCACCGGCAGTAGTGGACCGTGCTGTTTACCTGCCGGAAGGGGAGTGGATCGAAGCAGCCAGCGGCAAGGTGTATCAAGGAAAACAAACGTATTTAATCCATGCAGAGCTGGAGGATTTGCCGTTGTTTATCAAAAAAGGGACAGCGGTGATGCAGACGGAATGGACATCCAACCAGGATAAATCGTGGAAGCGGGTATCGATGGATATCTATGCTGGTGAAGATGAGGAAAGATACCGTTTTACTTATTACGATGATGATGGGGAAACGTTTGCTTACCAGCATGGCAGTTACTTGGAGCTGGAGGTGGAAATTGTTTCGACAAAAACGGCTGTTAACGTGGAGATCGTTAACCGTAATGGTGATTATGTGCCGGCTTATGGTCAAATCGATGTTCAAGTAATTGGGCGGAAGGACGGCCAGGATGTTATAATAAATGGAGATAAAATGAACGGAAGCAATTACCTGTCCTTGGCAGAGTAATCTGCTTTAAACAGGAGTAGAGGGTGAATTCGGCAAATGGTGACAATTAAGGATGTAGCGAAGGCGACTGGTGTTTCACCCTCTACGGTTTCTAGAGTCATTGCAGATAATCCCCGGATCAGCCCAGATACAAAGAAAAAAGTACGGGAAGCAATGGAAAAGCTGGGTTACCATACGAATATTCACGCCCGGAATCTTGCGGCAAAATCGACCAGAGCCATTGGGGCTATCATGCCATCTTCCGCAGATAAAGCGTTGCAAAATCCCTTTTTTCCAGAGGTGCTGAGGGGGATCGGGGCTGTCATCCATGAAAGGCAGTATTCCTTGACTCTCTCCAGCGGCGAGACAGAACAGGAGATTCTCGAAGAAGTCCAGCGGATGGTGTATGGGAGTTATGTAGATGGGGTCATTCTTTTATATTCCCGTGTCGACGATCCAGTCGTGGCATTTCTCGAAGAAAAGGGGTTTCCTTTTGTCATGATAGGAAAACCTTTTTCAAGGCTGGATGAAATCACACACGTCGATAACGATAATTTTACAGCGGGAAAACAGATTACGAATCACTTGATTGCCCGTGGTCATGACAGGATTGCTTTCATTGGCGGTTCAAAAGATTTGTTTGTTACAAGGGATCGGGAATCCGGTTATCAGTCTGCTTTAGAGGATGCCGGTTTACCCGTTCGTGACGGTTATATTATCCATACAGAATTTCTTAAATCCGGCGGTAAGGAAGCTGTCGAGCAATTGCTTTCGCTGGCTGTTCGGCCGACAGGGATAGTTGTAACCGATGATTTAATGAGCCTTGGGGTATTGAGTACGTTGGAGGAATCCGGTGTCCAGGTTCCTCGTGATATTTCATTGGTCAGCTTCAACAATGCTTATCTTTCGGAAATCACGAGACCGGCACTGACTACTGTCGATATCAATATTTATGCGTTAGGTGCCCAGTCAGCCATGGCGTTGATTGAACGAACGATAGATAAAACGATCAAGCCTAAGCGGATCATTGTACCATATAATATCATTTATCGCAGTTCGGTTAGGGAATATAAGTAGAAGTTGTTTTTGCAAGACCACTGAAAAAGTCCTTTTTAATTTAAAAAGTTGCGTTATCTGTTGATTCCGCGAATCGCTTGCTGGTGGATGCTTGCCGCGGGCAGGCCTCAGCTAACTAACTTGGTCAAGAAGGTCCCGTGACCAAGTGGATCTTCGGCTCACGCCGTTCCTGCAGGCGTCACCACAGATCGCCCTCATAGCGGTTTTTACCTTAAATATAAAACGAATTGTAAAACTTCTTGGGTATAAAGTGCACAAACCCCTTGAAATTAGACGAAAAGCGGTATGCATGGAATTCAAATTCCACACATACCGCTTTTTTTTATTCTTTGTCTTCGAGATCTTCTATTAATTCTTTCATTTCCGTGATTTCTTTCTGCTGTGCTTTGATAATTTCATCGGCTAATTTGCGGACTCTCGGGTCTGAGATTTCTGCCCGTTCGCTTGTCAGGATTGCAATCGAATGATGTGGAATCATCCCCTCCATATAATCGACATCATCAACAAGTGTTTGGCTTCGTAACAGAAAAAGTGATGTGAAGAAAACAATAATACTTCCACTCAGGATTCCGATGTTTAATTTACGGTTTCGAAGCATATTACGCATGAATCCTAACATGATAACAGCCATGGTTGCTCCCATTAATAAAGCCATGTATGCTCGTGTTTCACTGAAAAATATATGATCTAACTTAAAAGTACTCCAGTATTTAAAGAGGAACATGATAATGGTAGAAGTACCCACCATTCCTGCAAACTTCCAATATGGCTTCAATTGTCCCACCCCTTTCTATAAAAAGTAGTTATGGTTACTTTTACCCGCAATTTTGCAGAATTTATGCAGAAAAAATAGAAAGGTTGAAAATTTATTTGTTTTTAAGCGGACTTCGTTACATCCTTCGTTAAATGGAGAAATTGCTTTCTTAAACCTTCCATTGGTATCCGATCCCCCAAACCGTCGTTAAATGTGATTCGATAGGGAATTCAGCCTGTTTAAGTTTTTCCCGTAAATTGCGAAGGTCGTGACAGTAGCAAGGTAATTCATTTTTTTCCAATTTGATTCAATGACTAATCCGTCTCTTGTAATGGTGCCGCTATGTGAGCTTATGATATTTTTCATTGTTCCAGTGGGATCTTTGGAACTTATGAGAATGTTTTTACCGAGATCGGTTATTACTACTTCGGTTTCTGTTTTCGATTCCATAAGCGCAATATGATTAAGGGTACCTTGTGTATAACTATCTTCTAAAACGTCACGATGACTATTCCCTCTATAAAGGATTGATTGAAATTCTTCCTGTATACGTGAATCAATCACATTATGATGAAGATAAAACATCAGAAATGATTCCAAAACTAATACGGAAAGAAGAAAGCAAACGGTAAGTTTTGTCGAAATCTTCATCTGTTAAATTCCTCCTGTCTCCAAAAATGGATAGACCTCTATCATCCTTAAACCCTATTAATCATAGCATGAAGATTTGCAAAAAGTATGAAGATGAATAGGACAAGGTTATAATTCCATTCCCTATAGGAAATAATCGTTGTAAATGAGGAATGCCATAACGATTTGTTAGGGCAGTTGTAGAATGATAGTCAATTTAGAGAGATCCATAAATTTTGCATTTTTGCCTACTATAATAGGGTGTAAAGGAGGATTGGACATGAATAAACGAGTTACCATTATAGCAGCATTATTAGTGATGATAACGTTAGCTGCTTGTAGTTCAGACAGTCAAGAAAACACAGAAGATTCAAGCAGCAACCACGATTCTGATCAAACTTCTCAAGAAATGAATGAGGAACATGAGCATGGAGAAATGGAACATATGGATGGAGAAATACCAAAAGATATGAAAGAAGCAGAGAATCCCAAATATGAAGCGGGAAGTAAAGCTATCATCCAAGATGGTCATATGGCAGGAATGAAGGGAGCTGTGGCAACCATTGTAGGAGCTTACGAGACTACGGTCTACGCCGTCTCTTATGATCCCGTTTCAGGTGGGGAAAGAGTAGAGAACCATAAATGGGTGGTTCATGAAGAACTTAAAGAATCTGATCAAGAGCCATTTCAACCAGGAAGCAAAGTCACATTGGAAGCTAACCATATGGAAGGAATGGCTGGTGCTCATGCGGTTGTGGAGACAGCGGAGCAAACAACGGTTTATGTGATTGATTATGTCCCCCAAGACGGAGGAGATAAAGTTACCAACCATTTATGGGTTACGGAAGAAGAACTGGCACCAGCTGAATAAAAAGTTAAAAAGCGTTTGCCTGATTGGCGGATGCTTTTTTCTCTGTAAATGCTCTTCTCTTCACGATAATGGTAGTCCTGGACTCATAAATGCATGCATTCATTTCCCTGGAATCTCTACACTCGCCCATAGTCCATGTGAAATCGTTTAAGTTCCTCCGAAAAAGGATATAGATTACTAGCACCTATTTCTAACGGATTAATAAACGGAGGGGATTCACATGAAAAAATCGACGATTGGAATGATTGCCGGTTCAACGGCATTAGTATCAGCGGGTACGGTAATGGCTGTCAAGAAATATCAGGAGAAATCAGGGAATGGCAGCCTGAACGGCAACGACATGTTGGAAAAAGTCAAAACAGGTGCCAGCAAAACGATGCAGAAGACGAAGGCCGTCCTTGATAAGCAAATGGATATGATGAATAAAGAGAAACAGATGATCGATCAAGCCGATTCGAAAATGCAAAGCAGTAATCATGCTGGACAGCTAGATCCAACCATCCAGAAAAAGGATGACATCGAAAGTCCCGATGCACCACAGGATGAAGCAGAACAAGGGTTGACAGGGCTTGACCATGAATACCGTTCGGAATGGGTTGCCAACGGTTTTCCCCAAACACATCGTGAAATGGAACGTCTCGAAGAGGAAGACGAAAGTAAATAACGAAAAAACCGGACCCTTTATCAGGGATCCGGTTTTTTTGTGCTATGTAATCCTAAAATTAAGCCTTTAACTGATCGAGCAGCCTTTCTGTATGCTTGGGTGTTTTTAAATGATAGATGGTAATATCGTTGGTGTTTCGGAGTTTTTCTTTGATAGCTGGGGCTCTTCGTTTCTTGAATCGGGCAACCCACAGAAAAAATTCCAGGTCAAGCTTTTCACGGCAGTCTTCTCCCATATCTGGACGGGTTTTTCCTTGGTATTGGATCCGTCTTTTAACAATGCCATACAAGCATCTCAGGGTGGAATAGTCGAGAAAGATGACAGTGTCTGCTGCCTTAAGCCGTAATTCCATGGTGGAACCATAGTTGCCATCAATAATCCAGGCATCTTGTTGGGTGATTTCCTCTTGGAGCTTTTGCAGCTCTTTTTTGTTGATCGGCTGCCAACCCGGTTTCCAGAAATAAGCGTCTAAATGATAAACAGGTAATTGAAGTATGTTGCCTAATTCCCTGGCCAATGTCGATTTACCGGCTCCGCCGCTTCCGATGATGGCGATTTTTTTCATGGATTACTCCCTCCCGATAAGCTTATTTTTTTGTGAGGTCATGAGATCGTGGTGAGGGTGAAACTGGAGAAAAAAAGCAAATCCTATTGGGAAAATTTGCATCGTTTTTCTGGTGACAGATTTTTAATCATACCATTATTTTTCGAAAAATCAATATCTTTTCAGGAGAAAATATGACAAATGGATAAGATGGAACACAACCTATCTTCACATACAAAAACCGAACGAGTTCGAAGCTTCCGATTTCGAATCATCGTCCGGTTATTGCTTTTGGTGCTGTGCTTTTTTCCCAGTCTCTTTGTTACGTTGCTTTTGGAACGGAAGATGCAGTCAAGCCGGCATCTTCCTGGTAGGCCGTTTGCAATTTTTTCGTAACAGGGCCAGGCTCCCCGTTTTGCACGTTTTTTCCGTCAATCTTAACGATTGGCATGACTTCGGCGGTACTGCTCGAAAGAAATACTTCATCGGCCTCTTGCAGATCCTCCAGCTTGAATGCTTGTTCTATGAAGGGGATACCCAGCTCTTTTGCAAGAATCTTCACTCTGGAGCGGACACATCCGTGTAAAATGTTGTTGGTTTCCGGATGGGTATGGATTTTTCCCTCTTTCACGATGTAAGCATTGGATGAGCTGCATTCGGTTACTTTTCCATCGCGATGCAATATTGCTTCAAAAGCACCATGTTCCTTGGCCTCTTGTTTGGCTAGTACGTTCGGGAGCAAATTCAAACTTTTAATGTAACAATTTTGCCAGCGCTCGTCCGGCATGGTGATTGCTGCCACCCCACTGGTCAATTTTTCCATGGGGCGCGGCAAATCTTGTACATACGCATAAAAATTCGCTTCAACATCGATCGGAAATACGTGGTCACGTAAGGCAGAGCCTCTTGTTGCCTGGAGGTATACTTTAGCGTCGTTTTCTACTTTGTTGATCTTTAATAGCTCTTCCAACAAGTGGTAAAGCCTTTCTTTGTTGAACGGCAAGGTCAACTTGACTGCCTCTGCCGAACGGAAAAGCCTGTCGACATGCTCATTTATCAAGTAATAGTTTCCCTGATACACACGGATCACCTCATATATACCATCGCCGAACTGGAGTCCGCGCTCTTGGAATGGATAACTCAATTCGTCTTCGTTCACGAAGGTTGTTTGAGACAAAACTTTCGGATGAATCATAAGCAGAAATCCTCCTTTGCGAAGTTAACAGTTATAAAAAATTATAGCATAGAATAATCTTGTATTATATTATAGAATGGCTTGCAAAATGAATGGATCCAAAACTGTTCACAGGAAGCTTTGGTGTAGGCACCGTCCTAGTATTTTTTAGGCCAGCTGCGGACAATTTATAGATAAAAATTTTTTTCGACAAAAAATGATATTTACCTATTGCATCTACAGAATCTGATTGTTATAATGATTAACGTTACTTCAAAGAAACGTTGTTCCATTTAGGAATGATGGAGATAAACGATAAAAATATGCGGGTGTAGTTTAGTGGTAAAACCTCAGCCTTCCAAGCTGATGATGAGGGTTCGATTCCCTTCACCCGCTCCAATGTACTTATGAGCCAACGCAGTGTTTCGTTTTTAAAGCAACGAGGCATTGCGTTTTTATTTTGGTTAAAATTAACTGGATGTCTCTGGAGATGCTTGCTTGATAGGAGGTCAGGGAAGATTGTATCCTATAAATAGTCAGTGTTTAAAAGAGGTGTCATAGATGAAGGATTTGCAAAGAAAACTGCAGCAAATTGATGGGAAAAGCTATAAAGGGTATAAGGGGATTCAAGGTCGATATTCCTTTCACCGTTATGAGCTTGTCATCGACTATGTACAAGGAGACCCGTTTGCCTCTCCTTCCAAAATCAGGCTGATTGTTCCGGATGCTTACCGAAAGATCAATCCGGCTTGGAAGGAGAACCGGCAGCGGAAAATATATAGTGAAGATCGGATTGCCAGGGCAGTGTCCAAAGCAATTCATCATAATACTGTTTACAGCAAAGGTTCAGGGAAAAGCGGCTTAATAGCAATTGACAGCCCCGGACAGGAAATTCTGGAACGCAGTGCTGTCCAGCTTGATCCTGGATTTACCACGATCTGCTTATCGATTGGACTGCCTGCAAATGGCAGGAGAATCAATGGAAAAGAAGCGGAAAAACTGTTTTTTGACATTATTCCGGGTATTATGGAAAAATCGATATTTTCCATTTCGGATAAGGAGATAGAAGAAAGTGTTCAGTTAGCCGATCAGCATCAGGTGATCAGGCAAAAAATGAAGGAAAACCGCTGGATTTCCTTTATTGCCGATGGGTCTGTTCTGCCTCGCCAAAGCGGAATCAGCAACCGTCCCATGAAACAGGCGGTACCATTTGAAAGTACACCGGAAAACAGGGTGTCGATTGAGCTGCCTCACCGCAAAGAGCCGATTACAGGAATGGCGCTTTCCAAAGGGATTGTCCTAATTGTCGGCGGTGGATACCATGGGAAAAGTACGTTGCTTCATGCGATTGAACGGGGAGTATATCATCATATCAGAGGCGATGGACGTGAATATGTGTTGACCGATCCAAATGCGGTGAAGGTACGTGCCGAAGACGGACGTCAAGTCAGCACGGTCAATATATCGCCTTTTATCAATGACTTGCCGCATAAAGAGGATACCAGTGGCTTCTCCACCGAAAATGCAAGTGGAAGCACGTCACAGGCGGCCAATGTCGTCGAGGCGTTGGAGGCTGGTGCTACTACTGTTTTAATCGATGAGGATACCAGTGCGACGAACTTCATGATCCGTGATCAGCGGATGCAGGAGCTGGTCGCGAAAGAAAAAGAACCGATTACACCGTTTATTGATAAAGTTAGGCAAATGCGTGATCAGCTTGATGTGTCGACAATCCTGGTAATGGGAGGTTCTGGCGACTACTTTGATGCTGCCGACCAGGTGATCATGATGGATCGCTATCAGCCTCACAATGTTACCGACAAAGCCAGGGAAATTGCCAGGAAGTATCCTTTTTCGCGTAACCAGCAGGCTGGTGAATCGTTTGGCAGTCTGCCGAACCGGCGCTTTCTGCCTGGCAGTTTGCAAACAAACCAAGGGAAAAAACACAAAGTGCAGGCGAAAGGCTTGACGACGGTTCTTATGGGACGTACGGATATTAGCCTGCATTACGTGGAGCAGCTAGTCGATGCTTCACAAACGAGAATGATTGCCGAAATCATCCGGCATATGGACCAGAAAAAGTGGCTGGACAACGAACGGACGTTGACAGAATTGCTTGATGCAATCGAAGCACAGATCGAACAAAAAGGACTTGCTTCCTTTGCGCCATTTCCGGACCAGCATCCGGGAGACCTGGCCAGACCGCGCCGATTCGAAATAGCCGCCACCCTAAACCGCATGCGAACCGCCAAAGTAAAAGAATAGACCGGGGTCGGCATAGACCGGGGTCAGTCCCCGAACAAGTGAAGGGACAGTCCCTCCCCCGTTTAGGGGACAGTCCCCAATAACGGGAAATAGCGTTATGCCGGGGTTTTGCCGTTTTGAACTGTTGGAAATCGGCTTTTTGGGGACAGTCCCCAGACCCGTCGAGGGACTGTCCCCGGGTTACCGCGCGTTGCTGTAATACGAAGAAAGGAGGGGATATGGATGGCTTATGAGGAGTTGAAGCAGGAGATTATAGCGTACAGTAAGTCGATTGGGATTGATAAGGTCGGATTTGCTTCTGTGGATGTATTTACAGAACTGAAGTCACGGCTGGAACGGCAGGAGGAGCTGGGTTATCAATCGGGCTTCGAAAAGGGTTCGATCGAGGAACGGACGAATCCTGTCAAGTTGATGCCGGAGGCGCAGTCGATTATATCGATTGCCCTTGCCTATCCCTCCAGGTTGAAGGACGCCCCAAAAAGCAAGAAAGGGGAAAGGCGTGGACTATTTTGCCGCGCTTCATGGGGAAAAGATTACCATGATGTTTTGCGCGATAAATTGGAAAAGCTCGCATCGTTCATTTCCGAAAAAGTCTACGGGTTTTCTTACCGGTCAATGGTCGATACAGGAGAACTGTCGGACAGGGCTGTTGCAGAACGGGCAGGCATAGGGTTCAGCGGAAAAAACACGACGCTGATTACACCAGAGTTCGGATCCTATGTCTATTTAGGGGAAATGATTACGAATGTCCCTCTCACACCGGATGAGCCGGTGGAGGACAGCTGTGGCGAGTGCACCAAATGCATTGACGCGTGCCCGACCGGAGCCTTGGTTCAAGGCGGACAATTGAACGCGCAAAAGTGCATTGCGTTTTTAACACAAACGAAGGATTTCCTGCCTGATGAATACAGGAGTAAAATTGGGAACAGGGTGTACGGCTGTGATACCTGTCAGCTGGTTTGTCCGAAAAACCGGAAAAAAGATTTTCATCTACATCCGGAAATGGAGCCTGATCCGGAGGTTGTCAAACCGAAGCTCGTTCCGCTTCTATCGATGTCCAATCGGGAATTCAAGGAAAAATTCGGCGATATTTCAGGATCATGGCGTGGTAAAAAACCGATTCAACGCAATGCAATCATTGCTCTCGGCCATTACCGGGAAGAAAGTGCTGTGGATGAGCTAATCCGTTTGATGAAGGAAGATCCTCGGCCGGTAATCCGCGGGACCGCAGCCTGGTCATTGGGGAAAATCGGGACAGAAGAGGCTTTTGCTGCTATTGAAACAGCCATGCCGAAAGAAACAGATGAGAAAGTAGTTTTTGAAATGGAGAAAGGACTTCATTTCAAAGAAAAACAACACGTTTAAACAATCGGTGATCATCCGGATCCTTCGATTGAAAAAAACCTCCGTTTCAGTCTGCAGACAGGCTGGTGGAGGTTTTTCTTGTTCAGAGAATGCATATTCCTTCATATAAGTTAAGTAGGAGGGATACACGCATGGATGACAAACAGCTATTGACGGCGTATTGGCAGCGTCTTTTGGAGCAAAGAAGCGATGGGAATCCGGATAATTGGCTATTGCGAAAAAAACGTCTGCATGAGGAACGCGGGAATAAGGTTCCGAGAATCAGGGGGGAAGGGAAGCTGCTGCGAAAAAGCAGGGACCGCCAGGACCAGACCAGGGTAGAGTATGATTTACTGGCGGTATTTTTCATCAAACAGGGAAATTCCTTCTACCATGAAGAGGAACAGCATCGCCATACCGCGGTCATCCAGGCGGGACAAGTGATCAGTGATCAGGTGGAAATTCCTTCGAAGCAAACAAAACAATTACCGGCCATCGAATTATTTGGTAAAGAAGAAATGCGTTCCCAACGCTTTTCGTACGATAGACGGGCTGCAGTTCAATATGCTGAACGGTGGTGGAATGATTATAATCCGGCGTTCCGGAAGTTTGCGGTAGACTGCACGAATTACATCTCCCAATGTCTTTATGCTGGCGGGGCACCGATGTGGGGAATGCCTGACAAGGGACGAGGCTGGTGGTACCAGGATAGCAGCTGGAGTTACAGTTGGGCAGTGGCACATTCCCTTCGCTGGTATTTAAGCGGATCGACACAGGGGTTAAAGGGGAAAGAACTGGAAAGGGCAAGTGATTTACTTCCTGGAGACGTCATTTGTTACGATTTTCAAGGAGATGGACGTTGGGATCATAACACCATTGTCGTATCTAAGGATACAAACGGTCAACCGCTTGTCAATGCCCATACAGATAACAGCCGCCACCGCTACTGGGACTATCGTGACTCGATGGCCTGGACCGAAAATTGCCAGTATAAATTTTTTCGGATCGGCGAGTAATCCTATTTGGTTCATCCCGTGTTCTCGTAACTTCCATTAGTTGTGGTATAATAATCTGGTTACTAACGATATGGGGTGAAAAAAGTGGCAATACACGTAGTTTTATTTCAGCCGGAAATCCCTGCCAACACGGGTAATATTTCACGCACCTGCCTGGCTACCGGTGCAACACTGCATCTGATCAGACCGCTCGGTTTTTCCACTGATGATCGAATGCTGCGAAGAGCAGGGCTGGATTACTGGAAGGACGTAAAAATACGTTACTATGATTCCTTGGACGAATTGTATCAAACATATCCGGACGGGGATTTTTATTATATTGAAAACTTCGGAACAAAGCATTATACCGATTTTGATTTTAATAAGCCGGAAGAGGATTTATTCTTCGTATTCGGCAGAGAAACCAACGGAATTCCGAAAGAATTGCTTGAAGGAAAAGAGGATAAGTGCCTGCGTATCCACATGAATGATATGGTCCGTTCGTTGAACCTGTCTAACACGGCCGCAATCGTTGTCTATGAAGCGCTTCGTCAGCAAGGGTTTCCAGGGTTGCATTAGTTTCCAGGGTTGCATTAAGGCATAATAAATCAAAAACACCAGCCGTACAGCTGGTGTTTTTTTGCTTATCGAAATAAAAATAGGTCAGAAAACCATAGGACAAAAACATCTGTCTCTGCCTAATGGGTTGGTCCAATCGGAGTTTTCCTTATCGTTTTGGTGTTTGTTTGGAATCACGTCCCGCTGAGAAAATGGCAGTAAGGAACACAACTGCTACACCCAGGATCAAGGCTATATTCATGCTCATGGAAGGCTTCCTCCTTTATGTTCTGTGCCAAGCAGGCAATAAATAATATATGTATCTTGCCTCTATTATAACGAATTATGAGAAGCTTGTGAACTGCGAGCGATGAAATAAACTCCCTCTTCCACCGGAGCGAAAATCATCGTCACAGGTTCCATGTTGCTATCATTCATGTTAACAGGGGTGGCGACATAGATTAAAGTAACCATCTTTTCTTATGGGAACCAAAAAGGGAGCAGGTGACGTTGACACCTGTGCTGAGCATACTGTTGGGTAGTTTTTGCTAAATTCTTCAGGGAGGGCGTAGAGATGGATATATTGAAAAAAATCCAGAATCATAGAGAAGATCAGGAAAAGCTGAAATGGGAAGGGACCTTTGCAGATTATTTGGACTTGTTAAAGGAACGGCCATATTTAGCTCAATCTGCCCACTCAAGGGTATATAACATGATTAAGCATAAGGGAGTCAAAGAGCGCGAAGACGGAGTCAAAACCTACAGCTTCTTTTCCGAGGCGCTCTATGGATTGGATGAAGCGTTGGAACGACTTGTGGAGGAATACTTCCATCCGGCAGCAAGGAGGCTGGATGTCAAAAAGCGGATCTTACTTTTAATGGGCCCGGTAAGTGGAGGAAAGTCCACACTGGTAGCCCTGTTAAAACGAGGACTGGAGGAATATACGTTGACGGATGAAGGGGCGGTCTATGCAATTAAAGGCTGTCCGATGCATGAAGATCCCCTTCATTTAATCCCGTCACATTTACGGGCTGATTTTGAAGAGGAATATGGCATTAAAATCGAAGGAAGCTTATCGCCGTTGAATACCATGCGGCTGGAGAAGGATTACGACGGCCGGATTGAAGATGTCATGGTGGAAAGGATCTTCTTTTCTGAGGATAAACGCACAGGTATTGGCACCTTCAGTCCTTCCGATCCTAAATCCCAGGATATTGCGGATCTGACCGGATCGATCGACTTTTCTACCATCGCTGAATACGGCTCGGAATCAGACCCGAGAGCCTATCGGTTTGACGGGGAACTCAACAAAGCCAACCGCGGTATCATGGAGTTCCAGGAGATGCTTAAATGTGATGAGAAATTCCTCTGGCATTTGCTGTCCCTTACCCAGGAAGGTAATTTCAAAGCAGGCCGTTTTGCCCTTATTTCCGCTGATGAACTGATTGTGGCCCATACAAACGAATCGGAATATCGATCGTTTATTGCCAATAAAAAGAACGAAGCGCTTCATTCCCGGATGATTGTCATGCCGGTTCCGTATAATTTGAGGTTGAGTGAAGAGGAACGGATTTATGAAAAAATGATCAAGGAAAGCGATATAAAAGATGTCCATATCGCCCCGCATACCTTGAGGGTTGCTGCGATGTTCACGGTACTGAGCAGATTGAAAGAATCCAACCGCGGAAGCATCAGCCTGCTCAAAAAAATGTACTTGTACGATGGGCAGGATGTGGAAGGATACAGTGATGCCGATGTCCTGGAAATGAAAAAAGAATATGCCGATGAAGGGATGAGCGGAATCGACCCGCGTTATGTCATCAACCGGATATCTTCGACGATCATCAAGAAGGAGATGACGTCGATCAATGCGCTCGATGTGCTTCGTTCGCTGAAGGACGGACTGGACAGCCACGCATCGATTTCCAAAGACGACAAAGAAAGGTACTTGAATTTTATCTCGATTGCTAGAAAAGAATACGATGAAATTGCAAAAAAAGAAGTGCAAAAAGCATTTGTGTATTCGTACGAAGAGTCGGCGCGGACGTTAATGGAAAATTATCTGGATAATGTAGAGGCTTATTGCAATAAAACCAAACTCCACGATCCGCTGACTGGAGAAGAAATGCACCCGGATGAAAAACTGATGCGTTCGATCGAAGAACAAATCGGTATCTCAGAAAATGCTAAAAAAGCGTTTCGGGAAGAGATTTTAATCAGAATCTCTGCTTATGCCCGAAAGGGGAAAAAGTTCAATTATCAATCACATGAACGCTTGCGGGAAGCGATCCAGAAAAAATTATTTGCCGATTTGAAGGACGTTGTTAAAATTACGACTTCGAGTAAGACACCAGATGAACAGCAGCTCAAGAAAATCAATGAAGTGGTTGCAACCCTGATTGACGAGTATGGCTACAACTCCACGTCAGCCAATGAACTGCTGCGCTATGTCGGCAGTTTATTAAATCGATGATTGGTTTTATGTCTTTACAATAAAAATTCAACAGCTTGAAGTAGTATGTTGCCCATAACAATAACCGAGCGATATTCGAAGTACTAAGCATTCGAATTCGTTCGGTTATTTTGATTTATCATATAAGGCAATTCACCTCTCACCTCTCACCTCTCATCTCTCTGTTTGATGCGTGCTTCGTATTACTCCGGCAAGATACTGCGCTTTCCATGGGCACGGCTTTAACTTCCTCAGAAAGCACCAACCGCTTTCTTGCGGGATTTTCAGCTCGTGCTGTACCCATAGGAGTCTTCGCATCTTGCCTTCGCTTCGTTTTCGCGAGCTTTTTCGATAGAAGCTATTGGTTAGACACCGATGTCGCCCCCGGGATAGGCCGCTTAAATCCTCCTATCTGGTTTACGGACGAGAACCAATAAAATTCGCCAGTGATTCCGGCTGATTTTTCGATATGGATCATAGAACAGCCTTGTTCCGCAATAACGATGCCAAGGCCATTTACATATAATATTATATATTTCGATTATTTTGATAGATGCTGTCGGAAGGTTATTGTTTCCTAGTATAAAATAGGGTATATTAGTTGATGTAGAAAGAGGTCAGTTCTATAATGGTCATTGAATGTTCAATGGTGTTTAATTGATGTGGAGAAAGTGAACTTCTAATGGGGGTATAAGTCGTGACACAGCAAGAATCTAGTGGAAGATTCTGGGAAAATTTTCATGGACCAAACATGGGGTATATTGAAGAACAGTACGAATTGTACAAACAAGACCCCTCAACAATCGATGCATCTCTGAAAGAAATGTTCGATCAGCACGGGGCGCCTGAATGGTTAACACAAACAGGGGGATTACAGCAAACTGATTCAGCGGCAACGTCAGCCAACGATATTAAGAAATTAACCTCGACAATGAAACTTGTGGAGGCTATTCGTCGTTATGGTCATTTGGAAGCGGATATTTATCCTGTAGGTAAGGATAAGAATCGCAAATCCGAATTGGTCGATCCGTCGTATTACGGTTTGACGAACGAAGATTTGGAAGCGATTCCTGCAGGTTGGATTTGGGACGAAGCCCCTGCTAATGTGACCAATGCGCTTGAAGTAGTAAACTTGCTGAAAAAGAATTATGCGGGTACTACTTCCTTTGAATATGATCATGTAAACAATGATGATGAGCGGAAATGGCTCCAGGATAAGATTGATACCGGTGCCTACGTATTGTCATTAAGCAAAGAAGAGAAAAAACAGTTGTTGAAACGACTGACAGAAGTAGAAGGATTCGAGAGTTTCCTTGCCAAAACCTTTGTCGGTCAAAAAAGGTTTTCCATTGAAGGATTGGAAATGATGGTGCCGATGCTTGATAAAGCAGTCAACAACTCCTTTACGGATGACACAGAGGAAATTTTGATGGGGATGGCCCATCGTGGCCGTTTAAGTGTATTGACCCACGTACTCGGTAAGCCTTATGATAAAGTATTTTCTGAATTTCATTATTCATCGGATAAAGAATTGATGCCATCAGCTGGTTCAAAGGGAATCAATTATGGCTGGACCGGCGATGTGAAGTATCATTTCGGGGCAGTGAAAAACCTGGGGGAAGACAAGGTTTCTCCAACTAAAATTACCCTGGCTCACAACCCTTCCCATCTCGAATTTGTAAACCCAGTTGTGGAAGGCTTTACAAGAGCTGCCCAGGAAGATGTGGATCAGGCAGGAAAACCGGTGCAAAGCCAGGACCGCGCATTCAGCATCTTGATTCATGGGGATGCAGCGTTCATCGGGGAAGGTGTCGTTGCGGAAACATTGAACATGAGTGATTTGCCTGGATACCGGACTGGTGGCACCCTTCACTTGATTGCGAACAATCTGGTCGGCTTTACGACTAGTCAGAATCAGGGCAGGTCTACAAGGTATGCAAGTGACTTGGCGAAAGGATTCGAAATTCCGATTGTCCATGTGAATGCAGATGATCCGGAAGCGTGTGTCTCTGCCATGGCACTTGCTTATGAATACCGCCAGACTTTCCATAAAGATTTTTTGATCGATTTAGTCGGCTATCGCCGGTACGGTCATAATGAAATGGACGAACCGCGTGCTACACAGCCGCAGTTGTACAAAGAGATCGATAAACATGATTCGGTTGCTGTTGTCTATGCAAAACGCCTTCAAGAAGAAGGGGTTATCGGCGATAGTGATTACGAGAAGTTGAAAAAGGAACGAGAGCAGGAGCTTAAAGACATTTTCGATAACATGATGGAAAATGAAACAGATGAACCAGAACCGAAACCTGCTCCGGAAGCGCTGTCTAATGGGCTGGACGGGATCAAAACAGCTGTTCCGTTAGAGCGGTTGAAGAAACTGAACGAAGGTCTTCTCAAACGTCCGGAAGGCTTCCAAGGATTTAAAAAGCTGGAAAAAATCCTTAAGAAACGCGGAGAAGCGTTGGAGGATGGAAACAAAGCAGACTGGGCGACTGCAGAAACACTAGCTTATGCATCGATTTTACAAGATGGTGTTTCGATTCGCTTGACCGGCCAGGATTCTGAGCGGGGAACCTTTGCCCACCGCCATCTGGTTCTCCATGACGTGGAGACTGGGGAAACTTACTGTCCGATGCACGGATTGGATGAGGCGAAAGCTTCATTTGCCATTCATAACAGCCCATTGTCTGAAGCGGGCGTGCTGGGATTTGAATACGGATACAGCGTTCAATCGCCAAATACGTTGGTGCTGTGGGAAGCGCAATTTGGTGATTTTGCCAATGCGGGACAAGTGATTTTTGATCAATTTATCGCCGCTGGCCGCGCAAAGTGGGGAGAAAAGTCGAATATGGTACTGCTGCTTCCTCATGGTTATGAAGGCCAGGGGCCAGAGCATTCCAGTGCAAGACTCGAACGTTTCTTGCAGCTAGCTGCCGAAAACAACTGGATTGTCGCCAACGTGACAACGAGTGCGCAGTACTTCCATTTGTTACGCCGTCAGGCAGCATTGAGAGGGAAAGATGCAGCCCGGCCACTTGTGGTAATGACACCGAAGAGTTTGTTGCGGAACCAGCGTGTAGCTTCCACTGCTGAAGAATTCAGCGAGCGTAACTTCGAAAAAATCATCACGCAGCCCGGCCTGCCAAAAACAACGAAAAAAGCGAAAAGATTGGTTATCGGCAGCGGAAAAGTGATGGTGGACATTGCTGAGTCAATGAGCCAGAACGAAGATAAGGTGAAAGACATTCATATCATCCGGCTGGAGCAAATTTATCCTTTCCCGGAAAAAGAACTGGCAAAAGCGTTGAAGGATTGTCCGAATGTCGAGGAAGTTGTCTGGGTTCAGGAAGAGCCGAGAAACATGGGCAGCTGGAACTTTGTCAAAGAACTTTTATACAATCTGCTGGATAAGCATCAACAGCTGCGTTATGTCGGTCGCCCTGATCGATCATCACCGGCGGTTGGAGAGCCAAACATACACAAAACAGAACAAAAACGAATCGTGCAGGAAGCCTTAAAGCTGTCTAAAGGAGGAGATTCCAGTGAAGGAAATTAAAGTCCCAGAATTAGCAGAATCAATTACAGAAGGTACCATCGCCGAATGGCTCGTCAAAAAAGGTGATAAAGTTGAGAAGGGCGACCCGGTACTGGAATTGGAAACCGACAAAGTGAACGTCGAAGTGAACGCCGATTATGCTGGTGTGATCGTGGAAATCACGAAAGAAGAGGGCGAAGATGTCGAAGTTGGGGACGTCATCGCGAAAGTAGATGAGAATGGGGAAGCAGGCGGAGGCTCTGGAGAAGACAACCAGGAAGAAGCAGCAGAGCCCCAAACTTCTGCTAAAGATGCCGGACAAGAGGATACTCCGGAAGAAAAACCAGCTGCAGCCAGCCAAACGGCGGAACAAGCATCTTCCGGCAGCAAAGATACGGTGGCTTCACCTGCTGCCCGGAAGCGTGCTCGTGAATTAGGCATTGATCTTAGTGATGTATATCCTCGTGATCCACTAGGTCGTATTCGTCCGGAAGACGTTGAACAGGCAGCCAAAGGCGGACAAAAGCAACCCGAAGCACCAAAAAAAGACAAGCAG
This sequence comes from Virgibacillus senegalensis, assembly GCF_000821245.2. Classification (GTDB taxonomy): domain Bacteria; phylum Bacillota; class Bacilli; order Bacillales; family Amphibacillaceae; genus Sediminibacillus; species Sediminibacillus senegalensis. The sequence goes on from NZ_LN611422.1 coordinate 132,921, forward strand.
CCTGCGAAATCCTCTGGGGAAACAGAATTCGACAAGCCGGTTGAGCGGGTGAAAATGACCCGACGTCGTCAAACGATTGCCAACCGTCTGGTGGAAGCGCAGCATAATGCAGCCATGCTGACAACGTTCAATGAAGTAGACATGACCGCAATCATGAAGCTTAGAAGTGAACGCAAGGATAAATTCCTGGAGAAACATGATGTCAAACTCGGTTTCATGTCGTTCTTCACGAAAGCGGTCGTCGGTGCTTTGAAGGAATTCCCGCTGATCAATGCTGAAATCCAGGGGAATGAACTTATCTTGAAAAAGTTTTATGACATCGGTATTGCCGTTTCCACTGATGACGGACTTGTTGTACCTGTCGTCCGTGACGCAGACCGCCTGGACTTTGCCGGAGTGGAACGGGAAATTGCCCACCTTGGTAAAAAAGCGCGGGATAAACAGCTGCAAATGGCTGATTTGCAAGGCGGCTCGTTCACCATTACAAATGGCGGCATCTTTGGATCACTGTTATCGACTCCGATTTTGAATGCACCGCAGGTTGGTATTCTTGGTATGCATTCGATTCAGAAACGTCCGATCGTCATGCCGGATGATTCTATCGAAGTTCGTCCGATGATGTATGTCGCATTGTCTTATGATCATAGAATCGTAGACGGCAAAGATGCCGTACAATTCCTGGTTCGGATTAAGCAAATGCTGGAAGATCCTTACGACCTGTTGTTGGAAGGTTAAGACAAAACGTTACCCTTTTGCTGAAGGGCACGGTTTTACAAAAATCGCTCAGAAGTTTTTAACTCCTGGGCGATTTTTTCTATTTATTCAGACGAAGTGTTTACTTTACCAAAACAGTGAATATTGCAACGAGGATAAGCAAAGGAATTAAAACTTTTCACTTTTATTATCTTGAGGAACGCTTTGGCACTCAAATTAGGGAGGTGATAGAGGTTTAAGTCATCTTGCTGAAATCAGGGCGTGGAAACGAAGAAAAACACCTTTGTCTAGTGAAAGAAAGGCGAAAGGAGGTGCAGGAATATTCAGTGAATGAGGAAGCCAGCCAGGCTATAAATTTGATCAGACTCCCTTAGTCGTCTGTTATTTCACCCACAACTTTCGGAAGTCTACCTGGCCAAAAGATTTAAAGCGTATATCCTGAATCATAGGATGAAAGATTCTGTTTTTGACAGGATGATGTTGAAATAGGATCAAATGGTTGTCCTTCAAGTAATCTTCTATCACATCGATGATTTTTTCCCGATCCTGATTGGTTTTTGAATGTTTGAATGCTTCCAGGCAGTTGTCGATATTCGCGAGCTGGTCTGCTGTCATGAAGCGTCTGAACAACAGGACCTCATTGTAAAAAGCACCTAAAAAAGACAAGTGATGATCAGACGTTGAAACTTCGCCCATCAAAACCATATCTGCCCGCTCATCGAAGGCAAAAGAATAGAAATCGTCAAAATTGAAGGTGTTTACTTCTAAATGGATACCAAAGCAGGAAGCCTGTTCTTGTAACCAGGCAGCTTCTCTTTTTGCTTTTAGGTAGTCCAGGCAGTACAGCTGCAATGTTTCCCCCTTGTACTCTGATAATTGAAGTAAACCGGGTACTTGTGTTTTATCCCTGCTGCGTTGGCCGGACTTCCATGGAAAGAAGCTGGTAGCTTCGACCGGTTCTTCCAAGCCAAGTTCGCGATGCATAATGTGCGGGTCAAGCAAGTGAAACAACGCTGTCCTGAAATGCGGATTTTGTACAGCTGTTTGTTTGGTGAAATTGAAAGCGAGAAATCGAAAGCCGGTTTCTACTTCTTTCTTCTGAATGCCGCCGTCCAGGTCTTTTGCATTGCTGAGATTATAGGTAACGGTTTTTACCGTATCCACCGGGATTTTCCAAAATTCAATCCGGTCTAAAAAAGGTCGTTCCAGGAAATATTGATCGAAAGCTTCCAGTACAATTCGCTTTTCACTTCTTTCTCTTAATCGGAAAGGTCCTGTGCCGATCCACTGTTTCTCATCGAACGGTACATCCTTGGGCAGGATGGAAAGATTTGTACTGCTCAAATAACGGAGAAAAAAAGGATTTGGTTGTTTTAACTTGATGGTCACCTGGTGTCTATTGGGACAGTCGATTTCTTCCATGTCATGGACGAGCCAGTAGTAAGGCGTTCCCGGTTTAAAGCGGTCCAGCGTGTGCTTTACATCGGCGCTTGTTAACAGCCCCTGGTGGTGGAAGCGTATCCCTTTGCGCAGATAAAATGTCCACCGTGTATGGTTGTCATCCACTTGCCAATGGTGGGCGAGATGCGGACGGATGCAGTCCCTTTTCCTGCTGTATGTTACAAGCGTATCGCCTAGTTGCTCGATCATGTGATTCTCTACAGTGATAGAACTGTAGACAGGATCAAGCGTACTTAAATCCCTGGAAATAATGGTGCGCAAAATGTCTTTATCCTGTTTGGATTCCTGCAAACCAAACATCTTCTGCAGCTGAGGCGAAATGGAAGCGACCCAGGCCTTTGGTATCGGCAGCTGTAGCAATTGGACAATATCGTCCAGTTTATCCTCCTGAATAGAGGCTTTGACAAACTGCTCAACCTCTTTTTGAAAGGAACGATAGAAGGTTATGCTGGAGGGATGCCCTCGCCCGATTCCAGGTGTATAGCTCAATTTCTCTTCTTCTTCAAACTTCCTCAGCTTGCGTTTCACGTTCTTTCTCGTACAAAACCAAAGTGTTTCCAGTTCTTCGAGTTTAAAGGTTACCTGTTTCTGCTGTTCTTTGCTGTATAGGTAGGACCGAAGCGTATAGTACGATAAATCTCTGATAACTTTCACCTCCATTAAAAGGGGACATTAATAGATTGATTATACCCTTTTTGCCCCTTTTAGGAAAAGGCAAAATAGAAAGCAGAAGGAGGGGAAGCTTTATGTTTAAGTCACTGCATCCTAATATTCGTGTTCGTATTTATATTTCTTTTCTCAGCCGGATTATCGGTTCGATGATTTTTCCGTTTATGGCAATCTATTTTACTGATAAGATCAACGCCTCAACCGCAGGAATCTTGTTGTTGGTCAATGTAATCGTTCAATTTTTGGCCGGTTTGTACGGCGGCTTTCTAGCGGACATGCTCGGTAGGAAGCGATTGATGGTCGTGGGGGAAACGATGAAACTTATTGCTTTTATCGGCATGCTGTTCGTCAATTCTCCATGGTTTACATCGGCGGTCGCTACCTTTGTCATGATGCTGGTCATAAGTATCGCCAACGGTTTTATTAATCCGGCCGCAGAGGCGATGTTAATCGATGTCAGCACAAAAGAAACAAGGGCTTTTATGTATTCCGTTAATTACTGGGCTGTCAATTTTTCTTTAATGTTAGGGCTCATGGTAGGCGGCTGGCTGTTTAAGACACATTTCTTTGAATTGTTGGTAGGGCTGGTCTTGATGAGTTTCGTCACACTATGGATGACCAGTGCTTTGATTGAAGAAACCATGACGAAGGGGAAAAATGCCGATAAAAAAGAGTACGGACTGATGCCTCTGCTGCGAAGCTATCAGACGGTCGTGAAAGACTTTCCATTCGTATTGTTCACCCTTGGCGGCATTGCTATTTTATCGCTGGAATTCCAGCGCAATAATTTTATAGCCGTCCGGCTGGAACAGGAAATAGTGCCAAAAGCTTTTTCCTGGATGGGTGGTCATTCCCTGCTTATCGATGGGGTCAGACTGCTCAGTCTCCTCACAGTCGTCAATACCATCATGATTGTGTTGTTCACCGCATTGATTTCAAAGTGGATTAAAAACAAACCGGAACAGCCAATCATGTATGCAGGCTTTCTATTGTTTGGCTTGGGATATGCATTTATGGCATTTTCCAACCACATTCCAGGTTTATTCCTGGCAGTTGTGGTGCTTTCCATCGGCGAATTGTTGTATGTCCCGACGAGGCAGTCGTTACTCGCCGATATCGTCGACGACAGTAAACGCGGAGCTTATATGGCATTCAACGGCTTTGTGTTCCAAGTCGGAAAGATGTTCGGAGCACTGGGCATCATCATCGGTGAGGCCATTGGCGGAATCAGCATGGCTGTCTTGTATATCGTTTTCGTCCTGTTCGGAATTGCCTTTACGCGGGTAGCCCTTCACAAAAAAGCCGGCCAGCACCAGCAGGTAGCCGCATAATAAGAGATAGAGGGACAGTCCCCTCTTCATATCTGGGGGAAGGGTTGGCCGGTTCTGTTTATATGTACGATATATTTTCTTCACCATGAGGGTTGCTTGACATGCAATCATTTAGATTTTCTATAAAAAGGAAAAATGACGATCATAGTTTTCTCAATTAGCCAAACCGTCCAATTATCAAAATCTTTAATCAAATAAACCTGTCTTGCATACTATAGAAATAATAATACAAAGGAGGGTAATAGATGGCTGATTCGAAGAATTTTGTGATTTCAGAAGAAGATTGGTCCCTCCATAGAAAAGGGTTCGACGATCAAAAGCGCCACCAAGACAAAGTTCAGGAGGTACTGAGAAAGAAGTTGCCCGATTTAGTAACCGAAGAAAACATCATTATGTCCCGGGGGAAGGATATGGTGCGGATTCCGATCCGTTCCCTCGATGAATATAAAATCCGTTACAGTCAGGATAAAAACAAACATGCAGGACAAGGGGACGGCGACAGCAGTGTGGGGGATGTCATTGCAACTGACGGCACGCCGCAAAAAGCCGCTGGCAAGGATTCCGGTGCAGGCGACCAGGCCGGCCATGATTATTACGAAGCGGAGGTTTCTTTTGAAGAATTGGAAGAAGCCTTTTTTAGTCAACTAGAGCTACCCAACTTGCAAGAAAAGGAAAAAGACAATATTGTCACTTCCCATATAGAATTCAGAGACATACGGAAAAAAGGGCTGACCGGTAACATTGATAAAAAGCGTTCCATGCTGGAAGCATATAAACGCAATGCGATGGCAGGAAAGTCCGGATTCAATCCGATTTACCCGGAAGATATTCGTTATAAAACGTGGGATACTATCGAGAAGCCGGAATCCAAGGCGGTTGTATTGGCCATGATGGATACCAGTGGTTCGATGGGATTGTTTGAAAAGTACGTGGCCAGAAGTTTCTTTTTCTGGATGACCAAATTCCTTCGTTCCAAATACGAAACGGTCGATATCGAGTTTATCGCCCATCATACCGAAGCGAAAGTGGTTGATGAGGAATCTTTCTTCAGTAAAGGGGAAAGCGGCGGGACGATTTGCTCCTCCGCCTACCGAAAAGCATTGGAAATCATTGATGCCAAGTATCCGCCTGAGCAGTACAACATCTATCCGTTCCATTTTTCCGATGGAGACAATCTAACATCGGATAATCGCAGATGTATGACGCTGGTCGAGGAACTTATTGAAAAATCGAGCATGTTCGGTTATGGAGAAGTCAACCAGTACAACCGCCATTCTACTTTGATGCAGGTTTATAACAAAATCGAATCACCGAAATTCCGTTACTATATCCTTCGCAAAAGAGCAGACGTTTTCTACGCCATGAAACGCTTTTTCAATAACCAGAAAGAAGAGGTTTTTTCATAGATAACGAGAGGCAGATCTGAGTGGGAGACCCCCGCCAGATCTGCCTTTTGTCGGTGGAGGAAGATAAGTCTGTTAGAAGATTTAAGGGTCTAGTGGAGATAGAATGAAAGGGAGGACAGAATGCTGGAAGGGAGGAAGGAAATGGCTTTATTAAGATGCGAATTTTTTTCCGATACGTTACGGTTGTCTACTTCGATGATGGTTATTCTCCCTGAACAAACCGAAGGACAGATCGGAATGAAAAACAGGCAGAAGGACGATGCCCATCCGGTATTATACTTGCTGCATGGGTTTAGTGATGATGAAACCGTTTGGACGAGACGGACATCCATCGAACGGTATGCAGCTGATAAAGGTCTCGCGGTAATCATGCCGAATGCCGATCATAGTTACTATACGGATATGCGTTTTGGAAAACGTTACTGGACTTTTTTGACGGAGGAGCTTCCACAGAGGGCACACGATTTTTTTCATTTATCGGACAAGCGGGAGGATACATTTGTAGCAGGCTTGTCGATGGGCGGTTATGGTGCCTTCAAATGGGCATTGAACTATCCCGGGAAATTCGCGGCAGCGGCAAGTTTATCAGGGGTGACAGACATGGCAGCACATTTGAAAAATGCCAGGACCCGGGAAACGACTTCCAGTGCCCCGCTTTCCCTTGTCTTCGGACAAGACGAAATCAAGGATACCTATGAGGATTTGTTATGGCTGCTAACGTATAATGAAAAGAATCCAGGAACAAAGCCGGTGCTTTATCAAGCCTGTGGAACCGAGGATTTTTTGTTTCCCCAGAATCAGACTTTCCGGGAAAAATGTACACAGACAAGCCTTTCCTTGACGACCGATTTTGGTCCAGGGGATCATCATTGGCAGTATTGGGACGAACAAATCAAAAAAGTATTGGAGTGGTTACCGATCCGCAAGTGAAGAACGGGACATGTCATCTGAAGGCATGTCCTGTTTCCATATCTAAAACACAGAGTAATTACAGAGGAATTCGGGATTTTTCGCCAAAAAACGTTTAGCTCTTGCAAAGGAAATGGTAAAATGGTGGAAAAAGGGAGGGGGAGATCTTGATATTGCAGCAGTCAACCGTTATCTGGTCACGAATACTAGTGTACATGCTTTTCCTGCTGTTCTTGTGCTCCTGTCAGCAGTCTTCCTCCATCCCAACAGGATTTTATGGTTATGAAAAGGAAAAGGCCGAAAGCGCCGCGTCCGAACTTTCGTTTTCACCGGATTTACCGGAATACATGCCAATAGAAACCGCTTTTTTGATTTCGGACCGTTATTATCTGAAAGACAGCGGGAATGAGGCGATGGATATCAGCTTCTATACGGAGGATAACGATCTTTTGTCCATCCAATTTATCGAAGGGGATATTGATCCAGCGTTGGTCGAAGCGGACACGGTCATGATTGGCGAACGATTAGAAGGTGAGTATGTCGATAATTCCTTTGCGAAAATCCTTTGCTGGCAACAAAATGGAATTACTTACAAAATGTCTTATCGGCAAAATGTACTAGGTGTCAGTGAAGAACAAAAAAACAATGTATCCAAGCAGGATCTTGTACAAACAGCTCGCTCTTTTCATTCATAATAAAAAGTAAATGGAAGCTTATAAGAAAACCTCCCTTTTCTTACAAGCTTCCTTTTTTATTCCGGCATGTTCGCTTTTACGCGTTTTTAGTCCGGTTATAGAAGAGGTTATTGGGGAACAAATAAATTAAATAATAGGTTTTGATGAATAATGTCGAAAAATACACTTGCATGACGTCTGACAAGCTGTTAAAATCCATAAATGGAAAACAACGACTGAAAGCATTTTCATTTTAGGTGCAGGGCTGGAAAAACATGGCGTTTATTTAAGACCGAAAACCTGTTTTTATATTCGGTTTGAGGTAAATGGTCACATGCTTCTGAGATGAGCGGGTTTCATGTCTGTCAAAATAAGCGGGACTGCTGCTGTTCATAAAAGGAACAGCAAATGTTCTGCCAAAGATTTTAAGGGAGGCTCATGCCGTGGATATTCTTCTTGGTTTGCTGGCGATTGTTGTCATCCTCGGGATTTCATTTTTATTGTCCAATGACCGCAGCAACATAAATTTTAAAGGAATCGCAATTATGCTGATCGCACAATTGATTACCACTTGGTTCATGTTTAAGACCACGATCGGCGGAATGGTGATCACCGGTATTTCGGATGGATTCAATAAGTTGATTGATTTCGGAATGGAGGGAATCAATTTTGTCGTTGGCGGTTTAATGATCGAAGAAGGCGGAAGTGTGTTCTTTTTCAACGTGCTATTATTGATCGTCTTCTTTTCCACCATCCTGGCTGTCCTCACCCACCTGAAGATATTGCCTACCATTATTAAATATTTCGGAGGGTTTTTATCGTATATCACTGGATTGCCAAAGGTAGAATCATTCAACGCTGTCAACAGTATCTTTTTTGGACAATCAGAGGCACTGATTGCCATCAAGTCGCAGTTTCATCATCTTAGTGACAACCGTCTTTATATTGTAAGTGCTTCTGCAATGGGATCGGTATCTGCTTCTATCGTCGGTGCCTATATTCAAATGCTGCCTGCTCAATATGTTTTGGTGGCACTGCCGTTAAATATGTTCAGTTCGCTGATCATTGCTTCCATGATCTCACCCGTAAAGGTCGACAAGGAGGAGGACCGGGTCGATATCAAGGAAGTATCAGACTCGAAAAGTATCTTTGAAGCAATGGGGAACGGAGCGCTTGATGGCGGAAGAATTGCCTTGATCGTCGCTGCCATGCTGATCGCCTTTATTGCTTCTCTGGAACTGGTTAACTGGATCATTCAGGCTATTTTCGCCGGAGTAACACTTCAGCAAATTCTTGGTTATATTTTAGCTCCAATAGGCTTCCTGATGGGGATTTCACCAGGAGAGCTTGTCCAGGCTGGCGGTATTATGGGTACCAAAATCGTGACCAATGAATTTGTCGCCATGTTGGAATTGCAACCGCTGGTCGATACGCTGTCCGAGAAAACAATCGGTATTGTAACAGTGTTCCTGACTAGTTTTGCAAACTTCTCCTCTATCGGTATTATTGCAGGTACTGTTCAGGCAATTGATTCGAAAAAAGCCGTTGCTGTTTCCAAATTCGGTCTCAAACTGCTCCTGGGAGCGACATTGGGTTCGATTTTGTCTGCTACCATGGCAGGGCTGTTCTTATAATTAAATAGAGAATGTATCTTTGACTTGATTATCAAGGCTGCCGGAGTGACTGGCAGCCTTTTTTCATCACAAGGTATTAATCAGAGCCAGCACTCAGTCCTGACGTTAGGGTGGTTATTGGAAAAGAAGCATGCACATAAGAACTGCGGTAAGCGAATCTTTTCGCCGGAGTGAATCAAGCGTTCGAACATGTTGGAAGTAGGATGAGCGACTGGCCCTTTTCCAAACAGAAAAATTAACCGGTGGCAACGTTTATATTACAATGGGGGTGGAATGAGAAGTAATATCACGATGAAGAAAGGACGTTGTCTATGCCGGAACAATTCAAGCTGTTTATCGATGGTCAATGGGTGGAAACAAGCGAAACGCAGGATGTGATCGATAAATATACCCAGAAGACGTATGCTACTGTTTTCACGGCAGGGGAAAAACAAGTTGATCAGGCAATTTCCAGTGCGGAAGCCGCTTTCCGATACAACCAGCTCTCCCCATATGAACGTTACGAGATTTTGAAGAAAGTCAGTGAATTGCTAGTAGAAAATAAAGAGGAATTGGCTCAAACGATATCAAGAGAAGCCGGAAAACCAATAAAACAAGCGCGTTCAGAAATCGACCGCAGCTCCCAAACGTTTGAAGTGGCTGCAGAGGAAGCAAAACGCATCACTGGGGAGGGAGTACCGGTAGAAGCAGCACCTGGATCAGAAAACCGAATGGCGTTTACTATTCGCGTTCCGGTCGGAGTGGTCGGCGCCATCAGTCCGTTCAACTTCCCGTTGAACCTCGTTTCGCATAAAGTAGCTCCAGCTATCGCTGCCGGTAATGCAGTGGTGTTAAAACCCGCTAGTGCTACTCCTATCACATCCTTAAAGCTGGCCGAACTGTTTGAACAGGCTGGATTGCCGAAAGGACTGTTCAATGTCGTTGTTGGCTCCGGTTCTGTCGTCGGACAGCAGATGATGGAGGATGAGCGGATCCAGTTATATACGTTTACCGGAAGTGCCAAAGTTGGCCTGAAACTCAAACAGACCACCGGATTGAATAAGCTTATTTTGGAGCTGGGTAATAATTCTCCGGTTATCGTGGACAAGGAAGCAGATGTGGAACAGGCTGCAAACAACATTGCCCAAAAAGGCTTTGCATTTGCAGGGCAGGTTTGTATTTCGGTTCAGCGCGTTTATGTCCATGAGGAAATCCGGGATACCTTTAAGGATAAGCTGTTGGAAGCCATTAAATCGTTGAAAGTCGGTGATCCAAGCGACCCTGATACAGATGTCGGCCCGATGATAGCTGAATCAGAAGCAGAACGCGCTGAGCAATGGATAAATGAAGCTGTTGATAACGGGGCCACGGTTTTGACAGGCGGCCGGCGGAAAGGTCCCGTTCTTCAGCCAACCGTAGTGGACAATGTAAAAAAAGATATGAAAGTAGTCTGCGAAGAGATATTCGCACCAGTAATTAGTTTGATCAGTTTCAGCGATTTGGACGAATGCATTACAGAAGTGAATGAATCGCCTTATGGTCTTCAAGGCGGCATTTTTACCCAAAATCTTGATACAGCGTTTTACGCGGCCAAAAAAGTAGAGGTCGGCGGACTGATGATCAATGATTCATCGCAGTACCGGGTAGATTTGATGCCGTATGGCGGTGTGAAAGACAGCGGATCGGGAAAAGAAGGTCCTAAATATTCCATTGAGGAAATGACCAATGAACGCCTGATTGTATTGAATTTGAAAAATGGATGAACATGGGAGAATGGAAATATAGAGAAAGAGAGCTGTTCCAGCGGACAGCTCTTTTTTGAGAAAAGATTACTCGTTATTCATGTGCAGGCTGGCTGCTAAGCTTTCTTTGCAAATAGACAAGTCTACCGAATAATGTGATCGCTCCGGCACTAAGTCCGATGATAATCCCCATCCAGTAGCCGAAGGGACCGAAATGTGTATAATTCGCGAGCAGCCATCCACTTGGAAGGCCGATCAGCCAGTAGGATATCAATGCCATCACAAGGGTGATATTGACATCTTTATACCCGCGTAATGCACCTTGCAGCGGAGCTCCGATGGCGTCCGCAAACTGGAAGAAAATTGCGTAAAAAATAAATTGCTTCGTCAATGTGATCACTTCTGGGTTGTCGTTGTATAACCGGGCCACCGCGTCATCGAGGGTGTATAAAACCAATCCGGCAAGAAAGGAAACCGCAATACCGCAACTGAGTCCGATATATGCATATATTTTGGCGTCGTGATGTCGCTTGCCTCCTACTTCGAACCCTACTGCAATTGTCAAAGCCATCGCAATACTTAACGGAATCATGTACAAATAAGATGCGAAGTTGATCGCGGCCTGATGGGCGGCAATTGTTTCCGTATTGTATACACTCATTAATAAGGTTACTGCCGCAAAAATACTGGTTTCAAAAAAGATGGCAAATCCGATCGGCACTCCGATTCGCAGCTGTTCCCACCAGGCGTGCATGGAAGGTCTGCCCCATTTCCGAAATATGCCGTATAAACGGAACGGTCTGTATCGATGGATGACCCAGACGGCGACAGCACTCGAAATCCAGTATGTCAGGGAGGAGGCAATACCAGCACCGATCCCACCCATAGCCGGCATTCCTAATCGTCCGAATATGAACATATAATTAAATAGAATGTTAAGCGGCAGCGATATTAAAATAATCACCATGGAGGTTCGCGTCTGGCCAAGTGCATCCATAAAGCAGCGAAGCAAGTTGAAAATAAACAAGGGAATTATACCTGTTGCCAAGGAAGCCAAGTAATACTTTGCGACACGGGCGACCTCTGCATCTAAATCCATCCGATTAAGAATCGGCTGGACAACAAAAATACCGACAATCGTGACAGCTGCAGCTAATCCAATTGCTAAATAAATGCCTTGACGGACGATTTCCGGAACTTCTTTTTCCTTTGCTGCACCTACCAATTGCGAAACGATCGGCGATAGAGCAAGCAAAATCCCGTTGATGCCTGTAAAAATCGGCACCCATAGATTGGAGCCGATTGCTACACCTGCCAAGTCCGCTGTACCAAATTTTCCGGACATAACGGTATCGAAAAAGTTCATGGCATATAAGCTTAATTGGGTAATTAAAATGGGAATGAGAATGGTGAGAAACAACTTGAGTTTTTGTTGTAATGAATTTGTCCGATACATACTACTCTTCCTTTTTATCATGTTTTCGATTAGGATAGAGAGGATTATAGCATATTCCAGATTATTATTATACGGGGAGCCGTTTATTCATAAAAAAACAATACGTATGAAAAGAAAGAGGGATCATCATATGAGTGACAAACGAATATTATTTACAGGCGGTGGTACTGCCGGCCATGTTATAGTCAATCTTGCAGTCATTCCCCATTTTCAAAAAGAGGGATGGAAAATAGATTATATCGGGTCTAAAAGTGGTATTGAAAAAGAGTTAATCAGCCGTCTCGACAATGTGGACTACCATGAAATCTCGACAGGTAAGCTTCGGCGTTATTTTTCAAAGGAAAACTTCAAAGATCCTTTCAAGGTATTGAAAGGAGTGTGGCAAGCATACCGGATTATCGGCAAGAGAAAGCCATCGGTCATTTTTTCAAAAGGTGGATTTGTATCTGTACCGGTACTCGCTGCTGCGTGGCTTCGAAAAACCCCTGCCGTCATTCATGAATCTGATTATACGCCGGGTCTGGCTAATAAGCTCGCCATTCCCTTTGCCAAGAAAGTGTTGACGACATTCCCTGAAACCATTCAGTATCTACCGGAATCAAAAGCGGAATGGATTGGCGCTGTCGTCAGAGATGAACTGTTCCAGGGCAACAGGGAAAAAGGGCTGGCCTTTGCCGATTTGGATAACAGTAAACCTGTATTGCTGATAATGGGTGGAAGCGGCGGTTCGGCCAAAATTAACGAAGCAGTCCGGAGCCATCTTGATGAACTGTTAAAGGATTACCAGATTATCCATATTTGCGGAAAGAATAATGTAGAACATTCTATCGATAAGCAGGGTTATAGCCAGTTTGAATACGTGAATGAGGAACTGAGTGATTTGTTTGCTGCTACCGATTTCGTTTTATCAAGGGCTGGGTCCAATGCCATTTTTGAGTTTCTTGCATTGAGGAAACCGATGCTGCTTGTACCGCTTTCCCGGAATGCCAGCCGTGGAGATCAGATACTAAATGCCGAGTCTTTTCAAAAACAAGGCTATGCGCACATGGTCGAGGAAGAGGAACTGACCGGTACAAGACTTGTGCAGGAATTAAAGCGCCTGAAAGAGGAGAAAGCGACTATTCTCCAAAACATGCGTAATTATGAAAGCCGTGAAGCGAAACAGCAGGTGATTTCCGCCATTAAACAGGCTGGACGTCTTGGCAGCCAAAAATAAGACAGTAAGACAGGGACAGTCCCCGGTATAAAATCCCCGGGGACTGTCCCCTTATTTAGGATCCGTTAAGTTTTCCCTGTAAGCAACAGGTTGGCTATAAAACCATATAACTATAAATCGGGTTCCTGCGGTCGGACAAGCATTGCAAGGTTTGGTTATAATGGAGAGAAAATGAGGTAAGTGAGGGAGTAACATGAGATTGACAATTTGCCGCTATTGCGGGAAACCAATTGAAAAGCGGGACCAGCTGGTGACAGCCTCCAATTGGCTGAGGGTGCGTCCATATCATTTTATTTGTTTTCAAGAAGTAGAAAAGGAGTCAACAACCATCTACAATAGCTGGACACCGTTAAATGGGCCGGCTGGAAATGTGACTGCCGTGATAATGGCTGGTTTGGCCGGTTGGCTGCTGGCTACGGATAGTTTGGGAATGGCCGGAAGTCTGATAGGCTTGCTCGCTTTGTATCGGGTACTGATCCGACTTGTTGCTTTGGTCGGATTTGAATCGAAAGTACCTAAATAAAAAGCAGTTTAAAAGAAAGGCAGGAAGGGTAAAAAGTAATGAATTGATTTGTCTTTTTACCCTTAATTGGCAGATAAATCGAGCAAATCTTACGAAAACGCTATAATATGCTACTATATGCCTGCAACTGACATCTTTCGACATTCTTAGCTTGATAGTACGTTCCAATAGATTTGGGTTCCCCGTTTCATTCCGATAAAATGAAAGATGTTGCTCGTTGATGCGTTTTAATTTTATGATTTGGAATCTTTTGTTGTTTTGGACAGTGGATACAACTTTTATAATCTTCACCACCCCCTGGAACTAAGTTTTGATCATCCTCCAATATTTTATTTTTCCTGAAGTAAGCATAAAATGTCGCGAGCCGTGCCAACGGACTATTAGCTTTTTATGACCATTTTGACTGGGGTAGTTTAACTGCAGTAGTGTCTGCATGGACTTGATGTGCTGCTTCGAAACACCGAACCATAAAATTAACATGCTTCAATGTTGTATGACGGTAAAAAAATAATGAATAAAGGGGTAATCAAACAGATGAAAAAATTATTATTTCTAATGATGGCAAGTTTACTTGTAATCCTGGCCGCCTGCAGTGGTTCGGAACGTTCGGCAGGTGGCTCCGATGGAGAGGGAAGTATCGATACGATTGTGCTTGCAGATGCTGGCTGGGATAGTATCCGCTTCCATAACAGCGTGGCCCAAAAAATTATTGAAGAAGGTTACGGTTATAAAACGGAAGTCACGCCAGGTTCTACAGCTGCTACCCTGCAAGGGCTGCGCGAAGGCGATATTAATGCCTACATGGAAATCTGGACGGATAACGTGAAAGAAGTGTACGAAGAAGCAATCGATTCAGGCGATATCGAAAAAGTATCAACTAATTTTAATGACAATAATCAAGGCCTTTACGTTCCTACGTATGTAATCGAAGGGGACGAAGAACGAGGAATCGAGCCAATGGCACCAGATTTGAAAACAGTGGAAGACCTTAAAAACTATCCAGAGGTATTTGAAGATCCCGAGGATTCCGGCAGAGGGAGGATTCTGAACGCGCCGAGCGGCTGGGCAGTAGCAGAACAAATCGATCAAAAGTTTGAAACATATGGATTGGATGAAACTATGAACAATTTTATGCCAGGTTCAGATGCTGCTATCGTTACCTCGTTGGCAGACGCATATGAATCCGGAGAGCCTTGGGTAGGTTATTATTGGTCACCTACAGCGGTAACGGCGATGTATGATCTAACGTTGTTGGAAGAGCCTGCTTATGATGAAGAAACGTGGAACGAAACAAGAGGAACCGAGTTCCCGCCGAACGATGTGGTGGTCGGTGTGCATAAAGATCTTCCCGACCAGGCACCAGAAGTAGTTGAGTTTTTGAGTAACTATGAAACAAGCAGTGCGCTGACCGAAGAAGCGCTGACCTATATGAACGAAAATGATGCATCTGCCGACGAAGCTGCTGAATGGTGGATGAAGGAAAATGAAGATGTTTGGACCGAATGGGTACCGGAAGACATAGCAGAAAAGGTAAAAGAAGCACTTTAATTAGCTGCTGATCATGTGAAAGCCGGATCCTGTCGATAAGCGGCAGCCGGCTTCTGTCACTAGCTGGCCGGACTGGTCAGCTACTTTCGGTTTCAAAGACCAGTATTCTATAAAACTGGTACAAATTAACGAATAGTGAGGTGAAAAACTGCTTAATAGCAGTTGTGCCGATGAATGATTTTCCTGATATTCAAAGTCATCTAGGTGACTATGTTTCTGATTTTGTCGATTTTTTGGATAATGCCCTGTCGGGTTTGTTTGATTTTATCTTTTTTATCTCTTCCAGAACCATCAATGGAATTGAAGCGTTCTTAGACTTTTTGCCATGGTGGTTGTTTCTTGTTCTTATCTTTTTGATGGGCTGGTATTTTAAATCCCTTTGGTCTGGATTGCTTTATGCTTTCTTCATGTTTTTAGTCGGTACCTTCGGATTATGGGAAGAAATGATGATGACCATCTCCATTGTGTTATCAGCCGTAATTATTTGTTTGATCATCGGTATTCCGTTGGGGGTTTGGATGGCGTTTAGCAAAGGATTTTCGACGGTGATGCGTCCGATCTTGGATGCGATGCAAACCATGCCGAGTTTCGTTTACCTGATTCCGGCAATTTTTTTCTTTGGGCTTGGGAACGTATCGGCTATTTTTGCAACATTGATTTATGCACTGCCTCCGGTTATCCGTTTGACAGAATTGGCGATAAGAGGAGTGGACCCGGAAGTGGTGGAATCTGCTCAGTCATTCGGATCTTCTAGATGGCAGATGCTGACGAAGGTGCAGCTGCCGCAAGCCTTGCCGACAATCATGGCGGGTGTTAACCAGACGACGATGATGGCACTTGCCATGGTTGTTATTGCTTCAATGGTTGGAGCGCAGGGATTGGGAGAACAAGTATTGATTTCGATTAACCGGATCGATATTGCTCTGGGATTCGAAGCGGGTATCAGTATCGTATTCCTTGCAATCATCATTGACCGTGTTACCGGCGGTGTAGCCGATCGATTCCAGAAGCATAGGAGGGCTAAATAATGGCGAACAGTAAAGTGAAAATCGACCACGTTTCCAAGATTTTTGGTCCGAAACCGAAGTCGGTGATTCCGCAGGTGAAAAACGGCAAATCCAAAGCGGAAATATTGGAAGAGACTGGCCATACGGTCGGTGTCTATGATGCCTCGATGGAAATCGATGAAGGCGAAATCTTCGTTATCATGGGATTATCAGGAAGCGGAAAGTCGACGTTGATCCGTTGTTTCAATTTGCTGAACAAACCGACTGACGGTGCGATCTATGTAGACGGTGCGAATATTGTTGACTACAATTCCTCTCAATTAAAAAAGTTCCGGCAGGATAAAATCGCGATGGTCTTCCAGCACTTTGGTTTATTTGATCACCGCACCGTGTTGGAGAATATCGAGTATGGATTGGAAATTAAAAATGTTGCCAAGGAAGAAAGGCGGAAAATCGCCATAGAGAACCTCGAAGTAGTCGGGTTAAAGGGATATGAAGACAAGTATCCCGATGAGCTTTCCGGCGGAATGCAGCAACGGGTTGGCTTGGCGCGGGCCTTGGCCAATGATCCGGATATCCTTCTGATGGATGAGCCTTTTAGTGCATTGGACCCGCTGATTAGGCGGGAAATGCAGCTGGAACTGCTGGATATACAAGAGCGGCTCAAAAAGACCATCATTTTCATTACGCATGATGTCAACGAGGCATTTAAACTCGGTGACCGTGTCGCGG
This sequence comes from Virgibacillus senegalensis, assembly GCF_000821245.2. Classification (GTDB taxonomy): domain Bacteria; phylum Bacillota; class Bacilli; order Bacillales; family Amphibacillaceae; genus Sediminibacillus; species Sediminibacillus senegalensis. Next base: position 149,922 of record NZ_LN611422.1, read on the forward strand.
TCATGAAGGATGGGAAAGTCGTGCAAATTGGTACGCCGGAGAACATATTGGAAAGTCCGGCCAATGATTATATCTCTGAATTTATCAAAGATATCGATCGTTCGAAAATTCTTCAGGCCGAAAATGTGATGATCAAACCGAATGCTCTCGTTTCATTGAAGGATGGTTTGAAAGTTGCCATCAAGGAGATGGAGGAAAACGGTATCTCCAGTGTGTTTGTTGTTAATCGAAGCAGGCAATTGCAAGGGATTGTGACAATTGATGAAGCCATTGAGGGTATCAAGGAAAAGAAAACACTGGCAGAAGTGTTGAGTACCGATGTGACGACCGTTGGGAAAGAGGAATACGTCAATGATATTATTCCGAAGGCACTGGAATCCAGATATCCGCTTGCTGTAACCGGTGAAAACGGCAGGCTCGAAGGCTTTATCTTACGAGTGCATGTGTTGTCCGGTCTTGTAGCAGAGGAAGTCAAGGAAAGTTCGGAATACCACGGTTTATGATCGGAACAACATAGATCACCAGGACAGCAGCTTGCGGAGAAATCGAAGGTTTCTCTGCAAGCTTTTATTTCTCTGTTTTTTGGTCTATTTAGATAGGTAGGTTTGTAAACCTCATAAGGTAATGTTTGATGGTAACTTCGGAATTAACACGGGGTTCGTGTTTCTTTTCATACTGCTTCTATTTCGATAGAATGTAAGCGTATTAATATCTTATTAGGAAGGGGTTAACAGATGGGATTGAAAACAACGACCAAACTTCATAACGGGGTAGAAATTCCTTCAATCGGGCTTGGCGTATACAAAGTCGAAGAAGGGGAGCAGGTTTATGAATCAGTAAAATCTGCCCTGGAAATCGGCTATCGCCATATTGATACTGCTTCTTTTTACCAAAACGAAGAAGGAGTAGGCCGTGCCATCCAAGACAGTGGCATTTCCCGGAGCACATTTTTATTACAACCAAAGTTTGGAACAATGAGCAGGGCTTCGCTGAAGCACTTGAGGCATTTAACCGGAGCTTGACTAAACTTAGGACAGATTATGTCGATCTGTATCTGATCCATTGGCCAGTGCCAGACCGCTACAAAGACACCTGGCGGGCTCTTGAAAAAGTGTATCGGGATGGAAAAGTCCGGGCAATTGGGGTAAGCAACTTTTTACCACACCATTTGGACGACCTTCTGCGAGATGCCGAAGTAAAACCGATGGTTAATCAAATTGAACATCACCCGAAACTGGCACAATTGGAAACAAGAAAGTTCTGTCAGGAGCAGCAAATCGCTGTTGAAGCCTGGTCCCCGATTGGAAAGGCCACTTATTTAGATGACCCGGTCCTTTGTGAGCTCGCCGAAAAGTATGGTAAAACCGCCGCACAAGTCATTCTCCGCTGGCATTATCAAAATGGAACGATAATTATTCCAAAATCGACACGGGCAGAAAGACAACGGGAAAATGCGGACATTTTTGACTTTGAGCTTTCCGGCACAGACATGAAAAAGATAAATGGCTTAGATCACGATTACCGGCTGGGCGCTCATCCCGATCACTTTAACTACGGATAAAGCGAACACCGGGAAGCATTTGCTTCCCGGGATTTTATTCAATGATTCCTTCCCTGATGAGATTGATATCCAGATTTAAGTCGAATTTTATTTCCGGTATAAGCTTGCGCCATTCTTCTTGGGAGATGGGATGTTTCGCATTGTAAATACTTCCGAAGCCAATCGGGTCGACTTTCAACTCTTTGAACTTCCCGAGCACCTCATAGGCCTGACGTTTTAGGTCTTTTTCTATTGCTTTTTCCAGTTTTTTCACTACTTTGTCATCATCCAGATTAAGTTGCTCAGAAATTTCCATCAGCCTTGCCTGAACTTTTATATCGGCGCGGAAACGAAGTTCCTCCTTTGAGACAAGCTTAATCGAATGGTGGCTGCGCAAATCACTCATTGCCAAAAACAAAGATTCCTCTTCCCGTTGATCGGTATCCCTCTGGCGGTTACTGGAAAATTCATCGATAGGTAAAGTAACATCTATGCGACCAGCTCGATAGCGGCCAGAAAGCAATTTAATAAAGAATCCTTCTTCAATGGAGATATCTCCGGCATAAATTTCATCCCGGAATAAGGCCATTCGTTCGATGCTCGGCATATGACCGACTACATTAACCAGCGGAAGAACTGGGTCATTCCCGATATCATAGTATTTGTGCATGAAATCCCTTAAAGTTGTCTCGATTAAGATTTCTTGCTCAACGTTCGTATTAATCAACTGGTAAAGGTGAGTTCCTACATTGGTCGTGCTTTGTTGAAATACTTCCGACAATACATCTCCGGCTGCACTTTCCGTTACTGCCAAAAACATGGTGTCCGGAACTTTGGCGTCACGTACAAGTGTATCGAGAATACTTGCCACTCCTTTTTCGGCGAGCGGTTTGCCCATCAACAGAACGCGCAGCTTTCCGGGAACCAGCCGGAAATTGGACTTCACGTTCGCTTTCTTTTGGGTTCCTTTTAACGTTCTTCCTTTGGAAGAAACAATTTCATTTATATTTTGGGCATGGGGATCAAATTGAAAGTAAACATAAGTAGTGTTCAATTGCTGGCTGTTTTCCTCGTCTGCATCTACTCCCATGGTGTTGATGACTCCTAGCCTTTCGATAGGATCAGCGGTTGCACAGCCTGCCATAAGCAACAGAAAGAAGTAAGCAACGAGTGTCTTTTTCACGTTTTGGCACCTTCCTTCTTGCGTTTCCTCCATTTACTTTTCCACCAAACAAGCGGCAACAATACTAATGGATAGACAAAAGCAATCCAAAAACCTACATTGGCGACAGTATCAATAATTTTTAAGATCGTGTATTCATGTTTGGAGATGCCTGCTCCGATAAATAGTAAAATGGCAACGACGTATAGTACTTTGCGTTGCTGAACGTGATAAAGCCTTTTGGTAATATAGGAAATCATCCAGGCAAGCAGAATCATATTTGGAAGGATGACCATCATCCACTCGGTGACGACTAATACATCGAAACGCCCAATCACCGAGTACTCCACTATTTTGAACAGGACGAGTACCGGCCAAATCTGTTGAGGCAATTCTCCCGGACTAAAATAACCGATACTAATGACAGTGACTAACAAAATAAGTAAGGTGGTGAATGCCAATCCTAGATGGGCTGGAAGTTTTGCTTTTTCTTTATCGGAAATAAACGGATAAATGAAAAAAAGTATTTCCAGACCAATATAGGAATAAGACGTTTGTCTGGCACCTCGCAGCAATTCTATAGGAGATGCAGCCAGCAGCGGCTGGAAGTGAGTGAATTCCATGTAAGCAACTGATTTATATAAAAAACCCAACAACCATAGGGCGAGGAAAAAGAATATAAATGTAATGCCCACTGCGACTCGGAGACCACCCATCACCGCATATACAATCAATAACACAAGTACGATACTGAACACCCAGGGACTCGTTCTGGGGAAAATAAACGTTTGAACGACCTGAATATAATCCATCGTGACGCTGAGCAGGACAAAAAAGAAGTAAATGATATAAACGGTGCTGAATAGTTTCGCAATCCGATTACCGAATAAGTCCGTGTGTACTCCCAAAATATCGGTGTTATCGTATTGGTTCAAAATAGCAAACATGGCTGCCAGGACTAGATGGACAAACAGCCCGGCAATTAACACGGAAATCCAGGCATCCTGTTTTGATTCCATGAAAATATAGCGGGGAACGCCCATGATTCCAGAGCCAGTCTGGATACTGGTTATGATAAAAAAGAGATAAAAGGCATGGATGCGCATCGAGGGCTTGATCGTCAAATTTATCTGTTTCAACCTTTTACCTCCCTATTCATCGATGTCCTTCATTTTTCGTGATTTCTTCCTAGGATAACGGACGATATCCTGCGGCTTGTATGCCAAACTGCGGGTTGTGTTAAGAAAGTATGGCACCCGGAAAAACGTCTTGCTGAAGTCTTTTCCTACATAGGGATACAACGGAATTAAGTATGGCCTTCCAAGCGATTTGATTTTTATCAAGTGGAAAATCAAAAAACAAATACTGGCCATAATCCCAATTAACCCCAAAACTCCGCTGAGTAAGATGAGGGGGAAACGAATGACACGGATCGTCGACCCAATCAAATAACTCGGCGCCGTAAAAGAGGCTAGAGCACTGATAGCTACGACGATGATCAGGATGTTACTGGTAAGTCCTGCAGCCACGGCCGCTTGCCCGATAACGATACCTCCTACAATACCGATTGTTTGTCCGACCTTTGTCGGCAGGCGTGCTCCGGCTTCTCGTAAAAGCTCAATCAATAGTTCCAATAACAACGCTTCAAAAACTGGTGGAAAAGGGACAGCCGCCCGGGAAGAACCGAGCGTTGTCAAAAGCGGGGTCGGAATCACTTCATAGTGGAAGGTGATTACCGCCACATATGCTGGTGTCAGCATGGCAGAAATAATTAAGGCAAAAAAACGCAAAATGCGGATAAAAGAGCCCACATTCCAGCGCATGTACACATCTTCCGTTGATTCAAAAAAGCTGAATAAAGATGTCGGTGCTGTAATACCAGTCGGGCTTTTATCGACCAAAACACCCACTCTGCCTTTCGTCAATGCATAACTGAATCTGCTCGGCAGCTCTGTTTGATAAAACTGTGGAAAAACAGAGGTAGATGAATCCTCAATATAATAGGTTAGCGGTGTGGCATCTTCGATTCGGTCGACAACTAAATCCTGTAGTCGCTGGCGCATTGTTTGTACATCTTCCATATTGGCCAGGGATTTTAAGTATACCAACCGAATCTCAGTCGGGACCCGTTCTCCGATGATTAGTTTCTCTGTAACCAAATCGCTAGTATTCACCCGCCAGCGAACCAGGTTGATGTTTGACATTAACGATTCAGTAAAGGAATCCTGTGGGCCAAGAACAGTGGACTCCTTATCAGACTTATCGACCTGGCGCTTTTCTTTGTCTGGAATAGGATACGTAAGCAACTTAGCTTCATTTTCGATGTAAATCCCGACAGATCCCTCTATAAGCGCATCGGTTATCTCTTGTATATCTGTTTGAACGATATTTTTGCCTAGAGGGAGCCTGTTTCTCACTTTTTCCGACGTCCACTGCTTATCACCTTTAAGAAGGGGGGTTAGTACACTCTCATTGAGCGACTGTTTTTTGATTATCGTATTAATATAGAAAACGAGTATGCGCTGACCGCCGGTCTCAAAGTCCTGCATTTGAAAATCCGGATTATTGAGCATAGCTGTTTGTAGCTTTGTCTTTAAGTCTTCAATCGATGAAGGAAGCAGCTCCTTCGATTTGTCCCTGCGTTTGCCACGTCTTTTCATCGCCATTCCTCCACCAGAACAATTATTCCTAGTATGCGGAAAAAACATGAAATTATCACAGCAAAGAGGAGAATACCTGGAATAATGTACTGGCTATTTTTTAGCAGCAGCTATTAATATAAAAGTAGGCAAAATAAAAAGCTGCCGAATTTTCGACAGCTTCGAAGTAAATCAAAAACCATAAACAATAACATCCAGTTTACCTGTATCAGGATCGAGTATTAATCCATGGACCGGTATATCTTCTGGCAAAAGTGGATGACTTTCAATGGTATGAACGCTTTCCTTCACCATATCTTCTACTTTCTGATAACTGCCCAGCCACTCGGCAAGATTCTTCTCTTGGCCAGCGCTGTCTAGTGATTCGTCACTGATACCTTGCAGGCTCATTCGCTCTATTGTGGATTTATATTCAAAATCCTCCATCCAGCAATCGCGATGCCCGATGACAAATACTTCGTCAGCTCTTCGTTCATACACAGCAATAAGCAAACTCCGCATGACGCTGTCGTAAGAATCGGAAACCAAGGCGCCTGCATTTTTGATCATTTCTACATCTCCATCATGTAAGTTAAGAGCGTCTGAAAGAAGGGTTTCCAGCTGCGGTTCCATACAAGTTAAAACCACTGCATGCTTATTCGGATACCGTGGTGTTTTTCTTGGTAAATCCTCCCCTTCGACAAATTTTCGGTTATATTCCAGCATTTTCTCAAGCAACATAAAAGTCATCCTTTCTATCTGCATCCAAGATACCGATAGTAAGCCAGAATTTCAATTCATAACTACTACTAAAGTAGGGTTTTCAGAAAACAAACCAAAAAATCTTTTAATGTTCGCCTATGTGTGTTAAATTGTCTTAAATAGTTAAAATTTTAACAATTCTTCACCTTATGCCAAAAAGATTCAATATTCAACCTCGATTTTACTTCGTATGACAAATTTTTATCCGAGCACCCCCAGTTAGAGCAAAAAGGAACGAATCTTTTTAATAAATAAGGGTCCTACGAAAGGGTGAGATGATGGAAGAGATGATTAGAAAGTGCCGGTTATGCCAAGAACCGATGCCGCCATCACCGTTTATGACGTGTCCTTCATGTTTAGCAGATAGCGAAAAGGTGAAGACATACATCTTGAAACATCCACATGTGACCCCTGAGAAAATTGCAGAAGCAACAGAAGTACCACTCGATAAAGTTTCTAACATGGTAAAATTAGGCGTTAATTCCAAATAAGCTATAGGAAAAGCTTGCCTCTTATGGCAAGCTTTTTTTGTTACAGGAACTTTTTGCCGGGGAGACAATCAGCGCAGGTAAGTTCTTTGAAAAATTGGTGATACGGCTGATTAGATTCACTCAAGAACTGTCAGAAAAGTAGAACTACAGGTTGACACACAATGTTCACAATTATATAATGATAAAGCATAAAACGACGAAAGGAGGTCGCAGACCATGAAAAAAGTAACGATTGTACGTTCTTATAACTTCATATGCCTGTGGCCTTCTGGAAAAGTTTATGTAGGCATTAACTAGCTTAGAGAGATTCTATGTTAATCCAACTACATAAGTGTATTTTCAATCAGGTCACGAATAACCATTTCCGTGACTTTTTTATGTTAGACACACGTCTGCGGATGTGTGTCTATTTTTTTATCCAAATTTGGTTTAAGGAAAAACATATAGTTAACTATCACTTGAAAAAAGTCCTGCGGATTTTCAATGGAACTAGTATAAGAAACCCTAAGCATTCGCCATTATTTGGCGATATGCTAAGTGTTTCTAACACTTGTGAAGGGCAGATTGAGATTAAAAGGAGCCAAGTATAAGAAACCCTAAGCATTCGCCATTATTTTTGCGATATGCTAAAGGTTTCTAACATATACTGATCAAGGATTTGAGGAGGGGTTGTGAATGGATGTTATTCAACGGAAACTGGAACTGGTAGAGGATTGGAAAGAGAGCGGTTAGCAAATTTATTGAAGAAAAAAGCAGGTGAAAATATGTTTAGTGTATTTTGGAAGTTAGATTGGTTTTTTAAAAAGTATTGGAAAAGGTACAGTTTTGCAATCGTTGCGTTGATTGCTGCCAGTTTAATTGACCTTATTCCGCCGAAGCTTGTCGGAATAGCGATTGATGAAATGCAGTTTCAAACGTTTAATTGGGATCGAATGACCGAACTGCTATTGCTATATGGTTTGATCATCGTTTTAAGTTACACCGTCTCATTCTTATGGGATTATAACTTATTCGGCGGTGCAGCCATTATGGAAAAGCTGATGCGCACCCGTCTGATGAATCATTTTCTGCGGATGACACCGACATTCTTCGGAAAATACCGGACAGGCGACTTGATGGCAAGGAGTACGAATGATTTAAAAGCGATTTCGATGACGACAGGCTTTGGCATCCTTACGCTGGTTGATTCAAGCATATTTATGCTAATGATCATAGCGGTGATGGGCTTTACGATCAGCTGGAAGCTAACGTTGGCGGCACTTTTGCCACTGCCAATCATGGCTGTTGTCATGCAAAAATACGGAAATGTCATTCATCATCGATTCACGAGAGCACAGAATGCCTTTGGAGAAATGAATAATGAAGTATTGGAATCGATACGCGGGGTGAGGGTGATCCGTGCATTCGTTCAAGAAGAACAAGACCAGAAGCGTTTTCAATCCATGACGGCTGATGTGTATCAAAAAAATCTGGAAGTAGCAAAAGTGGATGCGTTATTTGAACCGACCATGAAAATTCTCGTAGGGTTGTCTTATACAATCGGGTTGGGCTATGGAGCCATGCTTGTGTTCCAAAACTATCTAACCTTGGGTGAGCTTGTCTCTTTCAATGTTTACCTTGGAATGTTAATTTGGCCGATGTTTGCTGTCGGCGAATTGATCAATGTTATGCAGCGGGGCAACGCATCGCTTGATCGCGTCCAGGAAACGCTTGGTTATCAGGCGGACATCCTGGACCCGGCGGAACCATTAAGCGTCAAATCCGCTGATTCCATTGTTTTTGACAAGGTAAGCTTCGCTTATCCTGGAAGTGAACAGGATAGTCTGCGGTCCATTGATTTTAAAGTGGAAAAAGGGCAGACAGTTGGAATTGTCGGGAAAACAGGCGCTGGAAAGACGACTCTGTTTAAACAATTGCTCCGGGAATATCCCGGATTACGTGGCGAAATCCGCATAGCAGGATTACCAATTGAGCAACTATCATTACAGAACATCCGCAACTGGATTGGTTACGTCCCGCAAGAGCAAATCCTGTTCTCTAAAACCATTCGGGAAAACATACAATTTGGAAAGCCGGATGCAACAGACGAGGAGATATTCCGAGTCATGGAAATGGCCCAATTCTTAAACGACATTAGAGCTCTTCCCAATGGACTCGATACGAAGGTAGGGGAGAGTGGGGTTACCTTATCAGGAGGGCAGAAACAGCGGGTGTCCTTAGCGAGGGCATTTATTAAAGATCCAGAAATTCTTATACTGGATGATGCCCTTTCGGCAGTCGACGGTAAAACAGAGGCTAATATCATACGGCATTTAAGACAGGAACGAAGCCAGAAAACTACGTTTATTGCAGCCCACAGATTGTCAGCCGTAGAACATGCCGACCTGATCGTTGTTCTGGATGACGGGCAAATTATCGAAAAGGGGACACATGAACAATTAATGGAGATGGATGGCTGGTATGCAGCACAATATCAACTGCAGCAGCTTGAAGAACAGGAGGTGATCTCCTAATGAAAAAAGCAACAACAGAAGGTAGATTATTTCAATATGCTGTGCGGTTCAAGAAAACAATCACGTTAGGCCTCTTATGCCTAATTGCAGCGGTAACACTTGAACTGGCAGGCCCTTTTATCGCAAAACGTGTCATTGACGATCATATCACAGGAATCGAAACGACTTGGCACCAAGTGGCCGCTAATGAGGATAAGTATACGGTTTCGTTTAACGGAAATTTTTATAAGCGCGAAGACCGGATGAAACAAGGGGAAACTTCCTTGGGTTCAGTCAGTCTGCTGCAGGTGGGGAGATCTTACTATCTGACTGACAATCAAGTAAGCCAAACAGGGAAACGTAGTGTGGAAGAAGGAATGGTTACGGTCAAGACGCCGGAAGGAACAGAAGTAACAGAAGCACAAAAGCTAAATGTTTCTGACTTGTATAGCTTTTTTAAACCGGAACAGTCCCCGATTGTTTGGCTTCTCGTTTTATACGTAGTCCTGCTTTTGATTGCAGCTGTCTTCCAATTCGGAAAGACATACTTGTTGCAAAAGGCTTCCAACCGGATTGTGGAAAAGATGCGAAATGACATTTTCCAGCATACCCAGGAGGTGCCGATCAATTACTATGTCAACCAGCCAGCCGGGAAAATTGTCGCACGCATCACCAATGATACGGAAGCTATCAGGGATTTATATGAACGCGTTCTATCTGTTTTTGTCACAAGTATCATTTACATGGCAGGAATTTACACAGCGCTGTTCCTGTTGGATTTTCGGCTTGCAGCGTTATGTTTAATCCTGTTACCGGTCATTTATTTATGGATGAAAGTTTATAAGCATTTTGGCACGAAATACAATCAGGTGGTCAGGTCGACGGTCAGTGATATCAATGGAAACATCAACGAATCGATCCATGGTATGCCCATTATCCAGGCCTTTCAAAAAGAAGACCAGGTAAGACATGAGTTTGAGCAGATGAATGAACGGCATTTTGTGTATCAGCGCAAACTGGTAAAGCTAAGTGCGTTAACGTCCCATAATCTCGTCAACGTGTTACGCAACATTACGTTTGTCGCATTTATTTGGTATTTTGGCTCCTCTTCTCTTGGCCTTGAAAGTGTCGTTACTGCTGGATTACTCTATGCATTTGTCGATTATTTAACACGCTTGTTCAACCCTGTTAATGACATCGTCAACCAATTGCCTTTGTTGGAGCAGGCAAGGGTGGCAGCTTCCAGGGTATTCGAGCTGATGGACCAACATGGTGAAGAAGTCGAAGTTGCGCCGATTGCCAAATATAAAGGACATGTTCAATTTCAATCGGTTTGGTTCGCCTATGATGAACCAGAATATGTGCTGAAAAATATAAATTTGGACATTCGTCCGGGAGAAACAGCAGCCTTTGTCGGGCACACCGGTTCAGGCAAAAGTTCGATCATGAATCTATTATTCCGGTTCTATGATCCTCAAAAAGGGAACATATTGATCGATGGCAAGAAGACACTTGGATTGTCGAGACAACAAGTTAGAAGTCATATGGGAATCGTATTGCAGGATCCGTTCTTATTCACTGGTTCCATTTTGTCGAATGTAACCATGAATGATCCCACTATTTCCCGGGAAATGGCGATAGATGCATTAAAGGCAGTCGGTGCTGACCGTTTTATCGAACGGTTGCCGAATCGATACGATGAACCGGTGAAGGAGGGTGGCAGCACATTCTCCATGGGAGAACGGCAGCTGATTTCCTTTGCCCGGGCATTGGCTTTCGACCCATCGATTTTGATTCTGGATGAAGCTACGGCCAATATTGATACTGAGACTGAAAATATTATCCAACAGGCATTAGAAGTGCTGAAAAGAGGACGGACGACCTTGGTTATCGCTCATAGATTGTCGACAATCCAGCAAGCGGATAACATCTTTGTACTGGAGAATGGTACAATAAAAGAACAAGGTAATCACCAAAGTCTGCTGGAGCAGGCTGGCCTTTATTATCAGATGTATCAGATGCAGCAGGGCGGAATGAAAAGCCAGCTCGTTTAAGCAAGATGCAAAAGCTTGGGGTGGGCAAATGGCAAACTCGAACGACCCAAAACAGGATATCATCGACAAGGATTTATATGAAGAGATTCCAGAGGAAGAACTGTTGGAAATCCTTGAAGAGGAAAAAAGAAAATCCCGGGAGCAAAGACGAGAAGAACGGGAACAAATAAAGAGGCCGTTTCCTAAATGGGCATTTTGGCTGATTGCTGCCATAATGACAATTAATGTGATTGCACTGCTCCCGACCACGATTTCTATCCCCGCTATCGACTTTTTAATCAGTTCAGCTAAATTGTCCACTGACGATGACGTCAGCAGCTATAAGCCTGCTGTGGTGGTGATCGAAGCAGGAAACAGCCAGGGGACAGGTTTTTCCATCACTGATGATGGGGAAATATTGACCAACCACCATGTGATTGAAGGAGAGAAACGGATTTTGGTTGCCTATCCGGATGATGGACTGTATGATGCAGAAGTGGTGGCCGCTTACCCTGACATTGATATTGCCGTACTTCAAGTGGAGGGAGAAAATTTACCGCACTTGGAGTTGGCTGGGAACAGCGACAGCTTTACAGAAGAAGAGCCTTTTTATTTTATAGGGAATCCCTTACGTTTTCAGGGAATTGCCAATGAGGGGAAAATCATCGGCTATACCGAGCTAGCTGATTGGGAGGAACGTGTTATGATGCTGGAAGCTCCTGTTTACAGAGGGAACAGCGGCAGTCCGGTCATAAATGAAAACGGAAAAGTTATCGGTGTAGTGTTTGCGACACTGGAACATACGGAACACGGAAAAGTCGGCTTGGCCGTTCCCATCGAGTATTATCTTCAAAAACAATAAATCAATTACCCGCAGGAGTTTGTATCCTGCGGTTTTTTGTGTTTGCCTGAAAGCATGGTGCGTTTTAAGGATTTAGGACAAGGGTATTAAATGAAAAAAAAGGAGGAATGATGATGCTTTACTATGCATCCTCTTTGAGCGATTATCAATTGAAAGCAACGGATGGGGAGCTTGGCAAAGTCAAAGAATTATATTTTGACGATAAACAATGGGTACTCCGTTATTTCGGAGTGGACACAAGAAAATGGCTGCCTGGTAAAAAAGTGCTTTTATCCCCCCGATCCTTACAAACGGTTGATGATGAAAACCGAGTAATCGAGTTGTCCAGCGATAAAGAAACGGTACGGAACAGCCCTTCGTTGGATGAAACTTCGCCACTAACCAGAGAATATGAAATGAATCTGACAAGATATTATGGATGGGCTCCATATTGGACTGGCGGATTTCTTTGGGGAAGGGAGGATGTTCCGCTGGTCGGTGCAGTTACCAATTCCGAGCAGGCGATTGATATCCAGGAAAATCGGGAAGAAACCCTGGCAGAAGAACTGACGCACAATTTACGGGAAATAGACGAGTTGATAGAGAAATTCACTGTGCATGCATCAGATGGAAAAATCGGAAGTATCAATGATGTCCTGTTAGATGGGGAGAGTTGGAAACTTCGCTATCTGGTTGTCAAGAACAGCCAGGATTTCTCTTGGAAGTATTCTTTGTTGTCCCCAGATTGGACACAGTCGGTGGATTGGGTGGACTACAATCTGTACCTTGATGTTACGCGGGAAACGGTGAAAAACGGACCGGGAATCGAGGAGAAACAGGAAATTTCAAGAGGAACGGAACAAGATCTGCACACTGCTTATGGGAAGCAAACCTACTGGAACTATTAAGGTAGATATATGCGCGAACGAGTCCGGGACAAAAGCATGAGCACCAAAGCAAAAAAGAACGAATCCTAAACGCCAATAGGATTCGTTCTTTTTTTTATATGTTCCTTCGATAGATTTCTTTTTGTTCTGTTGTTTGATGCGTACTTCTAATCGCTACGGCAAGCTGCTCCGCTTTCCACGGGCAGAGCTTAACTCGAAATGTTATAATGGGATAAAGCCCTTTCAAAAAAAGAGGAATTTTATGAGTGCTATGTTTAGGGAGGGATTGTAAGATGAAAAAACACTTTAAATATCATTTGAGTGTAGGGATTGTTTTTTACTTTCTATCTCTACTTATTTTCTTAGCGATTGACTCTTCATTGCCTTTTATAGCAAGTATATTTATTGCTTTTTTCGCATTTGAAATGAGTGTTCATTACTTGGCTCATAAGGACAGAAATGAAAATAAAATAAAGCCCTAAATCCGTTAGAATCCATCAGCTACTAATTAATAAATACCAAATGTGCTTACCCGATTACCTACAGTCCCCTCTTCATTTACCCATACGTTACGATTTGTTTCACCATCTTCACCTATAAAAATTCTAAAGTATCTTCAACGACTTCTTTCATGAAGAAAAGGAATTCTTTTACTAGCTCTTTATCATAACCAATAACGATCGGGATTCAGTCAGTAGATGTATTTCCTTTTTCGGTTATTGTCGCTAATCATTACTTCCGCCTTCAGTAGCTCAGACCATCCAATAACCATTTTCCTTAAAATGGAAGAATGAAATCTTGAACTAAAGATTGTAATAATAAATCTATTCGTATCAAAGTTTTTTTCATTTATTTGGCGAAATTTATCATTTGATGACAACTTTTTAAAGAAAATGTAATCTTCTTGTGATAGCTTCCTGTTCTTTCTTTCGGTATCATTAATCATACTACAGAACAATGGAGATTATCATGCAGAATAAAAATCATCGAACAATACAACACAGCAAATTGAATAAAACACCCAGAAAAAAACTGCGATTTTCGAAATTTTTAAAGGCTGGAGGTGATGAGGGTTGATCACTCATCGCTCTGCTACGGATGATAAACAACGGCTGGAAGATTTAATTGAAATGGTGCAGAATGGAAATGAAGAAGTGCAAAACAGGCTATTGAAAGCGTATCAACCTTTTATCGCCAAAAGTGTTTCCGATGTATGTAAAAGATATATTAATCCTCAAATAGATGACGAATTCAGTGTCGGACTGCTTGCATTCAATGAAGCGATGCTTTCCTATTCTCCGGATAAGGGCAGTTCGTTTTTATCGTTTGCCAGATTGGTAGTAAAGCGGCGAGTGATTGATTATATCAGGCAGGAACAGACTAAAATGGTTGCTGCATCCATTGATGAACCGCTGGAGGATGCCCAGTTGGAAAATCCATCGGAAATTACTGCCGCCAAAGCGATTTACCAGGATCAGTTGGATAGCTGGTATCGCAGAGAAGAAATCAAAGATTTGCAAGGCAGACTCCAAGAGTATAAATTGTCGTTTGAGGAGCTTACGGTTATTTCACCGAAGCATCGGGACGCAAGAGAGTCGGCCGTCCGGGTGGCTAAAGTGCTTTATGAGAATGAATTTCTGAGAAGCTATGTCCTTAAGAAGAAAAAAGTTCCGATTAAAAATCTGGTCAACTATGTGGACGTCAGCAAAAAGACTTTAGAGAGAAACAGAAAATTCATCCTGGCCATCTTTATCATTCTTAGTGGGGATTATATTTATTTAAAAGATTATTTAAAGGGGTTGGGTTAGTGAAAAGAGGAATCATCATGGAGCGGCACCGCCATTACATGATTGTGATGGACAAAGATGGTATGTTCCATAAGGCCGAACCGGTAGCTTCTGCAGAGGTCGGGGCTGAAGTGGAATATAAGCCGCTGCAGAACGGCCGCTTCCATCACTTTTTGTTAACTGGGAGACACACGAAGATTGCAGTCATGACGGTGTTGGTTATGCTCATCTCCTTTCCGCTTTACGCTTGGTTTGACGGTGACAAAGTATATGCTTATGTAAATGTCGATATTAATCCGAGTGTAGAAATGGAAGTAGACGAAGCAATGAAGGTAAAAAGTATCAGGCCGTTGAATGAGGACGCAGAACAAATATTGGATGAGTTAGGGAGCTCCTGGATAAATAAAACGGTCGAAGAGGTAACCGCCTTAGTAATTGATCAAGGAAAGAAAGATGAGATGATTGATGGCGGGAACGTGGTGATCATCGGAGTCAGTTACTTAAATGGACAAAAAAAGGAAAAATACATTACAGACATATTGGACGATTATTTTAATCAATCCCTTCAGGAAGAACTTAGTGTCGCGACATTTGAAGTGCCTGAAGAAATTCGTGAAGCTGCCAAATCCGAAAGTAAATCGATGAATGAGCTGTTTGCTGAAGAAGTGAATAAAGAAGAGAAAGCCGATCCGGAAGCCTTTCAAATCGATGATCAGGAAAAAGAACTTATTGAATCTTATTATAGGGAAGAAGATCACGAGGAAGAAGCTGGCCAAAAGGAGACGTCTGACACTTCAAAAGAACAGGCAGACAAAGTAGGAACAGCAGATAAATTAGAAGAGCAGCAACGCAAGAACAAACAAAGTTCAGGTGCTAATGACAAACGCACAGATTCAGAAAAGCATATAAATTCTGAAGAAAAGGCAGAAAAAAAGCAAGCAAACCAATCCGATTCTAAAAAGAATTCAAACAAGAAAAAAGAAAAGCAGGAAATCAAACGGCAGAAAGCAGCAGATAAAAAGCAGAATAAACAGCAAAGCGACCGACAAATGAAACACACACAAATCGAAAAACCGAACAAAAAAAGTAACAAACATGCTGATAATAACAAGTCACAGGTTCAGAAAAAAGACAAAAAAAGCCATCCAGCCAAACAGGGGCACAATGATAAACGGGGTAAGCCCGATGATCACCCAGGTAAATCTCACTAAAGGTTAGCTCTTTTCCAGCGATAGGAAAGGGGCTTTTTTTGTGCAGGAATGTTGATATCCAATCCAGTGTGCATGTTGAATTCACATGGGGGACACGCCCTGCATGGATAGAAAGAGGAAAACGGACTACACCATTCTTGCCGGAGTGTTAATCCATCGCTGTGGAAAAAAACTGCGCTTCCTTTTAGTTGGTAGCGCTATCTTAATGAAGTACAATGAACCTATAGACAAAGCAGAGAGGAAGCTGTTGGAATGAAGACTGGAAAACCGAAAATAGGAATTGTCGGCTTGGGGAATATTGCACAGAAGGCTTACTTGCCGATTTTGATGAAGGAGGAGGACTGGCAAATTTCCGGTGCCTATTCTCCGAACCGAAGAAAACGGGATAAATTGTGTAAGGAATACCGGATAGACAGCATGCAAAGTCTGGCATCTCTGGCCGATCAAAGTGACGCTGTATTTGTGCATACTTCCACGGAAACGCATTTTGAAGTGGTTTCCTACTTGCTTGAACAGGGAAAAGATGTTTTCGTCGATAAACCGTTGGCTGCAAGCCTGGAAGAAGCAGAGGAACTTGCAGAATTAAGTGAAAAGCTGGGAAGAAAGTTGATGGTTGGCTTTAATCGGCGATTCGCTCCGCTTTATATAAAGGCAAAGCGCTTAGCCGGGGAATTCACCTGGCTTCAAATGGAGAAGCATCGGGCCGCAGACATCGGACCGAATTCATTCGCTTTCACCATGCTTGATGATTATTTGCATGTAATCGATACCATCCGCTGGCTAGCCAATAATGCGGAGTTAAACGTTTCAGATTTGTTCACGAAAGAAAACGATTCAGGCCACATGGTCTTTGCCAAACACACCTTTCAAGGGAACAGGCAGCATTTTACGGCAGCCATGCACCGTTGTGCAGGAACGAATGTAGAAAAGTTAGAAATAGTGAATGAACAATCGATAATCAGGGTAAATAATTTAAATACACTACAGGTAGAGGAGGAAAACGGATTAACGGTCAGCTCTCCGCCATCATGGGAAGATATCCTGACGACGAAAGGCTTTAAGGGGGCTGTTACCCATTTCATCTCTTCTGTAAAATACGGAGACGCACTTGATGTGGACGGGTGGGAAGCAGTAAAATCACAACATTTACTTGATTCACTGATAAAAAAACATCAACAGCAATAAAACGATTCTTTCAGTAGTATTAAAGACAGAGAGGGTTCGATTCATATGTCCAAATTGGACTTAAAGCAATTTGAAAAAAAGTTGATCGTCCGTACCATTAAGGAAGAAGACATTCCGCAAATTATAAAATTGCAGGAAGCATGTTTTCCGCAAATGATACCATGGAAGCCGGAGCATCTGCGAAGTCATCTGGAACATTTCCCGGAGGGACAATTCTGTGTGGAATTAGAAGGGGAAATTATCGGCAGCTGCTCCAGTTTAATCATTAATTTCGATGAATATGACGACAAGCACACATGGGATGATATAACGGATGAAGGATATATTACCAACCACGATCCGGAAGGCTACAATTTATATGGCATCGAAGTAATGGTCGACCCGGAATACCAGGGGATGAAAATCGGCAAGCGTTTATATGAAGCGCGCAAGGAGCTTGCTAGGGAGCTTAACCTGAAAAGTATCATCATTGGCGGGCGTATTCCCAACTACCATAAATATCAGGATGAGTTGACACCACGTCAATATGTGGAAGAGGTAATCGAAAAAAAGATTTACGACCCCGTACTAACCTTTCAAATCATGAATGGTTTTACCGTGATGCGCATCAATCCAGGCTATTTGCCTGATGATGTCCAATCGGCCAAATACGCGACATTGATGGAATGGAACAATATCGACTATCGGGCAAAATCGAAGCGGCATTTTAAAACGGCGTATCCAGTTCGGATAACCGTCATCCAATATATGATGAAAAATATTGAATCTTTCGAGGAATTTGCAAGGCAAGCGGAGTATTATGTTGACGTAGCTTACGACTTTGGTTCTGACTTTGCCGTCTTCCCTGAAATATTCACTACCCAGCTAATGTCCTTCCTCGAGGAAAAGGTACCGTCCAAGGCAGTACGCCGATTGACTGAATACACAGAAGATTATATTGAGTTATTTACTTACTTAGCGATGAAATACAATATCAACATTGTTGGCGGGTCTCACTTTGTCGAAGAGGATGACCATATTTACAACATTGCCTACCTCTTTCGCCGGGATGGAACGATTGAAAAGCAGTATAAAATTCACGTTACCCCAAATGAAAAGAAATGGTGGGGGATTCAGCCTGGAGATGCGATCAAGGTGTTTGACACGGATTGCGGTAAAATCGCCATCCAGGTATGCTATGATATCCAATTTCCAGAGCTTACTCGTTATGCGGTTGATCGGGGGGCGAATATCATTTTTGTACCATTTTGCACAGATGATCGGCAGGGCTACTTGCGCGTCAGGTATTGTGCCCAGGCGCGTGCAGTCGAAAACCAGGTTTATACGGTTATCGCCGGGACGGTAGGGAACTTAACCCAGGTTGAGAACATGGATATCCAGTATGCACAATCTGGCATTTTTACCCCGTCTGACTTTGAATTCGCACGGGACGGAATCATTGGGGAGTGCCATCCTAACATTGAAACGGTTGTAGTCGGAGATGTCGATTTGGAAATCTTACGAAGACAGCGTAAATCTGGAACCGTACGGCAGCTTCGCGATCGTCGGCGGGACCTGTTTGAAATTAATTATAAAAAACTCGATTTAGGAGAAAGTGCTGAGAAAAAGGGGTGATCAACATGCTCAATGGACAAGTAGCAATTGTAACAGGAGCATCCCGGGGTATTGGCAAAGCAATTGCACTCGAGCTTGCCAAACATGGGGTGAAGCTGACGATCACAGGTAGTTCGGATGAAATTCATCGTACCAAGCGGGATTTGGAGGATGAAGGCTATCAGGATATTTTTTCGTTCCGTGCCGATGTTACCAAAGAATTAGAAGTTGAGCAGGTAGTACAGGCCACAAAGACAGCGTTTGGAGCCGTCGATATTTTGGTAAATAACGCTGGCGTGGGAGTATCAAAAAAAGTGGAGGATATAACGGTTGAAGAATGGAAAAAAACATTTGAAGTAAATGTTCAGGGGGTATTTCTTTATACAAAAGCAGTGACACCTATCATGAAGCAGCAGCAGTCTGGTACGATTGTGACGCTTTCATCGGATGTCGCTCGTTATTCCTTGCCGGAAAAAGGATCGCTATACACAGCGACCAAATATGCAGTGCAAGGATTTATCGGATCAGTCGCCCAAGAATTGCAACAGTACGGCGTTCGTGCCAGTACGATTAATCCAGGTTTAGTGGATACGAATTTTGGCGACACCAAGCAAGGAGAAGCCGCTAAAACGGATTGGTTGAAAGCCGATGAAGTGGCAGAGGCTGTCCGTTATATGGTGGAAGCACCGAAACATATGGTAATAGATGAAATGTATTTGCATCCGCTATGCCAGCAATACCCTCGTACGTAGAAAGCACTCCTAACCAATCTTACTGCAAAATCATAACAAAGGCTGTCCCGTTCGGTTGTTTCCAGCGGGACAGCCTCTTTTTATAACTCGATTTCGATAGACGGTGTATGTGCCATGGCATGGTCGATATAATGGAGCAGATTTTCGTGTGAATCGATAACGCTTTGCTCGCTTCCTGTATAGTGAAATGCGTGAAGGAAGGTTTCAATCTTCTTCGCTAAAAAATCATCCTTGGTCCGCACCATTAATACGAGCAAATCGTCCCACTGTCCCCAAAGAGTATAATACAGCGCTTTGTCATAATCAGGTATAACCATTTTCATCCCTCTTTCTAAAGGGTTGCTTTTAGTTTTGCCTGAGACGTTTGAAACAATTTACGTGCGTTTTTGGAGGGCTTGGTAATTGTTAACGTTAAAACAGGGAAACAACGACAAAAACGAATTGTTTTTTCCATCGATTGGTGCGTGTAGAAGCGCATAAACCTTCTTTCTTGAACCATACTAGCATTAAACCTAATAGAAGGAGGACTACACACCATGAAATGGAAAGCATTAGGCGTCACTTTATTGGGTACCGCAATGCTGATGGGGTGCAACAATAATGACGGCAACCAAACAGGACAGGGTACAAATGATAACGGGGTCCAACAGACTCGTTTTAACAACACGACAGATTATCCCAACCGTGGGAATGCTCCTGATGATGATGGTTGGCTCGATAATCGCAATATGGCAAACGATGATAATCAAGACAATCAGGGGAATCAAAACGATAATAATAATCGGTACGATGTCGACGAGCAGCTGGCAAACCGGATTGCAGAACAAGTTGACGACATCGACCGTGCTTATGTATTGACTACTGGCAACAATGTGTACGTAGCTGCCGAATTGAACAAAGGAACAAAAGGAAACAATGGTAACGGCGGAAATAACAATGATACCGGTGGAAACAATAACGGCAATGACGGCAACAATGCCAATTTCGGCGCCAACGGAAACAATAACAATAACGGAAACAACAATGGTGGAGACAATAATCAAGTGAGCGACAAAATCAAAGAAGAAGTCGCTAAAGTAGTGAGAGAAGCCGATGACAACGTGGACAATGTCTATGTTTCGACAAATCCTGATTTCGTTAACCTGTCCAATGACTATGTTCAGGACGTAAGGAACGGCGAACCGGTCGAGGGCTTCTTTGAAGAATTTGGTGAAATGACACGACGAATTTTCCCACAAAATCGATAGGAGTTTCCGTGGGATGTGAAAACGGCTGACCATATTGATGGCTGGCCGTTTTTTCTATTGTTGGCGAAAAGGATGCGAAACCTCGCCAACTGTATTTCTCAATAATGAATCGTAATTGATTAAGCCCATTTAATGTGTTATATTATTACCGATAATCCCAATAAAACATAGTGTATTAGTATGAATTAAAAAATGGGAGTTGAAAATGAATGGGCCGTGAATTTATCGATTTATTTAATGAGTGGGCTGGCTCTTATGATGAAACAGTAACAGGTCATGATCCTCAGTATCGTGCTGTATTTGATAAATATGATACAATACTAGAAGAAGTTACCAGACATTCCAGTGGAAATGTTCTGGAATTTGGCGTCGGTACAGGCAATCTATCCAAAAAGCTATTGGATGCCGGTCACAAGGTGATCGGCGTTGAGCCATCACAGGCAATGCGGGAAGCAACTGCTAAGAAATTTCCAGATTTGCAAGTGCTGGATGGGGATTTTTTATCCTATCCTGAATTAGAAATCCCGATTTCGACGGTTGTAAGTACGTATGCTTTCCATCATCTGACTGATGAGGAAAAAGGCCGTGCGATTGGAGGATTTAAGGAGCTGCTACCCGCCGGAGGGAAAATCGTTTTTGCCGATACAGCTTATCAAAACGAAGAAGCGAAGCAGCAGATTCATCAGCGGGCAAAACAAAACGGGTATGAAGATTTATTGTATGACTTAACGACCGAATATTACCCGATGCTCGATGTACTGCAAACATT
Source organism: Virgibacillus senegalensis (assembly GCF_000821245.2). Lineage (GTDB taxonomy): Bacteria > Bacillota > Bacilli > Bacillales > Amphibacillaceae > Sediminibacillus > Sediminibacillus senegalensis. Next base: position 171,313 of record NZ_LN611422.1, read on the forward strand.
GTTTGAAGAAAACGGTTTTTATGTTACGTTTAAACAAATGAATCAGTTTGTTTGGCTCATGATTGCAGAAAAGCAGTAACTTTACCAAAGGAGTGGAGAAATATGCCGGAAAAAATGAATGTAGAAAGCTTCAACCTTGACCATACGAAAGTAAAAGCACCTTATGTCCGCCTAGTGGGAGTAACCACAGGTCAAAGTGGTGATAAGGTTTATAAATATGATATCCGTTTCTGTCAGCCGAATAAAGCACATATGGAAATGCCAGGATTGCATTCCATTGAGCATCTGATGGCGGAAAACATTCGCAATCATATCGATAATGTACTTGATATCGGACCAATGGGTTGCCAAACCGGCTTTTATTTAGCCATTCTAAACAATGACAGCTATGAAGAAGTATTGGACGCGTTGGAAAAAACATTGAAAGATGTACTGGAAGCAACTGAAGTGCCAGCCTGCAACGAGGTGCAATGCGGCTGGGCTGCCAACCACAGCTTAGAAGGAGCTCAAAAAATTGCTGCCGACATGCTCGAAAAGAAAGACGAATGGCAGCAAGTTTTCGCAGAATAGGGGGGAGACCGATATGACTCGCTATCGAAATGTGCAGGAATTGATCGGTAACACCCCATTAGTTGAATTGACCAAGTTCCCCCTTCCCGAGGGGGTTCGTTTTTTTGCGAAGTTAGAGTTTTATAACCCTGGCGGCAGTATTAAGGACCGCTTAGGCCAAGAGCTGATCAGTGATGCGCTTCGCAGTGGCAAAATAACGGAAGGTGGAACCATTATCGAGCCAACAGCGGGCAATACCGGTATTGGGCTGGCATTAGCTGCGATTGATAAAAACGTTTCGGTTATATTTTGCGTTCCGGAGCAATTCAGCATTGAAAAGCAGGAATTAATGAAGGCGTTGGGAGCCACCATCGTTCACACTCCCACCGAGGAAGGAATGCGTGGGGCAATCGCTAAAGCGGAACAGCTGGTCAAGGAAACACCGAATAGTTATTCACCACAACAATTTGGAAACCACGCAAATCCGGCAACTTACTATAAATCGCTCGGTCCGGAAATTTGGCAGGATCTCGAGGGAAATGTGGATGTATTTGTTGCCGGAGCAGGTACCGGCGGAACATTCATGGGGACTGCACGCTATTTAAAAGAGCAAAACCCGGATATGAAGACAGCCATCGTCGAACCGGAGGGCTCGGTGATTGCCGGCGGAGAACCCGGACCCCATAAAACAGAAGGGATTGGCATGGAGTTTCTCCCGGATTATATGGACCGCGCTTATTTTGATGCCATCCATACTGTCCCCGATACCTTCGCCTTTGAATATGTCAAAAAACTGGCGGCCATGGAAGGACTGCTGGTGGGTAGTTCCTCTGGGGCGGCTTGTTATGCTGGTTTACAGGAAGCCCAGGAGGCCAAACCAGGTACCAACATTGTCACGATTTTTCCTGACAGCAGTGAGCGATATTTGAGTAAACGTATTTACCAAGGAGGAGTATAATGAAGTCCAAAACAAAAGTAATTCATGCAGGTATTACAGGGGATGAAAAAACAGGCGCCGTTTCCGTGCCAATTTATCAGGTGAGTACTTATGCCCAAGAGGCGGCAGGAAAACACACCGGATACGAGTACTCCCGTACCGGTAATCCGACCCGACACGCTTTGGAAACAACCATAGCGGAGTTGGAAAATGGGAAAGCCGGATTTGCTTTTGGTTCTGGTATGGCGGCGATTACTTCCGTTATGATGTTATTGAATAGTGGAGACCACATTGTCATGACCGATGATGTCTATGGTGGAACGTACCGATTAATGACTGGCGTATTGAACCGGTTCAAGCTTGATCATTCTTTTGTCGATACCAGTGACCCGGAGAAAGTGAAAGCAGCTATCCAACCGAATACAAAAGCACTTTATATCGAGACACCAACCAACCCGCTGTTGAAAATCACCGATCTGAAAAAAATGACGGAAATCGCCAAGGAAAACGATCTTTTACTGATTGTGGACAACACGTTCGCGACCTCTTATTGGCAGCAGCCAATCGACCTTGGTGCAGATATTGTGCTTCACAGTGCAACCAAGTATGTGGGCGGTCATAGTGACGTTGTAGCCGGTTTGGTTGTTGTGAATTCCGACAAATTGGCAGAAGACCTTCACTACATCCAGAATTCTGTCGGCGGTGTGCTTGGACCACAGGACTCCTGGTTGTTAATGCGTGGAATCAAGACCTTGGGACTGCGTATGGAAGCAGCGGAAAAAAACTCCCAGCAGCTGGTGGAATTTCTGCAAAACCATCCCCAAGTAAGCACCATTTATTATCCCGGTCTTCCTAATCATAAGGGCCATGACATCGCCAAACAGCAGGCTGACGGTTTCGGAGCCATGATTTCCTTTGATGTAGGCAGTTCCGAACAAGCGGACCAAGTGTTGTCCAAGGTAAAATACTTTACGATTGCTGAGAGCTTGGGAGCGGTGGAAAGCTTGATTTCGGTACCGGCGAAAATGACGCATGCTTCCATTCCAAGAGAACGCAGGCTTGAATTGGGTATTACCGACGGATTGATTCGTATTTCCGTCGGAATCGAAGACGGCGAAGACCTGGTTAACGACCTTAAACAAGCGATGGAAAAATAGTTTTCGGTATAACGAAATCTGCTTTATTTAAAAAAGGGTTGTCCCCGGGATGGTCATACGATGGCTATAGGGGGGCAGCCCTTTTCCTATTGCCTGAAAAATTATGCTAAAATAAAATCAGCATGGACAAAGGAGATGGACTAGTATGTCAGAAAAGGTTTTAGCATATTTACAAGATAATAGAGAGCGTTTGTTGGATAAATTAAGTGAGTTTCTATCCATCCCAAGTGTTAGCACCGACAGTGTACATAAACAAGATGTGGCGGCAGCTGCCGAATTTGTGGCTAATTATTTAACTGAAATCGGATTTTCAACGGTGGAGGTACAGGAGACGAAAGGACATCCGCTGGTCTACGGAGAATGGAACGGTGCTGGCGATGAGGCTCCGACTGCTTTGTTGTACGGTCATTACGACGTGCAGCCTGCAGACCCGCTGGAATTGTGGGACAGTGAACCGTTTAAACCGGAAATACGGGAAGGCAGGCTGTACGCTCGCGGAGCGAGTGATGACAAGGGACAAGTATTTATGCATCTTGCCGTATTCGAAGCCTATATGAAAACCGAAAGATCGATCCCCGTTAACATCAAAGTTTGCATAGAAGGGGAAGAAGAAATCGGCAGTGAAAACCTTTATCAAGTACTGGAAGAGAAAAAGGACCAGTTTTCCGCCGATTTTGCCATCATTTCGGATTCAGGGATGGTCGATACCGGCCAACCGACCGTGTTGTACGGACTAAAAGGCTTCACCGGATTGGAATTCACCGTTCACGGTCCTTCCAGTGACCTGCATTCCGGAATTTATGGCGGAGTTGTCCGTAATCCGGCGATGGCAATGGCGCATATGCTTGCTTCGTTAAAGGATGAACAGGAAGTTGTCCAAGTAGAAGGGTTTTACGATGGGGTAGAAGAACTGACCGAGGATGAGCGCAAACTCATTGCTGATGTACCAGGAGAAAACTATCAACAGACCACTGGAGTAGAAAAAACAGTGTCGGAAAAAGGATTTACCGCCAAAGAACACATGATGGCCAGGCCGACCATGGAAATCAACGGCATGTATAGTGGTTATCAGGGTGAGGGCACGAAAACAATCATTCCTGCTTCAGCTACCGCGAAGCTGACCTGCCGTCTAGTTCCAGGTATGGATCCGGATCACATTCAACAGTTGGTCATCGACCACCTGCGCAAAAATTTGCCGGCAGGTGTGACGATGGATGTGAAGCCAGAGCCACTATCTGCTAAAGCATATAAAGTTAATCCGGATCATGCCTTGATAAAAACAGCAGGCGACTCTCTCCAAAAGGCATTTGGGAAAGAAGCAGTCTTTGCCCGCCTTGGCGGATCGATTCCGGTTGTGGAGTCGATTGATTCGATCTTCCATATGCCTGTAGTGCTGCTTGGCTTCGGAACACCTGAAGACCGACTGCATTCCCCTAATGAAAGTTTTCCATTGGAAAGCTTTGATAAAGGGATGGAAACACTCGTCTATTATTGGAATCAGGTGAAAGATACGTCGCTTTAAACCAGGTAGCTGGGCCTTAACTATATGAAGTAATGAAGGCCATCCTTAAATTCACATGGGTATTAAACTCGTTTGATTTTCCCTCTTTCTATCTAGAAACAAATACCAAGCTGCGGAAAAATGTGAGACTCCAGTGGGAAAGGAACAGTCTGAAGACCCCGCAACTGGCGCTTTTTGCCAGAGAGGAGGCTGAAGCGTTCCCCACGGAAAGCGAGTGTTTTTCCGCAGCATCGGACTATCCCGCATCTTGATACGAGTGGAGATATCCACATAAACTGAATGTCTTACTATGTCTCAATAAAATGAGTGCAAACTAGACAACAATGTCTGAGAAAAGAGCCTAAATAAAAGAGCCGGACGAGTATTCGAATGCTTAAGTTTTCGAATCATCGTTCGGTTTTGCTTTGGCTTTTTGTTCCGGTCTTGTTTCCATGTGAACGTTTTATGAAAGCTTGCCAGGTGATATTACGAAATGATGAAGACCAGCTATAATGAGGTTATACCAAGGAGGAGAGAAACGTGAAGAAAATCGTTATTTATTTTGGAATTCTAATTGTGGCGATTTTGTTAGTAGCTTGCGGCAGCCAGGAAGCAAAAGAGAAGGAACAACTTGCGCCTAACCATGAATTGACCGCAGGGACAAATCAACTCCCGCAATTCCTGAATGAGGCCTCGGAAGGCTTGCAAATGGTATACCAGTCTGCTGCCGAACATCAAGAACTGCTTGAACAAATACCATGCTACTGCGGATGTGGTGACGAACAGGTAGGGCATAAAGACAATCATGACTGCTTCGTTCACGAAATAAAAGATAATGGGGAAGTAGTTTGGGATACACATGGGATTGGATGCCAAGTGTGTATCGATACGGCCGTATATTCGATAAATGAATTCGAGAAGGGTGCGGATATTTCGACTATACGAAAAACAATAGACGATACGTACCAAGATAACGGTTATCCGGAACCAACACCAACTCCGGAGGTTTAAAAAATACAATAAAATGATGTAATAAAAATGTCCGGGAGCTACTTCCGGACTTTTTATTATAAGATTAGGAAGCTACGTCATCGAAATCAGGAACCCCGCTTGCGTCGCCTCAGACTGAACTTTTCCGTTAAATAAAAGGGGAGACAGTACATGCAGCCCCTTTGTTTCCTTCTTTCCCTACATCATTGAGAATGGCCGCACATATATTGATGTAACACCACCACAAAGGAGAGATCATTGTTGAAACAAGCGGACCAGAAGTCGCTGGAAAGAGCGATAGATGAAATAACGGAAATCGCCGAAGGATTTGGGCTTGATTTTTATCCAATGCGTTATGAAATTTGTCCGGCCGAAGTGATTTATACATTTGGTGCATATGGAATGCCGACAAGATTTTCTCATTGGAGCTTCGGCAAACAGTTTCACAAAATGAAGCTCCAATATGATCTTGGGCTGAGCAAGATTTACGAACTGGTCATCAATTCAAATCCCTGTTACGCCTTCCTGCTCAACTCTAACAGCTTGATCCAAAATAAACTGATTGTTGCTCATGTGCTGGCACACTGCGATTTCTTTAAAAATAATATACGTTTCCAAAATACGAACAGAGACATGGTAGAAAGCATGTCGGCCACAGCAGAGCGAATTGCTGCATACGAGAAAGAGCATGGTCAGGAGGAAGTGGAATCGTTTCTTGATGCCGTCCTTGCCATTCAGGAGCATATTGATCCAAGGATGATCAAACCAAAGCTCGATTGGGAAAAGGACGATCAGGAAGAAGAGACCCCAACAAAATCCTCCCCATACGATGATTTATGGAAATTAGATGACAAGTCTTCAACCATTGATCGTCCGAAGAAAAAGAAAAAGGCTTTTCCTCCAAAGCCGGAAAAGGATTTGCTCTTGTTTATAGAAGAATACAGCCGCACGCTGGAAGACTGGCAACGAGATATATTAACCATGATGCGGGAAGAGATGCTTTACTTCTGGCCGCAGCTGGAAACGAAAATCATGAACGAAGGTTGGGCATCCTATTGGCATCAACGTATTCTTCGCGAAATGGACCTGACCAGTGATGAGTCATTGGAATTTGCTAAATTGAACGCAGGTGTCGTTCAGCCTTCCAAAACCCAAATCAACCCTTACTACTTAGGGGTGAAAATGTTCGAGGACATAGAAGAACGCTTCAACAATCCAAGCGAGGAAATGATCAAATGGGGAGCTGAACCAGGAAAAGGACGGGAAAAAATATTTGAGGTCAGGGAAATCGAATCGGACATATCGTTCATACGAAACTATATGACAAAGGAATTTGTTCAGCGGGAGGATATGTATTTATTCCAAAAACAAGGCCATGAATACAAAATTACCGATAAAAGCTGGGAAGCGGTCAGGGATCAGCTAATCACCATGCGTGTGAATGGCGGTTTTCCTTATATTACGGTCCAGAATGGAGACTACCTGCGGAACGGAGAGCTTTATTTAAAGCATCACTTCGAAGGAGTAGAATTGGATCTGATTTATTTGGAACGGACCCTTCCGTACATTTACGAGCTTTGGGGACGCAACGTCCATCTGGAGACGGTGGTCGAAGATAAGGCAGCATTATTCAGCTATGAAGGAAACAAGGTATATAAAAAATACCTCACATAAAGAAAAGGCAGACCATGGTCTGCCTTTTTTGCCTAGATAGTTAGAAAGTGCGTGCCAATTCTTTTGCGCGGGCAATGCCGTCTGCTTTGATTTCTTCTGCTTTGTCAGGCATTGCTGCATGGCCTTCGATAAACAATCCTTCAAAGGAAGGAACGCCAAAGAAATTCATGATAATACTGAGGTAGCGATGTCCCATTTCCAGTTCTGCCGCAGGTCCTTCTGAATAAATACCGCCGCGCGCCTGGATGTGGAGAGCCTTTTTATCCGTCAAAAGACCAACCGGTCCTTCTTCTGTATATTTAAATGCTTTCCCCGCTACGGCTACGGAATCGATGTATGCTTTCATCAATGGAGGAAAAGAGAAGTTCCAAAACGGTGTGACGAAAATGTATTTGTCTGCCTTGATGAACTGTTCACTTAACTCCGATAGACGGCCGACCTTATCCTGTTCCTCTTTGGAAAGCTCTTCGAATCCTTTTCCAGACTGAAGCTTTCCCCACCCTTGAAAAACATCGGCATCGATATAAGGGATGTTCTCTTTATATAAATCGATTGGGACGATTTCATCTTGCGGATTTTCCTGCTTATAGGTTTCCATGAATGCCTGTGCGGCAGCCATACTGAACGATTGTGTTTCATCGTGTGGATGGGCTGTGATGTATAGTACTTGGGCCATTAAACTCACCTTTCTGTTTTTGATACAATTAGTTTGTAAATAAAAATGGAAAAACATACGTTATCCATTACTTTGAATTAAAGATATTCAATTCAAGGTATCATAGTAAAACATGAGCCGGGCCACTGTCAATAAAAAAGGACTAGCCGTTTTTTCGGTTAGTCCTTCGAGGTTGTTTAGTTTGGTATATACGGATTTCCGCTAATATTCTTTCTTGCTTCAGCAGATATCTGAATAGGCTGAGTTGCTGTCGATTTCTCTGGCATGATCGGCGGCTTTCCGCTTCCATCATAGTGTAAAGGCTTTTGTCCCATTAAAAAAACCTCCTTTTATAGATCTATTATATCAGAAAACGATTACATTCATCCTGATTTTTATTTTTTTTTGCACTATTCCAGAGGAAGGCTATACCCTTTTAATTTACTGGTACAGGTGTGATAAACTGAGGAGGAAGAAAGGATGTCGAAAAAGCGTAGTAAAAAAGATTTAGGTACTAAATGTTTGAAAGGGGGTAGTGAAAATGTCCAAACAGGATGAATTATTATATCATTTTTTAATGGATCATGCGGATCAGATTACCGATAACTGGCTTCGTACGAGGAAGGATACAAAAGGCTCCTTGTATTCCCTTTATGCAGATCATCAAACCGAAAACATGCTTCGCGAACAAAATAGGATGACGATAGAGGCAGTAAGCAGCTCATTGCTCGCCGATGAAGGAACGATAATTCAGCAGATTGATGTATGGGCTAAAACGATCGGAGAAAGCAGAGTCAATTCAGAAACGCCTATATATGAAGTGATCGAAGCGGTCAACAAGGCTGAATATATCTTTATGGAATTTGTCCACCGTTTTATTGAAGAATATGATGAAATCGTAAGCAAGCAGGATATCTTGCAGTGGAATCACAAAATTAAATCGGCCTTTAATCAAATGGTGACAAAGTTTACCGAGGTTTACTTCCAGATTACCAGGCAGCGTCTTTTCTCACAGCAGGAATTGATTCATGAATTGAGCACCCCTATCATCCCGGTGTTTGACAACATGGCAATCGTCCCGCTGATAGGAGAATTGGATTCGCATCGTGCCCAAGTTGTTATAGAAACTATTCCGAAAAAATGTGTGGAAAACCAGGTTGAGCATTTGTTTATCGATCTTTCCGGTATGCCGACAATCGACACGATGATCGCCCAGCAAATTTACCAGCTGACCAGTCTGTTGAAATTGCTCGGTATTTCCTCTACCATTTCCGGAATTCGCCCGGAAGTGGCACAGACAGCTGTTCAATTAGGGGTTGATTTTGAAAGTTCCGGAACATATAGTTCACTGAAACAAGCACTGTTGACCGCTGGATTAACGATAACAGCAGAATAGTTTACTAAAAAAGTTTCCCGGATGGGGGGCTTTTTTTTGTTGGCGGGATTTATAGTTAACAGGATTGGCAGTCGCTGTCATCCTTTTAAGAAGGGGGAGGTCGTACCTGTTTTCTTAACATTCAAATAATTGTTTGAATGTTATTGGGGTTTTAGATAAAATAGAATTATACTCAAATATTCATTTGAATGAGGTGATGCTATGTCGGCAGATCGTTGTGATATTTATTGTTATAATGAGGAAACAGTTACTCGTGTGAAAAGTAAAATGGAAAACGAAGATATATCAGAGATAGTGAAGATTTTCAAAGTGATGGCAGATCAAAACCGCGCTAAAATTGTATTCGCTTTATCTCAGGAACAAGAGCTGTGTGTTTGTGATGTAGCGAATATCATTGGTACTTCCGTGGCAACTGCATCCCATCATTTACGGACGCTTCGCAAGATGGGAATCGCAGCCTGTCGTAAAGAAGGAAAGCTTGCGTTTTATTCGTTGACCGATGAATCTATGGTCCAATTACTCGTTCAATCCTTTGAACAAAAAGGGGGGTTGCCGGATGGATGCTAATCTGGCAAGTGGGGAAGAAAAAAAGGTTTATCGTGTTCAAGGTTTTACCTGAGCTGGCTGCGCTGGAAAGTTCGAAACGAACGTTAAACACCTGGATGGTGTTTCTGATGCTACCGTGAATTTTGGTGCTGCTAAACTGACCGTGTATGGAAATGCATCTGATAAACAGTTAGAAGAGGCAGGCGCGTTTGAAAACCTGAAAATTATTCCTGAACATGAACGGATGGACCAGGAACGTCCTTCCATCTGGAAACAGGAAACCACTCTACGTGTTTTGCTTGCATTCCTACTCCTGGCTGCTGCTTGGATTGCCGGAAACATGCAACTGGAACATGGATTTATTCCCGTTCTTTTGTATGGTGCCTCGATCTTAATAGGAGGATATAAGCTCCTGCTCCAAGGATTAAAAAACTTGGCAGCTTTTCAATTCGATATGCGGACGTTAATGACAGTCGCGGTAATCGGAGCATCTGCAATCGGAGAGTGGGGAGAGGCTGCAGTTGTTGTCATCCTTTTCGCCGTCAGCGAAGCATTGGAGTCCTATTCGATGGAGAAAGCAAGAGAATCCATCCGATCATTACTTGATATTGCCCCAAAGCAGGCATTGATCAAACGAGAAGGAAAAGAACAACTAGTCCCTGTGGAGGACATACAAATAAAGGATGTAATGATGGTAAAGCCCGGGGAAAAAATCGCGATGGATGGGATCGTAATTAAGGGGAGCGCTACCGTAAATCAAGCAGCAATAACCGGGGAGTCGATTCCGGTATTAAAAGAAAGCGGCCAAACTGTTTATGCGGGTACCTTGAATGAGGATGGTTTTGTAGAAGTCGAAGTGACAAAGCGAACAGAAGATACGACGCTTGCCAAAATCATTCACTTAGTGGAAGAGGCTCAAGCGGAACGGGCTCCATCCCAGGCATTTGTTGACAGATTTGCAGCCTGGTATACTCCCGCTATCATTTTGTTTGCCTTGATTTTAGCAATCGTCCCCCCGCTGTTCTTGGGAAATTGGCACGATTGGTTGTATCGAGGACTTGCTGTTCTGGTAGTGGGATGTCCTTGTGCGTTGATTGTTTCCACTCCTGTTTCAATCGTCACAGCGATCGGAAGCGCTGCCAAGTATGGAGTATTAATCAAAGGCGGCGTTTATTTGGAAAAAGCTGGAACTATTTCTGCGGTTGCTTTTGATAAAACAGGAACGCTGACAAAGGGGACTCCGGAAGTAACCGATCTAGTGTCTCTTTCCCGGCAAACTGAAAGGGAGATACTGCTTATCGCGGCCGCTGTGGAACAAAAATCCGGGCATCCTTTAGCAGCTGCCATAACCCGCAAGGCGGACAATGAATTATTAGCATATCACGATACTCCTGTGGAAGGCTTTTTGTCTATGACAGGAGAAGGCGTGAAAGCTTTCGTAAATGATACAGAATACTTTTTAGGCAGCCCTAGCTTGTTTTCGGGGATGATGGACATACAAGAGGACATCTCCAAGCAAATTTTGACGCTGCAGCAGCAAGGGAAGACCGTTTTGGTACTCGGTACAGCTCAAGAAGTGCTTGGTCTGTTAGCTGTTGCTGATCGAATCAGAGAGTCGAGTAAGGCAGTAATAGGCAAGCTTCATGCCAGAAAATTAGAAACAATCATGTTGACAGGGGACAATACAGCAACTGCTAAGGAGATTGCCAAACAGCTGGGAATCAATGAAGTCCGGGCTGAGCTAATGCCTGAAGCAAAATTGGCTTTTATCAAGCATATGCAAAAAAATCGGGAGATTGCTATGGTCGGCGATGGGATCAATGATGCTCCCGCATTAGCCGCCTCCTCGGTAGGAATCGCTATGGGAGGTGCCGGAACTGACACGGCATTAGAGACAGCAGATATTGCGTTGATGGCTGATGATTTGGAAAAACTTCCATTCACCATGAAACTAAGCAGAAAGACGTTACAGATCATTAAACAAAATGTTTCCTTTTCTTTGCTGATCAAGCTCGCCGCACTTCTGTTGGTCATTCCCGGTTGGCTGACGCTCTGGTTGGCGATTTTTGCAGATATGGGTGCCACCTTGATTGTGACGCTTAATGGGCTTCGACTGCTCAAGGTAAAAGAATAATAATTGGTTGGACCTCTGCGAGTGCATGGAGGTCCTCTTTGTTTGGGATTGTTTCAAAAGGGGGGACAATCGCCGTAAAAAAACCAGGTATTGCTGATGTGAAGGATCGTTTTGTAGTGGGGAAAAAATTTTTAGGATTGCAGCTAATAGCCATTGTGTTAAACTAATTGAAACACATCTTCGAGTTAACTAAACAGATTTATTCGAAGGGGGAGAGAGGTTTGTTTACTTACCAGGTGGACGAAGAGATTCAATTGAAATTGATGGAATTAAGCGATGCAGAGGAACTGTTTGAGTTGACAAACAGCTCCCGGGATTACCTGCGTGAATTTTTACGATGGGTTGATGGAACTACCGCAGCGGAGGATACAAAAGCTTTCATTCAGTCAGGGTTACAACGCTTCGCAGAAAACAAGAGCCTGACAACGGCTATTTTATTCCACGGGGAAATTGCAGGAGTAATAGGTTTTCACGAAATTAATTGGCACAATAAAAGTGCCTCAATTGGTTATTGGCTTGGTGAAAATCATCAAGGGAAGGGAATCATGACCCGGTCCGTAAAAGCATTGGCGAGTTACGGTTTTGACAGGCTTGATTTAAACCGCATCGAAATCAGAGCAGCAGCGGAAAATGGAAAGAGCAGAGCGATACCGGAAAAGTTAGGATTTGTCAAAGAAGGACGTATCCGACAAGCAGAGTGGCTGAATGACCGTTTTGTTGATCATGTGATTTACGGCATGCTGGCATCAGAATGGCCCTATACATACAATCGAAAACCTGCAGAATCCAAGCCTTCGGACTCCTTCCAATAGTAGAACAAAAAACTCCGTCTTTGTTACGAGGCCACTGAAAAAGTCCTTTCTAATCTAGAAGAGATTTTAAAGTTTGTTGTTGATTCTCACGAATCGCTTATCGGTGGATGCTTGCCGCGGGCACGGCCTCAGCTAACTTGGTCAAGAAGATCACTTAACCAAGTGGATCTTCGGCTCGCGCTGTTCCCGCAGGCGTCACCACCGAACGCTCATCGTGGAATCAACAGAGGGTAAA
>NZ_LN611422.1:185358-187781 GCF_000821245.2 Virgibacillus senegalensis
CCACTGAAAAAGTCCTTTCTAATCCAGAAGAGATTTTAAAGTTTGTTGTTGATTCTCACGAATCGCTTATCGGTGGATGCTTGCCGCGGGCACGGCCTCAGCTAACTTGGTCAAGAAGATCACTTAACCAAGTGGATCTTCGGCTCGCGCTGTTCCCGCAGGCGTCACCACCGAACGCTCATCGTGGAATCAAAAGAGGGTAAACGAAAAAGAAGTGATTTTCTTTGATTTCTGAAAGGAGGTCACTCTTTTTTCTTGTAAACTGAAAACCATCTATACGTTGTCTGACGTAGATCTCGTGGAACGAGCTCAGGTCGACATGTCCTTCAAGTATTTCCTTGCAATGGCTCCCGAAAATGACGCCATTACCCCAGCTTAGCTCACTTCCGTCGCAAACGTCTTAAAGACAAAAACCTTTTAATCTCCTGATTGGAAAACGGTGGAGGTCGCTCTTGAAAAAGGAATGAGTCAATCGAAGTCTCTTATTCTTGATGCGACGCACACCTAAGCTCGATACAATCAACATCTCCTCAAGAAGTATTGCGCACCCGTTCCGAAACGTCCGAAAAATGATTCATCCCGTCGATGAATCGATGAAGCAAAAACCAACTGAAGACACGCTTGAAGCTGAGTTAGACTATCCAGAACGCCTTGTCGAAGTCATTGAAAAAGAACCAAAGCTCGTCTTTATCCCCAAAATCAAAGAACCGGTGAACTTACTTAAAGAGACGATTACCGATGACCAACTGGAACTACAAGAATCACCAGATCCTGATGCCCGTTTGGGGTCTTCGGGTCTCGAAGGCATGCGCATGCAAGGTGCGATGGCGATTTTTACAGCTAATGTGAAACGAATCGTTAAACTAATGAAGGAATAGAGGGCACAAATCACTTAAAATTCTACTTTTCAAAGACCTTCAGTTTTTCAGTGGCCTCCTTTGTTACGGAGTTTTTTGATAAATCTCCCTCCTCCTTTTTCACACATTTTTATTTGCTTTCGGTACTGTTTATTTCAGTTCAGTAGTTTGCTGCTGATTGAATCCCAGCTTCTTTTCCAGTAAATCTTTATTAAACTTTATTTTCGGGTCGTCCGGACGGTATTCCCTAGCTTTTTCATTATGGTGGTAGGACTTCTCGAAATCCTGAAGATTATAGTAGCAGACACACATTTGTAAGTGCGGATACCAAGTAGCATAGGCAGGATAGGTAAAACTCCATTTATTTGGATCAGTTTCCAGTTGTGTCGCTAAGTCATACCAATAAATGGCAGACTTGTAGTCCTGTTGCTGTTGAAAATGAAAACCGATACGGCTGCATGTTTCCGGACGGGGAAGTTTAGAGAAATTGAACGATTGGAACAATGCTTCTAATTCTTTATTTGTTTCTCCCAAGTATCGATGGCAATCTGCTTTATTAATGCAGGCATACACTTTGTCTTCAATCCAACCATCTTTCATGGCTATATTTTTTTCATAACTCTCTATTGCCTTCTCGTAATGGCCGTTTTCTCGTAACTCATTACCATAATAGAAATAATCTCGAGGGGTAAACGTGTCGCCTCTATCTAGCTTTTTCTGATAAATGGATAGGTTTCTGCCGACAGAATGGCGTATCTTTTTATGTGTGACAGCCACATCAGAATTAATGATATTTCCGTACACTTCCAGATATTGATGGCAGTCTCCCTTCCATTTGAAATTTTTGCTTCGTTTGACAAGCCGGTTTCTTCTGTATTGCAGGGTTACATTTCCATATTCATCCGTTCCTGCGTTGTAATACATGGATACGGAATCTACTTCAGGATTAAGCGTTTCTTTTAGTTTTTTGAATTTTTTTCGATCTTCTTCCAAGATTACATCATCTGCGTCGAGATATAATATATAATCTTTGGTAGCATGTTTGAAGGATTCATTCCTAGCTGCTGCAAAGTCACCGATCCACTCAAAGTAAAAAACGCGATTAGTATATTTTTTCGCTATGTTTACGGTATTGTCCGTAGAACCCGTATCAACGATATTGATTTCATCCACCATATCTTTAACTGAATCTAAACATCTAGCTAGTACTTGTTCTTCATTTTTCACAATCATACATAAACTAATAGAAACCATAAGTTATTCTCCTTTCAAGTAATATTGCTGACAGTTTCCTTCTGTTCTTAGCTTATTTGTTACAGCAAGTATTGGTTTGTATGTAAACCTAAACTTATAGAAAAAGGCGTTGACAGAGTCAACACCTTTTTCAACTTCAATTGGCTTAAGGTCCAGTAGGTCCGGTAGCACCGGTAGGTCCGGTAGCGCCGGTGGCCCCAGTAGGTCCGGTAGCACCCGTAGGTCCAGTAGGTCCGGTAGGTCCGGTAGCACCGGTAGCGCCGGTGGCTCCAGTAGGTCCGGTAGCACCGGTAGGTCCGGTAGCGCCAGTAG
>NZ_LN611422.1:189467-204619 GCF_000821245.2 Virgibacillus senegalensis
GGTAGCACCGGTAGGTCCGGTAGCGCCAGTAGGTCCAGTAGGTCCGGTAGCACCGGTAGGTCCGGTAACGCCGGTAGGTCCGGTAGCACCCGTAGGTCCAGTCACGCCGGCAGGTCCGGTAGCACCGGTGGTCCCAGTAGGTCCGGTAGCGCCGGTGGCCCCAGTAGGCCCGGTAGCACCCGTAGGTCCAGTCGCGCCAGCAGGTCCAGTAGGTCCGGTAGCACCGGTAGGTCCAGTAGGCCCGATCGGTCCAGTAGGTCCAGCTTCGCCGTCACCTTCCGCAGAAAGTAATTCTACATCGTCTACTAATACTGCAGGAGCAGTAAGAGCGCTGATGGGTTTGCTGATGATTACTTGAGCTTGTGTTGTACCAGCTGGAGCAGGTTCAGTATTTTGGTAGAAGTTATGCCAAGTACTATTCTGGGCTAATGGAATATTGCCGTAAAAAACTTCTGTATCCAATCCTGTCCCTACGACGGTATTTGCCGCATTTAAAAATAATACTTGAATATTGACGACAGGACTTGGATTTGTGGTCGTTTTGGCAAGAGATACTAGCAGTTCGTATTGTTCCCCAGCAGTAGCAGCAACCGTTTGGGAGAGGGAAGCTTCTGCAGCTCCGCTGGCAAGCCGGGCTGAGTGGAATCCAGAATGTGCCTGGCCGTTCAAGATCGTTGTATTTACAGCGTTCCATCCTGTAAGGTCACCAGTCTCAAAACTACTATTGATGATTAGATCATTAAGTGACAAGTGTGTTTTACCTCCTTCATTTTTAAATTTGAGAAACTAGTAATACTACTAGCGAACTCACAATATAGTATGTTTCTTCCTTTAGCTTGTTCAGGCGGTTGATACTGACAAAAAGTACATTTTCTAGCTTTCAAGCAGATTGCCGGACCTGCGGAAATCCAGAAATTATAGAGAAAGGGTAAAGAATTCTTTTTGCATTCTTAATAGTAGGGAAATATAATAGCCGGAAACACACCGGAAAGTCACATGATATGTAAAAAATAATCTAAAATATAGTTTGGGTTGTCTCCTTTCATTTCTTCAATCAATAAAGCCAGGACCGCTTTCGGCCTGGCTTTATTGTTAGGAACAGCTATCAACCCAGCTGTCTGGCAGGATTTCCAACAACGGTTTTTCCTTGTGGTACATTACTGGTGACAACGGCTCCTGCCCCCACGGTGGCATTTTCCTCCACAATGATACCAGGAAGCAGGGTAGCGTTATTGCCGATCTTCGCCCCTTTTTTCAAAATTGGTCCCTGATAGGGATAGTTTCCCATTCCCATATATTTATCATTTGAGGAAGAGCAACAGGGACCAACAAATACATCGTCTTCTATAATCATATCAGCAGTTAGATAGGCATTGGATTGAACAGTTACCCGACTGCCGATACGTGTGTTGTTTTCTATCGTTGCATTCCTCCCGATAATGCTTTCATCCTCAATTTCGGTATTTTCTCTTATACTAGCCAAGTCTCCAACTAGAACCCCATCATGGATAATGGAGCCCCGATAGATAACGCAATTGGCGCCGATGGTTACGTGGTCACCAATCAATAACGGTGCTAATCCTGTGTCTGGTTTTCTAGCCATTTTCTTATTGGCCATCGGATATTTACCGAGGCAGGTTAAATCATCGATTATTACATTACTGCCAATAATCGTACCCTTATGAATAATGACATTGCTGCCAATCGTCGTATTATCTCCGATGATGACTTCCTGCTCGATGACAGTGTTTTCACCTATCAAAACGTTTTTTCCTAACCATGCGCTTTGATGAATCATTCACTCACGTCCTATTTTCAATTTAATCAAGCATCATTGTTGTCGAAAAGGAAGAAAGGGGAAAGGTGACAGGCTTTCCTTGCTGATGGGATTGATAAAGGCCGCATATAACTTCTAAGGCTTTCTTTCCCTCCTCAGCCGTTACCAGAAGATTGTTGCCCCCTGTTAGTGATTCAATGAAATTTTCATACATTCGCCTATGCTCGTCTTTCTGGGATGCCGTCTCCATCAGTTTTTCCGATATTTCTCGATGATTTTCTACGTAACATCGGCTGATTTCATCTAATTCTGGCCCTCCAATACTGATTGTCCCTTTTTCAGCAAAGATGGTTAACTGATAGCCGATATGTTTCGGCTTGGTAACGGTGTTGGCTTCGATTACTCCTTTTGCTCTGTTGGAAAAGCTTACGATTCCAGCCGCAATATCTTCTGTTTGTTTGTAACCTGCTGCATGATTGGCAATTTCTCCGTAGACGGAGACAGGCTCGCCAAGTAGCCAGATAAGCAGGTCGATAAGATGAATCCCCTGGTTGACGAGCATCCCACCGTCCATTGACCAGCTTCCGCGCCAGTTTGCTGATTGATAATATTCTTTGTTGCGGTTGATTCGAATGGATGCTACCCCTAAATAAGGCATTCCAAAGTATCCGGCGTCAATCAGCTCCTTTAAGCGGGATATGAATGGACGGTAGCGCAGCTGATGGCAGACGAGCGCCTTTCGGTTGTTTGCCAGCGCAATCCGGGAAATTGCATCTGCATCCTCCAGGGACAAGGATATTGGTTTTTCCAGAATGATATGTTTGCGGTGCAGAAGCGCTTGTTTTGCAATTTCCGCGTGCAGACCACTTATTACAGCAATCACAACAATGTCGACTGCTGGATCACGCAGCAAGTCGAGATAATTGGAATAACGCTTTATCGCTTTAGTTGTTAACGCCTTTTCTTCATAAGCAGTCACTATATCATCCATCCGCTCTTCCTGCAGATCGCTGACTGCGGTCAAATCCACATTCGTTATGTTACATATTGTGTTTAGATGTTTGTGTGCTATAAAACCACAGCCGATCAATCCTATGGAAAAACTCATCGTTCTTCATCCATTTCTTTTACAGCAGAAATAATGATCTGTTGTTCGTCTTCTCCGAGAAATGGATGCATCGGAATGGCGAACAACTGGTCGGATAATTGCTCAGCCACCGGAAAATCTCCATGTTTGTATCCCAAATCTTTATAAGCGGACTGAAGATGGAGGCAGCAGGGATAATAAATGCCGGTGCTGATTCTTCGTTCCTGTAAAAAATCGACTGCTTGATCTCTGTTTTCGGTTTTCAGGCAATATAAGTGATAAATATGGGTTCGATCAGGTTTGGTTCGAGGGGGAAGCAAGGTTTTTAGGTCGGAAAATGCGTCATTATAATGGTTTGCTAATTTTTTGCGTTGGTTGTTCCAGTCCTCAATATGCTGCAAACAAATTAACAAAATGGCAGCATGTATCTCATCTAGCCTGCTGTTATAGCCAATCATGTCGTGATAGTATTTTTGTTCACTTCCATGGGCACGAAGTTTTCTTATTTTGGCGGCAATCTGCTCATCCGACGTGGTCACCATTCCACCGTCACCCAATGTGCCGAGGTTTTTGGTGGGGAAAAAGGAGAAACATCCAGCATCTGCCAGACTGCCGACCGGCATACCTTTATAAAACGCACCAAAGGCTTGGCAGGCGTCTTCGATTACGATAAGGTCATGTTCTTTAGCAATGGCGTTGATTTCATCCATATCAGCCGGCTGTCCGAATAAGTGGACAGGTAAGATTGCTTTCGTGCGCGAAGTAATCTTTTTAGCGACTTCCTCTGGATCAATGGTGAAAAAATCGGGAGTTACATCTGCAAAAACAGGGACTGCTCCAGCTCTGGAAATTGCTTCTGCTGTCGCAAAAAAAGTGAACGGACTTGTTATGACTTCATCTCCTGAACCGATTCCGAATGCCTCGAGAGTCAGAGCCAGAGCGTCTGTGCCGTTGCCTAGTGTAATGGCATCGGCGGTACCAAGCCGCTGGGCAGCTTTTTTCTCTAACTCCGATACCCTTGGTCCAAGGATATAATTTCCACTTTGTATCACATCGTTCACTGCTGTGACAATCTCTTTTTCGATAGTGGTGAATTGTCGTTTGAGGTTGATTAATGGGATCATGCTTTATCTCCTTTGCTTTCAGATTTCGTAAAAAAATCCGTTATACATTAACGTATTTGCAGGTTGTGCCACTTGTAACGGCATACATCTTGTATGCCAATTGAATCTAGTTTCTATTTAACTGACAAACTAGTAAGAGTGCCTTTTTTGCGGATAGATTTGCACAGTGGACCTCTCTTTCTCATATAAAGTAATAGCTTTACTCCAACGAAAGGAACATTCCAATGAGAGAGGTAAAAAGCAGAGGAAACAAACGAATAGATAAAGACAAGGTAAGCGACTGTACAATAGGGGTTGTTGGATTAGGATATGTCGGCCTTGCGGTAGCACTTGGTTTTTCAAAGCGGTACCAGGTAGTCGGCTTTGATGTAGATAAGCAAAAAGTAGAACTGCTCAAAAAGCATATTGATAGAACAAAAGAGGTATCGACGGAGGAATTGGAGAGGTCTGCTATATTATTTACAACGAATGAGCAAAAGTTAGGGATGTGTGACTATTTGATTGTTGCTGTCCCGACTCCGATTACGGAGCAAAAGGAGCCTGATTTGCGTTATTTAATAGCAGCTTCCCAAATGATCGGGAGCAATCTTGCAGAAGGAGCGACCGTTGTCTATGAGTCTACCGTCTATCCGGGAGCAACAGAAGAAGTATGTATCCCTATCCTGGAAAAATGCTCACAAATGAAAGCAGGGAAAGGTTTTTTTGTAGCCTATTCTCCCGAAAGAATTAACCCGGGAGACAGACAGCATACGTTTGGGCAAATAGAGAAAATCGTTGCCGGGCAGGACAAAGCAGTGTCGGAAAAAGTAGCAGCCCTTTACCAAAGTGTGATTGATGCGCCAATTTATCAAGCGAACTCGATTAAAGTTGCAGAGACAGCAAAGGTGATTGAAAATACGCAGCGGGATATCAACATCGCTTTGATGAATGAATTGGCAATGATTTGCGACAAAGTCGGAATCAAAACTGCCGATGTGCTGGAGGCGGCAAGGACAAAATGGAACTTTTTTCCGTTCACCCCGGGACTTGTAGGTGGGCATTGTATTGGGGTGGATCCTTACTATTTGATTTATAAAGCAAGAGCATTGCATCACACCCCGGAATTTTTAGAAGCGGCCCGGAAAATAAACGATTCAATGGCTGCCTATGTTCACCGTGCTGTCCTTGATGAAATCATCCGTTCCAAGCAGAATTTGCGTGACGTGAGCATTACGGTGATGGGAATCACCTTCAAGGAAAATGTTCCAGACATAAGAAACTCCAAAGCAGTCGAAATAGTAAAAATGCTGCAGGATGTTGGATTATCGGTTACTGTTTATGATCCGATTGCCCATCCCTTAGAAATGGAGAGCGAATACGGGATTAAACTGGCCGAACGAGAGGCGATATTGCCTGCAGACATTCTGCTCGTTTTAGTTCCGCATGAGGAGTTTGTGAACATGACTCCCAGTGATATTTCCAGTTTTTTAAAAGATGACCAGGCATTTGTGTTTGATTTAAAAAATATTTGGAACCATCACCAGCTGGCATCATCCATCAAGCGTAAATCACTTTAGAAGGAAACAAACAAACCATCTCTTTTCGGGAGGGATGGTTTGTTTTATTCGGCAAGCTATCACAATTACTGAGAAAATAATTTATTTTTTATGGGTTGATCTTATCCCAGAATTTCTTGAAAATAGACTTTTTCTCTTCCGCTGCATGGGAGTGGTGCTGTTTGACGTTTTCTATTTTCGGTCGTTCTATATCTGTTGATTCACCAGCTGCTCGTGTTTTCATCTTTGCTCTGTTTTTGTCAAAAGTTTGATGTTCTGTCGTCTGGATACTGGTGGGAGTGGTTATTTGCTTTTCCGACGGTTGTTTATTGTCAGATGAGCTCACGCTAGTTACAGCTTGCTCTTTAGTTGCACTTTCTGAAACGTTAGCTTCTTCCTGCTTTATTAATTTTTGTAAATATGCACGTTTGTCCTCGTCACTTTTTAACCAAATTGGCTGCTCATGTTGGGCGTCCGTTGGGCTTGGAGGGGGATTCGTAGAAGTGAGCTTATTGATTGGTGGAAGAGTACGTTGGTGATTTCCATTGGCATGGTCATTTTTACTTTGGTTTTGTTTACGTTTGATCGGATGCGCATGATTTTGTTTTCCTTTGTTATCGATAACTGGTATGACGGAAGCCCCTTGTAAATTCCGGTAATGGAACTGGGGCTGTTTTGTTGAAGGATGATAAGGATTTGCAACTGGCTTGAGCAGTGAATATGGATCCCGTGATTTTGATTTCGTAGGATGGGAATGCGTTTCGGTTTGTTTTGCTGGTGAATTAGACTCTTTCATGAGCTCCTTCATTTCCTTCATTTCTGCCTGAAGCTTTTCCAACAGTTTTATGTGAGAAGAATCTTGTGTTCCTGGAGTGCCCGGAAGCTTTGGATCCTGTTTACCAGCTTCTTGTGTGTCTGTTAAGTTGTGCTGTTGGATTGGTACTTTTATTTGGTTGAAAAAAGTAGAAGATGCGTTGTGGTCGTGTGGTTGGTGGTGTTCATCCATCGCCTGATCGTTCTCCTTTCTTTTCTTATTCAGCGGTTGGCCGCTTGTGATTTCTGTTAACTTTTGATCCAAGTAATATAGCTGTTGGGAGAGGAAGGCGACACTATCTGTTATCGGTTGATTGGAGGGCCGCTTCCACTTGTCCGGTTGTACACTGGGTGGCTTGCCATCTTCGTTGATACTTGAGTCATCGGCCGTGTTCCATCCTGTCATCCTGCTTAATTTGTCTATTTCTCTATCTTTTTGCTGCAGTTCTTGTTTATATTGCTGGATGGTTTCTGATGCTGTGTGGTTCAGCTGTTCCATCTGTTGTTGAAGCTCCTGGTATTTTTCTTTTAAAAGAAGATAGTCTTTCGTACAATCATTCTCCTGGTAGCTTTTTATCATTTTTTTATACTTTCGATGTTGGATTAATAGGTGATTAATGTCTTCTTTGCTATAGCCTTTCACAAAATAGTCACCTCTTCACCCGTAATATATAGAATATGGTATGAGAGCGAAAGCCGTGTTGTGACTATTATCCTTATTACTTTTTCTTCCTTTCTAACCATTTAGATAGAAGCCCTTTTTAAACAAATTAACTAGAAATAGACTTTTGGCATGTAGCAAGGCGGGGGTTAAAACATAATTTGGTTACTGAATAAAAAATCTAACAAAGGAGTCGATAAACTTGGAGAGCCAATCTTTGCAAGGGGCTCAGGAGCCTCTATGTATAAACACGGAAAAAGTTTACGATTGGGTAATCTTGCAAGAGGATGTTAGCCGAAACGTACTTGCTGGAGCTCTAGGTACGCTGCCAATTGATCCGGGCGGTCCAACCGTCAGCAATTTGACAACAACGGTTTATTTAGTGGACCCAGCGACAGGAGAAGAGCTGGACCTAAATGAAGAGATACCGATTGAAGAGCTTGGAGAAAGAGAAAACCGGACCTTTGTCATCGATGGCGCAATGGTAACACTACAACGGGTTACCTTTACCAGGTCCTTGGCAGTCGTTGTAGAATTCAGCGGATTGACGGGAACTACTCCATTCGTTGAAATTAGTGATCCGATCACAATTGACCTCCCTGAATCTCTCTACCTATGCGCGCCAGAAGGAACGCGTATCGCTGCAAGATTATCTGATTTGGATAGCAGTGTGACGGTCAATACTACAGCCGGCGCTTTAACCAGTATTGACATTGTGCTGGGTATTTGTCAAAGTGTTCAATCACTGGCAGATGTGACAATTGAGCTTATGGCAGACTTTTGTCAGCCGCGGGATGTTCTGGTCGAACAATGCCCGGCGCCTGCTATTCCACCGCAATGTCCGGTACTATTCCCGGGTAATGGCGATAATGGTAATGGACCTACTGGCCCTGCACCAGGGTCGGGTACAGTTACCAGCTCTTAATCAGGCGGAAAAGACAGTTGTTTCTCATTTGAGTGAACAGCTGTCTTTGCCTGTTGCGGGTTGTTAAACCAGTTTGCTTATTAAAATTGAATAAAGTAAATGGCAGTTGCAAGGACGATGATGATTGCGGAAACGAACATAAGTGAATATTTCCTTGAGGTGGTAGCAGTCTTGATTTCCTGCCAATTAACTGGTTTGATGCCGCTGAACCAAAACACCAAAATGGCAGATAGTGTAATGGAATTCACATTGACTAGCAACAGCAGGAGTGGCGTAATGGCGTTGTTCCATGCTGCTGCTCCTACCATCATGCCAAGCACGATTGCAGGCGGTAGCAGTGCGACGGAAACCATCACACCTACCAGTGCCTCAGAAGCCCGTTTAATAAAGGATAATGCTCCTGCTGCTCCGGCAGCCAGGGCTACAGCTATGTCGATTATTTGAATGTCGGTCCTCGATAAAAATTCCTGACTATTTGCAGGAAGTGGAAAGAATAGGCCGAAGCTTGCTGCAATAAGCAAGGGAATCATCAGGCCGTATAAGGAAGTGATGACAGATTGGCGCATCAGTTGATAGTCACCCAGGACCGAGGCGAAGGCAGAAGAGGTAAATGGGCCAATCAATGGGGCGATCACCATAGCTCCAATGACAATCGCCGGGCTGTCCTTGATGATACCGACAGTGGCCACGATAGAAGAGAGCAGTAGGAACCAAGTAAAGCTTTTGGTAATCTCGCTGGATGAGTGAACAACGTTATATAATTCCTGACGGCTGGCCCGTATAAGATCTGCATTATTGGAGGCTTCATCACCTTCTTCCGTTTCCTCCTCTGCTTCTATTCTTGGGATAGAAGCCGGAAGATTGAACAATAATGCTTTGATTTCTTCGTCGCGTTCTGTATTCAGTTCCAAAAAATTCAATATTTCTTCAGAATCATTGGCTTTCACCAATACGCGAATAAGTGCGTATTCTTCGGATTCATTCGAATGCCAATGGGTAATGATAGGTAGTTCCTGTAACTGCCGATTGAAATTTTCTGTGCTCTTTTTTGGTAAATAGATTTCGATCAATTGTAATTTCATGTTTCAATCTCCCGCCCGAATCCAACCGTATATTTAAAAATGATCCTTTGTTTGTAAGTAAATGGCCAAACTTCTGTGAGTCTTACTTTATACATTCTGCCTATTTTCATCCTTTATACATGAAAAGCCGGTCAGGAAGGGATGCCTTCAGGCCGGCTAATTCTCCAATCAACTTTTATCTTCAAAAAATACATGCTTTAGTTCAAAAGAGGTTTCCGTTAGCTGTAATATTCCATAAGAAAACTGGGGTTGTCTCCTTTTATCTGTCGGGGAGCCGGGATTGAATAACGTTATCCCGTTTACCTGTTTCAGAAGGGGGATATGGGAATGACCAAAAACAATGATGTCCACTGAATCTGTTTGAAAAGCTGTTAATGCTCGTTTTTCTGTGGTGCCTCCTTTTCCATCTCCGTGCGTGATGCCAATGGTAATCCCGTTTCGTACTATCCATTCCTTTTTACCGAGCCGTTCTTTAAGCTCTGGTCCATCTACGTTTCCGATCACTCCTATTACCGGGGCATATTGCTGCAGTTCTTCGAGGACTTCTATGGTTTGCCAGTCGCCTGCGTGAAGGATCAAGTCGGCTCTTTCCAATCCAGTTATTAATTGTCGTGGAAGTTTTTTGGCCATTCTGGGCATATGGGTATCAGAAAGAATGACAATCTGCATGATTCTGCCTCCTTTCCGTATGGGCATATTAAGACCTAGAGGTAACTCCGTCTTTAGTCCGAGCGAAATTCCACCTGTCAGCTGTTATGTATCTTCCTCCTGCCGTCTATAATGAAGATATCAACGAAACAGGAGGGATTACAGATGATGAATGAATACGAACTGCAACAAATCATTGATGCCCGGCGTCCTCGATAATTCATTAAATTTTATTGCAAAGGAGCATAGCCAATGGGCATCATATTGACAAACTAGCCTCTTTCTTACAAGCGTGATAAAGGAAGGGGCTTTTTCATGGCCATTTGGAGTACATTCAGCGCACATCCCCAGGTGAATAGGTTGCCGTCAAATTAATGCTCATACATCATTTTTCTCGTCATGCCGCCATCAAGGACAAGGTTTTCTCCGGTCACAAAATCATTTCGGGGATCTGTCAAAAACATACAAGCACGAGCGACGTCTTCCGGTTTTCCCACACGATTGGCAGGATGTTGTGTGTGATCGATGGGACGCAGTTGCTCATAATCACCTGTTTCAATCCAACCGGGACTGATTGCATTTACTCTGATCCGATCATCGCTCAAGGAGACAGACAATGCGTGGGTTAAAGCAGAGATTCCCCCTTTAGAAGCAGCGTAAGCCTCTGAATCCGCCTCAGACATAAAGGCTCTGGTCGAAGCAATATTTACGATGGCCCCGCCATCAGGGTTACTTCGCATATATTTTGCTGCTGCTTGTGCACAAAGAAAATTCCCGCGCAAATTCGTATTGATCACATCATCCCATTCTTCCACTGTTAAATCATACACATTTTTAAATCGGGAAAGCCCGGCGTTATTGATTAAAATGTCGATTTTATCATAGGCTTCAATCGTTTTCTTCATAAGAAGGTCGATATCTTCCGGTTTGCGGACATCCGTTTCGACAAATAAACTGGTACCACCGTTTTTTTCGATAGCTTCTGCAGTCGCTTTTCCGGATTCCGGATCCTTTTCCGCTACTACGATTTTGGCCCCGGCATCTCCATAAGCGGCAGCTACCGCGGCACCGATCCCACTTCTGGCACCGGTAATGATGATTGTTTTATCTGTAAATGTCATGCCAATTCCCTTCCTTTCCCGCCATTTTGTTTGATGATACTGTAAAATGGGTGGATTTTAAAGTGGAATAGATGCCGGTTCATTTATCCGAGAACAGATGAATGGTCGGTTCCCCGTGTTTTTCTTTGTAGATTCTTTCTATATAATCTTCCGTGATCGCTTTTACTTCTTTGTTAAGGAAAATCAATGGAAAAATGTTCGCCAACACAACAAAGGCTAGGACTAGATCAAGAAACTGCCATACAAACTGAAGTCCTCCTATCGCTCCGACAAAAACAGAGACGATATAGACGATGCGCATTACCTTCGCTGTCTTTAAACCGAAAAGATATTCAACCTGTTTTTCTCCGTAAAAAAGCAACACACCTAAGGTAGTCAGGACAAAAAACAGGAGAAAGATCGCAATAAAGGAGCCAGCAAAGTTATTGCCGTATAGATCAGCAAAGGCAATGGTAATCATATTCGAAGCCTCATCTGCTCCGACTTCCTGCCAGGCGCCGGTTACTAAAACCGCAATACCGGAAATGGAACAAATGACGACAGTATCTACAAATACACTGACGATCCCCCAAATTGCCTGTTTGGCAGGATGGTCTGTTTGTGCTGCTGCGTGGGCGATTGGTGCGGTCCCGACACCGGCTTCGTTGGAATACAGACCACGTGCAATCCCCCAACGAAGCGCCTGGGCTATTCCGGCACCGGCAAATCCGCCTGCCGCAGAAATAGGTGTGAACGCATGGGTGAAGATTAATCCGAAAACATAGGGGAGCTGGTCGATATTCGCCAGAATCACAGCAAGGGCTGCCAGCAGGTAAGAAATAACCATAAAAGGGACAAGCTTGTCAGTCACTTTACCGATTCGTTTTATTCCGCCAAAAACAATCAGTCCGATCAATACGGTTATAATGATCCCTGACAGCCATGTTGGCCAGCCGAAGGCTCCTTCGACTTGTGTAGCGATGGAATTGGACTGGACCATGGAACTCGGGATCACTTCCAGCATGAGGAAAAATGCGAATAGAAAGGCAACTTTATCCCAGCCGAGCGCTTTTTTTATGTAATATTGCGGACCGCCGACCCATTCTCCTTCTTTGTTTTTTTCCCGATACTTCAACCCCAAAACAATTTCACTGTATTTGGTGGCCATGCCGATCAAAGCCACAATCCACATCCAAAAGAGCGCTCCTGGTCCTCCAAGAGCGATTGCAACCGGAACGCCGACGATGTTCGTCGCTCCCGCGGTTGAGGCTAATGCAGAAGTGAAAGCCTGGAATGGAGTGATCGATCCTTTATGCTTGTTCTTTTTGAATATCTGGCCAATTGTCTTATGTAAAATATGCCTGAAATAACGAAACTGGAAAAACTTTAGCCGGAAAGTAAAGAATAAACCGGTGAAAATCAATAAAATAGATAATAGATACGTCCATAAAAAATCAGAAACAGCTGCTACAAGGCTCTCTAAAACTTCCATTTGTCTTTATCATTCCTATCTCTCAGATTTAAGTAACTGCTGAATGTTAATACCCTTTCTCAGCTGCTTTTAATCCTGGTGCTTTTGTTACAAGTTCCAATAACCACTTATCGGGGTATCACTTTACAAAAAGGAGGGGTTTACGATGTTGAAGGTAGAGTCACTGGAAGAAATAAATCAGGAAGTGCAAGAGCATCGATTCATCCTACTATTGATATCCAGGAGGAATTGCTCGGTTTGCCAGGCTGTCCGTCCGCAAATTGAACAACTGCTCTCCAGGAAAGACCTTGTTCAAGGGATCTATGTTGATGCTGACGAGGTCACAGAGATCGCCGGTGCTTACTCTGTATTTACCGTTCCGGCTGTCATCGTTCTTGCTGATGGGAAAGAGATGTTCCGCAAAGTCCGTTTTATTCCTATGGAGGAATTGTCTATACAGCTTACAAAGTTGCTTTCCGCTTATACGGAAGGATAACGCAGTTTCAATGTGAAACAAAACAGGAAAATACATCAAAAATCATGAGATAGGGAGAGAGTCAATATGTTTTCATTTTCCTGGTCGTCTATCGGAAGGGTTGTGTTAATCGGAATCCTTGCATACCTTGTGTTGATTGTATTATTGCGGATAACTGGTAAACGGACCCTGACCAAATTGAATGCTTTCGATCTAGTAATTACGGTGGCGATCGGCTCCACGTTTGCTACCATTTTGTTAAATCAAAAAGTTTCTATCTTCCAGGGAGTAACGGCGCTTGCAACGCTAGTGTTTTTACAATTTGTTTTTGCCTGGTCTTCTATTAGAAGTACGTTCATCAATCGGTTAATAAAAGCAGAACCCAAACTGCTGTTTTACCAAGGACGCTTTTTTAAGAAAAGGATGGTGCAGGAAAGAATTCAACGGATAGAAGTTTTGCAGGCGGTCCGTAATCAAGGGTTGATTTCGATGGAAATGGTGGAGGCGGTCATTTTGGAAACAGACGGGAGCATGTCGGTTTTGAAAAAGACGGACAAATACGAGCCTGATACACTTGAAAATGTGAAAGGTTTTGAATCATAAGCGTGAAACGGTGAAAATTACGGTATAATGGAGGAAAATGTTTAAACTCGGCGGAGGGGGAAAGATGCAGCCATTTACAGAAAATGCGATCAGGCTCATCAAGAATATACCGGAAGGAAAAGTGATGTATTACGGACAAATCGCAAAGCATGCTGGCAATCCACGGGGCGCAAGGCAAGTCGTCCGAATATTGCACTCGATGAGCGGCAAACATCAGTTGCCTTGGCATCGTGTAATTAATGCTAAGGGCGAGATCGGTATAAAAGAGGAAGCGCAATTTCAATTACAAAAGCTATCTCTTGAACTTGAAGGGGTGGAAGTCGAAAAAGGCGGAAAAATAAATTTGAGTAAGTTTCTTTATGACCCAGAGGAGGACGGGGAATGGAATCAATAGTCGGAAAGCAGCTTACTGAACAGATCATCCATAACTTTTTAGAAGCTTTTGGGTTGGAACATCGATACGAAAAACTTGGGGATTTCGAGAATTACGTATTCGAAGTAACGAAAGTGAGTGAACCATGTATTTTAAGAATCACTCACAGTTCCCATCGTAGCCTTCCGGAGATCGAAGCAGAACTGGATTGGATAGATTATCTTGCAAATCATGGTGTTTGCGTAAGCAGGGCGCTTTCTTCTTCGTTGGGCAGGATGGTCGTAACCAATCCAGCTTCAGATGGTTCTGTGTTTTACGGTTGCCTGTTCAGGGAAGCACCGGGGAACCGAGTGGAACTGGATAACCGTCTACCGAATAGGAAATTGATTCGTTCATGGGGGAAAACAATCGGGACCATGCACAAATTAAGTAAGACTTACCAACCGAATGATGAGGCTAAACGCAAGGCGTGGCATCAGGACGAATTACTGGACGTGGAACGATATCTACCGGCTTCTGAAACGGTTGTTATCAACCATGCCCGGCAATTAGTCGAAGAGCTTCATGGTTTTCCGGTTACATACGATAATTATGGGTTGATCCACAATGACCTTCATTCCGGCAATTTTCACTTTGACGGGGAGCAAATCCACGTATACGATTTCGATGATTGTTGTCATCTCTGGTATGTATCTGATATTGCGAAACCTGTGTACTATTCAGTTCAATTCAGCCATCCGCCAATGTCCTATAAGGAAAGAGATAAGTTTGCCAAAGAGTTTCTCACAGTATTTCTGGAAGGATACGAGGAAGAAACGAAGCTGCCGGACCAGTGGACCAAACAATTTTCTTCGATGCTCCTGCTTCGGGATGTAACGTTGTACTCGGTATTACATAAAAAAATGGCTCCTTTTGACCGCAATCAGAAAATCCAGCAATTGATGGCAGAGTTAAAAAGCAGGATTGAACAAAAACAGCCCATCATAACTTTTATTCCATAGTCTACAATAGTTCGAATGCTCTTTTACTATAAGGGAGGTTTCTGTTTAGCAGTTTTACCTTTAAAGAATTAATAATGGTTATCTTGGATAAAGTCGAATTCGAAGCTAGATTGCTTTGCGCAGGAATAATTTCCCATATAAAAAATGGTTGAAATTGATTGATAGCAGTGATATATTATGAAAGCTGCAACAAACAGCAAGCAAGAAACTCAAAAAACATATTGACTTCATATTTTGAACGTGTTATATTAATTAAGTTGCTGTTTTGAAGGAACGAACAATTTCTTTTGGGAAAATGTTGACTTCATTCTAGTAATCTGATATAATAATTGAGCTGTCGATGAGATGGTGGACAATTTGATCTTTGAAAACTGAACAAAACAACCAGTATGTCAAGCAAGATATACAAGCTAGTTTTTTGAACGAGCAAGCAAGCTCGCATTTTATGGAGAGTTTGATCTTGGCTCAGGACGAACG